>NZ_BONX01000048.1 GCF_016862935.1 Plantactinospora mayteni
AAGACTAGCTGGTCGGCTCGGCTCGGGCGCCGATGCCGTTCGGCGGTCGGTCGGGGCGGCGGTGCGGCTCGGCCTGGCCGGCCGGTCCGGTCGGGCGGTTCGCGGGCAGGGCGTCCCGGTAACGGGCGCTCTCCATGGACCAGTCCATGGTGCCGCGCACCGAGTTGCCGAGTCCGTCCAGATAGTGCCGCAGCGGCCCGTCCAGCGCCGGCCCGAAGGACGGTACGGCGTCCCGCAGTTCGACGAACCGCCGCATGCTGCGCTGCCAGCGCCGGACCACCGCCTCGACCGCCGCCTCGACCGGGATCCGCTCCTCCCGGGCCACCGCCAGCACCAGGTTGTGCCCGCCCGAGGTGGCCGTGTCCCGGTCCAGGGAGAGCAGGTCGTTGAACCAGGAGAGCAGGTCGTTGGCGGTGGAGGCGATCTCGCGTACCGCCGGGTGGTGGTAGATCGCGTCCGGTACCGGTCGGCCGGTGGCGAACTCGATCAGGGCGTACGAGACGTACGCGGCCGAGGTCGCCCGGCGCAGCGGGATGTACTCGGCGACGCCGGGCAGCCGCCCGCTCGCCTTGTTGCTGGCCTCGGTGACCACGCCGGACAGGTGGTGCGCCACGGCGTCGACGAAGCGGTCCCGCCAGTCCGTCGACATCCGCTGGTGCGGGGTACGCCAGGCGTCGGCCAGCATCCGCCGGAGCGGCCCGTCGAACGCCTCCGACCTCGGCGCCGGCTGGTTGGCCGCCCGGCTCTGCGGTGGGGTGGTGAGCCGGGGCGCCGGCTGGTTCGGCGACCGGGCACCCGGCACGGCCGGCGGGTGCTGCGCGGGCCGGGGCTGCGCCGCTGACGGGGGTCCGGTCCGGGTCACCGGGCCGGCGGCGGAGGACGGGCGACCCGGGGCGGGCGCCGGTACGGGCTGCCCCGACCGGGGTGGCGACCCGGCCAGCGGTGGTGTGGACCGGGGTGGCGACCCGGCCAGCGGTGGTGTGGACCGGAGCAGCCGCAGCACCCCGTCGCAGAGCGCGGCCACCTCGCCCGGCCGGGGGCGCCGGGTCGCGTCGCAGGCGTCGTCGAGCAGGAAGAACCAGGTGAAGAGTGCGGCGAGGACCCGCAGGTCGGCCTCGCTGGCGTCCGGGTAGAGCCGGCCGGCGTACCGGGCGACGCCGCCCTTGGCGAGCCGGTTCCGGGCCGCCGCGTCGAGCGGGCCGATGATCCGGTCCGCCCAGTCGACCAGCCACTCCTGCACCACGTCGGCGTGTGGGCAGAGGCGTGCCGGTACCGGACACCTCAGCTCGGCCGCCCACGAGCTGATCATGGACATGCCGGGGCCCCCTTCGGGTCAACACGCGGGCAGACGTGAGCAGTATTGCGCCTTCCGACGTGTTTGTGATCGCCGTCGGGTACGTCCTATTTCGCGGTTTGTGATGATCCGGTCACCGTGCCGGCTGCCCCGCAGGTTGCGGCCGGGGGCGGTCGGCGCCGGCTCCGACGCTTGCGGCAGGCTGGGGGGCATGAGAAGGCCGTGGGTGGTCGGCGTCTCCGGAGCATCGGGTACGCCGTATCCGGCCGCCGTGCTCGGCGGGCTGCTCGACGCGGGTGAGTCGGTCGACCTGGTCGTCTCCCGGGCGGCCCGGTTGACGATCCTGGACGAGACCGGCCAGCCGTTCCGGGACGCGCACTGGAAGGACGACCTCGCCGCCTGGCTCGGGCGGGACCTGGCCGGCGCCGACCTGGCGTACTGGCCGGCCGGGGATCTGGCGGCGGGGCCGAGCAGCGGGTCGTACCCGACCAGGGGCATGGTGGTGGTGCCGGCGAGTACGGCGGCATGCGCCGGGATCGCGATCGGCCTCTCCAAGGATCTGCTGCAACGGGCCGCCGAGGTGAACCTCAAGGAGCACCGACCGGTGGTGGTGGTGCCCCGGGAGACTCCGGTCACCCGCAGCCACCTGGAGCACCTGATCACCCTGCACGATGCCGGAGCCGTGGTGTTGCCGGCGAGCCCCGGCTTCTACGGTGCCGGGGCCGCCGCCTCCGCCCGGCAGCTCGTCGACTTCGTGGCCGGAAAGGTACTCGACGCGCTCGACGTGCCGCACTCCCTGTTCCGGCGCTGGTCCGGCGAGCTGGGGGCCGACCGGGGCTGACCGCCCCCGGGACCGAGCCCCCGCCCGGTGCCGATCCACTCGACCTCCCTGTGCGGTCCGTCGTGGCCGCGGTTGGCGGCCGGAGCGCACCCGCCGGGCCGTCCAGGTTGCGAGAGGTTCAGTGCAGGCCGACGTTTCCGGCGCCGGCCGGGCCAGGGCCACTCGGGGTGGCGGGTCCGGCGTTGCGCGGCCGGTTCGCGATGCCCTCGTCCACCTCGTCGAGCATGCCCTCACCCTCGAGCAGCGCGCGTACCTCCGACTCGCGGAAGCGGCGATGTCCGCCCGGTGTTCGGATGCTGCCGATACGCCCGGCCGCGGCCCAGCGTGTGACGGTCTTCGGGTCGACGCGGAAGAGTGCTGCCACCTCGCCCGGCGTCAGCAGACGATCTCCAGTGTCCACAGCCCCCTCCTCGCGTCTACGAAGCCCCCGGACTGGTAGGACCGCCCCCAGAACACATGCTTGCCAGAGCCTTCGTTTAAGGGACGTACGGCAATTACAACACCGCCGGAGTGTCGTGTCCGGCAAACGCGAAAACGTACTGTGTGTGAGGTTAGGCCGGACGATTTACGGCATTTAAGCGCTATGTCAGCAACAATGCTGCACCCCGGGCAGCCCGTTCAACCACCCGGACTAGGGTCTCAGAACGTGGACGCGATCGACCTGAGCCTCGTCGAGCTGCTGCGCGGCAATGCCCGCCTTTCGTACGCCGAACTGGCCCGGCAGGTCGGCCTCTCCGCGCCGGCCGTGCACGAGCGGGTGGGCAAGCTCGAAGCCGGTGGCGTCATCCGGAGCTACCGGGCCGACGTCGAACCGGAGGCGATCGGGCTCGGCGTGACGGCGCTGATCGGCATCGTGCAGGACTCCGGCGGCGACACCGACGACGTACTGGAGGCGATCCGGGGCATGCCGGAAATCGAATCCTGTTACTTCATGGCCGGGGTGGAATCGTTCCTGCTCAAGGCGCGAGTTGGCACAATTGCCGAGTTGGAGCAGCTCATCCTGCGGCTGAACCGGACCGCCGGAGTCGCCTCGACCCGGACGGCCGTCGCACTCTCCACGAAATGGGAGAACCGTCCCCAGCCGCTCAGCCCGTCCTGACCCGACCGGCCACCGGAGCGGCTTGCTACGTTCCTGGTCATGGAACAGCTCGACCGGTGCGACGACGCCGAACGCGCCTGGGTGACCGAGGCCATCGCGGCGGTGGAGGCGGACGCGAACCGATCCGCCGACACCCATCTGCTCTGCTTTCCGCTCCCTCGGGAGTGGGGGATCGACCTCTATCTCAAGGACGAGTCGGTGCACCCCACCGGGTCGTTGAAGCACCGGCTGGCCCGGTCGCTGTTCCTCTACGGACTCTGCAACGGCTGGATCGGGCCGTGTACCACCATTGTGGAGGCGTCGTCGGGCTCGACCGCCGTCTCCGAGGCGTACTTCGCCCGGATGCTGGGGGTGCAGTTCATCGCCGTGATGCCGGCCGCCACCTCGCCGGAGAAGATCGCGCTGATCGAGTTCCAAGGCGGAAAATGCCATCTGGTGGACGATCCGGCCGCCGTCGTGGTCGAGGCCCGCTGGCTCGCCGAGGACCTGGGCGGGCACTTCATGGACCAGTTCACGTACGCCGAACGCGCCACCGACTGGCGGGGCAACAACAACATCGCCGAGTCGATATATGCGCAGCTTGCCCTGGAGCGGCACCCCGTGCCGGACTGGATCGTGGTGGGTGCCGGCACCGGCGGTACCAGCGCGACCATCGGGCGCTACCTCCGCTACCGTCGGCTGCCGAGCCGGCTCTGCGTGGTCGACCCGGAGAACTCGGCCTTCTATCCCGCGTGGACCTCGGCCGACTGGTCCGTCACCACCGACGCCGGATCCCGGATCGAGGGGATCGGCCGGCAGCGCGTCGAGGCGTCCTTCCAGCCGAGCGTCGTCGACCGGATGGTGCGGGTGCCGGACGCGGCCTCGCTGGCCGCCATGCGCGTCGCCTCGGCGGTGCTGGGCCGGCGGGTCGGCGGGTCGACCGGCACCAATCTGTGGGGCGCGTTCGCCCTGATCGCGCAGATGCGGGCCGCCGGCCGGACCGGGTCGGTGGTGACGCTGCTCTGCGACGGCGGCGAACGCTACACCGACACGTACTATTCCGACGGGTGGGTGGCCGGCCGGGGCCTCGACCTGGCGCCGTACCGGTCCACAGTCGAACGTTTCCTGGTGACCGGCGAGTGGGCGGGCTGACGAGCCCACCGCTCCCGGCTGACGAGCCCACCGCTTTCGGCTGACGGGTCCACTCCTCCCGGCTGACCGGCTGACCGCCCAGCACGGGTCAGTGCCGCTGCGCCAGCCCGGGATAGTGCAGCACGAAGCCGTCGGCGTCGAGGGTCAGGTCGGCGGTGAAGCCCTCGCTGTCGAACCGGACGTTGCCGCCCTCCAGCACCGTGTAGGTCTGCTCGGCCGGCACCACCTGGAGGCTCGGCACCAGCACCCAGACCGCGACGATCCGGTGCGAACTGCCCGGCGCGGCGTCGCGCAGCCCGAGGCGGCGTACCGGAAGGGTGTTGAAGAGCGGCGAGGCGCTGAGGTCGACGTCGATCGCCTCGGCGAGCCGCTCGGGCTCCTCGGTGCCGGGCAGCCCGGCACCGGGCTGGCCGGCGGCGGCCAGCGCCGCGTCCAGGTCGCCCTGCTCGGCGGTGCTCGCCCGCCAGCGGCCGGCGGCCCGCTCCAACCGCAGGGTGCGCAGCCAACCGGCGCCCTCGCAGCTCACCTCCAGCCCCTCCGCCGCCCAACGCTCGTCGGTGCGCAGCTCGTAGCGGCAGGTGAAGGCGATCGGGTCGACGGCGAGCGCGGTGCCCCGGGCGGTCAGCCCACGGCGGTCGACGGCGAGCGCGTGGTCGGCACCGGGCACGTCGGTACGGCTCCAGAACAACGTCTTTGGCATGCTCGACATGTCCATGGACGTTACCGGCGACGACCGACAGGAATGCCCGACCGCGCGAATCGCCTCGCCGCCCGGCAGCCCGACCAGGGCCCGCGCGGTTCGACGCATCGGCCCTGGTCGGCGGCCTGTCACCAGTGAGCGTCCCGGCGCCCGACGGGTAGCCCGTAGCCGGGGATGCCCGTGCCCCGTGCTCGACCAGCCGTGCCTGCCGGGCCCAGATCGAGGCCGGCCGGGGCGATCGAGCCGTGCCCGACCGGTCAGCGGGTCGGCGCGCGACCGGCGAGGTGGATCGGCAGCGGGCCTCCACCGGCCGGCGACGCGGATCGGTCAAGCCCGGTCGCCGGCCGCGGGTTGCCGCCGGTCAGCGGGTCGGGGTCGGGCGCCGGCCGTCGAACCGGTGGTCGCGGCGACCCTGCCGGTCGTCCGATCGGTCCCCGGCGGTCCGGTCGTCGCGCGGGCGCTCGTCCCGGGACCGGTCCCAGACCGGCCGGTCGGTGTGCGGCCGGCCCTCGTGCCGGAAGCCGCCCTGCCGCCCGCCGGAGCGCCACTCGCCGCCCCGCTCGGCGTGACCACCCTGCGGCGTACCACCGCCGTCGCCGTACCGGCGGTCGCTGTAGCGGCGGTCGGACTGCGGCCGGTCGCCGTACCGGCGTTCGCCCTGGAAGCGGTCACCGTAGCGGCGCTCACCCTGCGGGCCGTCGCCGTGCCGGCGCTCTTCCTGCGGCCGGTCGCCGTAGCGGCGGTCAGCCCGGGGGCGGTCGCCGTACCGGCGGTCGGCGCGGGTGCGGTCCGGGCGGGTACCGGCCGCTCGGCGCGGTGCCGGCTCGTCGACCACCGGTACGCCACTCGGCTCCCGGGCACCCGTCACCTCGGCCAGCGCGGCGTCGCCGGACCGTACCCGGGTCTGCTCCGGCTCGACACCGGCCTTCTGCAACATGGCCAGGGTGGAGCGGCGCTGCTTCGGCAGTACCAGCGTGGCAACCGCACCCGACTCGCCGGCCCGGGCCGTACGGCCGGCCCGGTGTAGGTAGTCCTTCGGATCCTTCGGCGGGTCCACGTGCACCACCAGCGAGACGCCGTCGACGTGGATGCCCCGGGCCGCCACGTCGGTGGCGACCAGCACGTTCGTCCGGCCCTCCTTGAACTCGGCCAGGGTGCGGGTGCGTACCCGCTGGGTCTTGCCGCCGTGCAGCGCGCCGGCCCGGACGCCGACCGCCGCGAGCTGCTCGACCAGCCGGTCTACGCCCATCTGGGTCCGGGCGAACATCATGGTGCGGCCCTGCCGGGCCGCGATCGAGGCCGCCACCGCGAACTTGTCGTGCGGCGGGATCAGCAGCATGTGGTGGTCCATCGTCGACACGGCGGCGGTCGGCGGTGCCGTCGAGTGGGTGACCGGATCGGTCATGAACCGCTTGACGAGCGCGTCCACGTCGTTGTCCAGAGTGGCGGAGAAGAGCAGTCGCTGCGCGTCCGCCGGCGTCTTGGCGAGCAGTTCGGTGACGTCCGGCAGGAAACCCATGTCGGCCATCTGGTCGGCCTCGTCCAGCACGGTCACCTCGATGTCGTCGAGGCGGCAGACACCCCGCTCGATCAGGTCGGCCAGCCGGCCCGGTGTGGCCACCACGATCTCCACGCCACGGCGCAGCGAGTCGATCTGGCGGTCGTACG
Source organism: Plantactinospora mayteni (assembly GCF_016862935.1). Lineage (GTDB taxonomy): Bacteria > Actinomycetota > Actinomycetes > Mycobacteriales > Micromonosporaceae > Plantactinospora > Plantactinospora mayteni. The sequence goes on from NZ_BONX01000048.1 coordinate 6,734, forward strand.
GCACGCCCCCGACGGCGGTCTTGAGGAACACTCCGAGGGCCCGGCCGAGCGGCATCAGCGCGTCGTTGACCTGCATCGCGAGTTCCCGGGTCGGCACCAGGATCAGTGCCCTCGGGTGGTGTGCCCGGGCCCGGGGACCGGCCGCCATCCGCGCCAGTACCGGCAGCCCGAACGCCAGCGTCTTGCCGGAGCCGGTCTGCCCCCGGCCGAGTACGTCCCGCCCGGCGAGCGCGTCCGGCACGGTGGCCCGCTGGATCTCGAACGGCGTGTCGATGCCCTCCCGGCCGAGTGCCCGGACGAGCTGCCGGGGCAGCCCGAGGCCGGCGAAATCGACCCGCTCGGACGCGACCGGCTCGGGATCGACCGGCTCGGACTCGGCGGGCTCTGACTCTGCCGGGCCGGAGTCCGTGGACTCCGAAACCACCGGGGCGGAAATGGCGTCGTTCCGGTCGGCAATCGCGTCCGGACCGGCTTCGGTGGGCGTGTCAGAGCCCGGAACCGCCTCGGTGAGCGTGCCGGAATCGTCGGCGCTCACCGAGTCGGTGGCATCAGCGTGCACATTGGCAACATGCGACACAATCAATGCGGCTTGCTCATCAGACGCGGACGTCCCTGCCGAAACGGAACCGGATCGCGCGTCGAATACGGACGGAAACATGCTGGGATCAGCAAAGGTCGTCAAGGATACCTCTCAAGCGGGGCGCATCTTCGCGATGGCCCGCCGCGACGGAGGTCGCCGCTGATTCGCCCGCAAGATCGCCCAGAGGCGCGTGGCACGCGCCAGGTCAACAATCCACCCGAGTGTACGGGGACCAGCCGTCACTGCCACCTCGGCGCGCACGCCAGTGGGCAGGCTCACCACCCGTGACCGCCGACCCGACACCCGCCCAGGCGGATCCGTCAACTGCTCAGCAGACCGTCGAAGAGGCTGCTGAACACGTCCCCGACCAGGAACACCACAAGTACGCCGACCGCCACCAGGATGCCGAGCCCGATCAGCAGTACCAGCACCACCTTGCCGGTGTTCGTCTTCTGCGTGGGGGTGTCCGTCCAGCCCTGGGCCAGGATGTGCCCGGTCAGCGAGCCCGAGTTCTCGAGCTGGTTGGACGGCATGGAGACGGTGAGGTGGCCCTCTGGGCCGCCGTACACGGTGCCCTCCGCTCGCTGGTCCCGGGCCAGGTCGCGGTCTCGGTAGCCGGGGGAGTGCGGCGTCGTCGGGGCGGTGCCCTGATGGTGAGGCGAGGCCGGGCCGGTGCCCTGGAGGTGTGGCGAGGCCGGGCTGGTGCCCGGCGGGCGGTCACCGGGCCAGGGCCGGCCGGCCGGTTCGGCGGCGACGGACGGACCCGGGTCGGCGGTGGGCAGCGAGTAGCCCGGGGTACCGCCGCTGGCCTGGTTCGCCGAGGACATCGGGTTGGTCGGTGGTGGCCAGCTCGGCAGGGCGGGCGCCGGAACCACCAGCGGGACCGGTGCCGGGGGATCCGCCGGCCGGCCGCCCGGCCCGTGGGAGACCGGCGTCGCCGGGTACGCCACCGAGCCCAGCGCCGCCGACGTCGGCGGATACGGCACCGGTCCGGGCGGCACCGGTCCGGGCGGCACCGGTCCGGGCGGCACCGGTCCGGGGTGCGGCGGGTACGGCGTGGGGCCCGGCGGAGTCGGGCCGGGTGGAGTGGGCGGATATGGCGCGGGACCCGGCGGTACCGGGCTCGGGCCTGGCGGCACCGGAGCGGGCCGGGGTGGCACCGGCGGGTACGGCGACGGAGCTGGTGGCACCGGGTCGGGTCCCGGGGCGGGCACCGGCGGTACCGGTGCGGGGAACGGCGTGGGCGCCGGGCCCGGGTCCGGCGGTTCGGGTACCGGTGGCGCCGGTGGGTGCGCCGGCTCGGGCGGTCCGGCTGGCTCCGGGGGACGCGCCGGTGCTGGCGGGCTGGCCGGATCCGGCTCGGTACTCCGGTAGACCTTCGCCACCCCCGGCACCGCGGCCACGGCGGCGGCCTCGGTCGGCAGCACCGGAGAGAGCCCCGGCACCGAGGCACTGGCCCGGGTGGTGCCGGCACTGCTCCGTGGCGCGCTGCGCTGCGGCGGCACCGTGTACGACGGCGTCCCGCCCACAGGTGTCCCGGGATCCCGAAAGGACCGCTCGGGGCTGGCCGGCGGCGCAGAAGGGCTGGTCGACAGCGGTGTTGACAGGCTGGCTGCCGGCGGGGCGGCGAAGTGCACGGCCTCGGGTCGCTCCCGGAGCTGGGGTACCGGCGCGGCCGGGGTCGACCCGGACAGTCCGCTGGCGGCCGGCGAGACGGAGGCGGACCCGACGGACGGGACGGACGCCGAGCCGGCCGGCGAAACGGCGGCCGATCCGCTCGACGGGGCCGGCGGGGACTTGACGGCGTTGGCGAACGCCGACCACGGGGAGTCGAGCGCCGGAGTCTGCGGACGCCGCCGTTGCAGCGGCGGCACCGGAGTTCCCGGAGGCGCCGGGGTCGGTACTGCCGCCGGTGCCGGGGAAGCGGCGGCCGGAGCGCCCGGTGCCGAGGAGGCGCCAAGTGGAGTGCCGGGTGCCGAGGAGGCGCCAAGTGGAGTGCCGGGTGCCGAGGAAGCGGCAAGTGGAGTATCCGGTGCCGAGGAGGCGGTGGCCGGGGAGGCGACCGCCGGGGTGGCCAGTTCACCGGCACGGTAGGTGCGGCTGCCCGAGGAGGCGGCGGGCATCGCGGCGATCTCCGCTGCGGTGGGGGTGGTGGCGGCCCTACTCACGGCACGGCCGCGTACCGGCTCTGCCGTGTCGCCGTCACCGACCCGCTCCGGTACGGCGACCGGCTCCGACTCGGCCACGTCGGCGATCTCCGTACCGCTGCGCGGGGCAGGGCTGACCGGCGACTCAGGGCTGACCGAGGACTCCGAGCTGACCGGCGGCGCCGGGTCGGCGGCATCCGGCTCCGCTCCGGAACCCGTTCCGGCGTCGGCGTCGACCTGACCGGACCTGTCATCGGAACTCGTCTTGCCTCCCGGGTCGGCATCCGCGTCCCGCTCGGCGGACGAATCGACGGACGGGTCGGCGATCCCGCTCGCCTCCGCCCCCGGAGCCGAGCTGAAACCCTCCGGGCCCGAGCTGAAACCCTCCGGGGCCGAGCTGAAACCCTCCCGAGCCGCACCGAAAGCCGCCGGGGACGAGTGGGAGGCGTCCGGAACCGAGCGGGAATCCGCGGAGTCGACCGGGTCGGTTTCGGACGGGTTTGCCGGCGGGTCCTGCGGCGCGTCCGCCCAGAGCGCTCCGGCGGCGGGCGGCGGAGGCGGCTGGTAGGCGTCGGGAAGCTCCTCCTCGGCCGACGATTCCGGCAACGCGGTACCGACCGGTGGTGGGGGCGGCAGCGGGGACAACTCGCTCTCGTCCACGCCGTCCGATCCGGACCGGGTGGCCGCAGCCCGACCGTCAGAGCCCGGGGGTGCCACCCCGGTAGCCGATCCGACCTGCGATTCGTCCATTGTTGCCTCCCGCGCCCACACCCGGTCCGGTAGGCCGGGTCGGAAGTACGTCAACCCTCACCGTGCCACATCTCAGCACGGGCGCACAGCCGGCCGCTGATCGGCACCGTCAGTTGCCGTCGGGGCTACCGTCCGCAGCCGGGGTCGATCGGCTGGCGCTGGGCGTAGCCTCGCTCGGCTCGGCGGCCGACGGGGTGACCGGCGGCGTGGGGTCCGGCGGACCCGGGGTCGGTGCCGGTGTCACGGGCGGGGTCGCCGGTGGCGTGGTCGGCGTGGTGGTGGGCGGTGTCGTGGGCGGCTTCGTCGGCGGCGGCGTCGTGGGCGGCTTGCTGGTCGGCGGCGGCGTCGTGGGTGGCTTGGAGGTCGGCGGCGGGGTGGTCGGCGGTGGCGTGGTCGCGTTCGGCGCCGGTACCGCCGGGAAGATCCGGGTCGCGGCGTAGAACCGCGACCACCAGACGGTGGAGACCTTGACCACGTCGCCGGTGGTCGGCGAGTGCACCATCTTGCCGCCGCCGATGTACATCCCGACGTGGTGGATGCTGCTCCAGCTACTGCCGGACGCGAAGAAGACCAGGTCGCCGGGGAGCAGCGCCTCCCGCGCCACGCTCTGGTTGCGGGTGCCGTTGTACTGATCGCGGGAGACCCGGGGGATCCGCTTGCCCACCGAGAGATAGGAGGCGAGCATCAGGCCGGAGCAGTCGAACCGGTTCGGACCCTCGGCGCCCCACAGGTAGGGGTCGCCCCGCTGGGCGAGCGCGTAACGCATCGCGCCCAGCGCCTTGGGGTGCGCGACCATCCCGGCGACGCTGTCGCTGCCGATCGTCTCGCCGATCCGCTGCTCGGCGGCTTCCCGGGCCCGCTCGATCGCCTTGAGCTGGTCCGCGTTGTCGCGCTTGAGCTTCACCAGGGCGGCGGAGCGTTCCTTGTAGCGCGTCTCCGCGGTCGTGAAGGCGGTGACCTTCTGCTGGTAGGTGCCGGACGCGGTCTGGTATGCCAGCTCCGCCTGCTGTTCGGCCTGCTGCGCCCGGGTCACCTCACCGGCGGCCAGCTCGGTGTCACCGGTACGCTGCTCGCCGCGCTGGATCCGGCTGAGCAGGTCCAGCCCGTGCAGGTCGGAGCCGAACGCACCCGGTGGCAGCCCGGCGGCGTCCTTCAGCGCGCCCGCCGCCGCGTTGTCGGCCGCCGTACGGGCGTTGGCCAGCTCCAGCCGAGCCGTCTGCCGTACGCCGTCGGCGGCGGTCAGCGCGGTGGTGGCCGTGTCCCGCTCCTGGCGGAGTTGCAGCAGTTGGTCGCCGAACTGGGCGACCTCGACCTCCAGCGCCATGACCTGACTCGCCAGCGGGCCGTTCACGCTCGGCGGCAGCGGATAGGACGTCGTCGGCGGTCCGGTGTTGGTGGGCACGTTGGGCACCCCGACCGGCTGCGGGTGCACCCCGCCGTCGGGGACGGTGTTCGGCAGTGGTGGTTCGGCGTAGACCGGGGTCGCCATCGCGCCCGCGACGATCGCGCCGACCAGGGCTGACCACACCAGCGGGCGTAGCACCGGCGAAACCGCGTTGAGGGGCCGGTCTGGTCGTCCGCGCCTGCTGTTGGCCATGCCGCTCCCGTCACGTGCACAGCAGCGCGCCCGGCGCGGCCGTGGTATCGCCATGCGTGGTGTATCGCGTCCCACTTTGTCTACCTCAACGCGCCGGGGATGTCGATCCGACGGCGGGTAACGAGACGCTGAGAAGCGGGTTAAGGCTACCTGGACTCGGTGAACCAGGTCGCTGCCGCCGACCGCCTCCGCCGGCATCTCGGGCGCTCCACGTAGGCTCGTCCGGGGAATCGTGCCTGGAGGGACGTGCTGCGATGGACGCCGGACGCAAGCGTGAGCTGGAAGAGAAGGTCTACGCGGGAGTTCGGCTCGACCGCGCCGACGGCGAGGCGCTGTACGCCAGCGACGACCTGGTCTGGCTCGGCCGGCTGGCGCACCACCGCCGTACCGGAGCGGACGGTGGTGACGGAGCGGACGGTGGCGACCGGGCGGGCGGTGGCGGTGACCGGGTGCTGTTCGTCGTCAACCGGCAACTGAAGCTGACCGACCTCTGCGCGGTCGGCTGTGCGTACTGCTCCTTCCGTCCCGAGGCGGACGGACAGGACGCGTACCCGATGCCGGTCGACGAGGCCGTCCGGCAGGCCACGGAGCTGGCCGCCGACGGGCTCACCGAGTTGGAACTCGTCAACCCGCTGCACCCCGCGCTGCCATGGCGGCACTACCCGGAGCTGCTGCGGGCGCTGGCGGCGGCGCTGCCGGAGGTCCGGCTCACCGGGTTTGCCGCGACTGAGCTGCACTGGCTGACGAAGACCACCGGGCGGCCCGCCGACGAGATCCTCGACGAACTCGTCGCCGCCGGCCTGGCGTCGCTCGGCGGCGGGGCCGAGATCTTCGACCCGGAGGTACGCCGCCGGCTCGGCGTCGACGACTGCTCGTGGGAGGACTGGTCCCGGATCCACCGGCTCGCCCACGCCAAGGGGCTCGGCACCCCGGCGACGATGCGCTTCGGTCACGTCGAGGAGCCCCGGCACCGGGTCGACCACGTGCTGCGACTGCGCGAACTACAGGACGAGACCGGCGGCTTCACCAGCTTCCTGCCGCTGCGCTACGAGCACGACCTCGCGGTACCGGCCGACGGCGGGCTCCGGCCGCAGCAGCCGACGAGGACGGCAGCGCAGACTGACACGGCAACGCAGACTGACACGGCAGCGCAGATCGGCACGGCGTCGCCGGCCGAGTCGCTGAAGACCTTCGCGGTGTCCCGGCTGCTCCTCGACAACGTGCCGCACCTGCGCTGCTGCTGGGCGACGCAGGGGCTGTCCGTGGCGCAGCTCGCGCTCAACTTCGGCGTGGACGACCTGGCCGGTGCGGCGGCCGAACACCGGGTCAGCCACGGTGCCGACCAGGGCGGCACGCCCGCCGTGCTGTCCCGGGAGGAGCTGCTCCAGTTGATCTGGGACGCCGACTTCCGCCCGGTCGAACGGGACAGCCGGTACGCGGTGCTGCGCGAGTACGACGCCCCGCCGAGCCTGGCCGAACGCCGGGCCGAGCCGCAGCAGGTCTGGGCCTGATCCGGGCCGGGCCGAAGCTGGTCCGCATCGCCGGCAACGTGGCCCGGCAGGGATGGTTCCGCGCCCGCTCACGTACCCTCGAAAGGTCATGAGCGGGCGGAGCGGGCGCGGATCGGTCGACGCCGGCCGGCGTGGAGTGCAGCGGAGAGGCGGCATGACCGAGCGGAGCGAGCGGGCGCCCTTTCCCCGTCGGGACGACGAGGGGCGGATCGTGGTGCTGGCCGACCTGCTCGGCGTCGCCCTGGTCGGGGTGGTCGTCGGGCTGGTGGCGCTGCTCGTCATCGACCTCGGCGCCTCCCTGATCGGCCTCGGCGAGTTCGGCCGGGCGAGCGGGTGGCTCGCGGTGGTCCTGCCGGCCTGGATCTTCGTCGAGGAGTTCCGGGCCTGGCGGTTCGGCCCGGCCCGGGTCGCGGCGGCACTGGTGGCCGCGGCCGTCGGGATCGCCGCCGGGCTGCTCGCCGCCGGGCTGGCCGCCTCGACCCCGCCGCTGGTCTCGGGCGGGCTGGCCGCGGCGGTCTTCGCCATGGCGTACGCGTTGGTCTGGTTTGTCGGCGTCCGCTGGCTCGCCGGCCGGACGAACTGATCGGAGATGCTTCAGATGAGTCCCGCGGTGAAGTACACGCTGGGCCGGATCGGGCTGTTCGTGGCGATCGCCCTGGCGCTCTGGCCGGTCGAGATGAACCTCTTCCTCAAGCTCATGCTGGCGGTGGCGTTCTCCGCCGCGCTGTCGTTCTTCCTGCTTCGGGGCTGGCGGGACGAGATGGCGCAGCAGTTGGCCGGTGCGGCGGAGAAGCGCCGGGCCGAGAAGGAGCGGCTGCGCGCCGCGCTGGCCGGTGAGGAGAAGCCGACCGACGCGGACAAGTCAGCCGACGCGGACAAGGCGACCGACGCAGACAAGGCGACCGACGCGGACAAGTCAGCCGACGCGGACAAGCCGACCGACCGGTCCTGAGCCGTGGCGCGGCGGACCCGGTACGGCATCGACCCCGTACCCGGACTTCGTCGGCCGGGTACGGGGTCGATGATCCTCCCCAGGTGAGCTGGTGTCGGTGCGGCTACCAGGGCGGTACGGCTACCAGTTGGTCGAGCCGGCCACCTTCGGCCAGGGCTTCCACCCCGGCTTGACCAGGTACGCGATCCCGCCCGACCCGCCGGAGACCCCGCCGCTGGCGTTGATCCGCTTGGTCCGCAGCCAGATCTGCTCGAACTGGTCCCGCCGGTAGACGTTGCGTACCACGTCGTTGCTGGACGACGCGGGGTCGTTGACGATCACGTCGCCGTCGAGGGTGAAGCCGACCACCACGAAGAGGTGCCCCGAGGTGCCGTAGTTGGCGCCCTCCAGTTCCTCGGCCAGGAAGGACTGGCTGGTGACCACCGGGATCCCGGCGGCGACGAAGTGCTCCACCTCGTCCAGCGAGTGCAGCCGGGTCACCTTGGCGTCCAACCCGTACGAGGCGGCGTACGCGGTGTTGAACGGCCAGTTGCCGCAGCCTTCGTACGCGTAGTCGTAGGTCATCCGGGCGGCGTGGTTGACCGACGGGTCGGGATAGTCGGGGTTGACCCAGGAGGTCTCCTCGGCGGACGGCCTCTTGCCCCAGTACTCCAGCACCATGGTGGTGGAGGTCGGCGAGCACCAGGCCTGGCCACCGCCGTCGTACTCGGGATAGTGCCCGGCGTGGATGTTCTGCGAGTAGCGCGGTACGGCCAGTTCCCGGCCCCAGGCGATCCGGCCGGCGCTCGGCGTGACGGTGAACCGGTCCGGCACCAGTGAACTCATCGCGCCGAGCAGCCAGACCCGGGGTGACCGGCGGCTCTCCGGCGCGCGGTAGAGGGTCAGCCGCAGTTGGTAGGCCCGCAGCAGCACCCCGGTGGCGACGTCGTCGATCGAGAAGGTGTCGGTCCAGATCGTCGAGTACGGGTCGCCCTGCCGGTTCACCGTGGTACGCCGGATGTCCTGGTCGCCGGCGGCCCAGCGCCCCATCACATACCACGGGGTCAGCGCGCCGGTGTTGTAGGTGCCCTGGAGTTCGACCTGGATCCAGGTGCCGGCCGGGGTCTCGGCGTTCCACGAGGCGACCAGTTCGCTGGCGTCGAAGCCGACCGGGGTGACCGGCGAGGTCCAGGTGGCGTACGCCCAGGTGCGGGTGGTGCCGGTGTACGGGTCGGCGTATTCGGTGGTGCCGGCCGGGCGCTGGATCGTGATCCCGGCGCGCACTCCGGGGACGGCGACGGTGCCCCGGTGGGTGCCGCGCCGCCAGTCGGGGTAGCTGGAGAAGTCCTGCCAGGTGATCTGCTCGTCGTGCGGCACCGGGCGGGGGCGACCGACCGCCGAGCCGGCCCGGGCCGGCACGCCGGTGCCGAGCAGGGCCAGGCCGGAGAGGCCGGCAAGGGTGAAGGTACGGCGGCTGATCAGGTTCGGTGAACTGGCCATCGATGCTCCGCAGGGGGACGAACGTCGGGGTCCTGCCGCCACTATTCCGCTCGGCAGGAACTTTCGCCAGATGTTCAAGCCAAGAAAATCTTTGCCGAGAGAAGGGTCCAACTGGCATTGGACGTCAAGTGATCGATGTTGATATGACCATGGTACGGATGGTGCAGTGTGCACTACCCAGCGGAGTCCTCCCTACCCCCAGGAGGTTTTACATGCCCTTCCGCACCTGGATGTCCGGGCCGTCGATCCGGCATCGGGCCCGGGCCGGCGCGCTCGCCGGCACCGTCGTGCTCGGACTCGTCGTGGCCGGCATCGGCCCGGCGGCCGGCACCGCCAGCGCCCAACCGGACCGGGCCGGCACGGAACAGGCCACCAGCGCCGAGTACCGGGTGACCGGTCCGCGTACCCTGGCCGACCGCAACGCCGTGGCCGCCACCGGCACCAGCATCGACTACGCCGAGCACGGCGCGCTCTACGTCACCGCGACCCCGGCCGAGGTGAAGGCGATCACCGCGCTCGGCTTCGAGGTGGCGGCCGTACCGGCACCGCCGGACCGGGGCCAGCCGAGCGGTGACGTCGGCGTACTCGACTTCCCGCCGGCCGACTCGGCGTACCACAACTACGCCGAGCTGAACACGGTGATCAACCAGGTGGTCGCCGACCATCCGACGATCGCCCGCCGGTCCAGCCTCGGCACCTCCTACGAGGGCCGCGACCTGCCGGTCATCAAGATCTCCGACAACGTCGGCACCGACGAGAACGAGCCGGAGATCCTGTTCAACTCGCAGCAGCACGCCCGCGAGCACCTGACCGTCGAGATGGCGATCTACCTGCTCAACCTCTTCACCGACAACTACGGCTCGGACTCCCGGATCACCAACATCGTCAACACGCGGGAGATCTGGATCGTCCCGACGGTCAACCCGGACGGCAGCGAGTACGACATCGCCACCGGTTCGTACCGGTCCTGGCGGAAGAACCGGCAGCCGAACAGCGGCTCGTCGAACGTCGGCACCGACCTGAACCGGAACTGGGGCTACAACTGGGGCTGCTGCGGCGGCTCGTCCGGCACCACCTCCTCGGAGACCTATCGGGGCCCGTCGGCGTTCTCCGCGCCGGAGACCGCCCGGCTGCGCGACTTCGTCAACAGCCGGGTCGTCGGCGGTACCCAGCAGATCAAGGTGAACATCGACTTCCACACGTACTCGCAGCTCGTGCTCTGGCCGTACGGCTACACGACGGCGAACACCGGGCCGGGGCTGAACGCCGACCAGGAGCGGACCTTCCGGACCCTCGGCCAGCAGATGGCGGCCACCAACGGCTACACCCCGGAACAGTCCAGCGACCTCTACATCACCGACGGGGACAGCCTGGACTGGATGTGGGCGACGCACAACATCTTCGCGTACACCTTCGAGATGTACCCGGGTTCGGCCGGCGGCGGCGGTTTCTACCCGCCGGACGAGGTGATCCCGGCGCAGACCTCCCGCAACCGCGAGGCGGCGCTGCTCATCTCCGAGTACGCCGACTGCCCGTACCGGGTGGTCGGGCTCCAGGCGACCTACTGCGGCACCGGCGGTGGCACCACCGTCTGGTCGGACACCTTCGAGACCGCGACCGGCTGGACCGTCAACCCGGCCGGTACCGACACCGCCACCTCGGGGGCCTGGGAACGGGGTACCGCCCAGGCGACCACCTCCAGCGGCGCCAAGCAACTCGCCCCGTACGCCGGCAGCAACGACCTGGTCACCGGCCGGCTGGCCGGCGCGGCGGCCGGTGACTACGACGTGGACGGTGGTGTGACCACGGCACAGTCGCCGGCGATCACGCTGCCGAGCAGCGGCACGTTGACGCTCTCCCTGGCCTGGTATCTCGCGCACGGGTCGAACGCCTCGTCAGCGGACTACCTGCGGGTCAGCGTGGTGCACAGTGGCGGGACCACCCAACTGCTCAACCAGGCGGGTGCGGCCAGCAACCGCAACGGCGGTTGGACCACCGCCACGGCCAACCTCTCGGCGTACGCCGGGCAGTCGGTGCGGCTGCTGGTGCAGGCCGCCGACGCCGCCGAGGCCAGCCTGGTGGAGGCGGCGATCGACAACGTGACCATCACCAGCTCGTAGTGGCCCGATTCCGGGGTCCTGTCCGGCGCCACGACCGGACCGGCGGGACCCCGGAGTCCGCTCGGTGGCGGATTGCCTAGTGCGGGTCGAGGATGAGTTTCCGCTCGCTACTCGCATCCGGACAGGTCGGCCGAAATGACGACTTCCGTGCCGGAGCCGTGCCCCGGGTCCGTGCCGGAGGTGGGGCCGGGGCGGTGTGCCGCGGCCCGCAGGTGCACCGAGTCGCCGTACCGCTGCGGTGGCTGGGCGACGGCTCCGAGCGCGCGGCACCAGGTCTCCCAGTCGGACCGGCGCTGCTCGGGGTCGGTGGCGCAGCACTGTCCGATCAGGACGCCGTCGGCGCTGCGGATGACCCAGGCGATCAACGGCAGGCGTTCGCGGTTGGCCCGGTCGAGGAGCTCGGCGAGGGTGTGCTGCCAGCCCGCCTGTCGGGTGGTACTAAAGGTGATCATACGACCGGCCTCCAATGAACCTTTTCAACCTCCCCTTGCGGTCCGGCGGACCCCAAGGTCGGACACGGTGCCTGAGCATCGCGCGGTTCAGGTTGAGAAAGGTTCAGCACGGAGCCCCTGGGTGGTCAGGTGTAGAGGATCTGGATCCGGTCGGACTGGCCGTCCGGAGTCTGGATCTTGAGCACCGCACCCCGGGAGATCTCGTCGTTGAGGAACTTGAAGACCGCGACCGCGCGCCGGACGACCTCGCCGTCCGAGACCCGATGCTGGTCGGCCATTTCTTCGACGCTGGCGGCGGCGCTACCGGTCAACGAGATGCTGATTTTGCTCCGCTCAGGCCGGTTGACCTGCCGCGACGAGCCGCTGGACGAGCGGGAACGACCGCGGGTAGCGTCGTTGCCGGGAGTGTCTTCCGCCGCTTGGTTCATGGCTCGGACGCTACGGCATGGGTGCTACTTCAGCAAGTAGATGTACCGCACTTGACGGCATGGGTGCTAGGTATTGCGGTTGAGTAACCGCAAACAATGTGCACTGAGCGTCATGACCGCACCATTTCGCTATTGTAAGGCTCCCGGGGATCCCGGAACATGGCATGCAACCCCATCGAGGAGCGCGCCGTGGCCGAATACCTACCCAACCCGGAAGGGGAGGAGCCGGCTCACGATCCTGTCGAGAGTCGACCCTCCTATCTCATCTCCAACCTCCCGGACAACCTCGCGATCAGTCGTACCCCGGACACGATCCAGACCCGGAATCGGCTGGCCCTGGTCTGCTATCTCGGATACTGGTTCGTCTCGGTGCTCGTCGTGGTCGGGGGACTGATGGGCAGGTTCGCCGAGCAACTGGTCGGTGCCGTGGTAGCCGGGCTCGGTGCCTCGGCCGCCGCGGTCGCGTACTTCTACTTCCGTCGTCCGGGCCAGTAGGTCCGGAACTCCGGTGTCCAGCCGAGGGTCCGGAGGCGACACTCCCGTCGCCTCCGGACACCCCGGCACCCACCCCCTCGCCGAAGCGGAGCTGACGATGTCCGAACTCGACCCGGTCCTGGCGAAGCTGAGCTACGAGCTGATCGAGATGCTCCGGTCGCTCCGCTCCGACGACCACCAGGAGCGTTCGTTCAAGCACGTGGCCAACGTCTTCGGCCGGGACGAGCGTACGGTCTCCAAGGCCCTGCGCGAGATCGACGAGGCGTTCTGGCTCACCCAGCACGTCCGGATCATCGATCGGCCACCCGGGCACAAGAACTACCGGCTCACCCCGGCCGGCGAGGTCTTCGTGGACCTCCTCGAACCGATCACCGAGGCCACCCTCGCCGCCATCCGGGCAGCAGCCGCCGCCACCAAGCGGCTGCCGATCCTCTGCACCTCCAACTGCCTCGGCTACCTGCACGACCTCAACGACGCACTGCCGTCGAACCGGGGCTTCGACGTGATCCCGCTGCCCCGGCGTACGGCGGAGATCGAGCTGGCGGCCCTGGGTCAGGACTCGGGTGAGCACATCTGCCTGCTCTCCACGCTGATGTCCACCGAGCAGGAACCCCGGATCGGCACGGTGGCGCAGTGGAACGACCGGATCGAGGTGATCCCGCTGGAGATCGACGTGCCGCGCATGCTCTCGGTCGAGGACCTCGGCTACCGCCGGCCGGTGACGGTCAAAGAGGTGGTCGACAACGGGACGACCTTCCTCACCCCGCACGGCGGCCCCGCCTTCGACTTCCTCAACCGGTGCTACCCGGACTGGCGGAAGCTGCGGCCGTTCCAGTACATCGAGGTGCCGGATCTGGACTACGGGCTGAAGTGCCTCTCCAGTCGACTGGTACGGCAGTCGGCGATGATCGTGCACGGACTCAGCGCGGAGTCGCAGAAACTCGCCTGGTTGAACAACAGCTTCCACCTGTACGACTTCAGCGCCGGATCGCACAACCTGCTCGCGGTGACCGGCATCTTCCGGGCGCGCTCCGAATCGGGGCCGTCGGGCCAGGACGAACCCCTCGACGTGGTGTGGAAAGTTGCTCAGGATCTCTGGTCCGGACCGAACGTAAGGGCGGCGTAATGAACCTCTTCCAACCTGGACAGCGCGGCGCGGGTGCTCCGACCCTTACCGGTCGCGACGACGGACCGGAAGGGGAGGTGGAGAAGGGTGCGATGGAAGACCTCCGCTACCAGCGCATCGTCGTGAAGATCAGTGGTGCGTCACTCGGGTCCGGGCAGGCCTTGGAACCGGCCCGGCTGCGCGACGTGGCGTTGTCGCTGGCCGCCGTACACACGATGGGTGTCTCGGTGACCGTCGTCGTCGGTGGCGGGAACATCTTCCGGGGCGATCGAGGCGCCGACTGGCACCTGGAGCGCGGTCGGGCCGACACCGTCGGCATGCTGGCCACCGGGATCAACGTACTGCTGCTGGAGGGGCTGCTGAACAGCCTCGACGTGCCGACCCAGGTCTTCTCCCGGGGCCCCTGCACCGGCATCGGCCGCCAGTACCTGCGGGACGACGTCGTCGAGGCACTGGCATCGGGCGACACGGTGCTGCTGGCCGGCGGGATGGGCGTCTCCGGCTTCTCGACCGACGTACCGGCGGTGCACGCGGCGATCGACACCGCCGCCGACGCGGTCGTGATGGTCAAGTTCGGGGTGGACGGGATCTACAGCGCCGATCCGGCCAAGGACCCCGACGCGGTCTTCCTGCGCGAGATCACCGCGTCGGCCGCGCTGGAGCGGAACCTCCGGGTGATGGACGCGGCAGCGCTCGACCTGGCCCGCCAGTCCGGCAAGCCGGTGCACGTGGTGCCGGCCGGCGACATGTGGAGCGTGAAGTGCGTCATCGAGGGCAAGGAGATCGGCTCCCTGCTGCTGCCGTCCTGAGCCTGCCGCCGGTGCCCTACTCCGCGAGGGTGTCCAGGATCTGCTGCCCGTACTTCGCGAGTTTGTTCTCCCCGACCCCGTTGACCCGGGACAGTTCGGCCAGCGTCGTCGGCGGCTCGGCCGCGATCTGCCGCAGGGTCGCGTCGTGGAAGATGACGTACGCCGGCACGCCCTGCTCCTTGGCGGTGGCCGCGCGCCAGGTCCGGAGCCGTTCGAAGACCGGCTCGGCGGCCGGTGACAGCGCGACGGCGGCGGCCCCGGCGCCGCGTGGCTTCGCGGTCCGGCCGGTCGACGCGGCCCGGGGCGCCTCGCGCCGCATCATCACCTCGCGCCGTTTGCCGAGTACGTCGCCGCTGGTCTCGGTGAGCGCCAGGGTGCCGTAGTCGCCCTCGACCGCCAGCAGTCCCTGGGCGAGCAGTTGCCGGACCACCCCGCGCCACTCGGACTCGGACAGTTCGGTGCCGATGCCGAAGACGCTCAGCGTGTCGTGCCGGTGCTGGGTGACCTTCTCGGTCTGCCGGCCGAGCAGGATGTCGATGGACTGGCCGGCGCCGAACCGCTGGTCGCGCTCGCGGTGCAGCCGCAGCACGGTGGAGAGCAGTTTCTGCGCCGCGATGGTGCCGTCCCAGGACTCGGGCGGGGACAGGCAGGTGTCGCAGTTGCCGCACGGGCCGCTCTGCTGGCCGAAGTAGCCGAGGAGTTGGATCCGCCGGCACTGCACCGTCTCGCAGAGCGCCAGCATGGCGTCGAGGTGTGTGCCGAGTACGCGGCGCCGGGCCAGGTCGCCGTCGGAACCCTCGATCAGCTTGCGCTGCTGCACCACGTCCTGGAGCCCGTACGCCAGCCAGCCGGTCGAGGGCAGGCCGTCCCGACCGGCCCGGCCGGTCTCCTGGTAGTAGCCCTCGATGGACTTGGGCAGGTCGAGATGGGCGACGAAGCGTACGTCCGGCTTGTCGATCCCCATCCCGAACGCGATCGTCGCGACCATCACCAGCCCGTCCTCGCGGAGGAACCGCTGCTGGTTGGCGGCCCGGGTCGGTGCGTCGAGCCCGGCGTGGTAGGGCAGCGCCGGTACGCCGTTCTGCACGAGGAACTCGGCGGTCTTCTCCACCGAGGCCCGGGACAGGCAGTAGACGATGCCGGCGTCGCCGGGATGCTCGGTGCGGAGCAGGTCGAGGAGCTGCTTCTTCGGCTCCCGCTTCGGTACGATCCGATATTGGATGTTGGGCCGGTCGAAGCTGGCGACGAAGTGCCGGGCGTCCTTGAGGTTGAGCCGGGCCGCGATCTCGGTGTGGGTGTCCGGGGTGGCGGTGGCGGTGAGCGCGATCCGGGGCACCGCCGGCCACCGCTCGTGCAGCATCGACAGGGCTAGGTAGTCCGGGCGGAAGTCGTGGCCCCACTGTGCGACGCAGTGCGCCTCGTCGATCGCGAACAGCGCGATGGTGCCACGGTCGAGCAGTCGCAGCACGGATTCCGACCGCAGCGCCTCGGGGGCGAGGTAGAGCAGGTCGAGGTCGCCGCCGAGGAAGGCCGTCTCGACCAGCCGGCGGGCCTCGAAGTCCTGGGTGGAGTTGAGGAAGCCGGCGCGTACCCCGAGGGTGGTCAGGGCGTCGACCTGGTCCTGCATCAGCGCGATCAGCGGCGAGATCACCACCCCGACCCCGTCCCGGACCAGCGCGGGGATCTGGTAGCAGAGCGACTTGCCGCCGCCGGTCGGCATCAGCACCAGCGCGTCGCCGCCGCTCACGAGCTGGTCGATGATCTCGCGCTGCTCGCCACGGAAGCTGTCGTAGCCGAAGACCCGGCGCAGTACGTCGAGGGCGTCGCCGGTCCGCTGGTCGGTGCCGCCGGCCGGTTGGTCGGTGTTGCCGGTCCGCTGGTCGCTGGGGAGGGCCATTCGGCGGATTCTACGAGGCCCGCCCGACGGAAACCGACCGCTTGACCCGGCTCCCGATCGAGTCGTACGGTACCAACTAGTTCCAGAACTAGGAGGTACCGAATGGCGCGTGACACCCTCAGCGCGGCCTTCGCGGCGCTCGCCGACCCGACCCGACGGGCGATCCTGGACCGCCTGCTCGACGGCGACGCCGCGGTCACCGACCTCGCCGAGCCGTTCGCGATGACACCCCGGGCGGTCTCCAAGCACGTCGCGGTACTGGAGGCCGCCGGCCTGGTCACCCGGGCCCGGGACGCGCAACGCCGGCCCAGCCGGATCCGGGCCGAGCCGCTGGCCGACATCGATGCCTGGCTGGGCGCGTACCGCCGGCTCTGGCAGCACCGGTTCGACCAGTTCGACGAGCGACTGGCCCAGCTCCAGGGCGGCCCGACCGGTGCCGAAGCCGGCGACGAGACAGCGACCGACGACGAGGAAGAGAGCAGAAAACCGTGATGGCAACAGGCAGACACCGCATCCCGATAGTCCGGATCTTCGACGCACCCCGGGACCTCGTGTTCCGCACCTGGACCACGGCCGAGGAGGTCGGCACCTGGTTCGCCCCGCCGGGCTTCGAGGTGACCCGGTGCGAACTGGACGCCCGGCCCGGCGGACGGTGGCAGGTCGAGTTCCGGTCCGCCGACGGCGAGACGCACCGGGAGTACGGCGAGTTCCGCGAGGTCGTACCGCCCGAGCGGCTGGTCCTCACCCTGACCCAGGCCGACGGCGCCGGCAACACCGGGGCCGAGACGGTCGTGACGGTGGTGCTCGCCGACCAGGGGGGCAAGACCGAGATGACCTTCGAACAGACCGGCTTCGAGTCGGTCGCGGTTAGGGACGGCAACGCCGAGGGCTGGCGGGGCTGCTTCGACAAGCTCGACCAGCATCTCTTCGACGTGTCGACCGGGAGGACGTCGTGACGGACACCAACGCCGAGCAGGAGATCCGCCAGGAGTTCGCGGAGTGGTTCCGGGACTCGGCCGCGAAGGACCTCGACGCGGTGATGACGAAGATCGCCCCCGACGTGGTCTCGTACGAGCACGCGGCACCGCAGATCTATCGGGGTGCGGACGCCGTCCGGGAGGTCTGCCGGCAGGGCTTCGAACTGGCCCGGGGCGAGTTCCGGTGGGACATCCCGGACCTGGAGGTCGTGGTCCGGGACGACATCGCCGTCACCTGGGGGCTCAACCAGATGCGCGTCCAGGAGCCGGGTAAGGAGGCGGTCGAGTCCTGGTCACGCGGGACCCGGGTGTTCCAGAAGCTCGACGGCCGGTGGCAGTTGATCCACCAGCACGTCTCGTTCCCGTTCGACCCGGCCACCGGCCGGATCACCACCGAGCGCTGAGTCGACAGTCGTCTGTCCCGGCCGCCGGAAGGGGTCTGCCCGCCCTGACCGGCGGCCCGGACAGCTCCTGATCAGCGGGAACGGCGTACGGATGGCGTTATGCCGCTGCCGGGTCACGGAGCGGATGCGCTACCGTTCTCCCCGACCACCCCGCAGCGAAGCCGGTGTGAACCCGGCGCTGTCCCGCAACTGTGATGCCTTCCCGCACCCGCTCACCGCCATCGGCGGCCCCGAGCCCGGTATGCGGAGGTTGAGCCAGGTCGCCTGCGGTGCGGTCGCGGAAAGCGCCTTCGAGGAAGGGCGCCCCGTGGGCGGGGCATAGGCACCTGTCGGCGGAGCACCAGACCTCACCCGACAGGAGGACCGATGACCCGACGTACGCCCCGACTGCTGGCCGCGCTGCTGGCCGGCGCGGCGCTGGCCCTGGCCGGCTGCGCCGCCGACGACCCCGGCCAGGAGCCGACCCCGAGCACCGGCGGTGCCAGTTATCCGGTGACGGTCGGCACCCTCACCCTCGACAAGCGCCCCGAGAAGATCGTCGTACTCGGGCCGACCGCGACCGAGATGCTCTTCGCGATCGGCGCGGGCGGTCAGGTCGCCGCCGTCGACGACAGTTCGAACTATCCGGCCGAGGTGCCGAAGACCGAGCTGTCGGCGTTCACCCCGAACGCCGAGGCGATCGCCGCGAAGAACCCCGACCTGGTGGTGCTGACCAACGACCTGAACAAGATCGTGGACCAGCTCGGCCAGTTGAAGATCCCGCACTACCTGGCACCGGCGGCGAAGACGCTGGACGACACGTACCGGCAGATCACCGATCTGGGCACGATCACCGGGCATCCGACCGAGGCGGCCGACCTGGTCGGCAGGATGAAGGGCGACATCGACAAGCTGGTCGCGGACCTGCCGCAGCGGCCGGCGAAGCTGAGCTACTTCTACGAGCTCGGTCCGGAGTACTACTCGCTGACCAGCAGGACGTTCGTCGGTTCGCTGTTCGGGATGATCGGCCTGGAGAACATCGCCGACCCGGCCGACGCCGACGGCTCGAAGGGCGGCTATCCGCAGCTCGGCGAGGAGGCGATCATCAAGGCCGACCCGGACCTGGTCTTCCTGGCCGACACCAAGTGCTGCCAGCAGTCCGCCCAGACGGTCTCGGCCCGCAAGGGCTGGTCCGGGATGACCGCGGTGAAGAACAGCCAGGTCATCGGGCTCGACGACGACATCGCGTCCCGGTGGGGCCCCCGGGTGGTCGACCTGCTCCGGGCGATCGTGGACGCGGTCGCCAAGGTCCCCGCTTGAGCGAGCGCAGCGAGCGAATCAGCCAGTTCAGTGCGGATGTGCCTCATGACGGCACGCAGCGAAGCGGAGTGCCGGCATGAGCAGAGCCGGCGCTCCGGCCCGCCCCGAGACCCCGGTCGTGCCCGGCCGGGGAGCCCGGGGCGGCCGGACCGCCCGGCCTGCCGGGCTGCGCCGCCGGTGGCTGGTCGCCGGCTTCGCGGCGGTCCTGGTCGCGGCGGTCGCCGGCATCGCGTTCGGGCCGGTCAGCCTGCCGCCGGGCAGCGTCGCGGTCGAACTGCTCAACCTGGTACCCGGAGTGCACCTGCACAGCGGCCTCAACGAGCGCGAGATCGCGATCGTCACCGAGCTGCGGCTGCCCCGGATGGTGCTCGGCCTGCTCGTCGGCGGGATGCTGGCCCTGGCCGGCGGCTGCTACCAGGGCGTCTTCCGCAACCCGCTGGCCGACCCGCACCTGCTCGGTGTCGCCGCCGGAGCCGGTCTCGCGGTGACCGCCGTGATCGTGGTACGCGGGGTCACCGGCGCCGACGTCACGGTCGGGCTGCCGGTCACCGTGCCGCTGGCCGCGTTCGTCGGCGCGCTCGGCGCGGTACTGCTGACCTACCTGCTCGGCGCGGCCGGCGGCCGGGACCGCTCCCCGGCCACGCTGATCCTGGCCGGGGTGGCGGTCTCGGCCTTCCTCGCCGCCGGCCAGACCTACCTGCTGCAACGCAACGCGGAGAGCATCCAGGAGGTCTACTCGTGGATGCTGGGCCGGCTGGCCACCGCCGGCTGGCACGACGTACTGGTGGTGCTGCCGTACGCGGTCTTCACCACCGCGGTGGTGCTGATGCACCGGCGCGAACTCGACGTACTGGCCCTCGGTGACGACGAGGCGACCAGTCTCGGGCTGCATCCGCAGCGGTCCCGGCTGCTGCTGGCCGCCGCCGCCTCGCTGGCCACCGCCGCCGCGGTCTCGGTCTCCGGGCTGATCGGCTTCGTCGGCGTCATCGTCCCGCACGTCGTACGGATGCTGGCCGGGGCGAGTTACCGGGCGATCCTGCCGCTCTCGGTGCTCTTCGGCGGCGCCTTCCTGACCCTGACCGACCTGGCCGCGCGTACCGTCGCCGCGCCGGCCGAGATCCCGATCGGCGTGGTGACCGCGCTGCTCGGCGGCCCGTTCTTCGCGATCGTGCTGCGCACCACCCGTCGGGTGGCGGAGTGACCGCCCCGACGGGATCGACCGCCCCGACGGGATCGACCGCCCCGACGGGATCGAGCGCCCCGACGGGATCGAGCGCCCCGACGGGATCGACCGTCCCGGCCGGCGTCGCCGTCGAGGTGGCAGACCTCGGCGTCACCCTCGGCGGGGCGCGCATCCTGACCGGGGTCAGCCTGTCGGTCCGGACCGGGGAGTGGGTCACCGTGATCGGACCGAACGGCGCCGGCAAGTCCACGCTGCTCCGCGCGGTCGGCGGACTGCTGCCGGCCAGCACCGGGTCCGTCTCCCTCTTCGGTACGCCGATCGCCCGGCTCCGCCGCCGGGACCGGGCGCGGACGGTGGCGACCGTTCCGCAGTCCCCGGTCGTGCCGGCCGGGATGGCGGTACTCGACTACGTGCTGCTCGGCCGTACCCCGTACGTGCCGCCGCTGGGTCGGGAGTCCGCCGCCGACCTGGCGGTCGCGTACGACGTACTCGACCGGTTGGACCTGACCGGGTTCGCGGCCCGGCCGCTGGCGACGCTCTCCGGTGGCGAGCGGCAGCGGGTCTTCCTGGCCCGGGCGCTGGCCCAGGGCGCCCCGCTGCTGCTGCTCGACGAGCCGACCAGTGCGCTGGACATCGGGCACCAGCAGGAGGTGCTGGAACTCGTCGACCAGCTCCGCGCCGACCACGGCCTGACCGTGCTGGCCACCATGCACGACCTCTCGGTCGCCGGCGAGTACGCCGACCGGATGGTGCTGGTCGCCGCCGGTGCGGTGGTCGCCGACGGCCCGCCCCGGGCGGTGCTCACCGACGACCTGCTCGGTACGCACTACCGGGCCCGGGTCCGGGTGATCGAGGGGGAGCACGGTCCCCTGGTCGTCCCGGTCCGGACCCGGCGGCCCGCCTCCTAGCGGCTCCGGGATCCGGCCGGCCCGACAGGCGTATGCCGTTCGTGCGTGATACCACGGTGTCATCAGGACGACTCCGTGGTATCACCGCGAAGCGGGAAGTGCCCGCCCGGCGGGCGACACCTCAACTAACTGAAGCGTCGCCCCTCGTCCCGCCGGTACGCCCAGCCGGCGATCGCGGCCAGCAGCACGACCCAGACGCCGAGCATGACCAGCGCGAGCCGGTCGACCGGGAAGTCCCCGACGGCGGCCCACATCAGCTCGACCGCGCCCCGGGTCGGCAGGTAGGGGGCGATCGCCTCGATGAAGCCCGGCGAGTCACCGGGCGGGAAGAGCAGACCGCCGCCGAAGGCCAGTGGGAAGAAGACCACCTGGGCGACCACGATCGCCGCCTTGCTCGGCAGCGAGTAGCCGATCGCGAGCCCCATCAGGGTGAACGGCACCGCGACCACCACGACCGTGCCGAGCGCGGCCAGGAACGCCGGGCCGGTCACCCGGGCCTCGGTGGCCACCGCCGCGATCACCACCACCGGGAGCAGCGAGACCAGGGTCAGCAGCAGGCCGGCGAGGATCCGGCCGGCGAACCGGGGCGCGGCTCCGGCGGGCAGCGTCCGCAGGTACGGGTCCCAGGGCTGCGCCCGGTCCTCGGCCACCCCGATGCCGTACTGGAAGATGTTGGTGCTCATCACCGAGAAGGTGACCATCGAGGCGGTGGCGTAGGTGGCGATCACCGGGTCGTCGCCGGTGAACGGGACGACGAAGAAGAGCATCGAGGCGGCCGGGAAGAACGCGCTGCCGACCAGCGCGATCGGGATCCGGACGGTCTCCAGTAGCTGGTATCTGGCGTGCACGAGCGAAAGTCGCACGATCGGGATCCTCCGTCACACGTCGGCGGGCTGGGCGGGCTGCGGTTGGCCGGGCTGCGGCTCGGACTGCACCTGGCCGTCGGGCTGCGCCTGGGCAGCGGACTGCGCTTGGGCGTCGGACTGCACCTGGCCGTCGGGCTGCGCCTGGGCAGCGGACTGCGCTTGGGCGTCGGACTGCATATGGGCGTCGGGCTGCGGCTGGGTGTCGGGCTGTGTCTCGGTGATGGCCAGGAAGGCGTCCTCCAGGCTGCTCGGCCGGATCTCCAGGTCGGCGAAGGAGACGCCGCTGTGCACCAGGTCCCGGACGAGCTGGTCCGCGTCGGTGGTGAGCAGGTGGGTGATCCCGTCGACCCGCTCCACGGCGCGTACCCCGGGCAGTGGTGGCAACTCCGGGGCGACCAGGCTGACCCGGCGTACCCCGACCAGGTCACGGATCGCGCTGACGGTGTCGTCGGCGAGTACCCGGCCGTGGCCGAGTACCACCACCCGGTGTGCCAGCGCCTCGATCTCCTCAAGGTAGTGGCTGCTCAGCAGCACCGTGCCGCCGTCGGCGTGGAACTGGCGGATGCCGTCCCAGAGTTCGCGGCGGGCGGTCACGTCCAGCCCGGTGGTCGGCTCGTCGAGGAAGACCAGCCGGGGACGGCCGACGAAGGCGAGCGCGACCGCCAGCCGGCGCTTCTGCCCGCCGGAGAGGCCGCCGGTCTGCCGCCGGGCCAGGTCGTCGATGCCGAACCGGCCGAGCAGCTCGGCCCGGGGCACCGGGTCGGCGTAGTGCGCGGAGACGAAGTCGACCACCTCGCCGACCCGCAGGGTGGGCGGCAGCCCGGTCTCCTGCGGCGTCATCCCGATCTGCCGGCGGGCGGCCGGGTCGCGGGGGTCGCCGCCGAAGAGTTCGACCCGGCCGGAGCTGACCCGGCGCAGCCCGACCAGCAGGCTCAACAGCGTGCTCTTGCCGGCACCGTTCGGGCCGAGCAGGCCGACCAGCTCGCCGGCCGGCAGTTCGAGGTCGACCCGGTCGAGGGCGGTGACGTCGCCGTACCGGCGGGTGGCCTGGACGGCGCGGGCGAGAATCATGGCTTCTCCTCAATCTGAGGTGGATCGAGCAGGGCGCGGACCGCGAGGGTGTACTCCTCGAAGGCGAACCGGCCGCGCCGGGTGAGTTCGACGAGGGTGGTCGGGGTACGGCCGTGGTGGGTCTTGACGATCTCGACGTAGCCGGCCTCTTCGAGCTTGCGCAGGTGCACCGAGAGGTTGCCGGCGGTCATCTGGAGGATGTCCTGGAGCCGGGGGAAGCTGATCCGGTCGCCGTCCCGCAGGGTGGCCAGGGTCGCGGTCACCCGTAGCCGGGCCTGTGCGTGGATCACGGGGTCGAGTTCGGGAAGGCCGGTCACGAACTGCTCCGGGCGCTCCCGCTCGGGGTACCCGACATGCTGGCGGCAAGGCTCCGGCTGCTGTGACGGTCGCGGAGCAGGAAGTGGACGCCGGCCACCAGCATCCCGCCGCCACCGGCGACCGAGATCACCAGGGCGTGCCAGCCGGAGCCGGCGATCACCCCGGCGATGTTGATGACGCTGATCCAGACGCCGAGCCGGAACAGGTTGCGGTCCAGCCAGATCGCGCCGCCGGCCATGTGCAGGGCGCCGGTGAGCCCGACGGCGACACCGGCCCAGAGCAGTCCGGCGACGTCCTCGGGGAGGTGGTTCGAGACCTGGCTGAGCACCGCACTGATGCCGCTGAACCCGAGGCCCCAGGCCAGGCCGTACCACAGGCCGCGCCGGTTGGAGTCGCCGGTGACCTGCCCGTACGTCCGGCCGCCGACGATCCCCGAGATGATCCCGGCGGCGACCAGCAGGGTGAGCAGGGTGAGCAGGGGCAGCCAACTGGGCAGGTCGACGAAGACCCGGCCGTCCGGCCCGAAGCGGAGGAAGAAGAGGCCGAAGCCGATCAGCCAGGCCAGACCCCAGGGCCAGTAGTACCAGAGCAGGTTGGGGCTGAGCTTGCGGGCCGCCTCGGCCTGCTGGTCGGCGATCAGCCGGAGCGCGGCGGCCGGGTCGGCGGGCGGCAGCTCGTCCCGGTCGTCGGTGGGGTTGCCGGCGGGATTGCTGGTGGGGTCGCCTCCGGGGTTGCCGGCGGAGTCGTCGTCAAAGTTCCTGGTCACGTAAACGAGTTTACGGCGCAAAGTCCATTACCGCACCAACTCGATTTCGAGACGGTCGACACAGGGCGGCCTGCCGCAGAGCGCCCAGGCAGGCTCGGGCCGGAGGATCACGCCGCTCGACGGGACGTGACCCTCCGGCCCGAAGCCGGGTACGGCGAGGTCGTCAGCCGGCCACGCGACCGGTGGGCAGCGGCCGGTGCAGCGTCGCCGCGCCCGGTACGGCACTCAGCGGCCCGTGCCCCAGCAGGCTCCCCGGCGTACGGCTCAGGGTGGCCGGCTCCGGCGTCGTCGCCGTACCGCCGAGCGCGGTGAGCAGGAAGTTGCCGAGCGCGTCGCCGATCGGGTCGGGCTGCCCGGGTACCCAGTAGTGGGTGGCGTTCAGCGCGACGCTGACCTGGCGGCGACCGTCCGGAGAGTGCAGCGACATGGCCTGGTGGCCGAGTACGACGCCGTCGTGTCCCCAGACGGGACCGCTCGGCAGCGGCAGGTTGATCAGGCCGAGCCCGTACTGGGCGCCGTTCGGGAAGGCGGGGTCGGCCGGCACCGTACGCCGCATCTGCGCCAGTTCGGCCGGGCGCAGCAGCCGGCCACCGAACAGCCCCCGGAAGAACGTGTTCAGGTCGGCGGTGGTGGAGACGATGTCCCCGACCATCCAGGCCCAGGACATGTTGTAGACGCTGAAGTCCCGCAACGTGCCGTCGACCCAGGGCAGGTACCCGGCCGAGTGCGGCCCGTCGATCCGCGGGTCCGTACCCGGGAAGTAGGTCCGGTGCAGGCCGAGCGGGCGCAGCACGCGGCGGGTGATCTCGGCGGCGGCCGGCCGCCCGGTGATCCGTTCCAGCAGCAGCCCGGCGAGCACGTAGTTGGTGTTGGAGTAGGAGTGCCGCTCGCCCGGTGCGTTGGTCGGCTCCTGACCCAGCCCGATCGCGGCCAGCTCCAGCGGCCGGATCGTCGTGTGCTGGTATTTCTCGATGCCCTCCACCGAGCCGAAGATCACGTGGTCGTAGTCGTTGATCCCGCTGGTCTGGTCGAGCAGCATCCGCACCGTCACCCCGGCCGGGGCGAGGTGGGGCAGATAGCGGTGCAGCGGCGCGTCGAGCACGAGCCGCCGTTCGCCGACGAGTTGCAGCAGCACCGTCGAGACGAAGGTCTTGGTGATGCTGCCGATCCGGTGCTGGAAGTCGGGTCGCATCGGCCGGCCGGTGGTCACGTCGGCCACGCCGCTGGCGCCCCGCCAGGTCGTGCGACCGTCGCGGACCTCGGCGAAGACGCCGGGCATCCCGGCGTCGGTGACCGCGCGCAGGGTGTCGCGCAGCGCCTCGTCCGGCAGGGTGCCGCCGGAGCCGGTCCGGGTGGTGCCGGCCGGTCCGGCGAGCGCCGGAGAGGCGCCGGCGGCGAGCGCGGTGGCGGCTACGGCCGACCCCGCGACGGTACGCAGGAAGTCGCGGCGGGACTGGTGTGGACGGAGCACGGACAACTGATCCTCCCCCTGGACGGTGGTCTGTTCCCCTGAAGTCTGGCCCGACCCGGCCACCGAATCGTCCACTTCGGTGCCGAGGTACGCCTCGACACCGTGGACGAGTCGACCGCTTCCCGGTCCGTCGACCGGTTCCCCCGCGAGACGGACCCCGACCCGGCGGCGCCCGGCCGACCGGGCCGGTCGCCCGGTGCCGACCGGTGCCGCCCGGTGCCGACCGGTGCCGCCCGGTGCCGACCGGTGCCGCCCGGTGCCGACCGGTGTCGCCCGATCGGACGGCGCGGCGGGGCGGGGGCGGCAGCGGGGGCGGGGGGCGGCAGGTCAGAGCGGCGCGGGCAGCGGCTCGCTGTGCAGCACGGCGAGCCGGGACACCGCCCGGGTCAGCACCACGTAGAGCCGGTGCAGGCCGCGCGGTTCCGCCGCCACGATCCGGGCCGGCTCGACCACGATCACGTGGTCGTACTCCAGACCCTTGGCCAGGGTGGCCGGCACCACGGTGACCCGGGCCGCCGCCTCGACCTCGTCGGCGGTCGCGGTCGGGATGCCGGCACCGGCCAGCGCCGCGCGCAGCCCGTCCGCCTCGGCCTCGGCGGCGATCACCGCGATCGAACCGTCGTGGGCCAGCGCCGCCCGCACCTCGGCCACCGTCGCCGCCGACAGATCGGTCACGGTACGGATGTCCAGCGCGCCGTCCCGGCGCAGCGACTCGGCCGGCGGTACGTCCACGGCCAGCGCCGGCAGCAGCCGGTTGGCGAATGCCACCACCGCGGCCGGTACCCGGAATCCGATGGTCAGCGGCACCACCGAGGCGTCCGGCTTGCCGAGGTGCCGCAGCGACTCCCGCCAGTCGGTGGCGGCCCACGGGGCGGTGCCCTGGGCGAGGTCGCCGAGCAGGGTGACCGAGCCGTGCTCGCTGCGCCGGGCGATCACCCGGCACTGCATCGGGGAGAGGTCCTGGGCCTCGTCGACCACCACGTGCCCGAAGCTGGGCAGCCGCTCGACCAGCCCGGCCGCCTCGTCGACCAGTACGGCGTCGGCGGCGGTCCACTTCGTCGCCTTCGGGGTGCGGGGCGGCTTCGGCCAGCTCAGCAGGGCCTGTTCGGCCTCGGTCAGCAGCCCGTCGGCGGCGGTGGCCAGCGCCTCGGGGTCGGCCAGCAGGTGGTGCACCAGCCCCTCCGGGGTGACCGCCGGCCAGCAGTGGTCGAGGAACTCGGTGACCGGCTTCGACCGGCCCATCCGGCGCAGCCAGCTCTCACCGGGCGAGTCGCCCCGGCGCGCCTCCGACTGCCGTTGCAGCAGCCCGACCGCCCGGGCCCGGACCCGTTCCCGGCCGGTGGCGTACGGCAGGCCCTCCCGGCGGGCCTCCTCGACGATCCGGCGCAGCGCCTCCGCCGTCACCCGCCACCGGTACGAGCCGTCGGAGACCACGATCGGCTCCTCCGGTGCCCGCACCTGCCCGGCCAGCGCCCGGCGCAGCACCTCGGCCATCCGGGGATCGTGCTTCAACGCGGCGGTGGCCGGGGAGTCCACGGCACGTACCGGGGTGTCGAGCAGGTCTTCCACGGTCGCCTGGGTCACCTCGACCTCGCCCAGCGCCGGCAGCACCGCCGAGATGTACGACAGGAACGCCCGGTTCGGCCCGACCACGAGTACCCCGGACCGGCGCAGCCGCTCCCGGTGCAGATAGAGCAGGTACGCGGCCCGGTGCAGCCCGACCGCCGTCTTCCCGGTCCCCGGCGCCCCCTGTACGCAGATCGAGTCGGCCAGCTCGGCCCGGACCAGCTCGTCCTGCTCCGGCTGGATGGTGGCGACGATGTCCCGCATCGGCCCGACCCGGGGACGTTCTATCTCGGCGGTCAGGATCCGGCTCGCGGTGCCGTACTCCTCGCCCCGGTCGAGGTGTTCGTCCTCGAAGCTGGTGAGCTGGCCGGCGCCGAACCCGAACCGCCGCCGGACCCGTACCCCCTGTGGGTCGCGGACGGTGGCCCGGTAGAACGAGCGGGAGATCGGGGCCCGCCAGTCCAGCACCATCGGCTCGCCGGCCGGGTCGGTGACGTGCCGCCGCCCGATGTGGTGGTTGGCGTCGGCGAAGTCGAGGCGGCCGAAGAAGAGCGGAGTGCTCGGGTCGTCGGCGAGTTCGGCGACCCGCCGGGAGAGGGTCCGGCCGAGCGTCTCGGCCGCGTACGCGTCACCGGCGACGTCCTGGCCGGTCTGGAAGAGCGACTCGGCGTGCTCCCGCATCCGCCGCAGGGCGGCCCGGGAGGCGGCCAGGTGTGCGCGTTCGTACTCCAGGTCGGTGTCGAGGTCCTGTGCGGGCATGCTGGGTTCCCATCGGCGCATCAGCGCGTCGGCTGCTCGCTCGCGTGTCCGGGGGCGGATGGCCGGCTCCCGGCGCGGGGACGTCCGCTGCGGTGCTTTATCACCTCGGCCGTCAAGCGGCCAGCAAGCCTACCTGCGGCTCAGCTTCCGTTCCACCGAATTTCACCCACCGCGCCGCCCGGACCGCCGGCTCGGTGTGCTTGCCAGCATGTCCGTCGGGGTGAAGGTGCGTACCTCCGGGTGCTCGGCCAGCGTCTCGTCGCCACCGCCGCGTGACCAGAAGCCGAAGGTCAGACCGGCCGGTCCGGGCGGTGGCAGGTGGGCGGCCCGGCGCCGCAGGTCGGACAGGTCGCGCAGGGTGAGCGGCCTGGTCTGCCACCGGGCCTCGCCGACGAGTACGGGATCGTCGCCGGCCAGGCCGAGCACGTCGATCTCGACGATCTCGTCCTTCCACCAGCGGCCGACCACCGTCTCGGCGGGCAGCGCACCCGTGGCCACCAGGTGCTGGGCGTGCTCCCGGGCGGCCGCCTCGAAGACCCGGGCGACGTGCGTCTGCCACCGCCCCCAGGTGCGTCGCCGGACCGCCGGCCCCTGCCCGCCGTCGATCAGGTCGGCGTCGTCGCGCAGCACCGCGAACCAGTACGCGAGGTAGTCGTCGGCGATCTCGTACATCGGGTCGGCGGAGCCGCCCGCGCCGATCGGGCGTACCGCCCGGACGTAGCCGGCCCGACGCAGCCGGTCGAGGGTGTAGTCGATCCGCTGCTGGGCTCGGCCGGCGATCCGGGACCGTCGCCGGGCGCCACCAGCCATCGCGGTCAGCACCCGCTCGTAGCCGCCCCGCCAGTCGAGGTCCTCGGAGAGGATGTCCGGCGCGTCGCGCAGCAGCAGGCCGCCGGGGGTGAAGGCCAGCTCGTCCAGGTTCTCCTCGGTGGAGCGTTGCGCCGACCACCGCCGCAGGTGCAGCGGGTAGCCGCCGCACGCCGCGTACGCCTCGATGAACTGCTCGGGGGCCAGGTCGGGCAGGAAGGCACGGGCATCTCGCAGGGGGAACGGGTCCATCCGGCGCTCGACGCCGGCCCGCCGGTGCAGCCCGCCCTGCGGGCCGAGCATCTGCTCCATCACCGCGACCGCCGACCCGGAGAGCACCAGCAGCAGCCGCTGGTCACGGACGTGGTTCTCCCAGACGGCGGAGACGGTGTCGGCGAAGTCGGCGTGCCCACCGGTCAGCCGGGGCGCTTCGTCGAGCACCACGAGCAGTGGATCGGTGCGGGCCAGCCGGGCGACGAACCGCAGCGCGACCTCCCAGTCCGGGAAGGTCGCCGGTGCCAGGTCGGCCACCTCGTCGCCGAGTTGCTCGCGCAGCGCCTCGGCGAACCGGCGGAGCTGCCGGTCGTCGGAGTCCTGTCGGGTGGCGGTGAAGTAGACCGCCCGCTTGTCCCGGGCGAAGTGGGTGAGCAGGTAGGTCTTGCCGACCCGGCGCCGGCCCCAGACCACCGCCAGCTCCGGATGACCCTCGGTGGCCCGCCGCCAGGCCGAGGCCAGTTCCGTCAGCTCGGCCCTCCGCCCCACGATCGGCATGAGGGCAGCCTACTACAAACTGTTTGTAGTGCCTGCTGTTTGTACTACAGACAGTTTGTAGTAGTGCGCGCCGGGCGGCACCACCGGGTCGATGCCGCCGGGCCGGCCGGAGGCGGAATCATGGGCGCATGACCGAGCAGCCCGTCGAGCAGCGGCCGATGATGATCAGTGATCCGCAGGTGATGCGGGCGCTGGCGCATCCGGCGCGGTTGGCGATCATGGAGCATCTGACCACGACCGGGGCGGCGGTCACCGCCACCGAGTGTGCCGAGATCGTCGGGCTCTCGCCGAGCGCGGTCAGCTATCACCTGCGGGAGCTGGCGAAGTTCGGCCTGGTCGAGCAGGCCCCGAGCCGGGGCGACGCCCGCGAGCGGCTCTGGCGCAGCAGCGTCGGCTCGTGGGGCGTGGAGGCTGGCCAGGACGCGTCGCCGGAGGCGCGGGCCGCCCAGGAGACCCTGATCGAGGTGTACGCCGCCCGCGACATGGAGCGGATCCGGGAGTGGGCGCGGCGGATCGGCGAGGAGCCGAAGGAGTGGTACGACGCCTCCCGCTACGGCGGTGCGGTGCTGATGATGACCGCCGAGGAGTTGGTGGAGCTGAACGACCGGATCCGCGAGCTGATGCGGCCGTACCGGCGGCGGGAGCGGGTCGACCCGCCCGAGGGCTCCCGCCCGGTGATGGTCCACTACGCGGCGCTGCCGATGGAGTGAGCTGACCCGGGGTCGGGCCGGGTGGCTTGCGTACGGCAGATGTGAAGGATTACTTTCGAAGTATGTCCTTCGCAACTGCCGGTACCGGCGTGCCCGAGGACGGCACGCCGACGGTCTCCCGCTGGCGGGACGTCTATCTGGCCGCCGGTGCCCGGGCGGTGTCGAGCTGCGGTGACTTCCTCGCCGCCACCGCGCTGGCGCTCGCCCTGCAATCCGCCGGGGCCGGTGGGCTGGCGGTTGCCGGGGTGATGCTGGCCGCCACGCTGCCGCTGGTGCTGCTTGCCCCGCTGACCGGTCGACTGGCCGACCGGGTGGACAGCCGCACCCTGCTGGTCTGGGCCGGTGCCGGCCAGGCGCTGGTCTGCGCCGCGCTCGCCTTCGCCGAGAACACCGCCGTGATCCTGCTGCTCGCCGCGCTGCTCGCCTGCGGGCTGGCGGTGACCCAGCCGACCCTGGCCGCCCTGCTGCCCGAGATGGTGCGCCGGGACGACCTGCCCCGGGCCAGCGCGATCAACCAGACCGCCGGCTCGGTCGGCATGCTGGTCGCCCCCGCCCTGGCCGGGCTGCTGGTCGGCCAGTTCGGTGCCCGGATCCCACTGCTGCTCGACGCCGGCAGCTATCTCGCGCTGATCGCGGCCGGGCTGCTGCTGGGTACCCGACGGGGCGGGCGACGGGCAGCGGGAGCGACCGGCGGGACGGGTCCGACACCGACGGCCCCGGCCTGGCGGCTGCGCCGCGACCCGCTGCTCTGGACGATGGTGGCCGCGATCGCCGCGACGGTGGCCGGGGTGGGCGCGGTCAACGTGATCGAGGTCTTCTACGTACGCGAGACCCTGCACTCCTCGACCACGATGTTCGGCCTGGTCAGCGCGGCCTGGACCGCCGGCATGCTGGTCGGCGCCTGGCTGCTGGCCGGCACCGCCCGGCGGGCCCGGGACGACGGTGCCCTGGTCACAGGCGTGCTGGCCATGCTCGGCGTGGCCTGCCTGCTCGTCGGGCTCGGCGCCACCGTGCCGGCCGCCGGCTGGCTGGTGCTGCTCTGGCTGGTCGGCGGCGTCGCCAACGGCGGGCTGAACGTCTTCAGCAACCTGGTACTGGCCAACCGGGTGCCGCCGGAGGCGCGCGGCCGGGCCTTCGCCGCGCAGGGCGCCGCGATCCAGGGCGCCGGGATGTTCGGCTACCTGGCCGGCGGCATCCTGCTCGCCGGCTTCCCACCCCGCCCGCTGGTCGCGGTGACCGGGCTGGCCGGGCTGGCCGTGGTCGGCGCGGTGACCCCGGTGGTGCTGCGGGCCGCCCGGCGCGAACGGGCGGCGATGCGTCCTGGGCCACTTCCGGACCGGTCGGCCGAGCGGCCGGTCGAGCCGGCGGTTACGGTCGGATCATGAGCGAGCTGCGGCGACCCCGGGTAGGCCACATCCAGTTCCTCAACTGCCTGCCGATCTACTGGGGGCTGATGCGCTCCGGTGCGCTGATCGACGTCGAGCTGCACAAGGACTCGCCGGAGCGGCTCAGCGCGGCCCTGGTCGCCGGTGACCTCGACATCGGGCCGATCACGCTGGTCGAATATCTCAAGCACGCCGACGAACTGCTGCTGCTCCCGGATCTCGCGGTCGGCAGCGACGGCCCGGTGCTCTCGGTCAACATCGTCTCCACCCGGCCACTGCCCGAGCTGGACGGTGCCAAGGTCGCCCTCGGCTCCACCTCCCGGACCGGGGTGCTGCTGGCACGGATGCTGCTCGCCCAGCAGTACGGCATCGACCCGGAATACTTCACCTGCCCGCCCGACCTGACCACCATGCTGCTGGAGGCCGAGGCCGGAGTACTGATCGGCGACGTCGCGCTGCGCGCCCTCTACGAGGCACCCGGGCGCGGGCTCGCCGTCACCGACCTCGGTCAGGCCTGGCGGGAGTGGACCGGGCTGCCGATGGTCTTCGCCGTCTGGGCGGTACGCCGGGACTTCGCGGCCAGCCATCCCGGCCAGGTCAAGGACGTGCACCAGGCGTTCCTGCGCTCCCGGGACCTCTGCCTGGCCGAACTGGACGAGGTCGCCGAGGCGGCGGCCCGGTGGGAGCCGTTCGACGCGGCGACCCTGGCGACGTATTTCCGGACGCTGGACTTCTCGCTCGGCGAGCGCCAGGTGGCGGGGCTGCGGGAGTTCGCCCGCCGGGCCGTCGAGCTGGCCGGCGTACCGCCGCTGCCGGTGGGCGGTCCGGTCTTCTTCTCCGCCTGACCCGCCGCCCCGCCGGGGTTGGCTCAGGTGGTGTCCGAGGCGGCCCGGAGCTGCCGGGCCACGTCCTCGCAGATCTTCGCCCCGTACGTGTAGCCGAGGTTGATCGCGTACCTGGTCTCCACCGCCATCGTCCAACCGTCGCCGATGGCCAGGCAGTTCACCGTGTACTTCTGCTCGCGCTGCCGGTCCACCCAGCCGTTCTTGACCGCGATGGTCTTCTGCTCGGCGGCCGGGAACGCCTTGCGGATGCCGAAGTTGCCGACCCCGCGTACGGCGCGCATCTCGTCGAGCAGCCACTTGGTCCACTTCGGCCCGGCGGCCCGGCCGTCCTCGATGCAGGCGCCCATCCGGGCGGTGTCCCGGGCCGAGAGCGCGGTACGGCTCCAGCCGCCGTCGGCGGCCGGGCTGCTGTCGGTCAGGTCGCAGATGCTGATCAGCCGCTTGATCGACGCCGTGCCGCCGTTGAGTTCGTAGAGGGTCTGCGCGGCGTTGTTGTCGCTGTCCCGGATCATGATCGAGACCTGGTTCATCCGGGTGTCGCTCGGGGTGTCACCCTGCTCGGAAGCGCGGCGAAGGAAGTCCGCCCCGATCCACGCCTTGATCATCGAGGCGGTCGGGTTGGTCTCGTCCATGTTGGCCGAACCCGAGATCTTGCCGGTCCGGGTGTCCATCAGCGCCCAGTTCCACCAGCCGTCTTTGTCGATCTTCACGTTGGTCGGCGCCACCGGCAACGGCGGCAGTTCGGGGCTGGGCGTCGGGGTGGGCGTGGACCGCTTGCCCGGGGTGGTGGCGGTGGGACCGGCCGAGCCGGACGGTTCCCCCCACTTCGCCGCCGCGGTACTCGCGAACGGCGAGCCCGGCATCAGCCGGAGCCCGACCAGCACCAGCGCCAGCAGTACGCCCGCGATCAGGGTCAGCCGCAGCAGGGTGGACCGGTTGGACCGGGCCCGCCGCTCGGCGGCGCGTTCCTCGGCGCCCATCAGGACCGCACCGTCAGCGGCACCGGGACCCTCAGTACCGCGCCGGGCTGCGGGGCGGTCAGTTGGCTGGCCACGCTGGCGCAGACGTCGGCGCCGTAGTCGAGGCCCTTGCCACCGGAGTATCGCGTCATCACGGAGAGCACCCAGTTGTCGGTGAGGGCCAGGCAGTTCAGGTGCCACTTGCCGTCAGCGTTGATCAGTGTCCAGCCGTTCTTGATGCCGACCGGGCTCTGTGCCGTGACTCCCTTGGAGAGCCCGTCGAGGATGCCCCAGCGCCCGCCGCCCTGCTTGAGCTTCTGGTCCTTCGCGGCCGTCGTGCCGCGTACCTTGGTCATCTCGTCCAGCACCCACTTGGTCCACTTCGGCCCGGCGGCGGTGCCGTCCTTGACGCACTCTCCCATCCGCACGGCGTCCCGAGGGGACATTTCGGTATAACTCCACCAAATAGAACTTGCACCCGCCGGTGCCCCCTTGCGGGTGTCGGTGAGTTTGCAGGTCTTGATCAGACGGTCCACCACCGCGCCCCGGCCGCCCTTGTTGTAGAGCGCCTCCGCCGAGTCGTCGTTGCTGTCCCGGATCGCCGTGCTGGCCATCTTCAACGACTCCGAGGGAGGCGTCTTGTCGCCCAGCCGGCGGAGGTAGTCGGAGACGATCCAGACCTTGATCATCGACTCGGTCGAGTTGGTCGAGGCCATGTTCTTGGAGCCGGAGATCTTCCCGCTCTCCCGGTCGAGCAGGGCCCAGCCGAGGAAGCCGTCCACCCCCTTCACCGTCACCGGCGCGGCGGCCAGGGTCGGCGGCGGCGGCGCGGACGGCTCGATCCCGACCGGGGCGTCCTCGGCCGAGGACGCGCTCCCGTCGGAGTCGACCAGCCGGGCGTACGCGGCGGGCACGAGCAACAGGCCGCCAAGCACGACTGTCGTGATGGCGAGCACCAGGGTCACGCGGGGACGCATGAGATGGGGCTCCAAGGGTGAAGGCCGGGGGGCCACTGTGTCCAGGGCGCTGTGCGTCTTGCGGTGTGTCGGCGGCGCCTCCGCCAGCCCCACACCGGCGGTCTGCTCCGCGCCCGAGCTGCCGGGGGAGGTGGCAGGTCGGACCGGGGAAAGTTTACGTGGCCCGGTCCAATCCGCCAGATGGCGAAGGCCGGGACTTCGCAGATGGCGGCCGGAAATAGCCGTTTATGTAGTGAAAGATCCCGAATATTTCGGTCGATGTGACCAGCCTCATTCAGTCATCAGTGCGGACATTTGGTGCCGGGCGGCTGCCCAGCTCAGGGCCGGGTCTGGGCGGCATTTCTATTACACGTCTTGGTTACTGACTAGTTGAGCTGTAACACTTGCTGCGTGTACGGACATGACTTCCCGGTCCCGGATGACGGACCCGCCGGCGGCCTGCTCGATCAGGTCGAGGCGGCGGAAGCGGCGCTGCGGACGGCCGCCGACCGTGGCCGTCCCGGGCGCGACCCCGCCGCCGACACCGACCCGCAGGACTACTTCACCGCCCTGATCGACGCGGATCAGAAGATCGAGCCCCGGGACTGGATGCCGGAGGCGTACCGGAAGACCCTGATCCGGCAGATCGCCCAGCACGCCCACTCCGAGATCATCGGCATGCAGCCGGAGGGCAACTGGATCAGCCGGGCACCCTCGCTCAAGCGCAAGGCGATCCTGCTCGCCAAGGTGCAGGACGAGGCCGGGCACGGGCTCTACCTCTACGCCGCCGCCGAGACCCTCGGGGTGAGCCGGGACGAACTGGTCGAGATGCTGCTCGCCGGCCGGCAGAAGTACAGCTCGATCTTCAACTACCCGACGCTGACCTGGGCCGACGTCGGCGCCATCGGCTGGCTGGTGGACGGCGCGGCGATCGTCAACCAGGTACCGCTGTGCCGGTGCTCGTACGGGCCGTACGCCCGGGCGATGATCCGGATCTGCAAGGAGGAGTCCTTCCACCAGCGGCAGGGCTACGAGATCCTGCACGTACTGGCCGGCGGCACCGCCGAGCAGCACGCGATGGCCCAGGACGCGGTGGACCGCTGGTGGTATCCGTCGCTGGCGATGTTCGGCCCGCCGGACGGCGACTCCACGCACTCCCAGCAGTCGATGGCCTGGAAGATCAAGCGGTTCTCCAACGACGAACTGCGGCAGCGCTTCGTCGACATGTGCGTGCAGCAGGCCGGCGTACTCGGCCTCACCCTGCCCGACCCCGACCTGCGGTGGAACGAGTCGCGGCAGGCGTACGACTACACCCAGCCCGACTACGCCGAGCTGATGCGGGTGATCGCCGGTGACGGGCCGTGCAACCGGCAACGGATCACGCAGCGCCGCCGGGCGGACGCCGACGGTGCCTGGGTACGCGAGGCCGCCGAGGCGTACGCGGCCAAGCGGGCCGCCGAGCGTACGGCGGTACCGGCGTGACCGCCCCATGGCAGGGCCGGGCCGGCTGGCCGCTCTGGGAGGTCTTCGTCCGGGCCCGGCGCGGGCTGTCGCACACCCACGTCGGCAGCCTGCACGCCCCCGACGCCGAGCTGGCGCTGCGCAACGCCCGGGACCTCTACACCCGGCGGCAGGAGGGCGTCTCGATCTGGGTCGTCCCGGCCCAGGCGATCACCGCCTCCAGCCCGGACGAGAAGGACGCCTTCTTCGAGCCCGCCGCCGACAAGGTCTATCGGCACCCGACGTTCTATCCGGTGCCGGACGGGGCGGCACACCTGTGAACACCGCCGACGTACCTGTGAACGCCCCCGGGACGCCTGTGCGGACCACCGTCGACGCACCTGTGAACACCCCCGGCACGCCTGCGCGGACCACCGTCGACTACCTGCTCGGGCTCGGCGACGACGCCCTGGTCGCCGCCCAGCGGCTCGGCGAGTGGGTCACCGCCGCCCCCGAGCTGGAGGAGGACGTCGCGCTGGCCAACATCGCACTGGACCAGCTCGGCGCCGCCCGACTGCTGCTGAGTCACGCCGGGGAGTTGGAGGGGGCCGGCCGGGACGAGGACGCGCTGGCGTACCTGCGTTCCGATCGGGAGTACCGCAACTGCCTGCTGGTCGAGCTGCCGAACGGCGACTTCGCGACGACCATGGCGAAGCTGCTCTTCCTGTCGGCGTACCAGCTCCCGCTCTATGCCGCGCTGAGCGGCTGCGCCGACGAGCGGCTCGCCGCCATCGCAGGCAAGGCCCGCAAGGAGGTGGCCTACCACCTCGACCACGCCAGCATCTGGACGGTACGCCTCGGCGACGGCACCCCGGAGTCGCACCGGCGGATGCGGGCGGCGGTGGCGGAGCTGTGGCCGTACACCAACGAGCTGTTCGTGGCCGACCCGGCCGCGCCGGTCGACCCGGCTGGGCTGCGCTCCGCCTTCCTGGCGAACGTGGAGCCGGTGCTGGAGACGGCGACGCTGGAGCGTCCGGCCGACGGCTGGGGGCCGGACGGCGGCCGGGCCGGGCTGCACACCGAGCACCTCTCCTACCTGCTTGCCGAGATGCAGGTGCTGCACCGGGCGCATCCGGGAGCCCGTTGGTGAGCGCCGACCGGTCCTCGGCGGCCCGCCGGGCCGCGGCCACGGTGGTCGACCCCGAGCTGCGGGTGCTGACCATCGAGGACCTCGGCGTGCTCCGGGACGTGACCGAGGACGCGGCGACCGGGCGGGTCACCGTGACCATCACCCCGACCTACACCGGCTGCCCGGCGATGGACGTGATCCGGGCCGACCTCCGGGCCGCGCTGGCCGCCGCCGGGCATCCGGACGCCGAGGTCGTCACGGTCTTCGCCCCGGCCTGGAGCACCGACTGGATCTCCGGGGCCGGCCGGGCCAAGCTGGCCGCCGCCGGGATCGCCCCGCCGGGTCCGGCGGGCGGGCGGCCCGTGCCGGTCACCCTGGGCGTCCGTTGCCCGCACTGCGGTGCCGCCGACACCCAGCAGGTCAGCCGGTTCGGCTCGACCGCCTGCAAGTCGCTGTGGCGGTGCCGGGCCTGTCGGGAACCCTTCGACCATCTGAGGGCGTTTTGAGCGTAACCATCAACCGGCCGGTCCGGCGCCGGCCGGTCTTCCACCCGTTGCCGGTCCGGGCGGTCGACCGGCTCACCGAGGACGCGGTCGCGGTCACCTTCGAGGTACCGGCCGAACTGCGGGACACCTTCGCCTTCCGGGCCGGGCAGCACCTCACGGTGCGGCGGGTCCTCGCGGACGGGGCGGAGGTGCGGCGGTCGTACTCGATCTGTTCGACCCCGGCCGAGCTGGACGCGACCGGACAACTGCGGATCGGGGTACGGGAGGTGCCGGGCGGCGCATTCTCCAGCTTCGCGGTCTCCACGCTGCGGGCCGGCGACACGGTGCAGGTGCTGCCGCCGCTGGGGACGTTCGGCACGGCGTTCGCGCCGGACCGGGTCCGGCACTACGCCGGGGTGGTCGCCGGGTCGGGCATCACGCCGGTGCTGTCGCTGGTCGCGACCGCGCTGGCCGTCGAGCCGGCCAGCACCTTCACCCTGGTGTACGGCAACCGCTACGGCCGTACCGTGATGTTCGTGGAGGAACTGGCCGACCTGAAGGACCGCTATCCGGAGCGGCTGCACCTGGTGCACGTGCTCTCCCGGGAGCCGGGCGAGTCGCCGCTGCTGCACGGCCGGGTCGACGCCGAGCGGCTGGGCCGGCTGCTCGACACCGTCGTACCGGCCGAGCGGATCGACGAGTGGTTCCTCTGCGGCCCGTACGGGATGGTGCTCGACGCCCGGCGGGTGCTGGCCGAGCGAGGGGTGCCGGACCGGGCCGTACGCGCCGAGCTGTTCCATGTGGACGCGCCGCCCGCGCCGCCGGTCCGGCCGGTCGAGACGACGGCCGACGCCGGCACCGAGGTGACGATCCGGCTGGACGGCCGGACGTCGAGTTTCCGGATGGGGCGGTCCGAGCGGGTACTCGACGCGGCCCTGCGGGTCCGGGGCGAGCTGCCGTACGCCTGCAAGGGCGGGGTCTGCTCCACCTGCCGGGCGAAGCTGGTCTCCGGCGAGGTGTCGATGGCCCGCAACTATGCCCTGGAGCCGGACGAGGTGGCCGCCGGGTACGTGCTGACCTGCCAGTCGAGCCCGGTCACCGACACCCTGATGGTCGACTACGACGGCTGAGGCGTCGGCGCTGCTCCCCCGCCAGCACTGCTCCCGCGCCACGGCCGGCGACCAGGCCGGACGGCGTGTCCGGCCTGGTCGGGAACCCGAGCGTCAATCAGGTGTCGATCAGTAGTAGCGCTCGATCAGGGTGTGGTCGTCGCCGTTGGGGTAGCGCTGCGAGGACTGCTGGTAGTAGATGCAGCTTCCGGTCGAGGTGTTGTGGCCGAGCCCGAGTACGTGCCCGATCTCGTGGCAGGCGGTGTTCCAGCGCTGCGCCTCGGTGCCGCCGTAGTAGTCGTTCAGCTGGATTTCCGCGCGGGTGTAGTAGGTCCCGGCCGCGTTGAGCCAGCGACGGGCGAGGCCGACCCAGCCGGTGGCGCCGTAGTTGGCGCTGGCCACCGGGACGCAGTGGATTCCGCCGCCGGGGCATCCGGAGTTGGTCGTGCGGTAGACCGAGTCGATCCCGGACGTCTCGTTCCACCTGGTCACCGCGCGACCCACCGGCCAGGCGGCGCTCGACGAGTCGATGTAGTAGAGCTGTGGCCGCGCGTAGCCGTTGTACGCCCATTCGGCGAAGCAGTCGGTGTCGCTGGGCCAGGTCCGGGCCGTCCCCTGGGAGCACGCCGCCACGGCGAGCGTGCCGAGCCCGCCCTCGCCCTCGACGGTGACGTTGGCGACCCCGCTCCCCCTGAGCCGCTCGGCCAGCTTGGCCGAGCTGACCCCGGGCCCGGGGGTGTAGCTCGTCTCGACGACCGTGCCGTCCGGGTTGCGTACCACCGACGTGACCATCGCCTGTTGCGAGGCGTCCGGCGCGGCTGCCAGGTCGGTGTGGACACTGGTGCTCGGCGTCGCGACTGCCGGCGTGGCGGCGACGGCCACGGCGGTCACCGTTATCATCACGGCGCCGACGGCTCTGCGTAACCTCATGGATCCTCCCCGTACCGATGTGGTTGTTCCTCACCCTGGCAGCCGGGCTAGGTGGCCGACAGGGCGGTGACCGGACACTCGCCGGGCATTCGGCGGACGGAGGGACGTGCCGATCCGCCCACCGCACGCCGACCTGTCGATCGATGCCAGTTGGTGAAGAAATCCTACGCCGAACGTTGCTCCGTTGAAGGATCTGTACTACCAAGGAATCCATGAGGATGCTCCGTACGCGCCGAGCCCGGGTCGGACTCGCCTCCTGCGCGGCGCTCGGCCTACTGGCCACCACCCTGCTCACCCCGCCCGCCGTGGCCGTTGGCCCGACCCCGGCCGACGCCGGTGACGGCGCGGTCGCCGCGGCCGACCCGTTCCCGGCGTACACCCGGTTCAACATCCCGGCCGACGACGGCACCCGGGACCGGACCATCGAGGACGAGCTGGTCCGGCTGGCCGACGGCGCACCGGCCGGCGGCTACATCCGGGGCATCATGTACAGCTGGAGTTCCCCCGTGGTGGCCGAGGCGCTGAAGCGGGCGGCGGCCCGGGGCGTGATCGTCCGGATCGTGCTGGACGAGACCGGTGGCGGGGTCAACACCGGCGCCGACAACGCCGCGATGGCGGTACTCAACTCGGCCAACCTCGACGACCTGGTGATCTGCGGCAAGACCTCGTCGACGGTGGCCGGCTCGACGGCATGCATCGGCAACAAGAGCAACTCGATCAACCACAACAAGGTCTTCACGTTCTCCACCAGCGGCACCATGAAGCGGGTCGTCTTCGTCAGCTCGCAGAACCTCACCTTCAGCCAGAACAACCTCTTCAACAGCGCGCTGGTCGTGCACGAGGACTACGACCTGTACGACCACTTCACCGCGTACTTCAACGACATGCGGGCGCAGCGGAAGAACAACGACTACTTCAACGCCGCCAACGGCTACTACAAGTCGCCGAACACCGCCGTCACGGTCTACCACTCGCCCCGGGCCGACAGCGACACCCTGGCGAACCGGCTCGCCGAGGTGAGCGCGTACGAGAGCGGCTGCGCGGTGGACGTGGCGCACGCCCAGTTCACCGACGCCCGCCCGCAGGTCGCCACCGAGCTGCGCCGGATCGGCCGGCTGGGCTGCAAGGTCCGGGTCGTCTACGGCACGATGGGCAGCACCGCGTACGCCACCCTGAACGGGCAGCCGAACGTCTCGCTGAAGAAGTACCACGACGCCGAGGCGAGCAACCACGACGGCCGGGTGGTGACCGTGCACTCCAAGAACATCATCATCAAGGGCACCTTCGCCGGGGTCGCCGGGCGCAGCGTCGTCTTCACCGGCTCGCACAACGTCACCGACCCGGCGCTGACCGACCACGACGAGACCCTGGTGAAGATCGAGCACCCCACGGTCTGGACCGACTTCCACAACAACTTCGAAACCCTCTGGACCCGAGCCAAGTGCGTCAACCCCGACAACGGAAGCTGCACCACCTGAGCCTCCTCGCTCCGCTCGCGGGTGCGTGATCGCGCACGATCGGGGAAGGAGCGGCATCCGCCGCCGGTCGCGCCCACTACTTCCGCGAAGTAGTGGGCGCGACGGTGCGCAGGCCGGGCGGCGTACGCTCGGGGGTGTGATGGTTAGCCGGGAAGTTGACAGCGTCCTGCAGCGTGGGGCGGACGGCGGGCGGATCACGGCCGAGGAGGCGTTGCTGCTCTACACCGACGCGCCGCTGCACCCGCTGGGCGAGGCGGCCGACGCGGTACGGCGGCGGCGCTACCCGGACAACATCGTCACCTACCTGATCGACCGCAACATCAACTACACCAACGTCTGCGTGACCGCGTGCAAGTTCTGCGCCTTCTACCGGGCGCCGAAGCACAGGGAGGGCTGGACGCACCCGACCGAGGAGATCCTGCGGCGCTGCGCCGAGGCGGTCGAGTTGGGCGCGACCCAGGTGATGCTCCAGGGCGGCCACCACCCCGACTACGGCGTGGAGTACTACGAGGAACTCTTCTCCTCGGTCAAGCAGGCATACCCGCAGCTCGCCATCCACTCCATCGGGCCGAGCGAGATCCTGCACATGGCGAAGGTCTCCGGGGTCAGCCTGGACGAGGCGATCAGCCGGATCAAGGCGGCCGGGCTGGACTCGATCGCCGGTGCCGGCGCCGAGATGCTGCCCGAGCGCCCGCGTAAGGCGATCGCCCCGCTGAAGGAGTCGGGTGCCCGTTGGCTGGAGGTGATGGAACTCGCACACCGGCAGGGTGTCGAGTCGACCGCCACCATGATGATGGGTACCGGGGAGACCAACGCCGAGCGGATCGAACACATGCGGATGATCCGCGACGTGCAGGACCGTACCCGGGGCTTCCGGTCCTTCATCCCGTGGACGTACCAGCCGGAGAACAACCACCTCAAGGGCCGTACCCAGGCGACCACCCTGGAATACCTGCGGCTGGTCGCGGTGGCCCGGCTCTTTTTCGACACCGTGCCGCACCTCCAGGCGTCCTGGCTGACCACCGGCA
This sequence comes from Plantactinospora mayteni, assembly GCF_016862935.1. Lineage (GTDB taxonomy): Bacteria > Actinomycetota > Actinomycetes > Mycobacteriales > Micromonosporaceae > Plantactinospora > Plantactinospora mayteni. Next base: position 48,697 of record NZ_BONX01000048.1, read on the forward strand.
AGGACGCCGGACAACTCGCCCTGCACATGGGGGTGGACGACCTCGGCTCGATCATGCTGGAGGAGAACGTCATCTCCTCGGCCGGTGCGCGGCACCGGTCCAACCTGCACGAGCTGATCTGGATGATCCGCTCCGCCGGCCGGATCCCCGCCCAGCGGGACACGCTCTACCGGCGCCTGGCGGTGCACCACACCCCGGCCGACGACCCGACCGACGACCGGGTGGTGTCGCACTTCTCCTCCATCGCGCTGCCCGGTGGCGGCGCGGGCCGGAGTCTCCCGCTCGTCGCGGCCCGCTGACCCACCCCGGTCCGTTCGGTCACCCGGACTACCCTCGTCCGTTCGGACACGGGACTACCCTCGTCCGTTCGGTCATCGGCGGCTGGGCGAGGGGTCGGTCCTTGGCCCCGATCCGGCGGCAGAGCGCTGGGCGCGCCGGATAAAAGCCCTCTGACCAGGACATTCTTGGAAGTCGAGCGCGTCTCGCCGGTCATAACGGTTGGATCAAGGGGAGCGCGACCGGGCCCGTCGAACCGATAACGTGCCGGCACACGTACCCGCTGACCGTCGTGGACGGACCGACCTCCGGGTCGGGACGCGGCGCACCGGGGTCGTCCTCTATCGGTCCATGAGGGCCGTTCACATAACGCACGGCATCGCGGGCGGGGTGGGAGACCACCTCGCCCGTGGTGTGTTCCGGTCCGGGCGGCGTGCCGCCAGGTATCGGGCCGTCGCCGGGAGCCGCTCCGGAGGCGTACCGGTCGGGAGTCGTCCCGGCCGGGTACCGGTGGGGAGCCGTCCCGCCCCGGGCCGACCGGCCGGGCCGGTGGCTGGCAGAGTGTTCCGGCGTGACCCGTACCCCGTCCGGACGCCGGGCCAGCCTGGACAAGCAGCCGCACGAGGTGGCGGCGATGTTCGACGAAGTGGCGTCCCGGTATGACCTGACCAACACCGTGATCTCGTTCGGGCAGGACCGGCGGTGGCGCCGGGCCACCCTGGCCGCCCTCGACCTGCGCCCCGGTGACCGGGTGCTCGACGTGGGCGCCGGCACCGGAGTCTCCACCGCCGAACTGGCCACCTCGGGGGCGTACGCGGTGGGGTTGGATCTCTCCATCGGGATGCTCCGGGCCGGCCGACGGAGCCGGCCCGAGGTGCCGTTGCTGGCCGGTGACGCACTCCGGCTGCCGTTCCCGGACGAGGCGTTCGACGCGGTCACCATCTCGCTGGCGCTGCGCAACGTGGTGGACACCGAGGCGGCGCTCCGGGAGATGGCCCGGGTCACCCGGCCCGGTGGCCGGCTGGTGGTCTGCGAGTTCAGTACGCCGACCAACCCGGTCTTCCGGACGGTCTACCTCTCCTACCTGATGCGGTCGCTGCCGGCGGTGGCCCGGGCGGTGGCGAGCAACCCGGACGCGTACGTCTATCTGGCCGAGTCGATCCGGGCCTGGCCGGACCAGGCCGGGCTGGCCGGGCAGATCGGCCGGTCCGGATGGCACCGGGTCGGCTGGCGGAACCTGACCGGCGGCATCGTCGCACTGCACCGCGCGATACGTTCCTGACACATCTGTTTCATGTTGCTTTAGTCGGTTTTGATCCGCGAAGCGGCTTTCCAGGCCGTAGGCTGCGCCCATGGCGGGGGCAGACCGGCAGGTCGACGGCGACGAGCAGCCGGCCGAGGAGACACCGGCGGTCGCGGGCTCGCCGGACGCGCGGCACCGGAGCGACGACGCTCCGGAGCCCGACGCTGCCGCCGGACAGAACCGCGATGCTGCCAGCGGACAGAACCGTGATACCGCGGCCGGACAGAACCGTGATACCGCCGCCGAGCCGCACCGGGCCGCCGCCGATCCTCGGTCCGGGGCTGCCGGTCCGAGCCGTGACGCCGCCGAGCCGGCGCCCGAGGCTGCCGAACCGGAGGCCGAGGTTGCCGACCTGGAGGCCGAGGCGGTCGATCCGGAGGCCGAGGCGGCCGAGCTGATCGCGCAGCTCCGGGAGCTTGCCGGGCCCGATCCGGTCGCGGTCCGGACCGTGGTCGCCGACGTACTGGCCGCGCTCGACCGGGTCAGTGGCGGCACCCTGCGGGAGCAACTGCCGTACGAGCACGAGCGCTCCCCGGACGACGACCCGGTGCCGCCGGGCAGTTATCCGATCGAGGGGTCGCCGGAGAACGGCGGCCACCCTGTGCAGGGGATGCCGGAGAACGGCGGTGCGGCGGCGGGCGGTACCCCGGCCGGGCGGCTGTCGGGGAACGCTGCCGGACCGGCCGACGATCCTTCCCCGGCGGATGGTCTCTCCCCGGCCGACGATCCTCCCCCGCCAGATGGTCTTTCGCCGCCCGATGGTCTTTCCCCGCCTGGCGGCCTTTCCTCGCCTGACGGGTATCCGGTGGTCGATGGGTATCCGGTCGAGCCGCATCCGGTCGAGCCGAACCCGCCGGAACCGCATCCGGCGCAGCCGCAGCCGGGGCAACCCCAGCCGGGTCGGCCCGGTCCGGCCGACCCGCATCCGGCGGCACCCGTTCCGGGAGAGCCGCATCCGGCCGAGCCGCACCCCACCGACCCGCACCCGGTGCAGCCGCGTCCGACCGATCCGCATCCGACCGAACCGGGGCCGCTCACCCCGGGACCGATCGAGCGCCGTCCGGAGCAGCGCGGCGGCGAGGACCGTACCTGAGCCGCGCCGCCGGCCGACCCCGGCGGGCCGGGCTGCTGTCCGGCCATCTCCGCCGCCCGCGCCCGGGCCGCCGGAAGCCCGGCTGGACGGGGCGATCCGCAGGAGCGGTCGAGCCGGGTGCGCAAACGGGGCAGCTCGACAGTGGTCATCGGGCGATTGCGAGCTGAGTAGTCCGCATCCGAAGGAGTCCCGGCCACGTAGTCGATCGACGTCGGTGCGCGGCGAGCGTCGAGACGCTCCGGACGGCTCGACCTGGCCGCCCAGCGCGGCGTACGGACCAACCGGGAGGGGGTACGCGACCGGGTACGGAACGGGCTTGGGGACGTAGTCAACACGCCTACCTCGGCAACTTAGGGTCGCCTAACCGGTCGCCGGCCACTTCGCGGTTCTAGACTCCTCCCCGGACGAGGCTTGTGAAGCATTTCACGAGCGATCGGGAGGGGAGGCGCGGATGACCACGGTCGACAACGACGCGGACGTCATCGTCGTTGGCGCCGGTCCGGGTGGATCGACAACCGCCTATCACCTGGCCCGACACGGCGTACGCGTGCTGCTGCTGGAGAAGACCGAGTTCCCCCGGGAGAAGGTCTGCGGGGACGGGCTGACCCCTCGGGCCGTCAAGCAGCTCGTCAAGCTCGGCGTCGACACCTCGACCGAGGCGGGCTGGCTGCACAACCGGGGACTGCGGGTCATCGGCGGCGGCGTACGTCTCGAACTCGACTGGCCCGAGCTGGCCAGCTTCCCCAACTACGGGCTGGTCCGGACCAGGCTCGACTTCGACGACCTGCTGGCGAAGCGGGCCGTCGGGGCCGGCGCGGAGCTGCGTACCGGGATGAACGTGACCGGGCCGGTGCTCGACGAGGGTGGCCGGGTGGTCGGGGTCACCGCCGAGAGCGGCCCGGAGAAGGCGCCGGCCAGCTTCCGCGCCCCGCTGGTGATCGCCGCCGACGGCGTCTCCGGGCGGCTTCCACTCGCGCTCGGCCTCAACAAGCGGGAGGACCGGCCGATCGGCGTCGCGGTCCGCCGCTACTACCGTTCGCCGGCCAAGCACGACGACAACTACCTGGAGTCGTGGCTGGAACTGCGCAGCAAGGAGCACCCCGACAAGCTGCTGCCCGGGTACGGCTGGATCTTCGGGATGGGCGACGGCCGGGTCAACGTCGGGCTGGGCGCGCTGAACTCCTCGGCGGCGTTCGGCAAGACCAACTACCGGCGGCTGCTGGTCGACTGGCTCGCGGCCACCCCGACCGAGTGGGGCATGACCGACGAGACCAACGCGGACGGCCCGATCCTCGGCGCCGCCCTGCCGATGGGCTTCAACCGGGTACCGCACTACACCCGGGGCGTGCTGCTGGTCGGCGACTCGGGTGGCATGGTCAACCCGTTCAACGGCGAGGGCATCGCGTACGCGATGGAGTCCGGCGAACTCGCCGCCGAGATCGTGGTGCAGGCGCTGGCCCGCCCGGCGGGTGCCGAGCGGGAACGTGCGCTGGCCGGTTACCCCGCCGAGCTGAAGGCCCGGTACGGCGGCTACTACCGGCTCGGCAACATCTTCGTGAAGATGATCGGCAATCCGCACGTGATGCGGATCGCCACCAAGCACGGCATGCCGCACCCGACCCTGATGCGGTTCGTGCTCAAGCTGCTGGCGAACCTGACCGATCCGCGCGGCGGGGACGCGATGGACCGGGTCATCAACGCGATGACGAAGGTGGCTCCGGCCGTGTGAACGTCGCCGGGCCCGGGCGCGGGCGCCAGTGGCACCCCGGGCAGCGTCGCCCGGAGGACTGTGAATAGTGTGAATTTGGAAATTGACCGAGGGCCGGGAAGGACGAGCAGGGGAAAACGATGTCGCTCTCGCCGTACGTACCCATCATCGGGCTGTTCGCCCTCGCTGCGTTCTTCGCGCTGTTCTCCGTCGCCGCGGCGCGCTTCGCCGGCCCCCGGCGCTACAACAGAGCCAAGCTCGAGGCGTACGAGTGCGGCATCGAACCGAGCCCGCAGCCGGTCGGCGGCGGCCGGTTCCCGATCAAGTTCTACCTGACGGCGATGCTGTTCATCGTCTTCGACATCGAGATCATCTTCCTGTACCCGTGGGCGGTGAGCTTCGACATGCTCGGGCTCTTCGGCTTCGTGGAGATGGTGCTGTTCATCGTCGCGGTCTTCGTCGCGTACGCCTATGTCTGGCGGCGTGGCGGCCTGGACTGGGACTGAGGGAGGTCGTCAGATGGGTATCGAGGAGAAGCTCCCGTCCGGGATCCTGCTCACCTCGGTCGAGAAGCTGGTCAACTGGTCCCGGAAGTCGTCGTTCTGGGGCGCCACCTTCGGCCTGGCCTGCTGCGCCATCGAGATGATGGCGGCCGGTGGCTCCCACTACGACCTCGGCCGGTGGGGCATGGAGGTGTTCCGGGCCTCGCCGCGCCAGGCGGACCTGATGATCGTGGCCGGCCGGGTGAGTCAGAAGATGGCCCCGGTGCTGCGCCAGATCTACGACCAGATGGCCGAGCCGCGCTGGGTGATCTCGATGGGCGTCTGCGCCAGCAGCGGCGGCATGTTCAACAACTACGCGATCGTGCAGGGCGTCGACCACGTGGTGCCGGTCGACATGTACCTGCCCGGCTGTCCGCCCCGGCCGGAGATGCTGATCGACGCGATCCTCAAGCTGCGCGAGAAGATCGGCCACGAGCCGCTCGGCCCGAACGGCCGCAAGATGCTGGAGGCGCGTCGGGCCCGTGGCGACATCCCAGTCGTGGCGCCCGGTTCGATGCCGTCGTCGTACCGCAACGACAAGGCGCGGCGGGCCGAGTGGACCCGGGCGGTCGCCGAGGGGCGCGAGGAGCAGCTCCGGATCGAGAACTGGATGAAGGCGCAGAACCACCTGGTGGGAAGGGCGGACCGGTGAGCGAGCCCAGCAAACCCGAGCAGAACGGTGGCGGCGTGCCGGTGTCCCGGCCGCCGGTGGGGGCGACCAGCGGGGCGCCGGCCGAACTGCCCCCGGCCAGCCCGGCCGGGCGCGGCATGTTCGGCATCTCCGGCAGCGGCGACACCTCCGGCTTCGGCGGACTGGTGCGGCAGCGGGTCGACGTGGTGGACAGCCCTCGGCCGTACGGCGGCTACTTCGACGAGGTCGCCGATGCGCTGGAGGAGGCGTACCCGGGCTTCGCCGACGCGATCGAGCAGGTCGTGGTCGACCGGGGCGAGCTGACCCTGCACATCCGCGCCGAGCGGATCGCCGAGGTCTGCCAGGTGCTCCGGGACGACGCGGCGCTCCGCTTCGAGCTCTGCTCCTCGGTCTCCGGGGTCGACTACCTCGGCACCGACCAGCGCCGGCTGCACGTCGTCTACCAGCTCACCTCGATGACCTACCGCCGGCAGCTCCGGCTGGAGGTCGCGGTCACCGCCGAGCAGCCCCGGGTGCCGAGCGTCACCTCGGTCTACCCCACGGCGGACTGGCAGGAGCGGGAGGCGTACGACATGTTCGGCGTCGTCTTCGACGGCCACCCCGGCCTGACCCGGATCCTGATGCCGGACGACTGGGAGGGCTACCCGCAGCGCAAGGACTACCCGCTCGGCGGTGTACCGGTCGAGTACAAGGGCGCCGAGATCCCACCGCCCGACCAGCGGAGGTCGTACCAATGAGCACGTCGACGAACCCGAGCTACGCCGAGTCCCGGGAGACCACCGAGGGTCGGGTCTTCACCGTCACCGGTGGCGACTGGGACCAGGTGGTCAGCGGGCACGACCCGATCAACGACGAGCGGATCATCGTCAACATGGGTCCGCAGCACCCGTCGACGCACGGCGTGCTCCGGCTGATCCTGGAGCTGGAGGGCGAGACCGTCCGGGAGGCCCGGGCGGTGGTCGGCTATCTGCACACCGGGATCGAGAAGAACCTCGAATACCGCAACTGGGTGCAGGGCAGCACGTTCGTCACCCGGATGGACTACCTCTCGCCGCTGTTCAACGAGACGGCCTACAGCCTCGCCGTGGAGAAGCTGCTCGGCATCACCGACGAGGTGACCGAGCGGGCCACCACGATCCGGGTACTGATGATGGAGCTGAACCGGATCTCCTCGCACCTGGTCTGGATCGCCACCACGGCGATGGAGCTGGGCGCGGTCAACGTGATGCTCTACGGCTTCCGCGAGCGTGAGTACGTGCTGGAGATCTTCGAGCTGGTCACCGGCCTGCGGATGAACATGGCGTACGTCCGGCCGGGCGGGGTCGCCCAGGACGTCCCGGACGAGGCGATCGTCAAGATCCGCGAGTTCCTGAAGCTGCTGCCGAAGAAGCTGAAGGAATACGAGGACATGCTCTCCGGCCAGCCGATCTGGCTGGAGCGGACCAAGGACGTGGCGGTGCTCGACGTCACCGGCTGCCTGGCGCTCGGCATCACCGGTCCGGTGCTCCGCTCGGCCGGGCTGCCCTGGGACATCCGCAAGACGATGCCGTACTGCGGTTACGAGAACTACGAGTTCGACGTGCCGACCACCGAGAGCGGTGACGTCTGGGGCCGCTACCTGGTCCGGATGGCCGAGATGCGGGAGTCGCTCAAGCTCGTCGAGCAGGCACTCGACCGGCTCCGCCCCGGCCCGATCATGGTGGCCGACAAGAAGATCGCCTGGCCCGCGCAGCTCGCCATCGGCGTGGACGGGATGGGCAACTCGCTGGAGCACGTTGCCAAGATCATGGGTCAGTCGATGGAGTCGCTGATCCACCACTTCAAGCTGGTCACCGAGGGCTTCCGGGTGCCACCGGGCCAGGTCTACGTCGGGATCGAGGCGCCCCGTGGCGAGTTGGGCGTACACGCGGTCTCCGACGGGGGCACCCGGCCGTACCGGGTGCACTACCGCGAGCCCAGCTTCGTCAACCTCCAGGCGCTGCCGGCGATGGCCGAGGGCGGCCTGATCGCGGACGTGATCGCGGGCGGCGCGTCGCTGGACCCGGTGATGGGTGGGTGTGATCGCTAGTGACTGAGTCCCAGTTTGGCAACGCGGCGTCCCGGCTGGACGGCCTGCTGACCGGCCCGGGCAGTGAGGTACCGGCACAGCGCAACGGCGGGCCACGCAGCGCCGACCTGCACGCGAAGCTCGACGAGCGGGCGCGGGAGATCGTCGCCCGCTATCCGGCCGACCGGTCCCGCTCGGCGCTGCTGCCGCTGCTGCACCTGGTGCAGTCCGAGGAGGGGTACGTCTCCCCGGCCGGCGTGGAGTTCTGCGCCGACGTACTCGGGCTGAACAAGGCGCAGGTCGGCGCGGTGGCCACCTTCTACACCATGTACAAGCGCCGGCCGACCGGCGACTGGCTGGTCAGCGTCTGCACCAACACCATGTGCAACGTGCTCGGCGGGCAGCAGGTCTACGACACCCTGACCGAGCACCTCGGGGTCGGGCACGACGAGACCACCCCGGACGGCAAGATCACCCTGGAGCACGCCGAGTGCCTGGCGGCCTGCGACTACGGCCCGGTGATGACCGTCAACTACGACTTCTTCGACCAGGTCGACCCGGACGCGGCGGTCGCTGTCGTCAACGAGCTGCGCGCGGGCGGTCGTCCGCAGCCCAGCCGGGGCGCCCGGCTCTGCACCCTCAAGGAGATGTCGCGGCAACTGGCCGGCTTCGCCGACCCGCGCGCGGAGGCGGTGGCCGACGGGCTGGCCGGCGACCCGACGCTGGCCGGGCTGCGGCTGGCCCAGCAGCACGGCATCTCGGTGGCCGGCTACGACCCGAACACCCCGATCAAGGGCAGCCAGACCGGTGACAAGCCGGCCCCGGCGACCACCCGGCCGGCCGCCGCCACCGGCAGCACCGCGCCGGACGTGAAGGCGCCGGACGGCAAGTCGCCGCAGATCCGTACCGCCGAGACCCGGAACCCGGACGCCAGGACCGCGGTTCCGGACGCGCCCGGGGCGGCGGCGCCGGTCGACGGCACGCCGCCCGGCCCGGCCGACGCGAAGGCCGCCGAGGAGGCCGGCACCGCCGCCAACAGGCCGGCCAGCGACGCCAAGCCGGCCGGCGACGGCGGTACGGACGCGCAGGAGCGCTCGCTGAAGTCGGCTGCGAGTGAGCCTGCCAGCCCCGCAGTCGCGAGCGAAGAGGAGGCCGACAAGTGACCACGACGCCTCGGCGGGAGACGCTGGAGAAGCTGACCCCGGTGCTCACCAAGCGCTGGCTGTCGCCGGACGCCTGGCGGCTCGACGTCTACCAGCGGCTGGACGGCTACGCGGCACTGCGCAAGGCGCTCGCCGCGCACCCGGACGACCTGATCCAGCTCGTCAAGGACTCCGGCCTGCGCGGCCGGGGCGGCGCAGGCTTCCCGACCGGGCTCAAGTGGGGCTTCATCCCGCAGGGCGACGGCAAGCCGCACTACCTGGTGGTCAACGCCGACGAGGGCGAGCCGGGCACCTGCAAGGACCTGCCGCTGATGACCCACGACCCGCACTCGCTGGTCGAGGGCGTGATCATCGCCTCGTACGCGATCCGGGCCAACCGCGCCTACATCTACATCCGGGGCGAGGCGGTGCACGCGGCCCGGCGGCTGCGCAACGCCGTGCAGGAGGCGTACCAGGCCGGGTATCTCGGGAAGAACATCCTCGGTACCGGCTTCGACCTGGACCTGGTGGTGCACAGCGGGGCCGGGGCGTACATCTGCGGCGAGGAGACGGCGCTGCTGGACTCGCTGGAGGGGTTCCGGGGCCAGCCCCGGCTGCGCCCGCCGTTCCCGGCGACCCACGGCCTGTACGCCTGCCCGACCGTGGTCAACAACGTCGGCACCATCGCCAGCGTTCCGTACATCGTGCTGGGCGGGGCCGCCTGGTGGAAGAGCATGGGCACCGAGAAGTCCTCCGGGCCGATGATCTACTCCCTCTCCGGCCGGATCAACAACCCGGGGCAGTACGAAGCCGGCCTCGGCATCACACTGCGCGAGCTGATCGAGCTGGCCGGCGGCATGCAGCCCGGACACAACCTGCGGTTCTGGACCCCGGGCGGCTCGTCGACCCCGCTGCTCACCGCCGAGCACCTGGACGTACCGCTGGACTTCGAGGGGGTGGCGGCGGCCGGCTCGATCCTCGGCACCACCGCGACCCAGATCTTCTCCGACCAGGACTGCCCGGTCTACGCGACCTACCGGTGGCTGGAGTTCTATCACCACGAGTCGTGCGGGAAGTGCACGCCGTGCCGGGAGGGCAACTACTGGATGGTCCGCACCTACCGGCGGATCCTGGCCGGGCAGGGCACCCACGAGGACCTGGCCACCCTGCTGGACACCTGCGACAACATCCTCGGCCGCTCGTTCTGCGGCCTCGGTGACGGCGCGACCAGCCCGGTGACCTCCTCGTTGCAGTACTTCAAGCAGGACTACCTCGACTACATCGAGGGCCGGACGGCTCCCAAGCTGTCGGAGAAGACCCTGGTAGGAGCCCACTAATGACGGACGTTGCGAAGCAGGTCGATACCGTCACGCTCACCATCGACGGCATCGAGGTGACGGCACCGAAGGGTGCGCTGCTGATCCGGGTCGCCGAACAGCTCGGCATCGAGATCCCCCGGTTCTGCGACCACCCGCTGCTCGCCCCGGCCGGCGCCTGCCGGCAGTGCCTGGTCGACGTGGAGGGGCAGCGCAAGCCGGTCGCCTCCTGCACCCAGACCGTCGCCGACGGCATGGTGGTACGCACCCAGCTCACCTCTCCGGTCGCCAAGAAGGCGCAGGAGGGGATCATGGAGCTGCTCCTGGTCAACCACCCGCTCGACTGCCCGATGTGCGACAAGGGCGGCGAGTGCCCGCTGCAGAACCAGGCGATGTCCACCGGTCGTACCGAGACCCGCTTCCACGAGCACAAGCGGGAATACGAGAAGCCGGTCAACATCTCCAGCCAGGTCCTGCTGGACCGCGAGCGCTGCGTACTCTGCCAGCGCTGTACCCGGTTCTCCGAGGAGATCGCCGGGGACAAGTTCATCGACCTGATGGGCCGGTCCAGCGCCGAGGAGATCAACGTCTACCGGGACGAGTACTACGGCGAGGAGGGCGACGAGGGCGACGTCCCGTTCAACTCGTACTTCTCCGGGAACACGGTGCAGATCTGCCCGGTCGGCGCGCTGACCGGCGCACAATACCGGTTCCGGGCCCGCCCGTTCGACCTGGTCTCGACGCCGAGCGTCTGCGAGCACTGCTCGGCCGGCTGCGCCCAGCGCACCGACCACCGGCGCGGCAAGGTGATGCGCCGGCTGGCCGGCGACGACGCGGCGGTGAACGAGGAGTGGAACTGCGACAAGGGCCGCTGGGGCTTCCGGTACGCCACCGCCAACGAGCGGATCACCAGCCCGCTGGTACGGGACGCCAAGACCGGTGAGCTGCGCGAGGCGTCCTGGAGCGAGGCGTTCGGCGTTGCCGCCGACGGGCTGCGCGAGGCTCGCGACTCGGCACGCGGGGTCGGGGTACTCACCGGCGGCCGGCTCACCGTCGAGGACGCGTACGCGTACGCCAAGTTCGCCCGGGTGGCGCTGCACAGCAACGACATCGACTTCCGGGCCCGCCCGCTCTCGGCGGAGGAGGCCCAGTTCCTGGCCAGCACGGTGGCCGGGACGACCGAGGTGACCTACGCCGACGTCGAGCGGGCCCCGGCCGTGGTGGTCGCCGGGCTGGAGCCGGAGGAGGAGTGCCCGATCCTCTTCCTGCGGCTGCGCAAGGCATACAACAAGCGCGGGCTGAAGGTGCTCGCGCTGGCCCCGTTCGTGACCCGGGGACTGGCAAAGATCGGTGCGACGGTGCTGACCGCCGCCCCCGGCGACGAGGCCGAGCTGCTGGCCGGGGACGCCTCGGTCGCCGAGGCGCTGCGCCAGCCCGGCGCGGTGCTGCTGGTCGGCGAGCGGCTGGCCACGGTGCCGGGTGGACTCTCCGCCGCCGCCGAGCTGGCCGAGCGTACCGGCGCCAAGCTGGCCTGGGTGCCCCGGCGAGCGGGCGACCGCGGCGCGGTGGACGCGGGCTGCCTGCCGAACCTGCTCCCCGGCGGACGGCCGGTGACCGACGCGGCCGGCCGGGCCGAGTTGGCCGGCGCCTGGGACCTGGCCGCCGGGGTCATCCCGAGCCAGCCCGGCCGGGACACCGACGGCATCATCGCGGCGGCGGCCGACGGCTCGCTCGGCGCGCTGGTGCTGGCCGGAGTCGACCCGGCCGACCTGGCCGACCCGAGGCTCGCCGAGGAGGCGCTAGACAACGTGCCGTTCCTGGTCAGCCTGGAGCTGCGGCACAACGCGGTGACCCGCCGCGCCGACGTGGTCTTCCCGGTTGCCCCGGTGGTGGAGAAGGCCGGCAGCTTCCTCGACTGGGAGGGCCGGCTGCGCACCTTCGAGGCCGTACTGAATACCACCGCGATGACCGACGCCCGGGTGCTGGACGCGATCGCCGCCCAGCTCGACGTGCGGCTCGGCACCGGCGACGTGAACGGCGTACGCCGCGAGCTGGGCGCGCTGCCGGCGACCAAGGCCAACCGGACCGCCGCCCCGGCGGTCGAGCCGGCCGCGCCGGCCCGGCCGGGCCCGGGCGAGGCGGTACTGGCCACCTGGCACCAGCTCGTCGACGCCGGCACCCTGACCGAGGGCGACCCGCAGCTCGGCGGCACGGCCCGGCCGCCGGTGGTCCGGCTCGGCAAGGCCGCCGCCGAGGCGCTGGGGGTGGCCGAGGGCGACGCGGTCACGGTCGGCACCGACCGGGGCGCGCTGACCCTGCCGGCGGCGATCACCGACCTGCCGGACGGCGTGGTCTGGCTGCCCACCAACTCTCCCGGCGCGAGCGTCCGGCGCGGCCTCGGCGCCACGTCCGGTTCGATCGTCCGGCTCAGCGCCGGCCCGGCCACCCCGGTCGCCGCCGACGCGGCGGGCAAGCCGGGACCGCTGCTGAACAGCGCTGGAGGTACGTCGCGGTGAGCGCGAGGAGTGAGCTTGCGAGCCCCGCAGTCGCGAACGAAAGGTCGGCGCAGATGAGCCCCGCGGTCGCGTACGAAGGGAGGCACCGATGGGTGGCCTGAGCTACCTGGCCCAGGATCCGACGCTTCAGGACTTCGGCAAGGATCCGTGGTGGCTGGTCCTGATCAAGCTCGTGGCGGCGTTCGTCTTCGCGGTCCTGGCCACGCTGCTGGGCGTCTGGTTCGAGCGCCGGGTGGTGGCCCGGATGGCCCAGCGGCCCGGCCTGAACCAGATCGGCCCGTTCGGTCTGCTCCAGACCCTCGCCGACGGCATCAAGATGGCCTTCAAGGAGGACATCCTGCCGAAGTCGGCGGACAAGGTCGTCTACTTCTTCGCGCCGACCATCTCGACGATCTGCGCGGTCACCGCCCTGTCGGTGGTGCCGTTCGGTCCGATGGTGAGCATCTTCGGCGAGCGGACCCCGCTCCAGGTCACCGACGTCTCGGTGGCCGTACTCGTGCTGCTGGCCTGCTCCTCGATGGGCGTCTACGGCATCGTGCTCGGCGGCTGGGCCTCCGGCTCGACGTACCCGCTCCTCGGCGGTCTGCGGTCGAGTGCCCAGATGATCTCGTACGAGGTCGCGATGGGCTTGAGCATCGTCGCGGTCTTCATGACCGCCGGCACCATGTCGACCAGCGGCATCGTCAGCCAACAGGCCGACGGCACCCGGCTCAACCTCTTCGGCGTGGTCGACCTGCCCGCCCCCGGCTGGTACGCGATCCTGCTGCTGCCGAGCTTCATCATCTTCTTCATCTCCACTGTCGGTGAGACCAACCGGGCGCCGTTCGACCTGCCCGAGGCCGAGTCGGAGCTGGTCGCCGGCTTCATGACGGAGTACAGCTCGCTGAAGTTCGCGCTCTTCATGCTCTCCGAGTACGTCGCCATGGTGACGATGTCGGCGGTCACCACGACGCTCTTCCTCGGTGGCTGGCGGGCACCCTGGCCGATCACGCTCTGGGAGGGCGCGAACTCCGGCTGGTGGCCGCTGCTCTGGTTCATGGGCAAGGTCATCGGTCTGGTCTTCATCTTCATCTGGCTGCGCGGCACGCTGCCCCGGCTCCGGTACGACCAGTTCATGCGGCTGGGCTGGAAGGTGCTGCTGCCGATCAACCTGGTCTGGATCCTGGTCCTGGCCGGCATCCGCACCCTCCAGCAGGAGGACGTCAGCGACTCGTACCGCTACTCGTTCATCGCGGGCGCGGTGCTGGTCGTCCTGCTGGTGACGCTGCTCTGGCCGAGCAAGAAGCGGCCACCGCAGCGGACCCTCCAGGAGAAGGTCAACCGGCGACCGGCCGGCAGCTTCCCACTGCCGCCGATGGATCTCCAGGTGCCACCGAGCCCCCGGACGAGACGGGCGGTCGCCGAGCGGGAACCGGCGAACGTGGGAGCCGGACAGCGGCCCGGAGCCGGACAGCCGGGCGACGCCGGCACCGGTCACGACGAGAAGGAGGTGTGACGTGGGCGCGATCACCGGTTCCTTCAAGGGCTTCGGGGTCACCTTCTCGCACATGTTCAAGAAGGTCGTCACCACCGACTACCCGTTCAAGCCGCCGGTCTCCGCTCCGCGCTACCACGGGCGGCACATCCTCAACCGGCACCCGGACGGGTTGGAGAAGTGCATCGGCTGCGAGCTGTGCGCCTGGGCCTGCCCGGCCGACGCGATCTACGTCGAGGGCGGCGACAACACCGAGGAGCAGCGCTTCTCGCCGGGCGAGCGGTACGCCAGCACGTACCAGATCAACTATGCCCGGTGCATCTTCTGCGGGCTCTGCATCGAGGCCTGCCCGACCCGTTCGCTGACCATGAGCAACGAGTACGAGTTGGCCCGGGACAACCGGCAGGACCTGATCTTCACCAAGGAGCAGTTGCTGGCGCCGCTGCTGCCGGGGATGGAGCAGCCGCCGCACCCGATGCGGCTCGGTGACACCGAGAAGGACTACTACGTCGGCGCGCTGACCAACCCGGGCACCTCGGCCGGCGCGGAGCGGGCGCCCTGGTCCGAGACCGGCACGGTCGACGGCTCGGGTACGACGGGAGAGAACGCGTCATGACCGGACAAGCGGTGCTCGCCGCCGCCGGTGGGGTGACCGGCGGGGAGCAGATCACCTTCTGGATCCTGGCCCCGCTCGCCCTGATGGGCGCGATCGGCACGGTCTGGGCCCGCAACGCGGTGCACTCCGCGCTCTGGCTGGTGCTGACGATGCTCTGCCTGGGCGTCTTCTACGTGCTCCAGTCCGGGCCGTTCATCGGCATGGTGCAGATCATCGTCTACACCGGCGCGATCATGATGCTCTTCCTCTTCGTGCTGATGCTGGTCGGCCGGGACGCCTCGGACTCGCTGATCGAGACGCTGCGCGGGCAGCGGATCGCCGCGATCCTGCTCGGCCTCGGCTTCGGCGCCCTGGTCGCCACCGGGCTGTGGCGGGCGCTCGGCCAGGCGGACGCGGTCGGCCTGGAGCAGGCCAACGCGAACGGCAACGTGCAGGGCATCGCCGCGCTGCTCTTCACCAGGTACGTCTTCGCCTTCGAGATCACCTCGGCCCTGCTGATCACCGCGGCGGTCGGCGCGATGGTGCTGGCGCACGTCGAGCGGCGCCGCCAGGACCGGATGGACCAGGTCGCCACGATGAAGGCCCGGTTCCGCCCCGGCAACTACCCGGGACCGAAGCCCGGCCCCGGGGTGTACGCCACCTCGTCCTCGGTCGCCACCCCGGCCCGGCTGCCGGACGGCGGCCTGACCGAGCGGAGCGTGCCGCAGATCCTGCCGCAGCGCGAGCTGTCCGAGGAGGACAAGGCGCTGAAGGGGACGGAGAAATAAGATGTCGGACTTCCTGTCGGTGTCGCCGAACCACTACCTGATCCTCGCCAGCCTGCTCTTCACGGTCGGCGCGGTCGGGGTGCTGATCCGGCGCAACGCGATCGTCCTCTTCATGTGCATCGAGCTGATGCTCAACGCGGCCAACCTCGCGCTGGTCACGTTCAGCCGGATCAACGGTGACCTGAACGGTCAGATCATGGCGTTCTTCGTCATGGTGGTGGCCGCCGCCGAGGTCGTGGTCGGGCTGGCCATCATCATGACGATCTTCCGGACTCGGCGCTCGGCGAGCGTCGACGACGCCAACCTGTTGAAGTACTAAGAGGGGCCCACCAGTGGAACATTCTGTGGAGTACGCCCACGCCACGGGGTTGCTGGGCAGCGTGTGGCTGCTGGTGGCCATCCCGCTGGTCAGCGCGGCGATCCTCCTGCTGCTCGGCCGGCGGGCCGACCGGTGGGGGCACTGGCTCGGCGTGGCCAGCGTCGGCGCCATCTTCGTGCTCGGCCTGTCCTACTTCTTCTCGCTGCGGGGCCTGGAGAACCGCTCGGTCGAGCTGAGCCTCTGGGACTTCATCGCGGTCGGTGACCTGCACGTCGACTTCGGACTGCTCTTCGACCCGCTGGCGGCGGTCTTCGTACTGCTGATCACCGGCGTGGGCTTCCTGATCCATCTGTACGCGGTCGGCTACATGTCGCACGATGCCGGCCGGCGGAAGTTCTTCGGGTTCTTCAACCTCTTCGTCGCGGCGATGCTGCTGCTGGTGCTCGGCAACAACTACGTGATGCTCTACGTCGGCTGGGAGGGCGTCGGTCTGGCGTCGTACCTGTTGATCTCGTTCTGGCAGGACCGGCCGAGCGCGGCCACCGCCGGCAAGAAGGCGTTCCTGATGAACCGGGTCGGTGACGCCGGCCTGGCCATCGCGATCTTCATCATGTTCGCCACCCTCGGCAGCACCCAGTTCGCCGACGTCTTCAACGGCGCGGGCGCGTTGCAGAGCGGCACGGTGCTGGCGATCGGCCTGCTGCTGCTGCTCGGCGCGGCCGGCAAGTCCGGCCAGTTCCCGCTCCAGGCATGGCTGCCGGACGCGATGGAGGGCCCGACCCCGGTCTCCGCGCTGATCCACGCCGCCACGATGGTGACGGCGGGCGTC
Source organism: Plantactinospora mayteni (assembly GCF_016862935.1). Classification (GTDB taxonomy): domain Bacteria; phylum Actinomycetota; class Actinomycetes; order Mycobacteriales; family Micromonosporaceae; genus Plantactinospora; species Plantactinospora mayteni. The sequence goes on from NZ_BONX01000048.1 coordinate 65,297, forward strand.
TACCTGATCGCCCGGTCCAACCCGATCTTCTCGCTCGACCCGACGCTCCAGACCGTCGTGGTCAGCGTCGGCGCGCTCACCCTGCTGATGGGCTGCATCATCGGTGCGGCCAAGGACGACATCAAGCGGGTACTCGCCTGGTCGACGGTGAGCCAGATCGGCTACATGTTCCTCGGCGTCGGACTCGGCGGCGGTGCGTACGCGCTGGCCATCATCCACCTGCTGGCGCACGGCTTCTTCAAGGCCAACATGTTCCTCGGGGCCGGCTCGGTGATGCACGGCATGCAGGACCAGGTGGACATCCGCCGGTTCGGCGGGCTGGCGAAGTACATGAAGATCACCTGGATCACCTTCGGGCTGGGCTGGCTGGCGATCATCGGCATGTGGCCGTTCTCCGGCTTCTTCACCAAGGAGCCGATCATCGTCGAGGCGTTCGCCCGCGGCGACTGGACCGCCTGGCTCTACGGCGGCGCCGCACTGCTCGGCGCCGGGCTGACCGCCTTCTACATGACCCGGCTCTTCGTGCTCACCTTCCACGGCCCGAAGCGCTGGACCGAGGACATCGCGCACCCGCACGAGTCGCCACTGATCATGACCGTGCCGCTGATCCTGCTCGGCCTCGGCTCGGTCGTCGCCGGTGGGCTGATGGCGACCCCGGTCGCGAGCTGGCTGACCCCGGTGCTCGGGCACGGCGAGCACCACGAGCCGGTGCTCTCGCACACCGTGATCACCGTGCTCTCGCTCGGCCTGACCGTGCTCGGCGCCGGCCTGGCCTGGCTGCTGTTCCGCAACGGCACCGCGCTGGTGGAGCAGCCGGCCGGCCCGGTGGTACGGGCGGCCCGGCGCAACCTCTACACCGACGCGTTCAACGAGGCGGTCTTCGAGAAGCCGGGCATCTTCCTCACCCGGGCACTCGTCTTCCTCGACAACCGGGGCATCGACGGGCTGGTCAACGCGCTCGCCGCCGCGGTCGGCGGTGGATCGGGCCGGCTGCGCCGGCTCCAGACCGGCTTCGTCCGGTCGTACGCGATGTCCATTCTCACCGGCGCGGTGCTGGTGGTGGCGGCGTTCCTGGCGGTCCAACTGGGGTGGTTGGCGTGACCGACCACAACCCACCGGCCGCGCGCAACCGGCCGGGCGACCTCGACCGGCCGGGCACTGACGACGGAGGTAAGGCCGAATAATGTCCGACTTCCCCTTCCTCTCGGTGCTCACCGTCGCGCCGCTGGTCGGCGCGCTGGTGGTGGTCTTCCTGCCGGCCAGCCGGGGCGAGCTGGCCAAGCGGATCGCGCTCGGCTGGTCGCTGGCCGTACTGGTGCTCAGCGTCTTCATGTGGATCGCCTTCGAGGCCGGCGGCGACCGGCTCCAGCTCCGCGAGTCCTACTCGTGGATCCCGCGCTGGGGGGTGAACTTCACCTTCGCCGCCGACGGCATCGCGCTGGTCATGCTGATGCTTATCGCCCTGCTGGTGCCGCTGGTGATCCTGGCCTCCTGGCACGACGCGGAGAAGTCGAAGCGCTCCGTACCGGTCTACTTCGCACTGCTGCTCTTCCTCGAGTGCACGATGATCGGCGTCTTCGCCGCCGCCGACGTCTTCCTCTTCTACGTGTTCTTCGAGGTCATGCTCGTGCCGATGTACTTCCTGATCGGTAGCTACGGCGGCCACCAGCGGCAGTACGCGGCGGTGAAGTTCTTCCTCTACTCGCTGGTCGGCGGGCTGTTCATGCTGGCCGCGGTGATCGGGCTCTGGGTGGTCGGCGGCAAGACCTTCGACTGGCAGGCGCTGACCCAGATCGACATCTCCACCGGTACCGAGCGCTGGCTCTTCCTCGGCTTCTTCCTCGCCTTCGCGATCAAGGCGCCGTTCTTCCCGTTCCACACCTGGCTGCCGGACGCCGGTGGCGCCGCACCGGCCGGAGCCGCCGCGCTGCTGGTCGGGGTACTGGACAAGGTCGGCACCTTCGGGATCCTGCGGTACTGCCTGCCGCTCTTCCCCGAGGCGTCGAAGTGGTTCGCGCCGTACGCCATCGCGCTGGCGCTGATCGGCATCATCTACGCCGCCCTGCTGGCGGTCGGGCAGAACGACCTGAAGCGCCTCGTCTCCTACACCTCGATCGCGCACTTCGGCTTCATCGGGATCGGGCTCTTCGCCTTCACCACCCAGGCCGGCACCGGCGCGGTGCTCTACATGGTCAACCACGGCCTCGCCACCGGGCTGCTCTTCCTGGTCGTCGGCATGCTGGTCGCCCGGCGCGGCTCCGCGCTGATCACCGACTTCGGCGGGGCCGGCAAGCTGGTACCGCTGCTCGCCGGGGTGCTCTTCTTCGCCGGTCTCGCCTCGCTGGCGCTGCCGGGTACGGCACCGTTCATCTCCGAGTTCCTGGTGCTGATCGGCACGTACACGGTGAACAAGCCGGTCGCGATCATCGCCACCGCCGGGATCATCCTGGCCGCCGCGTACGTGCTGTGGATGGTGCAGCGGACCACCCAGGGCACGCTCAACCCGGCGCTGTCCGGGGTCGAGGCGATGCGCAAGGACCTGTCGGTGCGGGAGAAGGTCGTGGTCGCCCCGCTGATCGCGTTGCTGCTGCTGCTCGGCTTCTATCCGAAGCCGGTCACCGACGTCATCAACCCCGCCGTCCAGGCCACCATGGAGCAGGACCTCGGCAAGCAGGATCCGGCGCCGACGGTGGGCACCGTCCAGGAGGCACACCGGTGAGCCGGCTGCCAGTCGCGTACGTAAGGAAGGTCCGATAATGGATCTCAAGCTGCCGGACATCGACTACGCGGCTCTGGCACCGATCCTGGTGCTGTTCGGAGCCTCCCTGGTCGGCGTCCTGGTCGAGGCGTTCATCCCGCGGAAGCGCCGGCACCTGACCCAGCTCGTCCTCGGCCTGCTGGCCCTGACCGGCGCGCTGGTCGCGGTGGTGCTGAACGCGCAGGACCGGGTGGTCACCGCCGGCGGGGCGGTCGCGGTCGACGGCCCGACGCTCTTCCTCCAGGGCGCGATCGTGGTGCTCGCCGGGATGGCACTGATGCTGATCGGCGAGCGGTCGGTGCAGCGCGGCGGCGCCTTCGTGGCGCACGCGGCGGTCACCGTCGGGTCGCCGGAGGACCAGCGGCAGGCCGCCGACGAGGGCGGCGCGACCGAGGTGTACCCGCTGACCCTGTTCGCCGTCTCCGGCATGCTGCTCTTCGTCGCCGCGAACGACCTGCTGACGATGTTCATCGCGCTGGAGGCGTTCTCGCTGCCGCTCTACCTGCTCTGCGCGCTGGCCCGGCGCCGGCGGCTGCTGAGCCAGGAGTCGGCGCTGAAGTACTTCCTGCTCGGCTCGTACGCCTCGGCGTTCTTCCTCTTCGGCATGGCGCTGGTCTACGGCTTCACGGTCGGGGCCGGCGGCACCGGCTCCGGTGGCGGGGTCGACTTCGGCACCATCCGGACCGCGGTCACCGACTCGGCCGCCAGCGAGGTACTGCTCTTCGCCGGGCTCGCGCTGCTCTCCATCGGGCTGCTGTTCAAGATCGCGGCGGCGCCGTTCCACGTCTGGACCCCGGACGTCTACCAGGGCGCCCCGACCCCGATCACCGGCTTCATGGCCGCCTGCACCAAGGTCGCCGCGTTCGGCGGGCTGCTCCGGGTGCTGCACGTCGCGTTCTCCGGGGCGAGCTGGGACTTCACCCCGGTGCTCGGCGCCATCGCGGTGCTCACGATGCTGGTCGGGGCGATCCTGGCGGTCACCCAGACGGACATCAAGCGGCTGCTCGCGTACTCGTCGGTGGCGAACGCGGGGTACCTGCTGGTCGGTGCGCTGGTGCTCTCCAAGGACGGGCTCTCCAGCACGATGTTCTACCTCGTCGCGTACGGCTTCACGGTGCTCGCCGCGTTCGGCGTGGTGACCCTGGTCCGGGACGCGGACGGCGAGGCGACCCACCTGTCCCGGTGGGCCGGGCTGGGCCGGCGTTCGCCGCTCTACGCCGGACTCTTCACCTTCCTGCTGCTCGCCTTCGCGGGTATCCCGCTGACCAGCGGCTTCACCAGCAAGTTCGCCGTCTTCGGCGCGGCGCTGGACGCCGGGCAGTCATGGTTGGTGATCGCGGGCGTGCTGACCAGCATGATCCTCGCCTTCCCGTACCTGCGGGTGGTGGTGATGATGTGGCTCTCCGAGCCGGGCGAGTCCACTCCGACGGTGTCGCTGCCGGGTGGGCTGACCGCGGCGGCCCTGATGATCGGGGTCGTCGCCACCCTGGTGCTCGGGGTCGCCCCGGCGCCGCTGCTGGATCTCGCCAACGGCGCCGCCGAATTCGTCCGATGACCGGTCGCCCCCACGCCCATTCCGAGGTCGACCGCCCCCGACCAGGGGTTGGCCGGCGGGTGTGGCATGGTTGAAGGCGTGGGGGGAACGGCTGGCGGCATGGCGGCACTCGGGCTCGACACGATCGGGCTCGAGTTCGCGGATGCCCGCGTGGAGGCATCGGTGGCCAGCGTGCTGGCCAATGTGGAGACGGAGCTGCGCGACAACGTCGCCAGCGCCGATCCGATGGTGGACGAGGCGGCCCGGCACCTGATGGACGCCGGCGGCAAGCGGTTCCGGCCACTGTTGGTCGCCCTCGGCGCCCAGTTCGGTGATCCGACCGCCCCGCAGGTCGTACCGGCGGCGGTGGTGATAGAACTCACCCACCTCGCCACGCTCTACCACGACGACGTGATGGACGAGGCGCCGGTGCGCCGGGGTGCGTCGAGCGCCAACTCCCGGTGGGGCAACTCGGTGGCGATCCTGGTCGGCGACTACCTCTTCGCCCGGGCCGCCGACATCGCCGCCGACCTCGGCACCGAGGCGGTCCGGTTGCAGGCCCGGACGTTCGCCCGGCTGGTGCACGGGCAGATCGCCGAGACCGTCGGCCCGCGCGACGCCGACCCGGTCGCGCACTACCTGAGCGTGATCGCCGAGAAGACCGGTTCCCTGATCGCCACCTCGGCCCGGTTCGGCGGCATGTTCGGCGGCGCCCAGCCCTCGCACATCGAGGCGCTGGCCGGTTACGGCGAGACGATCGGGGTCGCCTTCCAGCTCTCCGACGACCTGCTCGACATCTCCTCCGAGTCGGTGCAGTCCGGCAAGACTCCCGGCACCGACCTGCGGGAGGGTGTGCCCACTCTGCCGGTGCTCTACGCGCTCGGCGCCGACGACGGCGACGCGGCCTCGGTACGGCTCCGCGAGATCCTCGCGCTCGGCCCGGTCACCGACGACGCGCTGCACGCCGAGGCGCTCGGTCTGCTCCGGGAGTCTCCGGCGCTGAAGCGGGCCCGGGAGACGGTACGCAGCTATGCCGAGGAGGCCCGCTCCTGCCTCGCCCCGCTCCCCGACAGCGCCCCTCGACAGGCCCTCGAATCGCTCTGCGACTTCATTGCCGACCGCACCGGCTGACGCCGACCACACCTCGGCTGACGGCGGCTGACGTCGACCGCGCCGGCCGGGAGCGTCAGCGCGGTCAGGCGACGGTGTTGTCGGTCCGCGCAGCGACTCGGCGACGTGAGCGCGGCCGATGATCCTGAGCGTCAACGTGGTCAGGTGGCGGCGTTGTCGGTCCGCGCTGGGCGGGTGTCAGGCTACGGCGGAATCCGGGTCGCCGGTCTCCGGCTGCTCGGCCGGGATCCGACCTGGCCGGCGCTGCCGGGGCACTCGGGCCGGGCTGGCGGGCCCTGGGGTCGGGCTGGCGGGCGGTGGGGCCGGGCTGGCGGCCCGGCGCCGGAGCGCGGCCAGCAGCATTCGCCGGCCGACCAGCATCAGCCCGGCGGCGAGCAGCATCGCCGCCGCCGCGACCAGCCACATCGTCGGGTACCCGAGGCGGTCGGCGAGGGTGCCGAGGCCGAGCGGGCCGAGGCAGCCGCCCGCGTACACGCCGGTCTGGGTGATCGAGGTGGCGGCGGTCGGTGCCTGCGGATGCAGCCGGACCACGGCGAAGTTGAGCAGCCCGGGCCAGGCCCAGCCGAAGGCGAAGGCGAGTACCACGCCGACCACCAGGGCCAGCGGAGGACTCAGGTGCAGCAGGCCCAGCCCGCCGGCACCGACCACCAGCATCGCGGCGACGGTGTTCAGGTGACCGCCGGAGCGGCGGTCGGCCAGCCAGCCCATCAGGATCCGGGAGAGCAGGCAGACGGCACCGCCGAGGGTCAGCAGCAGTCCGGCGAGCCCCGGGGAGAGTCCCCGGGCCGCCGCCGAGTCGACCAGGAAGGTGCCGCTGGCGTTCGCGGACCCGGCGGCCAGGGTGCCGGCCACACCGAGCGCGACCAGCGCCCCGGTCGCCCGCTCGCCGCGCCGCCGCGCCGGGTCCGCCCGCTCCCGTGGACCGGTGGGTACGACCGGCAGGATGGCCAGCGCCAGTACGGCGGCGGCGACGAACGCCCAGCGCCAGCCGACGGTCAGCGCCACGGCTGGTACGGCGGCCCCGGCCAGCAGCGTGCCGGCCGGGATGGCGGCCTGCTTGACCCCGAAGGAGAGACCCTGCCGGCCGGGCGGTACCCGGTGCGCCAGGGTGGCGTTGCTGGCCATCTGGCCGAGCGGGTTGGCCAGGGCGACCACCGCCAGCAGGGCGACCAGTACCGGATAGGAGCGGGCCACGGCGGCGACCGCCAGCATGGCGGCGGCGACCAGCAGCAGGCTGGCCCGGGCGACCACCGTCGGGCCGTACCGCTCGACGAGGGCGCCGGACGGGACGGAGGCGAGCGCGCTCACCCCGAAGTAGACGGCGACGGCCAGCCCCAGCCCGGCGGGGGAGAAGTCCAGCTCGGCGCCGAGTTGCACGGCGAGTCCGCCGATCAGGAAGACCGGCAGTACCCCGGCCACCGTGATGACGGTGGCGGCGAGCACGGTACGAGTCGGCCGCGCGGAAGGTACGGCCTGCGGGGTGTTCTCGGTGAGATCGGCCATTTGGGACGAGCCTACGCGAGCCACCCGTATGAACCGTTCGTGTCCGTGGCTGCACGCACGGTCGCGGTAGATCTGGCATCCTCAATCCGATCGGGCATTTCGCAGGCGCCCGGTTTTTCATATTCTGTAAGTCCCCGGCGGCGGAGGTGGTTGTGCGCGACCCCTTGGCGGAACCTTCGGACCTGATCCGCAGCGTGTCGCGTGCCTTGCGCGTGCTCGAAGCGGTGGGACGGGCACCGAAGGGCCTGACCGTGAAACAGATTGCCCGGCGTTGCGAGTTGACTGTGGCCACCACGTACCACCTGGTGCGGACACTCGCCTACGAGGGCTACGTGATCAGGCGCGAAGACGGCACGTACATCGTCGGGTTGGAGGTGGCGGACCGGTACCGCGAACTGGTCACCGCGTTCCGCGGGCCACCGGCGGTGGGCGAGTCGCTGCGCCGGGCCGCCTCGGACACGGGCTACAGCCACTACCTGGGTCGGTTCGTCGGCGGGCAGGTGGCGATCACCGCGGTCGCCGAGGGGCCCCGGTCGCCGTACGTGGAGGATCTGGTGCCCGGCTTCGACGAGGGCGCCCACGCCACCGCACTCGGCAAGGGGCTGCTGGCCACCCTCACCCCGGAGCAGCGGTTCCGCTACCTGCGCGAGTACGGCATGCGGCCGTTCACCTCGGCGACCCTGGTCGCCGCCGACGCGTTCGAGGCGGACCTGGCGGCCGGTGACCGGCGCGGTATGCACCTGGAACTCGGCCAGTTCCGGCACGGCGTCGCGTGTGCGGCCGTGCTGGTCACCCCGGACAAGGACATGGAGCGCCGGGTGGTGCTCGCCTGCGCGCTGCCGGCCGCCGAGATGATGACCTCGGCCCGGGTGGTCCGGGCCAAGCTGCTCGCGGTCGCCCGCGCCGTAGCCGACGGCCTCGCCACCGAAACCTGACCGCGCCGGACCGCGCCGGGCCGGACCGCGCCGGGCCGGACCGCGCCGGACCGAAACCGGAACGTGGTCTCCTGCTACCCCTGGAGGGGTAGCAGGAGACCACGGAGGAGGCGGTGCTCAGGTTTTGGCGGTCAGCTTCCGACTACGTCGCCGTCGAGGCGCCAGGTGACGACCACACCGGGCTTGGCGAAGTCGCCGTCCGGCCAGTTCGACGCCGGGTTCTCCAGCGAGGCGCCGCTCAGCTCGCCCGGGTGCTGTACGGCGACGAAGACCGAGCGGTTGTCCGTGGTGATGAACGGCCCGCAGGTCTCCGCGCCGAGCGGCACGGTGAGGAACTGCTTGAGGTGGCCGCGCTCCGGCCCCTCGATGGCGGTGGCGAAGAGCCCGTCGTTGCTGCCCAGCGCGTTGCCGTCGGTGGCGATCCAGAGGTTGCCGGAGCCGTCGAACGCCACGTTGTCCGGGCAGGAGATCGGCGACACCTTGGTCTTGTCGTAGCCGGCGAAGTACGTCGACGCGTCGGTCGGGTCGCCGCAGACGATCGGTACCGACCAGGCGAAGGTCTCCGAGGTGTTGTCGCCCCGGTCCTCGACCAGCTCCAGCACGTGCCCGTGCTTGTTGTTGGTCCGCGGGTTCGCCTCGTCGGCCTTCGGGTTGGTCCCGACACCCCGGTTGGTGTTGTTGGTCAGCGCCACGTACACCTTGCCGGTGAGCAGGCTCGGCTCGACGTCCTCCGGGCGGTCCATCTTGGTCGCCCCGACCGCGTCACCGGCCTGCCGGGTGAAGGTGAGCACGTCGGCGGCGGTCATGCCGGGGACGTACGACGTGTTGCCCCGGACCAGCTTGATCCACTTGCCCCGGCCGTTGAACGCACCGTCGGTCGGCAGCTTGCCCGAGCCGTCGATCTCGTCGGCGCTGGTCTGGTCGAGCTTCGCGACGTAGAGGGTGCCGGACTCCAGCAGGGTGAGGTTGTGCTCCCGGGCGGTCCAGGAGTCACCCTTCTTGAACTTCTTGTCCGAGACGAACTTGTAGAGGTAGTCGAACCGCTCGTCGTCGCCCATGTACGCCACGACCCGCTCGTCCTTGGCCACGATGACGTTCGCGCCCTCGTGCTTGAACCGGCCCAGCGCGGTGTGCTTGCGCGGCTTCGCCTCCGGGTCGAACGGGTCGACCTCGACGATCCAGCCGAACCGGTGCGCCTCGTTGGGGTGCTTCGCCAGGTCGAACCGCTCGTCGGCGCGCTCCCACTTCCGGCTGTCGGCGGGGTAGCGGGCGGTGGTGGTGATGCCGTACCGGGCCAGCTTCGGCTTGAGCGTCTCCGGGGCGCCGTCGCCGCCGACGAAGTACTGGTTGAAGTTCTCCTCGCCGGAGAGCACCGTGCCCCACGGGGTGATCCCGCCGGCGCAGTTGTTCAGGGTGCCGATCGCGGTCCGGCCCTTCGGGTCGGCAGCGGTCTTCAGCCAGGCCGAGCCGGCCGCCGGGCCGGTGAAGTCGAACTTCGTCGTGTGCGCGGTGATCCGCCGGTTGTACTTCAGCTTGCCCTTGCGGACCGGCTTCCACTCGCCGCTCTCGCCGACCCGCTCCAGCTCCACCACGGAGAGCCCGTGCGCGGCCATCGCCACCCGGACCTGCTCCACGCTCATCGCGTCGAAGGTGGTGAAGTTCGGGAACATCAGGTTCTCGTTGGTGTACTCGTGGTTCACCACCAGCAGCGCCCGCTCGCCCTTGCGGTCCAGCGGAAGTACCCCGACGAAGTCGTTGTTGTAGCCGAACTGCTGGGACTGCCGCGCGGCGGTCTGCCGCTGCACGTCCAGCTCGGGGGCGCCGGACAGGACCGGGTCGCCCCAGCGGATCACGACGGAGTGGTCGTACCCGTTCGGCACCACCAGGGTGTCGAGCTTGTTCGGCGGGATCGGCTTGAAGGTGAGCGCCGCGTTGCCGGGTCGCCGGGCCGGGGTGAAGCTGTCCACCTCGGGCAGCGCCGGGCTGGAGCCGTTCCCGGGGGCGGCCATCGCCGGAGAGCCGGCGAGCGCGCCGGCCGCCGCGCCGCCGAAGCCGAGCACCAGCGCGCCGACCGCGCCGGCCCGGACGACTCCGCGCCGGGTCACCTCGGCCTGGACGACGTCACCGAAGTACGGGTTGTCGGACTCGTTCGGCACCGGGTGGGCACACGCGTTTCCGCACCGGTAAATGCAGGTCATGGCGTCGCGCCCGCCGTGGCCCGCCGGGCCGAGCAGGGGGAGCAGCCGGGGTCGCTCGGTCATGGAGATGGAGCCTCCTCGCCAATGTCAGGGATGCGCGCCCGGGCACCTTGGGTACGGCGCACGAGGGCGCGTGCCTGCCGGACGCTAGGAGTACGCCGTGAGCGGCGTCCGGCCCTCGGGTGAACCAGAGGTGAACATCCCCAGGAAGCGGGCTGTTCCGGGCGCCACCACCCGTCGGGCCGACACCGGGATGTCCGGCAGGGCGACCCGGCTCGGCCGGTAGGCCGATGGCGTCCCGCCGACCCCGGCTCGGATCCACACCGCCCCGGCTCGGATCCGCACCGTGCGACCATCTCCCCGGCCCCGGGTTGAACCGTCCCGGCACCGGATACGTGGAACTCGCCAGGAGCGGATACGTGGAACCGGGGTGCGCGGACACGTGGAACCGGGCGCCAGAGCGGGTCAGGAGCCAGAGCGGGTCAGGAGCCGGAGCGGGTGGGAGGCGACAGGCGATCAGCGACCAGGACGCCGAACTGCTGCGCGCCATGCACGACGAGCACGGCGACGCGCTGCTCGCGCATGCCCTGCGGCTGACCAGCGGCGACCGGCAGCGGGCCGAGGACCTGGTGCAGGAGACGCTGCTGCGGGCGTGGCGGCATCCGGAGGCGCTCGACCCGCAGCGGGGGTCGGTGCGGGCCTGGCTCTTCACCATCGCCCGCAACCTCGCCATCGACGCGTGGCGGCGGCGCGCCGCCCGGATCGGCGAGGTGATCACCGACGAGCTGCCCGAGCCGCCACAGGTGGTCGACGAGGCGGACCGGGCGGTGGAGGCATGGACGGTGGCGGAGGCGCTCAACCGGCTCTCGCCGTCACACCGCGAGGTGCTGGTGGAGTGCTTCTACCAGGGCCGGTCGGTGACCGAGGCGGCGGCCCGGCTGGGCGTACCGCCGGGGACGGTGAAGTCGCGGACGCACTACGCGCTGCGGTCGCTGCGGCTGGTACTGGCGGAGATGGGGGTGACCGGGTGACGAATTGCGAGTACGCCCACGACGACGGGGCGTACGTGCTGGGCGCCCTGTCCCCCGCCGAGCGGGCCGCGTACGAACGGCACCTGGCCGGCTGCCCGACGTGCCGGGAGGCGGTCGCCGAGCTCGCCGTACTGCCGGGACTGTTGGGGCGGCTCGATCCGGCCGGGCTGGCGGAGATCTCCCCCGCACCGAGCGCCGGTGAACGGCTGCCGGAGCTGCTCGACGCGGCCCGGGCCCGTCGACGGCGGGAACGGCGGCGCGGCCGGCTCCGTACCGGCGGGCTGGCCATGGTCGCCGCCACCCTGGCCGCCATGCTGGGGTTCGGGATCGCCGTTCCGGTGGTGGGCGGCTGGAACGCCGGCACCGACGTCGAGGTGCGGATGGTCGCCATGCAGCCGGTACGCGGCAACGTGCCGGTCACCGCCGAGATCGGCTTCGACGGTACGCGCTGGGGCACCGTGATCACGATGCGCTGCCAGTACGCGAAGACCAGGGACTATACGAAGGCGTACACGTTCCGGCTGGTGGCGCACGGCCCGAACGGCGAGACGGAGCAGATCGGCTCCTGGCTCGCCGCTCCCGGCGACGACGCCACCTTCACCGGCGTCACCCGGTTCACCAGGTCCGAGCTGATCCGCCTCGAACTCCTCCGGTACGACAACACCCCGCTGCTCGCCTACGACGTGCCGTAGGTCGCGGCGGTCGGGCCCCGGCACCTCGCCGGGGTCATTGGTCCCGGGACCTGGCCGGGTCCTTGGTCCCGGGCATTGAGGCGCTCGGACCCGGGTGCGGCGGGGCCGTGCCGAGCAGAGTGATGGGTGTCAGGACAAGGGTCGACCCCGGAGGCCACGATGACCACCCGCCACTCCACCCGCCCGATCAGCACGCCGCTGGAGCGGGCCGACTCGCCCGGCGCGATGCTGACCAAGACCGGCGCCAAGGCACTGGCCGTGCTGCGCATCTCGACCGGCTTCGTCTTCCTCTGGGCCTTCCTGGACAAGACCTTCGGGCTCAACTACTCGACGCCGTCGGCCCGGGCCTGGATCAACGGCGGCTCGCCGACCGAGGGCTTCCTCTCGCACGTCTCGGTGGGGCCGTTCGAGTCGGTCGCGCACAGCATCGCCGGTACCTGGTGGGCCAACTGGCTCTTCATGCTCGGCATGCTCGCCGTCGGCGTCGCGTTGATCGCCGGCATCGGCCTGCGGGTCGCCGCCGCGTCGGGCGCACTGATCATGGCGCTGATGTGGTTCGCCGAGTTCCCGCTCGCCCAGCACACCAGCGCCGGTGAGCCGACCGGCTCCACCAATCCGCTGACCGACTACCACTTCATCTACGCCGCGGTGCTGGTCGTGCTGGCCGCGACGTACGCCGGGCACACCTGGGGACTGGGTCGAGGGTGGGCGCGACTGCCCTTCGTGCAGCGGCACCGCTGGATGATCTGACCAACCATCTCCGGGCCGCCCCGGCAGCGGCCCACCAACTCGCCACCCGTCTCGCGGACCGTACCCCCACGGTCCGCGAGACTCTTCCGTGCTGAGGTGCTGAGGTCTCGCCAAGATTCTTGGCGAGTTACGGTTCGCAGCGAGCCACAGTTCGCCAAGAATCTTGGTCGCCCTTGCCGCGCGGCCAGGACGGTCAGGGGCGGCGGAGCTTCTGGCGCAGCCGGGCGGTGACCCGGCCGGGGGTGATCGGCACGACGGAGATCATCAGCCGGCCGGACTCGTCCCGGGTCGGGGTGAGCAGATAGAGCCGGGCGCCACGGCGGCGTACCAGTGGCACCGCCCGGTCCAACCGGGGCGCCCGCAGCGCCGCCGCGCCGCCCGCGCCCGCCGCGCTGTTCGCGCCGAGCGCCCGGTCCGGGTCGAACGATCCCACCTGGGCCGAGACGATCCGGCGCCGCCCGGTCGCGATGCCCCCGGCGAGCAGGTCGGCGGCGCGGAACCTGATCCGTACGGTGCTGCCGGCGCCGCCCCGGGCGATCACCACGGTCTCGGCCGGGATCTCCTCGGCGCTGACGGTCAGCGGATCGGCGCCGGCCCCGGCCAGGTCCGGCAGCGGCGAGTACGCGGTGATCGTCAGTACCCGCTCGCCCCGCTCGTCGTCCTCCCAGCCGAACCCGGTGGCGTCGAGCCTGGCCGGCCACTCCGGTACCGCCGTCACCTCGAAACAGGAGTCCGGCAGGTCGCGGGCCGGATCCCGGAACCCGGGGTACGCCGCGTAGCGCCGAGAGCCCTCGACCACCGTGGCCGGCACTCCGACCTCGGCGTCCTGCCGGATCACCGCGAGCAGGTCGTCGAGGCTGCCGTCCCGGGTCAGCGCGAACCGGATCCGGGTCTCCGCGCCCAACTGGTCGGCGATCTCCTCGGTCAGGTGTTCCGCCACCAGCCGCCCGATGCCGTCGTGCACCGCCTGCTGGCTCTCCCGGTCGAGCCGGAGCAGGTCGTCCTCGACCAGCTTGGCGACCTCGTGGTCGAACCGGCGGACCATGATGGCGTCGCGTCGCTTGCCCGGCTCGATCAGGTCGGCCACGTACGCCAGGTTCGCCTCGACGGTACGCAGCCGCTCCAGGTGCCGGCTCAGATAGGTGATGTTGGTGGCGCTGAATCGGCGTACGGCGTAGTAGAACTCGTAGTCCGCGAGCACCGAGATGCGCCGGGCCCGGTAGCACGCCTCCAGGGTGAACGGCAGGTCGCTGGCGATCCGCAACTCCTCGCGGTAGCGGATGCCGTGCCGTTCGAGCAGTTCCCGGCGGAACAGCTTGGTGTTGGCCAGCGAGCGGGGCAGCGGTGAGTCGAAGAGGTCCACGTCGACCGCGTTGCGGGCGAAGATGTCCTGGTAGATGTGCCGGCTGTTGACCCCGACCACCTTGCCGAGCAGCACGTCCGACTCCCAGGCGTCGGCGGCGGTGACCAGCCGGTCCAGCGCCTCCGGGCCGAGGTGGTCGTCGGCGCCGACGAAGAAGACGTACCGGCCGGTGGCGGCGTCGAGGCCCCGGTTGCACGGGCCGGCCGGGCCGCCCGAGTTCGGCTGGTGGATGACGGTGAAGGTCCCGGGGTAGCGGGCGGCGTACCGGTCGAGTTCCGTGCCGCTGCGGTCGGTCGAGCCGTCGTCCACCGCGACGACCTGCATCCGGGACAGTCCGATGGTCTGCCGGACCAGCGAGTCGAGGCACCGGGTCAGATAGGGCATGGTGTTGTAGACCGGTACCACCACGCTGACGTCCGGCGCGCTCATCGGGCCTGGCCTCCATTTCCGCAGGTTCACCTGCCCGATTCCTCGAATTCACCTATTCGATTACCCGGGCCCGCACTGAATCGACCGAGAGTGTACGTCAACGATCCGTCCCGGCACTCCAGGCCGCTGTTCATCCAGAGTTCACCAAATGCACCGAGGCCCTGCCTGGCGGCCCCGACACCCGCTGGACGGCTACCGCCTCACCAATGTACGCGCATTCTCCGCCTCGAATTAACCTGCGCATCCCCGCGGGCAAATAGTCTTCACGTCCGGTATTGCCCGGAAGAGATCCCCCGACGAGTTAGCGGGTCCCATGTCCTCCACACCTGACGTCAGCGTCGTGATCCCCACTCGCGGTCGGCCGGACCTGGTGACCCGGGCGGCCCGCAGCGTACTCGCGCAGACCGTGACCGATCTCGAGGTCGTCGTCGTGATCGACGGGCCGGACGAGGCGACCCGGGACGCGCTGACGGGAATCGGCGACGACCGGATTCGGGTGATCATGCTGCCCGAGTCGGGTGGGGCGCCGAACGCCCGCAACGTCGGCGTCGAGGCGGCGCGGGCCCGCTGGACGGCCCTGCTCGACGACGACGACGAGTGGCTGCCGACCAAGCTCGCCGTGCAGTTGGACCTGGCCGAGGGCGCCCGGGTGGCGATGCCGGTGGTGGCCTGCCGGCTGCTGAACCGGACGCCCCGGGCCGAGTTCGTGATGCCGCGCCGGCTGCCGGCGGTCGGCGAGCCGCTGACCGAATACCTCACGGTGCGGCGCGGGCTGTTCCACGGCGACGGCTTCATCCAGACCTCGACCATCCTGGCCCCGACCGAGCTGCTCCGCCGGGTGCCGTTCACCGTCGGCCTGCGCCGCCTCCAGGAACTCGACTGGACGTTCCGGGCGCTCAGCCACGCCGACGTCGACCTCGTCTACGCCGCCGAGCCGCTGGTGATCTGGCACCAGGACGAGGACCGGCCCCGGATCACCTTCGACACGGTCTGGGAAGAGCAGTTCGAGTGGCTCCAGCGGAGCCGGCCGCTGCTCACCCGCCGGGCGTACGCTGCACTCACGATGAGTGTGATCAGTTCGATGGCGGCACCGACCCGGAGCGCGGCGGCGTTCCGTACCCTGCTGCGCGAGGCGCGCCGGCACGGTCAGCCCGGGATCTTCGACTACCTGGCGTTCGGGCAGATCTGGCTGATCCCACCGCAGTTGCGGCGTACCCTCCGGGACCGGATCCTGCGCAAGCCCGGCGCCACCCGCGCGGCTGTGCCGACGACCCCGCCCGGCCCGGTCGCCAGCACCGACGCCCGGCAGCCGGTCGGCCCGGCCCGGTTGGCCTCCGGCGACTCCGGCCGCCCCAGCGAGATCGGCGCGTGAGCACCCCCTCCCTGCCCGGTACGACCGGTCCGGCACCGACCGTGGTGATCTGGCGCAGCGGCCTGCTCGCCGGATCCGAGACGTTCATCCGCAACCAGGGCCTCGCACTGCCCCGCTGGCAGCCGAGGTTCCTCGGCGCCACCCGGGTCGGCTCGCCACTGGCCGCCGACACCGACGTGATCGCCTATCCGGACGGCGGGCGGGACCGGCAGGCATTCCTCCGGCTCCGGCTGACCGGCGAGTCGCCGAGGCTGCGGCGGCTGCTGGCCGACCTGCGCCCGGCGGTGGTGCACGCGCACTTCGGCAACGACGGCTGGCTGATCAGCCGGACGGCCGCCCAGCTCGGGGTGCCGCTGGTGGTGACCGTGCACGGCTACGACGTGACGCGGCAGCCGCACGCGCCGGGCCTGCGCGGCGTCCGCTACCGGCGCAACCTGCGCCAGGCGTTCGACCGGGCCGCGCTGATCCTGGCGGTCAGCGACTTCATCCGGGACAGGGCGATCGCGGCCGGCGCCGACCCGGCGAAGATCCGGGTGCACCACACCGGGGTACCGATCCCGGCCGAGGTGCCGGAGGTGCCGAAGCACTGGGACGTGGTCTTCGTCGGCCGGTTCGTCGAGAAGAAGGGCGTCGACGACCTGGTCGAGGCGCTCGGCGCCCTGCCCGACCGGCGGCCCCGGGTGCTGTTCATCGGCTCCGGGCCGCTGGAGTGGCCGATCCGGGAGCGGGCCGCCGCGCTGGGCCTGGACTCGACGTTCCTGGGCGCGCAGGAGCCGTCGGCGGTCGCCCGATATCTGGCGGAGTCGAAGGTCTTCGTCTCGCCGTCCAAGACGGCCTCGGACGGGGACGCCGAGGGCCTGCCGACGACGATCCTGGAGGCGGCCAGCCTGGGCCTGCCGACGGTCTCGACCTACCACAGTGGAATCCCCGAGGCGGTGCTGCCCGGCGAGACGGGTCTGCTCGGTGCCGAGGGTGACCGGGCGGCCCTGGCCGGCAACATCCGGCAGCTCCTCGCCGACGACGACCTGCGGACCCGACTCGGCGACCAGGCCCGCCGGTTCGTGACCGAGCACTTCGACCTGGCCAAGCAGACCCGGCTGCTCGAAGAGCTGTACGAGTCGGTGGCCGCCGGCCGGCCGGACCCGGTGCGGTTGCCGGCGTAGCCGCCAGGTCTTCCCGTGCGGCGGGCGCCCGGAACTGGCCGCCGAGGTCAGCGGGTGGCGGTTGCCGCCGCCGGTTCCGGGGTGGCGGAGAGCAGTGCGGTACGGGACCGCCGGACGTTGCGGATCCCGTCCACCGTGAAGACCACCAGGGCCAGCCAGACCAGCGCGAAGCCGGCCAGCCGGGCCGGTGGCATCGGCTCGTGGAAGACGAGTACGCCGAAACCGAGCTGGAGGATCGGCGCCAGGTACTGCAACATGCCGAGCGCGGTCAGCGGAAGCCGGTTCGCCGCACCCGCGAACATCAGCAGCGGGATGGCGGTGGCCGCGCCGGCCAGCATCAGCAGGGCGGTGTGCCCGGCGGAGACCTGCCCGAAGCTCGACTCGGAGTGCCAGGTGAGCCAGCCCAGATAGCCGAGCGCCGGCAGGGTGAGCGCCGCCGACTCGATGAACATGCCCTCGGCGGCAGGCAGTCCGAGCCGCTTCTTCACCAGGCTGTACCCGCCGAAGCTGGCCGCCAGGGTGAGCGCCAGATAGGGCAGCCGGCCGTAGTCGACGGTCAGCACCGCGACCGCGACGCCGCCGATGCCGAGCGCCACCCACTGCCCGACCCGGAGCCGTTCGCGCAGCACGGTGACCCCGAGCAGGACGACGAAGAGCGGGTTGATGAAGTAGCCCAGCGCGGTCTCGACGACCCGTTCCGAGTTGACGCCGTAGATGTAGGTGCCCCAGTTGACCGCGATCAGCGCGGCGGCGAGCCCGATCCCGGCCAGCTTGCCCGGGTGGTGCCGCAGCGTACGCAGGAAGCCCCAGTTGCGGGCGACCGCGAGCAGCAGCGCGACGAAGACCACCGACCAGACCACCCGGTGGGCCAGGATCTCGATCGGCCCGGCCGGCTCCAGCAGTCGGATGTAGAGCGGAAAGAACCCCCACAGGGTGTACGCGCCGAGACCGTAGAGGTATCCGCGCCGCACCTGGTTCATCCGTCCACCGTAAGGGCCTGGCCCGGCTCTGAGTCCTTTCCAGTGAGCGGCGTCACCGACTCCTGTCCCGCCCCGCCGACTGCCGCGTCAGCCGTACCATTCCCCTCCGGGGGCGGCGGTCGCAGATCCAACTCCATCCACTGCGTCGGGTTGGCCAGCGGGGTGAAGCCGACCTCGGCGTACACGCCGTGCGCGTCCCAGGTGGCGAGCATGATCCGGCGTACGCCCAGCTTCTCCAACTCCTCCCGGACGGTACGCACGACCCAGCGGGCCAGCCCGCGGCCCCGGGCGGCCGGGTCGACGTAGACGTCGCAGAGCCAGCCGAAGGTCGCCCCGTCGGTCACCACCCGGGCGAACGCCACCTGACGGCCGTCGCCCGGGGCGTACACCCCGTAGACGGTCGAGCCCTCGATCGCCCGGAGCAGTACGTCACGGGGCCGGCCGAGCGCCCAGTAGGCGTCGGTGCAGAGCCAGTGGTGTACCCGGTCGACCTCCACCCGCCGGGGATCGGTGGAGAGCTCGTACCCGTCGTCTCGTGTCACGGTCAGCACGCCGCGACGCTATCCCCGAACCGCCCGCCCGACCCGAGCCAATTCCCGACCAGTGGTCGGTGGTCGGTGCGGCCGAACGCGGCTCAGTCCCGGTCCATCAGCAGGCCGAGCAGCCAGGTGACCAGGCTCACGAAGAGTGCGCCGAGCACCGCCGCCGGCCAGAACCCGTCGACCTCGAACGGCAGGCCGAGCCCACCGGCGATGGCGCTGGTGAGCAGGAACAGCAGCGCGTTCACCACCAGCGCGATCAGGCCGAGGGTGAGCAGGTAGAGCCCGCAGCCGAGGGTCTTGATGACCGGCTGGAGCACGCCGTTGACCACCCCGAAGATGATCGCCACCAGGACCAGCGTGCCCACCGCGCCGCCGATCGAGTCGGTGTCCAGGGTGATCCCCGGGATGATCAGCGTGGCGAGCCAGAAGGCCAGGGCGGTGCTGCCGAGCCGGACGAGAAGACCTGTCAGGAAACCCATGCCCGCAGATGGTGCCACGTGATCCCAAATCCGCCCAGATCAAGTCCGGCCGGACCGGCGGCCGTAGCGGGCGGCTAGCGGGCCGGCGGCCGTAGGGGGCGGCTACCGGGCTGGCGGGCCGATCAGTTGGGACTCGATCGGGGTGGCCGAGAGCAGGGCCCAGCGCAGCACCCGACGGTTGATCACCCCGACCATGTCGGCCCGGATCCGGGTCAGCCAGTCCGCCGAGTCGCCGAGCCCGAGCGCCACGCCGGCCAGTTGCGCCTCGTGCGGCCGGAGCGGCTGCAACACCACCAGGTCGGCCCGGGAGACGGCGTCGACGTCGACCGGGGCCAGTTCGTCGCGGACGACCAGGCTGGTCTGCCAGCCCGGCCCCGGCTGCGAGTCGGCGGCCACCGGGCCGACGTCGACCACCACCAGCAGCGGGTGCAGTTGGGTGCCGGGCGGGCCGCCCACCGGCCGCCCCGGCGGGATCATCGCGATCGGCGAGCCCGGCCCGCTGGCACCGCGTACGAACGGTTCCCAGGCGCGCGGCCTGGCCGTCTGGACCACGATCCGGGCGCCGAGCGCCATCGCCCGCAGCGCGACGAGCTGCGCGGCGCGTACGCCACCGATCAGCACCACCCGGGTGGTCTCGGCCCGGAACAGCCGGGCGACCACCGCCGCGCCGTGCCGGTTGGCGCCGAGCATCAGCCCGGCCTGGCCGATCGGCAGGTCGAGCGAGTCCACAGAGGAGGCTGGCAGGGTGTTGGCCGGTGCCGGGGCGGTCGGGCCGGCACCCAGCACCCCCAGCGGCAGGGTGGCGGCGACGCCGTCGAGCTGCTCGCCGTCCAGTCGCCGGGCCACGGCGTGTTCGGCGGAGAGCATCCGGCGCAGCGCCTGCACGGCGGTGCCGAGCGCCTGCGCGCTGTCGGCGGCGAGTCGCACGGTGACGTCCACCCGGATGCTGTCGGTGCCGCCACCCACCCACGGCCCGGCGCTCACCGAGACCGTGGTGGCGGTCGCCGGCAGCGCCAGCAGCCGGGGCACGAAGCGGCGCCCGGCCTCGGTGCGCAGGTCCGGCCAGCGGCGCAGCCGGAAGGTGGTCTGCAACAGCCCGCCCAGGCTGACGCCCTGCCAGTTCTCCCGGGCCGGTTGCGCGCCGTCGTGGTGCACCATCTCCGCGAGTACGCCGAGCGCGGCGCGTTCGCCGAGCACCCGGGTCGGCACCGGGGCGAGCCGGCGGCGCACCTTGCGTACGGCGCTGGAGAGCGCCCGTCGCAGGTCCTCGTCGGACCAGCCGTCGGCGCGCAGCACCCGTACGGCGAGCAGGGCCCGCTCGTGCCCGAGCAGCCGCCCGTCGGTGAGCTGCCGGTACGACGTCGCCGGGGTGCCGCCGCCCGCGCTCAGCGTCGGCGCCGGAGCACCGGTGAGCACCAGTTGCACCCGCATCGGCGGGGTCTCCGCGCTGGCCGCCGGCAGCAGGCCGGCCGGGGAGAGCAGCGACTGCGGGGTGTCGGCGAGCATGCCGACCTGGTCACCGAGTTCGAGTACGGCGGTCAGGCCGTAGGCGTCGCTGACCATGCAGGCGGCGTCACCGGCGAGGTCGACCGGCAGCACCACGGCACCGGGGTTGACCAGGTCCAGCAGGGCCTCCGGCGGTGCGGCCTGCGGAAGAGTCCGCTGACGGGAGGAGTAGCGCATCCCGATGGAGATCCACTCGAACAGCCAGCGTCGGCGCATTCGGATCCAGGTCAGCAGCACCAGGGCGACGGCGAGCAGCGCGGCCCCGGCCAGCAGGAGTGGACCCTGGCTGGCGGCGGCGAGCACCAGCGCCAGCGCCACCTGGATGGCCACGATCTGTCCCGCCCGTACCCCGAACAGGCCGGACCGGGCCGGAGCCGCCGACGCCGGCAGTGGCGCCGGTGGTGACCGGTCGATCCGGTTGCCCGGGGTGCCGGTCGGCCGGGTCCGGTTGTCTGCCGCAGTTACCGTCACCGCGATAGCCTCCCCTGGATGGGCGTCGGCGGTGGGCCCGCCCCCCGCGATTCGCTCAGGGGCCTATCGTATGGGCCGGACCAACCGGAGAGGGGGCCCGCATGCCATCGCGGCAGGACCAGTTGCATTCTTACCAGTTCATGGTCCAGCGGGTAGTGGGTGCGCTGGTGATGCGGGAGACCGATCCCGCACAGTCGCCGTTCCGGCGGGCGGCCGGCGCCACCCTGGCCAGCGTGCTGATCGCGCTGATCGGGATCGGCGGCTCGGTGGTCTACGGGGTCTTCGTCGGCGGCGGTGCGACGAAGTGGAAGAACGCCTCGGTGGTGATCGTCGAGAAGGAGTCCGGCGCGCAGTACGTCTACATCGATGACACCCAGACCCTGCACCCGGTGCTCAACTACGCCTCGGCGCTGCTCATCGTCGGCCAGCCCGCCCCGAAGACCGTCTCGGTGTCCCGCAAGTCGCTGGAGGGCCAGCCGCGCGGCGTGACGCTCGGCATCCGCGACCTGCCGGAGTCACTGGCCCCGAGTAACCGGCTGGTCACCGGTGGCTGGACGGTCTGCTCCGAGCCGCGTACGGGTGGCGGCGGCGGGCAGCCACAGTCGACACTGCTGATCGGCAAGGCGGCGCCCGGCGGTCAGGAGTTGGGCGACGAGGGTCTGCTGGCGGAGCACCCCAACGGCCAGCTCTTCCTGATCTGGCACAACCGCCGGCACCTGATCCAGAATCCCGACCTGGTGGTCGGCGCACTGTGGGGCAGCCAGCGGCAGGTGGCGGTGGCACCGGCCCTGCTCAACGCCCTGCCCGCCGGGGCGGACCTGGGCGAGATCCGGATTCCCGACGCAGGCGAGCCGTCCGACGCGGTGGAGGGCGCGAAGATCGGTGAGGTCTTCCTGGTCGAGCGGCAGGGCGGCGACGGCCAGTACGCGGTGGCCAGGCGGGACGGCCTTTACAACATCACCGAGGTGCAGGCCAACATCCTCCTGACCAGCGACGTCGTGAAGCAGGGCGACGCCACTCGGCTCTCCCAGGGCGAGTACGGCGCACTGCCGAAGAAGGGCGAGCTGGTGCCCGGCAACGACGCGGCGGCACCGGAGAGGACGCCCAAGATGGCGGCGGCGGAGGGCGGCGTGGTCTGCGGCGACGTGCCGGACGACCGTGGCGTGCAGGGCATCCGGATCGGTACTGACATGTCCGGGATCCCCGATCCGCCCGCGACCTCGGCCCAGTCGGCCCGGGGCGGGGCGCTCGCCGACCAGGTGGTGCTGGAGCCCGGCCGGGGTGTGGTGGTCGAGGCCGCCGCCGCGCCCGGTGCCACCGGCGGCACCATCTCGGTCGTCACCGACCAGGGACGGCGGCATCCGGTGAACGGTGGCGGCGAGGTGCTCGGCAACCTCGGCTACGGCGCCACCAAGCCGGTACGGATGCCGAGCATCCTGGTCACGCTGATTCCGGACGGGCCGGCGCTGGATCCCGAGAAGGCCCGCGACCGGGCCGGCGCCCAATGAGAAGGGTTCATCGGGCGAGCGGGAAATGCCCTGGTGGGGGAGAATGCCGGTGACCGTCGGTAGCTGCCGGTCCGGTTCATCGCGGTACGGGTTTGTCCACGGGGTGGCCAGAAGGGGTATCCAAGCCTTGCCCTGGCCCGCTACCGTCGGCTACGGAAGTAAATGCCAGGATGTGCCGTGACCCGTTCGGGGAGCGGACACGAGCCGGGAAGTCCACAGTGGGCGTCCCGGTTGACGACGAGTTAAGGGAGCGGGGTGACTTCGGGGTGTCCCAGACGCAGGCAGAAGCCGCGGTGATGGAACAGACCGCCACGAAGTTCGAGTCGGTAGACCAGTCGCTGCAGAGCATGCTGAGCAGCCTGATGGGCCAGCTTGAGGCGTTGCAGGCCGGGTGGAAAGGTGCGGGTGGCCGCTCGTTCGAGCAGACCAAGCAGCAGTGGTCGCAGAACCAGGAGCAGATCCACCGGGCGCTGCGCGAGACCGCGACTGCGATCCGTACCTCCGGCCAGCAGTACGACGCGTCCGACACCGAGGCGTCGAGCCGGATGAGCGCCACCAACGCCGGCGGCATGACGCTGCCGCTCTGATTTGACTGGGGAGGGAAGATCCGATGGGTGACGTTCTTGTCGTCAATTTCGCCGCGTTGCAGCAGGCCAGCGCGGACATCCAGAGGGCGCTGAACACGCTCGACTCGCAGCTCGACCAGCTGGAGTCGGACGCCGCGCCGCTCGTCAGCACCTGGGAGGGTGACGCGCAGCAGGCGTACTTCCAGCGCCAGACCAAGTGGCAGCAGGGTGCGCAGGAGATGTCCACCATGCTGCGTGACATCAAGGGTGCGCTGGACGAGTCCGCTGCGGACTACCTCAGCACCGAGAAGAAGAACACCGGCCTGTTCCAGTAAGGCCGTCGGTACCACCCAGACTGCCCCGGGCTGCCGCGCGATCCGTGCCGCACCCGGGGCATCTGCTTGCCCGGGGTGCGGCACGGTGCGCGAGGGCGGGTGGCACGCGTACCGCCGCCACGGCCCAGCAGCCCAACGGCTGATCCGGGTCCGCCGTCTGGTGCGGCGGTGTCCTGCCCCGGGGGCTAGGACGTCGGGCCGGCGGGGCGCCAGCGTCGGCGTGCGCCCCGGGGGAGTACCACGGCGAGCAGCAGCGCGGCCAGCGCCACGGTGCCGGCAAGGCCGGCCACCCACAGCGCCCGCTGCTGGCTCTCCGAACGCCGCTCCGCCTGGGCCACCTCCGCCGGGTCGTCCTGGTGCGGTGGCAGTCCGGCCGCCTCCGGTTGCCGGGCCGGCGCCGCCGTGTCGGTGACCGCCCGGTACGGGTTGAGTATCCCGGCACCGTAGGCCTCCCGGTCCGAGCCCGGCGCCGGATCGGTGGTCGCGATCAGGCGCTGCGCCACCTGCCGCGCGTTCAGGTCGGGCCAGTACTGCCGGATCAGCGCCACGGTGGCGGTCACGAAGGGGGTGGCGAAACTGGTGCCGTTGTCCAGTACGTGCCCGCGCTCCGGCGCCGCGACCACGACGCTGCCGCCGGGGGCGACCAGGTCGACGTAGTCGCCGCGCTGGGAGAACTCGGAGACCAGCCCGTTCTCGCCGACCGAGCCCACCCCGATCACCCCGTCGTACGACGTCGGGTACGGCCTCGGGTTCTTCTCCTTGTAGAGGTTGCCGGCGGCGGCGACGATCACGACGTTCTTCTCCAGGGCGTACTCCACCGCCCCCTTGAGCGCCGCGTTGTCCTGGTAGTACACGACCGAGAGGTTGATCACGTCTGCCCCGTTGTCGACCGCCCAGCGGATCGACTCGGCAAACGTCTCGACGTTTACGCTGTCTCCGTTCTCCTCGCCCTCGATGACCTTCTTCTCGCTCACCCGTATCGGAAGGATCTTGACCTGGGGTGCGAGCCCGTGGAAGCGGGTGCCCGCCCGGGGGGCGGCCGCGATGATGCTGGCCACGCCGGTGCCGTGCCGGACGCAGTCCCGCGACCCGTCCAGACCGGGGCTGAGGAAGTCCCGCCCCGGCAGCACCCGTCCCTTCATCTGCGCGTGCGTCTTGTCGACGCCGGAGTCGATCACCGCGACCGTCACACCGGCCCCGTTTGCCAGCGGCGCCAGCCGCTCCGGGGCGTACCGCTGTTGCGCCCAGGGCAGCGTGGTGATGGGCTGGGCGGGTGGGGTGTCGTTGTCACAGCCGGGCAGGGCCCGCAGCGCGGCCGGCGGGGCGAGTGGCGCCGCCGTGGCCGGACCGGCCGCGATCGGCGGGACCACCAGCACGGTGATGGCGCCAACCAGCGTGAGTCGTGTTCTCCGGCCAGGCATCGGGTCGCCTCCGATATCGGTTCGGTCCGCCATCGGGCCGGATCGTCTTCGGTTCGGCCCTGCCCACCGGATGCTATCGGTGGATCGTCGCCGACGGCATCCACCGCCAGCCAACCATTGTGATCCGGTCCCTACCTTGTAGGTTGTACGCGATGCTTGTGGCCTGTTCGGCGAGAGGGAGGTGGCCGTGACCGAATGGGAGCCGGCCACCGAGACCGAGGCCGCGATGCGGGACGCACTGCGCGCGGGCGACCAGGAACTCTATTTCCGCATTCTCGCCCGTACCGAACTTCTGCTGCCGGTCTCCGCCGAGGCGCTCGCCGGTCGCGCGCCGATGGGCTGGGGCACCTGGACCACCGGCGGCCGGACGCACGTACTCGCATTCACGTCCACCGCCGCCCTGCGCGCATGTCTCGCCGAGAACGCCGGATCGACCCGACGGGCACCCTATCCCGAACTGGCCGCCGGATGGCCGAACCCGGAGTGGTGGCTCGCGGTGAACCCCGGGCTGCCGATCGAGGGCTACCTGCCCGCCTGGTTCGTCTCCCAGCTCTCCCGGGGCGACGTACGGCTGCCCGGCCGCAGCATGGGCGCCCGAGCGAGGCTGGAGCAGGTCGAACGGGCCGCCCGGGCCCGAGCCACGGCCGCCGTGCCGCGCCGTCCGCCGGACGGGCCGCCGAGGGCGGAGCCCGAACCAGCCGAGCCGTTCCGGTCGGTCGAGCCGGACGGGATGCCGTTCCGGCCGACCGGTCCGGACGGGCTGCCCCTGCGCTCGCCCGGTGCGTCGCGGGAGTCCGCTGACCCGTTCCGGTCGATGGATTCGGATTCCCCGGGGCGCTCGCCTCGGGCGTCCTGGGAGTCGGCAGACCCGTTCCGGTCGATGGATTCGGATTCGCCGGGGCTGCCGATGCGCTCGCCCGGTGCGTCGCGGGAGTCCGCCGAGCCGTTCCGGCCGGTGGATCCGGAGCCGTCGGCGCACCCGTTCCGGCCGACCGAGCCGGCGCGGGAGTCCGCCGAGTCGTTCCGGTCGGTCGAGACCGGTGGCGATCCGGCCCTGGCGGTGCCGCCGGCCGGCGAACCGGCATCGTTCCCGTCCTCCCCGGAGCCGGCACCGGCCCCGCCGAGCATCCCGGCCACGGTGCCGGTGATCGCGCCGACACCGGCCCGGAGCGGGCTGGGCGGAGACTTCGGCAGCCAGATCTCCGAGGACACCTCGGCGGGCTGGATGACGCCGGCGGGTCCGACCCGGCCCACCCCGTCGAACGCGGCGAACGGCAGTTCGGCCGGCGCGGGGGCACCGGCCGGCCCGGCCTCGCCGGTATCCGCGCCGCCGTCGGGCGGTACGCCGGGCGGCCCGCCACCGGCCTGGCACCCCGCCGGCCAGCAGGCAGACCGACCCGCCGAGCCGGTCGGCCAGCAGGCAGACCGGCACACCGAGCCGATTGGCCAGCAGGCGGACCGGTACACCGAGCCGGTGGAGATCCGGACGCCGGAGGAGCCGCCCACCGCGCCCGTTGGCCCGCCGGCGGCGCCGTCGGAGATCGCGGCACCGGAGGCCTGGACCCCGCCATCCGCGCGCTCCGAGCCGTCGCTGTTCACCCCGGTCTCCCATCGGCCGGCGTCCGGGACCGGTGAGCCGTGGTCCGGCGAATCGTGGCCCGGCGTGACCGCCGAGGGCCCGACGACGGCCTACGAAGTGATCGCCGCAGCCCGGTCCGGTACCGACCCGACAGCCGCGAGCCGGCCCGCCGCCGATGCGGGAGCCGCCGAACCCGAACCGGCCGAGCCCGGTCCCACCGAACAGATCCTCACCGGCACCGGTCTCACCCAGGCGTTCTCCGGCCGGTCGTTCGCGACGGAGTCCCTGACGATGGGCTCGCCGCCCACCGAGAGGTTCGCCGCCGCCCCGACACCCACCGAGCAGTTCGGCGCCGGTCGATCGGTCACCGAGCGGTTCGGCGCCGGCCGATCGGTCACCGAGCGGTTTTCCGCCGGCCGATCGGTCACCGGGGAGTTCGCCGCCGGTCCCCCGGCCGGTGAGCAGTTCGCCGCAGGTCGATCTGTTCGCGAGCAGTTCGGCGCGGGTCCGTCCGCCAGCGAGCAGTTCGCCGGTCCCCGGGTGACCGAGCGGTTCGCCGGCGGCCCGTCGGTCCCCGAGCAGTTCGTCCCCGGAACGGCCCCGACCGAGCCGATCCCGACCGAGCCGATCCCGACCGGGGCGCCCGTCCGGCCGCCGGACGCCGAGCGGGGTACGACCGAACCGGTCGCCGCCGAGCCGCGGGCCGGTAACGATCCGGTGCCCGCCCGCCGGCTCCCGTCGGATTTCATCCCGGCCAACGAGGTCGAGGGGAGCCTGCTGGACGCGGCCGGTGACGGCAGTACCGACACGTTCCTCTCCACGCTGCTGCTCGCCAGGGTGCTGTTGCCGGTGGCGTTCAACTCGGCCCCGGGCGCCCGACCCGGCGACGACGGCTTCGAGTGGCGTACCGAGTTGTTGGACGGGGAGCGCTATGTCGTGGTGTTCACCTCGCCGGAGCGGCTCGCCGACCACCTGCCGGAGACCATCGACACGGTCGAGGTCAAGTTCGCCCAGTTGATCCGGCGGTGGCCGGACGACAACTATTCGTTCGCGGTCAACCCGGGCACGCCGGTCGGGGCGAAACTGCCGGGTGGGCAGATCGTCGCGCTGGCGAACTGGGCCGCGGAGGTGGGTCTCGGCGACGACACCGGCGAACCGGCGCCGCAGGCTCCGGCCGAGGAGGAGGCGCCCCGGTCGACGTACGCGCCGGATCGGGAGGACCCGGGGCGGCCGACGATGATGCAGAAGACCATCGCCCCGAGCCAGCTCGCCTACTATCTCGACCGGGGCTACGACCGGGTCTCGGGTTTCGTGCACCGGGCCTCCGAGGTCGCCCATCTGCGTACCCCGGCGAAGCTCTACGCCGCGCTCGGCCTCAACCACCCCGGTTCGCACTTCGTCCGGGACGCCGAGGAGATCTACGTGCTCCGCTGGCCGGCGTACCGGCCCAGCCTCTACCGGATTCCGTACGGCGGGCAGAACGAGGCCGCCATGCGGGCGATGGAGGGCTGGGTGATCGAGCGCCCGCCGTTCCGGGGCAACGGGTTCGCGCCGGGCGAGAGCAGTGACGTGGTGGCCGAGTTCAAGGTGGACAGCGTACGGCTGCCGCACGGCGCGCAACTGCACCGGATCGGGCTCGACGGCATCGAGCGACTGGTGGCGACGCTGGACTGTGACGTACCCGTCTGGCGCCGGGCCGAGGAGGGCTGATGCGCGACGGTTACGTGGCCCAGTGGCGCGGCCGGGAATACGAGGCCAGTCCGGCGGGTGACGACGTACGCCTCTACCAGGCGGAACCGGGCGAGGGCTTCGAGGAGGTCCGGCCCGGGCGGTACGTCCGGGTGGTGGCCGCGGCCGAGGTCGGCGAGCTGGTCTACGTCCGGACCAGGTGCTCGTGGCAGGGCCAGCCGTTCATCGTGCTCGCCCAGCACGACAACTGGCTGCGGGTGGAATACACCGGCGGGCGCTGGCCGGTCGCCGAGGCGATGGGGCTGGAGGCGTTCGACTTCGGGGTCTACCAGGGCTGGGCACCGGCGGCCGAGGTCACCGACCTGCGCGAGAACCGCGCCTGAGCCGCCACCGGCGCGACGGTCAGGACTTGGCCCAGCGCAGCACCTCGCCCAGCACCAGGTCGGTCGCCTCGACGTGCGGGAAGTGGCCGACGCCGTCGAGCAGCCGCCACTCGTACGGGGCCACCACATAGCGACTGGAGCCCTGGGCGGTACGCGGCAGCGACGCCTGGTCCAACGCGCCGTGCAGTTGCAGGGTCGGGGTGACCAGCGGCTTCTGCATCAGCTTGACGAACCGGTAGCCGTGCAGCCGGAGTACCGACCGGAACGCCCAGCGGTAGCCCTCCATCGCGCAGAACGCGGCCTGCGGGATCCGGATCGCCTGCCGGCAGCGCGCCGCGTAGTCGGCGAAGTCGGGGCTGTCGACCCAGCGCGGTCCGCCCCAGCGTTGCAGGAAATAGCCGACCAGCGCCGCGTCGTCCCGGGTCAGCACGTGCTCGTAGCGGGGGATCTGGAACTTCAGGGTGGGGGTGGCCGCCGCGAACTGGCCGCGCGGGTCGGCGAAGATGCCGGCGCGCAGCCGCAGCGGATGCGGTGCCGCGAGCACCACCAGCCGGCGGACCAGGCTGGGGTGGAAGGAGGCGGCGGTCCAGCCGATCATGCCGCCGGCGCCCGAGCCGACCAGCACCGCCGAGCGCTCGCCGAGGGCCCGGATCAGTCCGGCCACGTCGGCGGCGAGGGTGTAGCCGTCGTACCCCCGGGGCGGCTTGTCGCTCGCGCCGTAACCGCGCAGGTCGACCGCGACCGCCCGGTAGCCGGCGTCGGCGACCGCCGGCAGCATCTCGTGCCAGGCCCACCAGAACTCGGGGAAGCCGTGCAGGAACAGCACCAGCGGCCCGCTGCCGGCCTCGACGACGTGGAACCGGCTGCCGTTGGCGCCGACGAACCGATGCGTCCACGGCCCGTCCACCAGTACGCAGGACTCGTCGACGACGGGCCTGCGGCCGGCGCCGCGCTCGTTCATGCCGCCTCCCCCGGTGTGCCGGCGGGCCCGGTCGCCGCTGTCGACGGCCTCCGCCGGCCGGCGTCCCGATCGGCGTCCCGATCGGCGTCCCGAGCGTCGGGACACCGCCGGCTGCGCTCGCTTCGCCGCTCCTCGCTGACCTGGCCGGTTCGCTCCCTCATGTCGACAGCCTAGGGCCATCAGCGCGGGACGGATCCGGCGCAACCGACGGATCAGGGGATCGTCCGGGAAATTTCCGGGCCTGCCCCGGTGCTCCTGACCAGGGGATCAGGAACGCCGCTGACGACGACCGGTCGGTCCGGCTAGCGTGCTGGCATGACCTCCGCCCGTCGGCTCGACCACTCCGACCTGCCGGTGCCGCTGATCCGGGTGCAGGGCACCCCGGCCGAGTGCGGTACCGGGTACGGCGTCGCGGCCCGTGACCTGATCACCGCCAACCTGGAATTCTATCTGCGCCGGTTCCGCGAGGAGGGCGGGTTGGACGAGGCGGCGGTGACCGTCGCCGGGCGGGCCTTCCGGGACGCCACCCGACGGCACCACCCCCGGGTCGCCGAGCTGCTGGACGGGGTGGCCGAGGGGGCCGGGGCCCGGATCGAGCAGGTCTACGCGCTGAACGCACGTACCGAGCTGATCTACGGCCGGCACCGGGACGGCGGGTCCGACGCGCCACCGGACTCCGGTGCCGGCGGCTGCACCGCGGTCGGGGTGCTCGGCACCCACACCGACACCGGTCACCTGCTGCTCGGGCAGAACTGGGACTGGCACCCCGACCAGCGGGAGGTGATGCTGCTGCTGGCCACCCGGGACGAGCACGGGCTGACCGTACTGACCCTGACCGAGGCGGGCATGGTCGCCAAGACCGGGCTGAACTCGGCGGGGGTCGGCGTCTGCGTGAACATGCTCGGCTGTGACCGGGACGGGCTGCCCGCCCCCGGGGTCGAGCCGGGCGTGCCGTACCACGTACTGCTGCGGGCGGCGCTGGAGGCGGACAGCCTGGCCGAGGCGCTGAAGGCGGCCTGCCGAGGGAGCCGGAACAGCTCGATCAACCTGCTGCTCGGCCAGGCGGCGGAGGCCGGCGGCGAGCTGATCGACCTGGAGCTGGTACCCGGGGACGCCGGCTGGCTGCACCCGGCGGACGGGTACCTCACGCACGCCAACCACCTGGAGACCGGGCTGCCGGTCCACGACTCGATCAAGGACTGGGGCGGGTCGTCGCTGTTCCGGTCCGCCCGGGCCCGGCGGCTGCTGGCCCCGAAGGCGGCGGTCGGCAAGGTCGGCGAGGACGACCTCGCGGCGATCTTCCGTGACCACGCGAGTTTCCCGCAGAGCATCTGCCGGCACGTCGACGAGCGGATGCCGCCGGCCGAGCACTCCGAGACGGTCTACTCGGTGCTGCTGGACCTGGACGACCGGCGGCTCGGCATCGCGGCCGGCCCGCCCTGCGAACACCGCTACGGCTGGCTCGACCTGGCCGCTCCCTGACGGCCGGTCGCCGGAGGGCTGGTCGCCTGACGGTTGGTCGCTAGACAGAGCCCACCGACGGCTGGTCGCCCCGCACCGCCTACTGGCGGCCGGTCGCCGGGAAAGCGAGCGGGGCCGGAAGCGCTGTTCGCGCCTCCGGCCCCGACCGTGGTACGTCGGATCAGTTGGTGACCTTGATGATCGCCAGGTCCGAGATCAGGTGGTTCTCCAGCAGTAGTTCGATCTTGGTGCCGGTACCGGCGACCTTGACCGAGTTCATCGGGTTCTGCGCCGACCAGTAGCGGTTCGGGTCCGAGTCGTTGAAGACCGTCACCGGGTTCAGCTTCGGCACCGTGGTCGCCACGCCGTTCAGGTGGAACGTCTGGGCCGGCTTGGCGAACCGGCTGAACGTGGCGTCGTAGCTGCTCCGCCGGTTGGTGACGTTGCCGACCCCGGGAACGGTGATCGGGCCCGGCCGGACGTCGACCGGCAGGTTCAGGCCGAAGCCCGGGTGCGCGATCGTGTCGTTGTCGCCGTACGCGTAGTTCACGTACCAGACCAGCAGACCCTGGTGGTTCTTGAACCGCTCCACGAAGTCCGGCTTGCTGTTCTGCCAACCGAAGTTGTAGGGACCGGTCTCCAGGGTCTTGTCGTAGCCGTAGTAGGTGCGGAACTCCGCGACGTAGAAGTGCGGAGCCAGCTCCGTCTGAGTGCCGGTGAACCGGGTGAAGCCGCGGGCGGTCCACGCCGGGTCGACCGTCTCGGCACCGTCGGTCCAGGCCGCCGCACCGTTGACGACCAGCGAGATGTTGTCCAGGAACGGACCCTCGAAGTGCACGCCGCCGTCCGTCTGGTAGCGGTAGCGGAACTGCACGGTCTGCCCGGCGTACGCCGACAGGTCGTAGGTCAGGTCGATCCACTCACCGCCGGTCGAGCCGTCGATGCCGGTCTCGGCGTCCTCGATCAGCTCGTTCGGCAGCGGAGTCCAGGTCGAGCCGTTGTTCGTCGACACCTCCGCGTAGAGGTAGTCGAAGTCCTCCTCGATCTCGTACTGGGCCTTCGCCGTGATGGCGGCGGTGGTGGCCCCGCTGAGGTCGAGGGTCCGGGTCAGCGTGGTGTTGAGGTCGTCGGCACTGCCGCCCCACCACTCGTACTGGCCCGCGAACGGTTTGTTGAACTCGGTGGTGGTCTCCTGGTCGGGCAGGTTCACCACGACCGCCTGGGCCAGCCCGTCGGTGTCGCCGGCGGCGCCCAGTGTGGCGAACGTGGTGCCGCTGTCCCATTCGACTGTGGAATGGTTCAGCCAGCCCAGGTAGAGCTTCGACCACGGGTCGAAGTAACCCGGGGTCGAACCGATGTCCTGCTTGCCGTGGTTCAGCCACGAGCCGGACGCCATGGTGCTCCAGAAGCCGACGCCGTTGTCGCCGCCCTGGGTGTCGTAGAGGTCCGGCAGGCCGAGGTCGTGGCCGTACTCGTGGGCGAAGACGCCCAGACCGCCGTTCTCCGGCTCCGTGGTGTAGTCCCGGACCCAGAGGCCGGTGTCGCCGATCTGCACGCCACCGAGCTTGTTGAAGTCCGGCCCGGCGCTGCCCTGAAGGTCGGGGAAGGCGGCCCAGCGGTGCGACCAGATCGCGTCCGCGCCCTGGGCGCCGCCGCCGGCCTCCTCGCCCTCACCGGCGTGCACCGCCTGGAAGTGGTCGATGTAGCCGTCGGGCTCGTTGAAGTCGCCGTCACCGTCGTAGTCGTACCGGTCCCAGACGTCGAACTGGGCCAGGTACTGCTTGATCTGCGCGCTGCTCTTGCCGGCGGCGACCTGGGACTCGTACCAGGACGTGGTGGTGTCCTTGACGAAGTTCCAGTAGCCGTCCCGCTCCGGGATGTTGTTGCTGCCGTAGCGGGCCTCGTTGAACGGGACCTTCACCCAGTCGCTGACGTCGCCGCCGACCGTGTAACGGCCACCCGACTGCTTCAGGTAGAAGTCGGCCATCGACTCCTTGCCCTTGGCGTAGAACAGGTCGAGGTACGACTGGCGGCTGAAGTCCGACTTCCAGATGGTGCTGTTGTCGTCGGTCGCGCCGCCGTCGTAGGTCCGGTCGGGCTGGCGGATCTGGTTGCGCAGCGGACCGTCGGTACCGCCGGTACGCGGGTCCTTCTGGTTGCCGAACTCGACCAGGATCGAGAAGATCGGATCGGTCTTCGGGGGTTGCTGGTACTCGACGAACCGGTCGGCCTTGATCTGGATGACCTTCGAACCGTTCCGGGTCTGCAGCTTCGCCTTGCCCGAGAGAAGGGCGGCGATTGCCTCCTGCCGGACCTGCTGCTGCTGTTCGGCGAGCGGGTCGGACAGGTTGTCGGCGCGGTGGGCCGCACCCTGGGGTTCCCGGTCCACGGGAGCTGGCGCCGACGGAGCGGCGTAGGCCGGCACGGCGACCGCGCTGGCGGCCAACAGCGCGACCGTGGCACCCGCCAGACCCGCTGTGACTCGTCTCCTCAAAGGTCCTCCTCCTTTGTGGAAGTGTTACAGGACAGGCCGGCTCTTGGCGGGCACTGTCATCAGAAGCGTCCACCACCCTTGCAGATCGATGGGAGGCTGTCACGGGTCGAAAACCGCTCGTCCGGGTGATCCGATCTACGTCTAATCAGGGCGAAAGCGTTCTAACGGTTGCCTATTTTCGCGCATTGGAATGTCACGATTCGGCTACGGCCGGAACCACGCTGGTTCCCCCACGTCTGCCGGCCCGTCGTGGTGTAACAGGACCGGGGTACGCCCCTGCGGAAACGGCACCCGCAGCTCGGGCGCGACGTCGGCCCGTACCCCGAACAACCCGACCCGCACCAGCCCTGACCCGGCCCCTGACCTGCCGCTGGAGACGGCGATGGGCGGGCCCAGGTCGGGCCCGCCCATCGTGCGGATTCACTGATCCGACCGGGTCGGCCACCACCGGTGCCGGGCGGGGCGTCGCCGTCGTCCGAGCCGGCTGTCACCACCGCCCGGGCCGGCTGCCGTCCCTGGCCGGCGGCGGCTCAGTCCTCGTCGGACTTGCCGGAACGCATCCCCGACGAGATCAGGTCCATCACCGAGGAGTCCTGCAACGTGGTGACGTCACCCAGCGAGCGGTTCTCGGCCACGTCGCGTAGCAGCCGGCGCATGATCTTCCCGGACCGGGTCTTCGGCAGCTCCGGTACCAGCAGGATCTGCCGGGGCTTGGCGATCGGGCCGAGGGTCTTCGAGACGTGTTCCCGCAGTTCGGCGATGAGCGCCTCGCCCGCGCTGCCCTCGGTGTCGACGGAGCCGCGCGGGATGGTGAAGGCGACGATCGCCTGCCCGGTGGTCGGGTCGGTGGCGCCGACCACCGCCGCCTCGGCGACCGACGGGTGCGAGACCAGCGCGGACTCCACCTCCGTGGTGGAGATGTTGTGCCCGGACACCAGCATCACGTCGTCGACCCGGCCGAGCAGCCACAGGTCGCCGTCGTCGTCCTTCTTCGCCCCGTCACCGGCGAAGTAGAGCCCCTCGAAACGGGACCAGTACGTGTCGACGAACCGCTGGTCGTCGCCCCAGATGGTACGCAGCATCGACGGCCACGGCTCGCGCAGCACCAGGAAGCCGCCGCCACCGTCCGGCACCGACTGCGCCTGGTCGTCCACCACGTCGGCGCTGATCCCCGGCAGCGGGCGCATCGCGCTGCCCGGCTTGGTCGAGGTCACCCCGGGCAGCGGGGAGATCATGATGGCCCCGGTCTCGGTCTGCCACCAGGTGTCGACGACCGGGCACTCGCCCCGGCCGATGTTCTCCCGGTACCAGATCCACGCCTCTGGGTTGATCGGCTCGCCGACGCTGCCGAGCAGGCGCAGGGAGGAGAGGTCGTGGCCGCGCGGGATGTCGTCGCCCCACTTCATCATGGTGCGGATCAGGGTCGGCGCGGTGTAGAGGATCGTCACCTTGTGCTTCTGCACCAGCTCCCAGAAGCGGCCCTTGTGCGGGGTGTCCGGGGTGCCCTCGTACATGAGCTGGGTGGCGCCGTTGGCCAGCGGGCCGTACACGATGTAGGAGTGCCCGGTCACCCAGCCGATGTCGGCGGTGCACCAGTAGACGTCGCTCTCCGGCTTCAGGTCGAAGACCGCGTGATGGGTGTACGCCGCCTGGGTCAGATAGCCGCCGGTGGTGTGCAGGATGCCCTTCGGCTTCGCCGTCGTGCCGCTGGTGTAGAGGATGAACAGCGGGTGCTCGGCGTCGAACGCCTCGGCGGTGTGCTCGGTCGAGGCGGTCTCCACCGCCTCGTGCCACCACACGTCCCGGTCACTCCAGGCCACGTCCTGCCCGGTACGCCGGACCACCAGCACCCGCTCGATCGTCGGGCACTTGGCGACCGCCTCGTCGACGGTCGGCTTCAACGCCGACGGCTTGCCCCGGCGGAACCCGCCGTCAGCGGTGATCACGACCTTGGCGCTGGCATCCTGGATCCGGTTGGTCAGCGCGTCGGCGGAGAAGCCGCCGAAGACCACGCTGTGGGTGGCACCGATCCGGGCGCAGGCCAGCATCGCGACCGCCGCCTCCGGGATCATCGGCAGGTAGATCGCCACCCGGTCACCGGCGGTGACCCCGAGATCGGTCAGCGCGTTCGCCGCCTGGCTGGTCATCGCCAGCAGGTCGGCGTAGGTGATGGTGCGGGTGTCGCCGGGCTCGCCCTCCCAGTGGATCGCGACCCGGTCGCCGTGCCCTGCGGCGACGTGCCGGTCCAGGCAGTTGTAGGCGACGTTGAGCTTTCCGCCGACGAACCACTTCGCGAACGGCGGATTCGACCAGTCGAGGATCTGGTCCCACTCCGTCGACCAGTCCAGCCGGCCCGCCTGGCGTGCCCAGAACGCCAACCGGTCCTCGGCGGCGGAGTCGTAGGCGTCCGCGGTGACGTTCGCCGCGGCGGCAAGGTCGGCCGGCGGCGGGAACCGCCGGGTCTCCTGCAACAGGTTTGCCAGAGTCTCGCTCATGGTGGGTGGCTCCTCAGGCATCGCGTCAGTGTCGTTCGGTAGGAGGTTAATCGGGCCTGGTAGCCGGGGCGAGGGGTGCACACCACTCACGCGGCCAGACGCGCCGAATGGCCGCGTTCCGGCGCTCGCCGGTCACGGCGTGTTCCGCCGCCGACGGTTGGCGCCGGTCCGCCGCCGACGGTGAGCGCTGGTCCGCCGCCGACGGTGAGCGCGGGTTCCGGTGCTCGGCGCTGGTCTGCGGCCGATGGTGGGCGCCGGTCTGCGGCCGATGGTGGGCGCCGGGCCGCCGCCGATGGTGGGGGCGCCGGTTCCGGTGCTCGGCGCTGGTCCGCCCTGGCCGGCAACTACGGTGACAGCATGGCCACCGACCCGCTCGCCCCGCTGCTGGAACTCGCCGACGTCGCGCCAGCGGTCGAGCGGGCCCGCGAGCGGGTCGACCAGGCGCTGCGGCACCGCGCGTTGCGCCGGCACGGCGGCCAGGTCGCGGCCGAGGTCAGCCTGCGGTCCGCGGTGGCCAGCTCCGCCCTTGAGGGGTACGCCCACGAGCGCGAGACGGTCCGCGCCGGGACCGTGACCGATCCGGTACCGCAAGGCGCCCTCCGGGTCGCCGGTGCGCTGCCCGGACTGGCCGACCTGTGGCCGAAGGCGCCCCGCCAGGTGCTCGCCCGGCTGCACACCCTGGCCGCCAGGGGAGCGGTGCCGGAGGAGGCGCTCGGTCGACCGGTACCGGATCATGGCCCCGGCCCGGCTGCCGGAGCGTCGGTCGGGCCGGACGCGCTCGGCGCCCGGCTGGACGGGTTGGCCCGGCTGGTCGCCGGTGGGACGTCGGTGTCGCCGGTGGTGCTGGCTGCCGTCGTACACGGGGAACTGCTGGCGCTGCGACCCTTCGCCGGCCCGTCCGGGGTGGTCGCCCGGGCCGCCGCCCGGCTCACCCTGCTCGCCACCGGATTCGACCCGCGCGGCCTGATCGCGGTCGACCTCGGTCACCTGGAACGCGAGCCGGAGTACGTCGGCGCGGCCGGCGCCTTCGCCACCGGTACGCCGGACGGGCTCCGCTCCTGGCTCCGGCACTACGCGACGGCGGTGGAGGTCGGCGCGGAGCGGCTGACCGAGATCGGCGACGAGGTACTGGCGAATCCGGCACCCTCCGGCCCGACGCCTGACGGGGCGACGGCTGCCGGTTCGAGCCAGGGCGCACGGGGACCGATCGACCCCGGTCCTGCCTGATTCAGGCTCGTGCCTGAATCAGGCTCCTTCCTGAAGCAGGCGTTGGTGGCGCGGCGTCAGGCGGTGGTGGCGCGGGCCCGGCGGTGCCGGCCGTACCAGGCGATGCCGATGGCGACCCCGACGCCGACCCCGATGGCCGCCGCCGCGACCGGCACGGCGGGACGCTCCCGGAGCCGGCGACCGAGCGGCACCGGGTGCCGGAACTCCAGCACCGGCCAGCCGTTCTCCACGGCGAGCTTGCGCAGCGCCCGATCCGGGTTGACCGCGCTCGGATGGCCGACACACTCCAGCAGTGGGCGGTCGCTGACCGAGTCGGAGTAGGCGTACGACGCGGCGAGGTCGTAGCCGCGCTCCGTGGCCAGCTCGCCGACCGCGTCGACCTTGCTGGGCCCGGCCGCGTAGAACTCCACCTCGCCGCTGTACCGCCCGTCCACCACCGTCATCCGGGTGGCGATCACGTCGGCGACGCCGAGGAGTTCCCCGATCGGCCGGACCATCTCCTCGCCGGAGGCGGAGACGAGTACGACATCCCGGCCGGCCGCCTGGTGTTCCTCGATCAGGGCGGCGGCCTCGGCGTACACGTAGGGGTTGATCAGCTCGTGCAGTGTCTCGGCGACGATCTGCCGGACCTGCTCCACCGGCCAGCCCTTGCACAGGGTCGCCAGATAGTCGCGGGTACGTGCCATCGTCTGCTCGTCGGTGCCGCCCAGCCGGAACATGAGCTGGGCGTACGCGGACTTGACCACGTCACGGCGTGTGATCAGCCCGTCCCGGTAGAACGGCCGACCGAACGCCAAGGCGCTCGACTTGGCGATGACGGTCTTGTCCAGATCGAAGAAAGCGGCGCTTCGGCCCACGGCGCGAAAGTCTATCCGGATGGTCTATGGTCAGCGGGTGCGCGGGGTCACCTTTGGCACCTGCCGACCGGTTACCCCCTGATCGGCCGATCAGCCCCAGGGTGATCACGGTCACAGCTCGGGGGCGGACTTTCGCAGGGAGTGGAAGTTAACGCCACTCGACGTATACGGGTCGACTCAGGCATGCTTGTAGTTACGACACACTTTCATATCCTCTGTGCTCGGTAGACCTCGGCGGTCGCACCCCCCGTGACCGCCGAGCGGGTTCGGCTCGACCCCCCCGGAGCCGAACCCCAGACGACCCCCGTCTCCCCCCGACGGGGGTCGTCGCTTTTCGCGGTGAAGCGCATTCACGCTGGTCACGGCCGTTCAGCGGCCTCGGGTACGCGGGTCCGGCTGCCGACGTCTTCCGGACGACGTGCGTCGGGTTGCGGCGCCCGTCGGGTGGGAGGCCGGCGGCGGTACGGGTCGAGAGCGGATGCCGTTACTACTCAGTTGATCCTCGGTCGGTACTCAACCGAGGGATGCTCATACTCGGCACGTCAACTTGCGAAAGCTGGCGAGGTGACATGCCGGGCCGGGCTCCTAGGGCAGGGGAGTGGGCCGGCGTCAGGACTACGTCGAGCGCAAACGTCAGCCGGGTCAGCGTGGCGTCCACGCTCAGGACCCAGGAGTCCTCCAGGATGATGTTCGGTCTCACGTCACGCCACGCCGCGAACGGACGAGGTCTGCGTAGCCCTCGCCGGCGACCCCGCAGTTGACCCACTGCCCGGGCACTGCGTCGGCGAGCGTTTCCGCCTGTGTGATCGCCGTCTCTGGGTCGGGCACCAGAGCGAGTTCGCGGCCCTCTCCGACGTACTGCTCCTCCGCTGGGTCGAGCGGCAGCAGATTTGCCAGGTCGCGGACGCTCTCGTCGTCGGGGTCTCTTCCTAGGTGTACAGCAACTCGGTACTGGCCGCCCCGTGGGTCTACGGAAACCCAGCGGATCGCGGGTTCGCCCGCGACATCGACTGGACCAAGGAACTGCTCGATCCCTTTGCCTCGCCGCAATGCCCCGACGGCGAACGACCGTGTCAAGTACCGCATCAACCGAGGGTAGCCCTGCTTCTGGTTCGCTAGGGACCACGGCTCGGATGGCCCGCCGAGCTCACCGAGGGTTCGCTCACCGTCGGGATCCGCTAGCGCACGCTGGGTGGATACCCCCAGTTCGCCCACCATGACCAGGGCCATGAACCGTCGGTACGACAGGCCGGGTGCGGGCCGCAGGATCTGGTCGCCGGCGCGCTCCGGACGGGCGACCAGCGTGTGCAGTTTCATGCCGAGGTTTTCGTGACGCAAGCTCCGGCGTCGAATCCAGTCATCGTCCAGTCGCGCTTGGCAATGTTTTCCTCCTGGTACCAGCGCCGCATCGACG
This sequence comes from Plantactinospora mayteni, assembly GCF_016862935.1. Taxonomy (GTDB): domain Bacteria; phylum Actinomycetota; class Actinomycetes; order Mycobacteriales; family Micromonosporaceae; genus Plantactinospora; species Plantactinospora mayteni. The sequence continues at coordinate 104,524 of NZ_BONX01000048.1, forward strand.
GGCTTGGCTCCGCAGCGGCCACAGTGGAGGGAGACTCGAGGTGAGAGCCAGATTGTTGCGCGGCGTTGCCGTGGTGGTGCTGGCGGTGGTGGTGGCCTTGCCTGGAACGGCCACCCCGGTACGGGCGACCGGCGCCGACTCGATCAAGAAGGTCGGTGAGATCGCCTTCAACCTGTTCCTGGAGGCGCGCAGCGGCAACCTGACCGAGCAGCAGATCATCCAGGCGCTACAGCAGTTCGTCGCGGTGGTCGGCGAGGCCCAGAACGAGATCCTCACGCATCTCGACGCGGTCGCCGCGGCGCCATGGGTTGGCGCCGCCCAGCACGCGATCCTGGAGATACCCTCACTGCCCCATCTCGGCGAGGACCCGTTGCAGGACTACGCCCTCGAGGTCGCGCTGCACGCGCGCCAGGCCAAGAGCGTCTTCAATGCGGTCCAGTCCGACTCCGAAGCAGACCACCTCGGCTTCGCCATCTACTCGCTCTACGCGGTCGGGCTCGAAGCGCGGGTCGCGGCCGGGATCGGCACCAGCACGTACCTGCCGGACTACCGGGCGGCGATGCAGGCGATCGTCAACCGGCTGGAGCCGAGGTGTGTCCCGAGCGAGGGGGACATGGACTGGCACCCGTCCATCTACCACGTGGTGTACACGTGCTCGACGCCGCGCGGCCCCCGCACCTTCCAGGACTACCAGGTCGACGGCGACTGGCGGGAAGGGCCGTGGACCGAGGCGACGCTCAAGACCGCCGCCGGCGCCGGCACGAGCTGGGTGCTGGCCCGGGACACCCTGCAGCGGATGAACGACGGAGGGATGTGACTATGCGAGCCAGACTGAAGAACACGGCGATCCGAGGGTTGGTCGCCACGGTGGTGGCCACCGGGGTCGCGGTGCCGGCCGCGCCGCGTTCGGCGCGGGCGGTGGACCCGGGGACGATCATCCAGGTGGCTCAGTTCGCCTACGCCGCGTACTCCCTCTACAACGACTCGAAGAGCGGCGGTCTGACCCTGGACCAGGCGGTCACCCTGATGATTAGCGAGGTTCGCCGGTCCGAGCAGGCGATCAAGAATCACATGGACGCGCTGACCGTCGCCGAGGTCCGGGGCTGCACCGAGCACGCCATGCTGGAGTTCGTCGAGAGCCAGGACTTCTCGCTGAGCCTCAAGCAGCGGTTCGCGCAGGACGCCACGGCCTGCGTCACGGCCATAAACGTCCGGTACGACGTGGTCGGGCAGAACTTCAACTTCGGGGCCATGCGCGACCTCGGCGTCCTGCTCACCACGCTGGGACCCGTCGCGTTGGCGGCGCGGGCGCAGGCCAGACTGCAGACCGCGCAACTGGAGGAGTACCTGATCGCCGCCTTCACCAAGATGCAGGCCACGTTCCAGGTGGGGTGCGACGGGTATTTCGACCGCTTCTACCTGCCGATTCCGAACGAGGAGGAGGTGTGGCAGGTCTACCCCGAGCTGTTCATCCCCGGTCATTTCCAGTGCACGGAACACGGCGGTGGCCCCATGGCGAGCCGGCATGAGTACGCGCTGTGGCGCTGGGGAGCGTTCGCCGGGTACCCGGATCCGGCCAACCCTGGTCGGATGCTGAGCTACTACCCGCACTACCAGGCGCTTCGCGACGAACTCGCGCAGAGATCACTGTCCGGGATCCTCGCGGCGGCCCTGGCGGAACTTCGGTCCTAGGCGCCGTTCCCAGCCGTTCCCAGCGCTCCCAGCCGCCCGGAGCCGTATGCAGCGGTCTCCAGTAGCCCCAGCCCGGCATGCTGGGGCTGGCTGCGGGCCTCCCCGTGCCGCGTGCGGGGAGGCCCGTGGTCGCTACCCGCCGCGGTTATCCGAAGTCGGCGGCGGTGATTCCGGCTGGGTGCCCAGGTGGCCACTGCACCAACTCGATGCGGTAGCCGTCCGGGTCGCTGAGCCACGAGGTCTGCGGGCCGTACGGACCGGCGGGCTGGTCCACCGGCCCGGGCCAGAGACCGGCCCTGAGCAGCCTGTCGACCGTGCCGGCGAGGTCGTCGACCTGCACCACGAGGTGACTGAACCCGGTGCCGATGTCCACCGGCCCGTCGTCCGGCCGGTGGACCAGTTCGAGTGTGACGACTTCCTCCTCGGGGAACTTGAGGACCGTCAGGCTCGCCCCGCCTCCCAGGTCGACCCGGCCGACCTGGGTGTACCCGAGCGCGGTGTAGAAGTGAAGCGAGGCACTGAGATCCGAGACGCGGTACGCCGTGTGGAGGGTCTTCACCAGGCCAACCATACGAGGACGCGGCCGGTACGGCTCGGTTCCCGACCCCGGTCCCGATCGCCGTCCCCGCCTCGTGAGGGCGCTCAACTACCCGAAGGCTGACACATCCGGCGCCGCTACTCGTGGTGCAGGGCCCGGGCCAGCGTCATCGCGGCCTGGGCGGTGACCGCCTGCGCCGCCTGGGTACTGGCCAGCGAGTCCAGCATCGCCATGTCGTGGATGATGCCCTGGTATCGCACCTGGGTCACCGGTACCTCGGCCTGGCGCAGCTTGGCCGCGTACGCCTCGGCCTCATCGCGCAGCACGTCCGCCTCGTTGGTGGTGATCAGGGTGGGCGGCATGCCCCGGAGCTGCTCCGGGCCGGCCCGCAGCGGTGCGGCCATCGGGTCGGACCGCTCGGCCGGGTCCGGCAGGTACTGGTCCCAGAACCACGTCATCAGCTCCCGGGACAGGTAGTAGCCGGTGCCGAACTTCCGATAGGACGCGGTGTCGAAGTCGGCGTCGGTCACCGGATAGAGCAGCACCTGCTGGGCGAAGCGGGGTCCGTCGCGCCGGGTGGCCAGCATCGTCACCACGGTCGCCAGGTTGCCGCCCGCCGAGTCACCCGCGATGGCGATCCGGGTCGGGTCCAGACCGTAGTCGTCGCCCTGGCTGGCCAACCACTGCGCCACCGCGTAGCACTCCTCGATCGCGATCGGAAACCGCGCCTCCGGCGCCCGGCTGTACTCCGGAAAGACGATCGCCGAGTTGGACCGGACCGCGAGTTCGCGGATCAACCGGTCGTGGGTGAGGGAGTCACCGAAGACCCAGCCGGCGCCGTGGATGTAGAGCACCGCCGGCAGCATGCCGCCGACCCCGCGCGGTCGCATCATCTCCTGGGCGGCGGAGCGGAGGCGGTCGCCCAGCCCTCCGCCGGCGCCGCCGAGCCGGCCGGCGCCCCGGGGCTTGACGATCCGCACCGGTACCTGCCCGGTAGGGCCGCCGGGCACCATGATGTCCTCGATGTCGACCTCTGGCCGGGGGATGGTTCCCGACTGCATGTCGACCAGCTTCGCCCGCCCCTTCTCCGGGCCGAGCTGGAACGGGAACGGCGGATTCGCCGTCATCCGGGCCAGCTCCTCCGCGGCCGGTTCCAGTACCACCGAGGTCATGCTCACGGACTGCGCCATGACGGCTTCCTCCCCCGATCTTCACCGCTGCGTCGCGCGGTAGCGACCCGCACGGCTCGGGTACCCCCGCCGGCTCCGAATATGGCCTGCCCGGCGGCGCCCGCACCGGTCGGCGACCGCCCGCCGCAGCCCGCCCGCCGCACCCCGACAAAACCCCCTGCGGGTACGCGCACAGCCGCTCGCGCCCGCCGCCAGGGGATCGCTGCCGGGGGATTGCCGCCGGGATCGCTGCCGGACGCCCCGGGGCGACATACCAGATCCACTGCCCTGACGGGCGTTATCCACAACCGGTCCAGTTATCCACAACGCGGATTTTCGAGGCCCGGAACGGAGGTTCGGAACGCCAGGGTCTGGCGGTAACCGGACCGCCCGTTGGAGCCGGATCCCACCGCTGGAGGACGTGATGCCACCGCGTACCCCGGTCCGTCCCGGACCGCGCCTGCCCCTGGTTGTGACCTCGGACAACGAGCTACTCGACGAGCTGCTCCGGCTCGCGGCGGCGGGTGGCGGCGAGGTGGAGGTAGCCGCCGATCCGGCGTCGGCCCGGTCCCGATGGGCCGCCGCGCCGCTGGTGGTGGTCGGCACCGACCAGGCGCAGGCATGCCTGCGGGCGAGGTTGCCCCGCCGACCCCGGGTGGTCCTGGTCGGCCGCTCCGGGGAGGGCGCGGGCGGCTGGGAGGTGGCCGAGCTGCTCGGTGCCGAGCACGTCGCCGTGTTGCCAGCGGCCGAGCCGTGGCTGGTCGACCGGTTCGGCGAGAGTCTCACCGGCCGGGGTGCGGTGGGCGGCCCGGCCCGGATCGTCGCCGTGATCGGCGGGCGCGGCGGGGCCGGCGCGAGCGTACTGGCCGGCGGGCTCGCCATCACGGCGGCCCGATGCGGCCTGCGTACGTTGCTGGTCGACGCCGACCCGCTCGGCGGCGGCCTCGACCTGGTGCTCGGCTGGGAGCAGTTGGAGGGTCTGCGCTGGCCGGCGCTGACCGAGGCGGACGGCCGGGTCGACGCGCCCGCGCTGGTCCGGGCGCTGCCCAGCCGGGGCGACCTGGTGATGCTCTCCTGGGATCGCGGCGACCTGCTGGCGCTGCCGGCCGAGGCGATGGCGGCCACCATGGACGCCGGTCGACGTGGCCGGGACATCGTCGTCGTCGACCTGCCCCGGCAACTCGACGACGCGGCCGTGATCGCACTCCAGGCCGCCGACCAGGCGTTCGTACTGGTCCCCGCCGAGTTGCGGGCCACGGCTGCGGCGGCCCGGGTGGTCGCGGTCGCCGGGCTGCACTGTGCCAACCTCTCGGTCATCGTGCGCGGTCCGGCCCCCGGCCGGCTCAAGGCCCGCGAGGTTGCCCGGGCACTCGACCTGCCGCTGGTCGGCACGCTGCGACCCGAGCCTGGGCTCTGCCGCAACCTCGAACGCGGCGAGGCCCCGGCGGCGGCCGGGCGCGGCCCGCTGGCGGCGCTCTGCCAGCGCATCATCACCGACCTCACCGGTGCGGCCGGCGTTCCGGCCGACGCGCGATGACCACCCGCCAGCGGCCCGCCCGCACCGACGCGCCCCAGACTCGGCCCGCCCGCACTGACGCGCCCCAGGCTCGGCCCGCCCGCACTGACGCGCCCCAGGCTCGGCCCGCCCGCACCGACGCGCCCCAGGGTTGGCCCGCCCGCACTGACGCGGCCCCGAGTCGGATCGGCCGCACGAACACCGTCCCGAGTCGGGTCGCCCGCATCGAGGCGGCCGGGTCATGAGGCACGATCTCGCCGCCCGGGTCCGGCGCCGGTTCGCCGCCGAGGGGACGACGGTGACCCCGGCCGCCGTCGTCGCGGCGGTACGTGCCGAGCCCGGCGCCGCCGTCCTCGGCGACACCACCGTGCTGCGGATGGCCACCCGGGTGCACCACGACCTGGTCGGTGCCGGCCCGCTGACGCCCCTGCTCGCCGACGACCAGGTTACCGACGTGCTGGTGAACGGCGCCAAGGTCTGGGTCGACCGGGGCACCGGGCTGTCTTCGGTGTCGGTGCCGCTCGGCGGCCCCGACGAGGTACGCCGGCTCGCCCAGCGGCTCGCCGCCGCCTGCGGCCGACGGCTGGACGAGGGCAGCCCGTACGTCGACGCGCGGCTGCCGGACGGCACCCGGCTGCACGCCGTACTGCCACCGGTGGCGACCAGCGGGCCGTACCTCTCGTTGCGTACCTTCCGCCAGCGCCCGTTCACCCTCGACGACCTGGTACGCCACGGCACCCTGCCCCGCGCCGCCGCCACGCTGCTCGCGGCGGTGGTCGCCGCCCGGCTCGCCTACCTGGTCGTCGGCGGGACCGGGTCGGGCAAGACGACCCTGCTGAACACGCTGCTCGGCCTGGTGCCGCCGACCGAACGGATCGTGCTGGTCGAGGATGCCGCCGAACTGCGCCCGCTGCACCCACACGTGGTCGGCCTCCAGGCCAGGACGTCCAACGTGGAGGGTGCCGGTTCGGTCGGGCTGAGCGACCTGGTGCGGCAGGCCCTGCGGATGCGTCCCGACCGGCTGGTGGTCGGCGAGTGCCGGGGCGCCGAGGTGGTCGACCTGCTCTCCGCCCTGAACACCGGGCACGACGGCGGGGCGGGCACCCTGCACGCCAACACTCCGGCCGACGTACCGGCCCGGCTGGAGGCACTCGGTCTGCTCGGCGGGCTGCCCCGGCCGGCCCTGCACGCTCAGGTGGCCGCCGCGCTCCAGGTACTGCTCCAGGTCCGTCGCGCGTCGACGGGACGGGTGTTGGAGGCGGTCTGCCTGTTGCTGCCGGCGGGTCCGGAGCGGCTGGTCACCGTCGTACCGGCCTGGCGTCGGGATCGGGGTCTCGGGCCAGCCGCCCCGGCACTGGCCGCACTGCTCGCCGAGCGGGGAGTGCCGGTGCCACCCCTGCTGGACGCGGCGTCCCGCTCCTGGCCGCAGTCCTCGCCGGGCCGGCGGGAGATCACCCGGGGTACGCCGTGACGGCCTGGTGGTTGGCGGGCGCCTGTCTGGCCGGCGCGGCGGTGCTGGTCGGCTGGCCGGTCGGCCGCGTTCGGGCCCGGCGCCGGGCGGTGATCGGCGGGCGCCACGCCGTGGAGACCGCTCGGCGGCCCGACCCGGGAGGCCGGCCGACAGAGAGCGACTCGGCGAGTTCACGGGTGTCCTGGTCGACCGCACTGGATCGGCTGCTGGCCTCGGTGCCGCCCTGGCGGGGCGTGGCCGTCGGTGCTGCGCTGGGCGGCATCGTTGGAATCCTCGCCGGTGGCCCGGTGGCGGCGTTCGCCGTCGCCGTCTACACCGGCCTGGCAGTACGCGGCCTGCTCCGCCGTCGGGCCAGCCGCTCTGCCGAGCGGGCACATCGCCGCCAACTCGACGCACTCTGCGGCCTCGCCGCCGACCTGCGCGCCGGGCTGCCACCGTCGACCGTGATGGTGGCGGCCGGCGGCTCGGACCGACTGGCCGGTCTGGCCCGGGCAGCGGTACGCCTCGCCGAGCAGACCGGCGCGCCCCTGGCCGACCTGGTGGAGCGGATCGAGGCCGACGCGCGGGCGATGGATCGAGGGCTGGCCGCAGCCGAGGCGCAGGCGGCCGGCGCACGTGCCACCGCCTGGTTGCTGGCGGGGCTGCCGGCCGGCGGCATCGCCCTGGGCTACGGCATCGGCGTCGATCCGCTGGAGATCCTGTTGCACACCCCGATCGGTGCCGCCTGCGCGGTCGGCGCCATCGTCCTGCAACTCGTGGGCCTGCTCTGGGCAGGTCGGCTCAGTGGCGCCGGCCGCGCCGACCGGCTCGACAGCGATGGCGACCGGGCCGACAAGGCTGGCGGCACGACCGACGCGACCGACAGGTTCGGCGATGGGCTCCACGGGTTAGCTGGTGAAGCCGGCAGGTTGGCCGATGAGGCCGGCGAGATCGACGGGTTCGATAGCAGAGCTGGCAGGGCTGGCGAGGTTGACTACTTCGGTGGCAGAGCTGGCGGGGCTGGCGAAGTCGACGGTTTCGGTGGCAGAGCCGGCAAGGCTGGCGAGGTTGACGAGGTTGACGACTTCGGTGGCAGGGCTGGCAGGGCTGGCGAGGTTGACGGCTTCGGTGGCGGGGTCGGTGGGTCTGGTGAATTCGCGTCCGTCGCCACCTCGGGGCGCTGACGACGGTGCGGATCCTGGTCCCGGGAGTTCTGACCGGTCTCGCCCTGCTGCTGGCACTGGTGGGGGTGCCCGCCCGACGGTCGTCCCGACGGCGGCTCTCCGCGCTCGACCCCGCCGGGCTGTCCGCTCGGGCGGCCGCCTCCCCGGACGTTATGCGGCAGCCCCTGAGGCCGACCGGTCGCCGATCGCGCCACGCCACGATCCCCGCGCTTCACGAGCTGGACGAGCGCGGCGACCGACACCCGGGACGCGGGCCGGACCAGAGGCGGCGCGGCTCCAACGTGGCCCGGCGCGGACGGGACGACAGCCGGCCGGGCTGGTCGGGCCGGATCGACCTCATCCGGTTCGCTGCGGGGTTGGCCGGGCTGGCGGCCGGAGTCCTGCTCGGCGGCTGGCTCGGCGTACTGCTCGGAGTGGCGACGGCGGTCGGCCTCGACCGGTTGCTCAGACGGCTCGAACCAGCGGCCGTTCGGCGGCGTCGGCTGCGCGAGTCAGCCGACCTGCCGCTCGCCGCTGACCTGCTAGCGGCGGCACTACGGGCCGGCGCACCGGTCGACCGGGCCGTTTGCGCGGTCGCGGAGGCGCTCGCCGGCCCACTGGGCGAGCGGCTCACCGAGGTCGGCCGGACCCTCCGGCTCGGCGGTACGCCCGAGGAGGCGTGGGTGCGCCTCGGGCCGGTGCCGGGCGCCGAGCGGCTGACGTCTGCGGCGGTCCGCTCCTCGGCGAGTGGGGCGGCGCTGGCCGGAGCGTTGACCCGACTCGCGGACGACCTGCGGGCCGACCGGGTGACCGGTGCCGAGGCGGCGGCCCGGCGGGCCGGTGTGCTGATCGTGTTGCCGCTCGGCCTGTGTTTCCTGCCCGCCTTCATTCTCGCCGGCCTGGTGCCGGTGATCGTCGCCGTCCTCGGCGACGTGCTGTGACCGATCCGAGAAGGGAACTTTATGCTGCGCAAGTTGACCGCCCGGCTCCGCGGCGAGGCCGGGATGAACACCGCCGAGTACGCCGTCGGCACCCTCGCCGCCGTCGCCTTCGCCGGAATCCTGCTGAAGGTACTCACCTCTGGCCGGGTGCAGGCCGCACTGGCGAGCGTGATCGACCGGGCCCTGTCGTGATCCGGCGCTGGCCGGGCGACCGCGACCGGGGCTCGTTCACCGCCGAGTTGGCGGCCGGCCTGCCGGCGCTGCTGTTGTTGCTGCTCGCCGGGCTCACCGCCGTGAACGCGGTGACCATCAAGGGGCAGTGCGTGGATGCGGCGCGGGAGGCGGCCCTGGCTGCCTCCCGCGGTGCCCCGGGAGTACCGGCCGGTGCCCGGGCCGCTCCACCGGGCGCGGTGGTGTCGGTCTCGGTGAACGGCGACAAGGTGGTGGCGACCGTACGGGCACCGGTGCGCGCTCTGGGTGCGCGGTTGCCCCGGTTGACGGTGAGCGCGATCGCGGTGGCGGCGGTCGAACCGGGCGCACCGGAGCCGTCGTCATGACGACCCACCACATCGCGACCCGGGCCCGTCCCGGGCTCGACTGGACTCGGCGAGTCCGGGCTCGGTGCCGACGAACTGTTCGGCGTCTTGATGGGCGAGGTTGCCGGCCGATCCAGCACTGCGGTGGATCCGATCGGGGCAGCGGCACCCTGTGGCTGCTCGGCGTGGGCCTGGTACTGGTGGTGTTCAGCCTTGGCGCAGCGGCGATCGGGGCCGCCCGGGTGGCCCGGCACCAGGCCCGGGTCGCGGCTGACCTCGGCGCGCTCGCCGGCGCAGCCCATGCGCTGGACGGTCCGGATCGGGCCTGTGCCCGGGCGGCGGACATCGCCGCCGCCAACAGCGCCCGGATCACCGGCTGCACGCTCGACGGATTCGACCTTCAGGTCACCGCCGAGGTCACGGTCGAACCACTACCCGGGCTGACCAGGGTGGCCCGGGCGACAGCCCGAGCCGGACCGGTCCGCGACGGCGGGGACCAGCCCGATCGACAACTCGGCGAACGGCCCGGTGATCGGCCTGCATCTGACGCGCTGACCCGAAGCGGCCAGCGCGTCGGTCGAGGAGATCAGCACCCCCTGCCGCAGATCGAGGTGGTCCGGGCGTCGGTCGGCGCGGCGTTGCACAGCGCCGGCCGTAGCGTCGGCGAGGATCATCCGGACACCCTCGTCTCGGCGGGACAACCCGGCCGCCGTGGCCGAGACGACCCGGACCCTGCTCGGGTACGGCACACACTGCCGCCGGGTGCATGTGCGAGAGCATCATCTGCTCGGCCGCTTCCTTCAGCTCGGCTACCGGGACGCGGGGCCAGTGCTCCGCCCTTCAGTTTTAGAGCGGAGAGATCGTCAACTCCGGTCGACGTTCCACTGTCGAGGCAGGTCGGCGGCGCAGGCGACGCAGCTGAAATCGCCGTCCCGCACCACGTTGCACAACCCGCAGTCCGGGCAGCGGCGGAAGACCAGGCCGGCCGTGAAAGCGTCCGGGTGCGGCAGGCCGGCCCGGTCGAGTGCCGAGGCCACCGCCGGCCAGGAGTCGAGGTCGGGGCAGTAGCCGGTCGACTGGTTGCTGACGTAACCGACGACCCAGTGACCGGAGGAAGGTTTCGGTCCGCCGGCCCGCTCGTGCACGAAGGCGACCTCTCCGGCGCCGAGTACGTCCTGCCCCTCGGCGCAGGCGACGTGCTCACTGCGCCGGGGCGCCAGCCGCAGTACGCCGGTCAGGTCGACCACATAGCTGACGGGTTCGGCCAGCTCCGGTTCGGCCACCGACGACACCCAGCGCGTGAAGTCCGCCAGGCAGGTGACCCGGTACCCGGCACCGGCCGGGCGGATCGCGGCCCGGATGTCGGCGGGTCCGATGTAGCGGTACCGGCGTGCCGGGGCGGACATGTGCCGACGGTAGCCGTTCGGGGCACCGCCCCGCGAGCGTGAATCGGCGGTGCAGGTTCGGTCGGCGGCGGTCAGAGCCCGGTTCGCGAAAGCTGGACGGGAACACGGATCGCCGGCCCACCGCAACCCTTCGCCGTCCTCCCGCCTCCGACGCCTGGACACCAGAGGCGTTACGACCGGGCGGCCGATAACGACTCGGGTGTCCAGGTCGCCCCCGGCCGCCCGGTAGGGGTCGGGAACATCTGCCGGACGTCGGGATGGGGCCGGACGACATCCTGGACGACGTGCGGGCGACGCTGGGTGTGCGGACCGGACCAGCGGCGATGACTGAGCGTGAGAGAAGCTAAACCTATGCGGCGGAGATTCGAGGGTGTCAATGTGATCACGAAGGGCGCGGCTTCACCCGATTGTGATCGGTGGGTATCTATTGACTTAGTTTGGATCCAAAACTAAATTTTCGGTGAGCGATGTCGCGCGCGTCATCTCCAGGCCGCAGTCGAGCCCTCGACTGCTCCGGCTATCCCGGCGTCCGTCCCGTCGGCGCCGGGCCGACAAGGAGGTCATCGTGCTGCGCACCGCACGTCTGGCGATCGGCGCGTTCGCGCTCGCCGTCGTACTGACCGTCACCGCCGTACCCGCGCCCGTCCAGGCCGCTGTCTGGAGTTCCAGTGACCGCTGGGGCACCTGGTCCAGTGGCGGGTACACGCTCTACAACAACATCTGGGGCTCGGGGTACGGCCCGCAGACAATCTGGGCCAACTCGCCGAGCAACTGGGGAGTCTGGGCCAACCACCCGAACACCGGCGGGATCAAGGCGTACCCGAACGCGACCCGGTACATCGGGCGCCGGGTGAGCGCCCTCGGCAACGTCACCAGCAGCTTCAACGTGACGGTACCGACCAGCGGCAGCGGCATCGCCTACACCACGGCGTACGACATCTGGACCACCGACCACGCGCACGAGATCATGCTCTGGATGAACAAGTACGGGCCGGTCGGCCCGCTCGGCAGTTTCCAGGTCAGGGCATCGGTCGGCGGGCACACCTGGGACATCTATCGCGGCTCGAACGGGTCCAACCAGGTCTACTCGTTCATCCGGACCAGCAACACCAACTCCGGCACGGTCGACGTGCGGGGCATCGCCACCTGGATCCGCGACCGGGGCTGGTTCGGTGACGTCACGATCGGGGACGTCCAGCTCGGCTACGAGATCACCTCGTCTGCCGGCGGCCGGGACTTCGTCACCAACAGCTTCTCGGTCTCCGGCTGACCGCACCCTCGGCTGTCCGGAAGGGGCCCTCTCCCGGAGAGGTATCCCGGGAAGGGCCCCCTCCCGCGCCCTCAGCGGATGCTGCCCTCGGTGGCCCGGCGTACCGCCCAACTGTTCAGCACCTGGTGGATGCTGTGCAGCATCTGGTGGATCTGGTCCAGGCGTTCTGCCTGGGCCAGTGCCGCGTACGCCTGCGAGAGCGCGATCTGCTGGTCAACGGTCAGGTGTGCCTGGTCGATGGTGTACAGCAGTTCGACGGTCTCGGCGATGGTGTCGGCCACGACGTCCTCCTCAGGCGGATCCGTGGAAGCGCTCCCAGCGTAACGTAACCAGATCCTCATAGATCCATGCATGCGAATACCGACTATCCGCGATCAGTCCGCGATCCGTCCCGCGATCGGTCCCGCGATCAGGTGCCGGCGGGCTGTGCCGGAGCCACCCTGGCCAGGTTGTCGAGTACCACGTCGAGGACCCGGACAGCCTCCGGCTTGGCCAGCGGATAGTTGCCGTTTCCGCACTTCGGGGACTGCACGCAGGACGGGCAGCCGGCCTCGCAGCCGCACTCGGCGATCGCGTCCCGGGTCGCCGACAGCCACTCCGACGCCGCCCTGTACGCCCGCTCGGCGAAGCCCGCACCGCCCGGGTGCCCGTCGTAGACGAAGACCGTCGGCGCCTCGGTGTCCGGATGGTTGGCCGTGGAGAGGCCGCCGATGTCCCAGCGGTCGCAGGTGGCGACCAGCGGCAGCAGCCCGATCGCGGCGTGCTCGGCCGCGTGCAGCGCGCCCGGCATCTCGGCCGCCTCCACGCCGGCCGCCGCCAGCGACTCCGGCGAGACCGTGAACCAGACCGCGACCGTACGCAGTTCCCGGGCGGGCAGGTCCAGCGGCAGGGTGGCCAGCACCTCGCCGGAGGCGAGCCGGCGGCGCTGGTACGACACCACCTGGCTGGTCACGTCGACCTCGCCGAGGAACATCCCGACCGGGCCGGCGTCGAGATAGGAGCGGACCGAGACGACGGAGAGCGAGGTGACGTCCCGGGGATGGGTGGACCAGTCCGGCTCCTCGGCGTGCACCAGCGCGCACCCGTCGTCGAGATCGAGGGCGTCCACCACGTACGACACGCCCTGGTGCAGGTAGACCGCGCCGGGATGGACCTGGAAGTGCGACGACGCCGGGTCGACGGTGCCGAGCAGCCGGCCGGTCGACGACTCGACCACGTCCACCGGCGCGCCGCCGGTGCCGCGCAGGTCCACCTCGGGCCGCCCGCTGTGCCGCCAGTACCAGCCGGTCGGGCGGTGCCGGAGCGCGCCGGCGGCCACCAGCGCCTCGACCGCCTCCTTCGCCCCCTCGCCGAAGAGTTCCAGGTCGGCCGGGGTCAGCGGGGACTCGGCCGCCGCGCAGCAGAGCTGCGGCCCGAGCACGTACGGGTTGGCCGGGTCGAGCACGGTCGCCTCGACGGGCCGGCCGAACAGCGCCGCCGGGTGGTGTACCAGATAGGTGTCCAGCGGGTCGTCCCGGGCCACCAGTACCGCCAGCGCCTCCCGGCCGGACCGCCCGGCCCGGCCCGCCTGCTGCCAGAGCGAGGCCCGGGTGCCGGGATATCCGCAGATCAGCACGGCGTCCAGGCCGACCAGGTCGACGCCGAGTTCCAGCGCGCTGGTCGAGGCGAGCCCGAGCAGGTCACCACCGAGCAACGCCTGCTCCAGCGAGCGGCGCTCCTCGCGCAGGTAGCCGGACCGGTAGGCGGCGACCCGCGCGCCCAGTCCGGGCACGGCCTCGTCCAGCGAGCGCCGGGCGGTGGTGGCGATCACCTCGGCCCCGCGCCGGGACCGGACGAAGGCCAGCGTCCGCACCCCGGCCGCGACCGTGTCACTGAGCAGGTCGGCGGTCTCCCGCAGCGCGGAGCGGCGAACCGGCGCGGCGTCGAGCCCATCGCCACGCGCCAACCGGACCGGTGCGGCGTCGAGCCCGTCGCTGGGCGTCAACCGGGCCGGCGTGGCGTCGAGCCCATCGCCAAGCATCGACCGGGCCGGTGCGGCGTCGAGCCCGTCGCTGGGCGTCGACCGGGCCGGCGTGGCGTCGAGCCCATCGCCAAGCATCGGCCGGGCCGGCGTGGCGTCGAGCCCGGCGCCCGCCGGTAGCGGTTCGGCGAGGGCGGCCGGGGTCGGGCCGTCCGACTGCGACGGTGGCAGCAGCGGCGGTTCCCAGAGCGCGAAGGTCAACCCGCCGCGCGGCGCGGTGTCCTCGGTGACCGCCGTGACCGGCAGCCCGGTCAACCGCTCGGCCGCCGCGGCCGGGTCGCCCGAGGTCGCCGAGGCCAGCACGAAGACCGGCCCGTCCGGCGTCGACCCGGGACCGCCGGTCGCGCCCCGCTGCCCCGGCACCGACCTGGGGGTACCCGGATAGCGCGCGGCCTGCCGTCGCAGCCGGCGCAGTACGTGTGCCACGTGCGACCCGAAGACGCCCCGGTAGGTGTGGCACTCGTCGACCACCACGAAGGCCAGTCGGCGCAGGAAGGCGGACCACTTCGCGTGCCCGGGCAGGATGCCGTGGTGCAGCATGTCCGGGTTGGTCAGCACGAACCGGGAGTGCGCCCGGATCCAGTCCCGCTCGGCGCGCGGGGTGTCGCCGTCGTAACACGCCGGTCGTACCCCGTCGAGGTCGAGTGTGGCGACGGACCGGAGCTGGTCGGCGGCGAGTGCCTTGGTCGGGGCGAGGTAGAGCGCGGTGGCCCGGGGGTCGGCGAGCAGCGTGGCCAGCGCCGGGAGCTGGTACGCGAGTGACTTTCCCGACGCGGTGCCGGTGGCGACCACGACGTGCCGACCGGCGTACGCGTGCCCGGCCGCCTCGGCCTGGTGCCGCCACGGCGCGACCACGCCCTGCCCGGCGAGGGCCGCGCGCAGCTCCGCCGGTACCCACTCCGGCCAGTCGGCCACGGTGCCGGGGCGGGCCGGTACCCGTTCGACGTGCGTGACCGGGGTGCCGGCCGCGCCGCCGTGCGTCCGGGCGCGCAGCAGGTCCAGCAGCTCACCCGCACCAGGACGACCGGTCGGGCGGGAGCCCTCGGCACCGGCACCGGCCGATACTGTTGCTGGGAACGTCACGCCCTGCACTCTCGCACTCTCGTACGTGCGTCGGAAGGTCGGGTAGCGGTCGTTCCGCCGTCGCTGCGCGGTCCGCTGGTCGATGGTTAGATGCCCAGGAGCGTTCCTGGCCGGTCAGAGGAGGACTGATGGATCTGTCGCTGACGACCCGCGCCATCGGTGAGCACACGGTGTTGGAGGTCGGCGGCGAGGTCGACGTCTACACCGCCCCGCGACTGCGCGAACGTCTGGTCGAGCTGATCGACGGCGGGTCCCGGGCGATCGTCGTGGACCTGGGTCGGGTGGACTTCCTCGACTCGACCGGTCTCGGCGTGCTGGTGGGGGCGCTCAAGCGGCTGCGTCCGGTCGGCGGGACTTTCGGGCTGGTCTGCGACAAGGAGCCGCTGCTCAAGATCTTCCGGATCACCGCCCTCGACCAGGTCTTCCCGATCTACCCCACGCTGGACGCCGCCACGTCGGCCGAGTCCTCCGGTGCCGATGCCTGATGTCGAGATGCCGATGCCGCTGCCTGATGTCGACGGTCGACGCGTGATGTCGAGGGTCAGGCTCTCCTTCACTCCGGCCCCGGTCCACGTCCGTACCGCCCGGTTGGTCGGGGTCGCGGTGGCCCGGCGGGCCGGCGTACCCGAGGAACTGCTCGACGAGGTACGGCTGGCGATCGGTGAGGCCTGTGCGCGGGCGGTCGCCCTGCACCGGCAGTACGGGCTGCGCGATCTGGTGCTGGTCGAGATGTCGGACGGTCCGGCGTACACGGTGCGGGTGATCGACCGGGCGCCGATCGAGGCCGGGTTGGGGTTGGCCGCGCTGCCCCCGGACGAGCTGGCCGACGAGTCGCTGACCGACGAGGCCCTGACGGTGGGTGTCGGGTTTGCCCTGCTCGCGGGCTTTGTCGAGGACCTCCAGGTGCGTCCCGTCGACGAGGGTGTCGGCACCGAGGTCCGGATGGCCTGGCCGCTCGGGCGGTAGCCCGGATTCTCGCCGGCACCCGCATTACCAGAACCGCGCGGCTAACACAGCGACGAAGATCATCGCGACCGGGTGGGTCCTCTGTGTGACCTCCAACACGACGGACCGCTAGAGTACCCGGGGTTATCAGCAAGTGTGCTGGTCCCGCTCCTGTGGGTGGGGGAGCATCGCCGATCGCGGGTGCCGTGGGTCGGCGGAACGCTTGCGAATTGTCGCTCCACGCGTGGAGACGTCTGGCCGGTTCGTCCGCCGGCCCGGCGCGAGTGTTCGGTACAGGAGGACATAGATGTCCCACTATATGGCCGCCGATGGTGGCGGGCTGTCCCTCGGCGGCGAGAACCTCACGTACGTCGTCGTCGCGGCAGTTATCGCCCTGGTGGCGCTCGGCTTCGCCGGCGCGCTGACCAAGGCCGTGCTGTCGACCGGCAAGGGCACCGAGAAGATGCAGGAGATCGCCGGAGCCGTGCAGGAGGGGGCCTCGGCCTACCTGCTGCGCCAGTTCCGTACCCTCGGCATCTTCGTCGTGGTCGCCGTGATCCTGCTCTTCCTGCTGCCGGTGCACGACACCGACGGCAGCGAGACGCTGGTGAAGATCGGCCGCTCCGGCTTCTTCGTGGTCGGTGCCCTGTTCAGCGCGTTCATCGGTGGCGCCGGCATGGCCCTGGCCACCCGGGCCAACCTGCGGGTCGCCGCCGCCGCCCGCGAGCACCAGGGCGGCCGGGAAGCGGCGATGCAGATCGCGTTCCGCACCGGTGGCGTCGTCGGCTTCCTCACCGTCGGCCTCGGCCTGGTCGGGGCGGCGGCGGTCGTCCTGATCTACCGGGGTGACGCGCCGACCGTGCTGGAGGGCTTCGGCTTCGGTGCCGCGCTGCTCGCCATGTTCATGCGGGTCGGCGGCGGCATCTTCACCAAGGCCGCCGACGTCGGCGCCGACCTGGTCGGCAAGGTCGAGCAGGGCATCCCGGAGGACGACCCGCGCAACGCGGCGACCATCGCCGACAACGTGGGCGACAACGTCGGTGACTGCGCCGGTATGGCGGCCGACCTGTTCGAGTCGTACGCCGTCACCCTGGTAGCCGCGCTGATCCTCGGCCGGGCGGCGTTCGGCGAGCACGGGCTGGTCTTCCCGCTGATCGTCTCCACCATCGGCGTACTCATCGCCATCCTCGGGGTGTTCATCACCCGGCTGCGGGCCGGCGACCGGTCCGGGCTCACCGCGATCAACCGGGCGTTCTACGCCTCCGCGGCGGTCTCGGCGATCCTGGTCGCGGTGATGTCCTTCGTCTACCTGCCGGCCACCTGGGCCGGGCTGCTCGGCGACGGCTGGCGGGCCACGCTCGGCCTCGCCGAGGGTGCGGCCGAGCCGATCGACCCGCGGATCCTCGCCATCGGCGCCGTGGTGATCGGCATCGTGCTGGCCGCTGCCATCCAGGCGCTGACCGGCTACTTCACCGAGACCAACCGGCGGCCGGTGCAGGACATCGGCAAGTCGTCGCTGACCGGCCCGGCCACCGTGGTACTCGCCGGGATCAGCGTCGGGCTGGAGTCGGCGGTCTACTCCGCGCTGCTGATCGGCGCCGGGGTCTTCGGTGCGTTCCTGCTCGGTGGCGGCTCGCTCACGCTCTCGCTCTTCGCGGTGGCGCTGGCCGGTACCGGTCTGCTCACCACGGTCGGCGTGATCGTCGCGATGGACACCTTCGGGCCGATCTCCGACAACGCGCAGGGCATCGCCGAGATGTCCGGCGACATCGACGAGCAGGGCGCGCGTACGCTCACCGAGCTGGACGCGGTCGGCAACACCACCAAGGCGATCACCAAGGGCATCGCGATCGCCACGGCGGTGCTCGCCGCCACCGCGCTCTTCGGGTCGTACACCGACACGCTCGGCACGGCGCTCCGGGACGCGGGTTCCGACCTGTCGATCGACGGGCTGCTCAACGTCGCCAACCCGCGCAACCTGGTGGGTCTGATCGTCGGTGCCGCGGTCGTCTTCCTCTTCTCCGGTCTGGCCATCAACGCGGTCTCCCGCTCGGCCGGTGCCGTGGTGATGGAGGTACGCCGGCAGTTCCGCGAGCTGCCCGGGATCATGGATTACAGCCAGCGGCCGGAGTACGGCAAGGTGGTCGACATCTGCACCCGGGACGCACAGCGCGAGCTGATGACCCCGGGGCTGCTCGCCATCCTGGCGCCGATCGCGGTCGGCTTCGGGCTCGGCCCGGGTGCGCTGGCCGCGTACCTGGCCGGTGCGATCGGGGCCGGCACCCTGATGGCGGTCTTCCTGGCCAACTCGGGCGGTGCCTGGGACAACAGCAAGAAGCTGGTCGAGGACGGCGCGTTCGGCGGTAAGGGCTCGCCCGCGCACGAGGCCACGGTGATCGGCGACACGGTCGGTGACCCGTTCAAGGACACCGCCGGACCGGCAATCAACCCGCTGCTCAAGGTGATGAACCTGGTCTCCCTGCTGATCGCCCCGGCCGTGGTGGCCTGGAGCGTCGGCGAGGACAAGAACACCGGGCTGCGGATCGGGGTCGCGGTCGCCGCGGCGCTGATCATCGTGGCGGCGGTGGTGTTCAGCAAGCGCAAGCCGGTGGCGATGTCGGACTCCGACCCGGGTGCCGGAGGCGCCGGCGGCGGCAGCTCGGACCAGCAGCCGCAGACCGCCAACGCCTGAGGCGGGACAACCCCCGACCCGGGCCCGTCGCGCATGCGACGGGCCCGGGTCCGTTCTCCGCAGCGGCGACGGCGGCCTCCGGCACCGGCCGGCCCGGGCGGTCCGAGGTGCGGCACCGCTGGCTGGCTTGGGCGGTCCGAACGTGGCGCCGCCGCTGGTCGGCCCGGGCGGTACGACGTGCGGCACCGCTGACCGGCTCGGGTGCTCCTGGCTGCGGCGCCGCCGGGCCGGTTCGGGCGGTCCGACGGCGGGTCCGGGGCGGCTCGGCCGATTACCCCCCTCGCGAAGCCGGCTCCAACCCGTACGCTGCAACGCATGCGTACCCCCCGCACGGCATCCGCCGGAAGGTTCACGGCGGCCCTGTGCACGATCGCCCTGCTCCTCGGGGGCTGCGCCGGGGGACCCAGCCCGCAGGCCTGGGCCGCCGCGGTCTGCGCGGCACTGGCCCCGTGGCGGGCCGAGATCGGGACGCTGACCCGGAGCACCCAGCAGCAGATGACCGCGCAGACCAGTCCGGCGCAGGCCAAGGAGAACCTGGTCCGGCTGCTCCGAGGTGCCGAACAGGCCAGCGAGACCGCCCGGCAGAAGGTGGAGGCGGCCGGCGTACCGGACGCCGAGAAGGGTGAGGCGGTCTCCAAGGGCTTCGTCGCCTCGCTGACCGCCGTCCGGGACGCCTACGGCCGGGCCGGCGCGACGATCGAGGCACTCGGCACCGGGCAGGCCAGCGAGTTCTACGACGGCGTCAATGCCGCGGTCGACACCCTCAACGAGGAGTACGTCGCCAGCTCGCTCGACACCAGCGAGCTGGATTCGGTGGAGTTGAAGCGGGCCTTCGACGAGGTTCCGGAGTGTCGCTGACGCCGCCCGTCCCGCCCGTACCGGCCGAGTCCACCGACCCGGCCGGTACCGCTCCCGAACCACCCGACCCGCCCCCGGAACCGGTCCCGGAACCGCCCGCCGTCATTCCACCCCAGCCCTCGCCCCAGCCCCATGCTCCGGTTCCGGCAGTCCCGGCGGATGCGACCAGCGGTCCGGTTCTGGCCACCCCGCCGGTACGGCAGCTCTCGCTGTTCGGGGTGGAGGCGGCCGACCCGTCCGTCGGTGACCTCGCCGGGCTGCTGGCCGGGCCGGGCGAGCTGGTCCGGATGGGTGGCACGGCCAGGATCACCATCGTGGTGGACGCCGCCTGGCGGGTGCACGTACTCGTCGCCGAGCTGGCCCGCCGGGGGCTGACCGCGAGCTGGCTGGGTCGGGTGGCGGAGCAGCACGGGGTGCAGACCTCCTACAGCACCCTGCTCGCCCCGCTGGCCGGGGCCTGGCTGCGCGGCACGGTGAAACGGCCGCCCGGCAACTTCTTCCTGACCGGGCCCCGGCTGCGGCTCTGGGCGGCGGCGGCCGGTTCTCCCGAGCCGCTCGGTTTCGTACTCCGGCTCGGTGCCGCCGACGAGGCGTGCCGGGAGCCGGTCGGCGCGGCGCTGGCCGCGATCGGCCTGCCGGCGGTACTGCTCGACGCGGGTGCCGGCGGTCCGGCGTACCGGATCACCGGGCGACGCCGGCTGGCCCGGCTGGCGGAGTTGGTGGGTGACCGCCCGCCGACCGCGCCGCCGGGCCAGTGGCCGGGCGGTCCGCCGTGAGTACCCTCGATCGGGTTACCTCGCCCGAGGGCCGGAGGAATCGACCGGTGTCGTATCCCGGACAGCCGGAAGTCAGATTTGTTCGGTTAGTCCGGTTAGCGGCCCACCGAGTGGGGCATGATCCGTCCGGTTGGACCCGCACCGATCGCCCGTGGGTGTACGGTGTCGCCGTCCGGCATGACCGCCCGTCCCGTGTTGTTGCACCCGGTGTCACCGCAGCGTAGCGGTGCTCTTCGCGGGCCGCGCAACTCCACCGTCGGGGAGCGCGTTACGTTGGACGTCTGGCCACCGGGCGGCCGATCCGGCCCCGGCGGCGAGCGCGGACAGGGCGGTCCGCAGGGGGAAAGATCGTGAGTGAGGTCAGGAGAGACGTGCCGAGCAACGCCAGGAGCACCCGTCTGGTCATCGTCGAGTCACCGGCGAAGGCCAAGACGATCTCGGGCTATCTCGGCCCGGGGTACGTCGTCGAGGCCAGCCTGGGTCACGTCCGTGACCTGCCGCGCAACGCCGACGACGTGCCCGCCAAATACAAGGGTGAGTCGTGGGCCCGGCTCGGCGTCGACGTCGACAACGGGTTCGCGGCCCTCTATGTCGTGTCGCCGGACCGCAGGCAGCAGATCAGCAAGCTGACCCGGCTGGCCAAGGAGGTGGACGAGGTCTTCCTCGCCACCGACGAGGACCGCGAGGGCGAGGCCATCGCCTGGCACCTGGTCGAGACGCTCAAGCCCAAGGTGCCGGTCAAGCGGATGGTCTTCCACGAGATCACCCGGCAGGCCATCCAGGCCGCGGTGGCGAACCCGCGCGAGATCGACCGCGACCTGGTCGACGCCCAGGAGGCCCGGCGGATCCTGGACCGGCT
This sequence comes from Plantactinospora mayteni, assembly GCF_016862935.1. Classification (GTDB taxonomy): domain Bacteria; phylum Actinomycetota; class Actinomycetes; order Mycobacteriales; family Micromonosporaceae; genus Plantactinospora; species Plantactinospora mayteni. Next base: position 125,438 of record NZ_BONX01000048.1, read on the forward strand.
CTACGGCTACGAGGTCTCCCCGGTGCTGTGGCGGAAGGTCCGTTCCGGGCTCTCCGCCGGCCGGGTCCAGTCGGTGGCCACCCGGATCGTGGTCGAGCGCGAGCGGCAGCGGATGGCGTTCCGCAGCGCGGAGTACTGGGACATCCTGGCCACCCTCGGCGTGCGGGGCGCCGCCGACGGGCCGCGCAGCTTCTCCGCCACCCTGGTCGCGCTGAATGGCGACCGGATCGCCACCGGCAAGGACTTCGAGCCGACCACCGGCCAGGTGAAGCCGGGTGCCGGGGTGATGCACCTCGACGAGGCGGGGGCCCGTGGCCTGGCCGCCCGCCTCGACGGGCGGCCCTTCACCGTGACCCGGGTCGACGAGAAGCCCTACCGGCGCCGCCCGTACGCGCCGTTCATCACCTCGACGCTCCAGCAGGAGGCGGCCCGCAAGCTGCGCTTCTCCTCGCAGCAGACGATGCGTACCGCCCAGCGGCTGTACGAGAACGGCTACATCACCTATATGCGTACCGACTCGGTGAACCTGTCGGAGACGGCCATCGCGGCCGCCCGCCGGCAGATCGCCGAGCTGTACGGCGAGCGGAACGTGCCGCCGGAGCCCCGCCGCTACACCGGCAAGGTCAAGAACGCCCAGGAGGCGCACGAGGCGATCCGCCCCGCCGGGGACAACTTCCGCACCCCGGGTGAGCTGGCGAAGGAACTCTCCGCTGAGGAGTTCCGGCTCTACGAGCTGATCTGGCGGCGGACCATCGCCTCCCAGATGACCGACGCGGTCGGCTCCAGCGTCTCGGTGCGGATCCGGGCGGTCTCCAGCGCGGGCGAGGAGGCGGACTTCGGCGCGACCGGTAAGACCATCACCGAGCCGGGCTTCCTGCGGGCGTACGTGGAGTCGTCCGACGACGAGAACGCCGAGGCCGAGGATGCCGAGCGGCGGCTGCCGAACCTGGTCAAGGACCAGCCGCTGACCGCCGAGGAACTCGCCGCGACCGGGCACCACACCCAACCGCCGTCCCGCTACACCGAGGCGTCGCTGGTCAAGTCACTGGAGGAGCTGGGCATCGGCCGCCCCTCCACGTACGCCTCGATCATGGCCACCATCCAGGACCGGGGGTACGTCTTCAAGCGAGGCCAGGCGCTGATCCCGTCCTTCCTGGCGTTCGCCGTGGTCGGCCTGCTGGAGCGGCACTACCCGCGACTCGTCGACTACAACTTCACCGCCGCCATGGAGAACGAGCTGGACGAGATCGCCGGTGGTGACCACGCGGCGGTGGACTTCCTGACCTCGTTCTACTTCGGCAGCGAGATGGGCGGCGACCAGTCGGTGGCCCGGTCCGGCGGGCTGAAGAAGATGGTCACCGAGAACCTGAGCGAGATCGACGCGCGCAGCGTGAACTCGATCCCGCTGTTCCGGGACGACGAGGGGCGCGACGTCGTGGTCCGGGTCGGTCGCTACGGCCCGTACCTGCAACGAAGCCTGCCCGGCGCGGAGCCGGCCGCCCCGGCACCCCGGGACAGCGGCGACGGCGGCCCGCCCGAGGACACGGCGGCGAGCGGCGACCGGGCGCCGATCCCGGAGGGTGTGGCGCCGGACGAGCTGACCCCGGAGAAGGTGCACGAGCTGTTCCTCGGCGGTGGCGGGGAGCGCAAACTCGGCGAGCACCCGGAGACCGGTGAGCCGATCGTGCTCAAGTCCGGCCGGTTCGGCCCGTACGTCTCCAGTGGCGAGCGCAAGTCGTCGCTGCTGCGCTCCCAGTCCCCGGAGTCGCTGACGATGACGGAGGCGCTGCGACTGCTCACCCTGCCCCGGGTGGTCGGGGTGGCTCCGGACGGTGCCGAGGTGCTGGCCGCGAACGGCCGCTACGGCCCGTACGTGAAGCGCGGCGACGAGTTCCGCTCGCTGGAGTCGGAGGAGCAGCTCTTCACGGTCACCCTGGACCAGGCGCTGGCCCTGCTGGCGGCGCCGAAGACCCGGCAGCGCCGGGCGGCGGCCCCGCCGCTGCGGGAGATGGGCGCGGATCCGCTGACCGAGAAGCCGCTGGTGATCAAGGACGGCCGGTTCGGGCCGTACGTCACCGACGGCGAGACCAACGCGTCGCTGCGGCGCGGCCAGACTCCGGAGGCGCTGACCCTGGAGGAGGCGTCGGAGATGTTGGCCGAGAAGCGGGCCAAGGGCCCGGCGCCGCGCAAGCGGGCGGCCAAGAAGGCGACCGCCAAGAAGGCGCCGGCGAAGGCCACCGACGGCGAGCCGACCGCCGCGAAGAAGACAGCGGCCAAGAAGACGGCGGCGAAGAAGACCGCCGCGAAGAAGGCGACGACCGCGAAGGCGACGACCGCGAAGAAGGCTCCGGCGAAGAAGGCCGCCCCCAGGAAGGCGGCGGCCTCCACCGAGCCGACCGAGTGAGGGGTACGCCGCCGGGCCCGCTCACCCTCCGGCGGGGTCGGGGTGGGGGCGGCGGAAGCCGAGGGTCTGGTGTTCGCGGCGGAAGCCGAGCGAGGCGTAGAGCGCGGCGGCGGGCAGGTTGTCCGCGGTGTAGTTGACGGTCACCGTCGTCATCCCGGCGGCCCGCATCCGGTGCGTCGCGGTTAGCATCACCGCCCGGGCCAGCCCGCGACGGTGGAAGTCCCGGTGCGTGCCGACCGGCTCGAAGTGGCCGACCCGGTTGCGCCCGTCGAGCCAGTAGACGGTGAAGGCGGCGATCCGCCCGTCCGGGGCCTCGGCGACGATCTCCCGTTCCGGGTCGTAGCCGGGCCGGGTCATCACCGCCGATCGGTACAGCTCGGCGGTCCAGTCCGCGTCGAAGGCGGAGTTGCGGGCCCGGGCGAGCTGGTCGGCGTCGGCCAGCCGGGCGGTACGCAGGACGAAGCCCTCCGGCGTGACCGGCTCGTCGACCGGGCCGGCGAGTACCCGGGCGGTGACGTCGTCCCAGGTGCGGAACCGCGCGAACCCGAGTTCGGTGAGCAGTCGGATCCGGGTGCTGTCGCAGTCGAAGACGTCGGTCAGCACGTACGGCTCGCCGGCGGTCATCGCCCGGGCGGTGGTCTGGTACGCCGTCCGGAGCATCTCGACCTCGGCGGCGGTGCCGCGCAGCGCGGGCGCGGTGAAGACGTCGAACGCGGCGCCGAAGCGCAGGTTGATCGCGAGTCCGACGATCTCGTCGCCGGACTCCCAGAGCTGGACCAGTTCACCCACCGGCCGGCCCCGGAGGTTCTCGTAGATCCGGTGCGGCACCTCGCCGACGTGGTCGTATCCGCACCGGCCGGCCTCGGCGATCCAGCTCGCGAAGGTCTGGGCCAGGCGTGGCAGGTCGCCGTCCGAGTAGCGCCGCATTCGCGGTGGAGGGCTCGTCACCGGCCCTGTATACGGCATCGCCCGGCCCCGGCCCGAACGATTTCCGGCCTGGTCAGGCTGGTCAGGCCCCGAGCACCTGCGCCGTGTAGGAGTTGGCGAAGATCCGATCCGGGTCGAGCCGGTCGCGCACGGCCAGGAAGTCGTCGAACCGGGGGTACGCGGGGCGCAGCGACTCCGCGTCCCGGTAGTGCAGCTTGCCCCAGTGTGGCCGGCCGCCCAGCTCGGTCGCGATCCGCTCGAAGGCCCGGAAGTACGGCTCGGCCGGCATCCCGACGTACTGGTGGATCGCCACGTACGCCGACTCGCGCCCGTGGCCGTGCGAGAGCCAGATGTCGTCCGGGGCGGTGAACCGGACCTCGACCGGGAAGAGCACCCGGAACGGCAGCTCGTCGATCACCCGGCGCAGCCCGGCCAGCGCCTCCGGCAGGGCGGCCCGGGGCAGGGCGTACTCCATCTCCTCGAACCGGACCCGGCGCGGCGTGCAGAAGACCCGGTCGGAGCGGGCGGTGTAGCTGCGCGCGGTGAGCGCCCGGGCGGAGACGGCGGAGATGGTCGGTACCAGGGCGGGGGCGGCCCGGCCGAGCCGGCAGGCTCCGCCGAAGACGGAGTTGGCCAGGAAGTCGTCGTCCAGCCAGCTCCGGAACCGGGGCAGCGGCCGGTCGTCGACGGGTACCCGGTTGTTGACCTTCACCTGCACCCGATCGGTGTAGGGGAACCAGTAGAACTCGAAGTGGTCGTTTCCGCCGACCAGCTCCGGCAGCCCGGCGAGTATCTCGGCGAGCGGGGCCGGGCGCTCGTCGGCACGGAGCACGAAGGCGTCCACACAGTTCAACGCCACCTCGGTGATCACACCGAGGGCACCGAGCCCGACCCGGGCCGCCGCGAAGACGTCGGGGTTCCGGTCGGCGGAGCATTCCAGCAGCTCTCCGGTGCCGGTCACCAGGGTCAGGCCGGCGACGAAGGTGGAGAGGCAGCCGTAGCCGGCGCCGGTGCCGTGGGTACCGGTGGAGATCGCGCCGGCGATCGTCTGTGCGTCGATGTCGCCGAGATTGGCCAGCGCCAAATCGTGTCCGGCGAGCGTCTCGTTGAGCACGTGCAGGGTGACCCCAGCCGGTACGGTGATCAGCCGACGGCCGGGATCGACCCGGACCGGTTCGGCGAGCGCGGTGAGATCGACCCGCTGGTCGTCGGCCCGGGCGATCGCGGTGAACGAGTGGCCGCTGCCGACCGGCTTGATCCGCCGGCCGGCGGCTCGGGCGGCCCGGACCGTGGCGACGATCTCGTCCACGGTCGACGGTCGCAGCGCGTCGCCGCTGGCGCGCTGGTTGCCGGCCCAGTTGGACCATGAGGAGGTGACTCCGGCTGGTGTGGTACGCCCGCTCATCTGACCTCCCCTGGCTCTGACCAGGTCGCCGATGGACAAACATGAATTAGACTCGCGTCAAGGTGTACCAGGGCGAGTAAATCAGGATCGTCACGGCGAGTAAATACCGATATCCGTTCGGCTCGTTAGTCCCGATAGCGTTCCGAAACCGTGACGCCTAGTAACCTTCACCCCGTCGAAAGGGAGTGGCGACGAGTGTCCACGTCAACCGCCACATCCGGTCCACTGCGCCGCGTACCGGTGCAGGGCCGCAGCGTCGCCCGGGTCCAGCGCATGCTCGACGCCTGTGCCGAGATAGTCGACGAGGTCGGCTACGAAGGGCTGACCACGACCCTGCTCGCCGAGCGTGCCGGAGTGGCCATCGGGTCCGTGTACCAGTTCTTCCCCGACAAGCGAGCGATCGTGCAGGCACTGACCCTGCGCAACATGGAGGCGTACCTGGAGCGGCTCAGTGACCGCTTCTCCCGGGGCGACCTGACCGACTGGTGGGACGGGGTCGACGCCGCGATCGACGAGTACATCACGATGCACCGGAGGGTGCCCGGCTTCCGTACCCTGCACTTCGGCGACGTCGTCGACGTGCACCTGCTCGACGAGGACCGGGACAACAACGGCGTCATCGCCGAACAGTTGGCCCGGGTACTGGTCGAGCAGTTCGGCACCAGCGACGCGCCCCGGCTGCGCTTCGCGCTGGAGATCGCGGTCGAAGCGGCCGACGCGCTGATCAAGCTGGCCTTCCGGCGTGATCCGGAGGGCGACGAGCAGGTGCTGACCGAGGCGACCGCGCTGATCCGGGAGTACCTGCACCGGCATGTCGACGCCGCGCCCTCGGCCGGTTAGCGCCGCCGCCAGGAGAAACGCCCGGCCGGTGTGCGCTCAGAGAAACGACCGGCCCTCGCCACGATAGGTCGGCGCCGTGCCCACGACCCGGTCCGACTCCAGCAGGTGCAGCTCTCCGACATGTTCCGCCAGCTCGCCGGCCTTGGCGTGCCGGAACCAGACCCGGTCGCCGACCCGTAGCGACTCGGCGGCGGCGCCGGTCACCGGGGTCTGCACCTCCCCGGCGCCCTCGGTGCCGGTCAGCCGCAGACCCGGCGGCAGCCACGGGGTGGGCAGCCGGGTCCGGTCGGCCGGCCCGGACGCCACCCAACCACCGCCGAGCAGGGTCACCACCCGGGCGGCGGGACGGCGTACCACCGGCAGCGCGAAGAACGCCGCCGGTCGGGGCCGCCAGCTCCGGTAGGCGTCGAACAGCGTCGGCCCGTACAGGCCCGACCCGGCGGTGATCTCGGTTACCGCCGGGTCCGCCGCGGTCAGCGCGACGCTGCCGGTGCCGCCGCCGTTGACGAACTCCAGGTCGGCGTGCTCGCGTACCGCCGCGACCGCCGCCGCGCGCCGGTGCAGCAGTTCCCGGTACGACCGCCGTTGCAGCAGCCGGATGGTGGCACCGCGTACCGCCTGCCGGGGCGGTGCGTCGCCGAGTCCGGCGATCTGCGCCTCGTACGCCATCAGGCCGACCAGCCGGAAGCCCGGCCGCTGCGCGATCGCGCCGGCCAGCGTGCCGGCCTGGTCGACCGAGTGCACCGGTGAGCGGCGGGTGCCGATGTGCAGCCGGCCACCGAAGGCGTCGGCCATCGGCCGCCAGGACGCGTCCAGGTCGAGACAGGTCCGGATCTCCGCCCGGGAGCCGGGGGCGGCGACCGCGTCGACCAGGTCGAGTTGGGCGGGGTCGTCCACCATCAGACAGATCTTCGCCGCCAGTTCCGGGTCGGTGGCGAGTTGGGCCAGCGCCTGCCGGTCGGTGGTCGGGTAGCCGACCAGGGCGTCGTCGGTCACGCCACCGTGGACCAGCCAGATCGCCTCGGCCAGGGTGTACGCCAGCACGCCGCGCGAGCCGGGCCCGGCCAGCGCCCGGCCGAGCAGGGTCCGGCAGCGCAGCGACTTGCTGGCGATCCGGAGCGGCTTGCCACCGGCCTGGCCGGTCAGGGCGCTGGCGTTGGCGTCGAACGCGTCGAGGTCGACTGCGGCGAAGGGTGCTTCGAGATGCGCGGTCGCCCGGTCCAGGCGTCGGCGCAGGATGTCGCGTTCGGTGGCCACTTGAGCACGCTAACTCCCACATCGGTAATGCGAAACCGTCTCGCATATCCGGGTGTGGCGTCAGCGGTCCGTGGCGGGGTCCGACGCGGCCCGCCCGAGCGGCGGTGGCCGACCGACCCGACCGACCCGACCGACCCGACCGACCCGGTCGACCCGGTCGACCCGGTCGACCCGGTCGGCCAGCCCGGGTACCAAGACCTGCGAGCAGACCCCTAGGCTCCCGGTTCGGGGGAATGTCGGGGTCGGGGCGGATCCGTACCGCGATTAGAGTGTGCTCGGGGGAGCCCAGCCATGGGCCGGGGCGCGGAGGGGTACGGCCATCGACGACAACGACAGCAGCGCGGAGCGCACAGCGCAGTCGCCGCCGAACACGCCCACGCCCCCCTCCGCCACCGGGTCGGTCGACCGGACCGGCTTCCAGGCGCTCCGCTCGGTACTCCGGATCCGCCCGTTCCGCCGGCTCTGGCTGGTGCTCGGCGCCGCCTCGTTCGGTGACTGGCTCGGCCTGCTGGCCACCTCGATCTTCGCGTCCAGCCAGGTCACCGGGGACACCGCGAAGGGCCTCGCGTTCGGCGCCGTGATCGCGGTACGACTGCTCCCCGCCATGCTGCTCGGCCCGGTCGCCGGCGTACTCGCCGACCGGTTCGACCGGCGCCTCACGATGGTCATCTGCGACCTGCTCCGGTTCGTGCTCTTCGCCTCGATCCCGCTCGCCGCGCTGCTGGACGTCGGCGGTGGCCTGGTGGTCGGCTGGGCGGCGATCGCCACCTTCCTGATCGAGGCGATCACGCTGATCTGGATCCCGGCCAAGGAGGCCGCGGTCCCGAACCTGATCCCCCGGTCCCGGCTGGAGATGGCCAACCAGCTCACGCTGATCACCACGTACGGGCTCACCCCGGTGCTCGCCGCGGTCAGCATCGCCGTACTGGACCGGAGCATCCGGGCGGCCTCCGGCGGTCCGCCGCCCGGCTGGGCCGACCCGACCCAGTTGGCCCTCTACTTCAACTCGCTGACTCGGCTGGCCACCGCGCTGGTGGTGTTCTTCGGCATCCGGGAGATCAGCGGTCGCAGCGGTCGCCGGGAGAGCATCCAGAAGGCCGAGCAGAGCGTGCTGCGCCAGTTCGTCGACGGCTGGCGGTTCATCGGCAAGACCCCGCTGGTCCGTGGCCTGGTGCTGGGCATCTTCGGTGCCTTCGCCGGCGGCGGCGTGGTGATCGGTACGGCGAACTTCTTCACCAAGTCGCTGGCCGCCGGTGACGCGGCGTTCTACCTGCTCTTCGGCTCGATCTTCCTCGGCCTGTCGCTCGGCATCGGGCTCGGGCCGATGATCGTCCGGGAGATGTCCCGGCGGCGCTGGTTCGGCGTGAGCATCGTGCTGGCCAGCGCCTCGGTGCTGATGCTCGCCGGCTCCATCCACCTCTCGATGGCGATCCTCGGCGCGGTACTGGTCGGCGCGGGCGCCGGGATGGCCTTCCTGTCCGGTACCACGCTGCTCGGCGGGGAGATCGCCGACGAGGTACGCGGCCGGGTCTTCGCCGTGGTGCAGACCGGTACCAGGCTGGTGCTGATCCTGGCCATCTCGGTGAGCAGCCTGCTGGTCGGCGTCGGCGGTTCCCGGCAACTGCGCATCGCCGACCTGGGCATCTCGGTCTCCTCGACCCGACTGCTGCTGCTGGTCGCCGGTGCGGCCGGCATCCTCACCGGGATCAAGGCGTTCCGCCAGATGGACGACAAGCCGGGCGTACCGGTGCTCTCCGACCTCTGGGGATCGATCCGGGGGCGTCCGCTCTTTCCGGCCGAGCCGTTCGCCTCGACCGGTGCCTTCGTGGTCTTCGAGGGCGGTGAGGGCGCCGGCAAGTCGACCCAGGTGAGCAGGCTGGCCGAGGCGCTACGCCGGCAACACCACGAGGTGGTGGTGACCCGGGAGCCGGGCGCGACCGGGATCGGTGAGCAGATCCGCGGCCTGGTGCTCGGCCGGACCACCGGCCCGGACGCGCTCGCGCCCCGGGCGGAGGCGCTGCTCTACGCCGCCGACCGGGCCCACCACGTCGCCACGGTGGTCCGCCCGGCGCTGGCCCGGGGCGCGGTGGTGGTCAGCGACCGGTACGTCGACTCGTCCCTCGCCTACCAGGGCGCCGGCCGGACCCTGCCGGTCGAGGAGGTCTCCTGGCTCTCCTCCTGGGCCACCGGCGGCCTCAAGCCCGACCTGGTGGTACTGCTCGACATCGAGCCCCGGACCGGCCTGGCCCGGGTGGACGCCCGGGGCGGCGACCCGGACCGGCTGGAGGGCGAGTCGATCGACTTCCACGACCGGGTCCGGTACGCCTTCCTCGACCTGGCCGCCGCCGACCCGAAGCGCTACCTGGTGCTCGACGCCTCCCGCCCGGCCGACGACCTGGCGGCGGCGGTGGCCGAGCGGGTCACCGGGATGCTCGCCGACCAGGACGCGACCGGCCATCCGGAGCCGGCGAACCCGCCGGACGTCTCGACCCGACCGGTGTTGTCCGAAGCCGAACTGCGGGCCGAGACGAAGCTGCACACCCGGGCGGACCTGTCGGTCGCCACCGAGGTCGCCACCGAGGCGGTCGCAGAGCCGGAGCGGCCGGGCCGGGCTGGGCAGGAGCGCGCTGGTGGCGCGGCGGGCGGGGTCGAACTCGAACGGCGCCCCTGATGTCCGATGTCTTCGCCGACCTGGTGGGGCAGCCCGAGGCGGTCGACCTGCTCCGCCGGGCTGCCGCCGCCGCGGAGGCGATCCGGGCCGCCGCGGTCGCCGAGCTGGTCTCCGTCGACGGCACGGGTCCGACCGACCCGGCGGTCGAGGTCGACCGAGCCGCCGGTACCCCGGACGCGGCCGGTGCCGGCAGTGCGATGACGCACGCCTGGATCTTCACCGGACCACCCGGCTCGGGGCGGTCGGTCGCGGCCCGGGCGTTCGCGGCGGCCCTGCAATGTCAGCGGGGCACCGGCTGCGGCGAGTGCGCCGGCTGCCACACGACGCTCGCCGGGACACACGCCGACGTACGGTTCGTGGTGCCGGAGGGACTCTCCATCGGGGTCGGCGAGATGCGGGCCCTGGTGCTGCGGGCGGCCAGCACGCCGAGCGGGGGACGCTGGCAGGTACTCGTGATCGAGGATGCGGACCGGCTCACCGAGGCGGCCGGCAACGCGCTGCTCAAGGCGATCGAGGAGCCGCCGCCGCGTACCGTCTTCCTGCTCTGCACGCCGTCGACGCACCCGGACGACATCTCGGTGACCATCCGCTCGCGATGCCGGGTGGTGGCGCTGCGCCAGCCGCCGGCCGAGGCGGTGGCGGCCGTACTCCGGGATCGGGACGGCATCGCGCCCGACGTGGCGGCCTGGGCGGCAGCGGCGGCCCAGGGACACGTCGGCCGGGCCCGCCGGCTGGCCGGGGATCCGGACGCGCGCAAGCGGCGGGAGGCGGTACTCGCCCTGCCGCGCAAACTGACCGGCGTCGGTGCCTGCTTCGACGCCGCCTCCGCGCTGATCGAGGCGGCCGAGGCCGAGGCGTCGGCAGCGGTGGCCGAGGCCGACACGGCCGAGCGGGCCGCGCTGGAGACCGCGCTGGGCGCCGGGGGCACCGGGCGGGGCGCGGCGGGCGCGATCCGGGGCGCCGCCGGCCAGCTCAAGGACCTCGAACGCCGGCAGAAGTCCCGGGCCACCCGGGCCCAGCGGGACGCGCTGGACCGGGCCCTGGTCGACCTGGCCGGCTTCTATCGGGACGTACTCACCCGCTCGCTGCGTGCCCCGGTCGAGCCGGTGCACACCGACGTCGCCGGGATGGCCAACTCGGCCGCCGGGAAGTGGACCGCCGAGGGCACCCTGCGCCGGTTGGAGGCGGTGCTCGGCTGCCGTACGGCGATCGAGACCAACGTCAAGCCACGGATCGCCGTCGAGGCGATGATGCTCGCCCTCTGGCGCGGCTGAGCGGCACCGTCGCGACTTCCGCAGCCCTGCCGGACCGACCGTCGTGGCCGGCCGCTGATTCCGGACCGCCCGGGAGTTCCGTCCTGATCAGGGAGATCTTGGGGCGAAGGGTTCCCTTCGGGTAGGTCGCCCGGTACGGTTCGGTGCCGTAGCGCAGCGAAGGTGGCACATTCGGTGAACCGTCTCGACGGCGGTCGCGTCGGGAAGCGGGAGGACCTGCCGGTGGCGCGGGAGATCGACCAGTCGTGGGTCGAGGAGGCGATCGAGCGCTATCGGCGCATCGAGACGCTGCGGGCCGAGTTCGACGAGGCGATCCGGCGGGTGCAGGTCATCGTCCGCTCCCCGGACGGGCTGGTCGAGCTGATCGTCACCGCCGACGGGGCGGTCGACGACCTGCGGTTCCTGGGCGCGCCGCAGGTGCGTACCGGGCCGGACGTGGCCCGGTCGGTCAAGGCCGCCATCACGGCCGCCGACGACGCCGCCCGGTGGGCCCGGGAGAAGCTCTACACCGAGACGTTCGGCGAGTACCGCCGACTGATGGAGGACTGAGTGGACGGCCTCCGTGACCTCGCCGGCCGGCTCGACACCGCCGGTGGCAGCCTCGCCGACCTCGCGCGCCGGCTGCCGTACGCCGGGCCGGACGGCAGCGCCTTCGCCGCCGACGAGCCGGGGCGGCTCGGCGAGGTCGGTGGGATCCTGCACCGGCAGTGGTCGACCGCGCTCGACAACCGGGCCCGGGAGCTGCTGGCCACGGCCGAGCGGCTGACCGACACCGGCACCGCGCTGCGGGTCGCCGCCACCGGATACGCCGACAGCGACGCGGCGGCGTACCACCGGCGGCCGGAGGAGGCGTGATGGACGTCCTCGACCAGCTCGCCGAGCCGGCCGTCGCGCTGTCCGGGCGGGTCGACGACGTCCTCGCCGCCGCTGGTGCGCCGGACCGGCACCGGATCTGGCCACTGCTGCGCCGGGTCCGGGTGCTGCCCGGTGACGCCGTGCGGGCGGTGCTCGGGCTGCGGCCCGGGGCGCTGGCCGGCGCCGCCGAGGTGAGCGCGGAACTGCGCCGGACCTACCACGAGGTCGGGGCGGTGCTGGCCGACGGCGGCTCGTGGCAGGGCCCGGCCGCCGAGGCGTACGCGGCACACCGCAGTGGGGTGGCGGGGCACCTGACCGACCTGGCGGGGCGGGCGGAGGCGACGGCGGCGTACGCCGAGGCGGTCGCCGGGTGGATCGCCGACACCCGGTACGCGCTGGCCCGTACCCTCGCCGACGTGCTCGGCTCGGCGGAGGCGGTGGCCGTGGTGACGGCCCGACCGGGCCGGTACGCGTCGGCACCGTCCGGTGTCGTGCCCGGCACTCCGCCGTCCGGTGTCCTGCCCGGCACTCCGCCGTCCGGTGTCCTGCCCGGCGGACTGCCGGTCGAGTCCGCCGCCGCCGAGATCGGCGCCCGGATCCTGGCCACGGTCGCCGAGGCGTACGACCGGGCGGAGGCGCTGCCGCAGCGCTGGGCGGCGCAGCTCGACTTCCTCGACCATCGCCCTCCGGACGCGGCACCGGTACGCCCCGACGGCGGCCGGATCGTCCTGTGACGGATCGATCGCCCTTCCTCCCGACCGGCGATCCGAGCGGCGGTCGCCTGCCGAGCCGGCAACACACGAACGAGTCGAGCCGGCAACGTATGGACGAGGTTCTGCGGATGGTCGGATCCGTCGTAGGGTGAGCGCATGGGCATGCTGTGCGCGGTCAGCTTCAACCGTTACGGCCGCCTCTACTACCTCGACCCGGGCGAGCTGCGGCCAGCGGTCGGCGACCGGGTGCTGGTCCCCACCGACGAGGGGACCGAGGTGGCGGAATGCGTCTGGGCCGCGCAGTGGGTGTCGGACGACACCAGCGGCTTCCCCCGGCTGGCCGGGCTGGCCGGCGACGAGGACCTGCGCCGCGACGAGATGCTGCGCAAGCGGAAGGCCGAGGCGAAGGTCGCCGCGAAGCGGCTGATCCGGGAGCACGGGCTGCCGATGAAGGTGGTCGCCGTCGACCACGTCGTCGAGTCGACGCCGAGCGGGCCCGGCGGATCGCGGACCACCATCTATTTCACCGCGCCACACCGGGTCGACTTCCGGTCGCTGGTCCGCGACCTGGGCGCCACCCTGCACTGCCGGGTCGAGCTGCGCCAACTCTCCGCCCGGGACTCGGCCCGGGTGCAGGGCGGGATCGGCTCCTGCGGGCGTGACCTCTGCTGTGCCACCTTCCTGACCGACTTCGAGCCGGTGACGATCAGGATGGCCAAGGACCAGGAGCTGCCGCTCAACCCGCTGCGCATCTCCGGCGCCTGCGGCCGGCTGATGTGTTGTCTGAAGTACGAGCATCCGCTCTATCAGCAGTTCCAGGCGTCGGCACCGGCGGTCGGGTCCCGGGTCTCCACTCCGGAGGGATCCGGTCGGGTGGTCGCGCACAGCGTGCCGCGCGACTCCGTGGTGGTCCGGATGGACGCCGACGGGTCACGCTGCTCGTGCAGCCGCGCCTCGGTCTGCGGCCCGCGCAAGGCCCACGACGAGCACTACGCCGGCTGACTCCCGTCCTGGCCGGGGCTCGTCGGCGGAGACGCTGGTGGGTCGGCCGGGTCAGCGGAGCGTGAACGGCGGTTCGGCGAGCCGGAACGGCAGCGGCTGGCTCGGCGTCAGCCAGGCCGCGTCCGGGGTACCGACCGGCTCGGCCTGCCAACGGCGACAGATCTTGTCCACCGCGATCGGGTAGCCGGTGAGCGTACCGTCGGCGGCGATGTGCAGCCGGAGGAAGCACTTGGCGTCCTCGATGCCCTGCCCGGCGAAGAGTTCGTTGAGGTTGACCCCGAACGAGCCGGCCACCAGCAGATAGAGCGCGGTGAGCTGGCTGGCCACCAGGCCGGCGATCGGCCCGTAGACCACCGCCGCCGCGACCACCGGTAGCGGCCACGGCCAGGCGTGGAAGAAGAGCTGGAGCCAGAGCCAGGTACCGGCGGCGGCCAGTCCGATCTGCGCGATGCCGTGACAGAGCCCGAGGATCCAGTGCCGGGCGTGCCGTTTGCCGCTGGCGCTGGGCGGCTTGGCGAAGAAGACCGCGCCGACCAGCGTGACGAGCAGCATGATGGCCAGCGGGATGCTGAACAGCCGCTGGGCCGCCTCCTCGGAGCGCGGGGCCGCCACCCCGGCCATGGCCAGCATCAGCAGCGTGTGCAACCCGCCGAGCAGGGTCATGAAGCCCGGGTTGCGCAGCGGGAGCCGGCCGAAGATGCCCCAGCCGTACCGCCGGGACCGGGCCGCGTCCGGATAGCGGCCGGCCAGCTCGTACGACTGGCTGGTGCTGGCCCGCCGGACCAGGGTGTCCTTCGGTGGTACCTCGATGCGGCCCGGCAGCTTGTGGGTGGGATAGAGGTAGGCGCCGCCGCCACCGCAGGTGACCAGGTCGCGGTCCGGTCCGGTGTACCGGGCGTAGTGGTGCAGGTCGCCGGAGAGCAGCAGCCGCACCCGGGCACCGGTCGGCGCGACCACGGTACGGATGAAATAGTCGATGGTGTCGTACTCGTGGGGCTTGTCGACGGCCTTGACCCAGCTCGGTTCCGGCACCGCGATGATCACCCGAGACTCGGCGGTGAGCCCCTTCGCCGCCTCCTCGAAGTAGCGCAGTTGCGGGTCGTCGAGATAGACCCCGGACTGCCCGTCCAGTCCGAACAGCCACCAGTCGGCCGGCAACTCGACGGCGAAGTAGGAGCGGCTCTGCGGGGTACGCCAGCCGCCGACGTTGTCGTCCCGGGAGCGGACGAAGAGCCGGAGGAAGGCGGTGAGGCCGTCGTACCAGTCGTGGTTGCCGGGGACGGCGTAGAGCACCGGAGCCGGGCCGTCGGCCGGTGGCTGCGGCAGGGCCGCCTGGTAGGGGCCCTTGCAGCGGTTCTCGTACGCCTCGCCGCTGGCCGTCGGATAGACCTGGTCGCCACCCATCAGCAGCATCTGGCCACGTGGCAGCCGGTGCCCACCGACCTCCAACTCGGGCCGGGTGAGCAGGTAGGCGACCGAGTAGGTGGCGTTGAACCCGTCACCCAGATCGGCCACGAAGTCCAGCCACAGATCGCCGTCCGGGCCGACCTGCCGGGTCACCATCCCGGGCAGCGAGTTCTGCAACTCCCGCTTGTCCAGGTACGCACCGAAGAGCAGCGCCAGCAGGGTACGCAGCCCGGTGCTGATCAGCAGCAGCGGCGCCAGCCAGGGCACCGGGCGCTGCGGGGTGAAGCCGAGTTCACGCGGATCGAGGCTGCCGGGGCGGGGTGGGGCCGCCGGCTGCGCCGGAATCGGCGGCGCCTGGTGATCGGTCATCGATGGCAGCCTAGTCGGGACGGGCGTCGAACCACACTGTCCGCCTGCTGACCGTTCGGGGCGGTGGCGGAGCTTCGGCCCGGGTCCGACCGCCGTACCGGAGCGCGCTGCCGGGAAACCCCCGAGCCGGGCCGGCGCCCGGTGTCGTACACTTGCCGGCGTTGCCGCCTTAGCTCAGTCGGTCAGAGCGACGCACTCGTAATGCGTAGGTCGACGGTTCGATTCCGTCAGGCGGCTCCAGGGTTGAGGCCCTGACCAGCGGGAACGCCGGTCAGGGCCTCATGTTTATCTATGTGGTCTTGAGTCGCCCCGGAAAACCCCGACGCATGCCGGTGGGCGATCGGGTTCGACGGTCGCGCGGGGATTGCGGGATGTCGTTCCGGTGTCTGGCGGCCAGGTGTTGGCGGCGAAGGTTCCTCTGTCGGGTCGGCGGTCTTGACTGAGGGCATCCGTAAGTCGTAGCTTACCGTTCGTGGATGCTTACCAAGCTGTCGACGGCTTTGATGCTTTGGGGGATCCGACCAGGCGCGCCATCGTCGCGTGCCTGGCTGAGCGACCGCGGGCCGTCGGCGAACTCGCCGACGTGTTGCCGATCAGCCGGCCGGCGGTATCCCAGCATCTGAAGGTACTCAAGGACGCCGGGCTGGTCACCGATCGCGCGGCCGGCACGCGGCGGGTCTATCGGCTCAATCCGGCGGGCGTGGCCGCGTTGCGCGACCAACTTGAGACGTTCTGGAACCGCGCGCTGGACAGCTATCAGGACGTCGTGGAACAACCGAACGAGGAGAAGTCATGACCGAAGCAACGGCTGTGGTTCGCCGGCAGATCGTCGTCGAGGCGCCGATCGAGCGGGCCTTCACCGTGTTCACCGAGCGGTTCGGCGACTTCAAGCCGCCGGAGCACAACCTGCTCGGTGCGGCGATCGCCGAGACCGTCTTCGAATCGAAGGTCGGCGGTCACATCTACGACCGGGGCGTGGATGGCAGCGAGTGCCGCTGGGCGCGGGTACTGGCCTACGAACCACCCGACCGGGTCGTGTTCAGTTGGGACATCAGCCCGCAGTGGCAGGTCGAGACCGATCCGGACCTCACCAGCGAGGTCGAGGTGCGGTTCATCGCCGAGACCCCGCAGCGTACCCGGGTGGAGCTGGAACATCGCCAGCTCGACCGGCATGGCCCTGGCTGGCAGTCCGTCAGCGATGGCGTTGCCCACGATGAAGGATGGCCGCTGTACCTGACCCGGTACGCCGCTCTGTTCCCCGAGGGCAGCTGAATTCTGCCGATCAAGAACTGACCATCAATGAACCTTTTTCAACCTCCCCTTGCGGTCCGTGGTGGCCGCAGGTGGAAGGCGGGGCGCATGTGCCGCGCGGTTCAGGTTGAAAAAGGTTCAATGACAAGCCTGGCGGCACAGTGGTCGAGAAACTTGGGTCGACGGTTCGATTCCGTCAGGCGGCTCAGCCGAAGCGGTGCCCTGGCCGATGTCTATCGCAGGGCACCGCTTCAGCGTTCGTACCGCCGTTGTCGATCGGCATGATCGGCGGACCGGCGCGGCGGAGCAAGATCATCGAGGTGACCCCGCTGCCGCTGAGCATCGACCAGGTCTCCTCCGTGCTCGGGGCACTGCCTCGGACGCGATCCCAGAAAGTGAGCCAGCTACCTACTCTGGGGATCGGTCGGCTTCGCGACCTTCCGGCTGTTGGTCTCCCGGTGCGGCTCGACGTCGAACCCCTCGACGGCTCCACCTTGGCCCTTCTGAGCAGGCAACCTTCGCCCGAGCGGGGGCGATCTCTCCGTGAGGTCCAGTGCGGTTACCCAGGTCGGCCGGCGGGAGAGCGCCGGTTGTCGGGTTGACTGAACTCACCGAGCCGGTAACGTCGGGCCCGACCGGCAGTTACTTACGGCATGGCAAGGGTAACCAGAAGTGATCTTGTCGCTGGCGACAGTACGCTGGGAAGCACCAACCAGGATCCGCCATCCGCCTGGAAGGTCAACAAGATGACCCCGCCGCTTGCTGCTTCTGCACAGCAGGACGACGCCTGCACCTGGCAGCCCTCTCGTCAGGAGTGGGACGCGTTCGTCCAACGTCAGCTTGACGAACTCGGGTTGACGTACGAAGAACTGGCCGGTCAGGCCGCGAGGCGTGACTTCCGGTCGCCCGAGGCGCTTGTCCTCTGGACGATGATCGGGTGAGCCGGAGCGAACCGGGCAAGGTTGCCGAGCGGTTCGCCAAAGACCTCATCAACATGCTGAACCGCACGGTGTGCGAGGGGGCGTTCGTCGGCATCCTCGAACGCCCGGACGGCATGGTGGTCTTTGGCACCGAGTTGCGTCGAGGTCAGCGTCCTCAACCGATTCCGATGAGAACTCGTGGCGGCGTGCCATGCTGGCTCACCGTCTCTGGCCAGGTCTTTCTTGACGGTGACGGCTACCTGACGGTCAAGAAATCCAACTTCCTGGTGTCCGCCGGCAAGCCGGCCCTGGAGTTGTTCCACTACGACTACGAGCGGGACAAGATCGGATATCCGGACGCTCATCTCCAGATCTTCGCCTCTGGGGAGGCTTGGGACGAGCTTCTCCTGGCGTCCGGCAAGAGCGGAGGGAGCGTCAGCAAGCTGCATCTTCCGGTTGGTGGCCGCCGCTACCGGGTCGCACTCGAAGACATCATCGAGGCGTTGATCGCCGAGGACATCCTCGAACCCCAAGCAGGCTGGAAGCCGGTGTTGGAGAGGAGCCGGGACGACTTCCGCCGCAGGCAGTTGGCGGCTGCGGTCCGCCGGGACCCGTCAACTGCCGTTGCCGAACTACAGGCCCGTGGATACACCGTGGCGGCACCTGATCAGGCGCTGGTCGGTAACGTGGTGCAGTTCTCCAAGACGCGGCTGCGGCGACGGCTGGGTCGCAGGAAGCCTCCCGAGAGATAGCCGATCGCACTGCGCCGGGAAGGCCCGACGAGCGAGCGGGGCTGGCGACGAGACATCGGCGCGCGGTCGCTGCCAGTGGAGGTCGACGTGGAGAAATCTGGCCTGAGTTCATACACCAGACGGTCCGGCCTTCGGTGATCTCGGACGGGCACGGGCCGGTTCGTCAGGGCAGTACGGCGGGCAGGCCGAACCGTGTCACATGGGCGGCGTCGAGGAACGAGATGAGCCCGGCGATCCGATCGCCGCGCAGGGTCAACACCGTGATCGACCAGGCGGCGTGCGGGGCGGCGGCGTCCGGCCCGACGTAACAGGCCACCGCCGGCTGGCCGTTCGCGCTGACGATCCGGGTACGCCAGCTCGGGCAGCGGCCCATCGGGACCTCGCGGGCGAATTCGGCGACCGCCGGAAGGCCGGCGTACCAGTGTGGCAGCGGCGGCATCGACCAGGTGACGTCCTCGGTCAGCAGCGCGATCAGCGCGTCGGTGTCGTGGCGTTCCAGCGCGTCGGCGAAGCCGGCGGCGAGTTTTCGTACCCGGTCGTCGCCGATCAGCCGTAGGGTCCGCTGCTGGGTGGTGGCGGGCAGTCTGGCGGCGAGGAGCCGGCGGGCCCGGGCCAGGGCCGAGTTCACCGAGGTCGCAGAGGTGCCGAGCAGGTCGGCGATCTCGGCGGCGGAGAAGCCGAGCACGTCGAAGAGCAGGAGTACGGCCCGCTGGTTGCCCGGCAGGTGTTGCAGGGCGGCGACGAAGGCGAGTTCGACGGCCTCGCGCCGCTCGTACCGGGCGTGCGGGCTGGCCGGGCCGCCCGCGAGGTCCGCGTCCGGGTACGGGCCCAGCCAGCCGACCTCGGTCGACGGCGCGGCGGAGTCCAGTACGACCCGCTCGCCGGCCGGGCCGAGGTCCACCGGCAGCGCCCGCCGGCTCCGACCCCGGACGATGTCCAGGCAGGTGCGGGTGGCCACGGTGTAGAGCCAGGATCGCAGCGAACCCCGGCCCTCGAAGCCGGCCAGTCCGCGCCAGGCCCGGAGCAGGGCGTCCTGGACGGCGTCGTCGGCGTCGTGCGCCGAGCCGAGCAGTTGATAGCAGTACGCGTGCAGTTCCGGCCGCAGCGGTGCCACCAGCCGACTGAACGCCGCGTCGTCCCCGTCCCGGGCATCGCGCAGGTCGGCGTCACCGCTGCCGCTGTCAGTGCCGCTGCCACTGCGGGTGTCGGTGGACCGGGCCGGGGAGAGGTCGCTCACAACCGAAATTCTGCTCCACCGGGGCGACGATTCCGGCCCGGCCTGACAGTCCCATCTCCGGCCGACCCGTAAACCGGCCCGCAGATCCCTCGCACCGACCGTTCCGTCAGGAGGCCCTCCCATGACCGATCCGAGCCCGCAGACCGACCTCTGGAAGCTGGTGTACGCCGAGCGGGCGGCGCTGGCCGCCGACCTGACCGGGCTGACCGACGACCAGTGGGCCACCCCCTCGCTCTGCGCCGGACTGTCCGTACGGGAGGTGCTGGCGCACCTGACGGCGGGGGCCAGCCTCGGCCCGCTGCGCTGGCTGGCAGGGGTGATCCGCTGCCGGTTCGACTTCGACCGGCAGGTCGCGATGCGGCTGGCCGAGCAGATGGGCGCCAGCCCGGCGGAGACGCTGGAGCGGTTCCGCGCGACCGTCACCAGCACCACCAAACCGCCGTTGCCGACGATCGCGATGCTCGGCGAGGTGATCGTGCACGGCGAGGACATCCGACGGCCGCTGGGCATCCGGCGCGACTACCCGATCGGCACGGTCACCCGGCTGGCCGAGTACTACCACGGATCCGACCTTGTCGTCCTCGCCAAGGGACGGGTCGGCGGGCTACGCCTCGCCGCGACCGACGGGCCGTTCGCCGCCGGCTCCGGGCCGGTGGTCTCCGGCCGCACCGTGGCGCTGGTGATGGCGATGACCGGACGGAGCGACTGTTGCGACGAGCTGACCGGAGACGGTGTGCCGACCCTGCGTGAGCGCTGCGCCCAGGGCTGATCAGCCGGCTCCAGGCAAGGCCGACTCCGGGCAGGGCCGGGTCCAGGCGGGGCCGGGTCCAGGCGGGGCCGGGTCCAGGCGGGGCCGGGTCCAGGCGGGGCCGGGTCCAGGCAACGGGGGTCCGGCCAACGGGGGGTCTGGGGCAGGCCGGCTTCGGGTGACAGCGGGTCCGGGCAGGGCCGGGTCCGGGCCGGCTCCGCCAAACCCCGCCCGCGACCCGCCGCGCGCCTGGGAAGCTGGGCGGGGGCGGGCTGATGGCTACGGACGGGGACCGGCGGTCGACGCGCGAGGGCGGCGGGCTGTACGGGCCGGCCTTCGTCGAACTCTTCTTCGACCTGGTGTACGTCTTCGCGCTCACCAAGCTCACCCAAGAGCTGGTCGGCGACCTCACCTGGGCCGGCGCGTTCCGGATGACCGTACTGCTGCTCGCGGTCTGGTGGGCCTGGTCCGCCACCGCCTGGGTGGTCGCCCGGTTCGACCCGTCCCGCCCGTCGATCCAGATCCTGATCGTCGGCACCATGCTCGGCAGCCTGCTGCTGGCCGCCGCCCTGCCGGAGGCGTACGGCGACCGTGACCTGGTCTTCGCCAGCGCGTACGTCGGGGTGCACATCGTCCGGGGGATCTACCTGCTGCTGATCGTCCGGGGGCGGGAGGCCCGGCACCGAATCCTCCGGATCCTCTTCTGGTATCTCGTCTCCGCCATACCGTGGATCGCCGGGGCGTTCACCGAGGACCCGCTGCGGGGCGCGCTGTGGATCGTCGCCGTGGCGATCGACTACTCGGCGGACATGCTCCAGTATCCGGCCCCGGGCCTGGGCCGGCAGCGGGTCTCCGAGTGGACCGTGGCCGGCGAGCACCTGTCGACCCGGTACTTCCAGTTTCTCACCATCGCCTTCGGCGAGCTGATCCTGGTCGCCGGCGCGGCACTGGAGAGCGGCGACTTCACCATCAACCGGACCATCGCCTTCGTGTCCGCGTTCGTCGGCGCGGTACTGCTCTGGCTGATCTACTTCCACCGGGGCGGCGCGCTGATGGGCGAGGCGATCCGGTCGGCCGCCGACCCGGTCCGGATCGGCCGTTCGGCGTCCTACGCCCACCTGCTGATGCTGGCCGGGGTGGTGGTGTCGGCGGTCGGCGACCACATCGTGATCGACCACCCGTTCGGGCGGACCACCTCGCCCAAGGTCGCGGCGATCATGGTCGGACCCGCGCTGTTCCTGCTCGCCCGGGCAGTCTTCGAGTACCGGGTGCTGGGCAGCGTGGCCCGGTCCCGGCTGATCGGCTTCGGCGTGCTGGTGTTGCTCGGCCCGCCGATGATGTTCCTCGCTCCGCTGCTGATCCTCTCCATCGTGAACGCCGTGCTGCTCGGCGTGGTCATCTCCGACTGGCGGGCGCTGGCCCTGCACCCGAGGAACCGCCGGCACCACCATTCACCCCCGAAATAGCGGATCACCTCGGTACGGAGGGTTTGAGGACGGACAATTCGGGTACGGCGTCGGCAGCGTGCGGACCCGTATTACCGGCGCGTTGGCGTGTGCTGCGAGCGCCGGCATCCGCTTGAGCCTGGAAGGCGACGATCATGGAGAGCAGACTCAAGGTGCTCGGGCACCCGGTCCATCCGATGCTGGTGATGTTCCCGATCGCCCTCTTCGTGGCCGCCACGATCTTCGACATCATCGACGTGGCCGGCGGCCCGACCTTCCTCGGCGAGCTGGCGTACTGGAACATCCTGGTCGGCCTGATCGGCGGGATACTCGCGGTGCTGGCCGGCGCGGTGGACCTGCTGGCCATACCGGCCGGGACCCGGGCCAAGCGGGTGGGGGTGGCGCACGCCGCGACCAACATCGCCGTACTGCTGCTCTTCGCCGCGGTCTTCGTGGTGCGGCTGGCCGCGTACACCCGGACGGCCGGCGGTGCCCTGGTCGCGATCGAGGTGGTGGCGATCGCCGGCCTGGCCGTCGGCGCCTGGCTCGGCGGCGAACTGGTGGACCGGCTCGGCGTCGGGGTGGACCCGGAGGCCGACCTGAACGCGCCGAGTTCGCTGCGTCCCCGGACCACCGCCGCCGCGTCCGCCGACCGACCCGAGGAGCGGTGACCCTCGGCGGACAACCGGAACCACCTGCACGTCCGGCACTCCTCCGGCGCGGCCACGGCTACGGCAGTCCTCCGGCGTGACCACCGGCACGTCCGGCAGTCCTCCGGCGTGGCCGGCAGCCCGGCCGCGGCCATCCCGGGCCAGCGGCCGGTCTGACGGTGCGGACGCGCACCGGTCGGGCTGCGGAGGCGTTGACCGGCCCGTGGGCGGGTATCCGGGATCGTGCCGCCAGCCTGCGGTCCGCGCCGTGCGGCGCGGGGTCTGCGGGTGGCGGGCGGTGGATCGGACGAGTGGCAGGACCCGACGGGAGGGAACACGGCGGCATGGCTGAGCCAGGACGTGGCACCGGAGACCGGGGTTGGGATCCGTTCGGTGAGTTGCAGGCGCTCCGCGCCGAACTCGGCCGGCTGGTCGGCTCCGCGCTGGTCGGAGGCCGGAACGGGCAATCCGAGGTCGAGCTGACCCCGAGCGACGGCGGCTGGACGGTGGTGGCCCGGCTGCCCGGGGTGGCCCCGGAGGAGGTGGCCCTGGAACTCGACGACCGCGAGCTGTGCATCCGGGCCCGCTCCGAGGCCGAGGTCAACGCCGACCACGGAATGGTCGGCAGCGGATCGCAGACCCGCTCTTTCGAGCACCGGGTGCACCTGCCGGCACCGGTCGACCCGGACCGGATCGACGCCGTGATGGATCACGGACTGCTCACCGTCACGATGCCGAAGGCAGCCCGGCCGGGTCGCCGGACCATCACCATCGGCAGCCGGCGGTTCGACCCGGGCCAGCGCGCCGGGGGTACCGCCGGAGCCCGCATCCGGCCCGTGGCCGTGGACCCGGCCGCCGACCGGGAACTGCACCGGCCGGACATCGCCGCCGGTACCCCGGGTCCCGGGTTCACGGGCTGAGCGGGCGGCGGACCCGTACCCGATGATCGGCAAGGTGCGCGATCTGGTCGGTGACGTCGAGCGGATCGCGGTACTCCGGGCCAACGCGCTCGGCGACTTCGTCTTCGCGCTGCCGGCGCTCGACGCGCTGCGGGCCAGCTATCCGGACGCCGAGCTGGTACTGATCGGCGCACCCTGGCACGAGCGGCTGCTCCGGGACCGGCCCGGACCGGTCGACCGGGTACTGGTGGTGCCGCCCGCGCCCGGCATCCGGGTGGCCGGGCCGGAGGAGCCCGAGCCGTCGGCGGATTCGATGGCCCGGTTCCTCGACACCGCCCGCCGGGAGCGGTTCGACATCGCGCTCCAGATGCACGGCGGCGGGGCCAACTCCAACCCGCTGGTCGCCGCGCTCGGTGCCCGGGTGACCGCCGGCCTGCGCAGCGAGGACGCGCCGCCGCTGGACCGGTGGCTCCGGTATGTCTACTACCAGCCCGAGGTGGTCCGCTACCTGGAGGTCGCCGGCCTGGTCGGCGCCGGCCCGACCGGCCTGGTGCCCCGGCTCGCGGCGACCGAGGCGGACCTGGCCGAGGCACGGATGGTGCTCGGCGAACCGGTGCGCCCCCGGATCGCCCTGCACCCCGGGGCGAGCGATCCGCGCCGCCGCTGGCCGGCGGACCGGTTCGCCGAGGTCGCCGACCAACTGGCCGCCGACGGGTACGAGGTGCTGGTGACCGGTACCCCGGACGAGCGGGACCTCGCCGACCAGGTGGTGGCGGCGGCCCGGCAGCCGGTCCGCTCGGTGGTCGGCGACCTGTCGCTGGGCGGCCTGATCGGCTGCTACGCCGGCTGCGAGGTGGTGGTGGCCAACGACACCGGTCCGGTGCACGTCGCCGCCGCGCTGGACACTCCGACGGTCGGCATCTTCTGGGTCGGCAACCTGATCAACTGTGCGGTACCGCTGCGCGCCCGGCACCGGCCGATCGCCTCGTGGACCCTCAACTGCCCGGTCTGCGGCCGGGACTGTAGCCGGGAGATCTATCCGGCCCGGGGCGGCGGCGGTCCGGCCTGCCCGCACCGGGTCTCCTTCGTCACCGACGTACCGGTGGTGGAGGTGCTGTCGGCGGTGGCCGATCTGACCGCGCGGTGACCTCCCACGCATCCAAGGTCCCCCGCTCGGTGGCCTCCCACCCCTCCGTGGTCCGCTCGGTGACCTCCCACGCCTCCATGGTCCGCTCGGTCACCGTGGTCGGCGCCTCCAGGTGGTACGCCCCGCTGGGCAGGACGCCGGCTCCGGCGTACCGGGCCTGTACGGCGAGCTGGGCGGCCACGTCCTCGCCCTGGTGCCCCGGGTCGAGTCGGGTCCAGAAGTCGAACCCGCCCGCCGCGCGCAGCCGGGACCGGTCGTAGAGCACGCACCCGCCGATCCAGGAGACCTTGTACGCCCGCCACTGCCCGGCCGGCAGCCGTCGCGCCGCCGTGACGTGCAGCAGGTTCGCCGCCGAGTGGATCTGCGCCCGGTCCCACTCCGGCGTGCCGGGGCGGAGCCGTTCCGGCCTCGGCGGGCCGTCCCACTCGGCGTAGTGCCGGTGCGTCTCCGGGCGTACGTCGTCCAGATAGGAGAGTCCGTGCACCGCGTTGCCGACGAAACCGCAGTCGAGTTCCCGGATCGCTGTGAGCAGCCGGTCGACGGTACCGGGTTCGAGCCAGACGTCGTCGTCGAGGAAGAGCACGTACCGGGCCGTCGAGGCGTCCAGCAGATAGGCGCGGTGTTCGGCCAGGCCCCGCCGAGGCAGCCGCCGGGTGAGCAGCACCGGATGGCCCCGGTGCCGGAGTACCCGCACCATCGCCGCCGCCGCCGGTTCGGCCCAGCCCGGCTCCCCGTCGGACTGGTCGCTGACCACCACCCCGAATCCGCCCCTGCCGTCCCGGCCAGCCTCCTCCTCGGGGTGCTGGCCGGCTCCCCGGGTGCCCCGGCCGGGTTCGTCGCCGCGCCGGCCGGCGTCCTCGGAATACTGGGCGGCCAGTCCGGCGAGGGTGACGGCCAGTTCGGCGGGACGGTTCCGGGTCGGGATCAGTATGTCCAGCAGCCGGGGCAGCCGGAAGTCCTCCCGGCTGCCCGGTTCGAGCGGCCGGGTGATCCGGGCCGGCCGGTTCACACCCGCCGGCTCGACGCGGACTCGGCCGTGTGCGCCGGGTCGGCTGGGTGTGCCGGGTCGACTGTCTGTGCCGGGTCGACTGTGTGTGCCGGCTTGGCTGTGTGTGCCGGGTCGGCTGGGTGTGCCGACTCCTTGGCGCGGGAGCGAATCCGGTCGATGACGGCCGAGGTGGACTTGTCGGGTACGTAGCCGAGGGTGCGGACCTGGCCGCCGAGCCGGCGTACCAGGGGCGCCTCCGGGACCATGTCCGGCGGGTAGTCGCCGCCCTTGACGTACACGTCGGGGCGGACCGCCTCGATCAGCGCGGTCGGCGAGTCCTCCTCGAAGACCACCACATGGTCCACACAGGAGAGTGCGGCGAGCACCGCCACCCGGTCCTCCACCGGGTTCACCGGCCGGTCCGTGCCCTTCAGCCGCCGTACGCTGTCGTCCGAGTTGACCGCCACCACCAGCAGGTCGCCGAGGTCGCGGGCCTGGTCGAGATAGCGCACGTGCCCCCGGTGCAGTACGTCGAAGCAGCCGTTGGTGAAGACGACCGCCCGCCCCTCGGCCCGGTGCCGCTCGACGAGTTCGACCAGGGCGTCCCGGTCGAGCACGATCCGGGCCGGTTCGTCATTGGCCGAGCCGAGCGCGGCGAGCAGGTCCGCCCGCAGGCAGACACAGGTACCGGTGTCCGAGACGGTGGTGGTCGCGGCGAGCTGGGCCAACTGGGCGGCGGTCGGCAGCGGCGCGTCGGCGGCCAGCGCCAGGGTCATCGCGGCCAGGTACGCGTCACCGGCGCCGACCGCATAGCTCGCCGGTACCGGAGTCGCGTGGCTGCGCCGGGACCGTCCGTCGGCACCGCCCACCACCGCGCCCTCGGCGTCCAGGGTCACCGCCACCACGTCGGCACCGGTGCGTTCCCGCAGCTCAGCGAGGCGGGCCTGGGCGACCAGCGCCCGACTGGCCCCGCCGGCCGCGACCGGACGTCCACCGGCGGCACTCGACGTCTCGTCGCCGGCCACCACGATGTCGTCGCCGGAGACCCCGATCTCGTCACTGGTCACGGTGAGGCCGTCCCCGCCGACCGGACCGCCACCCTCGGCACCACCCGGCGGCGTACCCTCCGGGGTGGCGGAACCGTCACCGTCCCGGCCCCCGTCCTCGGTACCACCGGCGGCGAACGCCGGAGCTGGCCGACCGGCGTACCCTCCGGTCTTTCCGGCCCGGCCGCCGGTCTCCCTCGCGGCGCCGCCTTCGGCGTCCTTGCCGGCGTCCGCGCCGTGTCCTCCGCTCTCGGCATCGCGTTTCCCGCTCTCGACGTCGCGCTTTCCGCTCTCGGGGGCGGCCTTTCCGCCGGTGGCGACCGTCGAGCCGTCCTCGGCGACGCTGACCCGGGTGCCGGCGACCGCCGACGTCGGGCTGGGCGGGCCGGCGGAGACCGCCTCGTTGAGCAGCCGGGTCGCCTCGGCGAAGCTCGGGGTCACCACGGTCGGGGCGAGTCCACGCCAGTAGGCCAGGTCGTGCGCGTCCAGGGCGACGGTGGCGAAGGAGTCGCGGTGCCGGACCAGCCAGCTCCGTACCGCCTCGGGCAGTGCGCCGAGGCCGTAGTCGCAGACCACCAGGGTCGGCGGCTGGCCGTCCTGGTCGGCCCGCAACTCCTCGGTCGCCCGGGCGAGCGCGTTCAGCATCCGGCGTACGCCCTCCTCCGGCAGTGTCTCGTCGGCGTCCCCCTCGTCCTCGCGGAGCAGGATCTGGTCGGCGGCGAGCAGTCGCCGTTTCACCGGGGTGGGCCGGCCGGGCTGGCTGATGGTCCGGTCCCAGACGCCGGCCCGGTCCAGGCAGTCGTGCAGTTCGTCACCGGCGACGTCCGCGCCGATCGGGGCGACCAGCGACGCCCGACCGCCCAGCGCGGTCAGGTTGACGGCGGTGTTCGCGGCGCCACCGGCCGCGGTCAGCCGACGGCGCAGGGTCAACACCGGGGCCGGTGCCTCCCGGCAGAGCCGGTCCGACTCGGCGAACCGCCACTCGTCCAGCATGGCGTCGCCGACCACCAGTACGCCCCTGCCGAGCCAGCTCTCCACCACCGAGGCCAACCGGCGCTGTTCCGCTGCGTCTGTTGCCATGTGGCGCGGGTCCCCGGTGCCCGGCCGGACAAACCTGGTCCCGCCGTACCCGTCCGGGCGACGGTGGCCGTACGGCGGGTTTGGCACCTGTCGTACCGGGAAGGACTTTCCGCGAGACGTGACCCGAACGGGTTCGTCGCCACATGTTCCCCGTGGCGGTGGGGTCCGGCTGGCGCCTGCCGAGGGGCATGATCGCGATCACAGCGTCCGCGTTCGTGCGGCTCCGACGGTGGACCAGGTCGAGACTGGCGGTAGGCATCTTCTGTGCCATACGCATCTTCTGTGCCAACGGGGGGAGAAGGCACTATGACCACCGCTGACGGCGCACGCCCGGCGCTGACCCACCGACAGATCCTGCTGCTGATGAGCGGCCTGATGACCGGCATGCTGCTGGCGGCACTGGATCAGACCATCGTCGGTACGGCGCTGCCGACGATCGTCGGCGAACTCGGCGGGATCAACCACTACTCGTGGGTGGTCACCGCGTACCTGCTGGCGTCGACCGCCTCGACCCCGCTGTACGGCAAGATGGCCGACCTCTTCGGTCGTCGCCCCGTCTTCCTCTTCTCCATCGGGGCGTTCCTGGTCGGCTCGCTGGCCGCCGGCTTCTCCCAGGACATGACCCAGCTCATCATCACCCGTGGGGTGCAGGGGCTCGGGGCCGGCGGTCTGATGACGCTGGCCTTCACCATCATCTCGGACGTGGTGTCACCCCGGGAGCGTGGCCGCTACCAGGGCCTCTTCGGTGCGGTGTTCGGGCTCTCCTCGGTGGCCGGGCCGCTGGTCGGCGGTTACTTCGCCGAGCACGACTGGCGGTGGATCTTCTTCCTGAACGTGCCGCTGGCGGTGGTGGCCCTCATCGTCTGCTACCACGTGATGCGGCTGGTCCCGTTCCAGCGACGGCAGCACGCGATCGACTGGCTCGGCGCCGGCCTGCTGGTGGCCGGGGTGAGCACGCTGCTGCTCGCGCTGAGCTGGGGCGGCAACGAGTACGCCTGGGGCTCCGGGGTCATCATCGGGCTCTTCGTGGCCGGTGCGGTGCTCGGCGTACTCTTCCTGGTCCAGGAGGCCCGGGTCGCCGAGCCGATCCTGCCGCTCAAGCTGTTCCGCCGAGCCACCTTCGCGCTGGCCAACAGCGCGGGCTTCATCCTCGGCCTGGTGATGTTCGGGTCGATCATCTTCATCCCGCTCTACCTCCAGATCGTCAAGGGCGCCTCGCCGACCAACAGCGGTCTGCTGATGCTGCCGATGATGGCCGGCGTGATCGTCACCTCGGTACTCTCCGGGCGGGCGATCAGCCGGATCGGTCGGTACAAGTGGTTTCCGGTGGTCGGGGCGATCGTGCTGGTCGCCGGCATGCTGCTCTTCACCCAGTTGCAGGTCGACAGCCCGCTCTGGAACGCCTTCGTCTACATGGTGATCATCGGCGTCGGGCTGGGCCTCTGCATGCAGTCGTTGATCCTCGCCGCGCAGAACGCGGTCGAGATGCGCGACCTCGGCGCCGGTACCTCGGCCGCCACCTTCTTCCGGTCCCTCGGCGGCTCGTTCGGGGTGGCGATCCTCGGCGCGGTGCTCACCGCCGGGCTCTCCGGCGGGCTGGCCGACCGGCTGCCCGGCGCGATCGCCCAACTCCCGCCCGACCAGCGGGCGCAGTTCGCCGGGGCCACCAAGGAGTTCTCGGTCAACGAACCGTCCCGGATCCTGGCGCTGCCGGAGCCGATCCGGGCCGCCGTCCAGGAGTCGTTCGTCGGCGCGCTGCACACCGTCTTCCTGGTGGCCGGGCTGATCGCGTTCCTGGCGGTGGCGGTCACCCTGGCGATGCCGAACCAGGAGCTGCGCGGCGGCCCGCCGGCCGGCTCCGGCGAGGGGCTGGCCCGGGACCGGAAGGGCGACGCGGCCACCGAGATGGAGGCGAACGCCCAGACGATGATCTGAGGCCGTGGCGGTGCCGCTTCGAGGGTCGCGCCACCCTCAAGGGGTACGGCAACGGCAAACGCCCCCGGCACCGCGCGCTGGGCACCGGGGGCGTTCGGCTCGGGGCTGTGAGCGCGCGGCGACGCGTCAGCGCGCGGCGACGCCGTCTGTCAGTGCGCGGCGACGCCGTGCACGAAGTGCCGCCACGCGGCCGGGCCGAAGGTGAGGGCTGGCCCGTGCGGGTCCTTGCTGTCCCGGACGAGTACGCGGCCGGGAAGGTTGTCGGCGACCTCGACGCAGTTGCCGCCGTTCGCGTTGCTGCGGGTCGACTTTCGCCAGGTGGGAGTCATAGCTCGTTCGCCATCCTCACGATCAGGTCCCGGGACATGTCTCGGGGGAGTGCTACCGAGCGTATCGCGTCCCAGGCCCGCGCCATCGCGGCGACCTGGTCCGGCTCGGCCAGCAGCCGTCCCGCCGCCTGGTCTTCGAGGAATGCCACGTCGCCCCCGCCGGGCAGGGAGGCCAGGACCAGCGGGCCTATCTGCCCGAGATACAGCCCGGCGGATCGCGGCACGACGTGGATGAAGACCAGTGGCCGGGTCGACATCTCGACCAGGTGCGCCAACTGTTCCTTCAGCATCGGCCGAGGCTCGCCGCGCATCAGCGCCAACTCGTCGACGATGAAGGTGCAGACCGGTGGCTTCTCGCGGCCGAACACCGCAGCCTGGCGCTCCATCCGGAGCGCCAACTGCGCCTCGACCTCGTCGGCGTCGAACAGCCCGGAGGTCAGGACCGCCCGGGCGTACGCCTCGGTCTGGAGCAGGCCGGGCACGTAGTTTGCCTCGTGCCCCCGAATGGCGACGGCCTCGCGCTCCACGTCGGGCCACTCGCGGAACCACTCCTGCGACGCGGACTTCCTGGCCATGGCTGCCGTGCTCTGCACCAGATCACCGCTGCCGAACAGCTCGTCTATTCGTTTCGCGGTGTCCGGCATGGGTATCAGCCGGCTCGTCTCGAACTTGGCGATCAAGGACGTCGAGACGTTCAGCCGTCCGGCGACCTGTTCCTGCGTCATACCACCGTTGAGCGTACGCAGGAACTTCAGGATCTGCGGAACACCACTGTGACTCATTATTCTCGAACTTTCTCGCGGCGGCCCGAACTTTCTCTTGGCGGCCCGGAGCCGGAATGGCAAATGCTGACCGCTGCCTATTTTTCGCCGATGTCGGACGATAGTCCAGAGTAGATATCGGCGAATCCGATTGAGCCCTTGTCGATCTCGCTTTACCCTCGCTATTTCAGGACGACCTGGCCGGTCTGCTCGAAGGCGGCCAGGTCGTCCAGGGTCTCCAGCACGGTGGAGGAGACCGGCGCGGGCAGCGCCCGGGGCCCGAAGAAGCCGGCGTTGGTGGTCTCGTCGGTGCTGGTGAGCAGTTCGCCGGACCAGGCGTCGACCCGGAAGGCGACGACGAAGAGCTGGTAGGTGTCTCCGAACATGTTGGTGAAGGTGCGCTCCGGGTGGGTGTACATGGCGAACGGGGTGACGGCGGTGGCGGTCAGCCCGGTCTCCTCCCAGACCTCGCGGATCGCGCACTCGGCGATCGACTCGCCGAGTTCCATCGCGCCGGCCGGCAGCGCCCAGTAACTGTTGTCGGAGCGCTCGATCAGCAGCACCTGGCCGGCGGCGTCGCGTACCACGGCTCGGGCGCCGACGAACATCAGCACACGGTCACCGGCGAGGGCGCGAAGCTGACCGAGGTACGACTCGGCCCACGGGATACTGCTCATCGGGCTACCTTCCGGGTGGTCAAGGTGTGAGCTGCGACACTAGGTTGTGGTCCATGCGTAGCACGATGATGGACGCGCCCCTGCTGGTTTCCCGCATCCTCGAACACGGCAGCACGGTGCACGGCACCGCCGAGGTGGCCACCTGGCGCGGCGACGGCTCCCGTCGGATGACGTACGCCGAGGTCGGTGCGACCGCCGCCCGGCTCGCGCACGCGCTCCGCGACGATCTCGGGGTCACCGGTGACCAGCGGGTGGCGACCTTCATGTGGAACAACGCCGAGCACCTGGTCGCCTACTTCGCGGTGCCGAGCATGGGCGCTGTGCTGCACACGCTCAACATCCGCCTCTTTCCGGACCAGGTGGCCTACATCGCCAGCCACGCCGAGGACCGGGTGGTGCTGGTCGACTCGACGCTGATCCCGTTGCTGGCCAGGGCGTTGCCTGAGATGTCCACTGTAGAGCACGTGGTGGTGGTCGGCGGTGCTGACCCGGCCCCGCTGCTGGCGGCCGGGGGCGGGCGGATCGCCGTACACCGGTGGGACGACCTGCTGCGCGACAAGCCGGACCGGCACGACTGGCCGGAGCTGGACGAGCGGGACGCTGCCGCGCTCTGCTACACCTCGGGCACCACCGGCAACCCGAAGGGCGTCGCCTACTCGCACCGGTCGATCTGGCTGCACTCGGTGCAGATCTGCCTGCCGGAGTCGTTCGGGCTCGGCCCGACCACCCGGGAACTCGCCATCGTGCCGATGTTCCACGCGATGTCCTGGGGCATCCCGTACGCCGCCTTCCTCTCCGGCGCCTCCCTGGTGATGCCGGACCGGTTCCTCCAGGGCGCCCCGATCGCCGCCATGATCGCGGCCGAGCGGCCGACCCTGGCCGGCGCGGTACCGACGATCTGGACCGACCTGCTCAACCACCTGGACGCCAACGACGTCGACACCTCCTCGCTGACCGAGGTGATCGTCGGCGGCTCCGCCTGCCCGCCCGCGCTGATGCACGCCTTCGCGGAGCGGCACCGGATCGACGTGATCCACGCCTGGGGGATGACCGAGATGTCCCCGCTCGGCTCGGTGGCCCGACCGCCGGCCGGCGCGACCGGCGACGACGCCTGGCGCTACCGCTACACCCAGGGGCGGGTGCCGGCCGGGGTCGCCGCCCGGATCGTCGGCCCGGACGGCACGCAGTTGCCCGCCGACGGTCGGGCCGTCGGCGAACTGGAGGTCCGTGGCCCGTGGGTGACCGCACGGTACGTCGGCGACGACGCACCCGACCCGGAGAAGTTCCGGGACGGCTGGCTGCGTACCGGTGACGTCGGCACGCTCTCGGCGGACGGCTTCATCACCCTCACCGACCGGGCGAAAGACGTGATCAAGTCCGGTGGCGAGTGGATCTCCTCGGTCGAGTTGGAGAACGCGCTGATGGCGCATCCTTCGGTGCTGGAGGCGTGCGTGGTCGGCGTACCGGACCCGCGTTGGGACGAGCGTCCACTCGCGACGGTGGTACGGCGGGAGGGCGCCGAGGTGAGCGCCGAGGAACTGCGGGACTTCCTCGCCGACCGGGTGGCCGGATGGCAGGTACCGGAGCGGTGGGCCTTCGTCGACGCCGTCCCGAAGACCTCGGTGGGCAAGTTCGACAAGAAGCGGATCCGCGCCGACCACGCCGCCGCCACCCTCGACGTGATCGTACTGTCGACCTGACCTGGCCGGGCCTGGCCGGGCCCGGCCGGACCGGAGCGTGTGCGGTTGCTACCCCTGGAGGGGTAGTGGCAGCACACGCAGGTCGTCTTTCACGGGCGCCAGCCGGCGGCCAGGAGGGCGGCGCGTAGTTGGGCGGCGACGTCGGCGGGGCGGTCCCGGACCAGCCAGGCGGGGAAGCGGAGGATCCGGATCCGGCTGATCCAGAGGTCGTTCTGCCGGCGCATGTCCGCCCACCAGTGGCGTACCTCCAGGTGTTGTGCCCCGTCGATCTCGACCATGACCTTCCACTGTTCGAAGTAGACGTCGAGATACCGGCGCCGCCCCCGAGAGTCGGTTCGCCGGACCTGCCGGCTGGGTGTCGGCAGACCCTCCCGCCGGCACAGCCGGAGCAGGTCCGACTCGGCGACGGACTCGGCCCCGGCGCGTGCGTCGGCGGCTGCCGCCACGATGAGACTCCGGCGACGTAGTCGGGGTAGCCGGGCCAGGGCCCTGTCCAGTTCCGGGCCGTCGACCAGCCGCTGCTGGAATCCGGCGGCGATGATCGCCCGCGCCCGCTCGTCGTCCGTGGCCCACTGTGCCGCGTCGAGCAGTGACCGGGCCGGCATCGTGCACGGCGGCAGGCCCAGCCGATGGACGTCGGCCTCGGTCAGTCGCCGGGTGCGGTGCACCACGACGCCGGGTGGGGGATCGCGGTCCTGGCGACGTGCCGGGATCAGGACGTGCAGCGTCGCGCTGTGGTAGCCGCGCATGCCCAGCACCTCCAGCGCGGAGAGTCCGGCCAGCACGGCACGCCGTCCGGCGCCAGCCGCCAGTATCGCCGCCCAGCGCCGCTGCTGGCGGGTCACCGGGCCGTTGTGCGCGAGATAGACGCCCCGGGACATGATCTGCCACTCGCCGGTCGCCAACCGGTGTTGCAGCGCCTTCGCCGACAGGTGCCGCAGTGCCTGTCGCCGGCTCACCACGTCGTCCTGGAGCCACCGCAGGTACGTCAACTCGTCCGCGTCCGGCGGCGGTGGCGGCCGTAACCCGGGCACGACCTCCCGACGCGGTCCGACCCCGCCACCCCGACGCGCCCCGGCCCCGCCACCACCCCGACCAGACTGAGGAACGCTGGCACGACCCGGCTGAGGAACGCCACCGCGACCCGGCGGAGGAACGTTGGCACGACCCGGAACGCTGGCACGGCGCGGCATCCGCCGACTATCCCGCGCCATCCCACCCACCTCCACCCCACTCCCCACCCCTGTGGACAACGGGGGTGGGGGCCCGCTGGATCGTGTGCTCTTGCTACCCCCAGAGGGGCAGTAGCAGCACACGATCCAGCGCGCCCCACCCGCCACCCGACGAGCGTCCGGCCGCCACCTGGCGGTCCGGTGCCGGGTCGACCCGTTGCCAACTCGATGTTGCGGCGGGAAGGATATTGGCCACGCGGAAGGGGCGAGCGATGCGAGCGGTGGCGGTGACGGCACTGGGCGGTCCCGGTGTGCTGCGGGTGGTCGAGCGGCCGGACCCGGTGGCCGGCCCCGGCGAGATCCTCGTCCGGATACGCGCGGTGGCGGTGCATCCCGCCGACCTGGGCGCCCGGGTCGGGCGGATCCCCGGCGGCCCGATCGAGCCGCCGTTCCTGCTCGGCTGGGACTTCGCCGGTGACGTGGTGGCGGTCGGGGACGGGGTCACCGAACACCGGCCCGGCAGTCGGGTCGCCGGAATGGTGCCGTGGTACCTCACCCGGGGCGCCGTCGGGGCGTACGCCGAGTTCGTGGTGGCCCGGCGGGACTGGCTGGTCGCCGTGCCGGACGAGTTGGACGCGGCGGAGGCGGCCACCGTGGGGCTGAACGCGCTGACCGCCCGGCAGGCGCTGGAGACGATGTCGCTGGGCTCCGGGTCGACGGTGCTGGTCACCGGTGCCAGCGGCGGGGTGGGCGGATTCGCCGCGCAACTGGCGGCCCGGTCCGGCCACCGGGTGGTCGCGGTGGCCAGCTCCGACGACGAGGAGTGGGTACGCGGCCTCGGCGTCGCCGAGGTGGTGCCCCGCTCCGCCGAGCTGGCCGGGTTCGGACCGGTCCCGGCGGTCTTCGACGCGGTACCGGTCGGGGCGGCGGCCGGAGCCGCGGTCGCCGACGGCGGCACGCTGGTGACGACCCGGCCGGTACCGCCGCTCGATCCACCGCGCGGGATACGGCAGCAGACGGTCCTGGTGCGGCTCGACCAGCCGATGCTGGCGGAGTTGATGACCGAGGTGGCCAAGGGGCGGCTGCGGACCCGGGTCGCGGCCTCGCTACCGCTGGCCGAGGCGGCCCACGCGCACCGGCTCGTGGAGGCGGGACGGCTGCGCGGAAAGATCGTCCTCGTGCCGTAGCGGCAGCGGCCGGGCACCGACCCGGCGAAGCACCTCCGCACCGGGCAGCGGTCGCACGCAGACCAGGCGCAGCGCCTCCGCACCGGCAGTGGCCGGGCGCAGACCCGGCGAAGCCGTCACCGCATCGGCAACGGTCGGCATCCGCGCCGATCGGAGGGTCCACGTCGTCCACCACCATCGACGGTGGACCCGGCGACCGGACTGGCTCGCTCGGATCGCCCCACGGGGCGACCGCCGATTCGGATGTCACCGGACGACCCGGCGGGGGGTCGTACTGGGTGAACGCGGTCGGTGGGCAGGGGATGATGTGGACGGACAGCAGGCAATTCGAGAGGTGTACGCGGCTTCGGCGGCCCGGCTGGTGGCCCAGCTCTTCGCGGTTACCGCGAACTACGCCGAGGCGCAGGACGCCGTGCAGGAGGCGTTCGTCCGGGCACTGACCCGGTCGGGCCGGTTCCGGCAGCTCGACAACCCGGAGGCGTGGCTGCGTAGGGTCGCGCTGAACGTGGCGCGGAGCCGGTTCCGGCGCCAGTTGCGGCTCGACCGGCTGATCCGGTCCGGCCGGCTGACCGGAGTCGAGCGCGGCAGCCCGGAACTCTCACCCGACCACGTGGCGCTGGTCGCCGCCCTGCAACGGTTGCCCCGGGCCACCCGGGAGACCGTGGTGTTGCACCACATCGGCGACCTGCCGGTGGCCGAGGTCGCCGCCACGCTCGGCTGCTCGGTGGAGGCCGTCAAGACCCGACTGGTACGCGGCCGGCAGGCGCTCGCCGAGCACCTGGACGAGGCGGCATCACCAGTCAGCGGCGCTGCCGCCGGTCGGGCGAACCGCCGCTGACCCGCCCGATCTTCCCCGTATCCACGTCGCACACCCAGACCGGAGGATATCCATGCCCGAACTCGATTTTCCCGGCCTCGACCAGGCGGCCCAGGCCGCGTTCAGGCCGCACTTCGCCGAGGTGGAACGCCGGGCGCGGCGCCGACGGCGGCGTACCCGGGTGGCCGGGGCCGCCGCGCTGGCCGCCGTGGTCGTCGTCGGTGCCGGGGCGGTCTGGCGCGGCCTGCCCTCTGGGGACGGCGGTGACCGGTACGGCACCCTGGGCCCGCCGATCGCGCTCGACCGTACGCCCGACTTCGTCCCGACGCCGGCCCCGAGCGCCTCGCCGGGAGCCAACCCGCCAGCCCTGCCCACCGTGACCGGCTGGATGCTCGCCGGCGACCTGCGCCGGCTCTACCTGCGATACCGCGACTGCGAAGGGGAGAACTGCGCGATCCGGCTCGCGGCCACCGTCGACGGCGGGGCGAACTGGGAGTCGTACCCGCTGCCGGTGCCGGACAACAGCCTGGTCGGGCTGCGGGTGGTGGCGCCGCGGACGCTGGTGGCCGAGGTGCAGACCAGGCCGAAGCGCGACGACGGCGTGATCGAGGGCGACCGGATCCGGCAGTTCTGGCTCGCCAGTACCGACGGCGGGGTCAACTGGCGGGAGATCCAGATCACCGAGGTCGCCGCCGTGCCGGAGACGTACCGGCCGTTGGAGTGGCTGCCCGACATCGACGGGTTGACGGTGCTGGCGGCGGACCCGGCGACCGGGGAGGTGGTCCGGCTGGCCGAGCAGGTGCCGCTGCAACACGCGCGGGTGATCGAGGGCAGGGCGGCGGGCGCCGGGCTGTGGGTCACCGGCTGGGCCGACGAGACCATCGGCTCGGTGCGGGAGGAGAACGGCACCGTCTCGGAGAACGTTGCGATCTTCAGCGGCAGCGCGATCGGGGTCAGCTCGGACGGTGGACGCAGCTGGCGGCGGACGGTGCTGCCCGAGGACATCGAGGCGGGCGGGAACGCGGGGGCCGCCGCACTGGCGATCGGCGACCAGGTCGCGTACGCGGTCGGCCAGGTCGACGGCGAGCTGCGGGTGTACCGCAGCGTCGACCAGGGGCGGACCTGGCGGCGTACGGCCGCACGGGCCCAGGTCGGCGATCGGATGATCCACGCCTCGGTCCGGCCCGACGGTGCGCTCTTGATCCAGGCCGGCATCCTGGCCGGCGAGAACCCGATGATGTTCGAGAGCCTCGACCGGGGCGAGCGGCTGCGGGAGATCCCGGTCGGTCCCGGTGCCTCGGCGGTGGCCGTTCCCGGCGGCTATGCCCAGCACGGCACCCAGGACTCCTCCGGCGGATGGCTCTCCTCGGACGGCATCGCCTGGTCGTACGTCGGCCCGCCCACGATCAACCGCTGACCCCGCCCGGCGTGTCGACCCCGTACCGCCGGGCGGAGCGCGGGCAGCCGTGCCGGTGACGGTCAGGACTCGCTGGTCACCACCAGCACCTTGCCGACCGCCGAGTTCTGCACGGCGGCGTGCGCCTGGGCGGCCTGGTCCAGCGGGTAGTAGTGCAGCGGCAGGCCCGCCTCGGTGCCGACCCGGAGCACCCCGGACGACGCGGCGGCGGCGACGTCCGTCACGGCCAGCGCCTTGGCGACCGTCGGCAGGGTGTAGACCAGCACGAACTGCCAGCGGACGTTCGGCACCATCAGCGGGCGGACCGGCAGGGTGAGCGCGGCGCCACCGTCGTCGGCGTACACCGCGACCGCGCCGTTGGCACCGATCACCTGGCAGTCGATCTCGGCGTTGCGGGCGGCGGCGACCTCGACGATCGCGTCCACCCCGTCCGGCGTGATCTTCCGGACCTCGGCCACCACGTCCTCCTCGCGGTAGTCGATCACGTACGACGCGCCGGCCGCGACCGCGAGCTGGGCCTTCTCCGCGCTGCTGACCGTGGCGATGACGGTGGCGTCGGCCCAGCGGGCGAGCTGGATGGCGGCGTTGCCGACCGCGCCCGCCCCGCCCTGCACCAGGATGGTGCGCCCGGTCAGCGCGCCGACGTCGAGGCGGTCGGGCATCGTCTCGCCGACCGTCAGGCAGCGGTGCGCGGTCAGGAACGGGATGCCGAGGGCGGCGCCGAGGTCGAACGAGGCCGAGCCGAGCCGCACCACCTGCCGGACCGGCACCACCGTGTACTCCGCCGCGGTGCCCCAGGGCCGCTGCCAGGCCGCCTCCCAGATCCACACCCGCTCGCCGGCCAGCTTCGCGTCGACACCGGTACCGACCGACTCGATGATCCCCGCACCGTCCTGGTTCGGGATCTGCCAGCCGTTCCGGGGCGGCCCGCCAGAGCCGTCGCCCTGCCGCGACTTCCAGTCGGTGGGGTTCACCCCCGAGACGGCGACCCGGACCAGCACCTCGCCCGGACCCGGCTCCGGCACCGGCCGGTCCACCAGCTCCAGCACGGACGGATCGCCGGTGCGCTGGTAGACGGCCGCCTTCATCGTCGACTTCTCCGGTGCTGCCACGTCCGATCACCTCTCGTCTCGATCCGCCGGCCGGCCAGGCCAGCCCGGCCGACCTGCTCGCCCCGACCCGCTCGCCCCGACCTGCTCGCCCCGAATCCCGCACGCGCCACGACCGATCACCATCGTGCTGCCCGAACGGGTGCACACGAACGACCGATCACCATCTTGCTGCCCGAACGGGTGGATCGGCAGGGTTTCGTCGTCGGTCGCCGGTGTGCGGCGTCACAAACTGGGGCGGGGGCCACACCCGCGCTCGCCGCCGCCACAGGTCCGACCCGTGGTCGACTCCGCCCGGCCTCGCGGTTGGCTGGCGGAACGGGCCGGGAAGCGACGGGGAACACGTTGTGAAAGCCTGGTCAGGGATCGTTCAGGTTTGTCGGGTAGGACTGGTGGGCAAGGGTCCGTCTGTCGAGGGCGCCGGCCTGCCGGTCGGTTCCGCCGGAGGTGCGGGCCGGGCGGGCGGCGTTGACGGGGAGTAGTCCGGGGCGCCCGTGCCGACGACGTACGAGTCGCCCGGGACCGTCGGGCGCGGGCCGACCGGAGACGTGGAGACGCCGATGAGAACCTCAGCCGAGCATGCGGTGCCGGCTGAGGTCGTGCCGGCGGCCGGTTCGGCGGATGGCTGCTCGGCGGGTACGGACGGCTCCTCGGCCGGCTCGGCAGGCGGCTCCTCGGCCGGTTCGGCGGGCGGCTCGTCGGGTGGTCGGGCGGGCGGTCGGGACCGGTACCTGGACCTGTGGCGGGCGGCGGCGCTGGTCCGGGTGGTGACCTACCACGTACTCGGGTGGATCTGGCTGACCGTGCTGTTCCCGGCGATGGGGCTGATGTTCGCGCTCGCCGGCTCGCTGATGGCCAGCTCGCTGGACCGTACCGGCCGGGGCGCGGTCGGGCGACGGCTGCGCCGGTTGCTGCCCCCGCTCTGGGGGTTCGGGGCGGTAACGGTCACGCTGCTGCTGGTCACCGGCTGGCGTACGGCACCGGCCGCGGAACTCGGCTGGGGCGAACTGGTCTGGTGGGCCTTCCCCGCCCGTACCCCGCCGGTCGGCGGCCAGTCCTGGGCCTGGGCCTACAACGTGGTGCTCTGGTACATCGTCACCTATCTGTGGCTGGTGCTGCTCTCGCCGGCCCTGCTCGCCGCGTTCCGCCGCTGGCCCTGGCACAGCCTGGCGGTGGCGGTCGCGCTGCCGATCGCCTTCCGGTTCAACGTCGTCAACGTCGGCGGGTACTTCAACGAGCAGGCCACCAACGTCAGCACGTACCTGGCCTGCTGGCTGCTCGGTTTCGCGCACCACGACGGGCTGCTGCGCCGGATCCCGGCCCGGCGGTACGCGCTGGCGGTCGCGCTGCTCGCGGTCACCGGGGCCGGTTGGGTGCTGGCGGTCGGCTGGTCGACCGGGAACTACGACCTGAACCGGGTCGCCGGCGGCAACACCCTGTGGTCGATGGCGTTCGTCGCGACGGTGCTCCGGTTCCGGCCCCGACTCGACTGGCTGGGCCGGATCCGCCTGCTGGACCGCCTCGTGGGGCTGTTGAACGCCCGTGCGGTCACCATCTATCTGTGGCACCTGCCGCTGGCCGTGCTGGCCGGTGCGCTGATCGCCCCGCTGGCCGTCTCCGGTTGGGTGCAGGTCGTCACGGTCCGGTTGGCCGCCGTCTGGCTGCTGGTGGCCGTGGCGGTGGTGCTGTTCGGCTGGATCGAGGATCTGGCCGCCCGCCGCCGCCCGGCGCTGCTCCCGGCCCGGGTCAGCCCGCGCCGGCACCGGACCGCCCGTACCGCGCCACCGTCCGGCCAGGGCGCCGGAGCCGGGGTACCCGAAGCCGCCACCGGAACCGCTCCGGCCGCTCCGGCCGCTCCGCCGACGCCGACGCCGACGCCGACGCCGACGCTCCCGACACTCCCGCCCCCGCTCCCGACGCCCCCGCTCCCGACGCCCGTGAGCCCGACGCCCGTGAGCCCGACGCCCGTGAGCCCGACGTCCGCGAGCCCGACGCCCGCGAGCCCGACGCCCGTGAGGCCGACGGCGTCGGGCGGCGCGGCGCGGGGCTGGCACCGGGCGATGGCCTCGACCGTCGCGGTGCTGGCCGTCGGTCTGGCGGTCATGGCGCTCAACCTGTGGCCCGGGGTGACGACCCGCAGCCAGGTCCAGTCGGCCGCGGCCGAGGTCACCTACCACCTGTCCGACCTGCCCATGTTGCTGGACGGCAGTTCGGAGCGGCCGTCGCCGACCCCGGCGACCGGCTCGACCCCCGGCTCGGTCACCGTGCACGGCCAGGTCTATCCGCGCGCGGTGCTCACCGCGGCGCCCAGCCGGGTCCGGGTGCAGCCGCCCGCCGGCTGCGAACGGCTCCGGGCCGTGATCGACGTCGGCACCGACGACGTCGAGGTCGCCTTCGCGGTACGCGCGGACGACGTGACCGTCTTCGAGTCGGGCGTACGGAGCGGGGTGGACAGCGCCGAGCAGATCGACGTGGCGATCGCCAGCGCCAGCGTCGTGGACCTGGTGACCAGCAGCCCGTCCGGTGGTGCGGTCGGGGTCTGGGCGGATCCGCAGTTCGTCTGCGTCCCGTAGCCGTAGCCGTAGCCGTCGGCGCTCGGCACTGGGCGGGTGGCGGGTGGCGCGCTCGGCGGGTGGCGCGCTCGGCAGGTGGCGCACTCGGCGGGCGGCGGGCGGTCAGTGGGACCGGAGCACCACGTCCTTGCTGAGGTCGCCCCAGCCGGTCTCCCGGGCCAGGGCGACGGTGTCGCGCAACTGCGACTCGTCCACCGGCTGCTCCCGGCCGGCCTGTTGCAGGGCGACCGTGAAGTTGGCGCAGAGGTATTTCAGCAGGTCGTCGTCGGCGTGCAGGATCTCGCAGATGCCGGCGACCCGGCGGCGGTGGAACAGCCCGGCCATCCCCTCCAGGGCGGCCTGCTCGTGACCCTCGACGTCGATCTTGAACAGCAGCGAGTCGTCGTCGCCGAGCTGGATCCGCTCGTCCAGCCGGAAGCACTCCACCTCGACGCCCCGGTCGTTCCGCACCCGCAGCGACGCGACACCGGTGTGCTCGTGCAGGTAGAGCCGGGCGGTGCCGGCCCGGTCACTGGCGGCACCCGCGTGCAGCACGGTGCCCGGGTAGTCGCCGGTGGCCGCCGCGATCGTCTTGCGCAGCCAGGGCAGGACGGCCGGGTTCGGTTCGACCAGATGCAGTTCGCGGAGGCCGTAGTAGCAGGTCGAGAAGGCCACCTCGCCGTAGTTGGCGCCGACGTCGATCGCCACGGTGGGCCGGATCTCGGAGACCAGGCGTCGCCAGGCGGCAACCGCCTTCCGGTCGAGGTTTCCCTTGTAGACGGCGAGTTCGGTACCCCTGATGTCGGTGTGGTCGGCGTGCAGTACGACGCCGATCTCGTTGCGGAACGCCCCTGCGCGGGTACGGAGGGCGATCCGGTGGGCGGCCCGGCGGACGTGGTGCGCACCGGACTGGTGGTAGGCACGGCGCAGCGTCGATCGAAAAGTTGGCATACCGTTGACCGTTCTCGCTGATCGTTGGGGGTTTGTCACCCGTCCGGGGCCCGCCGGCTCCAGCGACCTCCTCCAGTAGGGCCTGCTCCTCGGGCATGTTACGCAGACAATCACCTAGAGCAACAGACCCGATACGTAGCGGAGTAATACGCGGAACAGTCTCGCGTTTTCCCAGGTCGTGACCGGGGTGCGGGACAGTCCCGGCGCTCCCGGGCGTACGCCGCACAAACCCCGTTCTCCGGCGCCGTTCTCCCCGCCGGAGCCGGTACGCCCACCGATCCGAGCCGGTCGGAAAGCCGACACCGCTGGGGCCGACGGTTCTCGCCGATCGCGGGGATCCGGGGGTGCCGTGGCGGCGTACGGGGGACGATGGCCGCATGCGGGCGGTGCTGATGCGGCGACACGGCGGACCGGAGGTCCTGGAGATCGTGGACGCCCCGACGCCGCAGCTCGGCGCCGGTCAGCTCCTCGTCGACGTCGCCGCCGTCGGGGTCAACTTCACCGACGTCTACCAGCGGCAGGGCGTCCAGCCGTACGCGGGCGACCTGCCGGCGGTGCCGGGGCAGGAGGGCGCCGGCACGGTGGCGGCGGTCGGGCCGGGGGTCGAGGGTGTCGCCGTGGGCGACCGGGTGGCCTGGGTGAGCGTGCCCGGCGGGTACGCCCAGCAGGTCGCGATCCCGGCCGAGCGGGCGGTGCCGGTGCCGGAACACGTCGACTTCCCGGTCGCGGCGGCGGCGATGATGCAGGGGCTGACCGCGCACTACCTGTCGCACACCACCCATCCGG
This sequence comes from Plantactinospora mayteni, assembly GCF_016862935.1. Taxonomy (GTDB): domain Bacteria; phylum Actinomycetota; class Actinomycetes; order Mycobacteriales; family Micromonosporaceae; genus Plantactinospora; species Plantactinospora mayteni. The sequence continues at coordinate 168,118 of NZ_BONX01000048.1, forward strand.
TGGCGGCCGGCGAGCCGGTAGTGGTGCACGCGGCGGCCGGTGGGGTCGGACTGCTGCTCACCCAGCTCGTCAAGCTGGCCGGTGGGATCGTCGTGGGCACCACCTCGACGGACCAGAAGGCCGAGCTGGCCCGTCAGGCGGGTGCGGACCACGTCGCCCGGTACGACAGCTTCCTCGACACGGTCCGCGAGCTGACCGGCGGTGCCGGTGCGGCGGTGGTCTACGACGGCGTCGGCCGGGCCACCTTCGACGACAGCCTGGCCGCGCTGCGTCGCCGTGGCCTGCTGGTCGCGTACGGCGCCAGCAGTGGGCCGGTGCCGCCGGTCGAGACCGAGCGGCTGGCCGCCGGAGGCTCGCTCTATCTGACCCGGCCCACCCTGCCGCAGCACATCGAGAGTCGCGCCGAGTTGCTGGGTCGGGCCGCCGACCTGTTCGGCTGGATCGGCGCGGGGCGGCTGTCGATCCGGATCGGCGCGACGTACCCGCTCACCGACGCGCCCCGGGCACACGCCGACCTGGAGGGACGGCGTACCAGCGGCAAGTCCCTGCTGTTGCCCGGCTGACGGCGCCGGCCGCCCCGGGTCGGGCGGACAGACTCAGCAGGTGGAGTGGAAGAGGCCGCCCACCGGCTCGCGGACGGCGAGGGTGTTGTAGAGCTCGACGGCCTCGCCGGTCCGGGCCACGTGCACCTCGGCCGCCCGTTCCTGGAGGAACCGCAGCGTCGCCGGGTCGACCCGGAGCCGCCCGTCGAAGCCCTCGGAGAGCACCACCCGGGTCGCCCCGTTGTCGAGCAACTCCTCGACGTCGGCCGGCTGGATCCCGGGCTCGTGCCGGGTGCCGGTCTCGGTCCAGTCCCAGGACCGGCCGCCGCCCGGATAGAGCTTGAAGTCCTTGCCCTCGCCAAGCCCGTCGACCGTCATCCGGCCCCAGGAGATCTCCTGGATCCGCGGCGACCGGGCCGGCGGCACCGACCTCTCGGTGAGGTCGGTGACGTGCGGCAACACCACCGCGACGAGCTGTTCGGCGTCCGGGTCGAGCGGGTACGACCCGTGCGGGATCGCCACCACCCGCATCCCGGCGGCGGCGGCCGAGCGTACCCCGTTGCTGGAGTCCTCGACCGCGACGCAGCGGCCGGCGGACACGCCGAGGCGCTGCGCGACTCCGAGGTAGGCGTCCGGGGCCGGCTTGCCCCGGGCCACCTCCTCGGTGGAGAGCGTCACCCGGAACTGGTCGGTCAGCCCCATCGCGTCCAGCGCCACGTCGATCAGCTTGCGCGGGGACGAGCTGGCCAGCCCGAGCGGCCAGTGCCGGGCGAGCCGGCGGACCACCTCGGGCGCGCCGTCGATGACCGGCAGGTGGGTCTGGTACTCCCGGGCCATCAAGTCGATCACGTCGGTCGCGACCTGCTCGGCGCTGCCGGGTACGCCGAGTTCGCCGAGGTAGCGGGCCCATTCGCCGGTGTTCATCCCCATCAGCCGGCGCTGGGTGTCGGGCTGCCACCGGCCGCCGGAGGCGTCGACGTAACGCCGGCGGACCCGCTCCCAGACCGGTTCCGAGTCCACCAGTACGCCGTCCAGGTCGAAGACCACCGCATCCACCACGGCTCCATCCTGCCCCAGTCGGGCGTCGCCGGCCGCCCTGGGCACCGGCCGGCCGGCTGCCGGACGGGTCACGCGGCGGGCTTGAGCAGCACCTTCGAGTAGCCCTCGTCGCGCTTGTCGAACCGCTCGTAACCCTCCGGTGCCGCGTCGAGCGGCAACTCCTTGCTGACCACGAAGCTCGGCTGGGCCCGCCCGGCGATGATCAGGTCCCGCAGGTACCGGTTGTACGCCTTGACGTTGGTCTGCCCACTGCCCATCCGGAGCGCCTTCTCGAAGAACTTGCCGACCCGGAACAGCAGTTCGCCGTTGCGGGAGTGTTCGTCGGGTGCCCCGGGATCGTGCGGTACGTAGAGCCCCACCACCCCGATCTGGCCGGTGGCCCGGACGATCTCGACCAGGCTGTTCAGCACCCCCGCCGGCTGCTCCTCGCCGCCCTTTCCGGTCCCCTGGTAGCCGACCGCGTCGACGCCCCGATCGGTGCCGTCGCCGCCGGTCTGGTCCCGGATCTGCGCGATCGGGTCCCCCTTGGTGAAGTCGATCGGGATCGCGCCGATGGACTCCGCGAGTTGGAGCCGGGAGGGTACCCGGTCGACCAGGAAGACCTTGGCCGCGCCGATCAGCGTCGCCGCGTACGCCGCCATCAGTCCGACCGGGCCGCCGCCCATCACCGTGATGGTCTCGCCGGGGCGCAGTTCGGTCATCGCCACCCCGTGGTAGCCGGTGGGGAAGATGTCGGCCAGCATCGCGAAGTCGTTCTCGTGCTCGTTGCCGGGCGGCAGTTTCAGGCAGTTGAAGTCGGCGAACGGCACCCGGACGTACTCGGCCTGGCCGCCCCGGTACGGGCCCATCTTGACGTACCCGTAGGCGGCGCCGGCGAAGCCGGGGTTCGCGGTGAGGCAGTAGCCGGTGTAGCCGGCCAGGCAGTTCTTGCAGAACCCGCAGGCGACGTTGAACGGCATCGACACCCGGTCGCCCCGCTTGACGTGCACCACGCCGGGGCCGACGTCGACCACGATGCCCATGTTCTCGTGCCCGAAGACGGTGCCCGGCTCCGCGGCGGTACGCCCCTCGTACATGTGCAGGTCGGAGCCGCAGATCGCGCTGCTGGTCACCTGTACGACCACGTCGTTGGGATCCTGGACCCGGGCGTCCTCGACGTTCTCCACCGCGACCTCGCGCGGCCCCTGGTAGACCACTGCCTTCATGGCTGCTCCCTCCGGCGCGTGGCGGCGCTGCCACTCCCGGCTCCAGCCTAAGCGGATGATCTTCGGATAAGGAGCAAATCGGATCCTGGGCCGGATGCCCCGGCCGGCCCGCGCCGCCCTGACCCGGCGGGCCGACCGGGGCTGCCCGGCGCCACGCGCACGACAAAGTGCGCGAGAGCAGCCGGATTGGCCGCCAGGGTAGCGGCCAATCCGGCTCTTTTTGCTGGTCGAGTCGGGTATCGGACCAATGTTCCTGACTGGTCACTCAGATTCGGAATGATGTCTGGCATCGATGTCGATCATCATCTGAGGGGGCGGACATGGGACGGCGGGCGGCGACGCGGGCTCTGCTGGCGGCCACGCTGGGCGTGACGGGAGTTCTGTCGCCCGCCCCACCCGTCGCCGCCGCACCGTCGCCGTCCCGACCGGCCGGGGCGGCGGTGCGGGCCGTCGTACCCGACACCTGCCCGGACGGCGGGTCGGAGTGCGTGGCCGACACGATCGGGCGACTGCGGGAGCGGTTCGGCGCGCTCGGGCGGTCCTGCCAGCACCACGCCAGCTTCACGCTCGCGTACCTGCGCACCACCGAGGGCTTCAGGTGGGGGCGGGACCAGGAGGGGTACTTCGTCGACAACGCCTGGGTCAACCGGGAGGGCGCGCTCTTCGCCGAGTACTACTACCGGGCGTACGACGACTGGGCCGCCGGGCGGCGCTCCGCCGTACCGGCCGCCTGGCTGGCCGCCCTGGACGCGGCCCGGTCCCGCCGGCTCACCGGAGCCGGTGACCTGCTGCTCGGGATGAACGCGCACATCAACCGGGACCTGCCGTACGTGCTCGAACGGGTCGGGCTGACCGCCCCGGACGGCAGCAGCCGAAAGCCGGACCACGACAAGGTCAACGAGATTCTGGCCGCCGTGCTGGACCCGCTGCTCGCGGAGCTGATCGCCCGGCTCGACCGGGACGGCTTCGACACCGGCATCCCGACCAGTGCCGCCCTCGGGCTGCTGGTGAGCTGGCGGGAGCAGGCGTGGCGCAACGCCGTGCGACTGGCGGGCGCCCGTACCCCCTTCGCCCGGACCCTGGTCGAACTCGACATCGAGTCCGGCGCGCTGGCCATCGCCACCGGACTCGCCACGCTGACCAGCTACGTCCCGCCGTTCACCGGGCCGGGGCCCCGGGCGGCGTACTGTGCCGGGCACAACGGCGACGCGCCGCCGCTGGCGTACCCGTTCGGCGTGCCGCCGGCGTACTGACGGCGGCGGCGGAGCGGGTCAAGCGGTCTTGCGCGGGGCCTTCTTTGGGGCGGCCTTCTTGCCCGCGGCCTTGCCGGCCTGCTTGGCGGTACCCGACTCGGCGGCGGCCTTCTTGGCCCCGGCGGTCTTCTTCGCCGCGGTCGTCTTCTCCGCCGTCTTCTCCGCCGTCTTCTTGGCCGCCTTCTTCGCGGCCGGGGCGGCCTTCTTCGCCGCAGCCGCCTTCGCGGACTTGGCGGCCGAGATCGGGGTCGGTCGGCCGGCACCGGCCCCGGCCGGCTCCTCGCCCCGGGCGGACCGGGCCCGGTCCACCGACGCGCGCAGCGCCGCCATCAGGTCGACCGCCGCCGCTGGCGCCTCCTCGACCTCCTCCGGCTGCACCACCTCCCGGCCCTCGACCTTGGCGTCGATCACCTCCTGGAGGGCGGCCCGGTAGTCGTCGGTGAAGACGTCCGGCTCGAACTCGCCGGCCATCGAGTCGATCAGCGAACTCGCCATCGCCAGCTCCGGCGGGCGCACCTTGATGTCCTCGTCCAGGAAGCCGAAGTCGGGGCGGCGGATCTCGTCCGGCCAGAGCATGGTGTTGAGCAGTAGCACGCCCTCCCGGACCCGCAGGGTGGCGAGCTGCTCCCGCTGCCGCAGCGCCACCTTGACGATGGCCACCCGCTCCGAGTCGGTCAGCGCGTCCCGGAGCAGCACGTACGGCTTGGCCGCCGCACCGTCCGGCTCCAGGAAGTACGCCTTGTTGTAGAGGATCGGGTCGACCTGCTCGGCCGGTACGAACTCCAGCACGTCGATCGCGTGCGAGGTGCTCAGCGGCAGCTCGGCGAAATCCTCGTCGGTGAGGATGACCATCTCGCCGCCGCCGATGTCGTACCCCTTGGCGATGTCGTCGTAGCTGACCTCCTCGCCGTCGATCGAGCAGACCCGCTTGTAGCGGATCCGGCCGCCGTCGGTGCGGTGCACCTGGTGGAACCGGATGTCCTTCTCCTCGGTCGCCGAGTAGACCCGTACGCCGATGGAGACCAGCCCGAACGAGACGGCCCCCCGCCAGATAGCCCGCATGATCCCGTACCTTCCCCCATCCGGGCGGATATTCACCCCGTCGGGTGAAAATGCCCCCTGAGCAGCCGGTACCCGGACAGTGAACCTTTTTCGACCTCCCCTTGCGGTCCGTCGTCGCCACAGGTGAAAGACGGGGCGAACGCGCCGCGCTGTCCAGGTTGAAAAAGGTTCAATTTGCCGGTGTGCACGACCGGTTCGATCCAGGATCGCACCGGATCGAACCGGGCGCGAGTGTTTCGGCGCGGACCTAGAGTGAGGACCGTGCCCGGCACCCCGGTCAAGCCGATGCTCGCGGTCACCGGGGAGCTGCCCGCAGGCCCCGGCTGGGTGCATGAGTTCAAGTGGGACGGGGTACGGGCGGTCGGCGACTTCACCGGGGACGCACTGCGGCTCTACGCCCGCTCCGGAGTCGAGATCACCGCCGCCTATCCGGAACTCGCCGCGCTCCGCGCCCAGCTCGCCGAGTGTGGGCTGGCCGACGCGGTACTCGACGGCGAGGTGGTGGTACTGACCGAGCAGGGGCAGCCGTCGTTCACCGCGCTCGCCGAGCGGATGCACGTCCGGGAGCCGGCCCGGGCCGCCCGGCTGGCGGCGAGCCTGCCGGTGACGTACATGATCTTCGACCTGTTGCGCCGGGACGGGGCGGACCTGACCGGGTGGCCGTACCGGCGTCGCCGGGAGGCGCTGGAGGCGCTCGGCCTGGCCGGGCCGCGCTGGGCGGTGCCGCCGGTCTTCCCGGACGGCCCGGCGACCTACCAGGCGGCCGGTGAGCACGGGCTGGAGGGCGTGGTCTCCAAGCGGGCCGACGCGGTCTACCGGGCCGGGGTCCGGTCGCCGGACTGGGTGAAGGTGAAACTGGAGGTCACCGACGACTTCGTGGTCGGCGGCTGGCGGCCCGGCGTACGCCGGATCGGTGGGCTGCTGGTCGGGGTGCCGGCGCCGGACGGCGGGCTGGTCTACCGGGGGCGGGTCGGCGGCGGCATCGGCGCGGCGATCGAGCGGGACCTGCTCGCCGTGCTGGAGCCGCTGCGCACCGGCGGCTCGCCGTTCGTGTCACCGGTGCCCCGGGAGGATGCCCGGGGCGCGATCTGGGTGACCCCGCAGATCGTCGTGGAGGTGAAGTACGGCCAGCGCACGCCGGACGGCCGGCTACGGTTCCCCCGGATCCGCCGGCTGCGCACCGACAAGACCGTGGCGGACGTCGATGGCACGTGAGCAGCGGGTACGGGTCGAGGTCGAGGGCCGGGGCCTCGAACTGTCCAATCTGGACAAGGTGCTCTATCCGGCGTCCGGGTTCACCAAGGGGGAGGTGATCGACTACTACACGCGGATCTCCGAGGCGCTGCTGCCGCACCTGCGCAACCGGCCACTGACCCGGATCCGCTACCCGAACGGCGTCGACGGCGCCTTCTTCTTCGAGAAGAACGCCCCGGCCAGCACCCCCGACTGGGTACGCCTGGAACGGCTCCCGTCGCCCGGCTCGTCCAAGGCCCGGGAGGTGCTGGACTACGTCGTCTGCGACGACCTGCCGACGCTGGTCTGGCTGGCCAACCTCGCCGCGCTGGAGCTGCACACCCCACAGTGGAAGGTCGGCGCCGAACCCGACCTGATGGTGATGGACCTCGACCCGGGCGCCCCGGCCGGGCTGGCCGAGTGCTGCGGCGTCGCCCTGCTGATCCGGGAACGGCTGGCCGCCGACGGCGTCGACAGCTATCCGAAGACCTCCGGCCGCAAGGGCATGCAGTTGCTCTGCCCGATCTCGGGGCGACAGTCCGCCGACACCGTCTCGGCGTACGCCCGGCGGATCGCCGACGAGCTGGCCCGGGATGCGCCGAAGTCGATCACCGCCCAGATGGCGAAGCGGCTCCGCCCCGGCAAGGTCTTCATCGACTGGAGCCAGAACAACGCGGCGAAGACCACGGTGGCGCCGTACTCGCTGCGGGCCCAGCCGGTGCCGGCCGTCTCCACCCCGCTGCACTGGGCCGAGGTCGAGGCCGCCGCCGAGGGCGAGCCGGGCGCCGTCCGGCAGTTCCCCGCCGCCGAGGTGCTGTCCCGGATCGAGGAGTACGGCGACCTGCTGATCGAGCTGCTCGACGGCGGCCCCGAGCTGCCGACCCGGTGACGCCAGTGGCCGGCGGCCGGTGAAGCCGATCTGAAGCCGCCGCCTGGCACCCTCGACGCGACTGTGCTCCACAACGTACGGGGGAAAGACGTGTCGTCCTTCAAGGCCGATCCGGCCGTCATCCGCGAGTTCGGTGCCACGCTCACCGGCCTGGTCAACGACTCCGTGGGCGCACAGCAGTACGACGAGAGATGGCTGGAGATCAGCGCTTCCTCCGGGCCGCTTTTCCAGACGGTGTTCGACGCCGTCGCCGCGATCAGGAACCAGTTGCTGCTCTCCTACACCCAGCTGGAGAACGTACTCAGACTCTCCGCCGAGGAGGTCGAGCGGGCCGCCCAGTACTACGAGACCACGGATGCGGCGGCGGCTGCACAGCTCGACCAGACCTACTGAGCGTCGGCGGAGAGGAAGGAAACGGAAACCGACATGGCCGACCCCCTGGACGAACTGATCGACCCGAAGGTCGAGGACCCGATCCCGGACAAGCTGGAGAACTACCTCGGCATTTCGCAGTACGTCAGCCCGTCGTACTGGCTGGGTGAGGCGATGAACCTCGTCCTCGGCGCCAACCCGTTCCAATGGGCCGCCGAGCAGTTCACCGGCGACTGGCAGGCGGTGCAGACGGCCGGCAAGGCCGTGCAGACCCTGGCCAACTTCAACGAGGCGTGCGCGGGTGCCCTCAACTCCGCGGTTGCCGCCGTCGGCTACGGCTGGGAGGGGAACGCCCGGGACGCCGCCGACGACTACTTCAGCGGCGTCGTACAGGTGCTCAGGGGCCAGATCAGCGTTCTCGTCCAGCTCGGTTGGCAGTTGGACGTGACCGCGTTCAGCGTCTACGAGACGGCCGGCGCCCTGAAGGGTCTGCTGGAGGGGCTCGCCGACCTGCTGATCGCGATCGGCATCGAGATGGCCGCGACGGCAGCCTCGGCTCCCACCGTCATCGGCCCGATCCTCGGCGGGGCCAGCATCGCCTTCACCGCCAGCCAGGCCGTCGCCAAGTGGAATCAGATCCTGAGCCTGCACAGCGCCATCTGGAACGCCGTGCAGGCGTTCAGCGGAGTGGTCGCCGGCCTGCTCGGCCAGGTGAGCGACACCAGCCTGCCGTACCTGCCGGCCAGGGAGTACGACCACCCCGGGGTGCGACCGCCGGCGGAACCGCCCGTTTCCCACCACCGCGACTGAGCCGGAGTACCAGATGAGACCACCGAAGGACGACGAACCGCTGCTCGACGTCGCCGGAGGCGACCCGGCGCTCTCCCGCCACCTGCGCGACTCGTTGAAGACGCTCGGCGAACGGACCGACGACCCGGAGTTCCGCCGGCTGGTGGCCGACGTGCTGGAGGGCCGGCGCGGACTCCGCGAGGTGGCCACCACCCCGGCCTTCGCCTCGGCGATCAACCCGCGACTGGAGCAGTTCGCGCAGCGCTGGGCGGAGATCCCCGAGGAGGAGCGGGCCGAGCTGGCGGACCAGGGCGAGCGGGAGTTCACCGCGCTGCGCCAGCGGCTGGAGCGGGAGCGCCGCGACCGCGAACGCTGGTGGCGCGACCACCCCGACGGGTACTGAGCCCGTTCCCGCCCACCTGCCAACGCCTGATCGGTCTCCTTTGTGGCGGCGCCCTTCCGGCCGCGCTCCGGCCCGCCCGGGGGAAGGTGTGCTGCACCGTGTTCGGGCGGGCCGGAGTGGTGATGTTGCGCGGGGGAATTAGCTGCCTCCGATCAATCACCTCCTTCAGATTCGGTACGCCCGGCGCGCGGGAACGCGTCCCGGATCGCCGACGCGTCGGGGGCGGAGGTGGCGAGGGTCATCGGGATGGCGATCACCGGCCGCGCCTCGGTGCGTAGTACCCGCAGTACCCGCACGTCTCCGGCCGCCGTGGTCACCCGCAGTCCGGAAGGGTGGTCCATGGCCGTGAGAACGGTCTCCACCCGCAGGATCTCCGGTCGCTGCGCTCGGTGCAGCAGGCCCGCGACGAAATCGAGGAACTTCACCACGTCGGCCGTCGTCTCGCTACGCCCGGGAGGGGTAAGGACCAGGTACGTCGTGCCGCCACCCGCGTGCGCTATCCGGATGCCGGGCGTGTCCATCTCGCCGCCGAACGGCGCCACCGCAACGATGTCCGGGTTTCCGGACGCGCGGATGGTCTCGGCGACGAGCCGCGTCAGCTCGGTCTCACTCATGCGTTGTCCGCCTTCCTGTTTCCTCGGTACCCGGGGGACCGGTTTACCTCCACCCCGGCCCGCGCGACCTGGCAGCGAGCCGGACCGGGCTCCAGTCCTCCCGGGTCCGTCGGAGGCCCCGCCCGATCCCGTCCCCGCCTCACCCACCTGCCTGGTGAGGCCGACCGGGCGGGGCCATACGCCGCACGACGACCGGTACGCGGTGCAACCCGCCGTGCCGGGTCGGGTGCTTTTTCCTTCTGCCGAACGCGCCCGAATCGCCGTGCTTGGTATCCATGCTGGACCGCGCGACCGAATGGCCGGAAGATGGAAGACGTTCATGGATGGGTCAGTGTGAGTACACGCGCGAACGACAGGTGACGATAATCGTGAGTGACCATCAGGATTTGCGGTCCTGGCTCCGACAACTGCGCGTCGCCCGGAAGCTGTCACAGGAGAAAGTCGCGGCGGCGCTCCACGTGTCGAAGTCGCTGATCCAGCAGTTCGAGAGCGGAAAGCTGACCCCGCAGGACGACACGGCGGAGCGCCTGGACGAGTTTTTCGGTACGGGCGACGAGATCCGCAAACTCGCCAAGATCGAGCGCGAAGATCGGCAACCCTGGCTGCGATCGTGGTTCGAGCAGGAGCGCCGCGCGATGCTGCTCCGCACCTGGGAGCCGCTGCTGATACCAGGGCTGTTGCAATGCGAGGCGTACATGCGCGAGGTCTTCTCGGCGGTGCCCCGGAATGCCGGCCGGATCGACGAACTGATCGCCACCAGGCGCGAACGCCAGGCGAACACGATCCTCCGGGACGACCCTGTCGCACTCTCCGCCATCATCGGAGAGATCGCGTTGCGCCGTGGGCCGCGTGAGCTTCTAAAGGAGCAGTGGGGCTACCTGGTCGACGCGGGCCACCGGCCTCATGTAAAGATCCGGGTCATCCCTGCCGAGGCGGAGGGGATCCACGTCGGGCTGTCCGGGTCGTTCAACATCGCGTCCATGCCGGACGGGCGCCGGTCCGGCCTCATGGACGACCAGTTGACCGGGCATCCCGTGATCAACCATGGCGACCTGGGGCACCTGGACCTAGCATGGGAAGAGATCGACGCGCTGGCACTCCCCGTGCTCCAGACCCGAGACCTGATCCTGCGAATGCTAGAGGATGCGAAATGAACACTCAGCCACTCTGGCGGACTTCCACCCGCAGCAACGGCACCGGCTCCTGCGTGGAAGTGGCCGACAACCTCCCCGGTCGGGTGCTGGTTCGGGACAGCAAGGACCGGCAGGGACCGGCGCTCACCTTCGGCCCGGTCGCCTGGCGCGCCTTCGTCCAACTGGCCCGCGAGACCGCCTGAGGCCGCTCATTCCACGTTGTGGCAGCGGCGGGCCGAGCGCGTACGCGCTATCGCGCGGCGTTGTACTCGGCGAAGATGACGGCATCGTCGCAGGTCAGCGAAGCGTGCCAGACGTCGGCTGCCGCGACAGCCTTACGGTCCAGGTACTCGCATCGCCTCGGCGACGACGGCTGACCGGTTGCCGCCGCCGACCGCCGAGTCGAGTTCGGCGCTGAGATCAGCGTCCCAGGTGATCGAGATGCTGACCGTCACGGCATCGATGCTGCCCCGGCACTCCTGGCGCTCGTGGTGTTGGCCGTCGACGCTGGGCGCTTGGCTCTGCATGGCTGCCCACCTCACCGGCCGATAGCCCGCAGCGCGGAAGGGTAACGTGACCACCATGAACCTGGAGGAGCTCGCACAGCGGGTCGCCGCGCTGGAGGCGGAGTTCGGTGTACTTCGCCAGGAGGCGGCCGCGGCCCGTGCGCTGGCGGCCGGCGCCGACCGCGATGTCGCCGACTACCGGGCCGAGTTGCGGGGGCACACCCGCACGCTCAATGCGTTGCGGGAGACGCAGCTTGAGCAGGGGCAGGCGATCACTGAGCAGGGGCAGGCGATCATTGAGCAGGGGCAGGCGATCATCGGGCTCAGCGAGAAGGTCGATCAGCTGACCGGGACGGTCGGCCACCTCCGCGACCAGCACGGCGCGAGCCTGACCGAGATCGTGGGACTGCTCAACCAGCTGATCGAGCGCGACGGCCGGCAGGAGTAGCCGCCCTCGGCGCCCCGATGGCCGGCTGCCACGACGGCTGTGAATGTGACCAAGACCGGGCCGGTAACTCTGCGTAACGCGCGAACGTTCAACGCGGCGCGCTGCTCGGCTTCCGGATTTGCCGATGAGTGGACGCGCGATCGTGGCCGGCAGGCGTGCGGGTGCGTCCGGCGGCTGATCGCGACGCTGCGGATTGCCGGTGGGCGGTCGGTGACCGTCGTAGGTCAGAGGTAGTTGACGCCGGTCAGTTCCTCGGCTGCCGCCCACAGCCGCTTGCCGACGGCCGGATCGGCGGCCTCCCGGCTGAGCCGGGCCTCTGTGACCCTGCCCCGCGTCTCCCAGAGCCCGGACGGGCCGAAGAACTGGCCGCCCCGCACACCGGGCTCGGTCGCGGCGCGCAATTGCGGCAGCGCGCCCTGCTCCACCGGCTGGGTTGCCAGCAGCCCGGCCCACGCGATCAGCCGCCCGAACCGGCCACGGTGCTCCCAGGCCCGCGGAGTCAGGTTGGTGCGAGTGAGACCGGGGTGGGCCAGCGCGCTGACGATCGGCGCTCCGGCGGTGCGCAGGCGACAGTCCAGTTCGATGCCGAAGACCGTGGTGGCGAGCTTGGACCGGCCGTAGGCGGCGACCGCCCGGTAGTCACGTTCGAACATCAGGTCATCGAAGTCCAGATGCGCGTTCTTGTGGGTGATCGAGCTGAGAGTGACCACGCGGGCTTCCCGCGCCGCGGCCAGGTTGCCGAGCAGCAGGCCGGTCAGCGCGAAGTGGCCCAGCATGTTGGTGGCGAGTTGCAGCTCGAATCCGTCGGCGGAGGTGCGGCGCGGGCCAAGCAGCACTACGCCGGCGTTGTTGACCAGCAGGTCGATCGCCGGGTGGTCGCCGGCCAGCTTCGCCGCGAAGGCCCGCACGGAGGCGAGGGAGGCCAGGTCCAGCTCGCGCACCTCGACGTCGCCGCCGATCTGGCGGGCGGCCTCCTCGCCGGCGGGGGTGTTGCGAACGGCGAGCACGACGTGGGCGCCGTGGCTGGCCAGTTCGGTGGCGGTGACCAGGCCGAGGCCAGAGTTCGCGCCGGTCACGACGGCGACCCGACCGCGCTGGTCGGGGATGCGGTCGGCGGTCCATCCGGTCATCTGCCGCTCCTGGAGGTTGTCGGTGCGCTGGCCCATCGACCGTAGGAGCGATCCGCGCCGGTCCGGTCGTTCTCGGTTGCCTAGGTCTGAGGGACCTACCTTCGGCCGTCCGGGCCGCGGCACACTTGCGGCATGAACAGCCCTCAG
>NZ_BONX01000049.1 GCF_016862935.1 Plantactinospora mayteni
AAACAACCACACACCGAACGCGAACCTCAGTGAGAGGATCGCCCTCGGGGCAACTCGCCCAACCTACCCGCTCGGCCTCACAGTGTCAAGCCTAAACTTCAGACTTAATCGCCTCGCCCGAGGGTCCCCGTACTCACGCACACCAAAGGGTGGTGGTCGCTTCTGTCGGGGGAGGCCCACAGACCGGCCGATGGCCGCTTGCGGCGCATCTGCCCGGCTCCTGCCGGCCTCAAACACTCTACCCGGTTGGTCCCGCATTCTCAACCTGACTCTCATCCGGTCGAGCGCACCACCCGGCCTCCGTCTCCGTCGGGCATATGCCCTGCGGGAGACCAAGGTGCTCGCGGCCCGGCCTCGTCGTCCGGGGCGCCGCGCGCAGAGAGAAAGTTACGCGTCTGGCCCGCTGGGCGCAAATCGACGTACTCCTCCTTCCCGTCCCGCTGTGACCGGACCGTGCCGCAGTTGTCCGTGTCAGAGCCGGCCAGGCGTGTCAGAGTGGCAACCATGGCCGCGTACGCGAGCTCCACCGAGATCACCGTCGCACAGGACAGCATCACCGCTCTCCTGCTGCCGTTCTGGCAACTCGTGATCGGCGGTCTCGTGCTGCTCGCCGTGGTCGTCTCGGTACACCGGCTGGCCCGCCGTGGCCGATCCCGGATGACCACCGGACTGTTGGTGACGGCCTCCGCGATCATCGGCCTGGCCGTCGTCGGCATGCTGCTGCAATGAACCCTTTTTCAAGCTCCCCTTGCGGTCCGTCGGACCGCAAGGTCGGACGCGGTGTGTGAGCGCCGCGGGGTTCAGGTTGAAAAGGTTCAATGACGGTACGGCGAGCCGGCACGGAAGCCGTCCGCCGACTATCCCGATCATCGGCGGTCCTCGGCGCGCCCGGCCGGGCTCAGGGCCGCGAGCCGGCCGAAGTGACGCGCGGTCAGAGGCGGGCGGTCAGAGGCGGCGGTTTGCCAGGCTGGGCAGCTCGGTACGGATCTCGCGCAGCCGGTCGAGGTCGAGGTCGGTGACCACGATCCCGACCGTGTCCGGTGCCTGACCGACCACCGTGCCCCAGGGGTCGATCACCATGCTGCGGCCGAAACAGGTACGCCCCGGGTCGTGGTCACCGATCTGCCCCGCCGCCGCGACGTAACACTGGTTCTCGATCGCCCGGGCGCGCAGCAGCACCTCCCAGTGGTCCCGACCGGTGTGCAGCATGAAGGCGGCCGGCACCACCAGCAGGTGGGCCTCCCCGGCAACGGCCAACTGCCGGTACAGCTCGGGGAAGCGCAGGTCGTAGCAGATCGACAGGCCGACGCGTACCCCGTCGACGTCGACGGTGACCGGCTCGGAGCCGGCGGCGACAGTCTTGGATTCGAGGTAGGAGACCCGGCCGGGGATCTCCACGTCGTAGAGGTGGATCTTCCGGTACGTCGCGGCGAGCGTGCCGGAGCGGTCGAAGACCAGCGAGGTGTTGTAGGTGTGCTCCGGATCCGGGCCGATCTCGTGGAAAGAGCCGGCGTGCACCCAGATGCCGTGCTGCCGGGCCGCCTCGGCGAAGAACTCGGCGAACTCGCCGTCGACCGGCTCGGCGGCCGGCAGTCCTCGCGACGGGCCGAGATAGTCGACGTACTCGGGAAGGATCGCCAGGTCCGCACCGGCGGCCGCAGCCCGGGCCAGCAGCTCGCCGGCGGCGGTCAGGTTGGCCTTCCGGTCGTCCCGGGCGTTGAGCTGGCAGACGGCGACGCGCATGCGGAGAGCCTACGGCGACGGCCTCCGGGTGGCCAGGCTTAGCCGGGGGCTCGGCAGCCGCCCGTCAGGCCGAGCGCTCCTCGCGCTCGCGCCGGGCGCGGCGGCCGGTGAACTCGCGCGGGACGATCGTCGGGTTGACGTTCTCCAGTACGACGCCCCGGGTGATCAGGACGCGGGCCGCGTTCGGGTTGCTCGGCACCTCGTACATCACGGAGAGCAGGACCTCTTCGAGGATGGCGCGCAGGCCCCGGGCGCCGGTGCCACGGAGCATGGCCTGGTCGGCGATCGCCTCCAGCGCCGCCGGCTCGAACTCCAGCTCGACGCCGTCCAACTCGAAGAGGCGTTGGTATTGCCGGACGAGCGCGTTGCGGGGCTCGGTGAGGATCCGGACGAGCGCCTCGCGGTTGAGGCTCCGGACGTTGGTGATCACCGGAAGCCGGCCGATGAACTCGGGGATCAGACCGAACTTGAGCATGTCCTCCGGCATGACCCGGCCGAAGATGTCGTCGGTCGAGCGCTCGGAGACCGACCGGAGGTGAGCGCCGAAGCCGAGCCCGCCCTGGCCGGTCCGGGCCTCGATGATCTGGTCCAGCCCGGCGAATGCACCACCGCAGATGAAGAGCACGTTGGTGGTGTCGATCTGGATGAACTCCTGGTGCGGGTGTTTCCGGCCGCCCTGCGGCGGCACGTTCGCCACCGTGCCTTCCAGGATCTTGAGCAGCGCCTGCTGCACACCCTCACCGGAGACGTCCCGGGTGATCGACGGGTTCTCCGACTTGCGGGCGATCTTGTCGACCTCGTCGATGTAGATGATGCCGGTCTCGGCCCGCTTGATGTCGTAGTCGGCGGCCTGGATCAGCTTGAGCAGGATGTTCTCGACGTCCTCGCCGACGTAGCCGGCCTCGGTCAACGCGGTCGCGTCGGCGATCGCGAACGGCACGTTCAGCATCCGGGCGAGGGTCTGGGCCAGGTGTGTCTTGCCGCACCCGGTCGGACCTATCAGCAGGATGTTGGACTTCGACAGCTCCACCCCGTCGGCGGCGCCGGGCCCGCCGGCGCCCTCCGCCTGGATCCGCTTGTAGTGGTTGTAGACCGCGACCGCGAGGGCCTTCTTCGCCTGGTCCTGACCCACCACATATTGGTCGAGGAACTGGCAGATCTCCATCGGCTTGGGAAGCTCTTCCCACTTCACCTCGCCGGACTCGGCCAGCTCCTCTTCGATGATCTCGTTGCAGAGGTCTATGCACTCGTCACAGATGTAGACCCCGGGGCCTGCGATGAGCTTCTTGACCTGCTTCTGCGACTTGCCACAGAAGGAGCATTTCAGTAGGTCGCCACCGTCGCCGATCCGTGCCACCTACGTTCTCCCTGCGCTCATCGGCCGGCCTCTCTGAGCAGAGGCACTGGCCTGCGGACGGTACGCCCCGTCGGTTGTGTTCGCCGGCCGGTCCCGACCGGCCGTGGGCGGTGCAGAACCGACGTTACCCGCTGCGCGAGGTTTCTCCGACCCCCAAAACGGGTGTGTCAGAGGCCGGCCACCGGGCAGCCGGTCGGCCGGCCTCTGACCCAGACTGATCAGCTCGAGGCGCTGGCCGCGAGCAGGCCCTTCTTTCGGCTGGTCAGGATGGTGTCGACCAGGCCGTACTCCCGGGACTCCTCAGCGGTCATGAACTTGTCACGGTCGATATCACGACGGACTCGTTCGATCGGCTGGTTGGAGTGTCGGGAGAGCATCTCCTCGAGCTGGGTACGCATCCGGAGGATCTCCCGGGCCTGGATCTCGATGTCCGAGCCCTGCCCGTAGCCGCCCTCGGTGGCCGGCTGGTGGATGATGATCCGGGAGTTCGGCAGCGCCATGCGCTTGCCGGGCGTACCGGCGGCGAGCAGTACGGCCGCGGCGCTGGCCGCCTGCCCGAGGCAGACGGTCTGGATGTCCGGCCGGACGTACTGCATCGTGTCGTAAATCGCCGTCATGGCCGTGAACGAGCCGCCGGGCGAGTTGATGTACATGATGATGTCGCGGTCCGGGTCGGTGCCCTCCAGCGTCAGCAACTGGGCCATCACGTCGTTGGCCGACGCGTCGTCCACCTGCACGCCGAGGAAGATGATCCGGTCCTCGAAGAGCTTGTTGTAGGGGTTCGACTCCTTGACGCCGTACGAGGTGCGCTCGACGAAGGAGGGCAGGACGTACCGGTTGTGCACGGGCTGGAAGCCGCCACCGGCAAGCAGGGTCGGGTCAGTCATCGTTCCGCTCCTCAGCTCAGGGTCCCGGCGCCTTCCGGAACCTGCGCGGCTCCGGTGATCACCTTGTCGATGAAGCCGTAGTCCTTGGCCTCGGTGGCGGTGAACCAGCGGTCCCGGTCCGAGTCGGCCTCGATCTGGGCCTGCTCCTGGCCGGTGTGGTGGGCCACCCGCTCCTGGAACATCCGCTTGGTGTAGAGCATCTGCTCGGCCTGGATGGCGATGTCGGAGGCCGTACCGCCCATGCCGCCGGACGGCTGGTGCATCATGATCCGCGCGTGCGGCAGGGCGTAGCGCTTGCCCTTGGTGCCGGCGCAGAGCAGGAGCTGGCCCATCGAGGCGGCCATCCCCATCGCGACCGTGGAGACGTCGTTGTCGATGAATTGCATGGTGTCGTAGATCGCCATGCCGGAGTAGACCGAGCCACCCGGCGAGTTGATCCACAGGTTGATGTCGCGGCTGGGGTCCTCCGCGGCGAGTAGCAGCAGCTGTGCGCAGATGCGGTTGGCGACCTGGTCGGTCACCTCGCTGCCAAGGAAGATGATCCGCTCCTTGAGCAGCCGGTTGTAGACCGAGTCGTCGAGGTTGCCACCAAGTGCGTCCGCACCGCGGGCTTCGGTCACCCGCAGGGGCATAGCTGAGAAGTCTGAACCAGTCATGGCAGCCCTTCGCTCTCCGTGCGTCTTACGCCCGACATTAACCGCTGGCCCGGGTCGTAACGTCCCGGTCCGGGCACTGTTCGCTAACAGCGCAGTTGCCGGCGGTACGGCAGCGGCGCGCTGACCGCCCGGGGCGTACCCGATGGGGTTTCGGCCGGTCGGGCCCGGAGCGGAGCGTCCGGGTCCGACCGTCTCGACCCCGCGCGGCTCAGTGCTCGTGGTCGTGCTCCTCGCCGTTCGCGGCGCGCAGCTCGTCCATGCTGATCGGGTTGCCGGCCGAGTCGGTGATCTTGATCCGCTCCATCACCATGGCCAGCGCCTTGCCGCGCCGGACGTCGCCGTAGACCGCGCCGGCCGCGCCGGAGCGGACGAGCTGGTCGTAGTACTGCTGCGGGGCCATCCCGGCGCGCTGCGCCCGGTGCACGATCTCGTGCCCGAACTCGTCGTCGGAGACCTGCACCTGCTCGGCGTCGGCCAGGGTGTCCAGCAGGAGCTGGATCTTGACTCCCTCGGTGGCCGCGTCCTTCAGCTCGGCGTCGATCTGCTCCTCGGTCTTCTCCTCGGAGGTGAGATATTCCTCCAGGGAGGCGCCGATCCGCTCCAGTTGGTCGACCATGGCCTGCTTGCGGTGCTCGACCTCCTCGCGCACGACCCCGTCCGGGGCCGGCACCTCGGCCGCCGCCACCATCTGCTCCAGGGCGCGGTCCCGGGCGGCGTAGATCTGCTCGATCTTCTTCGACCGGCTGACCCGCTCGCGGATGTCGCCGCGCAGCTCGTCCAGGGTGTCGAACTCGCTGGCGAGCTGGGCGAAATCGTCGTCGAGCGGGGGCAGTTCCTTCTCCTTGACGGTGCGGACCGTCACGGAGACGTCAGCGTCCCGGCCGGCGAAGTCGCCGCCGACGAGCTGGGTCTGGAAGGTGCTCGAGTCACTCGCCGAGAGGCCGACCAGCACCTCGTCCAGCCCTGGCAGGAGCTGCTTGCTGCCGACCTCGTGCGAGATGTTGGTGGCCGAGCCGCCCGGCACCTCCTCGCCGTCGACGGTCGCCGCCAGGTCGATCTGCACGTAGTCGCCCTCCTGGGCGGCCCGCTCGACCGTCTTGAGCGTGGCGAACCGCTCCCGCAGGCTGGCAACCTGGGCGTCGATCTCGCTCTCGTCGATCTGGAGCTCGTCGACGGTCACCTCGACGGTGGAAAGATCGGGCAGCGTGATCTCGGGGCGGACGTCGACCTCGGCGGTGAACTTCAGCGCGTCACCGTCGTTGAACTCGGTAATCTCGACCTCGGGCCGGCCCAGCGTCTTCACGTCGTGCTCGCGGACCGCGGCGAGAATGTTCTCCGGGATGGCGTCCTGGACGGCCTCGTTGAGCACCGTGCCCCGACCGACCCGCTGGTCGATGACGGCCGCCGGCACCTTGCCACGCCGGAAGCCCGGGACGTTGACCTGCGAGGCGATCTCCCGGTACGCCTTCTTGAGGCTCGGCTCGAGCTCGACGAACGGCACCTCGATGGCGAGCCGCACGCGCGTCGGGCTCAGAGTCTCGACGGTGCTCTTCACAGGCGTACTCCTTGACGGATCTCGATCTTTATTCTGGGCCGGTCTTCAGCCCATCGAGTGTAGGCGAGCCGGCGGACGCGTCTGACGGCGCGGGGTGAACCGAATCACCCCGCAGCCGCGGGCGACAGTCGGGGTGGCGGGATTTGAACCCACGGCCCCTCGCTCCCAAAGCGAGTGCGCTACCAAGCTGCGCCACACCCCGGTGGCGGTGAAGAGTGTATGCCGTCCGGTCAGGGTCGCGCCCGCCCGGTCTCCGTAGCCGGCCGCCGTGTCGTCCCGATCCAGCTTGATCTTGGAGTACGTGGGGTGCTGGTGCTTCCGGTTCTGGGCCTGGTCGGCTGGCGGGTGCAGGGGTGCGGGCTCGTGTCGGGCCCGTGGCTGGCGGCGCTCGGCGGGGTGCCGGTATCCAGGGGGTGGGGCGACCCGTTAGGCTATCCGTCGCGTCCTGAGATGATCGGGGCGAGCGCGGGCGTAGCTCAATGGCAGAGCTTCAGTCTTCCAAACTGACGGTGCGAGTTCGATTCTCGTCGCCCGCTCCAGGAGTTCCGGCCCAGGTCAGCGGCATGATCGCTGAGCCTGGGCCGTTCTGTTTCCGGCTCTAATCGATCTCGCGGGCCATTAGCCGACGCGGGCCGGTGCACCGGCTGGCCCGTCGTCCGGGTCGGTGCCCATGCGTCGCGTGCGGGCCGTCTTCTTGGGCTTGGGTTGAGCCTTGGCGATCCGGCGGCCCATGCCTGCGGCGATCTCCCGGTCGCGCTCGCTGGTGGTGTGCTGGTAGATGAGCGTGGCCCGCATGCTGGCGTGATCCAAGTCCGGGGCCAGCAACCGCACCGTGTCGCTGCCGGCGGTGGCCCGGACCACACTCGCCACGCACCTGCGCGACCACGTGCGAGAGAGGCCGGACGCGCTGGCGTTCACCGGGGACAAAGATGCGGTGCTGCGTTCCGGCAACTGGCGGCGGGCGGTTGACTGGTCGGCGGCGCTGCGCACGGCTGGCATGCCAGACGGGTTCCATTTCCACGACCTACGGCACACCGGCAACAACCTGGCAGCGGCGACCGGCGCCAGCACCCGAGAGCTGATGCACCGGATGTTATGCGCCGAACTCTATCCGGTTGCGGAGCGCGGCCCCAGCTTTACACCACCCCGAAGTGGCGCCGCTCGCGCACGTCAGATACCCGCGCCGTTGTCCAACTTCTTGACGTGCCGGTCGGCGTCGTGCCGTGCGGCATCAGAGGTGGCCAATCGGCTGGCCGCACTGTCCTCGGCCGAAGGCAACCGCTGACGGTCACGCAGCGCCACATACAGAACCGCAGCGACGGATACGCCAAGGGCGATCACGAGTATGGTCCAGATCCACGTCATGGTCGAAGGGTAGATCTGAGGCGCCAGCATGTACAGGTCGTGACGATCGCGTGGCTGGTTGGCCGCCGCCGAGGGTGGGGCGGGAAACCGCACGACGCCGACCAGCCGCGCCCGAGGCCCGAGCCCGTGCCAGCCGCGTGTCAGAAGCCCGTGCCGTAAACGTTCACCAACGGGCAGGACCGGGCTCCACTACCCCGCCACTGACCAGGCACTCCGGACAGACCGGGGACAGCCGGAACGATCTGAAAATCTGTTGTTCAGACACTTGACTGACTACTCACTACCACCAACTCCGTCCAACGGGGGGTAGAGCGGGTAATCAGCGGATTCCTCATCGGGCTGGGAACGCTTTGGCTTCAACAGACCGATCACGATGACCACGACGACGGTCAGCAGGACAGCGACGCCGAAAACTATTCCCACCGTCTGGATCACTGACGCCATGAGGCGAGCCTACAATGGTCGTAGGAGGACGGCTAGATCCGTCGACCCAACACCCGCGCCGTGCCACCCACGTGCCATTCGCCCGTGCCGTGGACGGTCACCAGCGGGCAGGAGCGGTCACCGCCACACCGCCAACGACCAGGCACAACGGACAGATCCGGGCAGCCGGAAACGATCTTTCAAACTGACGGTGCGGGTTCGATTCCCGTCGCCCGATCCAGTCCTCCGGGCCCCGGTCGGCGGCGTCCCCCGTGTCGGGGGGCCGCCCTTGTTACCGGTCCTGCCACTCCTCCGCGAGCAGTCCGTAGATCGCGTTGTCCGCCCACACGCCCTTCGTCCAGTAGTCACGGCGCAGGTGTGCCTCCTTGACCATGCCCACCCGTTCGCACAGCCGTGCCGACGCCTCGTTGAGCGCGTTGAGCTGCGCGATCACCCGGTGCATCCCGCAGTGCTCGAAGGCGACGCCGAGGAACGCGCGTACCGCCTCGGTGGCGAAGCCACGGCCGGAGACCGACGGGTGGAAGGCCCAGCCCATCTCGCCCCGGGACAGCGTCTCGTCGGCCGGCCACAGGATCAGGTCGCCGACGACCTCACCCTTGTGCTCCACCACCACTGCCAGGCGGGACTCGGTCCCCGTGATGCTCGTGTAGTGGATCCGCTTACCGACCATCTCGGTCGTGAACTCGCGCGACCACGGCTCCCACGGGATGTAGCGGGCGACCACCGGGTCGCTGTAGTACGCGTACAGCGCGTCCACGTCGTCGGCTCGGTACTGGCGGAGCAGCAGTCGCTCGGTACGGATCGGCAGTGCCAGGTCAGACATGTCCCCCAGTATCCAGCCGCTATCCGACCGGCAGCGGCTCACGGGGCGATTCGGGAGCGGCCGGTCGGCGTCGACGGGCGAACAGGGCCAGCGCGGTGACGGCGGCGGCGGGAATCAGGGCGTACCCGCTGAAGGCCAGCACCACGACGACCGCGACCAAGGCGACGGCGGCGACCGCCCGCGGTGGCCCGGTCAGCAGCCGACAGGCGGCGGCGGTGCAGCCGAGGTAGACCACCAGGAAGAACGTGGTCGGCACGTTGACCAGGGTGGCCAGGCTGACGGCGCCGGTGCCGAGCAGCCCGATCAGCACGACCCCCGAGCCGAGGAGCCCGGCGAGCAGCCACGATGGCATGGTGTCCCGGGCCGCCGCTGCCGCGCGCTGCGACCCGCCTGCAAACCCGGAGCCGGGCGGCGTCAGCGTGCGCGCCAGGCTGCCGGCGCCGGAGAGGTACGCGAGAACGGCGCCGACGGTGAGCACGACCGCGCCGACGGCGGCGATGGCCTGCCCGGCCGGACCGACCGCGAGGGTGAGCAGCGCGGCCAGCGGCACCGACGTGCTCGCCTGCGGGCCGAGCGCGGCCACGGTGACGGCACCGAGGGCCAGGTAGATCACGGTGGTGGTGCCGAAGGCGATGCCGATGACGATCGGGAGCTGCTGGCGGGGCCGGGCGAAGCGGTTGGTCAGCGGCGCGATCGCCTCCCAGCCGACGAAGGCGAGCATCAGGGTCGAGGCCGCCGGGCCGATCGCCGCCCAGCCGTGCGGCGCGAACGGCGTCCAGTTGGCGGCACTGCTGGCCGGTGCGGCTCCGGCGACCGCGCCGACGACGATCGCGACGAGCAGCACGACCAGGCCGAACTGCACGGTGGCGGAGGTACGGACGCCCCGCAGGGTCACCGTGAGGGTGCCGAGCAGCAGCACGGCCGCGGCTGCGGAGGCGAGCCGGACGTCGCCGCCGAGCAGGTCGGCGACGTAGTTGCCGCAGGTGACGCAGACGATCGGCGCGCCGCTGACCACTCCGGCCAGGAAACACCAGGCGACCGCGCGGCCGGCCCGGGGGCCGAGACCTGCCTCGGCGTACGCCCGGACTCCGCCGGCGGACGGGTGGCGTACGCCGAGGGCGGCGAAGACGACCGCGAACAGGCCGGACGCGACCAGCAGCCCGGCCCAGGCCAGGATCGACGCCGGTCCAGCCCGCGCCACGGCCAGGCCGGGCAGGAGCAGCAGCCCCGGCCCGAGCAGCGCCCCGACGTAGAGTGCCGCGCCGCGCGGCACACCGAGGTCGGGTACGACGGGTTCGCGCTGGCTGGTCAGCCTGGTCGTCATGCGATGGAGTGTGGCAGCGTACGCGCGGCACGCGATGGCAAATGTGCGCGGCTCGGCGGGCAGTCGCGCAATATTCTTGCGCCTGGGCCGGCTACTGCGGCAACATGTGCCGATGGCTGCGTACGACTCCACGGACCGGGCGATCCTGGACCGCCTCCAGACCGACGGGCGGATCGCCAACGTCGACCTCGCCGAGGCGGTCGCGCTGTCGCCGTCTGCCTGCCTGCGCCGGGTACGCGCCCTCGAACAGGACGGGCTGATCGCCGGCTACCGGGCCGAACTCGACCGGGCTCGGCTCGGGCTGGACCTGACGGTCTTCATCGAACTGAAAGTCGGGCAGCACTCCCGGAAGACTGCCGCCCGGATCGAGTCGGTGCTCTCCGGCATCCCCGAGGTGGTCGCCTGCCACGTCATCTCCGGCTCCGCCGACTTCCTGGTCGAGGCGGCGGTGGCCAACCTGGCCGCGTACGAGCGGTTGCTGATCGACCAGATCCTGGCCATTCCGGCGATCGTGGACGCCCGCAGCACCTTCGCCATCCGCACGGTGAAGACCCGTGGACCCCTGCCGCTGGCCCAGTTGCGCTGACCCACCCGAGTATTCTCCGGCCGCCTTCACGCGCTGATCCACGGCGCCGCCGGCCGCCGTCGATCGGCCCAGGCCAGGCCAGGCCAGGGCGGGGCGGCGCTGGGCGGGGCGGCGCTGGGCGGGGCGGCGCTGGGCGGGGCGGCGCTGGGCGGAGCAGCACGGCACGATGAAACCGCAGGTCATGAGCCTGTTCCTGGGTTGGTCGATCCGAACCGGAGGTCGTCTCGATCGTCCTTGGGCGACGTGAAGCCGATCTGAAGCCGCCGACCTCCAGACTCTGCCCAGGTGGGTGGCGTCGGTCGGCGGTGAAACCGGACGCAGCCGGCGCCGGTGGGCGGCGAAACCGGATACCGCCACCCCGATCGCCGGGAACCGGAGTGCTTTCCGGTGGCAAGGAGGCCAGGGCATGAATCTCTCGTCGGTGGGCACGGCCCGGGCCGAGGCGCCGCGCTGGCAGGTCGTCCTGCATCGCTGGCCGAGCCTGCTCGGACTGGCGGTCGCCGTACCGCAACTGGTGCTCGGCGCGGATCACGAGTCGGTGGCCATCGTGGTCGGGGTGGCCACGCTCTGCTACCTCGGCGCCGCCGCGTTCGACCGGCCGTGGGTAGCCTGGGCTGCGGTTCCCGGCGCCAGCGTTGTGATCGCGATCAGCAAGATCACCGGGCTGGCCTGGTGGGCCGGTCTCGGCATCGCCGCACTGGTGCTGGTCCTCGCCGGACTGGTCGGCCGGGCACCCCGGCCCGCGTTCACCGCCCAACTCGGCGCCCTGATCGGGTTCGGCGGCCTCGCCGTGGCCACACTCGCGGTCGCGCCCCGCGCCGGACTGATCCTGGCCGGCCTGCTGCTGGCGAGCCACGGAGTGTGGGACCTCGTCCACTACCGGCGTAACCAGGTGGTGCCCCGGTCGCTGGCGGAATTCTGCATGCTGCTGGACGTGCCGTTGGGACTCGGAGTCGTCTTCCTCGCCTTCCTCGACTGATCGGCCCTCCGGCGACCGGGTCAGGAGTCCGGGTCGGCCGCCGGCACGGCGGCGATCCGGTGGCGGATCCGGGGGTGGTCCAACACGATGTCGACGGCTTCGGCCACCGTCTGCCGCTGCGGCCGGCCGTCCACCGGCAGGACGTGCCAGCCCCATTCCCGCGCCGCCGCCCGGTACTCGTCCGCCATCGCGGCCTGGAACCGGAGGTAGGACTCCGGCCCGGTCCGGCCGGTCACCGAGAGGTCGGCGCCGGGTTCGACCCGCCCGGTCTGCGACACCCGCCACCGGTACGCCAGTTCGGGATCGGCGTCCAGCAGGATGCCGATGTCCGGTTGCTGGTACGCGTCGGCAAAGGACGCCCGGACCGCGTCGACCAGGGTGTCCAGCGCACTGGGCGGGATCGCCGGATCGGGCATCCGCTGGGCGAGCCGCAGCACCCGGACGACGTTCTTCAGCGGAAACCCGTCCGACACGCAGACGGCACCGCGCAGCAGGGCCGGTTGGATCAGCTCGGCCCGCAGCAGGTGGTGCCCGGCGAACTCGATGAGCGCGGAGGCGACGATGCCGGCCTGCCGGACCCCGGACGGGCCGCTGGGCAGATCCTCGCCCATCCTCGCGACGCCGGACGAGGCGAAGGCGGCCGAGACCGCGTCCTCGGCGGGTCGGCCGTCGACGGTGCTGCCCGCGTAGAACAGCCGCCATGCCTCCAGGGCCAGAGTCTCCAGACTGGACCGGGGATAGCCGGCCGGCAGGCCGGTACGGGAAAGGGCCGCCTTCAGCCCGGGATCCACCACCTCCAGGCCGGCGTCGGCGAGTGTGGACCGGAGCTGTCCGGCCAGGGTGGTCTTCCCACAGCCGTCGATCCCCATCAGCGCGATGGAGACCCCGTCGGACGTCATCGCCACTTCCACCCCCGTGACTCGGGCCGGCACCGGCAGCGCACCGGCCGACCGACTCGCTACCAGCCGCGCAGCCGGGGCCAGATCTCCGTCACGCCGCCGGTGGCGGGATCGAGCACCAGGTACTCGTCGTGCTGGGCGGCGGTCGCGCAGGCGTGGATCGGCAGGATCCGTACCCGGGTACCGACCGGGAGGTTGGGCAGCGCGGCGGGGCTGCCCGGGCGGACGGTCAGGATGCCGTGTTCCTGGCTGGCGTCGGTCATCACCAGGTCCGGATAGAGCGGCCCGTCGAGCCGGGCGACCAGGCCGTAACCCTGGTCGACGGGCTGCCCCGAGGTGCCCCGGTCGCGCGAGGTCGCCATCCAGCCGCCGTCGGTGACGATCCAGCCCTTTCCCGGCTGGTGGCCGATGACCGTGACCACCACGGACATCGCCAGGTCGTCGACGCCGCACACGCCGATCCCGGCCATCACCAGGTCGAAGAAGACGAAGTTGCCGGCCCGGACCTCGGTGACCCCGGTGAGGTCCGCCGCGGCGTGCGCGGTCGGAGTCGAGCCGACGCTCACCACCGGCGCGGCGAAGCCGGCGGCCCGGAGCCGGTCGGCGGCCCGTACGCCGCTGGCCCGCTCGTTCTCCGCCGCCGCGACCAGTTCCTCGCGGGACCGGCAGTGGTACGACCCGCCCGCGTGCAGCAGTACTCCCCGGGCCTCGGCGCCGCCCCGTTCCAGCGTCTCGGCGATCCGTACCGCCGTCGGGTCGTCCGGGCGCAGCCCGCTCCGGTGCCCGTCGCAGTCGACCTCGATCAGCGCCGGGACGCGTACGCCGGTCCGGGTCGTGACGGCGGCGACCGCCTCGGCCTGGGCGACGCTGTCGACCAGTACCTGGAGGTCCACCCCGGCACGGTGCAGCGCCACCACCCGGTCGAGCTTCTGCGGGGCGAGCCCGACCGCGTAAAGGATGTCGGTGTAGCCGTACCCGGCGAATGCCTCCGCCTCGCGCAGCGTCGACACGGTGATCGGCCCCGGCTCGCCGTCGAAGAGCAGCCGGGCGACGGCCAGCGACTTCGCCGTCTTGACGTGCGGGCGCAGCGGGGTGCCCAACCCGGCCAGCCGGGACCGGAGCCGCGCGATGTTCCGGCCCACCCGCTCCGGGTCGACCACCAGGAACGGGGTCTCGGGCTGGCCCTCGGCGGGCCGGACCTCGCCGGCCGGCACCGGACGGGTGTCGCTGGTCAGGGGCACGACGACTCTCCTCCGCGTTGCGCGGCCAAGTCTAGGCCGACCGGCCCCGCCCAGGGCCGGCCCTCACCCCGCACCCCGGCGACCTCGGGTCAGCGCGTCACCGCCGACCGGTCCGTCCGGTGCGCCTTGGCCGCGGCTCGGGTGATCGCCCCGACCCACGAGAGGCTGCGGGACATCCGCTGAGCTGCTCCGCCCCCCATCGCCGCTCCTTTCCGTCGCTGTCGAAGCACCGGCGTCGCGTCCGGGGACGGAGTCGGATCTTTGACAGGGGGTTGGTCCGGACCGGCGACCGGGCGGTGAACCGGTCGGCGCCACCCCCGTCGAGCGAGCCGACCACCAGTCGTTCCGTCCGTCGCCGCACGCCGCCGCCCGGTCGTGGTCCGAACCATGTGGACACCAGGAACGTACCGACGCGCCGTGGCGCGGATCGGTAGCCGAACCGGCAGTGGCGCTCGGCGACGACCAGGCAGAATGGAGCGTATCCGGCATCGGCGACGCAGCCGGCGAATTCCGGTGCCGGTCGGTGGGGGGCGGGGCAGTGCGGGGTGCGGCGTGGGGACAGTACGTGCGGCGCCGACGGAAGGAGATGGGCTGGACGCAGGAGGAGCTGGCCCGGCGTACCGGGCTGAGCGTCCGGACAGTACGCAACGTCGAGAGTGACCGGCCCGGTGCCGATCGGGGCGCCTCGGTCGAGCAGCTCGCCAGGGCTCTGGGGCTGCGCGGGGACGACGGTCGCGGGCAGCCGGACTCCACTGTGTCCACCGGATCGGTACGGCTCACCGTGCTCGGCCCGCTGCGGCTGAGCCGGGCCGGTCGGCCGGTACCGCTGACCGCCGCGAAACCGCGCTGCATGCTCGCCCTGCTCGCCATCCAGCCCGGCACCGACGTCGGCCGCGACGAGATCGCCGACGTACTGTGGCCGGACACCCCACCGCCGACCTGGCAGAACCTGCTGCACACGTACGCGGCCCGGCTGCGCAAGCTGCTGCCGGCCCGGCCGGGCGCGCTGCGGATCGATCGCACCGCGATCGGCTACCGGCTCTCCGCCGACGCCCGGCACCTGGACGTACTCCGGTTCCGCCAGCTCGCCGAGGGCACCGGACCGGACCGGCCGGACGCCGAGCGGCTGGCCGAGGCGCTGGACTGCTGGCGTGGGCCGGTCGGGGCCGACCTGCCGGACCAGCTCGGCCAGCATCCGGCCGCGGTCGCCCTGCACCAGCAGCGGATCACCGCCGCACTGGACTACGCCGACCTGGCCCTGGCCGAGGGCGAGCCGGCGGCGGTGGTACGGCGGCTGGGCGTACTCGTGGAACTTGAACCGGTGCACGAGCCGCTGCACGCCCGACTGGTCCACGCGCTCGCCGGATCCGGCCAGCGGGCCGCCGCGGTCGACGCCTTCCACCGGATCCGTGCCCGGCTCGACGACGAGCTGGGCCTCTATCCCGGCGCCGAGCTGGCGGCGGCGCTCGACCACGCGCTCCGGGACGACCAGCGGGACGAGCCGCCCCCGGCACCGCCGCCCGCGCAACTGCCCACCCAGGTGGCCGCGTTCGTCGGACGCACCGGCGAGCTGGCCGCGCTGGACAAGCTCCTCTCCGTCGAGGAGCCGGGCGCGACGGTCGCGCTGGTGCACGGTACGGCCGGGGTGGGCAAGACGACCCTCGCCGTGCACTGGGCGCACCGGGTGGTGCCGCACTTCCCGGACGGGCAACTCCACCTCGACCTCCGGGGATACGACCGGGCCGGCGCCGCCCTGGAGCCGGCGGCGGCGACCCGGGCCTTCCTGGCGGCCCTCGGGGTACGCCCCGAGCAGATCCCGGAGAGCTACCCCGCGCAGCTCGGCCTCTACCGCAGCCTGATCGCCAACCGTCGGCTGCTGGTGATGCTGGACAACGCCCGGGACGCCGAGCAGGTCCGGCCGCTGCTGCCCACCGCCGCCGGCAGCCTGGCCCTGGTCACCAGCCGGGACAGCCTGCTCGGGCTGGTAGCCACCGACCGCGCGCACCCCGTCCCGCTCGGCCTGTTCACCCTCGACGAGGCCCGGGACTTCCTGGCCGACCGGATCAGCGACGACCGGGCCGGCACCGAGCCGGAGGCGGTCGAGCAGCTCATCGGCCGGTGCGCCCGGCTGCCGCTCGCGCTCGCCGTCACCGCCGCGCTGGCGGTGTCGAACCCGGGACAGTCGCTGGACTCGCTCGCCACCGAGTTGGCGGAGGCCGGCGACCTCGACAGTCTTGACGCCGGTGACCCGGCCACCGACCTGCGGGCGGTCTTCTTCTGCTCGTACCGGACGTTGAGCGTCGACGGGGCGCGGCTGTTCCGGTACCTCGGACTGCACCCCGGGCCGGCGATCACCGTGCCGGCCGCGGCCAGCCTGCTCGGTACCCCCCGCCGGGCCGCCCGGCTCCGGCTCGACGAACTCCGCCGGGCGCACCTCGTCGCCACCGACGAACCCGGCCGGTACGCCCTGCACGACCTGCTCCGGGCCTACGCCGGCGAACTCGCCGACGCCGAGATACCGCCGGCCGAGCGTGCCGAGGCGGTCGGCCGCATCCTCGACCACTACCTCCACAGCGCATACGAGGCCGACCGGCGGCTCTACGTCCGCAGCGACTCCATCGCACCGGTCGAGCCGGCAGCCGGGGTCGAGCCGGAGCGGTTCGTCGACGAGAGGTCGGCACTCGCCTGGTTCGACGCCGAGCGGCTGGTCCTGCTCCGGGTGGTCGACCTGGCCGCCGACACCGGCCGGCCCACCCACACCTGGCAGCTCGCCTGGGCGGTCAGCATGTTCCTCAACCGGCGCGTGCACTGGCAGGACTGGGTGCACGCGCAGCAGCGGGCCCTGGAGTCGAACGCGGACCGGGACGATCTCGGGCAGGCGCAGGCGCACCGCTTCCTGGGCCTGGTCTACCTGCGGATGTCCCGGGCCGACGAGGCGCACGAGCAGCTACGGCAGGCGCTCGACCTGTTCCGCCGGCTCGGTGACCCGGGCGGCGAGGCGAGCACGGAGCGCGGCATCGGGCGCGCGTACGCCCGGCAGGGCCGGCACGACCGGGCGTTGGCGCACACCGAGCGGGCACTCGCACTGTTCCGGGCTGCCGGCAACCGGGTGGGCGCGGCAAGCGCGTTGAACGCCACCGGGTGGTACAACGCGCAGCTCGGCGAGTATCACGTCGCGCTCCAGCGGTGCCGGGAGGCGGTCCGGCTGCACGAGGAGCTGAACGACAACAGTGGCCTGGCCAACGCCTGGGACAGCCTCGGGTACACACACCACGGGCTGGGCAACCACGCCGACGCGGTCGCCTGCTACGAGCGGGCGATCGAGTACTTCCGGGCCGCCGACGACCGGTACGGCGAGGCCGACGCGCTGACCAGGGTCGGCGACACCCAGCTCGACGCCGGCACCCCGGGGGCAGCCCTGACCGCCTGGCGGGCGGCGCTGACCATCCTCACCGACGTCGGCCACCCCGACGCGGCCCGGGTACGCGCCCGGATCGCCGGCCTCGGCGGTCCCGGCCGGCGGGGCACCCCTCCCGGACAGCCGTCCCGCTGAGCGGGCAGCCGTCCCGCTGAGCGGGCAGCCGTCCCGCTGAGCGGGCAGCCCGGCGGCGAGCGGCGCGGCGTCTGGCCGGACGCGCGCGACCTGCTGCTGGCGGGGTAGCCACGGCACAGGCGGTCCGGCTCGGGTGGAACCGGACGTCGGGGCGGGTCGGGCCCCGACGTCCGGTGCTTCTGTCAGGCGGTGCCGAGCCGGAGCGCCAGGGCCGCCACGCCGACCAGGAGCAGTACGGCGGGCGGCACGATCTGGAAGTCGCGTACCCGCAGGTGGGAACCGACCGCCCCGACGAAGTACGCGATCACCCCGATGGCGGCGGCGACGCCCACCGGCCACCAGAACAACCCGAGTACCAGGCCGGCCGCTCCGGCGATCTCGGCGACGGCCAGCAGGGCGATCCGCTCCTCCGGAAACCCGACCCGGGACAGCACCTTGAGCTGCGCGGGATCGCGTACCAGCTTGCCCCGGGCGGAAAGGAGGAGGACCGCGGCCAGCAGCGCGGACAGCACAGCGGTGGCGACGAACATCACGTACTCCACTCTTCGTCGGGTAAGGCGGTCGGGCTCGTTAGCCAGGCGCTGCTTCGTATTTGCTAGCAGCTCTGATGAACGTAGCATGCCGGCCGGATCGGGTGGCAAGCCCGCCGGGCACGGCGAGGACCGCCGCCTCGACCAGCGACAGGTCCTCGCCGTAGGCGTCCGGAGTTCCGCCGCCAGGGTCGCCGGTCAGCGCGGCGGGCCGGCGACCCCGATCAGGTTGCCCTCGGGATCGGTGAAGTGCCCGACGGCGAGCGGTCCGCCGCTGCTCGGGGCGGGGCCCAGCACCCGAGCGGCCTGGCCGACGACGACACTCCCGTGGTGGCGTCACGGCCGTGATGGCGTTGCGCCGGCACCGAGCTGGTCGGCACGCGGAATCCGCTGGGCGAGGCATCCCGGCCTACCCGGTTTCGTGCCCGAGAATGCACCATATGTCGACGCCATCCGCTGACCGGCGGCCCGGGTCCGGCCCGCTGTCCCGATCGGAGCCGGCGGGATCGCTCCTGGCCACCGGTCCCGCACCCGCGCCGCCCACCGGCCACCGGATCGCGGTACCGGTGCTCGACTACTACCTGATCCGCCCGCCGGACCGGGACGACGGCAACCCGCCGCCGGCGCTGGTCACGCACCCGGACGGCATTTCCGACGAGGCGACCACGGACCGGACCAGCCCGGCGGGGATCCTGGTCGAGGAGTTCGAGCTGGGTGCGGACTGTTCGGCGGTCCGGCTCGACAGCATCGGGTGGCTGCCGGGCGACTCCCACTGGCACGGCGCCGCCGCCTTCAGCCGGGCGATGCGTACCGACGCGGATCTCGGCGGTCGGGTCTGCGGGGTGTCCCGGCAGGAGGTCGAGGCCGTCTACCGCCGGCTGGGCGGCGGTGAACTGCCGGACGAGGAGACGCTGCGCGGCTACTTCGACGACGGCACGCCACTGCCGAACTCGGCACCACTGTGGCTGGGCACCGGCCAGCCGACCGCCGGGTTCCACCAGACCCGGGTCTACCGGATCCTGTTCACCGCGGGACTCGCCCCGGACGGGCTGGCGAAGCTGCTGGCCACCTGGGAGATGACGGTCGACCACGACCTCGCCGACCCCCGGACCCGGGTCGTCGGCACCGCCCGACGCCGGGTCGGCGACGACGCGTTCGGCTGGGACCTGCGGCGGATCGGCGCCGGTGCCGCCTGGTGTCTCGACGTCACCGCCGATCTGGCCAGCCCTCGCGACGACACCATCGAGCCGATGCTGCGCGAACTGACCACGGCCGCGCGGCTGGCGGGGCTGATACCCGTGACGATCGAACGCTTCTCCTGAGCCCCGACGGACGGGGAGGCCCTGGCCCGTCCTGACGGACCGGCAGGTCCCAGACCGTCCCGACGGACCGCGAGATCCTGAGCCGTACGGCCGGCGGCCGGGCGGCCGACGGGCCGAAAGCCGAGGGGCCGGGTGGGCGTCAGCGGGCGGTAGTCGGCACCGGGTACCGGTGGCGGGCCCGCCACAGCCAGCCGACGTCCCGGCCGAAGGACCAGCAGAGCAACGCCAGCGCCAGCCCGACCGAGGCGTACGCCAGCGGACCGGGCAGTACTCCGGAACTCGCCACCGCCAGCACGATCCCCTGCATCGCGGCGACGGTCTTCCGGGAGAACCGGTGCGGCAGGGCCGCATCGAGCCACGGCAACGCCCAGGCGGCGGCGACGAAGACGTACCGGAGGGCGCCGATCGCGAGTACCCAGGGGCCGAGGGACTGCGCGAGATAGGCGCTCAGCACCAGGATGAGGAAGGCGTCGACCTCCATGTCGAACCGGGCGCCGAGCGTGGAGGTGGTGCCGGTGCGCCGGGCGACCTGACCGTCGACCCAGTCCAGCGCCAGCGCCACGCCCGCCACCGCCACCAGCAGCCCGACCGGGGCCGGTGACCAGAAGGAGGCCGCCACCAGCGCGGTCACCCCGCCGACCAGGGTGGCCCGGGCCAGGGTGACCTGGTTGGCCGCGCCGAGCATCCGCGCACCGGAGCGGCGCATGCCACGGACGAGCAGCAGCCAGGTGACCACCGCGTACGCCGAACCGGCCAGCCAGCCGGCCGGGCCCAGTCCGACTGTCGCGGAGAGCGCCGCCAGCAGGACGAACTGGATGGCCAGCCCCACCGTCGGCCCGTCCACCTCCGCCGACGCGCCCACCCGGGCCGGTACGGGGCCGCCGTCGAACGGCACGGAACCTGTCCGATGCCGCGCGGGACGCAGCCGGACCAGGGATGTTGCGATCGGGTGATCACTGACAGTCAACGTTCCTCCGTTACGGTTTGGCACGATCAACGCGCCGCGTATCGTTGCCGCTGCCCACCCCCGTGGAAACGGAAAACATCCGCGTTCGGTTCATCGCGCCGGGAAAGGAGTTGATGACAGTGCGTGCCCGGGCCTTCTGGCTTGCCGCACCCGGCCAGGGCGAGATCCGGTCGGTCGCGCTGGCGCCACCCGGTGCCGACGAGGTGTTGGTCCGCACCCTCCACTCCGGGCTGAGCCGGGGCACCGAGACGCTGGTCTTCGCCGGCAAGGTGCCGCCGAGCCAGTACGCGACGATGCGCGCCCCGTTCCAGCAGGGCGACTTCCCCGGCCCGGTGAAGTACGGCTACCTCAACGTCGGCCACGTCGAGGCGGGGCCGGCGCACCTGGTCGGCCGTACCGTCTTCTGCCTCTACCCACACCAGACCCGGTACGTCGTGCCGGCGTCGGCGGTCACCGTCGTACCGGACGGGGTGCCGGCGGCCCGCGCGGTGCTCGCCGGCACCGTGGAGACCGCGGTGAACGCGCTCTGGGACGCCGCTCCCCTGGTCGGCGACCGGATCACGGTCGTCGGGGCCGGGATGGTCGGCAGCGCCGTCGCCGGTGTCCTGGCCCGCTTTCCCGGCGCCCGGGTGCAGTTGGTCGACGCCGATCCCGGCCGGGCGGGCGTCGCCGCCGCGCTCGGTGTCGACTTCGCGCTGCCCGCCGAGGCGACCGGCGACCGTGACCTGGTGGTACACGCCAGCGCCACCTCGGCCGGGCTGACCCGGTCGCTGGAACTGCTCGCCCCGGAGGGCACCGTCGTCGAACTGAGCTGGTACGGCGACCGCCAGGTCAGCGTGCCGCTCGGCGAGAACTTCCACTCCCGCCGACTGGTCGTCCGGAGCAGTCAGGTGGGTACGGTGTCACCGAACGTACGGGGACGGCGTACCTACGCGGACCGGTTGGCGCTCGCCCTGGAGCTGCTCGCCGACCCGGCGTTCGACGCCCTGCTCTCTGGCCCGTGCGACTTCGAGGAGCTGCCGGAGACGCTGCCCCGGCTGGTCAGCGGGGAGTTGCCGGCCCTGTGCCACCTGGTCGACTACCGTGACCCGGCCGACGACCAGTAGCTCCGACCGACCGTCCCGAGCGGGATACACCAGGAGGAGAAATCCTTGTTCAGCATCACCGTCCGTGACCACATTATGATCGCGCACAGCTTCCGGGGCGAGGTCTTCGGCCCCGCGCAGAAGCTGCACGGGGCGACCTTCGTGGTGGACGCCACGTTCCGCCGTCCGGAACTCGACGCCGACAACATCGTCGTGGACATCGGACTGGCCTCCGGACAGTTGGCCGAGGTGCTGGGCGAACTCAACTACCGCAACCTGGACGACGAGCCGTCGCTGGCCGGGATCAACACCTCGACCGAGGCGCTCGCCCAGATCATCGCCGACCGGCTGGCCGACCGGGTGCGGGCGGGATCGCTCGGCGCGGGGGCGCGCGGGCTGACCGGGATCACCGTCACGCTGCACGAGTCGCACATCGCCTGGGCCAGCTACGAGCGGACGCTTTGAGCCGACCGGATCCCGGCGGACCGGATCCCGGCGGACCACATCCCCCGGGCGGCTTGAGCGGACCCCATCCCGATACCGGCGGACCGCATCCCCCGGGCGGCTTGAGCGGACCCCATCCCGATACCGGCGGACCGCATCCCTCGGGCGGCTTGAGCGGACCGCATCCCGGCGGACCGCATTCGCTGGGCGGCTTGAGCGGACCGGACCCCGCCGGACCGCATTCGCTGGGCGGCTCCGGAGACGCGGGCGGCGCGGCGGTGAGCGCCGGGGTTGCGTACGTGGTGCTGCCCGGGGACATCGACGATCCGGGGGCGCCGAGCGGCGGCAACCACTACGACCGCCAGGTCGTCACCGGGCTCACCCGGCTCGGCTGGCGGGTGCGCGAACTCGCCGTACCGGGGAGTTGGCCCCGGCCCGCCGAGGCCGAGCGGACGGCGCTGGCCGCCGCGCTCGCGGGCGTACCGGACGGGGCGGTGGTGCTGCTGGACGGGCTGGTGGCCTGCGGGGTGCCCGAGGTCGTCGGCCCGGCTGCCGGTCGGCTCCGGGTGGCGGTGCTGGTGCACCTGCCGCTGGGCGACGAGACCGGACTCCCGCCCGAGGTGGCGGCCCGGCTCGACGACCGGGAACGGCAGACCCTGCGGGCCGCCCCGGTGACCGTCGCGACCAGTGCCGGGACCGGCCGCCGGCTGGTGGAGCGGCACGGCCTGCCCGCCGCGCGGGTGCACGTCGTGCCGCCCGGGGTCGCCGCCGCACCACTGGCACCGGGTACGGACGGCGCCGCGAGCCTGCTCTGCGTCGCCTCAGTCATCCCGCGCAAGGGGCACGACGTACTGGTCGAGGCGCTGGCGACGATTCCGGACCGGCCGTGGACCTGCCGCTGCGTCGGCCCCGTCGACCGCGATCCGGGCCACCTCGACCGGCTGCGCCACACCGTCGAGGCGGCCGGGCTGGCCGACCGGGTACGGTTCGTCGGTCCGCGTACCGGCAGCGGACTGGCCGCCGAGTACGCCGCCGCCGACCTGCTGGTACTGCCGTCCCGGGCCGAGCCGTACGGCATGGTCGTCACCGAGGCGCTGGCCCGGGGCGTCCCGGTGCTCGGCAGCGCGGTGGACGGGCTACCGGAGGCGGTCGGGCGAACACCGGACGGGGTCGTACCCGGGCTGCTGGTGCCGCCCGGTGACCCGACGGCGCTGGCCGGGGCGCTGCGCCGCTGGTTCGCCGAGCCCGGCCTGCGGCACCGGCTCCGGGCCGCCGCCCGGGACCGCCGGGCCGACCTGCCCGGCTGGGACGTAACCGCCGCCCGGCTCGGCGAGGTGCTGACCGCGCTGGCCGGGCAGCCGGGACCGGCTCGGCAACCGCCACCGGCCGGCGACGGACTGACCACGCTGGCCGGGCAGCCGCCACCGGCCGGCGACGATCCGTGGGAGGGACCGCAGAAGTGAGCGCAGCGAGGGACGGCATGACTGAGCGCACCGGAGTGTCCCGAGTGGACCGGGACGGCGAGGGGACGGTATGACTGAGCACGGCGAGGGGACGGTATGACTGAGCGCGGCGAGCGAACCGGGCAACCCGACGGCGGGGGCGACGATTCGCCGTACAGCCTGGCCTGGCTCGGCCTGCGGGAGCCGGCCGACGCCCGGGCCCGGGCGGGCGAGCTGGTCGAGCCGCTGCCCGGCCTGCTGCCCGGCACCGCACCGGCGGTGATCCGGGACCTGGGCTGCGGCAGCGGTTCGATGGGGCGCTGGCTCGCCGGCCGGCTGTCCGGCCCGCAGCACTGGGTGCTCTACGACCGCGAAGCCGGGCTGCTCGACCACGCCCGGGACCACCTACCCCGGACCGCCGCCGACGGCTCGCCGGTCAGCGTACGGACCCGGGAGTGCGACCTCACCCGGCTGACCGCCGACGACCTCGCCGGGGCGTCGCTGGTCACCGCGTCCGCCCTGCTCGACCTGCTCAGCCTCGCCGAGGTGGAACGGCTCGTCACGGCCTGTGTCGAGGCCGGCTGCCCGGCGCTGCTGACCCTCTCCGTGCTGGGCGAGGTGGAACTCTCCCCGGCCGACCCGCTCGACGCCGAGATCGCCGCCGCGTTCGACGCGCACCAGCGGCGGACTGTCGACGGGCGGCGGCTGCTCGGCCCGGACGCTGTGCAGGCGACCGCCGAGGCGTTCCGCCGGCTCGGCGCGGAGGTACGGGTCCGGCCCAGCCCGTGGCGGCTCGGCCCGGCGGAGGCGGAGTTGACCGCGCAGTGGTTGCGCGGCTGGGTGGCCGCCGCCGTCGAGCAGCGACCGGAACTGGCCGCCCCGGCCGCCGGCTACCTGGAGCGCCGGCTCGCCGCCGCGACCGCCGGTGAGCTGCGGGTGGTCGTCGGGCACGCCGACCTGCTCGCCACGTACGGATGAGCCCGTGCCGGCCCGCTCGTCACGCGCGGATGAACCCCTGCCGACCCGCTCGTCACGTACGGATGAACCGCAGCCCCGGTTGCCTCGTATAACTGCGAGAACCGACCGAAGGAGGCTGGCGGATGTGCGCGGCGAGGACGGCATGGCGGGCAGTTCCGGCGGACCGGGCGGCGTCGTGAGGCGTACGTTCTGGGCCTGGGCGCGGCTGCTCGGCGGCGCCGCCATCCTCGGCTTCCTGCTGTGGCGGCTCGGCACCGGGGCATTCCTGGACGGGCTGCGGGTGATCGACGCCGGTACCCTGCTCGCCGCGCTCGGGATCGGGCTGCTGACCACGGTGTTCAGCGCCTGGCGCTGGTGTCTGGTGGCCCGGGGTCTCGGCATCCGGTTGCCGCTGGGCCGGGCGATCGCCGACTACTACCGGGGGCTCTTCCTCAACGCGGCCCTGCCGGGCGGGGTACTCGGCGACGTGCACCGGGCGGTGCGGCACGGCAAGGACGTGCACGACGTGGGCCGGGGGGTCCGGGCCGTGGTGCTGGAACGCTCCGCCGGGCAGATCGTGCTGGTCACCGTCGGCGTGGTGGTACTGCTGCTCGCCTATCCCGCCCCGTTGCTGGCGCAGTTCGACCTCGGCCCGACCGGCCGGCTGGTGGCCGTCGTGCTGGCGGCGGCCGGGCTACTCGGGCTCGCCGGCTGGCTCGTCCTGCGGTCCCGACGGCGGCTCGACCTGCTCCCCGGCCGGGACGGGCAGCACCCCGTCGCCCACCGGCAGGGTTCCGCTCCGGCCGGCACCGACCCGAAGCCGGTCCGGCCCGCCGGCTCGCGGTGGGGGCGGGCCTGCCGGACGGCCGTCGCCGACGTACGGCTCGGGCTCCTCGCCCGGAACAGTTGGCCGGGGATCGCGCTCTC
This sequence comes from Plantactinospora mayteni, assembly GCF_016862935.1. Classification (GTDB taxonomy): domain Bacteria; phylum Actinomycetota; class Actinomycetes; order Mycobacteriales; family Micromonosporaceae; genus Plantactinospora; species Plantactinospora mayteni. The sequence goes on from NZ_BONX01000049.1 coordinate 25,087, forward strand.
GTCCGCGGTGGTGCTGGCCGGGCATCTCGGCACGTTCGTCGTCGCGGCCCGGGCCGCCGGTTCGTCCGCGCCGCTCAGCCGGCTCGTACCGCTGATGCTGCTGGCCCTGATCGCAATGGCGCTACCGCTGAACGTCGGCGGCTGGGGGCCCCGGGAGGGGGTCACCGCCTGGGCCTTCGGCGCCGCCGGGCTGGGCGCCTCGCTCGGCCTCACCGTCGCCGTGGTGTACGGGGTACTCGCCTTCGTCGCCAGCCTGCCCGGAGCCGCGGTACTGGTGACCCGCTCGATCGGCGCGACCCGCACCACCGGAGCGTCCGCCGCCGGGGCGTCCGCCGCCGCGGCACCCGCCACTGCTGCACCCGCCAGCACGACGGCCACCACTGCTGCATTCGCCAGCACGACGGCCGCCACCGGTGCACTCGCCGGCACGACGGCCGCCACTGCTGCATTCGCCAGCACGACGGCCGCTACCGGTGCGCTTGCCAGCGCGACAGCCGCTACTGGTGTACTCGCCAGCGCGACAGCCGCCACCGGTGCATTCGCCAGCGCCACGGCCGGTGAGCGGGCGACGCCTCGGCTCCGGCTACCCCGAGCGGTCGCGTGACCGGCGGTACGACCTGCCGCACGCCCTCCGCCGCCCCGGCCGGCCCGGCGGGTGCCGCGTCACGTCGCGGCGAACCGTTCCGAGAGGGCGTAGCGCAGCAGCACCACGTCGCCGATCTGGCAGACCTCGGCCAGCTCCGCCCGGCGGTCGGGTCCCCACGGAAACCGGCCGTCGCCGACGAAACGCGGCGCCCGGGAGTCACCGACGAAGAACGGCGCGATCACCAGCTGCAACTCGTCGGCGAGGCCGGCGGTGAGGAACTGGGTGTGTATCGTCCCGCCGCCCTCGACCATCAGCCGAGCCACGCCCCGGGCGTGCAGGTCGGCCAGCACCAGTTCGAGGTCGACGGGGTCACCGCTGTCCACCACGGTCGCCACCTCGCCGAGACGCTTGCGGGCCTCGTCCAGGCTGGCGCTGGCGCAGTACACGAGCTTGTCGATGTCGCCGGTGACGAAGAACCGGGCGGTCGGGTCCAGGTCGGCCCGGCCGGTCACGGTCACCTTCACCGGTGTCGGCCGCAGCCCCCGGGCCACCCGCTCGGCCCGGCGCCGCTGGGAGCGGACCAGCAGGCGCGGGTTGTCCTGCCGGACCGTACCCGCGCCGACCAGGATCGCGTCGCATTCCGCGCGTACCGCGTCGACCCGGTCGAAATCGGCGTCGTTGGAGAGCAGCAGCCGGGTCCCGGTGGCATTGTCCAGGTAGCCGTCGATTGACATGCCGCAACTGAGCAGTACGTACGGCCGGTCGCCCACTGATCGCACCTCTCCGTCGATGAACAGCCTGCGCGGTGGGTCAGTCTTCCGCATCGTCGGCGCCCGTCCCCGCCGACCTCGCCCCGATGACGGTCGGGTGACCCGCTTCGGATGACCGCGCACCGGGAACCAGCCTGCACGCTCCTGCGACGCGACGGCGGGCAGACCTCCGACAGAGGCACCCTGGGGGCTGTCTCGCGGATCTCTGGCGGGCTGCGGCGGGCCCAGACGGCGCCCGGCGGCGTTGGAGGTTCGCCCGGATACGACACCGGTATCCGGACAAACCTCCGCCTTGCCGGATCACCGCCTGGACTCCGCCTCGCTCCACCGAGATCCACGAGACAGCCCCTGGATCGTCAGGGCGTACGCACCGACCCCAAGAGGGAGAACTGATGCCGCACACACCGCCCCAGGTAACCACCGCCGAGGCGCCCGAAACGCTCACCGGGCTCGGGGCGGTTCCGGCCGCCACCGTACGCCGGCAGGTGACCGTACCGCTCCGCTTCGCCGACGGCTACACCGCGACCGCGCGCGTCTTCACCTTCGACGGGCTGGTCGACGGCCGGGAGCATCTCGCGCTCGGCCTGGGCGAATGGCGGAGCGGGGTGGGCCAGTCCGGCGACGGCGTGCCCGCGCCGCTGGTGCGACCGCACAGCGAGTGCATGACCGGCGACGTCTTCGGCAGCCAGCGGTGCGACTGCGGCCCGCAACTGCGGGAGGCGGTCGAGCGGATCAGCGAGCAGGGCGGGTTCCTGCTCTACCTGCGGCAGGAGGGCCGGGGCATCGGCCTGTACGCGAAGCTCGACGCGTACGCCCTCCAGGACGTGGGGCTGGACACCTACGAGGCCAACGTGGCGCTCGGGCACGGCGAGGACGAGCGCGACTACACGGTGGCGGCGCAGATGCTCCGTACGCTCGGCGCGGACCGGATCGCGCTGCTGAGCAACAACCCGGACAAGGCGGACCAACTCGGCCGGCTCGGCGTGCAGGTCGCCGAACGGGTACCCACCGGGGTGCACCTGTCGGCGGCCAACGCCCGATATCTGAAGACGAAGGCCAACCACACCGCGCACACCATCGACCTGCCCCTGGCCGACTGAGCGGCGGGCCGCGAACCACCGACTGAACGGCAGACCGGGCGCCGTGGACCGGGTCCGGCGGCTCAGACCACCGGCGCCCGGTCGAGGTCGGTGATGTCGATCTCGTGCCGCTCGAAGAGTTCCTCCAGGGCCTCGGGACCGTTCTCCTCGGCGTAGTCCGCCTCGCTCTCGCTGACCGGTACGGCGAGCAGCCAGGCCACCGTCTTGGTGCCGACCACCATCGAGCCGAACTCCCGCTTCCAGAGGTAGGGATCGGTGAGGAAGAAGTGCGGGAACCCGGTGTCCGGCAGGTGCATGCGCAGCACCTCGCGGAAGCAGGCGCCCGGCTCCGGCTCCCAGCCGTCGTTGATCCAGAAGAACGCGGCGGTACTCAGCGCCTCGGCGAACTGCGTCTGCACGGCCGAGTCACTGACGGCGAGCAGTTCGACCCCGAGCGGCGGGGTCACGTTCCCGGGGATGGCCAGGTCGGAGAGGCCGATCGTGCAGTAGGCGGTCACGTCCGGCCAGGGGTGGTCGGTGGAGTGCAGTATGGCGACCCTGCTGGACCCGTCGGCGTCGAGGTATTCGACGACCCGTGGGCTGCCGCCGAAGACCGCCGCGACGGTCTTCGCGATCACCTTGTTCTCGTTGCTCACGTTCGGCATGCTCACGGTCCCAGGTAGTCGTTGGTGCGGTCCTCACCCGCGCGGCCCCGGTTCGACGATGGTAGCTCCGGCCGGTAGTGGTCCGGGTTGTTGTGCTCGTCGAGGAACTGCTTGCGGCTGATCCGCCGCCGACGCGCGCTGGCCTGGTGCTTGCGGAACTCGTACCCCGGCTTGTGCCCCATGTCCCAGCGCGACCACCGGGAGATGACCCGGCCGGTCAACGGGTCCCTGACCTTGCCGTCCGGCCCCTTGTTCGCCTGCCACACCTTGTCCCGTACGCCCCGGCGGAAGGTCGGCCGCCGGTACGGATCCCGGCGCAGCTTGGCGCGCACGCTCCTGGCGACGGGCGGTAGCTTCTCGCCGTCCCGGACCACCGACCGGAGCGATCGCATCACGCCCTTGGCGGCGGCGCCGGCGAGTCGCCGTCGTACCCGTCTAACCATTGGCGATCTTCATGATCGCCTCGTTGAGCAGCCAGTCCAGGAGTCGCCGCAGCGCCTCGCGCAGCAGTGCGACCCCGGCGGCGGCCAGACCCCCGGTGGCGATCGCCGCGGCGATGGCGAGCACCGTCAGGCTGGCCTGGGCGATGATGTTGAGCTTGAGCGCCAGGACGATGGCGGCGCAGGTCAGCAGTCCCGCACCGACGATGTCCGCACCGGTGGCACCGCCGGCCAGCCGCTGCGCCGGGGCGGCGTCCCTGGTCCAACTGCTCCGGAACACGTCCGCCGCCTCGGCCTGGGTCGCCGTCCAGACGCCGGCCGCCGCACTGTTGGCGGCTTTCACCTCGGTGTCGAGCTGGCTCGACAGGCCGCCCCAGGCCCGGCCCAGCTCGAACAACTTGGTCTCGTCGCTCTCCGGCCAGTGGAAGCCGATGGTGGCGAGGATCTCCACCAGCGTGGCCGGCAACTGGATCCCCATCACGGGCTCCCTAGGGCTGGGGCCACCCCTGGCTGTCCAGGAGGGCACGGGCTTCTGCCTTGCTGTCCTGATCTGCCTCTTCGAAGAGGAACGCCACGATGTCCAGCCGCTCGACGTACTCGTCGATGGTGTCGAGGTTGGAGGTGTAGCAGTTCATCACCATCGCGTGCGCGCCCTGGTAGACGTCGGCGATGACCCCGCCCAGCTCGTCGTTGCCCCACGGTGTGCCGACGGCGTCGAGCTGCTGTTGGAACGTCTGGAGCAGGGCGTCGGTCCGCTCGACGACCCCGGCGAGTTCGCCGGCGGAGTTCCGCAGCCCCTCCGGCGAGACCTCGGTCGTGCTCACCGGGCCCGCCGCTCGATCCGGGCCATGGCGTCGCTCAGCGAGTCGGTTATCGCCCGCATGCTCCGCATGCCCTCCTCGCGGACCTCGCGGAGCTGTTCCGCCAGCGCCGCCGGATCCACCGCGCTGGCCGCGACCGCCGCCTCGTCGTGGTCGCGCGCGGCGAGCCAGGCCTGGTTGAACGCCCTGGCGATCCCCTCGGCCAGCTCACCGGCCCGCAGTTGCATGGCGTCGTCGGCCAGCCGGATCTCGTCCACCCGCCCGTCGGCGGCGAGCCGCACCCGTACCCGGCCGTCGAGCGCGCTGCCGGTGGTCGGCTCCCGCGTCGCCTGCTGCCGGTCGCGGGCCGCGTCCGCCTCCCGCTGGACGGCTTCCATCAACCGGTCGATGTCACCCAACACGTGCCAGAGATCGGACAACCCACGCCTCCCACCGTGCCGACGGTCGAGGCAAGGCGCGTGCTGCCTCCACCGGGACCTCGAACCTAACGGCCCATCGATATCTGGGCAATCGTCAATGAACCTTTTTCAACCTCCCCTTGCGGTCCGTCGTGGCCGCAGGTGGACGTCGGGGCGCGTACGCCGCGCGGTTCAGGTTGAAAAGGTGCAATCCGGCGAACGCGCCGCAGGCGACGCGGGCCGGGACGTGGCCTACCAGGGATAGGCGGTCACCCGCCCGGACGTTACCCTCCGGCTTCGGGACGCCCCGGCTCGCGGCCGGGGCCGCTCGCGCGGCTGCACCCCAGCCCGCGACGACGAGAGGAGACGGGCCATGCTTGTCGACTGGCCGCTGGACCGGTTGCGCGACTACCTGCCGGAACGCGACGAACCGGCCGACTTCGACGCCTTCTGGGCCGACACCCTGGGCCAGGCACGGGACGCCGGCACCCCGGCACGGTTCAAGCCGTACGACGCCGGTCTGTCCACGGTGGAGGTCTTCGACGTCACCTTCTCCGGCTTCGCCGGCCAGCCCGTACGCGGCTGGTTCCTGCTCCCCCGGCACCGTACCGGCCGGCTCCCCTGCGTCGTCGAGTACATCGGGTACGGCGGCGGGCGCGGGCTGCCGCACGAGTGGCTGACCTGGAGCGCCGCCGGCTACGCCCACCTGGTGATGGACACCCGGGGCCAGGGCAGCAACGGTTACCTGGTCGGCGACACCCCGGACCCGGACCCGGCCGGCCTGCCCCAGACGCCCGGCTTCATGACCCGTGGCCTCACCGACCCGTCGGCCTACTACTACCGCCGGGTCTTCACCGACGCCGTCCGGGCCGTGGAGACCGCCCGGGCGCACCCCAGGGTCGACCCGGACCGGGTGGTGGTGGCCGGTACCAGCCAGGGCGGTGGGATCAGCATCGCCGTCTCCGGCCTGGTCGACGGGCTCGCGGCGGTGCTGCCGAACGTGCCGTTCCTCTGCCACTACCGGCGGGCCACCGAGATCACCGACGCCCTGCCGTACCAGGAGCTGGTGACGTATCTGCGGACGCACCGGGGCGACGTCGAGCAGGCGTTCCGCACCCTCGGCTACTTCGACGGGGTCAACTTCGCCAGCCGGGCCGACGCGCCGGCGCTCTTCTCCGTCGCCCTGATGGACGCGGTCTGCCCGCCGTCGACGGTCTACGCCGCCTTCAACCACTACGCGGGCGGGGAGAAGGACATCACGGTGTGGCCGTACAACGGGCACGAGGGCGGGGCGGGTTTCCAGTTCCCCCGGCAGGCCGAACTGCTCCGCCGGCTCTTCGGCGACCGTGGGTAGCCCGGAGCGGAAGGCCGCCGGGCCGGCCGCCGGGCAGCTCACCGGAGGCGGCGAAGCCTTCGACCGGCTCTTCGGGCGGGGCCGCGACGCGGTGCTGGCCGGTACCCACTATCGCGACTCCCCGCCGGTCGACGGCGGCCGGTGGGGGCTGTCGGTGGTGCTGCTGCCGGATCCGGCCTGCGCGGCCCGACTGGCGGCGGTGACCGCCGAGCTGCTGCGCTTCCGGTTCAACGGCCGCCAGCCGGTACGGGTGCCGCTGGCGAGCGCGCCCTTCGGCGCCGGTACCGGATAGTCCCCGCCCGCCGCGACCCCGCCGACCGGAGCTGGCGGGGACCCGTCCGGGCTCATCGGACGGGCCCCCGCCCCGGGCGATCGTGGCCGTATGATTGCCCGACTCCCCGACCGGTCGCCTCCGACCCGTCCGCAGTGCAGCCGGCGGCCAGCCCGTACGGTCGACGACGACTGTCAGATCCACGTCCGCCGCTTTTCCTCCGGCCGTCCGTGAGGAAACGATGGTCAGGAAGTCACGGGAGGAATCGATGGACTCCGACAGCGCCGGTCCAGGCCGCCCGGCGGAGCCGCTGCCCGCCGAGTTCGGCTCGGCCGAGCGGAACGCCGACGGCGGCGACCGGGCGAGCCGGCTGTCGCCGGTGCCCGCCTCGCCCAGCCTGGTCACCGACTCGGTGATCGCCCGGCCGTTGCAGGAGCGGATGCGCTCCTCGGGCGACGAGCCGATCGGCGTGGTGATCGAGCTGCGTACCCGATATCTGGGCGGGGTGCGCCGGGCACAGTCCCGGGTCGGGGAGCTGATCCGGCAGGTCGCCGGCACCGGCCCGCCGGTCTGGCCGATCGGCTCGTACGTCAGCAGCGCCCTCACCGCCGCGCAGATCCGCGCCCTGGTGGCCGCCGACGCCGAGGAGGCCGAGGAGGTCGCCCAGGAGCAGGCGGAGCTGGAGGCCGGGCTGGCGGAGCAGGCGCCACGGCCCGGCCCGGCCACCGAGGAACCGTCGGCGTCGACGGTCGGCGCCGGTCCCGCCCCGCGCTCGGCGATCCACCGGATCTGGCCCAACTTCGAGGTGCAGCCGCTCATCCACCGCTCGGTGGTGACCACCAAGTGCCAGGCGGCGCACCGGGCCTTCAACGCGTACGGCCAGGACATCGTCTGGGCGGTGCTCGACTCCGGCATCGACGAGGGGCACGCGCACTTCCAGCGGCACGGCAACCTGGCGCTGACCCCGCCGCTGGCGCACCGCTCCTTCGTCGGCGGCAGCGACGCGGAGGCGACGAAGGATCTGGCCGGGCACGGTACGCACGTGGCCGGGATCCTGGCCGGCGAGCAGATCGTCGGAGACGACGAGAATCCGCTGACCGCCGCCACCTTCTACCAGCCGGACGCGGGCGACCTGCGTACCGAGCGACTGCGGCTGCGCTCGATCAGCGGGATGGCGCCGCGCTGCCGGCTGCTCTCCTGCAAGATCCTCCGGGACGACGGCTCCGGTGACATGGCGGCGGTGCTGGCCGCGCTGGAGTACATCCAGGAACTCAACGACTACGGCCGGGAACTCCTGGTGCACGGGGTGAACCTGTCGGTCGGCTATCCGTTCGACCCGACCTGGTTCGCCACCGGGCTCAGCCCGATCTGCCGGGAGGTCGACCGGCTGGTGCAGTCCGGCGTGGTCGTGGTGGCCGCGGCCGGCAACACCGGGTACGGCTATGTCATCGATGCCGGTGGCCGGCGGATGCGGACGGCGTTCGACCTGACCATCAACGACCCGGGCAACGCCGAACTGGCCATCACGGTCGGTGCCACCTCGTGCCGGCCGCACGCCTCCGGCGTCTCCTACTTCTCCTCCAAGGGCCCCACCGGGGACGGCCGGGCCAAGCCGGACCTGGTCGCACCGGGCGAGCGGGTGATCAGCGCCGGTACCGGCCGGCTGCTGGACCAGGCGCTCGCCAGCGTCCCCGGCGCGACCTACGTGGAGAACTCCGGCACCTCGATGGCGGCACCGCACGTCTCCGGCGTGGCGGCGGCGTTCATGTCGGTGCACCAGGAGTTCATCGGCCGCCCGCACCGGGTCAAGCGGGCACTGCTCGACTCCGCCACCGACCTCGGTCGGGACCGTTCGTTCCAGGGCCGTGGGCTCGTCGACGCGATGCGCGCCCTCCAGTCGGTCTGACCCGTCGCCCCCCGATGAGGTGTTGAGATGCAGTTCCCGTACGCCGAGGTGGAGTTCCGGTCCACCGGCGCGACCCACGACGACGCACAGCGGCGGGCCGCGGTGGAGCTGGTCGCCTCCTCGGGCGCCACCGACGTACTCGTGCTCTGCCACGGCTGGAACAACGACATCCCGGCCGCCCGCCGCCTCTACCAGCGGCTCACCGACAGCCTGGCGGCGGTCCGCCCGGCGGTGCCCGGTGCGGCGTCCCGGACCCTGGCCGTGGTCGGCGCGCTCTGGCCGTCGATCCGCTGGTCCGACGAGGACGAGGTGGCCGGCGGTGGAGTGGCGGTCGGCGACGAGGCCGCCGCACTGACCGGGGCGATCGCGACCCGGGTCGAGGATCCGGCCCGGGCGGCGCTGCTGACCGGGCTGGTGCCGAGGCTGACGGACTCGGCCGAGGCCCGCCAGCAGTTCCTCGACGCCCTGCGGGAGCAGCTCCCGCCCCGGCCGGGGCCGGACGCCACGGAGCCGGACGCCACGGGGGTGGACGAGGATCCGCCGCCGGCGGCGCTGCTGCACGGCGACGCGGAGACGGTCTTCCAGGCGGTGGGTGGTCCCGAGGTCGACTTCGGGTTGCCGGAGCGGGCCGGCGGCGCGGCCGACACCACGGCCGGCGGGACGGCCGACGTGGTGGCCGACGGGATGGCCGATCCGGCGGCCGGCGGGGCGGCCGGGTTCGGCTTCGACCTCGACAGCGTACTGGCCAAGGCGCGCGGGGTGCTGAACATCACCACCTACTACACGATGAAGGACCGGGCCGGGAAGGTCGGTTCCGGTGGCATCGCCACGCTGCTGCCCGAGCTGGCCCGGGCGTCGGGGTCCGGGGTACGGCTGCACCTGGCCGGGCACTCGTTCGGGGCCCGGGTGCTGGCCGCCGCGGCGGTACGACACCCCCGGCTGCACTCCTGCACGCTGTTGCAGGGCGCGTTCAGCCATCACGGGTTCGCGGTGGACTTCAACGGTCGGGGCGAGAACGGGCTGTTCCGCTCGCTGCTGGCCGACCGGCAGTTGACCGGCCCGATGCTGGTCACGCACACCGTCAACGACCGCGCGGTCGGCCTGGCGTACGCGGCGGCGTCCCGGCTCGCCCGGCAGGCCGGTGCCGGACTCGGCGACGCCGACGACCCGTACGGCGGAATCGGCCGCAACGGGGCGCTGAAGACGCCCGAGGTGGTCCAGCCCGGCGTCGAACTGCTGGAGGTGGGCGGCAGCTACCAGTTCCAGCCGGGTCGGGTATTCAACCTGAAAGCGGACAGGTTCGTCAGCTCGCACGGCGACGTCACCGGCCGACAGGTCGCCTACGCTCTGTACTGTGCCATCAGCAGTTAGCGATAACTGCTGCGTGGGCCACCCGGAGCGGGGGTGTCACGCTTGCCCGGGAGCCCGAATTTCGGTCGTCTTTGATTTGACTCGGCCACCGGTGGGTACCGTCCGCGCTGTACCCTGACGGGTCCGGTGACCTTGGAGGCGCCATGACGGACGGTCCGTTGCACGATCAACGGACGGAGCCACAGCATGGGCCCCTGTTGCTCCAGGCCGACTTCGACGCGGAGCGGGTCGCCGACGTACGGCGGACGCTGACCGTGTGCCTCCTCGCGGCCGGCCTGGCCGGGGAGCGGCTGGACGACTTCGTGACCGCGGTCAACGAGGCGATGACCAACGCGGTCCGGCACGGCGGCGGAAGCGGCGAGCTGCGGTTCTGGCGGCGGCGGCACCTGGTCTGTGAGATCCGGGACCACGGGAGGGGCTTCGCCGAGCCGCTACCGACCATCCCGACCCGCCGGCCCCGGCCGTCCGCCAACGGCGGGATGGGGCTCTGGCTGGCCCAGGAACTCGCCGACTCGATGGAGGTACGCAGCGGCGCCGACGGTGTCCGGGTACGGCTGACCATGGCCGTCACCGACCCGGCCGAGGTGTCGCCGGCCTCCGGGTCGGACGGCGTGACCGGCTCCGGCGGCCCGGGCCCGGCCCAGATCGACCGGGCGAGGTAACCGGTCGTCCAGTTGATGTTCGTTTGACCTCGATCATCTCGGCCGGAAGTGTGGCTGGTGTTCCCCGTCCCGATTCGGAGGCACCGGCGTTGTTCTCACCCGACCGTTCCCACCGATCTCGTAAGCTGCTGGCCGCGTCGGCCCTCGGCCTCGCGCTGGCCCTGGTCACCGGCGCCACCCCGGCCGGCGCCGTCCCCGCCGTCGCGGACCCGACCGCCGGCACCGCGCCGACGATCTCGGCGGCGCCCGGCACCCTCGCCCCCGGAGTGACCTACCGGGAGTTCACCCGTCCCACCGCCGGGGTCGAGGTGCCGCTCCATCTCGTCGAGGTGGACCTACGCAACCCGCTGGTCACGGTCGACCTGATCACGGCGGGTGCGGTCGCGGCCCGGGCACCGATCTCCGCGCAGGCCGACAGCCGGCGGGCGATCGCGGCGGTCAACGGGGACTTCTTCAACATCAGCAACACCCAGCCCGGGGTCGAGGTGACCGGGTCCGCGGTCGGCCCGGCGATCTCCGGCGGGGACGAGCTGAAGGCGGCCGTACCGAACGGGCAGCGGTTCGGCCCGGGGCTGCCGCCGGGTACGGCCACCTCCGACGTACTCGGGGTCGGGGTGGACCGGGTCGGTCGGCTCGCCCGGGTCGGTCTGAAGGGTACGGTCTCGGCCGGCCGGCAGCGGTTCCCGGTCACCGGCTTCAACCAGTACGCCCTGCCGGTGGGTGGGGTCGGGGTCTTCGACAGCGACTGGGGCGGCGTCTCCCGCAAGCGGTCCACCTGCGGCACCGACACCGACCGGGCCGCGCCGTGCAGCACCGACACGTACGAGTTGAGCCTCCGGCACGGCCGAGTGGTGCAGACCGGCACCGAGCCGGGTACCGGGGCGATCGCCCGGGACACCGTGGTACTGGTCGGCCGGGAGCAGGGCGCCCAGGCACTGCGCGGGTTCGAGGTCGGCGACCGGGTACGCGTCGACTACGACCTGGTGCCGGACACCCGGATCCCGTTCCGGTTCGCGGTCGGCGGGTTCCCGATCCTCCGCGACGGCGAGCCGCTGGCCGGGCTGGACGGGCGGACGGCCGCCATCCGTACCGCCGCCGGAATCAGCGCCGACGGCCGCCGCCTCTACCTGCTGGCGATCGACGGCGCCGGGCCCGGCCTGACCATCCTCGACCTGGCCCTGACCCTGCGCGAGCTGGGCGCCGCCAGCGGGGTCAACCTGGACGGCGGCGGGTCGACCACCCTGGTCACCCGGAACGTCGCCGAGCCCGCCGTCGAGGTCCGTAACCACCCGTCCGGCGGCGCGGAGCGGCCGGTGCCGAACGGCATCGGCGTCTTCTCCCGGCTCGGCTCCCGGTAGCGGGCAACCGCTCCCGGCCGTCACGCGCCACCCGACGCGCCTGGCGAGTCGGCGTGACGAGCGGGCTGCGCCGCCGCTGGCGTCAGGCGCAACAACGGCCCGAGCCGGGGTGGGCCACGTTGGCGGGTGGTGTGTGGGTGGCAGACGCGTTGGTCGACCCCGGCGGGCGTCTGCGAGGCTGTCGGTGGGCCGCGCTGGAACCCGGCGTGGCACGCGGCCACCTGGATCGTCGCCCGTCAACATGTATTGATGCGGCGCAAGGGCCTGAATTTACACACCGGAACTCCGACCCAACATGGACCCGGTACGCCGGAACAGCCCGGCACCGCCACACCATTGGAGTCGCCTGAGCCTGAGAGGCCACGGCCGGCGGGCCCTCGCGCACTGCCGTACCTGTTGGCGGGAATCGCGTTCGTCCTCTACGAACTGCTGTCGGTCGTACGCCATCTCACCGGCCGGACGACCGGATTCGATCTTGGGATCTTCGAACAGGTGGTCCGGCAGTACGCACACCTCAACACCCCGGTCAGCGAGCTCAAGGGGCCGGGCGTCAACATCCTGGGCGACCACTTCAGCCCGATACTGGCGGCGCTCGGCCCGGTCTATCTCCTCTTCCCAAGCCCTGTCACGCTGCTCACGGTCCAGGCCGCGGCGTTCGCCCTCTCCGTCGTACCAGTCACCCGGCTGGCCATCGGCACCTGCGGCACCCGCCTCGGCGGCATCCTCGGCGCGGCCTACGCGTTGTCCTGGGGGATACAGAGCGCGGTGGCCTTCGACTTCCACGAGACCTGCCTGGCAGTCGTCTTCGTGGCCTTCTGCGTGGAACGGCTGTACCGGCAGGAGTGGTGGGCGGCATTCGGCTATGCCCTTCCCCTGCTCCTCGTCAAGGAAGACCTCGGACTCACCGTGGCCGCGATCGGCATCTACATCGTGCTGCGCGGACCGAAGAAGACGGGCGCGCTACTCACCCTCGTGGGAGTGGCCGCCTGCTGCCTGACGATGCTGGTCCTGATCCCACACCTCAACGTGTACGGCCAGAACACCTACCTGGGCCAGGCCTCCGGCGCTGTCGGGAACCCTCTGGTCCGGTTTGTCATGCCCATCCAGAAACTCGAGACCGTCCTGATGCTGCTCGCTCCGACGGCCTTCCTGGCCCTGCGCTCCCCCATACTGATCATCGCGCTCCCCACGATCGCCTGGCGATTCTGGGCAACCAACCCGGCCTACTGGGGGACAGATCTCCACTACAGTGCGGTGCTGATGCCGGTCGTCTTTGCCGCCGCCGCAGCAGCCGTACCGCGCGTGCACGCCACAGTGCGGGCGGCGCTGCCGCGATACTCCGGGCAGTTCCACCGGGCGATCGGCGCGTGGTGCGTCACGTTCGTCGTACTGCTGTCCGTGCAATCTCCCATCGGCCAACTCTTCCGCGCCGCAGCCTGGCGACCCGTACTGTCGTCGGCGGAACGGGAAACGCTGGGGACCATTCCGGACCAAGCGACAGTCGCCGCCGAGAACTCCCTGGCACCGCAGCTCACCAACCGTACGACGGTCTACCTCTTTCCCAGCTATCCCAATCAGCAGTTCCGCCCGGACTGGGTGGCAGTCGTCGATCCCCCCGTACCGGGACTCGCGCCGGCCGACCAGCAACTGACCGCGATACAACAACTGCCAGCGCTCGGCTACGAACTGACGGACCGAAGGGAACAGGTGAGTCTCTACCGGCTGACGCGGTAGGCCCCGGTACTTCCTCGACGACACCGACCCCACCTCAACGGCCTTCTGCCGCCGGTGTAGGCCAGCTCGCCGAGAGCTACCGGGGGCCGCCGCAAGACATCCGCAGTCGTGCTCGCACACCTACCCCCGGCCGTTCGGGCCGGACGCGCCGGGGGCCCGGGGGCTGCCATTCCGGACGGGTTGGCCGGACCTAACGGAGGAAGTCGGCGAGTCCGGCGAGGTCGTCGGTGTTGATGTGGTCGACGTCGGCGGCCAGGAGTTCCCGCCAGATCGCGTCCCGCTCCGGACCGGGCAGGTCCGGCGTGGCCCAGAACCGTACCCGCTGGCCGTCGCGGTGCGCGGTCTGGACGAACGAACGCAACCTGATGCGCTCGGCGGCCGGCATCGCCCCGACACCCCGCCAAGTGAAGAGGTTGGTCCAGTTGTCACTGATCAGCGGGATGAACGAGGCCGGCGCTCCGGAGTCGAGGTCGGCGGCCCGGCCGTCGTAGAAGGCGTACCTGGCCCGTTGGGCGGCCATCAGGTCACGCGGCCGGTCTCCGCTGACCACCACGGTCACCGCGCCCTGCCGGACCCGTCCGGCGGAGTACGTGGTCAGCACCCGCTGATAGTCCCGCAGCACCCGGTGCAGCTCGGTGTAGGTGTCCGCGCCGGTGTTCTTGATGTCGACCAGCAGTTGCAGTTGCTGGTGGCTGTGCGCGAAGACCCTGCCGTGGTTGGCCCGCACCCGCCGGGCCAGCGGTTCGAGATAGAGGCTGCTCAGGGTACGACCCGGTACCACGTCCTCCGGATCGTGGCCGACCAGCAGTTCGCCGTCGACCAGGTAGATGTCGGCCTCCACACTGGTGAAGCCGTGGTCGAGCGCGTCGAACAGCGGGCGCTCGTGTTCGTAGTCGTTGTGCGCGTGGGCCTGGGGCAACGGGCGGGTCCTGCCCCCCGGCCGTCCACCGCGGACGGTGTCCGGGGCCTGGGCCGGGCCGGCCGCCTGGGCGGCCGGCGCGCCGAGGCCCACGACGGCACCGGCCAGCACCAGGGAACCCAGCATGCGACGCTTCATCGCGTTCGCCTCCTGTCTAGTCGATCATGGATCGATCCGCACCGTAACCGGGCCGGACCTGCGCCGCCACGGCCCCGTGGTGAACCGCGGATGAAGAGCCTCCGACACCGGCCGGCACAGCGGCAGGCAGCACAACGGCGAGCGGCACCACAACCGGCGGGACAAGCGTCGGGACAACGACAGGCGGGACAGTGGCGGGCGGGACAGTGGCGGGCGAGCCCACGACCGACAGGACAGCGACCAGCGGGACAGCAACCAGCGGGGACGCTGGCCCCGCCCGAGGTACGGGCGGGGCCAGCGTCGGGCCCTACGGCCCGGCCGGCCGGGGCAGTCGAGCCTGCCCGCTACCGGCGGTCGGCGTCAGCGCGGCGACACGGCGCCGTGGACCGCGCTCGGCACCGGCTGGTAGCCGGTGGCCCGGGTGCTGAACGTCCCCCGGCCCTGGCTCCGGCTGCGCAGCCGGGTCGCGTAGCCGAACAGTTCGGCCAGCGGCACGGTCGCGGTGACCACCACGGTCCCGGCCCGGGTGGTCGAGCCGACGACCCGGCCACGCCGGGCTGCCAGGTCGCCCAGCACCGCACCGACGGCGTCGTCCGGCACGGTCACGGTCACCTCGACCACCGGTTCCAGCAGGACCAGCTCGCTGGCGGCCAGCGCCGCCCGCAGCGCGAGCCGGCCGGCGGTACGGAACGCCATCTCCGAGGAGTCCTTCACGTGGGTGGCACCGTCGGTCAGGGTGACCCGCAGCCCGATCACCGGGTGGCCGCCGATCGGCCCGTCGGCGAGTGCGTCCCGGCAGCCGGCCTCGACCGCCCGGACGTACTCCTTCGGGACCCGACCGCCGACCACGGTCGAGGCGAACGCGAAGTCCGGTACGTCGCCGCCGCCCGCCGTGACGTCACCGTCCAGCGGCGCCAGGTCGAGGACGACGTGCGCCCACTGACCCGCACCGCCGTCCTGCTTGACGTGCCGGTATACCAGCCCGGTCACGCCACGCACGACGGTCTCCCGGTACGCCACCTGCGGCCGGCCCACGGTCACCTCCAGCCCGACGTCCTGGCGGATCTTCTCCACCGCCACCTCCAGGTGCAGTTCTCCCATTCCGGAGAGCACGGTCTGGCCGGTCTCCGGATCGGTCCGGACGGCCAGCGACGGATCCTCCTCGACCAGCCGGGCGAACGCCGTGGCCATCCGCCCGGTGTCGGTGCTCCGGCGGGCTTCGACGGCGACCGAGACCACCGGGTCGGCGGCGGTCGGCGGTTCGAGCAGCAGCGGCGCGTCGGTGGCGCAGAGCGTCGCTCCGACCCGGGCCGCCTTCAGCCCGACCACCGCGACGATGTCGCCGGCCGCCGCCCGGTCCACCTCGGTGTGCCGGTCGGCCTGCACCCGCAGGATCCGGCTGATCCGTTCGGTACGCCCGGCTCCGGCATCCAGCACCACGCCTCCCTTCTGGACCGTTCCCGCGTAGACCCGCAGGTAGCTCAGCCGGCCGGTACCGGTCGAGTTGACCTTGAACACCAGTGCGGTGAACGGTGCCGCCGGGTCGGCGGCCCGCTCCCGCTGCTCGCCGCCGGAGGTGCTGCCGCGTACCGCCGGGACGTCCAGCGGCGACGGCAGGTAGGCGACCGCCGCGTCCAGCAGCGGCTCGATGCCCCTGTTCTTGTACGCCGAACCA
Source organism: Plantactinospora mayteni (assembly GCF_016862935.1). Lineage (GTDB taxonomy): Bacteria > Actinomycetota > Actinomycetes > Mycobacteriales > Micromonosporaceae > Plantactinospora > Plantactinospora mayteni. Next base: position 41,234 of record NZ_BONX01000049.1, read on the forward strand.
CAGAGCACCACCAGGCCGTCCCCGTCCCGGGTCAGATCCCGCAGCGCGTGCCGGAGTGTCTCGGCGGTCAGGGTCGACCGTTCGCAGTACTCCTCCAGTGCGGCCGGATGCCGCTCGGCGACCGCCTCGGCCAGCAGCCGGCGACGTCGCTCCGCCTCCTCCCGCAGCTCGTCCGGCACCGGACCCTCGACGAAGGTCTCCGCGCCGTCGGCCCAGACCAGCGACCGCATCGCCACCAGGTCCACCACACCGGTGAAGCCCTCCTCCTGACCGATCGGCAACTGCACCACCAGCGGGGTGACCCGGAGCTTGTCCCGGATCGACCGGACCGCCGTGTCCAGGTCGGCGCCGGCCCGGTCCAGCTTGTTGACGAAGGCGATCCGGGGTACGCCGTGCCGGTCGGCCTGCCGCCACACCGACTCGCTCTGCGGCTCGACCCCGGCGACACCGTCGAAGACCGCGATCGCGCCGTCGAGTACCCGCAGAGCCCGTTCGACCTCGTCGGCGAAGTCGACGTGTCCGGGGGTGTCGATCAGGTTGATCCGGTGACCGGCCCACTCGCAGCTCACCGCGGCGGCGAAGATGGTGATGCCGCGGCTGCGCTCCTGGGCGTCGAAGTCGGTGACGGTCGTCCCGTCGTGCACCTCGCCGCGCTTGTAGGTGGCTCCGGTGCGGTAGAGGATCCGTTCGGTGGTGGTGGTCTTGCCGGCGTCGACGTGGGCGAGGATGCCCAGGTTACGCAGCCGGGTCAGGGGGTGGGAAACGGAACGGTGCAGCTCGGTGCGCACGGCCGATGGCCTCTCTGGATGATCTGTCCAACAGGGGTCAGCGCGATTTCCGGGACGCGCCTGGGCAGGATGCGGCCAGGCGGGCATTCCCCCGAGCCGGGCAGCCTGATCTGCGGCTTCTCGGCGGCCTCCGACCCGGCGTCGACCGACGCCGACCGGCTTCCACCCGACCGACGTCGACCCGCCCGACTTCGACCCGCCCGACTTCGACCTGACCAGCCGCGAAACGCCACGGACCAGCCGGTGGCGGGACGTGCGGCGGGATCGGTCGGGGTCGGCGCGTGGCCGGAAGCCGACGCCCGGCGACGGCCGGGGTCGGGGGTGGCTCAGGGGTGCGTCACGGATCTCCGGTGTGGCCGCGCGGGCCGGCACCGGACGTCAGGAAGACGCCAGGATCACCCGGTGCAGCGACTGGGGAATGACGACAGCGGTGCGGTAGCGCACGGCCGGCTCCCCTCACTCGTCGACGCGCGTGCCCGGCCCGAATGGGCCAAGATCGCGCTGGGCTGATCACGAGTGTACTGAACAGACGGACCCGCGCACAGCCCGGTTTTCCGCCGCGCGCCCCCAGACCCCGGCCGGTCACTTCACCGCGCCGGCGGTCAGGCCCTGGACCAGGAAGCGTTGCAGCATCAGGAATCCGGCCGCGACCGGGACACTGACCACCAGCGAGGCGGCCATCACCTGGTTCCAGTAGACGCCGGCCTGGGTGGAATAGAGCTGTAGCCCGACCGGCAGGGTCCGGCTCTGCTCGCTGGTCATGATCGAGGCGAACAACACCTCGCTCCACGCCGTCACGAAGGCGTAGATGGCGACCGCCACGATCCCCGGGGTGGCGACCGGCACCACCACCCGGAGCAGCGCGCCGACCGGCCCGGCGCCGTCGACCAGGGCGGCCTCGTCGAGTTCCCGGGGGATCGAGTTGAAATAGCCGACCAGCATCCAGATCGAGAACGGCAGCGAGAAGGTCAGGTAGGTGATGACCAGGCCGAGCCGGGAGCCGTACAGGGTGATGCCGGTGAGCTGGTCGATGTTGACGTAGATCAGGAAGAGCGGCAGCAGGAAGAGGATGCCCGGGAACATCTGGGTGGAGAGCACGGTCACCGAGAAGAGGGCCCGGCCGGGAAACCGGAACCGGCTGATCGCGTACGCGGCGAAGACCGCGACCAGCACCGAGCAGAGCGCGGCGGCGGTGGAGACCAGCACGCTGTTCAGGAAGTACCGGCCGAGCGGGATCGTCCGCCAGATGTCGGCGAACGGGCGCAACGTCAGCTCGGTCGGCCACCAGTGGAACTCGCCCTGTACGTCCCGCAGCGGCTTCGCCGCCGAGGTCGCCATCACGTAGAGCGGCAGCAGCACGATGGTGGTGAAGAAGGCCAGGCCCACCCAGCGGACCCAGCGGAACCAGCGGGGCTCAAACAGCACGGCGGCGCCTCCTCGCGGTCAGCAGCAGATATCCGGTGGTGAGCAGGAGCAGGAAGAGCAGCAGCAGCACTGACATCGCCGAGCCGAGCCCGAAGTTCCAGGTCACGAAGGAACTCTGGTAGATGTGCACCGAGATCAGGTCAGCCTGGTCCGGCGTCGCAGCGCCGAACAGCACGAACGGGGTGGTGAAGTCGTTGAACGTCCAGAGGAAGAGCACCAGGACCAGTACCAGGTTGACCGGTCGCAGCATCGGCAGGGTCACCCGGCGGATCTGCTGTCCCGGCCCGGCACCGTCGATCGCCGCCGCCTCGTAGAGGTCGGTCGGGATGTTCTGCATCCCGGCCATGATGATCAGGAAGGCGAACGGCCAGTGCCGCCAGACCGAGACCAGCACGACCGCGACGAAACTGCGGTCGCCGAGCAGCCAGAACGCCCGGTCGTCGGTGAGGTGCAGATTGTCCACCAGCAGGTGGTTGAGCATGCCGTTGTCCCGCTGGAGCAGGAAGTTCCAGGCGATCACCGCCGCGTACGCGGGCAGCGCGTACGGGACGAGGAAGAGGGTGCGCAGCAGTCCCCGGCTCCGCATCGGGCGCTGGAGCAGCAGGGCGGCGACGAAGCCGAGCAGCCACGATCCGGCGACCACCAGCAGGGCGTACGCCAGGGTGATCCAGAGCGAGCGCAGCAGCGAGGCGCCGATCGCGGAGTCGACGTCCAGGGCTACCCGGTAGTTGCGCAGTCCCGCCCAGGGTGCCGCCGACCAGTTCCGGATGAAGAACTGGGTCAGCTCCCGGAAGCTCATCCAGACGCCGACGGCCATCGGCACCAGGTGGACCAGCAACTCCAGGGCGAGCGCGGGCAGCAACAGCAGGTACGCCAGGCCGGGCCGGCGCCAACCGGCACCGGCCCGTCGCGCTGCCCCGGTCGCCCCGGGGCGGTCAGCCACCGGTACCCATCTCCTGCTGGGCCTTTTCCAGCGCCGCCGCGACCTCCGGCTCGCCGACCGGCTGTCCACTGGCGACCTTGGCGAAGAGGTCCCGCATCGCACTGCCGACCGTGGTCTCGAACTGGCTCTCCTCGGGCACCTGCGGCAGCGGCGCGGCCGTGGTGGCCAGTACCTCCTGGAAGATCTTGATCTGCGGGGTCTGGAAGGCCGGGTCGGAGTAGGCGTCCTTGACCACCGGCAGCGACCCGTACGCCTTGTTGAGGATCTGCTGTTCCGCGCTGCTGGTCAGGAACTTCACCAGCTCCAGCGCGCCCGCCCGGTTGTCGGTGTTCTTGAAGACCGAGACGTTGATCCCGGCAACGTGGCTGTTCACCGGCTTGCCGCCGGGCGGCAGTGGGTCGGCGATCGGGATCGGGGCGACGCCGTACTCGTCGGGCTTCATCCCGGCGGCGGCGAGTACGCTCACCGCGTTGCTCTGCCAGAGCAGCATCGCGGCCTTGCCCTTGGCGAAGTCGCCGATCGGCTGGGTCGGGGTGCTGTATTCGGCGTTGCTCGGATTGACGATCTTGTCGGTGGCCATGAAGTCGAGGTACTGCTTCACCGCCAGCACCAGGTGTTGGCTGGTGAACTGCGGCTTGCCCGCGCCGTCGAAGAGGTCCACCCCGTGCTGCTGGCCGAAGATGAAGGCGTGGTGCGCGTTCTCGGTGTAGCTCGCCCCCTCGACCGCCAGCCCCCACTGGTCGCCCCTGGTCAGCTTCTTGCCGGCGGCGACGAACTCGGTCCAGTTCTTCGGCGGGCTGGTGATGCCGGCCTCGGCGAAGAGCCGCTTGTGGTAGAAGAGCCCGTACGCCAGGCCGTAGAGCGGCACCGAGGTCGGTGGCTGGCCGGCCGCGCCGGTCGCCGCGAAGCTCGGCCCGAGGAACCGGGTCGGGCCGCCGAGCGGATCCAGCTCGGCCGACTCGAACGGCAGGAAGGCGCCGGTGGCCTGTAGCGAGGCGGACCAGGTGTTGCCGATGTTGAGCACGTCGGGGCCCTGCCCGGAACTGGTGGCGGCCAGGATCCGGTTGAGCAGGTCCGGCCAGCCGATCACCTCCAGCTCGACCTTGATGCCGGTCTGCTGGGTGAACTTGTCGAGTTCCGGTTGCAGGATCTTCCGGTCCTCGTCCAGGCTGGGCCCCTGGTTGCTGGCCCAGTAGGTGAGGGTCTTCCCGTCACCGCCGCCGCCGTCGTCTCCGCAGGCGGCCAGCGGCAGCAGCAACAGCACGGCCGCAGCGGTCGCGCCGACCTTCCGAAATCGCATGTCAACCCCCAGGACACCGTTGCCGGAGCGGCCGGCGAGCATCCGGCCGCCATCGATCAATGGAAATGCACTCAATCACGTCTGTCAATGCATCCGACCCGACGCGCGGCCCGTTCCCGCCCGGGACAGCGGGCGGGTAGTGCCGGCTCTACCAAGCGCAGATGGCCCGACCTGGACCGATGTCCTAACATCGCGGCATGGGGGACGGCGCGGCCTCGATGGATTCCCTGAACACGCCGTCGAGCGGGCCCACGGTGGGCAGGCTGCTACGGACGCACCGTCTGCACAGCGGGATGACCCAGCGCGAACTCGCGGGCCGTGCCGGCCTCAGCATCGCGGCGCTCCGGGACCTGGAGCAGGGACGGAGCGCGAGGCCGAGACACGCCTCGGTGGCCTCTATCGCGGCGGCGCTCGGACTTGACGACCGGGCCAGGGAGGCGCTACACACCGCAGCCGCCGCAGCGATGCGGACGTACGAGGCAGGCCGCGTTTCCGACCCCGGTGCACCCGTACGGATCCGGGTACTGGGGCCGCTCGAACTCAGGCGCGGCGACGATCTCGTCACCATCGGCTCGGCCACCCAACGCGTCCTGCTCGCGAAGCTCGCCCTCGGCGCGCCGGAACCGGTCACCCGGGACTCCCTCCGCGGGCTGCTGCAAGGCCAGTACTCGTCGGGGGATCCGACGAGGCTCCTGCGTACGCACCTCACCCGACTACGCCGGCTAATCGAGCCCTCGGGCGAGCGCCTCATCCTCCCGACGCCGTCGGGCTACCGCCTCGTGGCCACCGCCGAGCAGCTCGACCTGGCACGACTCCGACACCTGCGCGAAGAGGCGCGCGACACGTCGACCGAGTCCGCGCTCGAACTCCTCGCACAGGCGGCCGAACTGTGGCGGGGCGGGTGCGACCTGGACGAGCTGAGCGAGGACCCACTACTCGCCTCGGTCACCGAGGAGTACGTCACCCTGCTGCGGCGCTTCGCCGAGATCGCCCGGGACATCGGCGAGCCGGAGCGTCCGTTGCCACGGTTGCGTGAGCTGGCCGGTCGCCTGGAGTTCCACGAGCCGCTGCACACCGAACTGATCGTCACGCTGGCTGCCAGCGGGCGGCAGGCAGAGGCGCTCGCGGCGTACCAGCGCATCCGAGCCAACCTGCGCGAGCAGCTCGGGCTCGATCCAGGGGAGTTGCTGCGCGACGCCCAGGTGGGTGTGCTGCAACAGCGATGGCGAGTACCCGAGACGGTCGCCCGCAGAGTGAACCTCTTCCCACCTGAACCGCCCGGCGGGTACGCCTCGACTTCCACCTTCGACCACGACGGACCGCACGGGGAAGTTGGCAAAGGTTCAGTGGTCCAGCAGACGCCGGCCGCCCCGGCCGGTTTCGTCGGCCGGGAGGCGGAACTCGCCCGCGTCATCGCGGCCTTCGACCGTGCGGATCACGAGCTGCGGCACGCGTCGTCGCGGGTCGTCCTCGTACACGGCGCCGCCGGATCCGGAAAGACAGCCTTGGCGCATACCGCCGGGCACCGGCTGCGCCCGCAATATCCCGGCGGCCAGCTCTATGCCGACCTCGGTGGCGCGTCGCGCGAGCCCGTCTCACCGGCGGCGATCCTCAGCCGATTCCTGAGAGCACTCGGTGTCCCCGCTGATCGCATCGGCGGCGACATCATCGAGGACTCGTCCCTGCTGCGCACCGAGTTGGCCGGGCGCCGGATGCTCGTCGTGCTCGACAACGCGGGCGACGCGGCACAGGTGCGACCGCTGCTGCCGGGTGCCGGCCGAAGCGACGTGCTGGTGACAAGCCGGCGGCTGCTGCGCGGGCTGGAGGTCGCGGCCTCGGTACCGCTCGGCACCCTGACGGCGACCGAGTCGCTCGACATGATCGCGGCGGCGGCTGGCGGGGACCGGGTCGCGGCTGACGCCCGGTCCGCGCAGGAGCTGGCGAGCGCCTGCGGCAACCTCCCACTCGCGTTGCGGATCGCGGCGGCGCGACTGGCGAGCCGTCCGTCGTGGGCGATCAGCGACCTCGTGCAACGGCTGCGCGACGAGAGCGGACGCCTCGCCCAGCTCGACGACGGGTCGACGAGCGTACTGGCCAGCTTCCAGCTCAGCTACGACAGCCTCAGCGAACCGGCACGGCGGGCGTTCCGGCTCTGCTCGCTCCACCCGGCGCAGGACTTCGGGGTGACCGCCGCCGGCGCCCTGCTCGGGATGGCGGACGCCTCGGCCGAGAGAGTCCTCGACGAGCTGCTCGACGCCAACATGCTGCTGCAGTATTCGGCACACCGGTTCCGCTTTCATGACCTGCTCAGGCTCTATGCCGGGAAGCTGGCCGAGGCGGAGAGCGCCCAGGTCCGACACGACGCCCTCGATCGACTGCTGACCTCGTACACCGAGCGGGTGACCGCCGCGATGGACTGGGTACTCCCGCAGATGGTCCGGCTCGCCGGCCATCCGCGCAGGGAGAGCCAGTTCCCGGACGAGGACCGGGCCGCCGCCTGGCTCGACGTCGAAGCGACCGCGCTGGTGCTCTTGGCCGAGCAGGCCGAGCAGGCTGCGCAGGACGGTCGGGACGGTCAGGCCGGTCGGGACGGCGGACTCTCGGGCTTCGCCTGGCGAATCGCCGACCAGATGCGCGGCTACTTCCTGGTCAACCGCCACGTCGACGGCTGGAACCGGATCGTCGAGGCAGGCTGGTGGGCGGCGGAGCGCTCGGACGACCGCCGGGCGCGTGCGGCGATGCTGATGTCCAGAGGGCAGGCGCGAAGCCTGGTCGGCCGCGACATCGAAGGTCTCGACGACGCGCTCACCGCCCTGCGGATGGCCGAGGAGTGCGGCTGGGACGCGGCCGCGGCCTATCTCTCCCACAACGTCGGCTGGCAGTACTACGAGTTCGGGCGCCTCGCCGATGCCGAGACGTGGTTCGGCCGAACTCTCGACATGACCGCGCACGAGCCCCTGGGGCACATCCGCGCGGCGGCCCTGAACGGGATCGGCATGATCATGCTCGATCGTGGACGGTGCGAGGACGCCGCGACGAGCCTCACCTCGGCACTGGAGATCAACGAGACGACGGGGCGCGAGCGCTTCGCGCTGGTCAACCGGGGAAACCTCGCGAGTGCCAATCGCCAGCGTGGTGCGCTCCGCGATGCGGCCGAGCAGCTCGATACCGTCCTGCGCGGGTACCGACGGTGCGGAGACCTCCGGGGCGAACTCTCCACTCTGGACGAGCTGAGTCGCCTGGAGATCGACCGGCGAAACCTCGCCACGGGGTTGAGCCTGGCGCGGCAGGCGCACGATCTCGCGGTCAAGATGTACGACCGGCGTGCCCAGGCGATGACCGCTGGCACGCTCGGGGAGGCACTCCGGGAGAACGGCGACCTCGCACACGCGCTCGACGTGCTCCGCGACGGCGTTGCCATGGCGAAGCGCCACTCGTACCGCTATCTGGAGACCAGGGCACGGGTGGGCCTCGCCCGTGCCCTGGCGCTGGCCGGTGAGGTGGGTTCGGCGCGAATCGAGGCCGACCGGGCCGGGCGGGTCGCCGACGAGCTGGGGTTCGGCACGCTCGCGACGGAGGCGAGGGCGGTCGCCGGCACCCTGTACGGGGACTCCGGTCGTGGCGTCGATTCCTGACGCGCTGCCGTGCTGGTCCTCCAAAGAGGCGGAGCACGCCCCACGACCGGAGGCCCGGCGGGCCCGTTCCCCACGAAGCCGGGACGGACCCGCCGGCAGTACGACTAACTAGCCGGTGACACCGACCACGCGGTAGTAGCCCAGCGGGGTCGTGTAGTCGATGCTCATGTAGCCGATTCCCGCACTCGGGTTCATGGCCGAGTACAACTGCCCGCCGCCGGCGTAGAAGCCGACGTGGCCGCTGTAGAAGATCAGGTCCCCGACCTTGAGGTTGCTGCGGCTGACCCGGATGGCATCGCGACTCTTGAGGTTGCTGAGGTCGGCGTTGTTGTTGTCGGCCTCCGAACGCGCCCAGTCGTACTGCTGCGCCGACGACCTGACGCTGTCACCCCAGTGGGGAAAGTTGGTCACGCGGTGGTAGGCGAATTTGACGAGGCCCGAGCAGTCGAACGCGTCCGGACCTTCGGCGCCCAGGACGTAGCGCTTGTCGATCTGGTTGAGGGCGTACTGGTAGGCGAGCCGGGTGTAGTTGAAGGTCTTCTTCGTCACCGAGCACGTGGTCCCCTGCGCACTCGTGCCGTTGCTGACCTTCACCTCGAGGTGGTTGAACTGGGCGATCCCGGCCGGGTCCCAGGAGTGGCCGCCGCCGCTGACGGAGGCGCCGTAGCCGCCGTCGACCGCGAACACCACCTCGTCGTTCCGGAAGACCCAGCTTCTGCCGTTGCCGGACGCGTCCACGGCGACCATCTTGATCACCGGCGAATTGCCGTCCGAGCTGGTGTCGGTCAGTTCCCAGTGCACCTTGGCGGAGCGGGTACCCTCCCACTCGACCTGGATGACCGCGCGAGCCCCCGGGCAGCCGACCGGGATCTCGAGGCTCGGGTTGCCGATCGGCGCGGCCGAGGCCGGCGAGGCCATGGCGAAGCTGGTGGCGAGGAACACCGGTACAGCAATCAGGATCGCTGATAGTGACCGGCGTTGCCGGGCGGGCTTCTTCGTCAGCATTCGACTCTCTCCCTCGGTTCGTCCGTCCCTTGATCGGACGTGAGGAGATTAGGAATCCGCATGGCGCCGTCGATTCCCGTACTTCACCCGTACCGCGCCGCCGCTCGGCCGAGCGCCGCCGGCGAGCGAGGGCCCGCCGGCGGCGCCACCGAACTACCGGTACGGCCGACCGCTACGGCTTCGGGATGGCCACCGCCGTGTACGTGGTCTCCGGCGTCGGCGGGGTGCTGAACCGCGCGTTCGGCAGATAGAGCCGGTTGCCGTACGAGGCGACGGTCGTCGGGATGTCGAACCGGGGATCGGTCAGCCGTTCCACGATCCGCCCCGAGCGGCCGTCCGACGACAGTCGCAGTACGGCCACCGTGTTGAGCCGGTTCAGCACGGCGTACAGGGTCCGGCCCTCCAGCAGCAGGCCGTCGCCGTTGGTCAGCAGTTCACCGCCCAGGTCCACCTGTCGGGCCACCCCGGAGGACGGGTCCACCCGGAACAGCAGGCCGGTGTTGGACTGCACCACGAGCAGGGCCCGGCCGTCCGGCGTACGGCAGATGCCGTTCGCGTTGTTGCCGGTGGTGTAGACGATGTCCCCGGTCAACGGCAGCCCGCGTACGCCGCCGCGCCGGCCGGTCGGTACGACGTACAGCACCGGGTTCTGCGAGTCGGTGAAGTACGCCGAGTGCGGGGTCAGCACCACGTCGTTGACGAAGCTCGGCTCGGTGGTGAAGGTGAGGTCGGCGAGCAGCTTGCCGCTTCCGGCGTCCACGATGCGGCCGGTGCCGGCCGTACCACCGGCGACGAAGAGCCGGCCCCGGCCGTCCAGCTTCAGTCCGATCGACGGGAAGCCGGCGCCCGGTCCCTGACTGATCACCCGGCCCTCGCCGGTCGCCAGGTTGACCCGGTAGATCGAACCGTCGGCCCGGGAGCCGAAGTACGCGAACGGCAGCGCGCCGATCGTGATCCCCTCCGGCATCCAACCGTCGGGCAGGTCGAAGGTGTCGGGGAACCGCTTCCGGGGGTGCCTGTCGGGGGCGTACGCGCTCGCCTTCTCTGGAGTGCCGACCGCGGCGGCTATCCCCAGCGCGGCGAAGCCGGTCAGGACATTACGTCGGATCATGGGCGTGTCTCCATCCGTACTCCTGAGGGTGTCGCAGTGCCGGAGGGCACTGTCCGTCGAGGAGACACGCACGGACGGATCGACGGGTTCAACTCCGGTCGGGATCGACCGACTGCCGGGACAACGCGGCGGCGGAGAGCCGGCGGGCCGCCTCGGCGCGCTGTTCCCCCACCTCGGTGTCGGGTTCCGGGTCGTCGTTCCCGGAGCAGATCAGCCCGAAGAGAGTCGGGTGGTCGGAGATGTCGGGGCGGCGGCCGGCGTACCGGAGCAGGGTGTTCGCGGCGTGGTAGCGGACCAGGTAGTGGCGCTCCCGGACGGCTGCGGCCAACGCGTCGACCAGCCCCGGAGTCGGGGCGAACCCGGCGAGCGCCATGGCCGCGTCGATCCGGTCCCCCCAGTGCGCCCCGTCGGCCAGCACCGACACGACCGGCTCGGCCCACGCCTCGTCGCCGGTCAGCACGTGCAGGGCCTGGGCCACCCGGACCTTGAACGTGCCGGAGGCGCCCGGAAGCGCGGCCCGGAGCAGCGCCTCGGCGTCGGGCGGAGCCAGCCCGTCGCCGGCCAGCGTGGCAATCGACTGGGCCGCCAGCGGGTCACGTTCGGCAATTCCGGCACCGAGCATCCGGGCCACGACCTCCGGCTCGTCCCCGGCGACGGTCAGCAGCCAGGTGAAGTCCGGGCCGTCATGCCAGACCAGGTACGGATCGCCGAACACGCCACGCCGCCAGTGCTGCCACTCCACGCCCCTGCCCCCCACCGTCACCTGCCTTGTCCATCCCCGCGCCAGCACTCGGGCGGGTACCGACCTACTCGTCGCCCGCGTCGTGGGCGAGCAGCGCGAGCTGGATCCGGTTGTCCAGGTCGAGCTTGGCCAGCGCGCTGGAGACGTACGCCTTGACCGTGCCGACGGAGAGGAACAGCCGGTCGGCGATCTCGCCGTTCGACAGCCCTTCCGCCACCGCGACGGCGACCGCCCGCTCCCGTTCGGAGAGCAGCCCGAACCGCTCCCGGGCCCGCTGGTGTCGCTGGTCGCGGCGGCGGTGCGGCGCGACGCCCGCCACGTGGTCGATCAGGGTACGCGCGACCGTCGGGGAGAGCACCGGCTCACCGGCGGCGGCCCGGCGTACCGCGTCGACGATCTGCTCCGGCGGGGTGTGCTTGACGAGGAAACCGGCCGCGCCGTTGCGGAGCGCGTCGAGGATCGTCGCGTCGGCGTCGAAGGTGGTCAGCACGATCACCTCCGGGCGCTGCCCCGATCGGGCGGTGATCGCCCGGGTCGCCGCGATCCCGTCCAGCAGCGGCATCCGGACGTCCATCAGCACCACGTCCGGGCGCAGCCGGGTCACCGCGTCGGCGACGTCGGCCCCGTCCGCCGCCTCGCCGACGACCTCAATGTCGGGCGCCCCGCCGAGCATCAGCCGCAGCCCGGTCCGGACCAGCGCGTCGTCGTCGACGAGCAGTACCCGGATGGCCGGCTCGGCACCCTGCGCGGGCGGCTGGCGCCCCGGCGCGTCGCCCGAAGTCATGCCGCCCGGAGTCATGCCGGCCAGGGTAGCCGGGTGGAGAGCCGGAACGTCCCGCCGACCACGCCGTGCTCGATGGTTCCGCCGTCCAGGGCCAGCCGTTCGGCGAGCCCGGTCAGCCCGGCACCGGCCCCGGGCAGGTCACCGGCCGGGTGCGGGGAGGAATCCGCCGGCCGTCGGCGGGCATCCGCAGGTGGCAGCGGATTGGTGATCGTGGCGACGACGCCGGTGCCGGGATCGACCTCCACCCGTACCGTCACCTCGGTCTGGCCGGCGTGTTTCCGGGCGTTTGTCAGTCCCTCCTGGACGGTGCGATAGACCGTACGCTGCACCGCCGGCCGGAGTGACTCGGCCGCACCGGGTGCGCAGACCATCTCGAACGTCACCCGCTGACCGGCCGCCTGCGCCTCCTGGACCAGTCGGGAGATGTCGGCCAGCCTCGGCTGCGGCGCCGACCGGTCGGCCGTACCGGCTTCCGGGTCCGGCCCACCGCCGCCGTTCCGGTCACCCCGCTCCGGCCGCAGTACGGCGAGCACCTCGCCCAGCTCGACCAGGGCCTGCCGGGCGTTGTCCCGGATCACCTCGATCGCCCCACCGACCTCACCTGGCTTGAGCGGGACCCCCGCCCCTGCGTCGGCCTGGCTGGTCCGGTACGCCAACGCGCCCGCGTGCACCGAGATCAGCGAGATCCGGTGCGCGAGTACGTCGTGCATCTCCCGGGCGATCCGCTCCCGCTCCGCCTGGCGGGCTCCGGCCAGCCGTTGCTGGTGTTCGCCGCGCTCCCGGTCGACCTCGCGACGAAGGTTGGCGATGAGTTCCCGCCGGGCCCGGACCGCGATCCCCCAGCCGAGCGGCACCAGATACATCAGCAGGATCAGCGTGAGGTATGCCCACTGGGTGACGCCGGGCGGCGGATTCTCGTAGCCGAACAACAGCGCCGGCACCAGGTGCAGCGCGGTAACCAGGGTCGCCGGCAGCCAGTTGCGGTGCACCGCGATGGTGAGCACCGTGACCAGGGCCGCGCCGAGCCCGGTCGCCGCCAGTGCCAGCACCAGCACCATCGCGACGCCGAGAAGGATCGGAAAGCGCCGCCGCCACCAGAGGGCCAGGCAGCCGATGGCACCGACCCAGGGGTCGATCGTGATCATCCAGCCGGGAATCGCGTCGACGTAGTGCAGCGGAGCGCCACGCCAGGTCCACGCCCAGAAAAGCACCGCCAGGCCGAACAGCACGGAATCCACGACCCAGGCCCGAACGGTGCGCTGCGGCTTGTCACTGGGTTCGGCGTGAGCCGGCCCGGGTGGCGTGGCGGTGTCGGTCCGGCCTCGACCGGGCGACCGAAGGCGTCGGGCCAGCTCCATGCGCCGAGCGTACAAACGGGCGGCCCGCCGCCGGACCTGGTCAACCGGCCAACAGCCCTGGCCAGCCGACCAGAACCGATGGCCGACCGGCAGCGGCGCCCGGCCGGGTCCGTACCGCAATGTCTGGGGATGGGACAGCAGCAGCCGCAGCCCGGCCGAGCGCCGACCGCCCCGGACCCGCACCACCCGTCCACCCCGACCGGCCCGACCGCCTCGCCGGGGCGGACCGCCTCGACCGTCGCGCCGTCGCGTCCGGTGGAGCCCGCCGAGCCAGGCCCGGCGGCGGTGGCCGGGTCGCTGGGATTGCGCCCGCTCCGGCACCGGGTCGAGCGCCGGGCCGTCGGCTGGTGGAGCACCCGGGTCATCTTCGCCGTCGCGCCGCTGGTCGCGGTCCTCTCCATCGGGTACGCCGTGCTGCCCGCCGCCGCCCGGAGCTGGCTCGGCCCGATCCTGCTGGTCACGGTGTTGACCTGGTTGGCATACCTGGCCGTGGTGCCGTCCTGGCGGTACGCCATACACCGTTGGGAGGTCACCCCGGACGCCGTGTACGCGGTGTCGGGGTGGTTCGTCCGGGAGTGGCGGGCCGCCCCGATCTCCCGGATCCAGACCGTCGACACGGTCCGGGGGCCGCTGGAACAACTCTTCGGACTGGCCACGGTAACCGTGACGACGGCCTCGGCGAGCGGCCCGGTCGTACTGGTGGGGCTCGACGCGGACCTCGCCGCGCGGACCGCCGGGCGGCTCACCGAGATCGTCCGGCAGACGGCAGGGGATGCGACGTGACCCCGGCCCCCGAGACGGCGCGCAACTCGATTCCGGCGACGGAGATCCCGTGGCAGCGGCTCGACGCCCGGATCATCTGGGTCGACGGGCTCTTCGCGCTGCTGTCGCTCGTACCCGCCGGGTTGGCTCTGCTCGTCGCCGACGAGCCGCACGTCTCGACGCTGATCCCGGTGCTCGCGGTGGCCGTGGGTGGGGTTGTCGGCGCGGCCCGGGACACGCTGCGCTGGGTCAAGACACGGTATCGGCTGACCGAGGAGCTGGTGGAGCTGCGCACCGGCCTGCTGGTCCGGCAGCACCGCACGCTGCGCCGCGAGCGGATCCGGACCGTCAGTACGACGGCGCGGCTGCGACACCGGCTCGCCGGGCTGCGGGTACTCACCGTCGGGGTCGGCCAGCCGGGCGCGACCGGGTACGAGGCGTTGCATCTCGACGCGGTCACCCGGACGGCCGCCGAGGACCTCCGCCGGGAGCTGCTGGCCGGCTCGCCGGAGGTGGCGCCGGTTGGTGACGAGGTCGATGTCGACGGCGGGGCGCCCGGTGAGCGGGTCTTCGCCCGGATCCGCTGGTCGTGGGTCTGCTACAACGTGTTCAGCGTGTGGGCGCTGGTCACGGCGGCCGGGCTGCTCTGGGGCGGCTACTGGCTGGCGCAGTCGTTCGGGTTCGATGCGGCCGGATTCGTCTCCGGGCTGCTGGACTGGCGGTCCCTCGGTCCGTGGCGTACCGGTGCGATCGCGTTCGTCGGCGTCGGCGCGCTCGGGGTGCTGGGCATGGCGGTCGCGTTCGTGGCCGAGAACTGGGCCTTCCGGCTGGTACGCGTCGACACGCCGACCGGTGCCATGCTGCGTACGTCCCAGGGATTGTTCCGGACCCGGGAGGTGAACCGAGATGTCAGTCGGCTGCGCGGGGTAGAAATTTCGGAGCCGCTGCTCTGGCGCTGGATGGGGATGGCCGACACCAACGTCATCTCGACCGGGCTGACGATCTGGAGCATGACGCCGGCCACCACGATCCTGCCGCGCGGCCCGATCGGCGTGGCGCGGAGGGTGGCAACCCGGGTGCTCGACCTCGACGCCGGGGCCAGCCCGTTCGCCGTACCGCCGCGTCGGCATCCGCCGGCCGCGCTGCGCCGCCGGATCGGCTGGGCGACGCTGGTCACGCTCGCCGTCACTGGGCTGCTTGCCTGGCTGGGCGGTTTCGTCGAAGCGCTGCCGTCCTGGCTGTGGTTGGGCGGGGTGGGGCTGCTGCCGGTGGCGCTGGGGGCGGCGGTGGTGGCGTGGCGGGCGCTCGGGCACGGCATCGTCGGCGAGTACCTGGTGGTCCGGTCCGGGTTGGTCAGCCGGAGCACGGCGGCGCTGTCCCGCCCGGCGGTGATCGGCTGGCGGCTGCGCCAGTCGGTGCTGCAACGACGCCTCGGCCTGGCCACCCTACTTGCGACCACCGCAGCCGGCCACGGCCAGTACGCGGCCGTGGACATGCCCGCGCGGACTGTGGTCACCTTCGCCGAGCAGGTGGTACCTGGTTTGCTCGCCCCGCTGGTCGCCGACGGGCCGGCGGTCGAGCAATCGACCGCACCAGTCCCCGAGTCCTCGGCACCGGACGCATCACCCCTGGAGGGAACATGTCATCGCGTCGGCTGACCCGAGTGCTGCTCTGGTGTGGAGTGGTCGGACCGCCGCTGTTCATCCTGGTGTTCCTGGTCGACGGGGCCACCCGGGCGGGCTACGACCCGACGTACCACCCGGTGAGTGCGCTGAGTCTCGGCCCGCGCGGGTGGATCCAGATCACCAATTTCGTGTTGACCGGGCTGCTGATGCTCGGCTTCGCGGTCGGGTTGCGCCGCGCCCTGCGTCCGGGGCGTGCCGACCTCTGGGGGCCGCTGGCGGTTGGCGTGTTCGGGCTCGGCTTGGTGCTCTCCGGCGTCTTCGTGATGGACCCGGCCCACGGCTATCCGCCCGGTGCGACGCTGGACGGTGCCATGACCAGTCTGCCCGGCGTACTGCACGACAACCTCGGCATCGTGGTGTTCGTGTCGGTACCGGTCGCCTGCTTCGTACTGGCCCGCCGCTCCGCCGGACGGCCGACCGATCGCGCCTGGGTCGCGTACGACCTCCTGACCGGACTCGCCGGCCTGGCCCTGTTCGTCACCTTCGGTACGGCCTGGGAAGCCGACCATCCGTCGACCGGCCTGATCCAACGAGCGATGATCACCGTCGACTGGACCTGGATCACCGTACTTGCCCTACGGCTGCTCACCGAGTCCCGTAGCCGGTCCGCCAAGCTGCCGCAGGTCAGCTCCACACGGGGTAACGGCGGATCTACGACCCCGTAACCCCGAGCTGCTATGCCTGCTCGTCCTCGTCGTCCCGGTCCTTGAGCTGCTGAGGCCGGTACTTCCGGATGTACTCCTCGACATCGCTACGCAGCCACACCGAGCCAGCGATCAGGGTCTGGAACGGCGCCGGGAACCGGCGATCGGCGGTGATCTGCCGCAACCGCGAGCGGCCGACGCCAAGCATTTGAAGAATCTCGGCCGGTCCGACCAGAGGTCCCGGAGGAGGGTCCTGTCCCATCCACACGACGGTAGGCACACACTGGTCTACCCATCTTTGCGCGCATGATGTAGCGCGCATATGTTGACAGGGCAGCAGAGACCAGGAGAGGATCCGGCCAAGCCCTTGTCCGGGTGGCCATCGCAGGCGGTCGGGCAGGGTGCTGAACACGGGGGCTGCCGCCGGTCCTCTTCTCAAGTCCTCCGGCGCCCGACGGCAGCCCCCACTCGCCTACCTGCCGAGGAGGGCAAGCCCGTGCGAGGGGACGCGTACAGCTCCGACCCGCCACCACGTATGACCCTGGAACAACAGAACGAGCGACTGAAAGCCGAACTCGCCTCCTGCCAGCAGGCCCTGTGCCACCTTCAGTCCCGGCTGACCGAGGCCAAGGTCCGGCTCGGCATGATCAGCCGGATCGTCCGAGACGTCGAACGAACCAGACGCGCGCCCGGCGTGTCCTTCGCTGCCGTCCGGGCAGCGCTGTACGTCCAGCCGGATCGACTCCGCGATCTCGGAGCCGACCTACCCATCTTGTAGGTCAGGCAAGGTTATGAGCCGGATCAGGGCCCCGCCTCCTCGCTGTTCGCCTACGAGTCCCCAGCCTCCGGCTACGGAGGTGTGTGCTACAGCCCGAGCTCAGCGATAAGCGCCTCGATGGTTGGTGCGACTTCGACCCACCGCATCTTGCTGTCGAGGTACACCACCGACGGCGCGTCCATCGAACGGCGGAAGTCCAGCGCGAACGGCTGGTCCGCACCGAGGTCACCGAGCAGCAGCGACATTTGTGGATCGATGTCACCTGGTGGGTTGGCGGGATCTGGTGTGCCGATATAGAGCTGCCGGAACTCGTCGTCGTAGTCGATGTCGTCGATCCACCGGGCGTTCCGCCTCATCTGTTCGACAGCCAGGAAGACGGGTCCGTATGCGGGCTCGCCGAACATCCTGACGTAGATGTCGCTGCCGGCAGGCGCGGTCCATCTGCCCTGTTGCGCCACATCGACCAGCGCGGGCGGGAGGGGGAGGCCGTCGGCGTGCACCGGCCAATGCTAGTAACCGAGGCAGGCCGTGACGATTGCTCGGGTGGTTCCCACGTCGCGGAACTGAGCCCGTTCCGGCTGCCGTTTCGCGGAGCTTGACCCGATTGACCGTAGCCCGGCGTGTGGACGAGTCAGCCGATGATGCTCCAGGCGAGTACCCGGGCTGGCGCGCCGACCATGATCTGGCGTACGACATCCGAGCCGAGTCGCGTACGCAGCCGGGGTAGGAAGCGGTTCGGCAGGTACGCCAGTCCTGGCATGCCGCCGTACGCGACGTAGCGGGTGCGGCGGGCGACGTCGCCGCCGAGTAGCAGGTGTCCGGCCATTCCCTCCCCGCACACCGCCTCGATCAACTCGATCAGGGCGCTGTCCGGCCGGTACCGGTGTCGGGCCATTCCGTCGTAGCCGAGGTACGCGCCCCGCTGGGCGAGTTCCACGTGCAGCCCCGGGTCCGGGTTACGGTCCGCGTGCGCCAACACCACCCGCCCCGGCTCGACGCCATCGACCCCCAGCAGGTCGAGCACCTCGTGACCAGCACTCCCGTGCTCCAAGTGAACCATCACCGCAGCACCGGTCGAGCGGTGCGCAGCAGCCACCGCCCCGAGCACCCGCCGCTCGAACGGACTGATCGACCAGTACCCGATCCCCGCCTTGAGCAGCCCGGCCCGCACCGGCCGCCCGTCCGGAGCGAGCGCGACCGCCGTACCGCCAGGGGTTTCCGGGGTTGATCCGGCGTCGCGGGCCGGGCAGCCATCCACGAGGTCGGCGTGGAACCGGGCGGCGAGGTCCGCCTCGGTGGCGGTGACCAGCGGATGGTCCGGACCATAGTGCGCCTCCCGGTGCGCGCCCGTCGTCGCCACCACCCGCATCCCGGTGGCGGCGCTGATCCTGGCGACCGCCGCCGGATCGCGGCCCAGCCCGACCGGGGTCGCCTCGACCATCGCGGTGATGCCGGCGGCGAACAGCAGCCCGGCCTCAGTGTGGCTGGCCGGCTCGTCGTCCAGTTCGTCGCCGGGCAGCAGCGGAGTGACCTGGAACAGGTGCTCGTGGTAGTCGGTCGGGCCGAGCAGCTCCGGCGGCACGTCGCCGAGCACGGTCCGGACGAAGCTCACGAGCTAACCCCGCTCACCGCACCGCCTCGGCCGCCGCCGAGAGCCGCCGCACCGTCGGCGGATCCACGGGTACGTCGAATATCTCGGCGATCGCCTGGCTCCAGCCGTGGATGAAGTATCGCCAACCGTCGACCACGGTCAGCCCGCGCTCGTCCTGCTGCTCCCGAGCCTGGTGCAGGAACTCCAGGCTGCCCCGGTAGTTGAAGTCCCAGGCGTAGCCGTCCCGGGGCAGCCGGACCCCGGACGGCAGCGGCGTCCCAGGCCGATCTTTGCCGAGGCCGGTCGCGTTGACCACCAGGCTGCCGTCCGGGAGCGCGTCGAGCAGCGCCACGATCTCGGCGGGATCGGTGACCGGCAGGTATCGGACGAGGTCGGCCGGCAGGCCACCCCGCTCCACGACGCCGCGCAGGTGGGCCAGCCGGCTCGGGTCGGTGTCGGTGCAGACGATCCGGCGCGGCCGGTCGGCCCGCTGGCCGAGGTACCAGACCAGCGCCGTCCCGGCGCCGCCCGCGCCCAGGCAAACCACCTCGGCACCGATCGCCCCAAAATGATTGTCCGGCAGAAAGTCCCGCACGGCGAGGCCAGCGGTCAGCGGGTCCTTGGCACCCCCGACCAGCCGGCCGTCCCGCTTCGCGATGCTGGAGATCTCGCCGCAGAGCTGGGCGAACTCGTCCACCTCGTCGAAGAGGTCGTGCGCCGCCTGATAGAGCCGGAGCTTGTGGGTGGTCACCAGCGCGCCCCGGTGCGCCGGGTCGTCCCGGATCCGCTTGACGAGGTCCCGATATTGCGCGTCGTCGGCGTCCAGCGGCAGGTCGTAGCCGACCAACCGGTCGATCGGCAGGCCGAGGATCTCCGCCCACCTCGGAAAGACCCGGTTGATCGACGAGCCGCCGGTGGTCACCCCGACGAAACCCATGTAGCCGGCGCCGTCCGACCCCCCGCCGACCGATCCGGTACGGCCACTTTCGCCAATCCGCGCGTCCACCGCTGATCCCCCTCGTGCCCTTGCTGTCCTCGCCCGCGCCCGGTCACCGCCGCGCCGGCCGCTCACCCCGTACCCGGCCCGCCGGTAGTCCGGACGGGATGCTTTGGTACGCCACCGCCGAGCACCGCCAACAGATCGGCCACGGCGAGCGAGCCCATCCGGTCGATCGCCTCCACGGTCTGCGCCCCGACGTGCGGAGTCAGTACAACCCGGTCAGCCAAAGCGTCGGCGAGCAGCGGCGAACCGGCACCGGTCGACTCCGTGGCCAGCGTATCGGCGGCGTACCCGGCGACCCGGCCGGTACGCAGCGCTGCGGCGAGGGCCGGCTCGTCGACCAGGTCGGCGCGGGCGCTGTTGACCAGGATCAGCCCGTCCCGGGCCCCGGCCAGCCACTCGGCGTCGACCAGTGGCCGGCCGCCGCCGGGGGCGTGCAGCGAGACCACGGTACAGCGGCTGGGCAGTTCGGCCAGGTCCGCCGGTTCGGCACCCGCCGCCCGGATCGCCTCCGCGTCCAACATCGGGTCGTACGCGAGCAGCGTGGCACCGAACCCGCGCAGCCGCTCCCCCACCGCCCGGCCGATCCGGCCATACCCGACGATCCCTACCGTCAGCGAGCCGAGTTCCCGGCCCCGGGACACGCTCCACTCGCCGGCCCGGACCCGGCGGTCCCCGGTCGGGATGCCGCGCAGCACGGCGAGCAGCAGTCCGACGGTCAGGTCGGCGACCGCCTCGGTGTTCGCCCCCGGAGTATTGGTCACCACGACGCCGTGCGCCGCCGCCGAGGTCAGGTCCACCGCGTCGACCCCGACGCCGTACCGGGCAAGTATCGCCAGGCGGGGGGCGGCGGCGAGGTGTTCCTCGGTCACCGGCGCGGTGCCGGCGATCCAGCCGACGGCTCCGACCAGCAGTGGACGCAGCGCGTCGAGCCGATGGTCGGCGGGGCCGCGTACCACCATCAGGCCGGCGGCGCGCAGCTCACCGAGCAGGTCCCGGGAGCCGGACGAGAACGACCGGGAGGTGACCAGCACACTCCGCTCGCTCATGCCGACCCGCCGCCCGCCGACCCGCCGCCCGCCGACCCGCCGCCCGCCGACCCGCCGCCTGTCGACCCGCTGCCTGTCGACCCGCTGCCTGTCGGCTCACCGCCCCGGGCCGCGTTCCACGGCTCCAACCGCCGGTACGCGTCGAGGAAGATCGCGTGCCGCCGCCGGTAGTCGGCGTGCCGAGCCGGATCGGGGCTGAACTCGGCGGTGACCTCGGAGAGTTTCCGGGCGGCGCCGAAGTCGTCGACCAGCCCGAGCCCGACCGCCGCCGTCACCGCCGCACCCAGGCTGTTCGCCTCCTCCACTATGGAACGTCGCCGGACCGTGGCGCCCCAGACGTCGGCGAGGATCCGCAGCCAGGCGTCACTGGCCGCACCGCCGCCGATCGCGTCCACCCGGTCCACCGGCAACCCGTGCTCGCGGAACGCGTCGACGCAGGTGAGCAGGTTGAACGCCACCCCTTCCAGTACCGCCCGGACCAGGTGCGCCCGGTCGTGGTGCCGGCGGAGCCCGACGAACGCCCCGGCCGCCTCCGGATCCCAGTACGGCGAGCGTTCGCCGAGCAGGTGTGGCAGGAAGTAGAGCCCGTCTCCGGCCGCCGTAGCCGTCTCGGCCGCCTCGACCAGCCGGTCGAACCGATCCCGGTCACCGGCCGGCTCCAGCACGTCGGCGATCCACTCCAACGATGCCCCGCCGGCCTGCATGGTGGCGGTCGGCACGTAGTGCCCGGGTACCACGTGGTCGAAGGTCATCGTCCGCATCGCCGGGTCGTGCAGCGGGCGCGGCGCGGCCAGCGACACCCAGGACGACGAGCCGAGATAGCAGTACGCGCCGTCGGCCGGCGAGACGACTCCGGCACCGACCGCCGCCAGTGGCCCATCCCCGCCGCCCATCAGCACCGGAGTGCCGACCCGCAGCCCGGTCGCCTCGGCCGCTTCCGAGGTCACCGTGCCGACCACGGCGGTGGCGGGGACGATCTCCGGCAGCAGCGCCGGATCGAGCCCGGCCGCGCCGAGCACCACGTCCGACCAGGTCCCCCGCTCCTGGTCGTACGCGTTCGTGGACGACGCGTCGGACGGGTCGGTGGCGAGCCGCCCGGTCAGCCGGTATACGGCGTAGTCCTTGGCGAGGCAGACGTGCCGCACCCGCCCGAACACCTCCGGCTCGTGGTCACGTACCCACATCACCTTGGTTATCGAATACGTCGGGTTCAGCCGGTGCCCCAGCAGCTTGTACGCCCGCTCCGCCCCGATCCGCTCCACCAGTTCGGCACACTGCGCCCCGCTGCGGGTGTCCGCCCAGATGATCGACGGCCGGACCGGCTCGTACGCCGCGTCCAGCAGCACCGCGCCCATCATCTGCCCGGAGATCGCCAGCCCCCGGACCTCGGCGGGGTGCACGTCGTGCCGGGCCATCAGTTGCCGGGTGGCGTCGGCGAGCGCCGTCCACCAGTGCGCCGGGTCCTGTTCGGCGATCCCGCCGGGGGCGTACCGGGTCGGATAGGTCACGGTGACCGCGCCGACCAGGGCGCCGGTGTCGGTGTGCAGCGATGCCTTGTCGCCGGTCGTGCCGAGATCGTGTGCGATCAGCATCGCTCGCTCACGCCCCCCGCCGGACGCGCCGACGCCCCTGCAACTGGTCGACCCCCACCGCTACCAGGATCAACGCTCCGATCGCCACCTGCAACCAGAACGGGTCGATCCCGAGCAGCGTGCCACCGTTGTTGAGCAGCCCGACGATCAGCGCCCCGACCAGGGCACCGAGCGCGGAACCCCGGGCACCGAACAGGCTCGCCCCGCCGATCACGCATGCGGCGATGGCCTGGAGTTCATAGCCGGTGCCGGCGGTCGGCACCCCGTTGCCGAGCCGGGAGGCGAGCAGGATGCCGCCGAGCGCGGCCAGCGTACCGGCCAGTGCATAGACGCTGAGCAGCACCGACCGGACCGGTACCCCGGTCAGCCGGGCCGACTCCGGGTTGGAGCCGACCGCGTAGACGTAGCGGCCCCAGACGGTACGCCGCAGCCCGAAGCCGACCAGCAGCGCGATGAGTACGGTCAGCCAGATCAGGTTGGCGATGCCGAGGAACTCGCCCCCGGCGATCGAGGTGAACGACCTCGGCAGCGGCTGGATGGTCCGGCCGTCGGTGTAGAGCAGGGTGAGCCCCCGGGCCATGCCCAGGGTGCCGAGCGTGACGATGAACGGCGGCATCTTCAGGATCGCCACCAGTACGCCGTTGACCAGCCCGATCGCCGCCCCGGCGAGCAGCGCCAGCAGCACGGCGAGCAGCACCGATCCGCTGCCGGCGGTGTCGAAGACCGCCTTCGCGGCGATCACTCCGGAGAGCCCCACCACCGAGCCGACCGAGAGGTCGATCCCGGCGGTGAGGATCACCAGGAGCTGCCCGATCGCGATGATCGCGTAGATCGAGACCTGGCGTCCGAGGTTGTCCAGGTTGGTGCCGGTCAGGAAGGTGTCGGTGGCCAGGCTCAACCCCAGCACCAGGAGTACGAGTACCGGCAGCCCGCCGAAGCCCCGGCCGAGCAGGCTACCCAGCCCGAGTACCTCCGGCTCGGCCGTCTTGCCCTGCCCGGTCGGGGACTCCGGTCCGACGGCAGCCTCGGTCACTTCTCTGTCGCGGGTCGTCATCAGGACTCCAGAGGGGCTTGCGGGGTCATCGGGGCCGTCGAAGCCTTCGGGGCCGACAGGTCGGCTGCGGAGGTGGCCGGGCTGGTGAGCCGGAGGATGCCCTCCTCGGTCGCCTCGGCCGCCGGCAGCTCGCCGACGATCCGGCGCTCGCGTACCACGACGATGCGGTCGCAGAGCCCGAGCAGCTCCGGAAGGTACGACGAGACCACCAGTACGGCGATGCCGTCCCGGGCCATCTCAGCGATCGCCTGGTAGATGTCGGCCTTGGCGCCGACGTCGACGCCCTTGGTCGGCTCGTCCAGCAGCAGCACCTTGGCACCGGTGGCGAGCCAGCGGGCCAGCAGTACCTTCTGCTGGTTGCCGCCGGAGAGCGAGGTGACCGGGTCGTCGAAGGAGCCGTACTTGACCCGCAGCCCCTCGACGGCCTGCCGGACGTGCCGGCGCTCCCGGCCACCACGCAGTACCGGCCCGCTGGCGACCCGGCCGAGGCTGGCGATCGACACGTTCGCCTCGATGGAGAGTTCCAGCAGCAGCCCGGACTCCTTGCGGTCCTCGGTGAGCAGTGCGACGCCGTGCCGGGCCGCCGCCCGGGGCGAGCCGGCCGGGATCGGTGTCCCGTCGACCCGGACCTGCCCGCCGTGCACGGGATCGGCGCCGAAGACCGCCCGGACGATCTCGGATCGGCCGGCGCCGAGCAGCCCGGCCAGCCCGACGATCTCGCCCCGGTGCACGGTCAGCTCGACGGGTGCGGCGAAGCCGGGGATCCGCAGCCCGCGTACCTCCAGTCGGGGCGGCCCGATCCCGTGCCGCTCACCGGGATAGAGGTTCTGCACCGGGCGGCCGACCATCGCCTGGATCAGCGAGTCGTGGTCGTACTCCCCGATCGGCCGGGTCGCCACCAGCCGGCCGTCGCGCAGCACGGTGACCCTGTCCCCGACCTCGAACATCTCTTCCAGGCGGTGGGTCACGTAGAGCACGGTCTGCCCGGCGTCGCGCAGCGCGGCGACCCGCTCCAGCAGCGCCGCCGCCTCCCGTTCCGAGAGTGCGGTGGTCGGCTCGTCGAAGATCACCAGCTTGGCCCGGGTACCGAGCACCCGGGCGATCTCGACGAGCTGACGGGTGGCGGTCGGCAGGGCGCGTACCGGCTGGTCGAGATCGAGATCGGCCAGGCCGACCCGGTCCAGGTGGGCCAGCGCGGTACGCCGCTGCGCGGCCCGGTCCACGATGCCGAAGAACCGGCGCGGAAAGCGGCCCATGGTCAGGTTGTCCAGCACGCTGAGGTCGGGCAGCAGGCTCAGCTCCTGGTAGACCACCCCGATCCCGGCGTCCCGGGTCTCCACCGGGGACGGGCGCGGCCCGAGCGGCACCCCGGCGACCGAATAGTCGCCCCGATCTCGGGCAACCGCGCCGGTCAGCACCTTGATCAGGGTGGACTTGCCGGCCCCGTTCTCCCCGGCGAGGCAGTGCACCTCGCCGGGGAGCAGGTCCAGGTCGACGTCGCCGAGCGCCGTCACCGGCCCGTACGTCTTGGTGACCCCGCGCAGCCGTACCACCGGCTCGTCGCTCATCACACCCCCTCCGGGTCAGCCCTCAGCCCTTGGTCTTGGGCGGGTTCAGCAGGGACCGGAGTTCCTCGGCGTCCACGTTGGACTTGTCCACGAGTACGGCGCCCGGGTCCAGCCGCTGCGGCGCGTTGCTCCCGGCGACCGCCATCGCCGCCTCCACCACACCCTGATACCCGAAGAAGAACGGATTCTGTACGACGATCGCGTCGATCCCGCCGGACCGTACCGCCTCCACCTCGGCCGGGTCGGAGTCGAACGCCACCACCGCGACCCGGTCGGCGGCACCCTTCTCCTGCACCGCCTTGGCCGTACCGACCCCCGAGGTGTTGTTGTCGGCGAAGATCCCGGCCAGGTCCGGTACCCGGGTCAACGCGTCGTTGACCTGCCCGACCGCCTTGTTCAGGTCGTTGTCGTTGACCAGGGTCTGCACGATCGTCGCCTGCGGGCACTTCTCCGCCAGCCCCTGCTTGAAGCCCTCGAACCGGTCGATCAGCACCTGGATGCCGGAGACCGCGGACTCGTGCAACACCTTGCCGTTCGGCTTGCCGGCCTGGGTGATCAGCTCACAGAGCCGCTGCCCAGCCTGGGCGCCCGCCTTCACGTTGTCGGTACCGATGAAGCCGTCGCTCTTGGTCCGCACGGCGTTGTCGACGACGATCACCTTGATCCCGCCGGACCGGGCCCGGTCGATCACCCCGTTCAGCGCGGTGGAGGAGTTCGGCGCCAGCACGATCGCCTTGGCGCCGCGCGAGATGGCATCCTCGACCAGGCGTACCTGCGGTTCGATGTCCGCCTCCGAGGTGGGGCCGAACAGGTCGAGTTCGACCCCGAGGTCGGTACCGGCCTTCTTGGCGCCGGCCAGCATCGACTGCCAGAACTCGGACTCGGTGGCCTTGACGATGACGTCGATCTTCGTACCGGCGATCGCCGCCGTACCGGCGTTCCCGCCGCCGCCGTCGTCGTCCGAGCCGCCGCCGAAGGCCCGGCCGGCGACGACGCCGACGGCCAGGGTGACGACCGCGGCGAGCCCGGCCGCGCCGAGTGAGACGCTCTTCGTTGCCATGGGGTCTCCTATCCGTGTGAGCTGGCGGTGGTTCAGGACTTGCCGGTCCAGGGCTTTGCCTGTTCAGGGCTTGCCGGTTCGGGGCTTGCCGGTTCGGGGCTCGCCGGTCGGGGCGCCGAACGGGACGAGGTCGACGTGGGTGGTGTCCCCGTTTCCGGTTCGCGGCGCCGAGGCCCGGCGGGCGCGCAGGCCCATGCCGTGCGCGACCACCCAGCCGTAGTCGTGGCCGGCGCTGCCCGGATAGACGGCGAGGAACCGGTACGGCTCGTCGCCGACGTTGATGCTGCGGTGCGCCCAGCTCGGCGGGATGTAGCCGATGGTCCCCGGCCGCATCTCCAGCCACTCGGCCCGCTCGCCGTCGAAGAGCAGCAGGCCACCGTGACCGTCCAGGCCGAGGTAGATCTCGCCCTGTGGGTCGGGGTGCTGGTGTCCCTTGGTCATCCAGAACTCGCCACCGGTCTCGCCGGGATAGATCGTCGTGATCGACTGCGGCAGTTCCCGGGGCACCTCGGGCACGGGTGAGGAGACGACCGTGTAGACCACCGGATCGCCGTCGGCGACCGCCCGCGCCCAGGCATCGCCGTCGGCGAAGAGCCCTTCGAGGTCGGACATCCGCCGGGTCAGGACCTGGCCCTGCGGTTCCAACGTGGCGTTGTCGGCACCGAAGCTGATCGAGAAGGGCTGGATCGGCGGGGTGGCGCTGGTATTCACGTCGTCTCCCGTTTCGGTCGCGTTTCGGGATACTGTCGTCCTGTCATTACAGGATGTCAAGGGCTCCGACAAAACCGCTCCCGCCTTCACCCACCCCCACCGCCCGCCACCACCCGCCACCACCACCGCCGCCGGTGGCGTCGGTGGGGTCCAAGATTCTTGGCGAATAAGGGCGTCGGGCGAACCAAAATTCGCCAAGGATCTTGCAATTCCGAAACGCGCCGACTCTGCGGAGCGGGGATGCGTCAGGGCTTGACGAGTACCAGTGGGGTGCCGGCCCGGCCACTGGCCGCGCCCCGGGTCAGCTCGACCTGGAATCGGCTGCGATCTCCCCGGTGCAGTGCGAGGAAGCTCTCCACCGGGCGGCCGGACTCGCCGAGGCTGATGCTGCGCAGTGCGAGCACGGGATCACCGCGCCGGATGCCGAGCAGTCTCGCCTGGGCAGCGCTGGCCACCGCCGCCTCGACCGAGCGCACCCCTCGGACCAGCCGCACCCCGTACGACGCTTCGAGCACCTGATAGAGGGAGCGGTCGGTGAGGTCCTCGTCGACGAGTCCCGGGGCGAGACCGGCCGGCAGGTGGGTGACGGTCCAGACCCACGGCTCGTCGTCGACGAAGCGCAGCCGTTCCAGGTGGATCACGGGCTCGCCCGGGTCGATCTCCAGGTCGGCGGCGACGGCGGCGTCCGCCGGCAGCACCTCGGCCCGGCGTACCTCGCTGCGCAGGTGGCCGCCCCGGGCGGCGACGTCCTCGAAGAGCCCGGTGAGCGACTGCACCAGACCCTCGGCGGTCTTGGCGTGCGCGACGAAGGTGCCCCGGCCCTTCACCCGCTCGATGACGCCCTCGTTCTCCAGGTCGGTCAGCGCCTGCCGTACGACCGTACGGGAGACGTCGTATTTGTTGCACAGCTCGTGGTCGCCGAGCAGGCGGTCGCCCGGTTGGCGACGACTGCGCTCGATGTCCTGGACGATCAGCTGCTTGAGCTGGTAATACATCGGCAGCGGCGAGCCGCGGTCGATCCGGTCCCCTGCCTGCATGTCATGAGAGGATAACAGGCAACGGCAGACGGCAATGCCGCCCGGAGGCGCAACCGCGAACGGCACGGGAGATGTCGGACCCGCGCTCTACGCTGGCACGATGGATTGGAAGATCGAACTTATCCCCGTCCCGGTGACCCACGTCGACCGGGCGAAGACCTTCTACGAGAAGGTGGGGTTCAACGCCGACCACGACCACAGAGTGCACGAGGGCCTGCGGTTCGTACAGTTGACCCCGCCCGGCTCGGCCTGCTCGATCGTGATCGGCGACGGCATCACCGACAAGACTCCCGGCACCCAGGAGATCCAGGTCGTGGTGGCCGACGCCGAGGCGGCGCGCCGGCAGTTGCGCGAGGCGGGCGTCGAGGCGAGCGAGGTCGACGCCCAACCGTGGGGCAACTTCGTCTACTTCCGCGATCCCGACGGCAACCGCTGGTCGTTGCAGGCGATCGAGTCGCGCCCGAACGGCTAGACCTGGCGCCACGCCTCCGGCATGGCGCCAGGTCGTCGGAAACCGGTCAGGACTCCAGTTCCTCCTCCGCGTTGCCGGCGGCGGTGATGATGTCCCAGCGCTCGTCCCGGGTGAGCAGGCCGGCCTGCACCCACTCGTTCGAGGTCCGGGAGACCTTCGTCATGAACTGGCTGTGGTTCTTGAACGGTGCCGCCGCCCAGACCTCATCGAGGAACGAGGTGCCGTCCGGCCGCTCCCGGTTCGGCACCCCGGAGTCGTGCGAGCCGAACACGATCGCCGGTTCGCTGCGCCGGAAGTAGACGTGGTGCGCCTGGGTGTCGCCGACGTAGAGCGGCCGTAGCGTGTGCTCGTTGGTGGTGAAGGTGCCGTTGTCGGCCGGTACGACCGCTCGGGACAGGTCACCGGCGAGGGTGTAGTGCCGGTAGAACGAGAACTGCCGGAAGGCGTTTCCGGTGCCGAGCGCGGGCAGCAGCACCGGGCCGTTGAAGATCGCCTGTACGTCCGGGTCGTCGAGCGCCTTCTCCAGCCGGAGTACGAACGGGATCGTCACCTCGATGGTGTCGCCGGGCTTCCAGTTCCGCTGGATGCTCAGGTAGCTGCCCGGGGTGACCTTGCCCTTCCGGGCCACTCCATTGATCTTGACCGAGAAGTCCTTCGCCCAGCCCGGCACCCGGAGCCGGATGTCGAGCCGGCCCCGGCCCTGCACCATCAGCTTGCTCTGCTCGCTACGCGGGTAGTCGGTCTCCTGCCGGATGATGAACCCGTTCGCCTCCCAGGTCAGCACGGACGCGACGTAGAGGTTGACATACAGCGTGGAGTTGTCGGCCGACCGGAAGTAGACGGACTCCTGGTATTTGGTGTGGTTCTCCAGGCCGGAGCCGCCGCAGCAGGTGCCGGTGTTGCCGTAGCCCCGGGTGCTGCCCGGGGTCAGCGGCAGGAAGTAGGTGACGTTCGGGGTGCTGGTGGACTCGTTGTCCCGCTTGGAGCCGAGGATGTGGTTGAGCAGGGTCCGCTCGTAGTACTCCATGTAGACCGGGTCCGGGTCGTGGAAGAACAGGTTCCGGGCCACCTTGAGCAGGTTGTACGACGTACACGTCTCGGCGCCGTTCCCGGCGATCGAGTTGGCGATGTTCCCGCGCGGCTGGAACAGTTCGGCGTTGGTGTTCGCCGGCAGGTCCGGGGTCGCCGGCCAGGTGCCGCTGGTGCCACCGTGCGCGTACATCCGGTGCGGCACCACCATGTGCCAGAAGTTCTCCGTCGCCGCGTGGTACGTCTCCTCCGCCCCCTGGTCGAAGACCCGCAGGTAGCCGACGAACTGCGGTACGTGGGTGTTGGCGTGCAGCCGGGTGATGATGTCCCGGTCCTCGACGGTCGCGTCGAAGAGCGACTGCCGGTTGTCGAAGCACTTCGCCGTGGCGAGATACTTCGGATCGCCGGTGAGAGCGTGCAGGTCGGCCATCACCTCGTTCATCCCGCCGTACTCGCCGGCGATGTAGATCGCCCACATCCGGTTCAGGGTCTCCCGGGGCAGTACCGAGAGCCGACTGTGCACCCAGTCGCCCATCGCGGTGACCACGGTCAGCGCCTGCGCGTTGCCGGCCAGCAGGTACGCGTCGAGCAACCCCCGCATGATCTTGTGACAGGTGTAGTACGGCGCCCAGATCGTCGGGTACGTGGCGAAGGACTCCAGCCGGACGAACTGGTCCTCCGGATAGGCGGCCAGGAAGCCGGGGTGGCTGAACCGGCCGCTCGCCGCCATCGCCGCCTGGCAGGCTGCCAACTCGGCGACGATGTAGTCCACCTTGTCCCCGTACACCGAGTCGTCGGTGGAGGCGTACGCCTGGGCGAAGGCGGTGATCAGGTGTCCGCTGTAGTGGCCGCGCAGGTTGCCGGTGGCGTCGTCCCAGCCACCGGGCGGGCTGGAGCCCTCCGGCAGCGGCAGCCCGGCGGTGACCCGGAAGTTGTGCAGCACCCGATCGGCCGGGTACGCGGCGAGCAGGTTCAGCACCCGGTCCCGCTTCTCGGCGAAGAGCGTACCGTCGAGCAACTCGACCTGGTCCAGCCCGAACGGCTTCACCACCCAGCGCGGGTTGCGGTCGTAGAAGTTTCCCTGGGAGAGCGTCGCGGCGGTCACCGCGGCCCCGTCCGGTACGGCGGCGCGGGCCGGCGCCGCTTCGACGGGCGCGGCCGACGCCGCTCCGACGGGCAGTTGGGTAGCGGCGACGGTGCCGGCGGTCACCGCGCCGACGGTCCGCAGGAAACGGCGACGGTCAAGTGCGTGCTGGTCTGCGACCACTGTCAACCTCCTCGGTGGTGGCTCTGGTGTCTCGGGCACCCGCTGACGCCGATCGCGCGCGGCAGGCACCGACGTGCTGGCTGACTTTCGATCCGTTGCGGCAGCTGACTTCCCGGGGCGCTCGGCGACGCCTCGTCACCCCTCGGCAGGTCGGTGCCGATGTGATCGCTAACATTCAACCAGAGACATGGCCAACCATGATTGCGACAGTTGTCGAAATTCCCAGCCCGATCAACCGCCGACAGTTCGGCGATGATCAGGACCGGCAGAGCGCCCGCTCCGCCGCCAGGCCGGCCTGACCCCTGGCCCCGGCATCGACCTGGGCCAGCACGATGCCAAGCCGAGGGGCCAGCACAATGCCAGGTCGGGGGGCCAACACGATGCAAGCCGAGGGGCCAGCACACCGTGCCGAGCCGAGGTCGGTCAGGGCTTGCGGGCCATCAGGAATGCCTGCGGGGTGCCCTCCCGCGCGTCGGCCGCCCGGACCAGCCGGGCCACCTCCACCAAGCCGGCCCGGCCGCGACCCCGGAGGCCGAGCGGGCCGGGCGGGTGGTCAGAGCGGCGTCGCGGAGCCCGACGGAGCCGGGGCCGGCGCCGGCTCGGCCGACGGTGCCGGCCGATCGGGTACGGGTGGCAGCCACGGCCGCGACCCGAAGGTGAGTTTGGACGGCTGTACCCGCCAGCCCGGCAGGTTCGGCTGTTCGGTGCGGTGCCGCTTCAACTCGAAGAAGTTGTCGTACCGGGCGAGCCACGACAGGTGTCGCCAGATCTTGACCGCGTCCTCGTCGTTCGGGAGTTGACTGAGTACCGGTCCGAAGATGGCCGGTCCGGCGCCGCCGTCCAGTACCAGGGTGGGCAGGCCGATCCCGCCCTTCTCGGTGACCAGGTGCCGGTGCTGGTCGAGTACGTCCCGCCAGGTCTCCGGGTCGGCGAGCGCCTCGGCGAAGAGCGACCGGTCGAAGCCGGCCTCCTCGACCGACTCGGCCACCGCGAGGTCCCGGTCCTTCGCCGGCTCGCCTGTCTCCCAGACCCGGTTGCCGAGCGCCTGGTAGAACCGCCCGATCGCCCTGGAGTTCTCCTTCCGGCCGATCGCGGCGGCGGCCCGCAGCGCGGTCGCGGACCGAGCGGTCTCGCCCAGCGGCACCGGGTCGGCGCCCTCGGCGAGGTTCGCCACCTCCAGGCAGTACAGCGCCCAGTCGAGTTCGATCTCGCCGAGCGCTTCCAGCCGGCGGGCCCACCGGCTGGCCTGGTAGCACCAGGGGCAGCGCGGGTCGAAGTAGAACGTGACCTTCTCCATCTGGCTTCTTCTCCTCCGTCGACGGTCGCGCCGGACCTGGTCGGTCCGGCGCGACCGCGCGCCGCTAGCTGCTGCGGGAGACCTTCTCCCAGGCCACCCAGGGCACGCCCTGGTCGAGCCCCTGGACCGTCTTCGCCGCCACGTTGAACGTCTGCCGGGTGAAGAGGATCTTGTTGTACGCCTTGTCGTTAATGATCTTGAATGCTTCCTGGTACGCCGTGGCGCGCGCCGCCTCGTCCTTCCCCTGCCGGCCCCGCTCCAGTACGGCGTCCAGCGCCGGGTCCTTCACCCCGGTGTTCAGCCCGTCCGACCCGAAGTACCGGTCGATGCTCAGCCCCAGCGCCGGGTCGTAGTTGCCGACGAAGGCGAAGTCCAGTACCCAGTTGTTCGAGGCGAAGTTGTCGTTGCGGGTCTGCAACGGCTCCTGGTTGATCGCCTTCACGGTGATCCCCGCCTCGCCCCACATCGTCTTGATCGCCTCGGCGACCTGCATCTCCTCCTGGGCACCGCCGAGCATGATCTCGACTTCCAGGCCGCCGAGCTGCTGCACCAGCTCCTTCGCCTTGGCCTGGTCGTAGCCCCGGTAGCCGTCGATGCTGGCCTGGTAGAAGAGCCCACCCGGTGCAGTCGGCGTCTCCGCCTTCTCGTTCAACCCGCCGAACAGCACCTTGTTGATGGTGTCGGCGTCGGTCGCGTACGACAGCGCCTCCCGGGCCCGCTGGTCGTTCAGCGGCGCCTTCAGGGTGTTGTACTGCAACTGCCACACCGAGACCGCCGCCACCGGGGCCAGGGTGAACTGCTGCTTCGCCTGGGTCAGCAGCGGGACGGTGGTGATCCCCTCCAGCACGTCCGCCGAGCCGGACTGCAACGCCGCGTACGCCGTCTGGTCCGAGCCGATGGTCTTGAAGGTCAGCTTGTCGAGGTACGGCGCTGAGGTGTCGTAGTAGTTCTCGTTGCGCTTGAGCACGAGTTCCTGGTTGGCCACGTTGCTGACCACCGCGAACGGCCCGGCACCGACCGGCTTCTGCCCGAACGCGTCCGCGCCCATCGACTGCAACGCGGCCGGCGAGGGTACCCAGTTCGGGGCCTCGTTCACGAACGAGGCGATCACCAGCGGGAACGGCCGGGAGAACGTGAGGACGACCTTGGTGTCGCCATCGGTCTCCACCGAGGTGACCGGCTTGAACAGCGGTACGCAGCGGCAGGCGTTCTTCGGGTCGAGCGAGCGGTCCAGGTTGGCCTTCACGGCGGCGGCGTTGAACGGCGTACCGTCGGAGAACTTGACGCCCTCGCGGAGGGTGATGGTCACCGAGAGCTGGTCGGAGGCGAAGGTGTAACCGGTGGCCAGGGACGGTTCGATCTTGTTGTCCGGCCCCTGCGTGAAGAGCTGGCCGAAGATCGCGTTCCGGTATTCGTGGTTGGCGACACCGGAGGCGACCGGGTCGAGCGTCGGCCAGCGGGCGAGCCCGCCCTCCGACACCAGGACGGTCAGCTCGCCGCCCCGCTTCGGTGCGCCGGTCGCGGCGGCGCCGGGCGCGTCGCCCGAGCCACAGGCGGCCGACGCCAGCGCCAACGTGGCGACGAGCGCGGCGACGACGCCTTTCCTACGCCTATTCATGGTGGTTCCT
Organism: Plantactinospora mayteni; assembly: GCF_016862935.1. GTDB lineage: Bacteria > Actinomycetota > Actinomycetes > Mycobacteriales > Micromonosporaceae > Plantactinospora > Plantactinospora mayteni. The sequence continues at coordinate 74,549 of NZ_BONX01000049.1, forward strand.
CATTCTCTGGGTGGTACTGGCGGTGGATCTGTCGAGCCCGTCCGGGCCCCGCCGGCAGCCGCTCCGCCCCGCTGGTCGAGGAAGGAGCGCACAGAGTTCCGATGTTCATCCGTGGTGTAACAGATGGCCTGGGCCTGGCTGCCGAGGCTGGCGATCTGGTCGAGCGAGGACTCGAAGCTGCGGTTGATGATCGACTTGGCCAGCATCAGGGCCGGTCGGGAGCGGCCGGTGAACCGGGCCGCGTACGCGACGGCGTGCCCGAGCACGGCACCCGGCGCGGCGAGCAGGTCCACCAGGCCGATCTCCAGCGCCTCGGCGGCCTGCACCCGGCGGCCGGAGAGCAGCAGTTCCTTTGCCCGCTGCGGGCCGACCCGGCGGGGCAGGTGGTACATGCTGCCGCCGTCCGGGATCAGGCCGCGCAGCACGAAGCTGGCCACGAAGGACGCCGCCGGGTCGGCGACGATGAAGTCGCAGGCCAGCGCGAGGTCCATGCCGAGCCCGGCGGCCGGCCCGTTCACCGCCGCGATGGTCACCTGGTCCAGCCGGTGCAGCCCGGCGGTCAGCGCGTACGTGCCGTGCTGGCGCTGCCAGCCCCGGATCGCCACCTCGCCGGGCGGGGCGGCCAGCCGCTGTTCCATCGCCCGGATGTCGCCACCGGCGCAGAACGCCGTACCGGCACCGGTCAGGATCACCACCCGGACCTCGGTGTCCCGGCCGACCTCGGCCAGCGCCTCGATCAGGGCGGCCCGGGTGGCGTCGTCGATCGCGTTGCGTACCGCCGGGCGGTTGAGCGTGACCGTGGCGATCGGCCCGTCGATCGCCACCAGTACCGGAGCGGCCGGGGCAGGGGTTTGCGGGTCAGCCATGGACGGCTCGATCCACGCCGCCGGTCAGCGCGACCACCTCGCCGGTCATCGCCACCGAGAGCGGCGAGGCGAGGAAGGCGACGAACGCGGCGATCTCCTCGGCGGTGACCAGCCGGCCCAGCGAGGTACGCCCGGCGACGTGCGCCAGGTGCTCGTCCAGGGTCACCCCGCGCCGCTTCGCCACCTCCGCCATCCGGGACTCCAGCGTCTCGGTGACCGTGGTGAACGGGTGTACGGCGTTGACCGTGATGCCGTCCCGGCCCAACTCCAGGGCGAGCGAGCGGGTCAGGTGCACGATCGCGGCGTTGCGGGCGCCGGCCGAGATGGCGCCGCCCTCCCGCGCCTTGTGCCCGGCGATGTTGATGATCCGGCCGAAGCCCCGGGCCCGCATCCCCGGCACCACCGCCCGGCAGCAGCGCATCGTGCCGAGGAACTTCTCCTCGAACGAGGTCAGGATCAGTTCGTCGCTGACGTGGTCGAAGTCCTCGGCCTGGTTGCCGCTGACCACCGCGCCGTTGTTGACCAGGATGTCGACCCCGCCGAACTCCTCGGTGACCTGCTCGACCATGGCCTCGACCGAGTCGGCGTCCCGGAGTTCGGCCCGTACCGGCAGGGCCCGGCCGGGGCCGGACAGTTCGGCCGTGGCGGCGCGGGCCCGGTCGAGGCTGCGGCTGGAGACGGCGCAGTGCACGCCCTCGGCCACCAGTGCCCGGGCGATCGCCTTGCCGATGCCCGCACTGCCGCCGGTGACGATGGCTCTCTTGTCCGCCAGGCCCAGATCCATGAGTTCGGTCTTCTTTCCTGTTCCATCGGTGGTCCACCGCCGCCGTCGCAGCGGGCGGCCGGGTTGGCCAAGCCATCTAGCTGCGGAAACGTTGCGTCCGGTGCCGGGTCATAGGATGGGTTCCGGGAGAGGATCTTTCCCTCTCAGTTGCTCGTACATTACGAACGGATTTCTCGTGGCGCTAGATCTGCTCGTCTAGTTCTGTATTGCAGAACGATTGCGGGTTCTGCTGGTGCCCGGATCGGCCCGGACCCTGGGATTCGATGCGGCCCGGACCCCGGGTTCAGTGGAAGAAAGCGCCGCCGTCGACCACGACGGTCTGGCCGGTGACGAAGCTCGACATCGGGCCGGCCAGGAACCGCACCGCCCCGACCACGTCCCGGGGGCGCTGCTCGCGGGCCAGTACCCGCTTGCCCGGCGCGGCCCGGCGCAACCCGGCCAGCTCGGCGCCGCCGTCCAGGATGCCGTCGCTGACCGTGAAACCGGGCGCCACGGCGTTGACCAGGATGTTGTCCGCACCCAGTTCCCGGGCGGTGGCCCGGGTCATCGCGATCACCGCACCCTTGCTGGCGACGTAGTGCAGCAGGTGCGAGACGCCCTTGAACGCGGTGGTGGAGGCGATGTTGACGATCCGGCCGCCGCCGCGGTCCCGCATCGGCCCGACCACAGCCCGGATGCAGAGGTACGACCCCAGCACGTTGACGTCCATCACCCGCTGCCACTCGGCGACGTCGATCTCCTCCAGTGGCCCCGGCCGGAGCGTGGTGAAGATGCCGGCGTTGTTGACCAGTATGTCGATCCCGCCGTACGCGCTGACCACCTTGGCGGCCAGTTCCCGGGTCGCCGACTCCGACGAGACGTCCACCGGCACCCCGAGCGCGTCGAGTCCGGCGTCCCGCAGTTCGGCGGCGGTCTCCGCCGCGCCGGCCCGGTCGGCGACCACCACTCGGGCACCGGCACAGCCGAGGTCCTCGGCGATGGCCCGGCCGATCCCGATCGCCCCGCCGGTGACGATCGCGACCTGACCGGTCAGCTCGGTCGCCCCGGCCAGCAGGTTCACCGGCCGGTCCCGGGCGGTACTCATCGGTCCAGCCCGGCCAGGTTGACGTACTTGAGTTCCAGCCACTCGTCGAGGCCGTACTTCGAGCCCTCCCGGCCGATGCCGGACTGCTTGATCCCGCCGAACGGCGCCTGCTCGCCGGAGACCCGTCCGGTGTTGACCGCCACCATGCCGGTCTCGATCGCCTCCGCCGTCCGCCAGATCTGCCCGAGGTTGTGCCCGTAGAGATAGGCGACCAACCCGTACTCGGAGTCGTTGGCCAGCGCGACCGCCTCCTCCTCGGTGCCGAAGCTCCGGATCGCCGCCACCGGGCCGAAGGTCTCCTCCCGCCAGGCCAGCGACTCCGCGGAGAGCCCGTTGACCACGGTCGGCTGGAAGAAGGTGCCACCCAGCTCGTGCGGAGCACCGCCGGTCAGTACCCGGCCGCCCCGGTCGACCAGGTCTGCGACGTGCCGGCGTACCTTCGCCAGGCCCTGCGCGTCGATCAGCGGGCCCATCTCGACGCCCTCGGTGAAGCCGGTGCCGACCCGCACCGCCTCGGTACGCCGCAGCAGCGCCTCGGTGAACCGCTCCCGGATCCCCTCCTGCACCAGGATCCGGTTGGCCGCCGTGCAGATCTGCCCGGCGTTGCGATATTTGGCGGAGAAGATCCCCTCGACCGCCAGCTCCGGGTCGGCGTCGTCGAAGACCACGAACGCGGCGTTGCCGCCGAGTTCCAGGGAGACCTTCTTGATCCCGTCCGCGCACTGCCGCATCAGCAGCCGGCCCACCTCGGTCGAGCCGGTGAAGCTGAGCTTGCGGACCACCGGGTTGCCGGTCAGCTCGCGGCCGATCTCCGGCGCATCCTGCGCCGACCCGGTGACGATGTTCAGTACCCCCGGCGGCACCCCGGCCCGCCGGCCCAGCTCGGCCAGGGCGAGTGCGGTCAGCGGGGTCTGCTCGGCCGGTTTCAGCACCAGCGCGCAGCCGGCGGCCAGCGCGGGCGCCGCCTTCCGGGTGATCATCGCGGCCGGCAGGTTCCACGGGGTGATCCCGGCGACCACCCCGACCGACTGCTTCCACACCAGGATCCGTTCGGTCGGCGAGTGCGACGGGATCACGTCGCCGTAGACCCGCCGCCCCTCCTCGGCGAACCAGTCCAGGAACGCGGCACTGTAGAGCACCTCGCCGCGCGCCTCCGGGAACGGTTTGCCCTGCTCGGCGGTGAGCACCGTGGCGACATCGTCCACATGGGAGCGGATCAGCTCGGCCCAGCGGCGCAGGATCCCCGACCGGTCGATCGCGGTACGCCGCCGCCAGTCCGGCAGCGCCCGCCGAGCCGCCTCGATCGCCCGGGCCGTCTCCGCCCGGCCGAACCGGGGTACCTCGGCGAGCAGTTCGCCGGTCCCCGGATCATGCACCGGGAACCGGGCACCGTTCTCCGCGCCGACCCACTCGCCGTCGACGTACGCGTCGGTGCGCAGCAGGGTGCGGTCGGCGATCCTGGAGGTGATCACATCACCGATTGCCGTGGTCAACGTTCCTCCCGCCGGATGTGCATCGGCGTCACTCCGGACGTCGAGTCCGTGTCCCGACCGGGGTGGCCGGGGTTGGGGCGACGGCGGCGAGGCCCCGGGCCACCCCCGTCGAGCTGGTGTACCAGGCCAGGCCGAGCCCTTCGAGGATGCGTACACAGGACTCGGCCGGGTGGGTGTAGGTGTAGACGACCAGCGGTGGCAGGTCGCGGCGGAGCAGTTCGGCCAGCGCCTCCCGGTCCTGCTCCAGCCGGCCCGCCGAGGCGAGCGAGGTGGCCAGTACCACCGCGTCGACCTCGCCGGAACCGGCCAGCGCCTCGATCGCCGGCGCGAACGAGCCGGCGGCGATGAACTGCGCGGTCAGGTCGACCGGGTTGACCGGTGAGCCGTACTCCGGCATGAAGCCGGCGAGCCGTTGTCGCAGCTCCGGCGAGAGTTCCGGTACCTCAAGTCCGGCGTCCCGGCAGGCGTCGGCCAGCCACACCCCGGCCCCGCCGGAGGTGGCCAGAATGCCGACCCGGCGCCCGCCCAATGTCGGCACCTTGTCCAACGCCTGGAGTACGTCGATCAGCTCCCGCTCGCCGCCGGCCTGGGTGATCCCCTCGGTGGCGCAGAGCGCGGTCAGCCCGTCCAGGCTGGTCGCGTCGTGCCGGGTGTGTGCCAGGCTGCCCCGGGCACCCGCATCGGAGCGCCCGAGCCGGGCCACCAGCAGCCGCTTGCCGAGCTGCCGGGCCTGCCGGGCCAGCGCGGCTAGCCGCTCCGGCTCGGCCACCCCCTCCAGCACCAGTACCGCCAGGGTGGTGTCGGTCTCGACCAGCAGCCGGTCGGCCAGCTCCAGTACGTCGAGGTCGCCCTCGTTGCCGGTGCTGATCAGGTAGTTGAAGCCGATCCCGGCCCGGGAGCCCCACTGCGCCACCGCGAAGCCGAGCCCGCCACTGTGCGACAGCACCGCCACCCGGCCGGGCAACACCACCTGGCCGGTACGGGCCGCGTCGAGCACCGGGCTGAAGGTGAGCGGTGCCGAGGCCGGCAGGCTGGCCAGGCCCTCGCAGTTCGGGCCGAGGATCCGCATCGAGGTGGTCGGCACGATCGCGGCGATCTCGTCGCGCAGTTCGGCACCGTGCCCCATGCCCTCGCCGAAACCGGAGCTGAGCACGATGGCGACCCGTACCCCGGCCGCCGCGCAGTCCCGCAGCACCGCCGGGACCAGCTTGGCCTTGACCATCACCATCGCCACCTCGACCGGCTCGGGCAGCTCCCGCACCGACGGGTACGCCGGGTGGCCCTGCACGGTGGCCCGGGTCGGGTTGACCGGATAGACCCGGCCGGCGTAGCCGGCGGCGGCGAGCAGGCCGAGCGGCCGGCCGCCCAGGCTCACCGGATTGTCCGAGGCCCCGATGATCGCCAGGCTCTCCGGATGCAGCAGTACGTCCAGCAGCGAACGCTCCCCGACCGGTGAACGCTCCCCGACCGGCGCTGTCCCCAGCCCGTCCACCCCCGGCCCGACCACGCGATCGACGCTGGTCATCGGGGCTCGCTTCCGGCGGTCACGCTGGTCCGCAGGTCGCCGAGACCGCTGATCGTGGCCACCAGTTCGTCGCCGGGCTCGATCGGCCCAACTCCCGGCGGTGCACCGGTGAAGATCAGGTCACCGGGCCGGAGCGTCATCACCCGGGAGGCGTACGCGACGATCTCCGGCACCGCCACCAGCATGTCGGCGGTGTTCACCCGCTGCCGCCGCTCGCCACCGACCAGCAGCTCGATCTCGAACTCGCCGGGCGGGCCAGCCTCGTCGGCGGTGGTCAGCCACGGGCCGAGCGGGCTGAACGTGTCGTAGCTCTTGCGCCGCGACCGGTCACCCGGGCTGCGTACCGTGATGTCCAGCCCGATGCTGTAGCCGACGACGTGCTCCAGTGCCCGGTCGGCCGGGATGTCCCGACCGCCCCGGCCGAGCACCACCACCAGCTCCGACTCGTGGTGCACCTCGTGTCCGGCGGCGAGGATCTCGGCCGGCAGCACGATCGGCTCCCCGGGACCGGCCAGCGAGGAGGGTGCCTTGAGGAAGACATCGAACGACATCATCCACTCCTCGACCTTGCCGAGGGTGCGCTCCTGCACCGCGTGCATCTCGTGCACGTGCTCGGCATAGTTGCTGGCCGCAGCGATGATCTTCGAGGGGTTCAGCGCGGGCGCACGCAGCCGTACCTGGTCCAGCGGGACGACCGGGCCGGTGGCGGCGGCCTTGGTCAGCCGGTCCGCCAGCTCGGCGTAGTCCCGGCAGAGCCGGCGCCAGCCGCCCGCCGTCTCCGGGTCGGGATCGTGTGGCCAGGGCAGCGCGCCGGTCAGGTCGACCACGCCACCGTCGAGGACCGCACCGATCCGGTAGTCGTCGAAGATGCAGAGTTTCACAGCGACTCCCCCGAGGCGGAGGCGGAGGCGGAGGCGGTGGCGGAGGCGGTGGCGGAGGCGGTGGCGGAGGCGGAGGCGGTCGCGGGGATCGGGGCGGACTCGACGGTTCGGGCGGTGAAGGTGGTGGTGACCGGCTGCGGGTCGTCGAGCGCGCGTTCCCGGTAGATGCCGAGCGCCCGCAACACCGGGGCGTCGGTCAGCCGGAACAGGTCGGCCGGGGTGGCCGCGTGGTGCTCGACCGGTATCCAGGACGGCACCACGAACATGTCGCCGGGCGCCCAGTCGAAACGCTGGCCGCCGATCACGCTGTGCCCCTCGCCCCGGAAGACCACCCAGATCGCGTTGCCGGTCTGCTGCCGGGCCTCGGTCGGCCGGCCCGCCGGCAGCCGGTGCATGCTGCAACTCAGCGTCGGCAGCACGCTCGCCCCCGACTCCGGGTTGGTGAATTCGAGGCTCACCGGCGCCTGGTCGGCCTCGGCGGCCAGCCGGGTCAACTCGGCGTCGGTCTCCGTCCAGCGGTAGACCAGCAGCCGGGACGACCGGGGGTCCAGCTCGTCGGTGACCGCGCCGGCCCGGAACCGGCCCGGATGCCCGGCGTGGTCGACCTCGGAGACGTTGCGGGTCGCCGGCTGCGGCTGGGCGAACTCCGGGTACTCCTCGAAGAACACCCCGTCCAGCGCCTCGATCATCGGCAGGTCGAGTCCGTCGAACCAGACCATCGACTCGGTACCGCCGTTGGTGTGGTCGTGCCAGTGCATGCTCGGGGTCAGGATCAGGTCGCCGGGGTGCATGTCGCAGGCGTCGCCGTCCACTGTGGTCCACACTCCGCTGCCGGCGAGTACGAACCGGATCGCGCCGGGCGAGTGCCGGTGCGCGGGTGCGGTCTCGTGCGGGCCGAGGCACTGGATCGCCCCCCAGAGGGTGCCGACCGCGTACGGCCGGCCGGCCAGGCCCGGGTTGCCGAGGCTGAGTACCCGGCGCTCGCCGCCGCGCTCGACCGGTACGAGGTCGATCGCCCGCTCGCCGAGCGCCCGGAGCTGGGCGCCGTTCCAGAGCCACGGTACCGCCTTCGGGCGCGGCGTCTCGGTCAGCAGCTCGCCGGTGATGTTCCAGAGTGGATGCAGGTCGAGCGCGTCGAGGTCGCGGTAGAGCCGCTCCAGCTCCTCGCCGGTGGCGTCCTGCACGCCAGCGGAGTTGTCAGAGATCATGATGGCCCCCTCGTCCCCTTCCCCGGGGACTTCCGAACGGCACCGGGGTCGGTGTGGTCGATGTGCGTCATGCGGCGCCGGCCGGCGCGGGACGGTCGGACGCGGCGCCGCCCGTGGAGCCGGTCGCATCCGGAGAACCGGTCGCCTCGGGGGAACCGGTCGCATCCGGGGAACCGGCGGTCGCGGTCGGCTCCGGGAGGCGGGCGATGCCGAACCGCCGTACGCTCTCCAGCAGCGACGCCCGGCGTACCCAGTTCCGGTGCCGGTCCGGGTCGGCGGTGATGGCCCGCAACTCGTCCTGGTTGGCCCGGCGACGGGCCGGATCGGTCTCCTTGAGCCGCTCGGTGTTGCGGTGCGTGTCCGCCTGGACGTAGTCGAGCGCGACCCTGCGGCGTAGCGTCGCGAACGCGGTCAGTTCGGCCTCGGCGTCCGCGCCGGCCCGGATCCGGACCAGCCGGCGCACCACGTCCATCGCGTCGTGGATGCCGCTGTTCAGGCCGACCCCGCCGACCGGGCTGTTGATGTGCGCGGCGTCCCCGACGATCACCACGTTGCCCAGCCGGAACGTGCTGGCCACCCGCTGGTGCACGTTGTAGATCTGCCGGTCGACGATCGGATAGTCCTCGGACCGGGGCGCGATCTTCTGGAGCTGCGTCTGGAGGGTGGCCGGGTCGAGCGCCACCTCGCGCGGCTGGTCGACCGGTACCGGATAGACGGCTCGCCAGGATTCCCTGGTGTGCAACAGGAACAGCCACTCCCGGGGATCGGCCACGTAGTTCACGTCGGCCAGCCCGGGGATCAGCTCCCGCAGGTCGACCGAGGTGCTGACGATCAGGAACCGCTCCGGATAGGTGTGCCCCGCGAAGCCGATGCCGAGGGTCTGCCGGACGGTGCTGTTCGCGCCGTCCGCGCCGATCAGGTGTGATCCGTGGATCTCGGTCTCGCCGTCGCCGGTCCGGACCGTGACCGCCACCCCGCCGTCGACCTCGCGTACCCCGAGCACCCGGGCGCCGAAGACGAGCCGGGCCGATTCCGCCGCGCGCAGCCGCTCAACCAGCATCCGGACCAGGTGCTGCTGGTTGAGCTGCAACCGGTACGGATAGGCGGTCTCGTCGCGGAGCAGCCCGAAGTCGAACTCGGCGACCAGCCCGGCGTCCCGGTCCCGGTGCTGGAACCGGGGCACCACCAGGCCCTCGGCGATCATCTGGTCGGCGATGCCGAGTTCGCCGAGGAGTTCGAGGGTCGGCGGGTGGAAGGTCGAGGCCCGCCAGTCGGTCTTCGGCTCGGGTTCGGCCTCGATCAGCACGACCGGCACACCGTGGCGGACCAACTCCGCGGCGGCGGTCACGCCGACCGGACCGGCCCCGACGACGAGCACCGGCGCCGTGACGTCGGTCGGAATCGTCATGGACATGCTTTTCATCGTAGCCACGATTCCAATTACCGGAAGAGATGGATCAGAGATTCTGCAACCCGGAACACTTGCCCTACCAGGGGTCGGCGACCACTGGCCACTGTGCTCGGTCCGGCTGAACCGGCACCGCCCGGACGACCGATGGTCGACCGGGTGGGGCGCGCGGGTACGGGTCAGCCGGCGGCGTACCGGTCGCGCAGCCGGTAGATGTCGAGGGTCAGTTCGCCGTGACGGATCCGGTCGAGATAGCGCCGCTCGTCGGCCTGGCGCTGCCGGGCGGCGGCGAGTACCGCGTCGACCCGGTCGGCCGGCAGCACGAGTACGCCGTCCTCGTCGGCGAGTACCAGGTCGCCGTCGTGCACGGTGACCCCGCCGAGCACGATCGGGGCGCCGACCGTACCCGGATCGCTCTTGATGGTGCCGCGGACCGCGACCGAACTGCTGAAGGTCGGGAAGTCGCGGGCGGCGAGCGCGGCGGTGTCCCGGACCCCGCCGTCGATCACGAGCCCTCCGATGCCGCGCTGCTGGGCGGCGACGGTGAGCACCTCGCCCCAGTAGCCGCACGGTTCGCCCTGCGCGGCCACCACCAGCACCTGGCCGGACCGGGCCGCCTCGACGGCGATGTGCAGCGGCAGGTTGTCGGCCGGCGCGGTCCGCACCGGCAGGGCCGGACCGGCCAGCCGGGCTCCGGGCCAGGCCGGCCGCAGGGTGTACGGCAGGAAGCACTCCTGCCGGGACGCCTCGTAGACGGTGGCGGTGCCGAGCCCGAGCAGTTCCGCCGCCACCTCGTCGAAGGCGGCATACCCGGTGCCTGTCATCGGCTCGACCGGCCTCGGCTGCTCGGCTGGCGCCAGCGGCGTGCCCAGCGTCGGCGGCGTGCCGGGGTCGGGAGCGGGCCGCCCGGCGGCACCCACCGGCTCGACCGGCGGCATCAGGCTTCCGCTCGGCGTTGTAGCTGGTGGTAGCCGTGCCGGCGGCGGGCCTCGGCGAGGCTGCTCCCGGCCAGGATCTCGGCCACGATCGCCTCCTCGCTGGCGTGGATCCGGCCGGCCAGCGCCAGCACCTCGTCCTCGACGTCCGGCGGCACCGCCAGTACGCCGTCGGCGTCGCCGAGCAGCAGTTGCCCGGCGGCCACCTGGACCCCGCCGACCGTCACCGGCCGGCCGACGTCGGAGACCTCGACCCGGTCCTTGCCGGTACGCATGAACCGGCCCCGGGAGTAGAGCGGATAGCCCAGGTCCAGCGCCCGGGCGACATCCCGGCAGACCCCGTCGATGACCGTGCCGGCCACGCCCCGGTGGTGCGCCATGGCGGTGAGGATGTCGCCCCAGACGGTGCAGTCGGTACGCCCGGCGTTGTCCAGTACCACCACCTGGCCGGGCGGCACGTCGTCGAGATAGTCGCCGACGCTGCCGGCCGGATGACCGGCGGTGACGTAGCGGACCGTGAAGGCGCGCCCGCAGAGCCGGGCACCGTCGGCGAGCGGTGCGATCCCGAGCAGGCTGCCGGGGCGGCCCAGCCGGTCGAGTGCGTCGGAGACGGTCGCGGTCGAGTACGCCGCCAGCGGGTGGCTCATGCCGGAGTCGGCTACCGCCCGCCCGAGCCGATCTGTGCTGCCCACCATCACTCCTCCACCGAGGGGAACTTGCTGTCGTGCATCACCTGGTCGACCGGCTGACCGGAGCGGACCGCCTCGGCCATGCCCTCCTCGCGCCGGACGATGCGCTCGGCGAGCCCGACGACCCGCTCCGCCTCGGCGGCGGGGACGAAGACCACCCCGTTGCGGTCCGCGACGACCCAGTCCCCGGTCTGCACCGGTACGCCCGCCACCTCGATCCGCTCGTCCATCCCGAGCTGCACGATCCGGCCCCGGGCGCTGACCGGCACCACCGCCCGGCCGAAGACCGGGAAGTCGAGTTCCTCGCTCTCGGCGATGTCCCGGCAGGCCCCGTCGATCACCACGCCGCCGATGCCGCGCCGGGTGGCGGCCAGTGCCAGGATGCCGCCCCAGCAGGAGACGTCGAGCCGGCCGTCGTTGGCGATCACGAGTACCTGGCCGGGGCCGGCGGAGTCGACCGCCGCCGCCGCGATGTGCGCCGCCGGCTGCCCGTGCTGGCGGGGTCCGGCCCGTACGGTGCGGACCGTACCCACCACCGCCTCCCCGACCGGCCAGAGTGGACGGATCCCGGTGGTCGCCCCGGCCAGCCCGAGGGTGTCCAGCGCGTCGGAGAGCGCGCAGGTGTCCAACCGCGCGATCCGGTCCCGCAGCGGCACCCCGTCCGGTCCGGTCCTGCCCGCGCCGGTCGTACCCACGGTGGCGCCGGTCATGCCGCACCGGCCGGGGCGGCGGACTCCCAGGCCACGAAGCCCATCGCGTTGCCGGTACCGGCCGACGAGCGGTAACAGGGCTGGTAGTCGACCACCCGAGGGGTCAGCCCGCTGCCCCGCAGCGCTCCGGCGACCACGATCCAGTTGCGCAGCTCGGAGGTGCCGGACCGGAGCAGCGACGCCGGCAGCGCGCCGAGATATTCGCCGTCGTCCCGGAGCAGCGCGTCCAGGAAGGCCCGGTCCAGCTCCTCGTCCACCACGAAGTGGCTCAGCCCGCCGGAGGCGGCCAGCCCGACCCGGAGGTCGCCGGGGAAGGACGCGATGGCCCGGCCCAGCGCCAGGCCGAACTGCCAGCACCGGGCCGCGCTCGGCGGGTTCGGCTCCCAGAACGTGTTGACGAAGAGCGGTACGAACGGGATGTCGCCGGAGCCGCCGAGGATGTTCTGGTAGACGAAACCCCAGCCGTGCGGGATGCCATGGTCGCCGTACTTGCCGGCCGGCAGTTCCTTGGAGGCGCTCGGGTCGAAGCCCTGCTCGCTGGTGGACCGGATCAGGTGCAGGGCCAGCTCGGGGTGGCAGCGCCGGATGGTGCTCTCGGCCGGTACGTTCGCCACCTCGGCGATGGCCAGGCCGGGCGGCATCGCGGCCAGGTGCTCCGGGGTGAACGGCTCGTGCCGCATCGTGGCGCCGTGGTAGAAGGCGAACTGCGGCAACAGCTCGTCGGTGAAGGTCTCCTTGTGGTCGCTGCTGACCACCACCAGTACGTCCGGCTCGGCGGCCCGGACCACGTCGCCGAGCGCGTCGATCGCCTCCCGGCAGCGCTTGTGCCGCTGCCGGCGTTCCTTCGGGGTGTTCTCGGCGGTGAAGTCCTCGCGCAGCTCGGCGAGCTGCTCGAAGGTGTGGTCCGAACCCCGGAAGGCCAGCGCCGGGTTGCGCCGGTCGGCGGCGGCCCGCTGCCCCCACTGGTCCGGCGGGGTGTTCAGCAGTGGCCCGTGCGAGGTGCCGATCCCCACCACGATCTCTGCCATGGCTGCTCCTCTCCGTGCGCCCGTCCGGACCTAGAGCCGGAACAGTTCGCGGGCGTTGGTCTCGAAGAGCTGGGTCCGCTGCTTGTCGTCCAGCCACTCGATGTCGTTGATCAGCAGGTGGATGTCGTCGATCCAGCGTCCGGTCTCCGGGTCGCGCATCGAACCGGTGCCCGGCTTCTCGGTACCGAACAGGCACCTGTCCACCCCGACCGCCTTGAGCAGCAGCTCGATCGAGTCGCGGGTGTAGAGGCAGGTGTCGTACCAGAGCTTGCGCAGGTTGTCCTCGAAGCGCTGGCCCTTGCGCAGCGCGCCCGGGGCGAACCGGCCCCGCTGGTAGGGGATGGCCCCGCCGCCGTGCGAGACGATGATCTTCAGGTCGGGGAAGTCGGTGAGCACGTTGGACTGCAGCAGGCCGATGACGGCGAGCGTCTCCTCCTGGATGAAGTGCAGCGAGTAGCTCTCCCGGGCCGGGGCGCGGCAGCCGGCCGAGTGGATCAGCGCCGGCACGTCGAGTTCGCAGAGCGCCTCCCAGACCGGGTACCAGAACCGGTCGCCGAGCCCGGGCGGCTGGCGGGTCCCCTCGTACGGGTCGGGGTTGAGCATCGCGCCGACGAAGCCGAGTTCCTGGACGCAGCGGCGCAGCTCGCGGGTCCAGGCGGCGGGGTCGGTCTCCATGCTCTGCGGCAGCCCGGCGACGCCCCGGAACAGCCCGGGTTCCAGTTCGCAGACCCGGTGGATGACGTCGTTGGTCTCGGCGGTGAACCAGTCGACCAGGAAGGCCGGCGACTCGCTGTGCATCGACTGGTACGGCCGGGGCGAGATGAGCTGGAGGTCGATCCCGGCCGCGGCCAGGTGGGCGAGGTGCGACTCGCCGCCGAAGCTCGGGTTCGGCTCGTGCAGCGCGGCGCGGAGCCGGTTGTCGCTGATCCCCGCACCGCCCCGGCCGTGCGCGCCGCGGTGCGACAGCAGGCCGGCCTTGTACGCGTACAGCTCGCTCGGCGCGCTGACGTGGCCGTGGACGTCGATGAACATGTGCCTCTCCCCGGGGTGGTGGGAACCACGGTGGCCTGCCGGTACGCCTCCGGTGTCGTCGGCAGCGCGCCCGGGTGCCGGCCCGGGCACGGCGGCGACGACGCCGGGTGCGACCACGCAGTGCCCACACGCTAGCCCCGATGCATCGCCCTAGGGAATAGCAGGCAAAGTTATTCTGATCAGCGGAACAGCCTTGGCTCGGTTGGCAGAACAGCCTTGGCTCGGTCGACGCAACAGCCCTGGTCAGCGGTAGAGGCTCTCGCTCAGCTCCTTCGCCGCCTCCCGGAGCGCCTCGACGGCCCGGTTCACCCCTTCCGGCCCCATCCGGGCGGTCGGACCGGCGATGGTCAGCGAGGCGACCGGGATGCCGGTGCGATCCGGCAACGGTACGCCCACCGCCACCAGCCCCGGCTCGCTCTCGCCGTGGTTGACCGAGTAGCCCAGTGCCCTGGCCTCAGCCAACTCCTCGAACAGCGTGGACCGGTCGGTGTTGGTCGCCTCGGTCACCTGCTCCAGCTTCTCGTGCGGATAGAGCCGCTGCACCGCCTCCAGCGACATCCCGGCGAGCAGCACCTTGCCGCCGGACGAGGCGTGCGCCGGCAGGCTGACCCCGGCCCGGGAGGCGACCCGGACGGCGTTCGCCGACTCGACCGAGTCCACGAAACGTACGTGGTTGCCCTCCAGGATCTGGAGGCTGGCGGTCTCGCCGGTCGTCGCCACCAGGCGCTCCAGGTACGGCCGGGCCTTCCGCCGGACGTCGAGCTTGGACAGCGCGCCCATCCCGACCTCGATCAGTACCGGCCCCGGGTGGTATGCCCGGGTGGTCGGATTCTGCGCCGCGAAACCGCGGTAGACGAGCATGGCCAGCAGCCGGTGCGCGGTCGAGCGCGCGACGTCCAGCTCGTCGGCCGCCTCGGCGACCCGGATGCTCGGCTTGGTCTTCAGCAGCAGCAGGAGCCGCAGCGCGTGGTCGACCGAAGCGATGTGATACGGCGGAACGGCCGGCTCATTCTTCATGGCGGAATCATAGCCAGGGTCTTGCTACTGTGCAGACTCGCGACGTAGGTTTCTGCCGGAGAGCACCGGCCACCCGCGCTACCCCACGACCGGGCGTCGCGACGCGTTCGAGCGCCAGCACCGGGGGTGCTCCGCAACTCCGGCGCGGATTCCGTGAAGCATCGCGCCGTTGGTCGATGGGAGATTGTTCCATGTCACTGGCCGACCTGGTAGGACTCGCCCCGGACGCACTCCGCGACCCGGGTTCCGTCTACGACGAGCTACGGGCGAAAGGCGTGCACTTCGCCCCCGAGGTGAACGCGTACGTGGTCGCCGGCCACGACGACGTCAGCCGGGTACTCCGGGACGCGAAGCGGTTCTCCTCGACCATCACTGTCGGGAATCCGCCACCGTCGGCGACCGACGACCCCAACCGGCTCCGCCCGCTGCTGCTGCTCTCCGACGACCCGGTACACGCCACCCGGCGCTCCATCGTCAACCGCGCCTTCACCCCGTCCCAGGTACGGAGCTGGGAGCCGGTGGTCCGGCGGATCGCCGAACAGCACGTCGACGCGCTACGCGACGCCGACACCGTCGACCTGGTCGAACGGATCGCCGCCCCGCTGCCGGTACGGGTGATCAGCGCCCTGCTCGGGGTACCCGCCGACGACGTGGACAAGTTCCGGGCCTGGTCCGAGGAGATCACCGGGTCGCTCGGCGGGCACGCCGCCGACCCGGAGAAGCGGGACCGGGTGCAGCGGGAGTTCACCGGGTACATGGACGAGCTGATGAACCGGCACGACGGCCGGGCCGGCGACGACGTCCTCTCCACCATCGTCGCGGCGGACCGGGCCGGCGAACTGACCCGGCGCGAGGCGGTCAGCTTCACCATCGAGCTGCTGATCGCCGGCAACATCACCACCACCCACCACCTGGCCAGCAGCATGAAGCTGCTCGCCGAGACCGACGGGCTCGCCGACCGGCTCCGGGCCGAACCGGCGCTGATCCCCCGGTTCGTCGAGGAGTCGCTGCGACTCGAATCGCCGATCCAGGGCTTCTACCGGCTCGCGCTGGAAGATTCGGTGGTCGGCGGCACCGAGATCCCGGCCGGCTCCCGGCTGCTGGTGCTCTACCAGGCCGCCAACCGCGACCCCGCTGCCTGGGAACAGTGCCCGCACCTCAAGCTCGACCGCCCCAACGCCTCGGCGCACCTGGCCTTCGGCAAGGGTCCGCACGCCTGCATCGGCTCCTCGTTGGCCCGGCTGGAGGGCGTCGTGGTGGTCGAGACGCTGCTCGACCGGGTCGCCGAGATCACCCTGCTCACCCCGCCGGACGAGGTGCCGTACCTGGCCAGCTTCATCAACCACGGCCCGACCTCGCTGCCGGCCCGGCTGGCGTTCCGGCCCACCGGGGAGGCGTCGTGAGCCTGCGGGTGCACGTCGACCGGACGCACTGCGAGCTGCACGGCCAGTGCGTCGAACGGGTCCCCTCGGTGTTCCGGTTCACCGACGGCGGCGACCTCGACCACCTGGCCGAGGCCGGCGACGACCTCGCCGACGACCTGGCGGACGCCCAGTTCCTCTGCCCGGCCCAGGCCATCGAGGTCGGCCCGGCGTGACCGCCGGACCGGCCGACAGCCAGGCACACCGGCCGCCGGACCGGGTCGTCGTGGTCGGTGCCTCGCTGGCCGGGGTACGGACCGCGCTGGGACTGCGCCGGGCCGGGTTCACCGGCGGCGTCACCCTGGTCGGTGCCGAGCCCTGGCTGCCGTACGACCGGCCGCCGCTCTCCAAGCAGGTGCTGCTCGGCGAGTGGACCCCGGACCGGACCCGGCTGGCCAGTGCCGAACAGCTCGCCGAGCAGGGCATCGAGGTACTGCTCGGCGACCCGGCCGTGGCCCTCGACGAGGACGGCCGGAGGGTGCTGCTCGACTCCGGCGCCCGGATCGGCTTCGACGCCCTGGTGGTGGCGACCGGAGCGGCACCCCGGCCGTGGCCGTTCCCGACCCCGGCCAGCGGCGTGCACGACCTGCGCCGGCTCGACGACGCGGTGGCGATCCGGGACGCCTTCGACACCGCACCCCGGGTCGTGGTGGTCGGGGCGGGTTTCGTCGGCACCGAACTCGCCTCGGCCGCCGCCCGGCGCGGGCTGCCGGTCACCGTCGTCGAACCGCGCCCCGACCCGCTCGCCGCCCAACTCGGTACGCTCGCCGGCACCGCCCTGCTCGACCTGCACCGCCGGCACGGCGTCCGGTTCCACACCGGACACGCCGTCCGCGCCGTGCACGGGGGCGACCGGGTCAGCTCCGTCGAACTCGACGACGGCACGCTGCTCGACGCCGATCTGGTGGTGGTCGGGATCGGCGTACTGCCGAACACCGGCTGGCTGCGCGGCAGTTCGCTGGAGCTGACCGACGGGATCCGCTGCGACGGTACCGGCGTCGCCACCACCAACCCGGCGATCTGGGCGGTCGGCGACGTGGCCCGGTGGCCGGTCGCCGGGCACACCGAGCCGCGCCGGGTCGAGCACTGGACCAGCGCGGTCGAGCAGGCCGGGATCGTGGCGTACAACCTGGTCCGGCCGGCCGCCGAGCGCCGGGTCACCGCCGCGACCCCGTACGTCTGGACCGACCACTACGGGCTGAAGGTGCAGCTCGTCGGGCTGGCCGGCGCCGACGACGAGAGTACGGTGCTGCACCGGTCCCCGGACGGTGAACGGTTCGTCGCCGTACGCCATGCCGGCGGTCGGCTCAGCGCCGCGCTCGCCTTCGGGATGCCGGAGACCCTGCCGAAACTACGTACGGCCGTCCGCTCCGGCGCCTCCCTCACCGAGGCGACGACCCTGTTCGGCCCAGCGACCACCGACACCGACCGGTACGTCGTCCCGCGCCGCTGACCTGCGCTGCCACGGCGGCATCGATCGGCGGGTTGCGGAGGGCAGCCATGATCGCAGGGGACGGTACCGGCGACGTTGCCCACGGAGGCATGGATGGTCCTCACCGCCCAGCCACGACTGCGTCCCCTGCCGCCCGCGACGGCCGAGCGGTTGGCCAAGGTACGGGCCGGCGTCGACGAGGGGCGGCTGCGCCAGCACGTGGAGCGGCTGGACGTGCCACGTGGTCGCTACCACGCGGCACCGGCGATGACCAGGGCCGAGTCGTACGTGGCCGGCGAGCTGGAGCGGGTCGGCTGGCGGGTCAACCGGCGGGAGTTCACCGTGCCGGGCGACTCGGTCTCCGGGGTCAACCTGCTCGCCGACCCACCGGTCGAGGAGGGCACCGACCCGCGCCGGTCCGGGCCGACGGTGCTGATCGGCGCGCACCTGGACACCGTGCCGGGCAGTCCCGGTGCCGACGACAACGCCTCCGGGGTGGCCTGCCTGCTGGAACTCGCCCGGGTCCTGCCGGAGTTCGGGCTGGCCCGACACGTCCGGCTGGCCGTCTTCGACGAGGAGGAGACCGGGCTGCACGGCTCGCGGGCACTGGCCGGCGAGCTGAGCACCGCCGACCGGCCCGCCGCGGTCGTGGTCTTCGAGTGCATCGGGTTCTACTCGGCTCTGCCCGGCACCCAGGTACTACCGCCGGGTGCCGGGCTGGTCTACCCGGCACAGCGCCGCCGGATCCGGCAGCGCGGCTGGCGCGGCGACTGGACGCTGGTGGCGTACCGGCAGTCGGCGGGTCGGCTGGCCCGGCTGTTCGGCGAGTGCCTGACCCACCTGGCCGGGCCCGGTACCGCGCTGCTGGCCCGGGACGCGCTCGACCTCCGGCTCGCCGGCCCGCTGCTCCGCCGGTACGTGCCGACCACCGAGCACTTCGCCCGCAGCGACCACCAGCCGTTCTGGGACATCGGCGTGCCGGCGATCCAGATCACCGACACCGCCGACTTCCGCAACCCGTACTACCACCAGCCCAGCGACACCCCGGAGACCCTCGACTACCACCGGATCGCCGACATCGCCGCCGCCACCGCCGTGAGCCTGGTCGGTTTCGGCATCAGGTGAGCCCGCCGGGCGACGTGCCACTCACCCTGAACTGGCCGTCGGGTCGGGTCGGGAGATCGGCGTGCAGCCGGGTCAACTCGGTCGCGGTACCGATCCCGGCGCGGAGCGACGGGTGTGCGACGTACTCCCGGATCGCCGCCGCGAGGAAGTCGGGCTGCACGTTCAACAGCCCGACCGGCAGTTCTTCGGTACGCGCTGGGTGGTGGCCCGACCACGGATGCCAGCCCCGGCGGTAGAGGGTGATGCGGGGGCTGACCGGCGCCGGTGGCGGTGGCCCGCCGGGCGCCAGATCGTCCCAGTCGATGGTGATCTTGCCCCGGGGCCCGTGCACGGAGACCCCAGCCGGTTCCAGCACGAAGCTCGCCTGCTGGAGGAACGGCGCGGTCAGCGCGAATCCGACGACGACGGCGAACAGCGCACCGTGGTACGTCTCGGACGGCCAGTCGTTGAAGCCGAGCACATCCCGCTCCGGTCCACGCTCGACCACGACGAGCCCGGCGGCAGCCCAGAGAAACACGATCGTCAGGCCCCCCTGGAAGCGGGGGAACGCCCCGACGACGAACCGGCGGGCTGCGGCGTCGACCCGGAACGTGGCGGGACGCCGCCGCGGCGGCACGACGACCCGGGTGAAGACCACCAGCGGCGCCACGACGGTGACGACCAGCGCCAGCAGGTGGAGCGGCAGACCCAGGCCAGCGGGCTCGATCCGGTCGGTCACCGGTGCCAACCACCAGGTCACCGCGAACCGGCTCAGGAAGGCAACGATGCCGAGCGCCAGGGCGGCGGCCCGGAGCACGCCGAGTGACATGACCGAAGGGTAGCGAGGCTGGTCAATGTCGCCGGAGCCTCGGGAAAACCGGTGGAGCCGCCCGCCCGGAGCCTGCTACCAAGAGCCGATGCCAACACCGAGATCCCGTACCGCGTGAGTCGTAGCCTGCACACCGACCCGTACCCGATCCGCGCCGCCCGGCGACTCGGCGCGCCCCGGGGCCGGCGCGCGGCCGAGCCGACGGTGCTGCGCCGCCGCGCCCGCCAGCCAGAACCCGAATTGGGTACCCGCCCCGCGCCCGCCCCGGTCGACGACCCGCAGCCTCGGGTTCCGATCCGGGAGTCCCCGTTCCCGGTCCGGGAGTCTCCGGCCCGGCCGGGGTTCCTGCATCCGGCGAGCGTCGGCGACATCGCCCGCCTGCTGGACTTCTTCGGCCCAGAGCTGCGGTACGGGCTACGCGCCGTCGAGCTGCGGCAGGCCGTCGGTGCCGACCGGCCCGGACCGCTGCTCGCGAGGCTGCTGGTGCCGGGCGTGGTGATCCTGCACGAGCAGCCGCGACCGCCCTGGATCGTCCCCGGCCGACTGTTGCCGGGTTCGCGGTCCCGGCTGCTCCGGGCCGGTGCCCGGGTCGAGTCCACCGCTATGTCGACCCGGATCGACTGGCCCGGTACGACGCTGCGGGACTTCATGCTCTTCGACGGCCTGCTGCACGAGATCGGCCACCACCTGGTGCAGCACGGCACCGGCAAGCGGACCGCCCGGGTACGCCGGACCGCCGACCACGAGCGGTACGCGGACGAGTTCGCCGCCCGCTGCCGGCAACGGTGGGCAGCCGCCGCCACGACCGGAGCGGCTCGGAACCCGACCGGAGTCGCTCGTGGATAGCCGGGCCCGGCTGGTCGGTGACGGGCTGGAGAACCCGGCGAACGCGTACGCGCTGCGGGACGCCGCCGCCATGTTCGGGGTGCCGTGCCTGTTCCGGGACGGCCGAGGGCTGGCCGGACGATGGTCCGCCGAACGGGCCGGCGGGCCGCTGGACATGATCGACAACACCGAACTGCTGGACCCGTCGACCCCGCTCGTCGCGGTCGAGAACGCACCCGGCGCCACCTCCGTGTTCGGCACCGCCCTCCCGGCGGGACGGCCGTCCGTCGTGGTCGGCAACGAACGTCTCGGCGTACGGCCGGATGTGTTGCGCTCGGCAGCCCGGTGCGTACAGATCCCGATGGCGGGGCGCGGGGTGAACACCCTGAACGTCGCGTCGGCCGCCGCGGTGGCGCTGCACTACCTGGTGGCGGCGTCCGGTCGGCGTACCGTCCGGGGTGCCCGTCCCGAGTCACGGCGGCCGGCGGTACTGCTGCTCGGGCCCGGTGACCACGTCGAGGCGGGCAGCACGCTGCGCTCGGCCGCCGCCTTCGGCTGGCAGACGGTGGGGCTGGACGACCGGGCGAAGGTGTGGTGGGGCACGCCCCGGCCGGTACGCACCGAGGCCCGGGCCGCCGCGCGCAGCTCCCGCAATCCGCTCCGGGTGGTGCCGATGCCGGCGGAGCGGCCGGTCCCAGCCCGGCGGGTGGTGGTCGCCGGGCTGCGCGTCGCCGGTCCGCCGCTGCACCGGGTGGACCTGACCGGCGGCCCGGAGACCCTGCTGGTGATCCCGGACGAGGAGGCGACCGGGCCGGCCGAGGAGTGGCGCCGGCTCGGTTCACCTGTGGAGTTCGCCCGGCTGGAGTTGCCGGCGGCGGACGTGCCGTACCGCTACCGGCTGGTCGCGGCGATCGTGCTGGCCGAGGTCGCCCGGCAGCTCGGTAGCCGCAGCCCCGGCCGCCCCGCCCCGGCACCCCGGCACCGTCCCCGGTACGACAGTGCGCTCGCCCTGGTCGACTCCCCGGACGCGGAACTGGTCAGCGTGGCGGAACTGGAGTCGTACTGAGGGTCAGGGAGTGTCGGACTGGCGGAGGCCGGCCATCGCCCACTCCAGGCTCGCCCCCTCGTACGGGCCACCCGGCCGTTGCGCCTCCCGGGCGGCGCGCATCGCCTGGACCCGCAGGTCGGCCCGCCACACCGCAGCCGGCAACTCGGCCCGCAGGGTCAGCTCCTTGCGGCGCTTCACCTCGAAGAGGTAGTCGTAGCGGGCCAGTCCGGAGAAGTGCCGCCACAGCGCGACACAGGTCTCGTCGTCCGGCAGTTCCCGGATGACCGGCCCGAAGACCGCCGGACCGGCACCGCCGTCGAAGACCAGCGTCGGCACGCCGAACGCGCGTACCCGGTCGATCCAGTCCCGGTGCTCGGCGAGTACCGCGGTCCAGGTCGCCGGGTCGGCGGTGGCCGCGTCCACCAGGCTCGGGTCGTGGCCGAGCGCGGTCAGTGCCGCCCGGGAAGTCTCCGCGCTGGACGGTGCCGGGGCCGGTCCGTCCGGGCCGGCGGCCGGCGGCTGCTGCTCCCACATCAGCGCGCCGAGCGCGGCGTAGAACCGCCCCAGCTCCGCCCGGCCGTGCCGGTCCCGGACCAGGATCGCGGTACGCAGCGCGGCCCCGTACTCGGCGTCGAGCACGGCCGGGTCCTCGTCGGCGGCCAGGTTGACGACCTCCAGGGAAAACAGCCCCCAGTCGAGTTCGATCTCCCCGAGCGCCTCCAGCCGCCGCGCCCAGCGGGAGGTCTGGTAGCACCACGGGCTGCGCGGGTCGAACAGAAAGGTGATCTTTTCCATCTACGGTTACCTCGTTCCTATTCGGCCGCGCTGTCGCCGCTTTGCTCCACAGGGGAGACCGGCGCGGCCGGGGAGAGCGGGAAGTGGCAGGCCACGGTGTGGTCCGGTCGGGCCGCCCGGACCGGTGGCGCCTCGACGGCGCAGATCTCGGCCGCCCGGGGGCAGCGGGTCCGGAACCGGCAGCCGCTCGGCGGGTCGAGCGGGGACGGCGGTTCACCGGCGAGTTCGTCCGGCACCCTCGGCCGGGGCCGCTCCGGGTCCGGGCTGGGAATCGAGTCGAGCAACGCCTTCGTGTACGGGTGCAGCGGGTTGCGGTACAACTCCTCGGCGGGGCCGACCTCGCAGAGCGTGCCGAGATACATCACCGCGACCCGGTCGCTGACCTGCTTGACCAGGGCCAGGTCGTGCGCGATGAAGAGGTAGGAGAGCCCGAGTTCGGCGCGCAGTCGCTCGAAGAGGTTGAGCACCTGGGCCTGGCTCAGCACGTCCAGCGAGGAGACCGCCTCGTCGCAGACGATCAGCGCCGGGGCGAGGGTCAGCGCCCGGGCGATCGCCACCCGCTGGCACTGGCCGCCGGAGAGCTGCCCCGGCTTGCGGTCGCCGAAGACCGACGGGTCCAGCCCGACCAGGTCGAGCACCTCCTCGACCCGGGCCCGCCGCTGCCGCCGGTCCCCTGTCCGGTACGCGGCCAGCGGCTCCTCCACGATCGAGAAGACCGTCCACTTCGGATCGAGGGAGCCGTACGGGTCCTGGAAGACCGCCTGCATCTGCCGGCGGGCCGCCACCAGGTCCCGCCGCTTGCGCGCGCCGGCCAGGTCGACACCCTGGAACCACACCTCGCCGGACTTCGGCGGCGGTGCCTGGAGTACCGAGCGGACCATCGTCGACTTGCCGGAGCCGGTCTCGCCGACGACACCCAGGGTCTCCCCGGCGCGTACCTCGAAGGAGACGTCCGAGACGGCGTGCACCACGCCGCCGCGTACTCCACCGTGGGCGCGTACCACGAACTCCTGGACCAGGTTGCGGACCTCCAGCAGTGGCCGTCCGGTCCCGTTTCCCGCCGTCATCTCTCGTCCTCACCGGGTAGGGAGTCGTCCGCGCAGGGGAAGAAACAGGCCCACTCGTGCCGGGGTTCCCGCTCGGTCAGCTCCGGCCGCTCGTGCTGGCAGCGATCCTGCGAACGCGAGCAGCGCGGGGCGAACGCGCAGCCGGGGTCGAGGACCCGCAGGTCCGGCGGGCGGCCGGAGATCACCGGCAGCGGGGCGTGCGGCGGACGTTCCAGCCTCGGGGTCGCGTCCAGCAGGGCCCGGGTGTACGGCATCCGGACGTGCGCGATCATCCGGCGGGTCGGGGCGCGTTCGACGACCCGGCCGGCGTACATCACCGCGACCTGGTCGGCGTAGGAGGCGGCCAGCCCCATGTCGTGGCTGATCAGTACGAGCCCCATCGCGAACCGCTGTTGCAGGTCGAGCAGCAGGTCCATGATCTGCGCCTGGGTGGTGACGTCCAGCGCGGTGGTCGCCTCGTCGGCGATCAGCAGCCCCGGCTGGCAGGCCAGCGCGATGGCGATCATCACCCGCTGGCGCATCCCGCCGGAGAGCTGGTGCGGGTACTCGTGGAAGCGCCGGGCCGGCGCGGGCAGCCGTACCATCGCCAGCAGCTCGACCGCGCGCTCCCGGGCCTGGCGGCGGCTCATCGGCAGGTGCACCCGGATCGCCTCGGTGAGCTGGTTGCCGATCCGCATCGTCGGGTTCAGCGAGCGGGCCGGGTCCTGGAAGATCATCCCGACCTCCCGGCCCAGGCAGCGCCGCAGCTCCTTCTCGCCGAGCCCGACCATCTGGCGCTCGCCGAGCCGGATCGAGCCACGCACCGTGGCGGTCCGGGGCAGCAGCCCCATCACGGCCCGGGAGGTGACGGTCTTGCCGGAGCCGGACTCGCCGATCACCGCCAGGGTCTGGCCGGCGTGCACGGTGAGGTCGACCCCGCGTACGGCGTGCACCAGGGCGTCCCGGGTCCGGAAGGTGACCTCCAGGTTCTCGATGGTCAGCAGCGGCGCGTCCGGGTCGGCGGTCCGGGTCGCGGTGTCCGGCTGGATCTGGGTCGTCATGGCGCACCGGTCCGGGCTCGCAGGGCGTCGCCGAGGGTGTTGAGGCAGACGATGGTGAGGAAGAGGCAGGCGCTCGGGATCAGCACCAGTTCCGGATTGCTGGAGATGTACGCCTGACCGCGCGAGATCATCATCCCCCAGCTCGGCTCCGACGCCGGTACCCCGAAGCCGAGGAAGCTCAGTGACGCCTCGATGGCGATCGCGGCGGCGACCCAGAGCAGGCTGTAGGTGAGCAGTTGCGGCAGCACGTTCGGGGCGATGTGCCGGAGCAGGATGGCACCGTCCCGCTGGCCGGCGAGCCGGGCGGCGACGACGTACACCTGTTCGCGGAGCCGGAGGGTGGCGGCCCGGGCCAGCCGGGCGAAGGTCGGGATGGAGAAGAACGAGATCGCCCAGATCACGTTCAACTTGCTCGGCGTGAGGTAGGTCGAGACGACCAGCACCAGCACCAGGGACGGGAACGCGATCAGCATGTCCAGCAGCCGCATGGTGACCGTCTCCAGCCAGCCGCCCCGGAACGCGGCGAACATCCCGAGCGAGCCGCCGAGCAGCAGCCCGATCGCGTTGGAGGTGAGCCCCACCTCCAACGACACCCGCCCACCGTGCAGCAGCCGGGAGACGATGTCGTTGCCGAGCGGATCGGTGCCGAGCAGGTGTCCGGGCGAGAACGGCGGCAGGTTGGCCGCGAGCAGCGAGCCGGCCGTCGGGGACGGCAGGTCCCGGTAGACCAGCGGCCAGGCGAAGCAGGCCAGCACGATCAGCCCGAGGATGGTGCCGGGAATCCAGAGGCCCTTGCCGGTACCCCGGCGCCGGCTCGCCCGGGCCGGGCCGGTCGCGGTGGCGTCGAGCGGGTCGGCGGCCGGGTCGGCACCCCGGGCGGTGGCGAGGTCAGGCGGCTGGACGGCCATGGCGGATCCTTGGGTCGAGGACGGCGTAGAGCAGGTCGGTGACGAGGTTGGCGCCGACCACGAAGCAGGCCATCACCACCACGTACGCCTGGACGACCGGAATGTCCCGGCTGTTGATCGCCTGGAGCAGCCCCTGCCCCATGCCGGGCAGCCCGAACATCTGCTCGATGATCACGGTGCTGCCGATCAGCGCCCCGAACTGGAGCCCGACGATGGTCAGCAGGCTGAACACCGAGTTGCGCAGCGCGTGCCGGATCAGCACCTGCCAACTGCCGACCCCCTTGGCCCGGGCGGTGGTGATGTAGTCCTCCCGGAGCATCTGGTCGACGATGTCGGCCCGGAGTACCCGGGTGTACTCGCAGAAGAGCGCGAACGCGATCGCGGTGGCCGGCAGTACCATCGCCCGCAGGTTCGGGCCGATGCCCTGGGCGATCGGGACGTACCCGACGGCGGGCAGCACCCGCAGGCCGACCGCGAAGATCAGCACCAGTACCAGGGCGAAGACGAAGTTCGGCACCGAGAGCCCGAACATGCTGACCTGCATCCCGATCCGGTCGGCGAACCCGCCCGGCCGCTTCGCCGCGACCACCGCGGTCGGCACCGCGACCAGCAGGGCCAGCGCGAAGGCCAGTACCACCAGTTCGAGCGAGACCGGCAGGGCCCGGCCCAGGATCGCGGTGACCGGCTCGTTGTTCTGCAACGAGTTGCCGAGGTCGCCGGTGAGCGCGTTGCCGAGCCACTGGAGATAGCGGATCAGGAACGGCTCGTCCAGGTTGAGCCGGGCCGAGAGCGCGGCCACCTGCTCCGGGGTGGCGTCGTCGCCGAGCAGCGCGACGGCGGCGTTGCCGGGCAGCAGGTTCATCAGGCAGAACGTGATGAAGGTGGCGCCCCAGACCACCGGGACGGCCTGGAGCACCCGCGTGATCGCGACGCGTACCGCGGGCGAGCGGCCGAGCAGCCGGGCCGGCCGGTCGAGCAGGCCGGCCAGCCGGTTCGGACGCGACTGCGACCGGGGCGGCCGGCCGGGTGACCGGGTGAGGGTGTCAGACATCGATCACCGCACATTCCGGGCGCGATCGGGGCATCGGCACCGATCGCTCCGGCCCGAGTTTTGGAGAGCAGAAACGAGACCTACCCACGTTTCGTCCACGAGAATTCCTAACACATCCGGGTTGGTGGTGTCACGGGTTGCGTCCGCAGGCCAGCAGCAGCCGGGTCAGCAGGTCAGCCTCGGGTTCGGCCGCCGGCAGCGGCGCCCCGAACCGGTCCGCCGGCAGGCTCCCCTCAGCCGCCGCCGGGGCGAAGAACCCGTACGCGAGCCGGACCAGGCCCTCGTCCATCGCCTCGGCGGCCCCGATCGCCCGGGCCAGGTCCCAACTGTGTACGACCAGCCCGCTGACCCGCATGACCAGGAACTCCTCGCCGCTGACCGTGCGCTTCGGCAGCCGTACCTCGGCGGTCATCGCACCCGGCTCACGGAACGCGGACCGGATCACCTCGACGCTGGCCGACCACGCCTCGGCCAGGTCACCGGTGACCGGGCTCCGGTCCACCTCCTCACCGCGCAGCAGTTGCCCGCAGTGCGCGTTCCCCTCGACGACGTGCCGGACCAGCGCCGACACGTCCCACTCGGTGCACGGGGTACCGGCCGTCCACTGGTCCGGGCCGACCGCCGCCAGCCGCTTCCCGAACGTCTCCAGAGCCCTGTCCAGCTCGTCGAGCAGTGCCATCACGCAGTCTCCTCACAGGTCCGCAGTCTCACGGGTCCGCGTCTCCTAGCAGGTCAGCCGGGCGCTCTTGAACTGCGCGCCGACCGCCGCGAAATCCACGTCGGCCAGGCACTTGTTCTGGAAGGTGTAGTTCGGCCCGCTGATGATCGGGATGTCCACCGCCAGGTCGTTCATCGAGGTCCAGACCTTGCGCCAGGTGGTCCTCCGGACCTCCGGGTCGACGGTCCGGTTCGCCGACTGGATCAGCTCGGGGACCTCGGGGTGCTCCCGGGCGAAGCCGTGCTTGCCCTGGGGGGTGTTCGGCGACTGGAACGAGGTGTAGAACTGCGGGTCGTCGATGCCGCCGCTGAAGGCGTACGCCATCTGGTAGGTGCCGTCCGAGTACGCCTCGCTGAGCTGCGGGCCCTGCACCGCCTTGACCTGCGCCTTGATCCCGCACTGCTGCCACTGCTGGGCCAGCGCGTTCGAGATCACCTGCGAGTGGCCGCCGATGTTGAGCAGGTCGAACTCCAGCCCGCCGAGCTGGTCGACCAGCGCCTTGCCCTTGACCGGGTCGAACGGGTACGGGAACTGCGCCTTCGCGCCGTCCACCCCGCCATCCGGGTAGTAGAGGCTGTCCGCGCCGGCCAGCACGTACGCCGGAGTGACCCAGCCGCGCTGCACGTTTGTGGCGATCGAGTCCCGGTCGGTGCAGTAGTTGATCGCCTGCCGCGCCTCAGGCCGGTTGAACGGCGGCTTGAAGGTGTTGATCGGCAGGAAGGCGTAGAGGGTGTTCTCGCCCGCGATGGTGGCGATCTTCTGGTTCGCCTTGGCGTCGTCCAGCACGTTCGGCGGGGTGGAGACCCCGCTGACCTGCACGCTGTCGATCGAGCCGGAGGCGACGTGCTGGTAGGAGACCTGCGCCTCCGGGCTGGTGTTGATGAACTTGACCTCGGCCAGGTGCACGTTGGCCCGGTCCCAGTACTTCTCGAACGGCTTGAGTACCAGCTCCTCGCCGGGCTTGTGGCTGACGATCTCGAACGGCCCGGCCCCGACCGGCTTCAGCCCGAACTGCTGCTGCCCCGCCTTCTTGTGCGCGGTCGGCGAGCCGATCAGCGTCGCCGGGGTGTACGTCAGGAAGGCGACCATCGTGGCGGTCGGCTCGGTGAAGGTCATCGTGACCTGGTGCTCGCCGCTCGCGGTGACCGAGGACATTTGCCTGAAGTACTGCGCGTTCGGCGACTCCGCCTGCTTGTACCGCTCGAAGTTGTAGACCACCGCCTCGGCGTCGAACGGCGTACCGTCGGAGAACGTCACCCCCTGGCGCAACTCGATGGTGAGCGTCTTCAGGTCGTCGCTGTACTTGTAGCCGGTGGCCAGGTCGGGCACGAAGTCGCCGCCCTTGGCCGTCGGCGGGTCGAAGAGCGAGCCGTAGACGTCCAGCGAGATCGGCACCGACTTGCTGATGTAACCGGTGCCGCCCGGGTCCAGGGTCTTGTAGTTGTAGCCGCCGACCGTGATCCGGCCGTTCGCCCCGGCACCACCGGCGCCATCGCCGCCACCGGAGTCGCCGCAGGCCGACGCAGCCAGGCCGACGCTCGCGACCAGGGCCAGTCGGAGGAGTACGTTCCGCCGTCTCATCTTCCCGCTCCGTTCTGTTCGGTCCCCGTCGCTGTTGCCGTCGTCCCCGTTGTGGTTGCCGTCGTCCCCGTTGTGGTTGCCGTCGTCTCCGTTGTGGTTGCCGTCGTGGTTTCCGGCTGCTGCTTTCCCGGCTCCGGGGCGGGTTCGGGGGCGGCCCAGGGGCGCTGGCCCCACGGCCACCACGGGGTCCGGGCGCCGTCGTCGAAGAAGACCGCCGGCAGCGTGGGCGGGCCGAGCCGGCCGCGCTTGAGTTCGGAGAAGTTGTCGTACCGCACCAGCCAGGAGACGTGCCGCCAGAGTTCGACCGCCTCCTCGTCGCTCGGCATCCGGTTGAGTACCGGGCCGAAGATCATCGGTCCGTCGCCGCCGTCCAGCGCGATGGTGGGTACCCCGATGCTGCGGGCCCGGTCGATCAGCGCCTGGTGTTCCGCGACCACCGCCGCCCAGGTCTGCGGGTCGGCCAGCGCGGCGTCGAAGAGTTCGGCGTCGAAGCCGGCCTCGACCACCGACTCCCGGACCGCCACCACCAGGTCCGGCGCGGGCGGCCGGGATTCCCAGGTACGCCGGGCCAGCGCGCGGTAGAACGGACCGATCGCCTTCGAGCCGGCCTTCTCCCGGATCGCCACCGCACAGCGCAGCGCCGGACCGGAGATCGCCTCCAGTTCGAGCGGGTCGGCGCCCTCGGGGAGATTCAGGATCTCCAGGCAGAACAGGCCCCAGTCCAGCTCGACCTCACCCAGCTCGGCCAGTCGCCAGGCCCACTTGCTGGTGAGATAGCACCACGGACACCGGGGGTCGAAATATATCTTCACGGATTCCACAGAGATCACCCTTGTTCTCCGGCAGCGGTTCGATGAGTGGGTACGGCGCCCTGACCAGCGGCGACCGCCGCTGCGGAACCGGCCGCCGACGCGGAACCGGCCGACGGGTCGGAGCCGGCCGACGGGTCAGAGCCGGCTGAGACGGCGGCGGCCGGTGGGGCGCCGGTGAGGGGGAAGTGACAGGCGACCCGGTGTCCCGGGGCGATCTCGCGCAGCTCCGGCACCGACTCGGCGCAGGTCGGCCGGGCGTAGACGCAGCGGGTGCGGAACCGGCAGCCGGAGGGTGGCCGCAGCGGCGAGGGCTGCTCGCCGACCACCGGGATCCGCTCCCGGACCGTCTCGGCGTCCAGCGCCGGCGGGATCGCCGACAGCAGCGCGGCAGTGTACGGGTGGGCCGGGTGGGCGAACAGCTCGTCCGTCGGCGCCGTCTCGCAGAGCCGGCCGAGATACATGATCCCGGTCCGGTCCGCGAGGGTACGCACCACGGCGAGGTCGTGCGCGATCAGCAGGCAGGTCAGCGACAGCCGGCGCTTCAGCTCGAAGAGCAGGTTGAGCACCTGGGCCTGCACCGACACGTCGAGCGCGGTCACCGGCTCGTCCAGGATCACCAGGTCCGGCCGGGAGACCAGGGCCCGGGCGATGGCCACTCGCTGGGCCTGGCCGCCGGAGAGTTCCCGGGGTCGCCGGCCGGCGAACCGGCTGGCGCTCAGGCCGACCAGGTGCAGGATCTCGGCAACCCGGCGACGCCGCTCCGACACCGAGCGGACCCCGGCGGTGACCAGCGGCTCGGTCACGCTCCGCTCCACCGTCCAGCGTGGATCGAGCGCCGAGAACGGGTCCTGGAAGACCATCTGCACGCCGCCGGTACGCCGCCCGCCCCGCTCCGGCCGACGCCGCCGGCCCACCGTACGGCCGCTGACGGTGACCCGGCCGCTGACCGGGCCGGGTGCGCCGATCACCGTACGAGCCAGTGTGGACTTGCCGGAGCCGGTCTCGCCGACCAGGGCGAAGGTCTCGCCCCGGGCGATCGTGAAGCTCACCCCGGCGACCGCCGACACGGTGGCCCGACGGAACGGCCGCCGCCCCTTCACCCTGAACTCCTGCACCACGTCGACGCAGTCCAGCACGGTCGGCTCGATGGTCATCTGGTCACCTCCGGTTGCCGGGTCGACGCCGGGTCCGCCGCCGCAGGCTCCTGCCCGGTCACCGCCACCGGGTGCCAGCAGCGGACGGAGTGACCGGTCGACAGTTCGACCAGGGGCGGGCGCCGCTCGGCACAGTCGTCCCGTACGTGCCCGCACCGGGGCGCGAAGGCGCAGCCCGGCGGTGGCGTACGCGGATCCGGCGGCAGTCCCTCGATCGGCCGGGGCGGGCGGCCCGGGGTACCGACGTCCGGCACCGCCCGGACCAGCGCCTGGGTGTACGGCATCAGGGACGCCCGCGCGATGCCCTTGGCCGGCAGGGTCTCGACGGCCTGCCCGCCGTACATCACCAGTACCTGTTCGGCCCGGGAGGCGGCGAGCGCGAGATCGTGGGTGACCACGACCGTGCCGATCGACCGGGATTCGCGCAGCCCGTCCAGCAGGTCCATGATGGCCGCCTGGGTGGTCACGTCCAGCGAGGACGTGGGCTCGTCACAGAAGATCACCTTCGGTCGGCAGGCCAGCGCGATGGCGATGACGATCCGCTGCCGCATCCCGCCGGAGAGTTCGTGCGGATAGCCGAAGTAGCGCTCCTCCGGTGCGGCGATCCCGACGTCCCGCATCAGCTCCACGCTGCGGCGGCGTGCCTCCGCCCGGCCCAGCGGCGGCTCACCGGCCGCCTCGTCCGGCCGGCCCGACCCGGCGAGCATCGCCTCGGCGATCTGCGGCCCGACCCGCATCGTCGGGTTCAGCGACCGGGTCGGGTCCTGGAACACCAGCGACGCGACGCCGGTCACGAAGCCGCGCCGCCGCGCCTTCGGCAGGGTGGCCAGGTCGACGCCGTCCAGGCGTACGGTGCCGGTGACCTCGAAGCGGCGCGGGTCGAGCAGCCCGAGTACCGCCCGGATGCCGATCGACTTGCCCGCGCCGGACTCGCCGACGATCGCCAGTGACCGGGCCGGAGCCACCCGATAGGAGAGCCCGTCGACCAGGGTCAGCAGGGTCGAGCCGCGCCGCACCCGTACGGTCAGGTCGTCGACCTCGACCACCGGGGTGGCCGCCGGGGCCCGGACGGTGCCGTTCTCCGTCATCAGCGCTCCTCGGTCAGCCGACCGCGGAGCCCGTCCGCGACCAGGTTCAGGGACAGGACGGTGACGAAGAGCGCCATGCTGGGCAGCACGACCAGCCGGGGATCACTGCTCAGGTACGCGTCGCCGGAGGCGATCAGGTTGCCCCAGGTGGGTTCCGGCTCCGGTACGCCGAGCCCGAGATAGCTCAGCCCGGCCTCGATCATCATCGCGGTGCCGATGGTGAAGAGGGCGAAGCCCAGCAGCGGGGGCAGCACGTTCGGCAGGATGTGTCCGAAGATCACCCGGTGGGCGGCGGCACCGTCGCTGCGCGGGGCGGTGACGAAGTCCCGGTGCCGCACGGTCAGGGTCTGCGACCAGGCCAGCCGGCCGAACCGGGAGACCCCGAAGAGGCTGATCGCCAGCGTGGTGTTGGTCAGGCTCGGGCCGAGGTAGTCGGCGATCACCAGCGCCAGGATCAGCCCGGGGAAGGCGAGCAGGGTGTCGAAGAGCCGCATCACGAACGTCTCGTAGAAGCCGCCGAAGAAGCCGGCCGTCACCCCGAGCAGCGCGCCCGCGACCAGGCTGATCGCGGTGGCGCCGAGACCGACGACGATCGACACCCGGCCGCCGTGCAGCAGTCGGGAGAGCACGTCGTTGCCGAGTTCGTTGGTGCCGAGCAGGTGCCCGGACGAGCCCATCGGGGCCATCGCGTCGGCCAGGTCGCCGGTGACCGGCGACGGCAGGCCCAGCAGCGCCGGGCCGGCGAAGCAGGCCAGCACCACCAGCAGGAATACCGCCGCCGGGATGCCTACCGCCGGGGCCCGGAGCGCCCGGCCGAGCCGCGCCAGCCGGGCGAGGTGCCGGTCCCGGCGGGGAGCCGCGATCCACGCCTCGTCGACGGCGGGGACCGCGACCGCCGCGTCCGGCGCCGGCCCGGGTGCGGGCCGCTGGGGTACGTCAACAGTCATCGGTTCGCCTCTCCCTCGCCCTCGTCTCCACCTGTTCCACGCGGCCGTGCTGAATGACACCGCCGTGCACCGCTGCTCCGGTCATCGGCTCAGCCGGTCCGGGCACGGCGGCGGGCGCCGGGGCGTACCCGGGGGTCGAGTCGCATCTGGACCAGCTCGCCGACCAGGTTCGCCACCACCACACCGACCGCGATCAGCACGATCGCGCCCTGGAGCAGGGTGGCGTCGCGGTTGTTGATGGCACCGAGCACCAGCCGGCCGATGCCGGGGATCGAGAAGACCTCCTCGACGATGACCACGCCGGAGAGCAGGAACCCGGTGGTGAGCGCGATCAGCGTGATCAGCCCGCCGACCGAGTTGCGGGCCACGTGCAGTACCAGGACCCGGGTCTTCGACAGGCCCTTCATCCGGGCGAGGGTGACGTACTCCTCGTTCTCCAACTGTTCGTAGATCTCGCCGCGCAGCACCCGCATGTACTCGGGGAAGACCGACACCCCCAGCGCGACCGACGGGATGATCATCGCCTTGAGGTTGGCGCCCCAGCCTCCGGTGGCCGGGTCGACCCAGCCGATCGAGCTGACCATCCGCAGACTGGTCGCGAAGACCACGATCAGCATCAGGGCCACCACGAACGCCGGCACCGAATTCCCGATCAGCCCGAGTACGGTGACGAACCGGTCGGCCCAGCGGAACCGCAGCGAGAGCAGGGTGGTGAGCAGGGCCAGCGTGATGCCGACGAGCTGCGCGCCGATCAGCAGCTCGACGGTCGGCGGCAGAGCCAGCCAGATCGCCTCGCTGACCCGCTGGTGGGTGATGACCGAGGTACCGAAGTCGCCCTGCACCGCCGCGGCGAGCCAGTCCAGGTAGCGGACGTAGAGCGGGTCGTCCAGCCGCAACTGCGCGGTGAGTTCGGCGGCGGCCTCCGGGGTGTAGAAGTCGCCGAGGATCGCGTAGACGACGTTGCCCTGGAGGATGTTGACCAGGCCGAAGCCGAGCGCGGTCACGCAGAGGACGACGACCAGCATCTGGAGCAGCCGGGCGCCGATCACCCGGAGCATCGCGGTGTTCCTTCGGACGATCGACGAGGCCGGC
This sequence comes from Plantactinospora mayteni, assembly GCF_016862935.1. GTDB lineage: Bacteria > Actinomycetota > Actinomycetes > Mycobacteriales > Micromonosporaceae > Plantactinospora > Plantactinospora mayteni. Next base: position 108,121 of record NZ_BONX01000049.1, read on the forward strand.
TGAGCATCCTGGACTCCCTTGCCCTATGGGGTCGTCACGTGCTCGTCCGACCCGTCCGGGATCCGCCCGTCGGCCGGGAACCCCGGCCCGAGGCTTAGCCGGACGCTACAATTCGATTCCGCTCGTAGCAACGCCCCCCTCTCTTGGTTCTGCATGTCAGAACGTTTCGTGGCCGTTTCGTAACAACATCACAAACGGACCGGGGGTCGCCGGTCCGCCATCTGGTGGTAACGCACTCGTACCCACAGCCACTCAGCCCCGCGGCCGCGCACACAAACGCGACCGCCCCGTCACCCGGGCAGGCGGGTGGCGGGGCGGTCGCGTTCGGCGCGGGCTACAGCATCGAGACGTGCACGTGGTCGGTGTGGTCGCTCGGACCGCTGTAGGAACTCCAGCCCTCGTCCGGGAACCAGATCTCCTTGTACCAGATCACGTAGAGGATGCCGAGCTTGTCCGCGTTGCGGATCAGGAACGCGGCCAGGTCGTTGCCGTACTTCATCTGGTCGTCGTTGGCGGCCCGGCTGAACCCGGAACTGCGCAGCGACCAGTCACAGGCGCGGCCCTTCGGGTGCTCGAACGGCCCACCGGACCGGAAGCAGCCGACGAACCTCTTGAAGCCCGCCCGGCGCACCTCGTTGTACATGTGCAGCGTCCGGGCGGTGATGCAGCCGCCGGTGGTCGGGTCGTTCTTGTTGCACGGCAGCCCGGGGAAGCCGTCCGCCATCCCCGGCCCGGGCCGGGCGACCGGCGAGGTGGCCGCCACCAGGCCCTTGTCCGGACGCGAGTTGCCGCCCACCAGGGCCAGCGCCTTTGCCGCGTCCGACTGCTGCTTCTTGATGATCTTCTCTTGCGCGGCCTGCTTGGCGACCTCCTCGTCGATCGCCTTCTTGGCCGCGCCGACCTCGTCCCGCGCCGCGTTGAGGGCCCGGATCTTGCTGTTGTTGAAGAGGTTCAGCTCGTTGAGCGCCGAGGCCCGATCCATGAACGAACTGGCCGCGGAGTCGGACGAGTTGTTGCTCAGCAGCATCGAGATGGCGCTGAGCTTGCCGCTGCGGTAGGACTCGGCCGCGATCTCGCTCGCCTCCGGGGTGAGCGCCGCCAGCTTGGCCTCCGCCTGCTTCAACTGGTTGCCGAGCTGCTGCTGCCGCCGCTGGGACTTGGTGCGTTCGGCCTTCGCCTCGGCGAGCCGCTTGCCGGCGCTGGCAAGCACGTCCCCGAGTACCGGTGAGTCGGCCTCCTCCTGAGGCGCCGGTTTCGGCGCTGGCGCCGCCGACGCCTCCGACGGGGCCGCGACCACTGCTGCGGCGGTGAGCAGTGCCAGGGCAGTCGCCAGTCTTCGGCGTAGGGGTGCCCTCACATGTATCCCTTCCGTCGGCCGCCGACCGGGTTAGCTGACGGGTTCGGGATGGAAGTGGTCCCTACCGCTCTCGCGGATTCACCCCAGGGGTGCGTGGGTCCCCGGCTCGCCATGCGGCGATTAGGCGGCGATCAGCGCCGGTACCACGCGGTATCCGGCGGCTATGAACGGCAGACAGCATACCCGGTTTCACTTCCGGAATGGCAAGGCCCGCGCATAGGTAAAGGCGTTGCCAGACAACAACAATCAGTAATCACAGCTTGTCGGACGCATCGAAGGGCATGCCTGCCCGCCCATTATCCACTAGCTGCTGTCGGCTATTTACCAAGCGCGTTCCCACCCGCTCGACGTGCGGAAACGTGTCCAGGTTGATCGGTCGGTGATTCTCCGGCTACCGACGGCGCCACGGCTCTGTGCCGAAGAGCACACCGGCGACCGTACCGGCCGAGAGCAGACCGACCGTCACCGCGCCCCGGTACCGGGACAGCCAGAGTTGCGGACTCCTGGTCCGGTACGGCGTGTCGAACGGCCCGCGTACGCCCGGGTCGGCGCCGGTGCCGTCGTCGACCGGGTGCCAGAGGTTGGCCGGTCGACTCCGCTGTGCCGGCCGCTCCGTCTGCTGGCTGGAGTACCCGGTCCGGGCCAGATAGCGGTCGAGCAGCCCGGGCAGGCAGCGGTTGCCGAGGATGGTGCCGACCGTCGAGACACCGACCCAGTACTCCCGCCGACCCGGCCGGTCGGCCGCGTACGCGACGGCCCGGGCCGCCACCTCCGGCTGGTAGATCGGTGGTACCGGTCGGGCGCGGTTGCGCAGCCGGGACAGCACCCAGCCGAACTGCGGGGTGTTCAGCGCCGGCAGGTGCACCATGGTCACCCGGACCGGGCTCCGGTCGTGCAGCAGTTCACAGCGGAGCGCCTCGGTGAAGCCGACGATCGCGTGCTTCGCGCCGCAGTACGCGGACTGGAGCGGGATCGACCGGTACGCCAGCGCCGACCCGACCTGCACGATCGTGCCGGTACCACGCGGGCGCATCCGGTCGAGCGCGGCGCGGGTGCCGTAGACGTACCCGAGATAGCAGACCTCGGTGACCCGCCGGAACTCCTCCGGTCCGATCTCCTCGAAGGGCGCGAACACCGAGGTCATGGCGTTGTTGACCCACAGGTCGATCGGTCCGAGCTCGCTGGTCGCCCGGTCCGCCGCCGCCTCCACCTGGCGGTGGTCCGCCACGTCGGTCTCGATCGGCAGCGCCACGCCCCCGGCGGCGCGGACGTCCTCGGCAGCGCCCCGCAGGCCGGTCCCGCCCCGGGCCAGCAGGGCGAGCCGCATCCCCCGGCGGGCCAGCAGCCGGGCCGTCGCCCGACCCACCCCGGCACTCGCCCCGGTGATCACCGCCACCCGCGCCGCAGGTCGCCCGCGCATCCCGCTCCCTCCCGAACCTCCCCCGGTCGCCGCGCGCCGGCTACCCGGCCGCCGGCACGACAAACTCGGGGACGATCCGGTGCCGGACAGCCGGGCGACGGTCTTCTCACCGACGCGGCACGGAGCGCGGAAGACCCGGAAGACGTCGGAAGAAGACCCGGAAGACCCGGAAGACCCGGAAGACCCGGAAGACCCGGAAGACCCGGAAGACCGGAGCAACCGGCCCGGGCCACCCGTCCGGGTGAGGATGAACGACGGCCGCGCGGGTATCCGCGTCCGCGATGGTGCGGCGGGTGGAGGAACGAATGCGCGGACGCGCGGTACCGGCGACGACCGTCGGTGCCGCGCTGGCCGCCCAGGTGGTGCCGGCCCTGACGGTGCTGCCGGGGGTACGGCTGCGGTTCTTCCCCCGGCTGAGCGGACGCGGCTCCCCGGGACACGTCGCGCTCACCTTCGACGACGGTCCCGACCCGGCCTCCACCCCGCTCTTCGTCGAGACCCTGGCCGCGCACCGGACCCGCGCGACGTTCTTCCTGCTCGGCTCGATGCTGGCCCGCGCACCGGAACTCGGCCTGGACCTCGCCGCCGCCGGGCACGAGGTGGCGGTGCACGGCTGGGCGCACCAGAACCTGCTGCTCCGCGGCCCGCACGCGACCTACCGCGACCTGGCCCGGACCCGCGAGCTGATCGGCGCGGTGACCGGGCGGGTACCCCGGTTCTTCCGGCCGCCGTACGGGGTGTTCAGCGCCGCCGCCCTGATGGCCGCGCGCCGACTGGACCTGACCCCGGTGCTCTGGACCTGCTGGGGGCGGGACTGGACCCGGTCGGCAACCCGCTCCTCGGTACTCGACACGCTGCGCGGCGGGCTGGCCGGCGGCGGCACGGTGCTGCTGCACGACTCCGACTGCACCTCCGCGCCGGGTGCCTGGCGGGCCAGCCTCGCCGCACTGCCGTACCTGCTGGAGGAGTGCCTCCGCCAGGGCTGGCAGGTCGGCCCACTCGGCGAGCACGGCTGATCCGGCGGCGCGCAGGCCGCGATCCCACCCTCCCGGTCGGCGGGCTCAGCCCAAGCGGTCGGTCAACTCGCCGGGTACCGCCTCGGTGCGGCTGCCGGGTACGACCGGCGCTGTCGAGGCGGTACCGGCCGCCGGCCACGCGCCGGAGCGCGGGTGCCGGACCCGGGTCACCACGCCGACGTGCGCCCGCCGAGCGGCCTGGAGCGCGGTGAACAGCCCGTACGCTCCGCGACCGACCAGCCGGTGCTTGAGCCCGGCCGCGCCGCCCGGTGGCTGGTAGCCGGCCGGCGGCAGGTGTGCCCGATACCTGGTGACGATCTCGGCGAAGAATTCGCGGCGGCGGCCCGGCGGCACCCGTCGGGGATGGCCGAGCACCTGCAACAGGTGCCAGATCATCCGCTGGAAGATCCGGTGACGCAGCTCGGCCGGCACCGCCGGGTCGGCGTCCAGCCCAGCCAGGACCAGGTCCCAGTGCGCGAAGACCTCGAAGTGCCGCTCGCTCGTCGTGGCGGTGATCGCCCCCTCCGGGCGCTGCCGGTACGCGTAACAGCACCGGTCCAGCAGGGTGATCCGCTCGGCGGCGAGCATCAGCGGGAAGCTGAACGAGACGTCCTCGTACCAGCCGGGGCCGAAGGTGAGGCCGAGGTCGAGCAGGAACCGGCGCCGGATCACCTTGTTGCAGGTGATGTGCAGCACCGACAGCAGGGCCGGCCGCTCCTTCAGGGTGAACGTCTCCGGCACCGGGCTCCCGGCACCGACCTGGGAGAGCGCCAGGTGCCGGGTCCCACCGTTGGGGTAGTACCGGGTGTACGCGGTGACCAGCAGGTCCGGCCGGGTCCGGGTCAGCCGCTCGGCGACGGCGGTGAGGGTCCCCTCGGGCAGCCAGTCGTCGCCGTCGACGAACCAGACGTACTCGCCGGTGGCCCGGGACAGGCCGGTGTTGCGGGCCGCCCCGAGCCCCTGGTTGTGGTCGAGGGTGACCACCACCAGCCGGGAGTCGCGTTCGGCGTACTCGGCCAGGATCGCCGCGCTGCCGTCGCTGGAACCGTCGTCCACCGCCAGCAGTTCGAGGTCGCGGAAGGACGTGTCGAGAATGGAGTCCAGGCAGTCCGCCAGGTACGCCCGCACCTGGTAGACCGGGACTATCACGCTGAGCAGGGTCACCGTGGACAACCTCCGGTGGAGGACGGAGACCGAATAGTAGCGCCGAGTAATCGGGCGCCACGCGCTCAGTAACTATCGAGTGACCAAATTGTGATTTGTCGGTTCGATCAACACCTGTCCGGATCGACCGCCCGTCCCGACCGCCCGTCCCGACCGGCCGACCCCGGCCCGTCCGACCGGGTACGCGGCCCGCTCAGAGCCCTGCCACCCAGGTCCACAGGTCGACCACCCACTCGGTCTGGCGCAGGTACGCCACCCCGACCCCGGCCAGGAAGATCCCGGTGACCAGGTGCGCGCCCCGGGCACTGCGGCGGATCCGGCCGAGCTGACGCTCCCAGACCACCCGGCCGACCAGCCGGGCCAGCGCGAAGAGGCCGACCGCGACCAAGAGGGTCAGCACGAAGGTGACCACCGGACTGGTCAGGTCGCCCCGGGCCGAAATCGCCCAGATCCCCCAGCAGACGAAGGCGAAGAGGCCGCCCAGCATGCTCCAGTGCCGTCCGATGCGCAGTTGCCGCCAGTGGTAGCCCGGCGGAAGCTGCTGCCGCTCCTGCTCCGGCACCGGCCACCCGGTACCGGTCGGCTCGTGCGGCGCCTCCGGCTCGGTACGCTGCCGTGGCACCCCGACCTGGGCCACGCCCCGCCGGAAGCCCTCGGGGCCCGGCGGCATCCCCGGCCCCTCCGCACCGGGCGGCATCTCGACGGTCCGCTCGGCCCACGGCTGCGTCTGGTCTGCCATCTGTCCTGTCCTCCCCATCGGCTCGGGCCCGGAGCCCGTCCCAGTTCCGAGGGTAGCCAGCCGGCAAACACCTCGCCGAGCCAGCGTCGATCGACTAGACAGAGTCGATGACCGCCACGACGCTCGGATCAGAGTCACCGATCGAGGTCGGCACCCCGACCGACCGGGCCGGCATCGCCGCGCTGCTGAACACCGTCTTCCACGCCCCGCCGGACGAGGCCGAGGCGGAGGCGGGCCGGGCCATCACCGAACCCGAGCGATCGTTGCTGCTCCGCTCCGGGGACGCCGTGGTGGCGCACGCGGCGGCCTTCACCCGGGAACTGACCGTGCCGGGTGCGGTCGTACCGGCCGCGCACGTGACCGGGGTCGCGGTGGCGGCCACCCATCGGCGGCAGGGGCTGCTCAGCCGGCTGATGCGGCGGCAGTTGCAGGACGTCCTGGCCGCCGGTCGGGAGCCGATCGCAGTGCTCTGGGCCAGCGAGGGGCAGATCTATCCCCGGTTCGGCTACGGCCTGGCGGCGCCACGGTGGCGCCTGGACGTGCAGACCGCCGGGCTGCGCCTGGCCGAGCCGGACGGTACCGGGCCGGCGATCACGCTCCGCACCGGCGACCCGGTCGCGCTGCAACCCACGCTCGCCGCTCTCTGGGACCGGCTCCGCCCCGACCGGCCGGGCTGGTCCAGCCGTACCGACCCGTGGTGGCGGTATGTCCTGCTCGACGGTCCCGTCCAGCGATCGGACGCGACGGCCCGGCAGGCCGTACTCGCCGAGACCGCGGACGGGCCGGTCGGCTACGCGCTGTGGCGGACCCGGCCCGACTGGGACGACCGGGGGCCCCGGGGCACGGTACTCCTCGACGAGCTGGTGGCCACCGGTCCGGCGGCGTACGCCGCGCTGTGGCGGTTCCTGCTCGGCATCGACCTGACCCGGAACGTCCGGTACGGCCACGCCGCTCCCGACGAGCCGGTGCAACACCTGCTCGACGAGGTACGCCAGCTCGGTGCCCAGCTCGACCACGGGCTCTGGGTCCGGATCGTGGACCTGCCGGCGGCGTTGGCGGCCCGCAGATACCCGATCGGCGTCGACGTCGTACTGGAGGTCACCGACCCGCTCCTGCCGGAGAACGCGGGACGGTGGCGGCTGACCGCCGACGCCGGCACGGCGCACTGTACCCGGACCGACGCCCCGGCCGACCTGGCCTGCGACGTACGCGATCTCGCCGCCGCCTATCTCGGCGGCCCGTCCCTCGCCGCGCTGGCCGGGGCCGGGCGGGTCCGGGAGGTCCGCCCCGACGTGCTGACCCGGACCTCCGCCGCGTTCGGCTGGCACCGGGCACCCGCCGGCCTGGCGAGCTTCTGAGCCCCGCACCGACACGCCACCGGCCGGTAGGGTCGGGCACATGACCGAGCGGAGCGACGGACTCGGCCGGCCCAGGCCCGCAGGTCATGACATCGACCGGCGGAGCGAGGAGACGGCATGACCGATCCGGAGCGTCGACGGCGGAGGCTGCGGCACGACCCGTCGGGCGGCAGTGGCGGCCAGTCCGGGGAGGGTCGTCGCGGCGGCGACTCCGGTACCGGGCCGGGGGCCGGGGACGACCGGGACGCGGAACGTGGCCTGCGCGGACTGATCGGCTCGGGCGCCTCCCAGGTGAGTGTCGGGGCGGCGATGCGGGCCCGGGACGCGGCCCGGCCGACCGAGGCCGACCTCGCCGAGGCGGCCGAACGGCTGGTGCTGGTCCGGCGCAACTGGGTACCCCGGGACGAGCTGCCGCGCGGCGCCCGCTGAGCGCCCGCCGCCGACCGCTGAGCGCCCGCCGCCGACCAGCGCGGGGCGGGCGGCTCGTCCCCGCTACGGCGTCGGCAGCGCCGGCAGCGCGCCGGAGCGCTCGTACTCGGCGACCTGTCCGATCCGCCGCGCGTGCCGCTCGTTGCCGGAGAACGGCGTACTGAGGAACGCCTCCACGATCGCCGTCGCCTCGTCCAGGGTGTGCTGGCGGGCACCGATCGCGACCACGTTCGCATTGTTGTGCTCCCGGGCGAGCTGGGCGGTCTCGACGTTCCAGGCGAGAGCCGCGCGTACCCCGGTCACCTTGTTGGCGGCGATCTGCTCGCCGTTGCCCGAGCCGCCGATCACCACGCCCAGGCCGCCCGGGTCGGCCACCGCTCGGGCTCCGGTGTGCAGGCAGTACACCGGATAGTCGTCGTCCGGGTCGAAGAGGAACGGGCCGACGTCCACCAGTTCGTAGCCCTGCTTGGCCAAGTGGTTGGCCAGGTGCACCTTCAGTTCGTAGCCGGCATGGTCGGATCCCAGATAGACGCGCATACCGCGCAGTCTGTCAGCCCGGCGCGGCCACCTGTTGGCAGGCACGGCGACAGCCGAACAGATCACAACGTGATCCGGTCCGGGATGGCCATCCGGGCGCCCGGAACGTCCTCCGAGCGCCCGACCACCCGCGCCGTCAGCCGCGCGGCGTCTCCGTCGTGTCCCGGCCGAGTTCGGCCAGGACCAGGCCGGCCCGGGCCTTCGGGGTGAACCAGGTGCTCTTCCGGGGCATCTTCTGCCGGGCCAGGTTGACCGCGACGAAGTCCCGTACGGTCACCGGGGCGATCAGGATCGCCAGCTCCGCCCGGCCCGCGTCGACCTCGCCGACCAGCCATCGGGCCGGGTAGTCGCCACCGACGTACGTGATCCGCTTGTCGCCGGGGTCGAGCCCGAGCGCGTCCCGCAGCAGCACCCGCTCGACGAGCGCGTGGTCCAGGTTCTCCACACCGTCGGAACCGGCGGGGAGCGTGAGCGTGACCGCGTAGGTCGTGCCGGCCGTGTAGAGCTGGATCGTGCCGCCGGAGTCCGGCACCGTCGCCGGACCGGCCACCGGCTCGACCTGGGCGCCGGCCGCGCGCAGCCGGTCGAGCAGCTCGGCCGGGGTGCTGGTCAGTTCGCTGACCAGCCGGTTGTAGGGCTGGATCGCCACCGAGCCGGGGGTGGTGATCACCGCGAGGAACCGGGGCAGCTCACCGATCTGCGCGGCCAGGCTCCGGTGGTTGCCGTCCGCGACGACCAGTTCCCCGGCGCCGGCCAGCGCCAGCAGGTCGTCCTGGCGCGGCCCCGGCCCGAGCAGCCAGATCGCGTGGGTACGCCCCGCCTGGTCGGTGTCGGTGGCGGCGGGCGCACCGGCCGTGTCGGTAGCCTCGGCCAGTGCCCGGTGCAGCGCCTCGCCGGCGTTCCGCCCCGGGTCACCCTCGGCGCCGCCCTCGGCCCCGGCCCGGTTGCCGGTCTGGAGCAGCAGCACCGGCGAGAGGAGATGGCCGGTCGCCTCGGCCAGTGCCACCCGCTCCCGTACCTTGGCGATGAAGACGTCCTCGTTCCGGATCACCAGCCCGGGCTCGTCGGCGCTGGTGGAGATCTGGTCGGTGTCGACCATGGCGAACATCCCGTACCCGGGTTCGTCGCCCGGCGCGGTGATCCGGTAGAGCACCACGACCTGCTCGGCCGGGGTGTAGCTGCCGTCGGCCCGGGCCTGGGCCAACCGGGTGACCGCGTCGGGCAGCGCGTCGGTGAAGGACCGCCCGAGGCTCTCCGGCGCCCGGTGCGGCATCTCGATCGCGAGTGCGCTGGATGGGTTGTCCCGGATGATCGCCGTGATCTCGGCGTCGTCGGCGAACTCGTCGTAGTTCTGGGCGCCGGTGCCGCCAGTGGTGACCCAGGCGCGGGTGATCGGATGCACGACCGTCATGTGCCGAAACGCTACCGGCGGCGCCGGACCCGGCGTACGGATACCCCGACCGTTTCCACCCCGTGGGCGGCCCGGGCCGGTGGGTCCCGGCCGGGGCCGCCAGGGTGGCTTCAGTCGAAGCTCGGCGACTCGGTACGGGTCCGCTTCAGCTCGTAGAAGCCGGGGATGCCGGCGACCAGGAGTACGCCGTCCCAGAGCCGGCCGGCCGCCTCGCCCTTGGGGGCCGGCGTGATCACCGGGCCGAAGAACGCGATGGTCTCCCCCGGCACCGGGCCGGGAGCGTGGATCACCGGTGTGCCGACCTCCTGGCCGACCGGCTTCATCCCGGCGTCGTGGCTGGCCCGCAGCGCCTCGTCGTACTCGGTCGAGTCGGCGGCCTCGGCCAGCGCCGGGTCCAGCCCGACGTCGGCCAGCGCCGCCCGGTACAGCTCGGGGCCCCGGTCCTCCTTGCCGAGGTGGATCCGGTTGCCGAGTGCGGTGTAGAGCTTGGCGACCGCCTCGGAGCCGTGCTGCTGCTCGACCGCGATGCAGATCCGCACCGGGCCCCAGCCGGTCTTCAGCCCCTCCCGGTACCGCTCGGGCAGGTTCTCCCGGCCCTCGTTGAGTACCGAGAGGCTCATCACCCGGAACCGGATGTCGACGGCGCGGACCTTCTCCACCTCCAGCAGCCAGCGGGAGGTGATCCAGGCCCAGGGGCAGATCGGGTCGAAGAACATGTCCACGGATGCGCGCTCGGACACGGCGCGACTCCCTTCGTCGTCACGGGTAGGCCGGAATCGGCGACACCGTTACAGATCTTCACCCGTGTGGGCCGACATCGACAGCGGGATGAGACCGTGACCTGGAGCACCAGTGCCATTCCCACCGGCATGAAACACTCGATGTCGAGCCGTGGGGATGGCTCGACGCTGTCGACGGGGACAGCCAGCGGGAAAGACCGGATGGAGATTCACGTGCCAGGAGTGCGTAACCTGACCCAGGTCGAGGCGACGGAGCGGGGGCGCCTGCTTGACGTCACCGGCTATGACATCCGCCTGGACCTGTCGTCCGCCGGGCTGGGCGCGGAGGTCCGCACCTTCCGTTCGACGACCGAGGTCCGGTTCCGGTGCGCCGAGCCGGGTGCCGCCACCTTCATCGAACTGGCCGCCGATTCGGTACGCGCCGCGACGCTGAACGGCACCCCGGTCGACCTCTCCGGCTGGTCCGCCGAGGACGGGCTGACCCTGACCGGTCTGGCCGCCGAGAACACCCTGGTCGTGGATGCCGACTTCCTCTACTCCTCCAGCGGCCAGGGGCTGCACCGCAGCGTCGACCCGGTGGACGGCGAGACCTATCTCTACAGCCAGTTCGAGACCGCCGACGCGCAGCGGGTCTTCGCCTGCTTCGACCAGCCGGACCTGAAGAGTGTCTTCACCTGGCACGCGACCGTGCCGGCGCACTGGCGGGTCATCTCCAACATGCCGGTCGACGGCGAGGAGCCGGCCGGCGCCGAGGCCAAGACGATCCACTTCGTCGAGTCGGCCCGGATGAGCACCTACATCACCGCGCTCTGCGCCGGCCCTTACCACGAGGTGCGATACACCCACGACGGTGTCGACCTCGGCTACTTCTGCCGGACCAGCATGGCGCCGCACCTCGACTCGGACGAGCTGAACCTGATCACCACCCAGGGCTTCGACTTCTTCCACCAGCAGTTCGGCGTCCGCTATCCGCTGCCCAAATACGACCAGGTGTGGGTGCCGGACTTCAACGCCGGCGCGATGGAGAACTTCGGCTGCGTCACTCACGCCGAGGCGCACTACCTGTTCCGGTCCCAGGAGACCGACTTCGAGTACGAGCAGCGGGCCAACACGATCCTGCACGAGCTGGCCCACATGTGGTTCGGCGACCTGGTCACGATGCGCTGGTGGAACGACCTGTGGCTGAACGAGTCGTTCGCCGAGTGGGCCAGCCACTGGGCCAACACCAACGCCACCCGGTTCGTCGACGCCTGGACGACCTTCCTCTCCATCCGCAAGAACTGGGGCTACCGGCAGGACCAGCTCTCCTCCACCCACCCGGTCTACTGCGAGATGCCGGACCTGGAGGCCGTCGAGGTCAACTTCGACGGCATCACGTACGCCAAGGGCGCCAGTGTGCTCAAGCAGCTCGTCGCGTACGTCGGGGAGGCGCCGTTCCGCGAGGGCCTGCGCAGCTACTTCGGCAAGTACGCCTGGAGCAACGCCACCTTCGACGACCTGCTCACCGAGCTGGAGGCGGCCTCCGGCCGGGAACTGCGCAAGTTCGCCGCCGAGTGGCTGGAGACCTCGCAGGTCAACACGCTCCGCCCGGAGGTGTCGATCGGCCCGGACGGGACGTACGAGTCGGTGGTGGTCCGGCAGGAGGCGCCGAGCGAACACCCGACACTGCGTACGCACCGGATCGGGGTGGGCCTCTACGACCTGCGCGGCGACCGGCTGGTCCGGCGGGACCGGATCGAGGTCGACGTGGCCGGCGAGCGTACCGAGCTGCCCCAGCTCGCCGGGGTGGCGGCGCCGGACGTGCTGCTGCTCAACGACGACGACCTGACCTACGCCAAGCTCCGGTTGGACGAGCGGTCGATGGCGACGGTCGTGGGGCACATCGCCGCCTTCGAGTCGTCCCTGGCCCGGGCGCTGTGCTGGGCCGCCGCCTGGGACATGGTCCGGGACGCCGAGCTGGCCGCCCGGGACTACGTGGCGCTGGCGCTGGCCGGGCTGCCCGCCGAGACCGACATCAACCTGGTCACCGCTACGCTGCGGCAGGTCTCCGCCACCCTCACCTCGTACGCCGCGCCGGAGTGGGCGCCGACCGGTTGGGCGCAGTTCGCCCGTACCGCGGCGACCGCACTGCGCGCCGCCGAGCCGGGTAGCGGCCTGCAACTGGCCTGGGCCCGGACCTACGCCTCGGCGGCCCGCAGCGAGGACGAGCTGGCCGTGCTCCGCGGCTGGCTGGACGGCGTGGAGGTACCGGACGGGCTGACCGTCGACACCGAGCTGCGCTGGACGATCCTGCGGGCCCTGGTCGCGGGTGGCGCGGCGGAGCGCGCCGAGATCGACTCCGAGCTGGCCGCGGACCGGACGTCGAACGGCGAGCGGGAGGCCGCGCTCGCGCACGCGCTGGTCCCCACCGCCGAGAACAAGGCGACGGTGTGGCGCACCCTGACCGGGGACGAGGCGCTGCCGAACTGGCAGCACCGGGCACTGCTCCAGGGCTTCCAGCATCCGGCGCAGGTCGAGCTGACCGCCCCGTACGCCGAGCCGTTCTTCCAGGTCGTCGCCCAGATCTGGAAGAGGCGGGACAGCGAGCCGGCACAGGAGTTCGTCATGCTGGCCTACCCGGCCTACCAGATCACCGAGGAGACCATCCGGATGACCGACGCCTGGCTGGCCGAGCCGGGGCATCCGGCACCGCTGCGCCGGCTGGTCGCCGAGGGCCGGGACGGAGTGGTACGGGCGCTGAAGGCCCGGGCCAAGGACGCCGCGTCGCCGGCCTGACCTCACCACCGAACTGACCGCCGCCGGGCGCCGGATCCGATCCGACGTCCGGCGCCGTCGTCACGTCCGGAAACGATCCGGGTACCGGCCAGCGGGCAGCCCGGCGCTCCATTCGCCGAACTCGGGCCAGGCGGTGCCGAGCGCGAGTTCGGTCCCAGCGGTTCCGACCCACCGGCCGGCATCGAGTCGTACTGGCGGATCGAACGGGCCGAGCGGGGCCCGGTCGCGCACCTCTATCTGCGCGCCCCCGCCGGCCACTACGAGCTGCACCGCTCCGTGCCGCCGACCGGTACGGAGCTGGTCGAGCTGCCCTTCCCGGTCCAGGTCGCCCCCGGCACCTGGCTGTCCTGACCAGTCATGCTGCCCTGACCGGCACCGGAGGCCCGCTCGGGGCGGGGCGCCGGCCGGACGAGTGCGACGGTCAGGCGTTCCGACCGGCCCGGGTGGCGAGCTGGTCGAGGCCGCTGACGACGCCGCCGGTCAGGTCGCCGCCACCGAAGGCGGCCACCATGGAGAGCGCGGCGAGCTTGGCGTCCCGGTCCGGGATCCGCTTACGCGCCTCGGCACCGGTGACGACCTCCAGCACCCGCTGGTTGGGCGACACTGCGACCAGTACGGCGCGGGCCGGGTCGGCCAGCTCCAGGTGCAGCCGCTGCGCGTGCTCGCGTACGGGTTCGGTCAGCGGACCGACGTAGACGGTGAAGACCAGACCGGTGGACTCGTCTGCGATCCGCAGCGCCTCGTCGATCCGGAGGAGCTGTCGGGTGGTGAACGGACCGTCGAGAACGTTCGGCCGGGCGGTGGCGCTCGGCCCGACCTCGGCCTCGGGCCGTTCGGCCGTCGCCACGCTCTTACCAGCGGTCACTTGCGCCCCCCGTCACGCCCGCGCGCTTCGGCGCGCTGATGGTCTCGATCTCGCCGCTGGTCAACGCCCGGGCCTCGGCGCCGGCCGGCAGCGCGGTCCGGGCGGACTCGCTCAGGTGCTCGGGCGAGGAGAGGAACCAGACCGGCGTGAACTCGAACGGCCGCCCCGGGCGGTACCGCCGGGCGTTACGGCCGCTCTTGCCGGCCCGGGCCAGCACGGTGATCACGAGCACCGCGGCGGCCGGGATGGCAACGAAGACCAGCAACGTGTCGGAAACAGACAACCTCAACGCCCCCACGCGAAAACGGGATCATCGTGCCCGGCCGGAGCAGGTGACGATCTTGTCCACCCGACCGACCCGGTCGCCGTTCACGGTATCGGAAACCGCTGACCACCAGATCTCGGGGTGCCGATCCGGCCCCGCGCCGGCCGGCTTCCGGTCGCCCGGGGTCCGGCCGGCGCCCCGGGGGACGGGCCAGGTCAGCTCTTGTCGACCAGTCGGGACAGCGCCTCGGCCGCCCGCCAGCAGTCGTGGTACGTCGAGTAGAGCGGCACCGGGGCCAGCCGGATCACGTCCGGCTCCCGGTCGTCGACGAGTACCCCGTACTCCTGGGACAGCCGCTCGGTCAGCGCGGCGGCCCCGCCCCGGCCGATCCGGACGGAGAGCTGGCAGCCGCGCCGGGCCGGATCGCGCGGGGTGAGCACGGTGAGCGGCCGGCCCGGGATGACCTGGTCGAGCAGTTCTTCGAGGAAGCCGGTCAACCGCTCGCTGCGGTCCCGCAGTGCGGGCATCCCGACCTGCGCGAAGATGGCCAGGGCGCTGCGCATCGGGGCCATCGCCAGCACCGGCGGGTTGGAGATCAGCCAGCCCTCCACGGTGGCCGGTGGCCGGGAGACCGGGGCCATCTCGAACCGGGTCGCCTCGTCAGTACCCCACCAGCCCTCGAACCGGTCCACCGTCGGGTCGCCGAGGTGCCGTTCGTGCACGAAGGCCCCGGCCAGCGCCCCCGGACCCGAGTTCAGGTATTTGTAGGTGCACCAGGCGGCGAAGTCCACGTCCCAGTCGTGCAGTGCCAGCGGCACGTTGCCGACCGCGTGCGCCAGGTCCCAGCCGACCAGGGCGCCGGCCCGGTGCCCCGCCTCGGTGATCTCCGGGATCTCCATCAGCTCGCCGGTCAGGTAGTTGACCCCGCCGAGCAGGACCAGCGCCACCCGCTGCCCCTCCCGGTCGAGGTAGTCGAGCACGTCCTCGGTACGCAGGGTCTCCTCGCCGGGGCGGGGGCGCAGCCGGACCACGGCCTCGTCCGGGTCCAGCCCGTGGTGCCGGGCCTGGCTGCGCACCGCGTAGCTGTCGGACGGGAACGCGGTGTCCTCGATCACGATCCGGTCGCGGCCGGCCGTCGGCCGGTAGAACGAGACCATCAGCAGGTGCAGGTTGACCGTCAGCGAGTTCATCACCACGGTCTCGGCCGGCAGGGCGCCGACCAGCGACGCGCTCGGCCCGGTCAGTGATCGGTACGACGGCACCCAGGGCCGGTCGCCGGAGAAGTGGCCGGAGACGCCACGGGTGGCCCAGGTCTCCAGCTCGGCGTCGAGGTCGGCCCGGGCGGCCCGGGGTTGCAGCCCGAGCGAGTTGCCGACCAGGTAGGCGCTCTCGGCGTACCGGCCGCCCTCGGCCGGCGGCACGTGGAACAGGTGCCGGTGGCCGGGTTCGGCCTCGTCGCGGCGCCGGGCCGCCGCCTCCTGCTCCAGGCTGGTCATCCGCTCGTCACTCCTCTGTCGCTCGCCCCGGCACGCCCGGGGCGGTACTCCGCTGTCGCTCACCGTCGGCGCCCCGGGGCGGTCCCGCCGCTGTCGCTCGCACCTTGGCACACCCCGGGGCGGTCCCGCCGCTGTCGCTCGCAGTCCGGCACACGCCAGGGCGGTGACGGCGCGCACTCCATCTCCGGCGTTACATGTCCGTGCGGGCGGCCCACAGCTCGGGGAAGACCTCCCGGGCCATGCTCCGGCGCAGCCAGGCCGCGCCGGCCGAGCCGCCGGTGCCGACCTTCGCGCCCATGGTCCGGCGTACCGCCTTGAGGTGCTGGGCGCGCCAGTCGTCGAACTGCTCGACGATCTCCACCAGGGTCTCACCGAGTTGTCGCAGGTGGTTGTCGGGCCCGGTGTCGGCGTAGATCTCCACCCAGGCGGCGGTCAGCTCGGCGCTCGGCTCGGCCTCGGCGGAGAAGTCCCGGTGCAGCAGCGCGTCCGGCAGCGCGAAGCCCCGGCGGGCCAGCAGGGCGGTCACCTCGTCCCAGAGGCTCGGCGCCCGGAGCGTCTCGACCAGTTCGGCGTGCACCTTCGGCTGCCGGTGGAACGGCCGGACCAGGGTGGCGGACTTCAGCCCGAGCAGGAACTCCAACTGCCGGTACATCGCGGACTGGAACCCGGAGCCCTCGCCGAGCAGGTTACGGAACCGGTTGAAGTCCGCCGGAGTCATCCAGCGCAGTCCGCGCCAGGCCGCGTTCAGCCCCTCCAGGTGCAGGGCGGCCCGGTGCAGCGGGGCGAGTGCGCCCCAGAGGTCGTCGGCGCGCAGCCGCTGCCGCGCCCCGCGCAGCTCGAAGCAGGTCAGCCCGAAGTACAGCTCCATGATCTGGCTGACCATCAGGAACGACATCTCGCCGGGATCCCGGCTCAGCGGCTGCTGGAGGCGGTGCAGCGTACTCGCGTGCACGTACGCGTCGTACGGCGTCCGTTCGGCCGCTTCCAGGGTCGGCTCGCCACCGTTCGCCGCCGCCCGGGCGGCCCGCTGCGCGGCGTTGGCCGGGCGTACCCGGGGTCGGCCGGGTCGCCGCTGCCGCTGGGTACTCTCCACCGTCGCCTCCGTTCCGTTACGCGCTACCGTCATGATCTCTCCGCCCCACCGCCGGACGGAATGCCGGACCAACGGCGGTACGAGCCCAGATCCAGCGGTTGGGTGGTTCGGCACCGGAGTGGCTTAACGTTTGAAAGGTTGATCCGAGGATTCGCGGTTACGTCACGGGGAGTGAACGACGATGGACGACATGGACTGGGCGCTGCTCCGGGAACTCCAGGCCGACGCCCGGCTCTCGTTCAGCGAACTCTCCCGCCGGGTGCACCTCTCGCCGCCGGCCGTCGCCGAACGGGTCCGCCGGCTGGAGGAGGCCGGCGTGGTGACCGGGTACCACGCGCACGTCGACCTGGCCCGGGCCGGCCGGAACGTGGTGGCGATGATCCGAATGTCCTGTTACGGGGCGCGCTGCATCCTCCGCGACCCGGAGGTACCGGACTGGCCGGAGATCCTGGAGATACACCGGATCACCGGGGACGCGTGCAGCATGCTCAAGGTCGCGGCCGAGTCGATCGAGGCGTTCGAGCAGGTCATCGACCGTCTCGCCCCGTACGGGCAGCCGTCGAGCACGATGGTGCTCTCCAGCCCGCTGGACTGGCACCCGGTGCTCCCGATTCCCCCCGCGCAGGGCGGCTGACCGGGGCGACAGTCCGGTTGTCGGCCCGCCCGGAGGCGTGTGTGCTCCGGGTCGGTGGGAACACGTCACCCGACGACGGTCGCGCACCCGATCCGCGCCCGACGCGACGGGTGCCCGGCCGAGGGGATGCACCGCCGGGGAGGGAAGTCATGCTCACTGCCAAGGTCGTCGGCCGTACGATCGCCGCCGGCGTCACCGTAGCCGCCCTGGTCCCCGGGCCACTGTTCGGGAACGTGACCGAGGTACGGGCCGGACCGAACACCTTCGTGGAGGTCACCCCGAACACCGTCCAGGCGGGTAGCCGGGTCAACATCCGGGCGAGCTGCGACGGCGCGAACAACCAGCAGGCCACGGTGCACTCGGACGCCTTCGGCCGGGTGATCCTGCGGCCCGACAACGGCTTCCTCACCGCATCGGTGACGGTCCCGGGCAGCAAGGCGCCGGGGGCGTACGCGGTCAACCTGAGCTGCCAGCAGAACGGCAACAACGCCACCACCACGCTGACCGTGGTGAACATGAGTCAGGGCAGCCAGGGGCCGGCCACCGGTGGCGGCGGTACGGCCACCGGCCCGGGCGGGGCGATGATGATCGCCGGTGGTCTCGGCATCGTCGTGCTCGCGATCGGGTTCGGGATGGCCGGCCGGCGACGGCGTGCCGAACCGAGTAGCTGACCCGCGGATCGGGCATGTTCCGCTTCCCCACGGGCGACGGCACGTGGCGGGGCCGGACCGGCCGGTGGTGGGCGCGTACCGGCCGGTGGCGACGCCGTACGGCCCGGCTCGCCCGGCAGGCCACCGCGGCGAGCATCACCAGCCCGGATCCGACCGACGGCACCCCGCCCGGCACCCTGGACCCGGCGCCACCCCGGCGGGCCCGACGGACGAACCGGCGTCGGTGGGCCTGGCGTCCCGGACCGGCACCCGTGATCACCCTGCTGCTGGGCCTGCTCGTCACCCTCTTCGGGGTGCAGAGCGTCACCGGGATCACCCTGCTGCCCAGTGGGATGCCGTTCGGCGCTCCGGCGCCGCCCCGAAAGTTTCCGGTGCTGGAGTCGAGCCCGCCGGTCGGGATCGGCATCCGGTCGCTCGGCCTGACCGCACAGGTGCATCCGGTCGGGGTCGCACCGGACGGCACCATCGAGGTACCGGCGTCGGACCGCCGCGACGAGGCCGGTTGGTACAGCCAGAGCCCGACCCCGGGCCAGTACGGGCCATCGGTGATCGTCGGCCACGTCGACACCCGGACCGGGCCGGCCGTCTTCCACGACCTGGCCGGGCTGCGCCCCGGCTCGAAGATCGAGATCAACCGGGAGGACGAGTCGGTGGCGGTCTTCGAGGTCAACTCCGTCAAGCGGTTCGACAAGTCGGAGCTGCCGGTCGACCGGGTCTACGGCGACTTCAGTCGGCCCTCGCTCCGGCTGATCACCTGCGGCGGTCGCTGGGTCGGCGGCGCCACCGGGTACGCCGACAACGTGATCGTCTTCGCGTCCCTGGTCTCGGCCCGGCACACCTGAGGTGCTCAGGCGGCCTCGGCCTCGCGCAGGTCCAGCCAGTCCGCCCAGCGCGGGTCCGGCGCCCGGTGCCCCAGCACCCGCCAGGCGATGCCCTTCGGCGCGGCCGGCAGCGAGTGCAGCCGCCAGCCCAGCTCCGCCGGGGTCTTGTCACCCTTGGTGTGGTTGCACTTGGCGCAGGCCGCCACGACGTTCTCCCAGGCGTGCCGGCCGCCCCGGCTGCGCGGGAAGACGTGGTCGATGGTCTCGGCCGGGCCCCGGCAGTAGACGCAGCGCCAGTTGTCCCGGGCGAAGATCGCCCGGCGGGAGAGCCCGACGTGCGTCCGGTACGGCACCCGGACGAACCGGGTCAGCCGGACCACCGACGGCACCGGCAGGGAGTTGCGGGCACTGTGCAGGATCCCCTCCCCGTCGGCCACGCAGACGGCCTTGGCGGAGAGAACCAGGATGGCGGCTCGACGCACTGAAACGACACACAGCGGCTCATAGGTGGCATTGAGCACCAACGCTCCGGAGCCCACCGTGGGTCGTATGTCAGGCATCGCGCTCACCCTCTCGGTTGTTTCGCGTCCGCTCCCTCGCCCGCCTGGTGCCGGCCCCGCCCCCGGTGGCCGGTCGGCAGCACGCACCGACAGGCCGCCACGACCACGGCCGACGCCGGCAGATCACCGGCGTCCGTGCGCCAATAGTCCCCGATAGCTGGCGCGATTGCACGTACTAATCGGGGGTCCCGCAGAAAGCTTTCACGTCCCGTGGCAAGATGACCGGTTCCGTCCCCCACCCGGGTCCGAGGTGGCGTGGGCGCCGGCCTGGCCAGGGCGTCCGCCACGAGGCGGCGGGTCGGCCGAGACCGGCGGACGCCGGTACGGTACGAAGGCAACCGTGAACCCCACGACGCTGATCACTGCCGCCGGGCTCGGAATGCCGCAGCCCGAGACGCCGGACCCGAAGCCGAGCTGCCAGGACACTCCGCTCTGCGACCTGGTCTTCGGGGTGACCAAGTCGGCGTGGTTCGCCGAGGGGAGCAACCTCTTCCTGATCAAGCCGGCCACGATCGTGCTGATCCTGCTGGTGGCGATCCTGCTCCGCTTCCTGCTGCACCGGACCATCGACCGGCTGGTGCGGAGCACCTCGGAGAGCCGGATCCCGGCGGTGCTCCGGCCGCTGCGGGAACGGATCCCCAGCGCCGCGCCCGACCCGCAGGCCGTCGTACCCGAACGGCGCCGGCAGCGGGCCGAGGCGATCGGCTCGGTGCTGCGCAGCATGACCACGGCGGTGGTCTTCGCGATCGCCGTGCTACAGATCCTCAGCGAACTCAGCTTCGACCTCGCCCCGTTGCTGGCCAGTGCCGGCATCGCCGGCCTGGCCCTCGGGTTCGGCGCCCAGACGCTGGTCAAGGACCTGCTCGCCGGGCTGTTCATGCTGCTGGAGGACCAGTACGGGGTCGGTGACACGGTGGACCTGGGCGAGGCGACCGGGGTGGTCGAGGCGGTCGGCCTGCGGATCACCACCGTCCGGGACGCCCGTGGGGTGGTCTGGTACATCCGCAACGGCGAGATCATCCGGGTCGGCAACAAGAGCCAGGGCTGGGCGATGGTCGTGGTGGACATCCCGATCGGCTTCGCCCGTACCGAGGAGGCCACTGCGGTACTGCGGACCGCCGCCGCCTCGGTCGCGGTCGACCCGGAGCTGGCGCCCGAGCTGATGGAGCCGCCGGAGGTGGTCGGGGTCGAGCAGATCACCGTGGACGGTTCGGTGATCCGGACGGTCGCCAAGACCACCGCCGAGGGGCAACTCCCGGTCTCCCGCGAACTGCGCCGCCGGCTGGCCGAGGCGCTGGAGAACTCCGGCATCACCGCCGGCATCGCGGCGACCAGGATGTTCCCCCGGCCGTCGACCCCACCGGCCGACGGCGAGACCGGCCAGGGTGGAGCCACCTGAGCGCGCCATCCAGCGTGATCACCCCGTGGGCGTATGGCAACCGGCGCCTCGCCGGCCGGCTGCCGCACCCTCGGAACGGGTCGGCACGGGGTACCCCGGACGGTGCCGTGGGCGTACCGGACGGCCCGGACGGAGGGCCGCCCGTCAGGGGTCGCGTACCGCGCGGGCGGTCGGGTATCGTCCGTTCGACCAGTCGGAGATGCGACGATCTATCCGTTCGCCCTAGCCAGTCGTCATACGATCGGGCAGAATCCAGAACTAGCTCCCTCCCGGAGCGTAACGAAGACCTTGCTGATCCGAACGTCTAACGTTCCCGGCAGCCCCATCACATTTGGTCAGCGGTCGAGAACGATGGAGGCCCACCGGTGTCCAAAGAGACACACACTCCCGAGCGGCCGGCAACCTTTCGGGAGGTGTTCGCCCAGCGTGAATACCGGGCGGTCTTCGCGGCCACCGTACTGACCTGGACCGGCGACTATCTCGCCAAGGCCGCCGTCACGCTGCTGGTCTACCAGCAGAGCGAGTCCGTGGCCCTCTCGGCTGCCGCCTTCGCCATCAGCTACCTTCCGTGGCTGATCGGCGGCCCACTGCTCACCACGCTCGCCGACCGGTACCCGTACCGGACGGTCATGGTGATCTGCGACCTCGTCCGACTGCCGCTGTACGCCGCCATCGCGATCGACGGCCTGGACACGCCGGTGATCCTGGCGCTGCTCTTCGCCGCGACCCTGGCGAATCCGCCCAGCCAAGCGGCCCGGTCCGCGATGCTCCCGCTGCTGCTCAGCGGAGACCGGCTGGTGGTGGCGCTCTCCCTGCACGGCAGCACGGCACAGGCGGCACAGGTCTTCGGCTACGCCGTCGGGGCCGGCATCGCGCTCTACAGTCCGGCGCTGGCCCTGCTGCTCAACGCCGCCGCCTTCGGGCTCTCCGCGACGATCCTCTGGTTCGGTGTCCGGCACCGGCCCGCCGTACCGCCCGAGCAGGGCCGGCGGAATCTGCTCCGGGAGACCGGCGCCGGCTTCGCCCTGGTGTTCGGCACCCCGGTGCTGCGGGCCATCGCGATCATGGTGTTCTGCGCGATGCTCTTCGCGATCGTGCCGGAGGGGCTCGCCGCGGCCTGGGCCACCGAGTTCGCGGGTTCGGGTGCCGACCGGAGCGCCACCCAGGCACTGATCATGATCGCCGCACCGGCCGGCTTCATCCTCGGTGGCCTGCTGGTCGGCCGGGGTCTCCGGCCGGAGCTGCGCCGGTCCCTCGTGCGGCCGTTCGCGGTACTCGCCCCGCTGGCCCTGGTGCCCGCCCTGTTCGACCCGCCGCCGGTGGTGGTCGCGCTGCTGGCCGCGGTCGCCGGCTTCGCGGTCGCCGGGCTGATGCCGGTGACGAACGGGCTGTTCGTGCTGGCCCTGCCGCACGGCTACCGGGCCCGGGCGAACGGCGTGATGAACACCGGCGTGCAGGTGACGCAGGGCGTGGCGGTACTCGCCACCGGCCTGCTGGCCGAGCGGTTCACCATTCCCCGGGTGGTGGGGCTGTGGAGCGCCGCCGGAGTGCTGCTGATGCTGTTGCTGGCGCTGCGCTGGCCGCAGGCCGAGCGGTTCGACGCGGCGATCGCGGAGGCCCGGCGCCGCTCCGCCGACCCCCAGGCCGCGGTCGGGCCGGGGAAGCGGCCGGCGGAGACGTCCCCGCCCAACCCCCGGCCGCCCTCCTCCGAGGCCGGCATCGGCGCGGTCTGAGCCCCTGCACCGCTGTGCTGTGAGCCAGCCCGCACCGGGGCGACGGCTCCGACTGCGGTCGATCGCCGAGCCGGATGGCAGGATGGAGCGGTGAATCCCGCAGGTGAGCGAGAGCAGACCCGCCCGTCGGCGACCTTCTACGAGGAGATCGGCGGCGAACCGACCTTCCGGAGACTGGTCGACGAGTTCTACGCGGGTGTCGCCACCGACCCGGTGCTCCGGCCGATGTACCCGGAGGCGGACCTCGGCCCGGCGGCTGACCGGCTCACGCTCTTCCTGATCCAGTACTGGGGCGGGCCGAACACCTACTCGGCGCAGCGTGGGCATCCCCGGCTCCGGATGCGGCACGCGCCGTTCCGGGTCGGGCCGGTCGAGCGGGACGCCTGGCTACGGCACATGCGCCGGGCCGTGGACCGGCTGGAACTCTCGCCGGAGCAGGACGAGACGCTCTGGCAGTACCTCGAACGGGCCGCGTACTTCATGGTCAACACCATGGACGAGACGCCGGGGCCGGCACACTGAGCGCGGGCGTCCGCCCCTAGAGCAGGGCGCCCTCGTCGTGCAGCCAGTCGACGAAGGTGGTCGCCACCGCCGCTCCGCAGTCCAGCATCTCGACGAGCAGGGCGTCGTGCGCGCCGGCGCTCAACGGCACCTGCAACTCGGCGTAGATGGGCAACTGACCGCGCTCGGTGGGGTCCCCGACGTACGCCTTGCAGAACCGGCGGGTGTGGTTCCACTCGTTGACCACCCGGTAGGCCCGGTCGGCCCAGTCCGGCGGGACGGTGGAGTGTGGACGCGCCCGCATGACGAGGATCTCGTCGTCCGGCCCCTCCAGGGCGAACAGCACGGCGTGTCGCTCCCACATGGCCAGCAGGCTGCCGTCGCCGTCGGCGAGATAACGCACGTCGAGCAGGTCCAGTGCGTCACCGACCCGGCGTAGCGTCACCGGTGCGATCACCGGCGGAATCTCCCTGATCGACGCCCGGTCCCCGGGCCGGGAATCCCGATCCCCGGGCCTGGCCTCGGGTTCCGGCCGGGAGTCGTGTTCCGGCTCCCGAGGCGCCGGTGGCCCGACCCGGACGGCACCGTCGGACGCGATCCTGCTTCGAGTTTCCGGCTCGCCGCCACCGGCGTGGCCGGGGCGCCATGACCACCACGGCATCGCTTGCGCACCTCACTCCCCAGCGGATCCACATGCCTACGTTGCGTTGGATCCGAGGCCCGACGGTACCCGTACAGCCGGCTTGAAGCACCCCCCCAACTGCACCACCAGGACGGATGGACCATACCTCCTCATCCGTTCGGGTGATCACGCGCCGGTTTTATCGCAAGCTGGCTGACTTTCTGTGACCATGCCACTCCGAATGGTGCGGCCAATCCGACCCAACGACCCGTGATCCGCACCTGTACGGCGTCCTGCCCAGGCAGGCCGGAGGAGCCGAGAAAGCCCATCCGGACGATGGCCTGGACCAGTCGTTGAGAGATCTCGATCCGGCCGCTGGCGGGTACCGGATCGGTGCCGGCGGTGCCGGGGCCGGGTAGCGGATCGGTGGTCGGCGGCGGTCCGGTCACCACCACCGCGACGTGGTCGAGCAGGGCGTCCCGGACCGCGCGCTGGCCCACCGCCCGGCCGGCGACGCCGCCGGTGGCCGCGCCACGCAGGGTCTCCGCCGCCGCCGCCGCGATCCGGCGCAGTTCGGCCCCGGAGATCGTCTCCAGCACCGTCCCGGGCCCGCCGGGCACCGGCCACCGCCAGTCGGCGTCCCGGCGCCGCGGCAGAGCCGCACCATCCCGGCCGAGTTCGGCCAGCAGCTCGGCGGCAGAGACCGTGGCGTCGCCGGGACCGGGCCCGGCGACCACCCGGCCCACCAGCACGTCCCAGGGCAGCCGCGCCCAGAGCACGGTCCGGTCCGGAGCCCCGGCCGCCGCACCGGGGGCCCCGGAGCGGAGCCGCACCACCGCACCCGGGTCGAGCCGGGTCAACCGGGCCAGGAAGGCACCGGCGTCCGGCAGGCCGGCGAGCCCGTGCCCGTTCCCGGTCGCCACTCCCGCACCACCCGTAGCCTTCTCCCCAGCGGGCACCGAGCCACCCCCTACGCCGGCTCGTCCCGGGCCGCCGGCTCGACCAGATATCGCCGCAGGAACTCCTGCTCCTCGTCGGTCAGCCGGCGGGGTCGCTGCCGATCGAGATCGAACGGCACCAGCACCGACCGGGCCCGGCTGGCCAACACCGTACGGTCGAACAGCTCGTACGCGATGGTGAACCGGGACTGCCGCAGGTCCTCGACCCACATCTCGATGTGTACGGTCGGGGCGCGCTCGGCGGTCGCCGGGTCGAGCGTGTACGCGACCGGACGCAGATAGTCGATCTCGTGCCGGTAGATCACCACACCGTCGGCGAACGAGCCGACTCCCCAGGCCCGGCCGCCGGCGAACATCAGCGCCACCCGGGCCTCCTCGTAGAGGGTGAGGAAGCGGGCGTTGTTGACGTGCCCGTACGCGTCGAGGTCGGACCAGCGCAGGGTGCAGTCGTAGCCGAACCGCCGGCCGTCGAGCTGCTCCTCCTGGGCCGGACGGGCCCGTACCGGACTAGTCACGGGTGAGCTTGCGGTAGGTGACCCGGTGCGGCCGGGCCGCCTCCGCGCCGAGCCGGTCGATCTTGTTCTTCTCGTACGCCTCGAAGTTGCCCTCGAACCAGAACCACTTCGACGGGTCCTGGTCGTCGCCCTCCCAGGCCAGGATGTGCGTCGCCACCCGGTCCAGGAACATCCGGTCGTGCGAGATGACCACGGCACAGCCGGGGAACTCCAGCAGCGCGTTCTCCAGCGAGGAGAGGGTCTCCACGTCCAGGTCGTTGGTCGGCTCGTCGAGCAGGATGACGTTGCCGCCGATCTTGAGGGTCAGCGCCAGGTTGAGCCGGTTGCGCTCGCCGCCGGAGAGCACCTTGGTCGGCTTCTGCTGGTCGGGACCCTTGAACCCGAAGGCCGCCACGTACGCCCGGGACGGCATCTCGACCTTGCCCACCATCAGGTGGTCCAGCCCGTCCGAGACCAGTTCCCAGACTGTCTTGTCGCCGTGCAGGCCCTCCCGGTTCTGGTCGACGTACGACAGCTTGACCGTCTCGCCGACCTTCACCGAGCCGTCGGTCGGCTGCTCCAGCCCGACGATGGTCTTGAACAGGGTGGTCTTGCCGACGCCGTTCGGGCCGATGATGCCGACGATGCCGTTGCGGGGCAGCGAGAAACTGAGGTTGCCGATCAGCACCCGGTCGCCGAACCCCTTGCGCAGCGAGTGCGCCTCGATCACGGTGTTGCCCAGGCGCGGGCCCGGCGGGATCTGGATCTCCTCGAAGTCCAGCTTCCGGGTCTTCTCGGCCTCGTTGGCCATCTCCTCATAGCGGTCCAGCCGGGCCTTGGACTTGGTCTGCCGGGCCTTGGCGTTGGACCGGACCCACTCCAGTTCCTCGCTCAGCCGCTTCTTCATCTTGGCGTCGCGGCGCCCCTCGACGGCCAGCCGGGCGGCCTTCTTCTCCAGGTAGGTGGAGTAGTTGCCCTCGTAGCCGACGGCCCGGCCACGGTCGAGTTCGAGGATCCAGCCGGCCACGTTGTCGAGGAAGTACCGGTCGTGGGTGATCGCCATGACCGTGCCGGCGTACTTGGCGAGGTGCTGCTCCAGCCACTGCACGCTCTCCGCGTCCAGGTGGTTGGTCGGCTCGTCCAGCAGCAGCAGGTCGGGCGCCTCCAGCAGCAGCTTGCAGAGCGCGACCCGGCGCCGCTCACCGCCCGAGAGTTGGGTGACGTCGGCGTCCGGCGCCGGGCAGCGCAGCGCGTCCATCGCCAGTTCGAGCTTGGAGTCGATGTCCCAGGCGTCCTCGTGGTCCAACTCCTCCTGGAGCTGGCCCATCTCGGTCATCAGCTCGTCGGAGTAGTCGGTGGCCATCTGCTCGGCGATCTTGTTAAACCGCTCCAGCTTGGCCTTGGTCTCCGCCACCGCCTCCTCGATGTTGCCGAGCACGGTCTTGGCGTCGTTCAGCGGCGGCTCCTGGGCGAGCAGCCCGACGGTGTAGCCGGGCATCAGCCGGGCGTCGCCGTTGCTCGGCCGATCCAGGCCGGCCATGATCTTGAGCAGGCTGGACTTGCCGGCGCCGTTCGGACCGACCACACCGATCTTGGCCCCCGGCAGGAAGCTCAGCGTCACGTTGTCCAGCACGACCTTGTCGCCGTGCGCCTTGCGCGCCTTCTCCAGGACGTAGATGTACTGGGCCACGGTGCGGCCTACCTCCCACGGATGTGATGTCCCCGGATGCCGTGTTTACGACCGACCACGACGTCGGGCTTGCTGTGGACCGCGGTGCCGGTGTCAGGCCGGCCACGCGGTGCGGCGAAGAAACGCCGTCGTCAATCCTGACAGGTCCGGCCCGTCCCGCCCACATCACCCTCCGCCGGAGCGCCGCCGCGCCGACCGAGTGGTCATGATCACCTTTGCGTTTCTCCGTCGTATCCCGCAGGGCAGTACTTGTGGCACTGGGGGTTAGGCACCGCAGCTACGCTCAGTACGCTCAGCGGTGGACACCCGTCATCACCGGAGGTGCACTGATTGTGACCGTACGTAGCTCGTTCGTGGTCGTCGCGAATCGCCTGCCGGTCGACGAGGTGACCACACCCGAGGGACGCCAGTGGCGCCGCAGCCCGGGAGGACTGGTCACCGCCCTGCATCCGGTGCTCGCCCAGCACCAGGGGACCTGGGTCGGCTGGGCCGGCGGGGTGGGCGCCGCACCGGAGCCGTTCGACCTGGAGGGAATCCGGCTGCACCCGGTGCCGCTGAGCGCCGAGGAACTCGAACGCTACTACGAGGGCCAGTCCAACGCCACGATCTGGCCGCTCTACCACGACGCGGTGGAAACACCGGCGTACAAGCGTCGCTGGCGCGAGGCGTACCGGCTGGTGAACGCCCGGTTCGCCGAGGCAGCGGCCGAGGTGGCCGCCGAGGGCGCGACGGTCTGGGTGCAGGACTACCAGCTCCAGCTCGTGCCGGCGATGCTCCGCGAACTCCGGCCCGACCTGCGGATCGGCTTCTTCCTACACATCCCGTTTCCGCCGATCGAACTCTTCATGCAGATGCCGCTGCGCGCCGAGGTGCTACGCGGGCTGCTCGGCGCCGACCTGGTCGGTTTCCAGCAGCGGCTGGCGGCGCAGAACTTCGTCCGGCTGGCCCGGCACCTGCTCGGGCTCCGTTACGAGGGCCAGATGATCCAGGTGGACGGCCGGCAGGTCAAGGCGGGCGCGTTCCCCATCTCGATCGACGTCGCCGAGATGGAGCGGATGGCCGTCGACCCGGCGGTGCAGGCCCGGGCCAAGCAGATCCGTACCGAGCTGGGCGACCCGAAGACGGTGATCCTCGGGGTGGACCGGCTCGACTACACCAAGGGGATCGAACTTCGACTCAAGGCGTTCCGCGAGTTGCTGTCTGACGGAAAGTTGACAGTTCCCGACGCGGTTATGGTGCAGGTTGCTACGCCAAGTCGGGAACGGGTGGAGCACTACCAGGCACTCCGGGTCAAGGTGGAACGCGAAGTTGGTCGAATTAATGGCGAATTCGGCCGGGTCGGTGTACCGGCAGTCCATTACCTCCATCAGTCGTACAGTCGCAGTGAACTGGCCGCGCTCTACTGCGCGGCCGACGTGATGATGGTGACCCCGCTGCGAGACGGAATGAATCTGGTGGCCAAGGAGTACGTAGCAACACGCGCCGACTCGGGCGGCGCCCTCGTGCTCAGTGAGTTTGCCGGCGCCGCCACCGAGCTGCGCCAGGCATTCCTCTGTAACCCGCACGACCCGGACGGAGTCAAGGACGCGCTGCTGCGTGCGGTCCACGTCGACAAGGTCGAGGCCCGGCGCCGCATGCGCATCATGCAGCGCCACCTGCGTACCCACGACGTCGGACACTGGGCCCGGTCCTTCCTCAACGAGTTGGGCGTACCCGAGACGGAGGACGAGTGAAGTCCGGCTCACTGCTCGACGGGGGTCCCCGCACCCTCGACACGATCGACCCCGAGCTGCGGGCCGCGATCGGGCGGATCGCCCGGGTGCCGCAGCTCCTGGTCGCCTGCGACTACGACGGCACCCTCGCGCCGATCGTGGAGGACCCGACCAAGGCAGTGCCACTGCCCGAGTCGGTAGCCGCCGTACGCGCGCTGGCCGCCCTGCCGCAGACCACCGTCGCCGTGGTCTCCGGCCGGGCCCTGCGGGACCTGGCCACCCTCTCCCGGCTGCCCAGCGAGGTGCACCTGGTGGGCAGCCACGGCTCCGAGTTCGACATCGGTTTCGTCGAGCGGCTCTCCCCCGAGCTGATCGAGGTACGCACCCGGCTCCGCAACGAGCTGCGGCAGATCGTCGCCGGCCGGGCCCGGGTACGCCTGGAGACCAAGCCGGCCAGCATCGCGGTGCACACCAGGGGTGCCGATCCCGAGGTGGCCGCCGAGGTCGTCGCGGCGGTGGACGCCGGCCCCGCCGTCTGGGCGGACGTCACCGTGACCCGGGGCAAGGAGGTGATCGAGCTGTCGGTGATCCCCACCAACAAGGGCACCGCGCTCGAACAACTCCGTACCCAGCTCTCGGCGAGCGCGGCCCTCTTCCTCGGCGACGACGTCACCGACGAGAACGCCTTCGCCAAGCTGCACGGGCCGGACGTCGGCATCAAGATCGGGCCGGGCGAGACCCGCGCCGCCTTCCGGATCCAGGAGCCGGTCGACGCCGCCCGGGTACTCGCACTGCTCCTGGAGGTACGCCGGAACTGGCTCTTCGGCGAGCGCGCCGTACCGATCGAGCGGCACTCGATGCTGGCCAACGGGCGTACCGTCGCACTGGTCACCCCGGAGGCGAGCCTGAGCTGGCTCTGCCACCCCAAGCCCGACTCGCCGGCGATCTTCGCCGACCTGGTCGGCGGCAACCCGGCCGGCTACTTCAGCATCGCACCGGAACGCGGCGGCCTGCCGCTCGGCCAGCGCTACCGGCCGGGCACGATGACCGTGGAGACCCGCTGGTCCGGACTGACCGTCACCGACTGGCTGGACCGGCCGTCGGCCGACAGCGTGCCGAGCGGTCCGGCGGTGATCAGCGGCGACTCGACCCTGGTCCGGGTGCTCAGCGGCGCCGGCCGGGTCCGGCTGGACTTCGCGCCCCGGCCCGAGTTCGGCCAGGTCGCCGTGCAGCTCCAGCCGCTCGGCGACGGGCTGCTGGTGCTCGGCTCCAACGAGCCGATCGCGCTCTACTCCCCCGGCGTGGAGTGGCAGATCGTCAACGACGGCGGCTACGAGACGGCCCGGGCCGTGGTCGACCTGGCCGCCGCCGGTGGCTCGGTCACCTGCGAGTTGCGGTTCGGCTCGCACAGCCTGGACCACCACCGGGTACCCGTGCAGGAGCGGCAGGCGATGGCCGAGCAGCCCTGGCGGGACTGGGTCGCCGGGCTGCGGCTGCCCACCTCCGCCCGCGACCTGGTCGGGCGGAGCGCGCTGACCCTGCGCGGGCTGGTGCACGAGGCCAGCGGCTCGATCCTGGCCGCCGCCACCACCTCGCTCCCCGAGGAGCTGGGCGGGGTACGCAACTGGGACTACCGGTACTGCTGGCTCCGGGACGCGGCGATGACCGCCCGGTCGCTGGTCGACCTCGGCTCGCTGGCCGAGGCCGAGGGCTTCCTGCGCTGGGTCGACGGCTGTGTCGAGCGCACCGGCGGGCACCCGGAGCGGCTGCATCCGCTCTACACCGTCGACGGGTTCGAGCTCGGCGCCGAGGCGGTCATCGACACCCTGCCCGGGTACGCCGGCTCCCGGCCGGTCCGGGTCGGCAACCTCGCCAACCACCAGCTCCAGCTCGACGTGTTCGGGCCGGTCGCCGACCTGCTGGCGGCGGTCGCCGACCTGCGCGGCGAGGTACGCGACACCGAGTGGCGGGTACTGGAGAACATGGTCGAGGCGGTCGCCCGGCGCTGGCACGAGCCCGACCACGGGCTCTGGGAGGCCCGGCTGCCACCCCGGCACCACGTCTACTCCAAGGTGATGTGCTGGATGACCGTGGACCGGGCGCTGCACGTGGTGCGGCGGCACGGGGACGGCGACCGGCCGGAGTGGGTCGAGCTGCGCGACCGGATCGGGCACAACGTGCTGGAGTTCGGCTGGCACGAAGGCGCCGGCGCCTACACGGTGGCGTACGGCGAGGAGGAGATGGACGCCTCCTCGCTCTGGATCGGCCTGTCGGGTCTGCTGCCCGACGACGACCCCCGGTTCCTGGCCACTGTGCTGAAGGTCGAGGCCGACCTGCGCAGCGGTCCGGTGGTCTACCGCTACCGCTGGGACGACGGGCTGCCGGGCCGGGAGGGCGGCTTCCACATCTGCACGGCCTGGCTGATCGAGGCGTACCTGCGCACCGGTCGGCGGTCCGACGCCGAGGAGCTGTTCACCCAGATGGTGGACACCGCCGGCCCGACCGGCCTGCTCCCCGAGCAGTACGACCCGATCTCCGAGCGTGGGCTGGGCAACCACCCGCAGGCGTACAGCCACCTCGGGCTGATCCGCTGCGCCCTGCTGCTCGACAACATGGTCAAGGGCTGACCGGTACGCCGCTGCCGTGGACCGCGCCGAGTCGCGTCCACGGCAGCGGCGGCCTGGTCGTCCCGCGAGCGCTGGCGGGCCAGGAAGACTCAGAGCTTGTGGACGGTGACGCCGCGCCCATCGAAGTCTGCGGCCACCAGGCTCCCGTCGTCGGAAAAGGCGAGACCTTGGAAATAGTGATTCCGCCGTCCGTCATTGCCCCGCAGTCGTACTCCGATCGGCTCCCGGTTGGCGGCCGTGAACAGGTCAACGATCCCCGACCCTACTATTGCGAGGAACCTGCCGTCGACGGAA
Source organism: Plantactinospora mayteni (assembly GCF_016862935.1). Taxonomy (GTDB): domain Bacteria; phylum Actinomycetota; class Actinomycetes; order Mycobacteriales; family Micromonosporaceae; genus Plantactinospora; species Plantactinospora mayteni. The sequence continues at coordinate 139,503 of NZ_BONX01000049.1, forward strand.
TAGCGCCACCGGTGTAGCGAGGAATCCTCGGGCTGACCCGCATCGGGAAATGTCCAGGCCAGCTCTCCGGACTCCAGGGAAATAGCGCGCAGCCTTCCCGAGACCTCCCCGATCACTAGAGTCCCCGACGGATCGAAGTCGATATCGAAGAAGTGGTCAGAGTTTTCTATTTTCTTTACCAGCCGCCGCCCGTCAACATCCCAGATCTCTATCTCGCTCGGCTTGTCCAACGCCCCCCGATCAACCCGCAACAACGCCAGCCGGCGTCCAGAGGATGAAAGCGCGCCGGCCTGGTAGTGGGTCGGCGATTCGGTCGACACCTCGAACAGCGTCGCACCCTCGGCATCGACCACCTGGGCACGACCACTCAAAGAGCCGGTATTGCTCAGCCAGCCGGTGTACTCCATCAGCAGCAGGCGCTGCCGAGTCCCGTCCCAGCCGTGCCGGGCGGGACCTATGGCGTATCCGCCCTGGCAGCTAGCCAGAAGCCGGCTCCCGCCGGTAGCCAGGTCCAGCCGCCGGACCTCCTTTTCGAGCAGGTAGACGACGCCCGTACCGTCATGATCGAAGTACATGTCGCGCACGTTGGAATAGTGCTGCACACCGCTTCCGGGTATGGAATGCACCAGACGCCGAAGGCCGGTCACGACATCGATCAGACAGATCTCGGTCGCGGATTCGTCCCAGAGCCCGATGACGGCAAGCAGGGTGCCGCCATCCGGATGCAGATCGACGCCGCGCAGATAACGGTTCGGACCGACCCGGCACTCCAGCACCGCCTCACCCGGTGCCACGGCGTCCCGGTCACGGACGATCACGAACCCGCGCCTCAGCCGCTTGTCGACCTCGTCCGCCAGGGCGTCACGTGCCCCGTCCTCGGTGAAGAAATCGACGGCGCTCTCCCGTGGCTTGCCGCTGCCGGCCCAACTCGCCCTGGTCAACCGCGTTCCGACAAGCCGCAACCGGCAGTATCTTGGCTTTTGCGGGTCAGGAAACGTCAGCAGAATCTGATCTTCAGGCACCCCGCGATGCTAACCACTCGGTACGACAGACACGAATGTCGTCGAGGTGCTGCACGATCGTGTCGACGATGCGCTGCGGCCGGCAGCCTATTCTCCGGCAGGCGACCGGTCGGGCAGGGCGCTGGACAACGTCGTCACCACGTCACCGAAGACCACCACCGCCGGGGGTCGGATCCCGGCCGCGCGGGCGTGCGCCGCGACCTCGTCCAGCGTCGACCGGACGACCCGCTGAGCCCCGGTCGTGCCCTCCTGCACCACCGCCGCCGGAGTCTCCGAGGGGCGGCCGTGCGCCCGCAGCGCGGCGGCGATCGCCGGCAGGTTGTTCAGCCCCATCAGCACGACCAGGGTGCCGCGCAGCCGGGCCAGCGCCGACCAGTCGACCAGCGAGTCGGGATGCTCCGGCGGGAGGTGCCCGGAGACCACCGTGAACTCGTGCGCCACGCCCCGGTGGGTCACCGGGATGCCGGCCGCCGCCGGAGCGGCGACCGAACTGGTCACCCCGGGGACCACGGTCACCGGTATCCCGGCGGCGGCGCAGGCCAGCGCCTCCTCGCCGCCCCGACCGAAGACGTACGGGTCGCCGCCCTTGAGACGGACCACCCGGGCGCCAGCCAGGGCCCGGTCCACCAGTACCCGGTTGATCTCCTCCTGCGCGGCGGCCGGCCCGTGCGGGATCTTGGTGGCGTCCACCAGTTCGACCTCGGGCCGCAGTTCGTCGAGGAGCAGCCCGGGGACGAGGCGGTCGGCGACCACCACGTCGGCCTCGGCGAGCAGCCGCCGGCCGCGGACCGTGATCAGTTCGGGGTCGCCGGGACCCGCGCCGACCAGCGCGACCCGGCCGACGGGCCGCTCCGGCGGGCCGGGCGGGGTGACGCCGTCCGGCACCGACCCGTCGGCTCCGGTCCGCTCCGCCGGCCTGCCGGAGAGCGTTCCGCTGATCAACTGCTCCCGGATCGCGTCCCGGACGGCGACGGCCCGGCGCGGGTCACCTCCGCCGAGCACGGCGACGGTGAGCGGGCCGTGCCGGGTCACCGCCGGGGTCCAGGCGGTCGCGGCGTCGCGGTCGTCGGCGCGTACACAGAAGATCTGCCGGTCGAGCGCGGCGGCGCTGACCGCCTCGGCGGCGGCCGGATCGTCCACCGCCACCTGCACCAGCCAGGCCCCGTCGAGGTCGGCCGGCGCGAACTCGCGGGCGACCCACTCCACCCGGCCCGCGTCGACGTGTGCCCGCAGCGCCGGGGTCAGCTCGGGGGCGACCACCACCACCCGGGCCTCCGCGTCGAGCAGCGCCGGTACCCGCCGGGTCGCCACCGCCCCGCCACCGACCACCAACACACGCCGGCCGGCAAGCCGCAGCGCAAGCGGATACATGATCATTTCTCCGACACTCCCGCCGCGTCGAAGGTGGCCACCTCGTGCAGTACCCGCACCGCGCCGGCGACCACCGGATAGGCAAGCAGGGCGCCGGTGCCCTCGCCGAGCCGTAGGCCCAGGTCGATTATCGGCAGCAGACCCAGCCGGTCCAATCCGGCGGTCGCGCCCGGCTCGGCCGAGCGGTGCCCGGCGACCATCGCGCCCACCGCGTCCGGCGCGAAGGCGACCGCCGCGAGCGCGGCCGCGACCGCGCTCACCCCGTCCAGCAGTACCGGGACCCGCCGCGCGGCGCCGCCCAGGACGAAGCCGGCCAGCGCCGCGTGCTCCAGCCCGCCGACCGCGGCCAGCACGCCGAGCGGATCAGCCGGATCGGGTACGTGCCGAGCCAGCGCCGCCCGCACCACGGCCACCTTGCGGGCGTACGTAACGTCGTCGATCCCGGTGCCCCGTCCGGTGGCCTCGGCCGGGTCGATTCCGGTGAAGGCGGCGATCAGCGCGGCAGCCGCCGTGGTGTTGCCGATCCCCATGTCACCGGTGACCAGGATCCCGGCGCCGGAGTCGAGCAGTTCGTGCGCCACCCGGATGCCGGTCTCGACCGCGCTGCGCGCCTCGTCCCGGGTCAGGGCGGGCCGGGCGCTCATGTCCCGGCTGCCGGCCCGGACCTTGGCGCTGACCAGCCGGGGAGTCGACCGCCCCGACCGCTGCGCCGGTACCTTCGGCTGCGCCAGCGGGGTGGCCACCCCGACGTCGACCACGGTGACCGTGGCGCCGGTCTGCCCGGCGAACGCGTTCACCACCGCACCGCCGGCCAGGAAGTTGGCCACCATCTGCGCGGTGACCTCCTGCGGCCACGGGGTCACCCCCTGGGCGTGCACGCCATGGTCGGCGGCGAAGATCGCCACTGCGGCGGGCTCGGGCAGCGGCGGCGGACAGGTGCCGGCCAGCCCGGCCAGCCGTACCGAGAGTGCCTCCAGCGCGCCCAGCGACCCGGCCGGCTTGGTCAGCCTGGCGTGCAGGTCCTGAGCCGCGGCCATGGCCGCCTCGTCGAGTGGACCGATCTCGGCGAGGGTGGCGTCCAACATCATTCCTCCAGGATTCCGGCCAGCGCGGCCACGAACAGGTCGGTGGTGGCAGTGTCCCGTACCGCGAGGCGCAGCCAGTCGGGGCCCAGCCCCGGGAAGGTGTCGCCACGGCGTACCGCGAAACCCCGGTCGCGCAGGGCCAGCCGTACCCGGGCCGCCCCGGGCAGGTGTACCAGGACGAACGCGCTGGCCGGGGTACCCGCGACGCGTACCCGGGGCAGCTCGCCCAGCCGCCGGACCAGGTATGCCCGCTCGACGGCGATCCGGGCGGCGATCCGGCGCTCCGCCTCGACCGCACCGGGCGTGGCGCAGGCCGCCGCCGCGGCGAGCGCGGGAGTCGAGACCGCCCAGAGCGGTTGTACCGCCGCCAGCCGCTCGACCAACTCGGCGGGAGCGAGCAGGTAGCCGATGCGGAGCCCGGCCAGTCCCCAGGTCTTGGTGAGGCTCCGCACGACGACCAGCCCCGGCAGGTCGCGCCGGGCCGCCAGGGACTCGGGTTCACCGATCCCCCCGACCGCTCCCCCGTTGCCGATCCCGACAGAGCCGGCCCCGGTGGACAACGTCCCGGCAGATCCTGTCGCGGCAGATCCGGTCCCGGCAGACCTGCCGTCGCCGGACCCGATCTCGGTGGACCCGATCTCGGTGGAGCCGGTGTCGCCCGACCCGGTGTCAGCGGAGCCGGTCTCGGCGGTGATGGTGGAGTCGGCGAATGCCTCGTCGACGACCAGTACCCGGCCGGGACGGGCCAGGCTGGCCAGTACGTCGGCCGGGTGGAGTACCGAGGTGGGGTTGGTCGGGTTGCCCACGAAGACCAGATCGGCGTCGGCCGGTACCCGATCGGGGTCCAGCCGGAAGCCGGTCTCCGCCGGCAGCAGCACCCGCTCGACCCGGTGCCCGGCCGCTCGCAGCGCCGCCTCCGGCTCGGTGAACTGGGGATGCACGACGACCGGCCGGCGCGCTCCCCGGAGGGCCTGGGCGAGCAGCACGAACCCTTCCGCCGCCCCGGCGGTGAGCAGTACCTCGTCGGCCGGTCGGCGGTGTCGGGCGGCGACGGCGGCCCGGGCCGGGGCCGGATCGGGATAGCCGGTCAGCGTCTCCAGCGAGGCGAGAATCGGCTCCCGCAACCAGGGCGGCATCGGGTGCCGCTGCACGTTGACCGCGAGATCCACCAGCCCGGGAGCCAGCTCGACGTCACCGTGGTGACCGAGATCGGGGCCGTCCTCGCCGTGCAACCCGTGCTGCCCGTGCTGGCCACGCTGATCGGGTCCGTGCTGGTCGAGAGGGCCGGGCCGATGCTGGCCGTGCTGGTCGGGTCCGTGCTGATCGGGTCCGTGCTGATCGGGTCCGTGCTGATCGGGTCCGTGCTGATCGGGTCCGTGCTGGTCGAGGTCGGGCCGGTGGGGGCCGAGGTCGGGCCCGACGGAGGGCGGTGCGGGTGCGGGCCGGTGCATGGGCATGATCCTGCCGGTCGGCCGGCCGCGACGGCCAGCGGGCTTTCCGGAGCGGATCGGGAGCGGTCGAACCGATCGGTCGGGGGACTCGCACATCCGCGAATTTTTATCATGTTTTACCAAGATTTATCCTAGCTTGGAAACGTGACCAACCCCACCACCCCTCCTGCCCCTGGTCGGCTCGTACCCCTGCTCCGTGCCGGACTCATCGCCGGTGTGGTCGTCGCGGCGGCGCTGTTCCCGTTCGTCGCGGTCGGCGGACTAGCTGCCAAGGTCGGCGCCGACATGGTCAAGAAGACCCCGGCCGATCTGCTCGCCTCGGTGCCCGCGCAGACCAGCTACGTCTACGCCGCCGACGGGACGACCCTGATCACCACCTTCTACGAGGAGCACCGGCGGTACGTGCCGATCTCGCAGATGTCGCCGTACATCCAGCAGGCGATCGTGGCGTCGGAGGACTCCCGGTTCTACGAGCACAACGGGGTCGACCCCAAGGGTGTGCTCCGGGCCTTCGTCGCCAACCAGCAGGCCGGCGGAGTGTCCCAGGGCGCCTCCACGCTGACCATGCAGTACGTCCGGATGGCCCTGCGGGACAGCGCGAAGACCCCGATAGAGGCCCGGCAGGCCACCGAGCAGACGCCGCTGCGCAAGCTCCGCGAGATGCGACTCGCCCTCGACCTGGAGAAGGAGACGACGAAGTCGCACATCCTGGAGCGCTATCTCAACTCGGCCTACTTCGGCCACCGGGCGTACGGCATCTACTCGGCGTCGGAGATCTTCTTCTCGAAGCTGCCGAAGGACCTCACCCCGGTCGAGGCGGCCACCCTGGCCGGGCTGGTGAAGGCGCCGACCGAGTACGACCCGGCCAGCTCGGACCGGAAGGCCGCCACCGACCGGCGCAACTACGTACTCGACCGGATGCAGGCGATGGGCTACCTGTCGCCGCAGGCTGCGACGGCGGCGAAGTCCGAGCCGATCGAGCTCCGCCTCAGCAGCCCGCCGAACGACTGCATGTCGGTGCCGAAGGAGCACAACAGTTGGGGTTTCTTCTGCGACTACCTGAAAGCCTGGTGGGCCGCACAGCCGGCGTTCGGCAGCAACTCCCTGGAGCGCCTCGACCGGCTGCGCCGGGGCGGCTACACCATCGTCACCAGCCTGGACCCGAAGATCCAGGAGGTCGCCGACGAGCAGGTGCAGGCCGGGGTATCGAACGGCAGCCCGTACGGAAACGGCCTGGTCGCGGTCGAGCCCGGCACCGGGTACGTCAAGTCGATGGCGGTGAACCGGTCCTATTCGCTGGACCAGAGCGTGAACGGCCCACACTCCGACCCGGACAAGCGCAGCCGGATGAAGGGCAACTACCCGAACACCGTGGTCCCGCTGCTCGGCGGTGGAGACCTCCCCGGCTACCAGGCCGGATCGACGTTCAAGATGTTCACCATGCTCGCCGCGCTGGACGCCGGGCTTCCGCTCAGCACGGACTTCAACTCACCGCACAAGTTCGTCTCGATCTACCCGGACGGCAGCGGTGGCCCGACGGACTGCGGCGGGTACTGGTGCCCGTCGAACGCCAGCGGCGCGATGACCGGCAACCAGACCATGTGGTCCGGCTTCGGCAAGTCGGTCAACACGTACTTCGTCTGGCTGGAACAGAAGGTGGGCGCCGAGAACGTGGTCCGGCTGGCCGAACGGTTGGGCCTACAGTGGCGTACCGACATCGACAAGCGGCAGGCGTCGCCGAGCCAGGCGAACAAGTGGGGTTCGTTCACCCTCGGGGTCTCCGACGTCACCCCGCTGGAGATGGCCAACGCGTATGCCACGGTCGCCGCCGAGGGACGGTTCTGTGAGGCGCTGCCGGTCACCTCGATCGTCGGGCCGGACGGCATGCCGGCGACGCACCGGACCGGTTCCGGGATGGATCTGGAGATCGCGCTCCCCCGGTGCAGCCAGGAGGTCAGCGCCGACGCGGCCCGGGCCGCCACCGACGCCGCCCGGTGCCCCACCGGGGACACCCCGGCCCGGGGCTCCTGCGGCGGCTGGTCCACCGCCGACCGGGTCCGGGGCATCGTCGGTCGGCCGGTAGCCGGCAAGACCGGTACCACCGACAGCGACCGGGCCGCCTGGTTCGTGGGCTACACCCCCGAACTGGCCGCCGCGAGCTTCCTCTCCGACCCGGACAGCCCGATGAACCCGGTCGGCTCGGGCCCGGCCAACATTCCGATCGACGCGGTCGCCGGCTTCCTGAAGAACGCGCTGAAGGACCAGCCGGTGCGCCAGTTCAACCCGCCCTCGGCCGAGATGACGGGTTGACCGGGCACGGCCGAGACGAGCCGGCTGACCGGGCACGGCTGGGATGACGGGCTGACCGGGCACGGCGGACATGACCCGGTTGACCGGGCACGGCCGCACCGGGTCAGTGGCCGGGTGAGTGCAGGTCGGCGGCGACCAGCGACCAGACCTCCAGGTCGACCCGGCCGCTGTGCACGTACCCGGCGTTGCGCAGCAGCCCCTCGTAGGTGAACCCGGCCTTCTCGGCGACCCGTCGAGACGCGGTGTTGCCGGGTGCCACCCGCAGTTCGAGACGTTGGAAACCGTGCTCCAGGATCAACGCGACGGCTATCGCGTCGACCGCCTCCGCCGCCATGCCGAACCCGCGCGCCTCCGGCGCGATCGCGTACGACACCTCGGTGACCCGGCCTCCCCAGTCGGTACGCTTGGTCCACAGGCAGCCCACCAGCCGCTCGTCCTCGCGCCGGATCACGCCGTAGTGGTCGCCGTTGCCGCTGTCCCGCCGTTCCTGGGCCATCTCGGTGCACCAGGCGTCGGCGTCGATCTGCCCGAGTTCGCGCTGGAACGGCAGCCAGCGCTGGGTCTGCTTGTCGGCGAAGATCGCCGAGACCGCGTTCGCGTCCGACCCCCGCAGCGGTCGTACGTGCACCCGTGGCGTCGACACGGTCAAGGTCGGAAAGCGGCGCACCGCCACCTCTCCGCTCATTCTGCCGGCTCACCCCACTCGCCGCTGTTCATGCCCACCAAGCCCGCCGTCCTGCCCAAAACACCGGCTTTAGCTGCCGATCCGACGCCACCCAAAACACCCGCTCACGTTGGCCGATGCCGACCCCGCCCCGCAGGTCGGCTCGCGGCCGGGCCGGGCCGCTCGCCACCGAGCGGGAGCCTGCCCTGGTCGATCCGTACACCCATCCCGACTGCCATGCACACCGCGCGCCTCGTGCGCTCCACACGGGCACCGGCTCGGGGCCACGGACACGCCGGCCGCGCACGCCGCGCGCCTCGGACGCTCCACACCGGCATCGGCCCCGGGGCGGCCACGGACACGCCGGCCGCTCGGGTCGCCGACCGGATCACGCCACCGGTCCACCCGCCGGACTGCTCGGCACGGCGCCGGCCACCGGCTCGGACCCAGCCGCCTCGCCCGGTCCGGCGACCTCCGCCGCCGGCTCGATATCCGTCCGGCCCGCCCCGGGCGCCACACCCGAGCCGTCACCGGCCCTGACCGGCACCGGTCGGTCGGTGGCGCCTCCCGGCACCGGTTGCTCGTCGCCGGGTACCGGCCTCGGACGGGGCGCGGCCACCGATCCCGGAGCCTCGGCCGCGCCGCCCGACATCGGCCCGGTCTGCGGTCGCGGTCCCGTCCCGGGCATGCCGGTGGCCGACCTCGGCGCGCCGGACGGCGCGGTGCCGGTCGCTCTCTGGGCTGGACCGCCGGCCGGGGCAGGACCGCCAGCCGGGGCAGGACCGCCAGCCGGGGCAGGACCGCCAGCCGGGGCAGGACCGCCAGCCGGGCCAGGACCGCCAGCCGGGGCAGGACCGACCGGAGCAGGGCGTGCCGGAGCACGGCCACCGGAAGGTGCAGGGCCGGCCGGGCCGGGACCTGCGGACGGCGCGGTGCCCCTGGAGGCGCTGCCGGGAGTTGACTGCCGGGGCGCGACCGCATCCGGACCGGCCGGACCTGTGGGTCGGACGGCGGCGGACGGCGAGACCGGGGCGGACGGCGAGACCGGAGCGGACGGACCGGCCGGTGCCGGAGGTGACACCGGAGCAGTCGGCGTGCCCTGGCCCAGCAGGGAGACCTGACTCGACGGGGAGACCGGGGCCGACGACCCGACCAGCCCCGGTGACACCGGTGCGGCCGGACCGGCCAGGCCGGCCGGCGAGACCGGCGCGGCGGGACCGGCGGGACCCGCCGACGGCACCGGACCGGCCGACGCAACCGGGACAGCCGGCGGTACGGCAGCCGGGGCGGGCGTACCGGCCGACGCGGCGGCGGCGACCAGGCGGCTGGCGATCACCGGGCTGCTCGCCCAGTGCAGGGTCAACTGGGAGGCGTGCACCCGGCGCCAGACGAACCCCTCCGGCGGGCCACCACCCCAGCTCCATGCCGGGGTCTGCCCGGCCCGTGGGGTCAGTACCCCGCGATGCTGCTTGTAGCCGATCACCCGGGCACCGATCCGGGCCACCGGGGTGTCCGCGCGCGCCGTCGCCTCGCGGTAACCGACCACGGTCCGGTCCAGGCTCGCCCCCGCCGCGTCCAGCACCCCGCACATCGGGCGCCCGTCGAACTCCCGGGCCAGCCAGAGCAGCCCGGCTCCTTCGGCGATCACCGGTCGACCGGTACGGGCCAGTTCGGCGACGGCGATGCAGAGCCGGCGGTTGGCGGACAGCTCCTCGGCGTACGTCTCGGGCAGCGCACCGCCGATCACCAGCGCACCGGCGTCCGCCGGCAGTACCTCGTCGCGGAGCGGATCGAAGGTGACCACCTCGGCACCGGCCGCCGCCAGCAGTTCGGCGGTCTCGGCGTACGAGTACGACAGGGTCGGCCCGCCGGCCAGCGCCACCACCGTACGGGTGGCCGGCGCCTCGCCGACCGGCCCCAACTCGGCGAGCGCCTCCGCGGCCGACCAGGCGGTCACCGGCACCCGGGGTGCCGAGCGGGCCAGCGCCAGCAGCCGGTCGAGGTCGACGGCTCCGGTGATCGCCTCGCCGAGCCGGCGCACCCCCCGGTACGCCTCCACGCCGCGCTGCATCACCGGCACCACACCGTGCTGTCGGGACGGCAGGACGGCGGGGAGGTCCCGTCGGCGCAGCGCACCGAAGACCGGTACGCCGATGTCGTCCAGCGCGTCGCGGAGCAGTTGCTCGTGCCGGTCCGAGGCGACCCGGTTCAGGATCACGCCACCGAGCCAGAGCATCTCGTCGTACGCCCGGAAGCCGTGCGCCAGCGCGGCGACCGACTGGCCCATCGAGCCCACGTCGACGACCAGCACCACCGGGGCCCGCAACGCGGTGGCGATCGCGGCGGTCGAGTCGACCTCCGGCCGGCCGGCCAGGCTGTCGAAGAGTCCCATCGTGCCCTCCACCACCGCGATCTCGGCGTCGGCGGAGCCGTGCGCGAAGAGCGGGGCGATCCGCTGCGAGCCGACCAGCCGGGGGTCGAGGTTGCGGCCGGGCCGCCCGGCGGCGAGTCCGAGATAGGCGGCGTCGGTGTGGTCGGGGCCGACCTTGAACCCGGCGGCGTCCAGCCCTCGCGCGGCGAGCGCGGCGAGCAGGCCGACCGCGATCGCGGTCTTGCCGTGTCCGGACGACGGTGCGCTCACCACTACGCGCGGCGCGGCGATCATGGTCGGCTCCTCGGGGCGCGGTCACCGGCCCGGGGCGGGCGGTGCGGAGGATGGTACGGACGGTGGTGGTGCGAGGGACGGCCCGGCCCGACCCGTCGATCGAACCGACGCGCGTGAGGATACCCGGCACCGCGCGCCGTGCCGGTCCGCCGAGCCGGCCACCTGGCAAACCGGCGGAACCGCCCGGGTAGCCTCATGCTGTGTACCGGTTCCTGCTCACGCCCCGCTGGCTGGGCATCCTCGCGCTGACCCTGGCCGCGGCCACCGTGATGGTGCTGCTCGGCAACTGGCAGTTGAGTCGCTACCAGGAGCGGGCCGCGATCAACGAGCGGATCGACGAGACGGCGAAGCTCGCGCCGGTGCCGGTCGACCAGGTGCTGCCCCGACCGGGTGGCGCGGCCGGCACGACCGGGCAGGCGCCGCCGGCCGGCGCGGCCTGGACCCGGGTCACCGTGACCGGGCGGTACGACAGCACGAACGTGATCCTGATCCGCAGCCGTACCGTGGAGAGCAAGGTCGGCTTCGAGGTGCTCACCCCGCTGCGGCTGGCCGACGGCAGCGCCGTACTGGTGGACCGGGGCTGGATCCCACCGGCCGTCGGCGGCAGCGCGCTCGCCCGGCCCGAGGTCCCCGCCGCCCCGTCCGGTGAGGTGACCGTGGTGGGCCGGGTGCACCTGTCGGAGAGCAAGCCGGACGCCGTGGCCCGGCGGGACGGCCGGATCGAGACCCGCCGGATCGCCGTGCCGACGCTGGCCCGGGAGTTGCCCTATCCGCTCTACTCCGCATACCTGCTGCTGGACGAGCAGACTCCGGCCGCCGATCCGGCCTTCTCGGCGATACCGATCCGCCACGAGAACGACTGGCAGAACGGCGGTTACGTCGTCCAGTGGTGGCTGTTCGCGGTGCTGGCCCTGGTCGGCTTCGGCTGGGCGGCCCGCCGGGAGGCGCGTGGCGACCTGAGGGACGGCGACGACAACCGGGACCGGGCCGGACCGGACCGGCTGGACCAGCCGGCCGCCGCCCCGAGCCCCTGAGCCGACCAGCGCCCCCTTCACCCGCATACCCGTCCGACCGACCATCGGCGGTCAGCCGTCGACCGTCGACGGTGGTACCGGACGCACCTCGGCGTGTCAGGCGTCACGGTTCGGGTTAAGGTCTGCGGAGCGGGCCGGTGTGGCACTGGGGAGGAGCCGGCATGAGCAAGCGAAGCGAGCGAATCAGCCAGTTCAGGGCGGGTGTGCCTCAGGACGGCACGGAGCGCAGCGGAGTGCCGGCATGAGTGTGGACCCGGGCGGAGCGCAGGACGTACCTCCGCCAGCACCGACCGATCCGTGGCCGACCGACGCCTCGGTCTCGCCCGGCTATCCGCCGCCGCCCACCCCAGACGACCCGCCGACCCCGACGCCGGGCTACCCCGGGCAGCCCTATCCGGTCAGCGGGCAGCCCTATCCGGGGTCCCCGCAGCCCTATCCGGTGCCGGCACAGACCTATCCGGTTCCGGCACAGACCTATCCGGGCGGAGGCCAGCCGGGCGGCGGAACGGCGTGGTCGCCCCCGGTCCGGCCGGAGCCGGTGGTCGCGCAGATCGGCGAGATCGCGGTCACCTCGTCGACGGTACGCACCCCGAGCGGCGACATCCCGCTGGCCGGCTCGCAGTGGCACGTGGCGGACTACTGGCAGAGCGAGCAGAAGATTCCGACCTGGGCGATCGTGGTGGCGGTGGTCGGCTTCTGCGTACTGACCGTGTTCAGCCTGCTGTTCCTGCTGGTCAAGGAGACCGTCTACCGTGGAATGGTGCAGGTGACTGTCACCAACGGCGCGCGGCAGTACGTCGCCCGGATCCCGGTCACCGACCAGTTCCAGGTCCAGCAGATCCACCAGCAGGTCAACTACGTACGCTCGCTGGCCGCGATCTGAGCCGCCCCGGTCAGCCGACCGGTGTTCAGGCGCCAAAGCGGCGTTGCCGGGCGGCGTACGACCGCAGGGCGCGCAGGAAGTCGACGTACCGGAAGCCGGGCCAGTACGCGTCGCAGAAGTACAGCTCGGAGTAGGCCGCCTGCCAGAGCAGGAAACCGGACATCCGCTGCTCGCCACTGGTCCGGATGATCAGGTCGGGGTCGGGCTGCCCCTGGGTGTAGAGGTGCGCCGCGATGTCCTCGGCGGTGAGCCGCTGGGCCAGTTCCGTCGGGGTCGTACCCGCCCGGGCCGCCTGGTCCAGCAGGGAGCGGATCGCGTCGACGACCTCCGCCCGGCCGTCGTAGCCAACCGCGATGGTCAGGTGGAACCTCGCCCCACGGTCGGCGGTCGCGTCCCGGGCCAGCTTCAGCGCGTGCCGGGTCGAGTCGGGCAGCGCGTCGAGCCGCCCGGCGAGGTGCAGCCGCCACCGGCCGGGACGTTCGGCGAGCCGGGCGGCGACGATCCGCTCGACCACCTCCTCCATCAGATACCGGACCTCGTCCGACGGCCGTTTGCGCAGGTTGTCGGTGGAGGCGACGAAGATCGTCACGTGTTCGATGCCGAGGTCGGCACACCAGCCGAGCACCTCGTCGACGTGCTCCCCGCCGTACCGGTGGCCGACGCTCGGGTTCTCGAAGCCCTGCTTCCGGGCCCACCGCCGGTTGCCGTCCATCACCATCGCCACGTGCCGGGGCAGTGACCTGGTGACCAGCTGTGCCCGCAGGCGGCGGACGTACAGCCGGTAGAGCGCGTTCCGGAAGATCATTGTCGAACCGTAGCAACCCGTGACCAGTGAACCTTTTTCAACCTGAACCGCGCGGCGTGTGCGGCTCGACTTGCGCCTGCGGCCACGACGGACCGCAAGGGGAGGTTGAAAAAGGTTCAGTCGGGGTGGATTCCCCGACGGCGGTCAGTCGGGACGCCGACCTGCGTGGATGGCGCGTACGGTGTCGATGGTGTCCGCCTCCGCCGCGCTCTTGTCGTGGCGGTAGCGCAGCACCCGGGCGAAGCGCAGCGCCACGCCGCCCGGATAGCGGGGACTGCTCTGCACCCCGTCGAAGGCGATCTCCACGACCTGCTCGGGGCGTACCCGGACCACCCAGTCACCGCGCTCCACCGCCAACTCCTGGAACCGCTCGGTCTGCCAACGCAGCAACTCGTCGGTCAGCCCCTTGAAGGTCTTGCCGAGCATCACGAATCCGCCGGTCTCGGGATCACGGGCGCCGAGGTGGAGGTTCGACAGCCAGCCCTTGCGTCGGCCGTTGCCCCACTCCACGGCGAGCACCACGAGGTCGAGGGTGTGCCTCGGCTTCACCTTGATCCAGGCGGCACCCCGCCGCCCCGCGTCGTACGCCGCCTCCGGCGCCTTGACCACGATGCCCTCGTGCCCGGCGTCGACCGCCGCGGCGAACGCCTCGGACGCCTGCTCGACCGTGTCGACGGTGATCCGTTCGACGAGCTGTGCCGCCGAGACGGTGCGGGCCAGCGCGGCCCAGCGTTCGTGCCCCGGCGCGTCGAGCAGGTCGACGCCGTCCAGATGCAGGATGTCGAAGAAGTACGGCGTCAGCACGACTCCGCCGCTGGTGTTCGCCGCCGCCAGCACCGACGGGGCGGCGGCGACCGGACGGTCCGGCCCGGGGATCTCGGCGGGCGCCGTTCCGGAGGTGCCGATCCGGGGCACCTCGGAGAGGTCCACCGGGCCCACCGCCCGTACCGACCCGGCCGTCGACGGTGCGACCGGCGCCGCCCCGAAACTCCGGGTGCCGCCCTCGGCGGCATCGGCACCGTCGCCGGATCCCGGCTCACCCGAGGCGCCGACGGCCCGGCGGGCTCCCCTGGTGGCCGCCCGGCTGGCGGTCTCCTGGAACGGTCGTGGCCGGCCGGACGCGTCGAGCGCGATCGCCTCGCCGTCCAGCACCAGCTCGCGGGCCGGCAGGGAGCGCACCGCCGCCACCACCTCGGGAACCCGGGAGGTGATCTCGTCGAGGCTGCGGGTGAAGACCGCGATGTCGTCGCCGGAGCGGTGCACCTGGATGCGGATGCCGTCGAGCTTCACGTCGACCACAGCCGGCAGCCCGACCGCGGTCAGCGCCTCCTCGACCGATGCCGCGCTCTGCGCCAGCATCGGCGCGAGCGGGCGGCCGACCCGCAACGCGAACCCGGTCAGCGCGCCCGAGCCGCCGGTGAGCGCGGCCACCGCGACCGTCTTCAGGTCACCGGCGAGCAGCAGGGCCCGGCGGACCGCCGGCAGCGGCACCTCGGCCGCCCGGGCGATCGCCTCGGCCAGCAGGCCGGCCTGGGCGCCCTGCCGCAGCTCACCGCTGAACAGGCCGAGCAGCAGCCGCCGCTCCTCGACGGTGGCGGCGCCGAAGAGGGCGGCCAGCAGCTCACGGCGGCGCTGCTGCGAGCCCGGCCCGCGCACCTCGGCCAACTCGGCTATCGCCGCGTCGACGCCGGCCACCGTCAGGGTGGGCTGCTCGGCCGCTGGCGGCAGCTCGCGGAGGCTGGCGTAACCGACCCCGGTCTGCCGCTGGCGCAGCTCTCCGGCCAGATAGCCCGAGCCGGCGACGAGTTCCTCCGGGGCGAGGTTGCGCAGCGCCTCGGCGAGCAGCTCGACCTTGGCCCGCCGCCCCGAGGTGGCGGCGACGGCGGCGGAGGTGGCTGCCAGGTCAACAAAGCGCACGGCTCCATCCTGGCAGCCACCACCGACAACTTTCCGGCCGGCCCGCCCTCGTCCCCCGGCTGAGCTGGGTGGGGACGGTTAGGCCGGGGCAGGCTCCTCGATGCGTAGGCCACGGGCACGCACGCCGTCGGCCACCCGGGCGAGGGCGGCGTCGAGCGCGCAGAGAACGGTGGAAAGCTCGCCGAGCTGGTCCCGGAGCGCATCCTCGGACCACGCGGAGACGTCGACGTCCCGCAGCGCACTGACCGCGGCGTCGAGCCGCGCGATGGTCTCGTTCGTACTCATGTACTAAATCTTACCGCCTCGGCGATCCCGCCGGGCGCTTTCTCCGCTTTCTTCCCGCGAACCTCCGCTGGTGGGACGAGTGGGCTATCTTTCGACTACGGACATCCGTCCTCTGTCCACACTCCCCTCCAGCCAGACGCGGCCCGTTTCCGGGCCCGGGCTCCGGCGAAACCCCCGGAGAGTCATGACGAACGCCATCCTCCGCCCAGGCAGACGGGTCGGCGCGGCTGCCGCCGCAGTGCTCGCGACGCTCGCCCTCACCGTCGCGCCCACCCCGGCGCACGCCGCCGCGCAGCCCCGGCTGGAAGTCTCCGGCCCGGTCGACGCGACGATCGACAGCGCCGGCACGACCATCGGCTTCCACCTCCGCAACACCGGGGACACCCCGGCCACCTCGGTCAACGCGGTCTACGACGCCCAGCCCACCACCGGCGACGTCCTCTTTTCGGTCCCGTCCGGGTCCGAGGACTGCCGGCAGTCGCGGAAGGCGGCGGACTGCCGACACGGCGACCTGGCGCCGGGCCAGGAGCGGCTGGTCGAGCCGATCGTGCTGCGCAGTGCCCCGGACGCCCGGCCAGGCCCGGCCGGGACCGTGCGGGTCAGCCTCTCGGCCCAGGGCCCCGACGGCGCGGTCTCGGCGACGTACGAGCTTCCGGTGAGCATCCGGGCCACCGGATCCGGCCTGGTGGCCGAGGTCGACGACCTCGGTTCCGCGCAGCAGCGGGTCGGCGGCGGCGACCGGCGACCGCTGCACGCCACCGTCTTCAACTTCGGAAACAGCCCGCTGCCCGGCTTCCTGCTGACCATCACCCTCCCGCTCGGGGCGACCTTCGCCGAGCGGTACGGAGACTGCGTCTACGGCGACGGCCTCCCCGGCGAGCCACCGGAGGGCTACGTCTACGGCCCGCAGCGGGTGACCTGCCCGATGCACCTGATCCTGGAACCGGGCAACGGAGTCGCCTTCTCCGATCCGGTCTCCGGCGACGCGGCGTTCAACGTCGTCTTCGGCAAGAACCTGCCGGGGCCCGCCGAGGAGACCGGCCGGTTCGAGGCCGGCGTACTGGACCAGCCGCTCCCCGAGGCCCAACGCAAGGCCGGAGCACCGGACGGCCCGTCGCTGGCCGGCAAGCTCGCCGAACTGCGGGCCAAGGCGGAGCAGCGGGCCGGGACCGGAGAGCACTCCCTGGCCAAGCCCCGCACGCCGGAGCAGCAGGGCGGGGGCGAGCAGCGGAGCACGCCGGGCCGGCAGGCCACGACCGGCGGCGCCGACCCGGCCCGGGTGGCCGCCGGTGCCGAGCCCAACGTCGCCGAGTTCAGCATCTGGACCAAACCCAACAGCCACGACCTGGAGGTACGCGCGACCTCGGCCACCGGCGCGGTCGGTGACACGGTGGAGGTGCCGTACACGGTCACCAACCACGGGCCGTCGGACGGCGGCGCCGCCTGGCGGATCGTCGCGCCGAGCGGCACCGTGCTGCTGCCCAGCCAGTGGTGCACGTTCCGGGACGAGCAGGGTGAGCCGGTCGCCGAACTGACCGAGGTCGACTGCGGTACCGAGAGCCAGTGGCCGGCGACCGCCTCCGGCCAGGGCGTGGTGTCGTCCGTCGTACGGGTCAAGATCAAGTCTGCACCGGGTACGGACGGCACGATCACGATCCGGGGCCTCGGCCCGTCGACGGAGACCGGTCCGAAGAGCAACACCGCGCAGCTCCTGATCAACGAGCCGGGCGGTGGTGGTGGCGACGACGGGCTCCCGATCACCGGGGTCCGGACCGGTCCGATCGCCGCGCTCGGTGGCAGCGCCCTGCTCCTCGGCGCGGTGCTGCTGCTGCTCGGCCGGCGGCGCCGGTCGACGGCACCCCCACCCTCCGAGTAACCGGATACGCGCGCCGGGCAGGCGTGTCGACGCGTCCGGGGGTCGTGACCCGCAGATCCGGGTTCCGACCCCCGCACGCCCTGCCCCGATCCCGCACGCTCGATCCAGACCCCGCTGACCGGGCGGTCAGACCGGGACGGTCAGGCCGGGCGGGGTCAGCCGGCGGCGGTCGCCTCGGCGACGTTGGCCAGCAGCAGCGCCTCGGCCAGGCAGACCCGGGCGAACTCGCCCAGGTGCAGGCTCTCGTTCGGCCCGTGGGCCCGCGCGTACGGGTCCTCGACGCCGGTCACCAGGATCGCGGCGTTCGGGAACATCCGGCGGAACGTCTCGATGAACGGGATGGAGCCGCCGACGCCCATGTCCACCGGCTCGACGCCGTCCCAGGCGGTCCGGAAGGCGGCCCGGGCCGCGTCGTACATCGGGCCCGTGGCGTCGATCACGCACGGCTCGCCGTCGTGTTCCAGGGTCACGGTGACGGTCGCGCCGTACGGGGCGTACCGGCGCAGGTGCTCGGTCAGCGCGGCGTACGCCTTCGCGGCCTGATCGCCCGGGGCCAGCCGGACGCTCAGCTTGGCCTTCGCCGACGGCACCAGCGCGTTCGGCGCCTCGGCGGTCGACGGTGCGTCCAGGCCGATCACCGAGATCGCCGGCTTGTTCCAGAACCGGTCGGTCAGCCGCCCGGTGCCGATGAACGAGACCCCGTCGAGCATCCCGGCCTCGGTACGCAGCCGCTCCTCCGGATAGTCGACGGTGGCCCCCGCCGCGCTGACCAGCCCCTCCACCGCCACGTCACCGGACGGGTCGTGCAGGGTGGCGAGGAGCTGGCAGAGCGTGGTCAGCGCATCCGGTACGCCGCCGCCGAACATGCCGCTGTGCACGGCCTGGGAGAGGGTACGGACCTCCACGAAGCAGTTGACGATGCCACGCAGCGAGGTCGTCAACGCCGGTACGCCGATGTCCCAGTTGCCGGAGTCGGCGATCACGATCACGTCGGCGGCGATCTCGTCCCGGTGCTCGGCGAGGAGCCGCTCCAGCGAGTCGGAGCCGTACTCCTCCTCACCCTCGACGAAGAGCACCACGCCGACCGGCAGCGCGTCGCCGAAGGCCCGCAACGCGGCGACGTGGGCCAGCACGCCGGCCTTGTCGTCGGCGGCGCCCCGCCCGTAGAGCCGGCCGTCGCGCTCCACCGGCTCGAAGGGGTCGCTCTGCCACAGGCTCAGGTCCCCGACCGGCTGCACGTCGTGGTGCGCGTACAGCATCACGGTCGGCGCGCCGGGCGGCGCCGGACGCCGGCCGATCACCGCCGGCTGGCCGCCGGACCGGACCACCCGCACGTCGAGGGAGCAGCCGCGCAGCAGTTCGGCGACCGCCTCGGCGGAACGCTCGACCTGGGAGTGGTCGAAACCGTCGAAGGCGATGCCGGGGATCCGGACCAGCCGCTCCAGGTCGGCCCGTACGCCGGGCAGCTCACGCTCGATCGCGGCACGCAGTTCGGACTCGGTGCGGAAAGTCGTGGTCATGGAAAAGATCGTAGGCGGCGCCGAGCCAGCGTGATCGTCCGAGGTCCCCGGGCTCCCCAGCGTCCGGGTCCCGGCCCGGGATCATCCGAGTCCCCGGGACTCTCGGTCGTCCGGCTCCCCGGGCCGTCATCGTCCGAGTCCCCGGGACCCCGTGCCGAGCCCTCGAAGCCGTTCGGTCGTCGCGGACGAGTCGTCGAGCCGGTGCTACCGGGCTTCCTCGGCCGGCGGTTCCGGCCCGTCGCCGTCGGCTCCGGCGCCCGGGTCGGCCGGGTCGGCGGGGCCGGTCGCGCCCGGCTTGCCGCTTCGGCGGGTACGACCGGCGGCCCGGGCGGCGGCCTCCCCGGCCGCGTTCATCCAGGAGCGGGCCCGGCCCGCGCTGCCGCCGGCCCAGTCGCCGAGGTCACTGGCGCCGTCGCCGAGCCGGCGCAGCAGGCCGACCAACGGGTCCTGGGAACGTCCGAACGCCTCCCGGTACGACTCCGCCGCAGCCTTGATCTCGGCGGATACCGAGGTCAGGTCGTCGTCCTCCCGGCGCGGATAGTCACCGCCGAGCAGTCGGGCGTACTCGCCGGAGTCGACCCATCTGCGCAGGTCCGCCGTCCGAGCCACCGGCACCGGGTGGGTACTCCAGGCGGTCATCCGGATCTTGTGCAGGCTGTCCCGGAGGTCGCCGCCGCCCTCGTACTCGGATGCCTGCTCCAGGAAGGCGGCCGTGTCGATCTGGCTCAGGTCGCCGCCGCCGGCCAGCTTCATCAGCACCCGCACCGCCGCCGCCGGGTCCTGGCCGGCGAGCAGCCCGGCCCGGTCGCCCGACAGCTCCGCCTTGCGCCACCACTCCAGCATCGCGGCGATGATCGCCCGGAGTGCGAGCGCACCGACCGGCAGCCAGCTCAGGTTGGCCGCCCACCGGGTCAGGATGGTCAGGATGGTCTTGTAGACGGCGTGCCCGCTGCCCACGTGGCCCAGCTCGTGGCCGAGCAGGAAGCGAAGCTCGTCGTCGTCGAACTGGCTGACACAGGCCGAGCTGATCACGATGAACGGCCGGTCGAGGCCGATCGCCTCACCGGTCAGCCATGGCGACTGGGTCACGAAGAGTTCCGGCAGCTCGGTCACGTCAAGCGCGGCGCCCGCCTCGGCGTAGAGCCGGTAGACCCGCGGATACTGCCGGTGGTCGACCCGGATCGCGGCGGCGAGGTAGGAGAGCCGGAAACCGCGCTCGTTCCACATCCCGAAGAACGCCTTGACCACGTCGTCGAAGCCGCGCAACTCGCGCAGTGCGGTCAGCGCGCCACGGTCGGCCGGATGTTCCCAGGCCCGGGAGCTGATTCCGCCGAGTACCACCCGCCGTCGGGCGGGAGTGCCACTCGTACCGCCTGCCGTCATGGTGTCCCCCCGCCCGCCGCTGCGTCGGCCCGTACTGCCGATCGTGCCGCAGCGATCCGGATACGTCCATAAGCGGACCAGGGTCAGTCCGTCACCGGACCCGGACGTGGTGCCGCACCGGAGCCGGACGGAGTTCCTCACCGGAGCCGGACGAAGGTGGCGCCGTCCAGCGCCGGGCCGGCGGCGCCGTCCACCACCAGGTCGGCCCGTTCGACGGTACGGTCCGCGGCGAAGTGCGCCCGCTCGCCGCGACGCCAGACCGTGAGCTGGGGTGTCAGCGCCTCGCCGTCCCGAGCCAGGGTACGGTCCCGGCACAGTTCCGCCGGTGCGGTCACGAAGGCGGCGAGGGTCAGTTCGGTGGCGATGACCGCGCGGGCGCTGGAGACTCCTTCGACGATCACCACCGGGGCGGGCGGCAGCACGGTCCAGTCCTGCCCGAAGCGGCCCCGGGTCCAGTCGTACCGGCGGTAGCGTGCCGCCCGGCCGGCACGTAGCGGGGCGAGTATCCACTCCTCCAGCCGGGGCCAGAAGGTGAACTGGTCCGCCCAGCCGTCGAGCAGGTCATCGGTGTGCAGCACCGGCGTGACGGCGTCGAGCGCGTCGGCCAGCCTGTCGGCGAAGACCGTCTTGCCGGCTCCGCTCGGCCCGTCGACCGCGACCAGTCGGGTTCGCCCCAGCCGGGCCGGTTGGCGCCGGATCCGTGCCGCCAACTCGGCGTACGACTCGACGACGGGTGCCATCCGGCCGACCCTACTCTCCGCTGATCTGGGCCGGGGAGACAATGATCCAGTGTCTGATCAAGATCGGGGCGTGGCCGCGCTGCTGGCTCGCACCCGAGCCGGGGTACGCCGCCTGACGCCGCTGGAAACGCTCGCGGCGGGCCGGCACGGGGCGCTGCTGGTGGACACCCGTACCGATCCACAACGGGCGGAGCAGGGCGAGTTGCCGGGGGCACTGGTGATCGACCGCACCGTGCTGGAGTGGCGACTCGATCCGGCGAGCGGGTCGCGGATCCCGGAGGCGGTCGGCTACGACATCGAGATCGTGGTGGTCTGCCGGCAGGGCTACAGCTCCAGCCTGGCGGCGGCGAGCCTTCGTTCCCTCGGATTGTGGCGGGCGACGGACCTGGTCGGCGGCTTCGAGGCTTGGCTGCGGGCCGGGCTGCCCTGTGCCGATGCCCCGGCCGACGTACGAAGGTGACCCACCGCACGTCGACGCGCCCGGCCCCGGCCGCCCACCGTCGGTGTGCCGGGCCAAGGTGTCTGCCGTCGGGCCGCTGCGCCGGGTGGCGACCCGGCTCGGCCTGAGACGGTTATCTCCGTGGAACGCGCTGGGCCGGGGCGGGTGCCGGCGGTGCGCCCGGCGGGACGAACGGTAGCCCGGCCGGCGGGCCCTGCTCGACGAGCCGCCACAGGGCGGTGGTGTCGAGGTGCTCCTCCACCAGGTCGCCGAGCAGGTCCAGGGTGCGTTCCCGGGCGGCGGCGAACGAGGTGTCCGGGGCGACCTGGAAGCCGTGCCGGCCGGCCAGTCGGGCCACCTCGGTGAGGAACCGGCGGCGGAACCGGTCCGAGGTGAATGCGCCGTGCCAGTGGGTGCCGAAGAGGTGACCGACCGCCGCGCCCTCCGGTCGGCCGTCCGAATAGTGGATCAGCGGTGCCGGTGCGGGGTCGGCACCGGAGACGTACCCGTGGTGGATCTCGTAGCCCTGGACCGGGACCGACCCGAATGCCGTGCCGACCGAACGCGTCACGGTCTTGGCTGCGCCGAAGGTGATCTCGATGGGCAGTAGGCCGAGGCCGGCGACCCGGCCGCGCCCGCTCTCCACCTCGTCGTCGATGCTCCGCGCCAGCATCTGGAAGCCGCCGCAGATGCCGAGCAACGGTCGCCCGGCGGCCACGTGTGCGTGCACCACCTCGGCCAGCCCGGTACGACGCAGCCAGTCCAGATCGGCCACGGTCGACTTCGTCCCGGGCAGTACGACAAGATCGGCGGCGGCCACCTCGGCCGGCTCGACGGTCAACCGGACCCGTACGCCCGGCTCGGTGGCCAGGGCCTCCACGTCGGTGGCGTTGGAGACCCGGGGCAGCCGGATCACCGCCACGTCCAGCCACCCGCCGCCCTTCGGCGGTGCCGGTCGGCCGAGCACCCGACCGTAGGCGAGCGAGTCCTCGGCGTCCAGCCACAGGTCGACGTGCCAGGGCAACACCCCGTACGTCGGCCGCCCGGTGAGCTGGGTCAGCATGTCGAGCCCGGGACGGAGCAGCTCCAGGTCGCCCCGGAACTTGTTGACCACGAAGCCGGCCACGAGTTCCTGGTCGGCGGCGTCCAGCAGGGCCACGGTGCCGAACATCGAGGCGAGGACCCCACCCCGGTCGATGTCGCCGACCACGATCGTCGGCAGCCGGGCATGCCGGGCCAGGCCCATGTTGGCGTAGTCGGTGTCCCGCAGGTTGATCTCGGTCGGACTGCCCGCCCCCTCGCAGACCACCACGTCGTAGTCGGTGCGCAGCTCGGCGAGCGCCTCGAAGGCGGTCGTGGCGAGCCGGGGGCGGAGGGTACGGAAGTTGCCGGCGGTGACGGTGTCGACCGCCCGGCCGAGCAGCACCACCTGACTCGACCGGTCACTACCGGGCTTGAGCAGTACCGGGTTGAACCGCAGGTCGGGCGGGATTCCGCAGGCGGCGGCCTGCATGGCCTGGGCTCGGCCGATCTCGCCGCCCCGCCCGTCCGCCCCGACCACCACCGCCGAGTTGTTGGACATGTTCTGCGCCTTGAACGGCGCCACCCTGACTCCCCGGCGGTGCAGCCAGCGGCAGATACCCGCGGTGAGCACGCTCTTGCCGGCGTCCGAGGTGGTGCCGGCGACCAGCAGCCCGCCGCTCACCGGGCTGCCGAGGCTGTGGAGTGGGCCGTCTCCGGGAACCGCCGCTCCACTTCGGACGGTGCTCCGAGCCGGCCCAACCGGCGGGTGAGCCAGCCGGTCGTGACTCGGCGCGGCCGGCTGGTCGCCGCGTACGCCACCGCCACGCCCAGTGCGGCGAGCCCGACCGCTCCGGAGAGCCGGGCGGCCCGGTCGATGTGCCGCGCCTCCGGCCGAGGGCCGTCACCGAGGAACGGCCGGACCTCAGACCGTCCGAAGTAGACGTTACGGCCGCCCAGCCGGACGCCGAGTGCACCCGCCATCGCCGCCTCGCACTGCCCGGCGTTCGGACTGGGATGGTCCGCCCGGTCACGCCGCCAGACCTGCCAGGCACGCGCCCGGTCGCCCCGGACCAGCGGGGCGGTGGCGATGGTGAGCAGCCCGGTCAGCCGGGAGGGCACCAGGTTGAGCAGGTCGTCGAGGCGGGCGGCGGCGGTGCCGAACCGGGCGTACCGCTCCGACCGGTGCCCGACCATCGCGTCCAGGGTGTTCGCCGCTCGGTAGCCCAGCAGGCCGGGCAGCCCGGCCACCGCGCCCCAGAGCAGCGGTGCGACCACCGCGTCGGAGGTGTTCTCCGCCACCGACTCGACGGTGGCTCGGGCGAGTTCGGGCTCGTCCAGCGCGGCCGGATCCCGCCCGCAGAGGTGGCCGAGCCGCCGCCGTGCCGCCGGCACGTCCGCCCGGCGGAGCGCCTGGCTCATGACCGTGGCTTCGCTCCGCAGCGTCCGCCCGCCGAGCACCGTCCAGGTGGCGGCGGCGACCAGCGCCGCGCGGGCCAGCGGTCGATGCCGCGTGGCGACCGCCGCCGCTCCGCCGAGCACCACCGGTACGCCGACCGCCACCGCCGCGAACCCGGCCCCCGACGTACGCCGAGGCTGGTACATCCGGCGTTCGAGCGCACCCGCGAACCGCCCGAACCCGGCGACCGGATGACCCCGCCGAGGGTCCCCGAAGAGCGCGTCGAGTGCGTAGCCGGTGGCCAGCCCGGCGGCGTTGGCCGCGCCGCTGCCCAGCCACCCCGGCATCCCGCCCCGACTGCCGATCCGGCCCGTCCCGCCGGACCACACCCGGCCGCGTCGGCTCGCCGCGCGGCCGGTTCCGGACAACCTGCCATCTGGCCGCACGGCGACCACCTCCCCGCTCCGGAGCCTAGCCCCGCCGCCTCTTTGGCGATCAACACCACGCTGACCAGCGCCGCCACCGGTACGGCGAGCCGGGCGGTGCACACGGCCACACTGGGCCACCCCGGCAGCGGTGTACGCGGCCACGCCGGGCCACCTCGGCACCGGATAGGGTCGCGGGCGGACTCGCGACAGCGGGGGTACCCAGCCGGGAGGCTCCGCACGACCGGACATCCCGGCACAATCCAGCCGACGGGAGGCGTAAGTGCTGGCCATCGATGTGCCCATCGAGGAGGTCCGATGACCAGTGTGACGCCCGCCACCGAGGACGCCGCCGGCCGATCGGCTGCGGCCGGTCGACCGGAGGAGGCCGGTCGAGTGGATGCCGCCGGCCGATCGGAGGTGGCCGGTCGAGTGGATGCCGCCGGCCGATCGGAGGAGGCCGGCCGATCGGCAGATGGTGCCGAGAGCGCGGATGCCGGCACGGCAACGGACGTCGACACGGCGACCGCTGCCGCCGGTCGGGCGGGACGGGGCGCCACCACCGGCGCACTGCACCGGCTGCCGTCCCTGACCGGACTGCGCTGGGTCGCCGCGATGCTGGTCTTCGGTTTTCATGTCGGCACGATGCAGATCGTCGCCGAGCCCGAATATCGCCAGATCGTCGACTGGGTATTCACGCTCGGCCTCTCCGGGGTGCAGTTCTTCTTCATCCTCAGCGGGTTCGTGCTGGTCTGGTCCGCCCGACCCGGTGACACGAAGCGGGCTTTCTGGCGGCGTCGGGCCGCGAAGATCTATCCGAACCACCTCGTCACCTTTGCCGTGGTCATCGCGCTCGCGATCTACTGGGCCGACCCGGTCAACGTGAAGGTGGCGCTGGCCAACCTGTTCCTGGTGCAGGCATGGATCCCGGTCGACGGCTATTTCTACAGCATCAACAACGTCAGCTGGTCGATCGCCTGCGAGATGTTCTTCTATCTCTCGCTCCCGTTCGTCCTGCCGCTGATCCGTCGGATGCGGGCGTGGCAGCTCTACGCCGTCGTCGTCGCCATGCCCCTGCTCATCCTGGCGATGTGGCCGGGCCAGCAACTGGTGCCGGAGGCGGCCCGCTGGTGGTTCACCCAGATCTTCCCCGTCGTACGCTCCTTCGAGTTCTGGATGGGCGTCGCCGCCGCCGAACTCATGCTGCGGGGGAAGTGGCGAGGGCCAGGTCTGCTCGTCTCCACCGGCCTCTTCGTCGGGATCTGGGTGGCCTCGATGGAGTGGATCCGGGCCGAACTCTGGACCACCGTGCTGGCCTTCGGTTACGTACTGGTGATCGCGAGTGCGGCCCGGGCGGACACCACCGGTCGCTGGTCGCCGTGGCGGTCTCGACCGCTGGTCTGGCTCGGCGAGGTGTCGTTCGCGTTCTATCTGGTCCATGTGTTCCTGATCAAGGCCATCTTCCGTTTCACCGGGCACACCGGCGGGTTCCCCGGCTGGCAGGGCCCGGTCGTCGCGGTCGCCGCGCTGCTGGTGAGCCTGCTGGCCGCCTGGTTGCTCTTCCGGTTCGTCGAGACCCCGATGGTGCGCCTCCTCAATCCTCGACGCCGGGCTCGCCCCACGCCCCCGCCGCCCCGGGTCATACGGCAGCGGCAGCCCGACCAATCGGATTCAGCCCGCCGCTCCGGGCCGGACCGTGGTTCGCCCGGATCCCCCGAGCCCAGAAGGCCCCCCGAGCCCCGGAGGTCCCCCGAGCAGGTGAGCACGGGAGCACCTGAACCCGGGAAGGGGTCGACAGGCGCCGCCTGACGGTTCGGGTGGGGAGATCGGTCAGTGCCGCGACCGACCTCCCCACCCTCGGTCGGCCCGGATGGCGGTGGGGAGGCGACCACCGCGTCGATCCGGGCGACCCGCTGTCCGGCGCCTATCCGGGCCGGATCGCCGGACCAGGCACGTCCCGGCCGGACCCCTTCCGACCGGTAGCGCCCGGGCCGAATGTGTTCAGGCGGAGACCGGCAGCCGGCCCCGGCCACGGCGGCCACGACCAGCGCCGTCGGTCTTGCCGAGGTCTGCGGTGTCGGCGTCGTCCTCGTCGCGGAACTCCAGGTCGTCCTCGTCTCCACCGTCGGTGTCGGGTTCGATCTCGCCGTCCCCGACATCGACCGCGTCGACGCCGTCCCGCCCGCCGTCACGAGCCAGCGGACCGTGGGTGCTGCCAGTCGACGAGGTGGCTGCCTCGCCCCGGCCGGTCACGTCACGGTCGGGCAGCCCGTCGAGATCGATCTGGTCGTCGAAGGGATCGGCCGGCAGGTGTAGCGAGTCGAAGCCCTGGCCCGGTGGCACCGGCAGGCCCCGGTAGTCGCCGTCGTCGTCGAGCGGGCGCTCGTCGGGCAGCGCTGGAGCTTCCTCGGGCGACACCGTCTCGGTGGCCTCGCCGTGCACCCGGGCCTCGGCCTCGGCCTCCTCCATCGAGGAGGTCGCCATCGACGGTCGGTTGCGCGCGAACCGTGCCCTACCCCGGGACAGGTCGTGGCCGACGGCCACCGCCTCCAACTCGTACATGGTTCGGTGGTTGCCGGCGTCGTCGGTCCAGTCCCGGGTGTAGAGCCGGCCGACCACGACAACCGGGTCGCCGACCATCACCGAGGAGGCAACGCCCTCCGCCAGCTTCCGCCAGCAGTTCACCCTGACGCGCAGGCTGTTGCCGTCGACCCATCGCCTGCTCTCCCGGTCGAGGCGACGGGCGGTCGAGGCCACCTTGAAGTTGGCCACCAGGGTGCCGCTCTGGGTGGTGCGCCGCCATTCTGGAGCAGTCAGCACATTGCCGACAATAGTCACGTAAGTGTCGAACATCGTCCCTCCACAGGGATGCGGTTGTTCCTGTCCGAGCCGACTCGATCGATAGCGTCGCCGCCGTACCCGCTGGGCCGCCAGCGCCGCCGGCCCGGCTGTGGACAACCGGGTGCCCTGTGGAAAAGGCCCTGATCAAGGACCGATCTGGTATTGCCGAGTAGCGTCAGGGAGGTGGAACCGGACCTGCTCGGACCGCCCTACGAGCGGCAGACGATCGACCTCGGCCGCGACGAGGAGGGGCCGGTACTGGCCACCCTGGTCCGGCGCCGGGCCAGCCGGCCGAGCGACCGGGCGGTGCTCTACGTGCACGGCTTCGTCGACTACTTCTTCCAGACCCACCTGGCGGACTTCTTCGTCGAGCAGGGCTGGAACTTCTACGCGCTCGACCTGCGCAAGCACGGGCGCAGCCTGCTGCCGCACCAGACGCCGAACTTCTGCCACGACGTGCCGGAGTACTTCCCGGAACTCGACGCGGCGACCCGGATCATCCGCGAGACGGACGGCAACCGGACGTTACTGGTCAACGGACACTCGACCGGCGGGCTGATCACCGCGCTCTGGGCGCACGCGCGCCGCTCCGCCGGAGTCGTCGACGGACTCTTCCTGAACAGCCCGTTCTTCGACCTCAACATGCCCTGGCTGGTCCGCCGACCGGCCCTGGCGATGCTCGCGCGGGTCAGCCACCGGATGCCGTACCGGATCGTCCCGCGCCGGCTCTCCCCGGTGTACGGCCACAGCCTGCACGCCGAGCACCGGGGCGAGTGGAACTACGACCTCGCCTGGAAGCCGGTCAGCGGTTTCCCGGTCCGGGTCGGCTGGCTCGCCGCGATCGGACGGGCGCAGCGGCAACTGCGGGCCGGGCTGGAGATCCCGGTACCGGTCCTGGTGAGCATCTCGAACCGCACCTTCCGGGGGCGGGCCTGGCACGAGTCCGCCGCACTGTCGGACGCCGTACTCGACGTCGAGCACATCGCCCGCTGGGCGCCGAGCTTGGGTCGGCACGTGACACTGATCCGGTTCGACGGCGCCCTGCACGACCTCACCCTGTCCGGGCCGGCCGTACGTCAGCAGGTGTTCACCGAGTTGGCCCGCTGGGCCTCGGCTTACGTCGCTTCGAACCCCGCACCGGTGGCCGCTCCGGCCAGTCCGTCGTCCCTCCGTCACCCGACCGCTGCCGAGGCACCCGGTATCGACCCGGCTCCGGGCCCGACGCGCCCCGCCACCGACCCGGCTCGGGTCCGGATTCCGGCTCCGACTCCGGGTCCGGCTCTGGGCGAGGACCACCGTGCCACCGGGCCCGACCTGCCCCTGACTCCGGCCGGGGACCATCCCGCCACCGGTCCGACTCGGGCGCGGACTCCGGCTCCGGCCGAGAGTCACCTCGCCGCCGACCCGGCGCCGGACCCGGCTCCGATCGAGGAGCACTCCGCCACCGCTCCGGCTCAGGCTCAGGCTCCGCTCGGGAAGCACTCCGCCACCGCTCCGGCCCAGGCTCCGGGGCCGCTCGGGAAGCACTCCGCCACCGCTCCGGCCCAGGCTCCGGGGCCGCTCGGGAAGCACTCCGCCAACGCTCAGGCTCCGGCTCCGGCTCAGGCTCAGGGGCCGCGCCACGCCAGCGCCCAGGCTCCCGGAACCGCTCCGGATCCCGGAACCGCTCCGGATCCTCGCGCCGGGTCTCCCGCTCCGGCGCCCGAAGGTCCCGCTCCCGCTCCGGTTCTGCCCGAAGGTCACGCTCCCGCTCCGGGCTCTCCCAGCGTTCCGGCTCCGGACCCGACTCCTCCCACCGATCCGGCTGCGGCTCGGGCTCCTGCGTCGCCCCATACGCCGACCAGCCGCCCTGCCGCCACACCAGCAGCTCGCGACTGAGCAGATTCTGGTCGCCCGCGAAGAAGATCCGATCCACCGCCCGCCGTACCTTCGCCATGCCCGGCCGGGACGCCGTACCAGTGACGATCACCACGTCCCGGGCCGGTACGCCGACGACCAACTCGCCCGGCACGGACCGCTCCAGGTCCTCCCAGACCTCGGCGGCGAGCAGCACGGTGGACTCCAGGCCGCCGAACGAGAGCATCGGTGCGGGCGGCTGCCCGTCGATCCGCATCCTGGGCAGCAGGCGGTAGAGGTTGTCGACGGCCACCTGCCGCAGCTCTGCCTGGCTGATCTCTAGCTCGTCCAGATCATCCCAGGTGACGAGGCGACTACCGTACGGCGGTCCGAACGAGTAGCCGACGTCGAGGTCCTGGGTGAAGTCTTCAAGCAGGTGACTCTCGCCGTACCGGGTGTCTTGGGTCGACACCAGGAGCGGCAGAAACAATGTGCTCGTCAACTGCACGCCTCGAAACCTAGTATGTGCAGGCCAGATCGTCACGTCCTCGCCGACCGTTGTCCTGGCAACGGTAGCCTGCTGGGGCACACGACCACGCCCCGCGCCCGTAGCTCAGCGGATAGAGCAGCTGCCTTCTAAGCAGTTGGTCGCAGGTTCGAATCCTGCCGGGCG
>NZ_BONX01000050.1 GCF_016862935.1 Plantactinospora mayteni
CCCCCGGCAGGATTCGAACCTGCGACACACGGTTTAGGAAACCGTTGCTCTATCCCCTGAGCTACGAGGGCGTCATGATCCAGGCTAGCTGGCGGCGGCTGTCAGCGTACCGCAGGGAGCCACACGGGTGGTCAGCGCTGGCACCGCCACCAGCGGATCGCACACCGACCGCACGTGATCACGGCTTCGCCGACCGACCGTCACCGGCGAGCATGATCGCTCAACGTTACCCACCGTTGATCGCTGCACAGGAGCACACACTGCGCACACGCGCGAAGATCATCGATACCGAGACGGTGAGCTCGGACCGCCAGCCACAACGCCTGGCGGCTCCGCGCCCGACCATGCATTGGCGGCGAGCCGAAGCAGGTCCACGAGTCAGAGATCTGGATGGCGTCCAGCGCACCGACGCGGCGGTTCTAACGAACGCTCC
The DNA here is from genome assembly GCF_016862935.1 of Plantactinospora mayteni. GTDB lineage: Bacteria > Actinomycetota > Actinomycetes > Mycobacteriales > Micromonosporaceae > Plantactinospora > Plantactinospora mayteni. The sequence goes on from NZ_BONX01000050.1 coordinate 434, forward strand.
GGCGCGGCCTCGGCAGATCGCCTTCAAGCAACACGATGAGTTACCCACCAACGTGCCCAGCAATGTGCACAGCGGACGGCATCAGACTCACCACACCAACCATCGGGTCAACCGGAGTGAACCCGTTCTCGACTGCGGGTGGCGGTGGGTTTGGGTACGTCACAGCAGCCTGGTCAATGACACGGCAGGCAACTCGCCACTGCCGCCGTTGTGGCCGCCCTGGGCCGGACCCGCTGTATGACCTGCTGGGCAGGTATGCGGACCGGGCGGGTTCGAGCCGCGCCGGGTCCGCGCTGCCGACGCCACAAGGGATGAGCCGGGCCTGCTGGACTTTCTCAACGAGGAGCCGGCTAAGACTCTCAGGTTCGTCGCTGCGTGCCTGGCGGCAACTACTCAGCTCCTGTACGCCGCTGTCGTCAGAATCTAGATCTAGATCCACGAAAATCCTGGAACCAGCTCCACCCTTGACTGTGATGTCTCATCCGTCCCCACACGCCGGACGATGCTCGTGTTACTCGGACGCCGTGTCCGCCGAACGTTCGCCTGGCGCTGATAGCGCTTGTTCGGGAAGCCGCCCGGCCACCATGGCGGCGGGAGCCATCTGGGAGGCGCAACGTGGCAGTCCATTCAGCGAAGACCGAAGCTTTGACGGCTCAGGCGCCCAACGGGGTGGTCTGGACGCGGAAGCCTGGGGGGCGAAGCAGCGCCAGCGACCTGTTGCGGGAGCTGGCCGATCTTGCCAAGGACCACATCGAGCGGGAGTGGGACTGGTGGGAGGAAGGCCGACGGGACAAGGAGCACGAGCGCCAGTGGGCGGTGCTCGGCGAGTGGGACAACGGGGCGAAAGATCCTCCCGGATTCGATCCCGACGCGGCGGCGAAGGCATGCATGGAGGACTTCGACCGCCGGATGGAGGAACAGCGTCGCGAGCGGGAGGCGCTTGCCGCTGTGCGGTACGACAGGGATCGCGAGAGCATGCGGCTGCGGATGCTGGCCGCCGAGGCCGATGCGGCGTTCTTCGGCCACGTGTTGGAGCGGCCAGCCACCACAGTGCAGCGGGACATGGCCGAGCAGCGTATGGAGCAACAGCGCGCGGTTGCCGTCACGATGCGCGAGCAGCTCGGCGACCCAGAGGACGTTGTCGACCGCAACGGCTTCTTCCCTGCACAGCGCCGCGAGATGAACTTGAGCTCCCACATGAGCGTCTGGCGGCACCCGATGCTGCGCGGGCTGCACGAGAGCAAACAGCGCAAGCGGTACAACGCTCTGCTGGCGATGCGTCCGGTCGACTGTGCCGCGATGTGCTCGGAGTGCCAGGCGCCCTCACAGTGGCATTCGTACGCGTTGTCGCTGTGCCTGTTCCGGGGAAAGCCGGAGCCGGGCTCTCAGGCTGAAACGATCGCCAGGATGATGCCTGGATGGTGGGCACGCTGCTACGCCTGCACCGCCTACCAGATTGAACATGTCTGGGGAGGATCGTTCGCCCTGCCCGACTTCGACGGGGAGCAGTGGGCCGCGATGCTGCCACCGACATTGAAGGCCATCTTCGCCGCAGACCCGCCGAAGCCGCGCCAGCCCGTCGTCCGCCCCAAGCCGCTGGCGGTCATCAAAGCTGGCGCGATCGACGAGGTCATGGCGAAGCTGGCCGAGGCGAAGGCGCAGTTCCCGGATGCTGTCGTCCGCAACGGTCGGCATGGTAGCTGGGAACTATGGCCACCCGCCTGACCGCCGCACACGGTATCGCCGTCGCAATCAATCCTCGTCGAGTGGCGACGAGATGCGGCGTGCTCACCTGATCGAAGGGAGGTCCAGCGGCTTACTCTCATAGCCGCGAGTCGCGCGCACCGAAACGACAGACGTCGACACATGGACATACCGGCCCACAGGAGGGCTACCCGGCCGGACGGAGTCTCATGTCGCGTCCGGCCGGGGCAATATTACGGCGATCGCCCAACTCGGCGGCTCACGTCGATGCCGCCCATGCGGACAGTCGTACCGTCCGATGGATCCCGTCAATCGTCGGCGCCACGCGAGCAGGGAGGCGAACATAGGTCCGGATCTTGCCTGTTGCGGCGATTTCGGCGACAATCAGCACTTGCTCGGTTGCTGTGGGCGATGTCGTGAGGACGGCCGAACACGTGGGACAGGCTCCGAAATCACTGGTGCCGGCGCGCTCCGTGCTGGACTACGTCGGCGCCCGGATCCGCCATCTACGTACAGCTTGCGATCTATCGCAAGCTGAACTCGGCGCACGGATCTTCGTCCACCGTGACCTCGTCCGCAAGATCGAGACGGCCGAGCGGATCCCGTCACACGAGATCATCGAACGCTGCGACCAGTTACTCAACGGTCGCGGCTCCCTGACCCGGCTGCTGCCGCTGATCGAGCGTGAACGACTGCTGCGTTCGAACCGAGACGGCGAGGCGCGGTCAACCGTGTTCCGTAGTGCCGCCACTGATCGCCCGGTCCTGGACTGGCTACTGGCCAAACCGTCGAACGGCCGATGTTCATCCCCCGACGATGACACCGTAACCGGCGCCGCAGCGATGCTGGAGCAGCTGCGCAGCCAGGACCATGTGCATGGCGCCGGCGTGACCTACCCAACGCTGGCAGCAGCGCTGCACGGCAAGCTGCCAAGCCTCTGCACCGCGGCACCGCAGATCGCCACCGGTATGCTCGAACTCGCCGGCTACGAGGCGATCGACCTGGGAGTCGACGGACTCGCACAGCAGCATTACCTGCGCGCCCTCGACCTCACAACCCAGTCCGGTAACCATCTCTACGGCGGCTACCTCGTCGCGGTCAGCCTGGCCCACCTGGCATTGCATTGCGGCGACCCGGCTCAAGCGCTACGGCTGGCTACGGCCGGGCTCCACGGTACGGAAAAGCATGCCACCCCCGCTGTCCGGGCCGCACTCCGCACCGTACTCGCCCGCGCTCACGCTCGCTGCGGCGACGAAGCCGCCTGCACCGCCGCACTACGGCAGGCCGAGGCGGACCTCGGGCGCAGCCGCCCCGCCGACGAACCCGAGTGGATCGGCTACTTCGGTGAGGCCGACCTCGCTGACGAGAAGGCCCACTGCTTCTTCGACCTGGGCCTCTACGAACTCGCACACCGCGAAGCCGGCAGTGCCCTGCGACTGCTACCGCCGGACCGGGCACGGCGCATCAGCATTGACACCGCGCTACAGGCTGCGGCGCTCGCGCGCGCTGGCCAACTGGATCGGGCATGCGCCACCGCACGCCGCGCCATCGACCACGCCGCCGGCCTAGCGTCGTTCCGCACCACCCATCGCATCGTGCTCGTGCTCGCCGAACTGCAGCCGCATGCCGACCTGACCGAGGTGCGCGAGGTCGCCGACTACGCCCACGCGGCCCTGCAGCCGCTGATCATGCCGGCATGACAATCCCCAGATCCAGCAACGCCTTCCGGTAGGTAGCCAGTTCCGCATCGAGGGCGACCTGCTGCGCGGATCCCGACAGATAGTGGCCCACTCCGTCGAACCGCACCAGGCCGGCGAGCAGCCCGCGTTGTCGCAGGGCCGTCGCCAGCTCATCAGCGTCATCGACCGGCGCAACCTGGTCGGCAGCCCCATGTACCAGCAGCACTTGCTGCCGCACCGCTGCTGCGACTACCGGCGATGTCGCCGACGCCAGGATCGTCGCATGCGGACGCTGGAACCGTGGCGCGGTCGTCCGCCACCGTTCCGGATCGATGATCGCCGAACGGGCGACCGCGAGGGCGAACGGACCGTCTTCGCAAACCGCTTTCAATGCGGTGTAGCCGCCCGCGCTCGCCCCGGAGATGAACACCGCGTCCGGGCAGACCCGCCCGGACGCGATGAGATGCAGGGCAGCGTTGCGACAATCCTCTACATCGAAGCGGCCCCAGTTCCCGTCAAGCGCCTTCCGAAAGGTGCGGCCGTAGCCCGTGCTGCCCCGGTAGTCGACTTCGGCGACCGCAAAACCGCGACTGGTAAAAAACTGCACCTCACGATCCAGTCGAAACTCGCTGTGATAGGTCGGGCCGGCATGTGGGCGGACTATCAACGGCGGCAACCTACCCTCAACGGGCGAGGGAGGATAGAGCAGCACGGTGATCGTCGTACCGCCACCGGTCGAAACGCGGTGCAGCTCGGGAGTCGACGCGGCAGGCTCCTCGACCCGAGTGGTCGAGCGTCTGATGATCTCGATCTTGTCACTGCCATCCGTCGTGGCTACAGCGATCTCCGGCGCCCGCGTCGGTGACGCGCCGATAAACGCGACCCTGTTCCCCGTCGCCGCGATATAGGGCTTGGTCGAGGTATAGGGCGTCTGGATGACTCGACTCGCGCCGTCGCGTTCGACGACCAACAGTTGCTGCTCTGGCCCGGATTGCACCGTCATGACGACTTGTCCGGCCGGGAGTAGGGCGAAGTTGGTATAGCCGGACTCCCAGGGCGCCGTCGCGCACTCGGCCGACATCGGCGCCACCGCTTCAACGGGGCCGTTACGCCAACGGTACAGATTCCACCAGCCAGAGCGATCCGACATGAAATACAAGGTTCCATCGATCCCCCAGCACGGTTGGATCGCAGACTCCGTGGGACCGCCGGCCAGGCGCCGTGGCCGGCTCAGGTCCTGGCCAGGGGTGTAGTTGGCGATCCAGATCTCGCAGGAGTCCCAGGGCATCACGTCGTTGGTCCATCGCGTCCACGCCAGGCGACCCTCATGAAAGCGCGGCGATGCGAGGAAGCCATCTGTGGTTAGTAGCACCCGCAGCTCGCCTGAGGCCCGATCGAGGGCAACGAGCTGATCGCCACGCTCGTGTTCACGAACGGCGAGCATTTCATCGCCGCAGCCGGCGAGGTCGCCGTATGTGAACCCGTCGTCGCCGGTATGCCCGAACGGAGTAATCAGTCGGCCGGTGGCAGCGTCGACCGCCACCAACGCGCCCGACGGCGCGAAGAGGTGTGGCATACCGCCGTACGCGTGCAGCGAACTGCCCACGCTCCCCCCGGGCACGCTGTAGCCGGTGAGTCCGGTGGAGGCCGAGAGCACCGCAATGGCTCGGCCCGTCGACGGCTGGGTCTCGACCCAGCTCAGCCTGGCACCGACACTCGTCAACCAGTCGAAGTTGGCGCCGACCTCCGCAGAGCGTGGATCGACAGCTACCGTCTCAACGCCGATGCCCTCGAGCACCGATTCAGTCCTCTCGCCCACCTCTCGATCACAGCACATCCGGGCCGAAACGGCTGAACCGTCTCGTCGCCGAACATCCCCGGAGTCCTCTGCCCGGGATGCCCAGTCCACAGGTACCGCCAGCTGCTCTCGCCGGACCAGCGGCCGCAGCAGCCGGCCAATGCTGGCCTGGTGGAGTCGACTGCTTCCGCTCCGTGAGCACTCGGCCGGTCTGCTGGGTTGGCAGGCAGAGCCGGGAACACGGGCCCAGGGATGGACTCGCCCACGACCGAACGAAGCGCGCACCGGAGATCGCGACGTGAGTATGTGCGTCGGCGATTTCAGTCGTCATCTCTGGCCCCGGCGATAGCACCTGCCGACCGTTCGCCGGTACGCCCGGCATTTTGCGGCCAATGGAACTCCGCTCGTCCTCGCCGGATATCCATCGACGTCCGCCACCGCCACACCGCGAAGTCTCCTGAACCGTTTGGTATCTACCCTTGGACAATTCTCGTGTGCACCTCTGCGGCGCAGCCAGCAGAAAGGGAGAGTCCTGCTCCGCCGTGGCCGTAGTTGTGGATCAGGCGCGTGCCCGCAAGCCGTTGCTCTTCGAGGCGGACGCACGGCCGGGTGGGACGTAGGCCGACCCGGTGCTCGATGACCCGGGCATCACGGAGGCGCGGTTCGATGTCGGCGCAGCGGGCGACGATGATGGCGGCGATGTCCAGATCCGGTTCTCGGCTCCACTCGCCGGGTTGGGCGGTACCGCCGAGGACCAGGGTTTCGCCCTGCGGGTAGAAGTGCAGCAGGTCCGGCGAGGGGCCGGTGTCTTCAGAGAAGAATTCGGTGATGCCAGGGTTCTCGACCACGACGAGCTGTCCGCGGATCGGCGTCAGGTCGAGGTCGGGCACGAGGTCGCGGGCCCCCATCCCTGCACAGTTGACGACGACCGAGGCGAAGCCGGCCGCCTCGTTGAACGAGTCGATCCGGCGGATCTCGATCCCACCGCCTGCCTCCTCCAGCCGCCCTCGCAGGTAGCCGAGGTAGACCGGCATGTCGACCAGTGGAGCTGTGTACCGCCACCCGGTGGCGAATCCGTACGGCAGTTCACTTGCCTCGCACATCCGGAATCCGTCGAGTTGGTTCCCCCACTCGGGCGGATCAGCGGGTTCGCGAGAGGCTTCGAGTCCGGGGACGAGTCGCACCCCGGTCTGCGGGTCGGCGGCGAGCTGTCGCAGGACTTCGAGGGTCTGGGCGCTCCAGACGCCTACCCGGTCGACGGGTTCGGCATGGTATGTGCCCCACATCGCCCCGGCCGCGTACGAGTTGGTCCGCTCGGGTGGCTCGGCCGCCCAGATCGTGACCCGCAGTCCGGCTTCGGCCAGGCGAACGGCGGTGGTGAGGCCGGAGACGCCAGCGCCGATGACGAGAGCGTCGAGGCCGCTGCGGCTCACCCATCGAGCGTAGTGTCAGGCCGACTGACGCGCGAGCGTGTTCTCCAGCTCCGGCGGCAGGTCGACGTCGGCCTGGCTGCGCCTACGTCGCCGTAGTGCTTGGGCGAGGGCGTCAAGTAGCACGGTGTTGCGGGTTTGATGATCAAGATTAACCCAACAGGGCTCCGGTGAATTGGCCATGGCGCCGTCGTCCCTTTCGCTACAACGATTCGGCGTGAGCCAGGTGTTGGTGGATTTCGGGTGCGGCATCGGTCAACCACTGTTCGGCGAATACGGCGTGCATTCCCGCCCCGTAGATCCGGCGGTTGGCCTCCGTTTCCGGTTCGGTGGCTGGTGAGAGGGGCAGGACGGCGCGGAGGCGGGTGGTGAGTTCGACGGTTGCCTGGAAGTGTCGTTCCGCTGCGCGGATGTGGTCTTTGAATCGACCGATGCTGACTGGTGGGTACAGAACGGTGGGGGTGTACGGCGGCACGGCGGGGATGGCCGCGAGCCGGGCTTCGTGTCGGGCCTCAACGAGTTGCCGGGTGGTGATGACGGTGCCACTGCCGACGGCGCAGCCGACGATCACCGCGGCGGCGGGTGCCAGGGCGTCGAGGACGCCCGTGAGGCTCGCCGTGAGGACGCCGGCTGCGGCGGGTGCGAGTACGCGCAGGCGTGCGCGTTGGGGGTGGGTGAGGAGTTCGCGGACGTGGTGGAGGTGTTGGGCGGCGAACCTGAGCATCTCGCACGCGTCCTGGCTGCGTGCGTGGTTGGGGCTGTAGGCGGTGGCGAGTTGGTTCCATGCGGCTTCCGCTCGTCGTCGGGCGAGTTCGGCGGACAGGGCCGCGTGGCGGATCTCCTGGTTGTCGGGTAGCGCTCTGGTTGTCGAGGGCATGCTGGTGGTCCTTGGGCTGGGAGGGGACGGTTCGGGCGGCAGCTGTCGAGGGGTGTCGGGCCGCCGCTGTGTCAGGGCAGGCGGGCTACGGCGCCGTAGATCGCGGTCTCTTCGGTACTTGTTTCGGGTTTCGGCGCGCGTTGGGGGTGCCACTGAGTGATCGGAACGAGACCAGGGTCGACGGGTTCCAGGTCGTGCAGGAACGCGGTGATCTCGTCCCGGGTGCGGGGGTGGAAGGAGCCGTGTGCGCCGGTGGCGGTGAGCGCGGCGAGTTGTCCGGCGGTGTGCACCGGTAGTCGGTCGAGCGAGGCGTGGGAGATCGCCAGGTAGCTGCCGGGCGGCAGGGCTTCGATGAGCTGGGTTACGGCCTCGTGTGGGTTGTCGTGGTCGTCGAGAAAGTGCAGGACGGCGACGAGGAGCAGACCGACCGGTCGGGTCAGGTCGAGGGTGGCGTGGATGGCGGGGTCGGTCAGGATGGTTTGGGGGCTGCGCAGGTCGGCGTGGGCGTAGGCGGTGGCGCCTTGTGGGGTGCTGGTCGTCCGTGCGCGGGCGTGGGTGACGACCATCGGATCGTTGTCCACGTACACGATTCGGGCGGCGGGGGCGATATTCTGGGCGACCTGGTGGACGTTCGGGCTGGCGGGGAGGCCGGTGCCGATATCAAGAAACTGGTGGATGCCGGCCTCGGCGGTGAGGAATCCGACCACCCGGTGGAGGAAGCGTCGGTTCTCCCGGACGGCGGTGCGGATCTGGGGGAAAACTTGGGCGATCTGGTCGGCGGACTGGCGGTCGGCGGCGACGTTGTCCTTGCCGCCGAGCCAGTAGTCGTAGCGTCTGGCGGGGTTGGGTCGGGACGTGTCGACGGGTGGGCGTTCCTGATGCATGGCTGGAGCGGGGTTCACGGGGCTGCGGCGGTTCGTGGTGGTCATTCGTGGGTGTCCCGCGTCGGGATTGCCGGGTGACGAGATGCGGTGGCGGGACAAGCCGGTCGTCGTGGGCGTTGCTGCCGTCCGCGCTTCCGGGCGGGGCGGGCGTAGTAGGCGATTCCGGAGAGGAACTGGCCCTGGTCGATCGGGTATTCGGGAGGGTTGACCTCCGCTGTCGTATGCCGAGTTGGCTGGGTAGTGCTGGCTGGCATTCGTATCGGTGTCCTATTGCCGGTTCGTCTTGGTGTGGCTGGCGCCGGTTGGGGTTCCGGTATGGACGTGGAGGGTGCAGCTGATGCGCCGGCGTCGAGGCAGAGCACGATCGGGTCGTAGATGACGGCGGTACCCAGAGGTCCGGTGAACAGCCCGCCGACGTACGGGCGGCCGGTCAGCACGCCGAGGTCCTTCATCGCAGCGTGGAATGGTCGCTTACCGCAGGCGTGCCAGAACTCGGCCTCGCAGAGCATGATCAGGTCCGGGGTGGGGTCGTCGAGGAACGCGCGGACCAGTGGGGCAAGGTCGTAGGAACCATCGGCCCTGAGTCCGCCGGCCTCGTAGTTCAACAGCGAGATCGTGAGTGGGACGGTCACCGCAACCGATCCTTCGACGGACGCCCGCCCAGCCCGGCGTCCTCAGCAGTGCCGCGGCGGTGGTGCTCGCCAGCGGGTCGCCACATCGGGTAAAAGGTGCTGCCGTCGGGCAGGCGGAAGCGTTCGCGCTGGTGGTAGCCCTGTCTGGCGTAGAGGTCGCGGCTTCCGGTGCTGCTCGCCTCGACGTAGGCGGGCACGTCGTCGCGGTCGAGGGTCTCGTGGTGGTGTCGCAAAAGTGCGGTGCCGCGGCCGGTGCACTGCCTGTCGGGTGTGACGGCGAGGAACGCCAGGTGGTGGTGCGGCTCGGTCGGGTGGTGGATGTCGAACAGCTTGTCGAGGAGGTCGAACCGGTCGGTGTACGGTTCGCAGGCGGCCGCGAGTCGCCGGGTGTAGTCCACCGGCGGGGGTACCGGTCGGGTTCGGTCGAACCACACCGCGACGGCGCTGCGGTCCTTGAGGATGTGAACGACGCCGAAGAAGAAGGCGTGTTCGACAAGGATGCGGAAGTTCGCGGTCAGGATCGGCCGGCGCTGGCCGGGGTCGGGCACGAGCCACGCGACGGGACCCAGCGGTTGGAACGCATCGGCGATCAGTGCGGCGACGGCGTCCTTGTCGTGGTAGTCAGCCTTCACGACCGGCGGCAGCCGGGTCACCGGGCCGCCTCCCGACCGGCAGAGACATGTCCGGGCGTGTAGAGAGTGGAGGCGGCGACGCTGCGGGCGCCGAGGCCGATCGTGGCGTACACGTCCGGACGGGTCCGTTTCAGGATCAGTCCCCAAGCGGTGCCGCCGACGGCGGCGGCGAGGTAGCCGGTGGGAACCGCCCAGGCGATGGGGTGAGCGTCAGAGACGCCGAGAAGTGCGGCGACATTGCCGACGGCGAGGACGACCACCACGGTCAAGGCGAGGGTCGCGACCGTGGGGGCGATGAGACGCCGCCACACGCTTTCGCCGTGGGGGTAGCGGCCGAAGAACGCGACGACGGCCACGCTGGTGGCGGCGATCAGGAACAACACGCCGAGGCCGCCGGAGGTGCCGGCCCAGTAGAAGAGATGGATGAGCGGGTCCCCGTCGCCGACCGCGTAGGCGACAATCACCGTCAGGCCGACGGCGCTCTGCCAGAGCGAAGCGGTCCGGGGCGCGCCACTAACCCGGTCGGCGCGGCCAAATCCGGCGGGAAGGACGCGCTCCCGGCCGAGGGCGAACATGTAGCGGGCGGTGGTGTTGTGGAACGCGATCATCGCCGCGACGAGGCTCGTGGCGAACAGGACGTGCCCGATCTCGACCAACGTGTTGCCGAGGTACGCGCCAGCCTGGTTGAAGACAACCTCCGTCCCCTGCACGCGGGCGACCTCGACGATCCGGTCGGAACCGGCAGCGACGGTCATCGCCCACCCGGACAGCGCGTACAGGACCGCGATTACCGCTACCGACAGGTACGTGGCGGTGCGGACGGTACGCCGCGGGTCCCGGGACTCCTCAGAAAAGACGACCGCGGCCTCGAAGCCGACACTGCCGAGCACGGCCAGAATCAGGATCGCGCCGACACCCGGACCGAGCAGATTCCCCGGATCGAGAGCCTCGTAGCTGTACCGGCCGTCAGCGGGATGCGCCAGGCTACCGACGTTGTAGACCATGATGACGGCGACCTCGGCAAGCAACAGCACAGCGAGCACATGACCGTTCAGATCGATCCGCCGCACCCCGAGCGTCGCGGTGACCGCCCACGCCACCAACGCGATGACCCACCAGTACGGGGTGATACCGAACCACTGGTACAGCAGGGGTTGAGTCGCCGCACCGATCGCGCCGTACAAACCGACCTGCAACGCGTTGTACGCCAGCAACGCCACCCACGCCGCGCCGACACCGGCCGGACGGCCAATTCCTTGGGCGATGTAGGAGTAGAACGCCCCGGCGTTGGCCACGTGCCGGGCCATCGACACGTACCCGACCGAGAACAGGCCAAGCAGCAACCCCACGAGCAAAAAGGCGAAGGGGATGCCCGTCAGGCCGGTCGTGGCGAACCCGGTCGTGATGACCCCCGCCACCACGGTAAACGGGGTCGCCGCAGACAGCACAAAGAAGAGCACAGCCGGCACACCGAGACGGTTCTCCGCCAGTGTGGCCGTTACCGGGCTCGTACGACCCGGCGGAGCGGATGGCGACATGTGGGAGCCTCCTATTCACGGGCGAGGGGTAAGCCACCGGGCTGGATCACGAGCGGTAGGAGAGCACCGACTCCCCGACAGCAGCTTCTGTACGAACGAGGAGTTCACGTAGCGGCGGCGCCGCAGTGGCGGTGAGGTAACGCAGGTACTCGCGGCCGGCGGCGGGTGCGTCCTCCAACAAGTCCTCGTCAAAGCCTGTCGCCGCAGCAAGGCTGGCGAGGAACGCATCGGCGGGTTTCATCGGGGTGCGGTCGCGAAGGTGAATCGAGAGCCGGGCTGTCGGCCAGTGTGCGGCGTTCCAGTCGACCGGCACCCACCGCACGCCGGCCGGTCGAAGCAGCCGCCACGATGTCTCCTTCCGGAGGTGCCCTGCACGCCACAACCGCTGTGCGACCTGTTCGACGGCATCTTTGGCAAGGAAGTCGAGCCAGATCCGTACGGTGGTGTGCTGTGGCTCGGCAAGGAGTTGCTCCAGGACGGTGTGCTCGAGGACGTCGGCCGGCGGCCGCTTGTCCACCACCCAGAGCGTCCCGTCGCGTACGTCGATCTTTCCGGCCCACATCAGCTCGGCCAACAACGCTGCCGCCAGCCCGAGCCCGGCCGCTCGCCCGTTCAAGCGAGGCTTACCCGAAACGTCATGATGGGAAAGGCGCCAGAAATCGTCGGCAAGCCGCATCATGTCACCTCCCTTGCCTGATCTGGCCGTATCAGGAACGACTGCGTCCACCATTCCGCCGCTCAGGAGCGGCGTCGCGGTACGCCGATTCTTCCCGGGGGATTTGTCTATCCGATGTCGTACATGACAGACGATCGCGGGTGAGGCCGCGTGGGTCGAGACCGCGCATGCGGACCGCCCGCTTGTCCGCATCGCCGCACGCGGTGCCCAGATCAACGAGCGAAGACGACGTCTGTGGGAAGGTTCTGCGCCGTCCACAGCATGCGGACAAGACAGCTGTCCGCATGTGGAACGTTGTGCGCGTCGCCGCGCTTCGAGTGAATTGGTAGACCTGCGTTGCTCGGCAGAACGAGCCGCATCAGACAGCCCGGCTCAAACACGCGGACGAAGGAGAGACCGTGTCGGTCACCCCCAATCTCAGGCGGACCGATGGCACACTCATCACCGTTGAGCAGCTCGAACGATCCGCGTTGCGACACTCTGTGCCGGTCGAGGACGTTCTCCTGATTGCCATCAATCTGTACGGAATCTCGTCAGACCAGGGCCGGCATCGCGCTCGGCTCTCCGTCCGGCTCGCCAGGCATCCGCAGGTGTCGTGGCAGGTGATCGTGCCGCTCAACGCCGATGTCTCGCCGTTCACGCTGCACGAGGGGAACCTCACGCTTCAGGGAAAGCTCGTCGCGCACGTCGAGGGGATCGACGCCGACGAGGCCGTGGGTGGCTACTACCGCGACGATGGGCGTGCCGCGACCCTCAACCCGAATGCCCGTAGCCGCTGCACCGGATGCGCGTTCTGTCCCAACACTCTGGAGGCCGCAGCCGATCCCCGGCTCGCCGAGGACCGGGCGCTGGACGAACTCCTTGCGGCGTTGGTCGAGCAGCACCCCCGCCGAGACCTCACAGAGTTACGGGAGGTAACGGTTTCGACCGGCTGCTTCGAACGTGAGCCTGCTGCGGTACAGCATCTGCTCGGGCTGCGGGCCGCACTCACACGGCACGGAATCACCGCTCGGATCGGCTTCCTGACCTCCGTCATCCGCAGCCTCGGTGCCTTCCAGCAACTGGCTGCCGGCGTGTCGCCGTTCGTACTTCGGCTGACGGCCGAGTGCTTCACCCGACGTGACCTGCTACTTAAGGCGAGCAAGGCGGAACTGCCCTCGGCGGAGATGCCCAACCTGCTCGCCCAAGCACGCCGCGCCGGCCTGGATACGTCGTACACCTACATCGTCGGCCTCGATCCGTTGACCGACCTGGTCACCGGGGTTACGGATCTTACGAGGCACATCACAGACTTTCCGAACTTCCAGGTCTACCAGGCACACAACTCGATCATGGCCGGACTGCGATCACCAGGGGCGGCAGACCTGGAGTTCTACCTGAGGGCGCGCCGAGCTATAGAGGCAGTTATCGGGCCGACAGGTCTCCGCCCAGCGGCGTGGGAATGCTATCGGCCGTTGTGGTACTTCACCTTCGACCGCGAAACGCTGGTCGACACCAGGATACCGAGGACCGCCCGATGAACGACCTCGTACGGCGGGCGGATGCCCTGTGGCGCGCTGTCACATACGTGAGCGTGGCGCAACTCCACCTGAAGTCGAATCCGCTGCTGACCGGACCGCTGGTTCCGGAGCAGGTCAAAAAGCACCCGTCCGGACACTGGGGCACGGTGCCGGGCGCGGCGTTCGTGCTGAGCCACGTAGCGCTGGCGGGCACAGGCGGCGACACAGACCTCGTGCCCGTCATCGGTGCCGGCCACGCCGGCGTCGCCCAGGTCGCGATGGCGTGGCTCACCGGGGACCTCGCCGCAGTCCGGCCCCGCTTCAGCACGGACGTCGACGGCCTCTCCCGGCTCGTCGCCGCGTTTCCCGATCTCGACGGGCTCGGTGCCGAGGTGTCGCCCTCCCTCCCGGGCGGCTGGTACCTCGGCGGACAGATCGGCGGCGCGTTCGCCTTCGCGCAGGGCGCGGCGCTCGACGCCCCGGACCGGATCGTGGTTCCCCTGCTCGGTGATGGTGAGTGTGAGACGCCCGCAACGGCCGCGGCGTGGCTGGCCGGCCGCGCACTGGCCGACCGTACCCAGGTGTTGCCCGTCATCCACGTCAACGGCTTCCGCATGGGGAACCGGTCCCTGCTCGGAGCCATGGACGATGACGCGCTGCAGGCGTACGCGACCGGGCTGGGCTGGCGGTCCAACGTCGTCCACGTCAACGCGGCCGAGGCAGGGGAACACCTGAGCTTTCACACGACGCTCGTCTCGGCGGTCAACGCGACCAGGAAGCAGCTTCCCACGGTGATCTTCCTCAGATGCCCCAAGGGATGGAGCGGACCGATGAAGCTGGCGGGACATCAACTCTTGGGCACTCCACGCACCCACAAGACGCCTCTTGTCGATCCCCGACGGCACCCGGACCAGTTGGCCGCGCTTCGGTGCTGGCTCGCCTCGTACCGCCCGGCCGAGCTCTTCACCAGCGGCGGAGCCGCGACGGGCGCGCTGGCCGAAGCCGTCCAGGTCGTAAGCCGGCGTGGGCAGGCACGACGGACGGCGTCACATCACGCAACCGGCGGCCGTCCACCCGCTCGCCGGTACGGCAGCTTCGCCGACGCGGTGGCCCCGGTGCTCCGAAAGCACGCCAGGGACGGGGATTTCCATCTGTTCAGTCCCGACGAGCTGGCATCGAATCGGCTCGGGGATCTTGCCGAAGAACCCTGGGCCACCGAGGTTCTCGCGGAAGAGGTGCTGCTGGGCTGGCTCGGCGGCTGGACCGCCACGGGCCGGCGCGGGCTGCTCATCTCGTACGAGGCCTTCGCGCCGCTTCTGCTGACCGGCCTTGTCCAGTTCCTCAAGCAACGTCGACTCGTAGTCCCGTCGGAGCGAGTGCCCAGCCTGAACCTGCTCCTCACCTCGTACGGCTGGCACAACACGTACACTCACGGCGATCCGTCGCTGGTCACGGCCCTGCTCGCGATCCGAGATCCGTCGGTCCGGGTGCTGACTCCGGCGGATCCGAGCCGGCTCGCGATAGCCCTCGACCGCGTGCTCGGCTCGACCGGTCAGCTCAACGTGATTCTCGCGGGCAAGCATCCGACTGACCAGCAGCCATTGGACACCCTCGAACAGGAGTGCAGTCGCGGCCTGGCGGTCTGGCCACACGCCAGCGACGAGGGCGAGCCAGAAATCGTTCTCCTGGCCGCAGGGGACCTGCCGGCAACGACCGCCTGCACCACGGCGCTGTCCCTCAGACTGCGCCACGGCCTCCGGGTCCGAGTTGTTGCCGTGCAGGATCTGACCGTCCTCGGGAACCCGGCGACCTGGCCGTCGGGTCTGTCGGACGCCGAGTTGCAGCGGTACTTCGGACCTACCGCGCCACTGGTCATCGCAACGCTCGGCCACCCTGCGGCTGTCTGGGGTCTGATCGAGGATCGGCTGCACCGCCCGGTGGAAGTGATCGGGTGGTGCGAACCGGACGGCCCGATGCCACAGCACCGGCTGGCGGAAGCGGCTGGGATGAACGTCGCCGGGCTATGCGCGGCGGCGGAACGCCTGCTGGCGACAAACCGGGCCGCCGGAGCCGGCCAACTCGCGTCGGCGGCGGGCGGACAAGCCGGTGGCGCGCCTATGCCCCTGTCCACCCCGCGCCGACCTGTGGACGGAGTCCCGGCGTGAGTCGGCCACGGATAGAGAGCATCGAGACCGTCGATTGCTCGGATCTGGTGATGCCCGGCGACGACGCCTACCTCATTGCCGTACGCGCTGCCGGTCACACCGGCTGGTATGGGCCAGTGAGCGGCCCGGTCGCGATTCTGCTCGACACCTGCGTCGCGCCATTCGCGATCGGTGTGCCCGTCGTCGACCACGACAATCTGCTGATTCGGCTACACCGTGCTCTGGGCGCGCCGCTCGGGACGCTGGCCTCATGGGCTATCGGTGCTCTCGACTGCGCGGTCTGGGATCTTCATGGCCGGATGGAAGAAAGGCCGGTTTCCGTACTTCTCGGATCGTCTGGTGACCAATCTGCTGTTCCGGCATACGCCTCGTGGCTGCGCCTCGACCTCGGCGCCGGCTTCAGTGCGCGGATGGTTCGGCGCGTCGCCGGCCAGGGATGGTGGTTCACCAAATGGAGCTTGCGACCTGACCCGCAACTGGATGTCGAGGCCGACGCGAAACGGCTGGCGCTGATCGTCCGACAGGTCAGCGAAACCGTGGGCGCGCCAGCTGCCTTCGATGCCCTGTGGTCGTGGGATGACGCGCTGATGCTGCGTTTCGGCGAGTTGGTGGACCCCGCCGGGCTGGTCTGGCTGGAGGAACCGCTGAACGCGTACGACATGGCGCGATA
This sequence comes from Plantactinospora mayteni, assembly GCF_016862935.1. GTDB lineage: Bacteria > Actinomycetota > Actinomycetes > Mycobacteriales > Micromonosporaceae > Plantactinospora > Plantactinospora mayteni. The sequence continues at coordinate 16,618 of NZ_BONX01000050.1, forward strand.
CGGAGCGCTGGCCACGCCACGCCCGCCCTTGGCACTCGGAGAGCGTCTGCATCTGGGCGACGATCCCATGCCGTTGTTGGGCCTGCCGGCGCTGAGGGCGTTCACTCCCGACGTGGTCGGCTGTGGTGGTCTCACCGCCGCGTTGTCCATGGTGAGGCAAGCGATGGCCATCGGCGTACCGGTGTACCCGCACGGACGGTCTCTCGTCCCTGCTGTGCACCTGGCCGCCGCGTTCCCCGACGCTGTCGCCGCGGTTGAGTACCAGGTGCAGTGGGAACCGCGGCGGCAAACCCTGTTCGTCGACCCAATCCAGTGCGACGCCGGTCGAGCGCTCGTGCCCGAGGCACCAGGCCTTGGCCTCACGCCCAGGAGGCGCTGATGCCCGCCACCGCAGGGAGCGTGGCGGTGGCCGGATCGGTCAGCCACGCCGAGGGCACTTCACAGTTCGTACTCGCCGAGCGGCTCAGCGGCCACGACACGTTCCTCACCGGTGTGCTTCAACTCGGCGACCGGCGAATCGCCGTTCGGATCATCACGCTGGACGACGTGACGGTACTGCGCCCTGTTGCCCCGGGGACGTTCACCGACCTTAAAGCCACCTGGGCTGGGCTGCTGCATCTACCGCACGGCGTCCGACGGCGTGCGATACCCGCCGACCTGACGGCCGCAGCGCACCGACACCAGCGGGTGCTCGACCATCTCGACGACGCCGAACTGCGCTACGCGCTGACCTTCTTGGAAGAGGCAACCACGAACGACATTCGGCAGGTCCGCATCGCCGCGATTGTTGCCGCACTGCCCCCGGTGGCCGAACGTGCAGCGCGGCGGGCCGGCGGAACGGCGCGACCAAGGAATGAGCGTCCGGATGGCTGCTGACTCACCAGCGCTCGTCACGGTGGACGTGGGCGGCACACTGGGCATAGCCGACCGTCCCGGGATCACCGCCGCGCTCGTGGCCGCTTCTCCCCTGGACGCCCGCGACGCCGTGCGGGTGCTTCGGCACCGGTTGCACACCGCGCCGTCGATCACCGATCAACTCGTCGCCGAGGTGTGCGCGGCCCTGCGAATACCGATGGCGGAGTTTCCCCGCGACACGACCGCCGCACCGCTACGGCTGTTCACCGGAGCGACCCAAGCGCTTGAGCAGATCAGCGCGTTGCTCCCGGTGGTGACCCTGTCGAACGTCGCCTGCGTCGAAGCGGACCTCGACGGCTTGAGATCAATGTTGGGCCCTTGGGTGGTGGACCACTTTCCGTCCTGCCGGATCGGGTACGCCAAGCCTGACCGTCGTGCGTTCGAGACGGTGGCCTCGCAGCGGGGCGTGAAGAGCCGCGAGATTGTGCATATTGGGGATCACTGGGAGTGTGACATCATCGGGGCTGTCCGTGCCGGGGCACGCGCTGTCTGGATTTCCGGCGGTCGCACGATGCCCGATACAGACCGGCTCGTTAGGTCGAACGTGCTGACGGCACCTGATCTCGGAGCTGCCGTCGAACATGTTCACAACCTGTGCATGAGGAGACCCCAATGAGTACGTTCGCCGGAACGGTTAACCATTACCGCCGGTACCGCCCGGGGATTCCTGCCGAGGTCGCAGAAATCCTGGCAGGGGCAACGCCCGAGCGCCAGGCAAGGCGCCTGCTCGATGTGGGAACCGGCACCGGCCTGGTGGTCGAGGCGTTGCTGACGCAGTTTGACTACATCATCGCCATCGACACCGACGCCGACATGTTGGCCGCAGCGGAGGCGGCTATCAGACCACAGGTCCCGGCCGGAACCCGGATGGTGTTGCAGAGTTGCGCGGCCGAGGACTTCACTCCGCCGAGTGGCTGGCAGGCCGACCTTGTGACCATCTGTCGCGCGTTCCACTGGCTCGACCAGGCTGGAGTGCTACATCGCCTGGACAACCAGGTCGCTCCCGACGGCGCTGTCGCGATCTTCGGGGACAGCAGCTTCTGGGCGGCAGGCAGCCCCTGGAAGTCCGCCGTCCGCAGCGTCATCCAGGACTTCCTGGGTGAAGAACGCCGTGCTGGCGGCGGTGTATTCCGCCATCACGACCGCCCGTACAGCGAGATCATGCACGAGTCCACCTTCAACGACGTCGAAGAACTGCGGGTGCCAGTACATCGAACCTGGTCGACCGAAAGCATCCTCGGATATCTCTACTCCACCTCGTTCGCCGCGCCCCAGCTGTTCGGCGACCGACTGAAGGAGTTCGAGACAGCCATCCAGCGAACCCTTGCCAGGTTCAGTGACAACGACATCTTCGAAGAAGACAACGAGTTCCTCATCCGCATCGGCCGCCGGAGCCGGTCATGACCCGGTCCGGCCGGCAACTCGGTCAGCTGGCCACCGACGAGATCCGCACCGCGATCACAGAGACATCGGTACTCTGCCTGCCCATCGGCTCATACGAGCAGCACGGGCCACACCTGCCGCTGTCGACAGACACCGTGATCGCGGAGCGGTTCACCAACCGCCTGATCCAACGCTACGGCGACAGCCATGACCTATGGGCGTTGCCAGCGATTCCGTACGGGCTATCGCCCGAGCACGCCTGGGCGCCCGGCACGATCACTCTGCCTCTCTCGGTCTTGACGAACCTCCTGGACGCCGTGTCCGGCGAGTACATTCGCGCCACCGCGGCCCGCAACCTGCTCATCGTGAACGGGCATGGCGGAAACCGCGGCATCCTCGAAGCCGTCGTCTACGAGTTGCGTCAACGACATCGGGTCAACGTCTGCGTCCTGCACCCCAGCTCCATGGCGACCTTCCGACCTGACAGTGAATTGCCGGATATCCACGCGGGGCTCCGGGAAACCTCGATGATGCTGACCCTGTCCTCACAGGACGTACGGCTGGACCGGCTACCCGACGACCACGCCCCCGACCCGGCCCAAGCCGATAACATTCACCGGTTCATTCTCGACCGAGGCACCGCCTGGCCCTGGGACTCGTACGACCCGTCCATAAGCCGGCTCGGGATCATCGGCGGAGACCCCCGTCGCGCAACCGCCGAACTCGGCGAGCAGATCGTCTCCAGTGCCCTCGACCAGTGCCCCGATGTCATCATGCGCCTGACCAAGGCAAAGCCGCTACCGTCCGGACTGTGACCCCTCGGAGGCTTATATGCCCGCTATGACGCAACAGGAAATGGCCGAGTTTGTCCGGGAGGGCGCCATAATCCGGCGCAATTTCGTACCCTCTGATCTCGTTAACCGGGCGCGCTCGTTGATTGATGACTGGTACCGCCGGGAGCTTCAGCCAGACCTTATCGAGTCATACACGCAGCGAACATTCGCACCCGGACTGGGAACGCACCCGGATGTGCTTGCCCTGTTCCACCGATCCGGCGTCGCAGACCTTGTCGAATCCCTGGTTCCCGACACGCAGCCGGTCTCGACGACCCAGATTCAGATTCGCGTACCCGACGCGGTCACCGGTGTGACCCAGTCGGCGAAGGCCATGCATGTAGACGGAGTGTCCTGCCCTCATCTCGATCCGGCCGAGCTGCGGACGTTCACACTCCTGGTCGGGATCGTGCTGTCCGAGGTCAACGAGCGCGACAGCGGCGCGCTGCGCTACGTGCCTGGCGGGCACCTACGCATGGCGGAGTGGTTCAGCACTGAGTGGTCGGTAGGCATGACCGATCAGGTTCCACCGCACATCGACGGCGAAGAGGGCACACCGTTGCTCGGACAACCAGGAGATGTGCTGCTGATGCACCACCTCGTACCGCACGCCGTTGGCCAAAACTCGTCAACGGCACCCCGCGTGATGGCGTACTTCAGGGTCGCGCACACCCGCCATGCCCACCAGCGGCTCCAGGCGCTGCGCGACCCTTGGCTGGAGTATGCGCCGCTGCGGTCATTTGCAGTCTGACCTGGACAAGAAAGAACGCGCCAGGGCGACCATGACGTCGTGCCCGTAGCCCTGCTGAAGAACAATCGCTACGCCTCTGCTCGTCGTCCGGCCCCTCGACCGGATGGCCGCTGTACCGCATGCCCTGAGTAACCATGCCTCAGTTGTGAGCCGACGAGCATCGTGCCCGGAGGGATGGCCGCGATCGGACAGGCGAGCTCACCGCTGGACCGGCTGCGGCGCGTCCGGACACGCCCCGCCACTGGCGCAGCCTCTTCCATGGAAAAACTCAGCCAACCGGAGATCACATGCGCGTCGTAGCCCCATCCGAGGTCGACCTCGCAATGCAGGCCGTGGAGGCCGGCAATCTCGTCGTCATCCCAACGAGTCGGTGGTACATGATCTGCTGTGATGCGGGCAATGTAGATGCCTGCGCCCGGATTTTCGCAGCCAAGCAGCGGCCAATCGAGAAGTCCATGGTTCTGGTGGCGCGTTCCATGGACGCCGTGCGGCAGCGCTTCCGCCTGAGTACGGACGCGGAGCGGCTGGCTGACTCGTTTTGGCCAGGGGAGCTGGCGTTGCTTCTCCCGTGGCGTGAGCCGGCAGACGAAACGCGGTACCACATGGTGGGCAGCCCGGAGGCTCTCGTCACCTATGCCTCCGGCGTCTTGGGCGACCTGGCGGCGCGAGCGTCGTGTCTGGTTGCCGCCACGACGGCCAACCTCTCGCTCCCGAACGCCCCCGGACCCTCCATCAACCTCGCCGAGGTCCGGGAGTTCGTCGCGAAGTCCGGAGCCGACGTGTCGGTCGTGATCGACGGCGGCGTTTGCCCCACCGCCAACCATCTAACGATCGTGCGCTGCGCGGACGACCGAACGGAACTGGTCCGCGAAGGCGCGGTGCACATCCGCGCGATCATGGCGACACTGCCGACGGTTGAATGACACCCGGGCTACCTAATCCATCGCTGTCGCTAAGCAGATGGCGGAGACGGCGGACCGAACGCGAGCAGCGGAACGTCGTACGGGTCGGGCTTGCGGTTCCGGGTGACTGGCGGGTCGAGAATGTCTACCAGGAGCATCTTGGTCAGAACTGGACCCGTGCGACCAACAACCGTTGTCCCGTCGGTGTTGCTCCCGAGACATCAGCTTAGGTGGGGGTAGGGAACACGGCTGGTCCCCCGCCCCGCACCTCGTCGGGTTATCCCTGGCTGGTGAAGCCGGTGAACGCCCGTAGTCGTAGTCGTGCTGCGATTGTGTCGGGGAACGCGTTCTCTGGATCCGCTACGGCACCAGCCTCGACGGCCTCTGCCGCCGCCACCGCCCATGCCCGCCCCGAGACGCCACTGACCATGCGTGGGGTCATCGAGTTTGTCACCACAGGCCGCCGGCTGCTCGACTGGAACATCAGCCAGAGGTGGTCCTCGCCAGCCCTCTCCCGCAGGCGACGATGAGCGCCCGCATCCTGGCCGAAATCCTTGGCGCGCCGATCGCACCGCCAGATCCGCTTTACGCGGAGTGGCTCGCCCCGGACTGCGTACTCGGCGTAGGCCCAGACGACTATCCGAGCGAGCACCAGGCGTGGCGCAGCGAGCGTCTCCGTCGTCCGGAGTCGGCTCTACCACGCGGGGAGAGTCTGACCGAGCTCCGGCGAGGCGCGATGAAAGCTGCATCGCGCGGCCGAGACGAGGCTGCCCGGGACGGCATGACTCTCATCGGTCTTCATTGCCGCCGTGGCCGCATGCCTACAAGGCGCTCGCAGCCCTCAAGAAACATTCCAGGCAACCCGAGACTTCACACTCGGCCGGCAATGATCTGGCCAGCCTGCCCTACACCGAAAGCAGCGCCTCCTCGTTGGAGATGATGAACTCCTTCAGCACGTCCGGCTTGAGATCCACTGCGGGCAGCTTGTCGATCCCCACCCGGTCAAGCTGGTAGTCACCACGCGATGGATCGACGAACTCTTCCCCGGTACGCGCGTCTTCGTTCATCTGGAGTAGCCGGCAAGCGAAGAAGTGCTGGACGGAAACACCCCCACCATCAGGGGCGGTGAACAGAAACACCTGGGCAAACCGGTCTGCCTCGGCACCGAGCTCTTCGCGTAGCTCTCGGCGCAGTGCTGCTTCCAGCGACGCGTCCGTCGACTCCAGCCCACCACCCGGCGTTGTCCAGTACGGAGCCTGGCCGGGCTTGGTCCGCTTGATCAACACAAGTCGGTCGTCCTCATCCAGAAGGATGGCCCGCACCGACCTACGCATGATTTGACGCACGACCTGCCCCCTATCCACGCACGGGACGATTCACTGACAGCAGGGTGAAGGTACCTGGTCACAACTGAGCAGCACAACGAGACGTACCACCGAAAGCGTCTTGGTCGCGGGGAAAGGAAGATGATTGACGGGAGATTCCGTGCTTTCGCGACCGGAGCAGAACTGAAGCGTTTACCTCCAGCGAGTTCTTCCTCGAGCCGGACCCGTAGCATCGTCGATGCCGTCGAAGGTGATTTCGCCGAGGTCGGACAGGTGGGCCACGCGGTGGCGCCGAAGCTCATCGCGTCGTCACTGAGTTCGCGCTCGTGCCGCTCCGCAGCGCGCCGGTGACCCTGCCGGATCAACCCGCCACCGATTCAAGCACTCCCGCTCGTCCAGCACCGTAACCCCGTCGTCCAGCAGACCAATGCCGAAACGTAGCCGGTCCCGCAGTTGATGTTGTGGAGATCAACCGGTCGACAGGCCGCGGATGGGAACGGGATCTGTCGTCACGAGTACGGTCAACGGCGCGTGAACGGAGAGCGGCACGGACGGCCGCCCCCTCATCCGCTGCGAGTTGATCATGGAGCGGGTGGCGGCGTACCAGTCGGCGAACCTGCGGCGTGCCGAGTGCTCGGCCGGTCGACCGTACACCCGCACCTGACGTGCCGCCTGCACCTCGGGTCTCGCCGTTGCCGCCGCTACGCGGCGGCTGACCTGCTGCGCGCGGTGGGCGGCGCGTACCGGCTGGCATGGGTAGCGCTGTCCAGTGCAGAGTAGGCTCACGCATCGGGTCGGCTGTCCCGGCTGGGGCTGGTGGACGGCGATGACTCTGGCGGCCATACGCCAGAGCAGTACGTCCACGACGTCCTGCGGGACGCTCTGGCCCAAGTCGTGGGTGGTGCTCCCGAGGTCCAGGGCGGTGTTCCCGGTGGCCATGTTCGATCTCCTCGCGTCGACGACATCAACGTGGCCGTCGTCGAGGCCGCATCGGCGGGACTGCGGCCGGGCTTCGACGTCGGCCAGGACGATCCACGCTCACCTCTTGCCGGGGATCAAGTCGTCCGGAGCGTTCGGCCCGATGTCGTCTCCCGCATCTACCAATCGGGCTTTGTCAGACGTAGCGAACACTCGGCGATCTGACACGGGTCTCACAGCGGCAACCGCCCGCAAGGCCCGTACCACACCACCCCTCACAGGAGTTGATCTTTTAGATCGACTATTGCGGATAAATTGTTATGTCTGAGCTGTTCCGTCAGAGATCACAGCGGCTACATAGGGCCTACACCTGCGGGCGGGCCGGCGGCTTCTGACAGGGCGCTCACAGCGTTCTCACAAGGTGGCGGGCCCGACGCCGGCAGCACGAAAGAACCCGGCAGACCGGTGTGACCGGTGGCGCCTGCGGGCAGGCGCCAGGAGAATCACTCTTGGTAGCCGATGTGACGGGCGGCGGCGTCCGAGTCGGGCACCTGACCTGGCCTGACAGACCGTATACGCCGACGGCGGTTACGCTACGCGTCTGTCAGTGGCGGCCTGAGCGGATGAGTCCTCAGCGTTGTCAGATCGTGTCAGATCGGCAAGTGTTCGCTACGTCTGACAAAGCCCGATTGGTAGATGTGGGAGACGCGGAGCAGCGCGGTCGGATGCCGGTCGCCGCGGACCTCGGCCGGGGCCCGCCGAGGCGCCGAGGCAGGCGCGGGGCACGCAAGGTCGGTGACATCGGGGTGGCGGGCCGCGACGGCCGTCGCGACGCCGGTCATTCGGCATCCCGGGGGCGTCCGCCCCTCCGGACGCCTTTGACAGCACCCTCATGTCAACGATCTACGTCGATGTCACGGGACTCGCGACCTACCGGCTGTCAATAGATATTGACCGATGTCAAAACTGTCGGCGGCACTCGGGCGTCCACGACATCGATGACTGTCACGGGTCGGGCGATGACAGTTGTCAGCGGCCCTGAGACGTCACGAAGGCCGCGGTGCGCCCTTGGCCACGCATCCGCCGAGGCGTACGACGGCGCGCCGAAGGCGCCCACCTCGCCTAAAGCCTGCGTTGACGGGGACGACCGTGAGCTGGACCGACGGTGCATCCTCCGGCTCGCCGCCGCTCCCGCCAGGCCAGGGGACGCAGCTTGGCGGACCCCTCGGAGACCGGCGCTCGGTACCGGCGGTCAACGCGTCCGGGCAGACCGACATCGGCGACCACCGCGTCGTCGGGGCCACCTCGGTCGAGCATCGATGTCATCTCCGTTGACAAGCGCCAGGGGATCCGATGTCGGGAGACAGACGTCGATGACACGACCTCCCTCGGACAACCCGTGACACCGACGTCAATCAATGTCACGGACATCGACGCCATGCGATGTCATGGACATCGGTGCCATGTCATGTCCAGACACGATCCTCGATGTCAGAAAGTGGTTGTCCTCAGCGCCGGACAGACGACGGACATCGCCGTGTCCGCCATCCTCGCACCGCAGGTGCCCCTTTCGATCGACAGCGTTGTTCGAGGTGACGGGTAACGGCCCCGATGCGGAGCACAGATGGTGGCAGGGGCAGCCGGCCGGACCGGTTGGGGATGGACGCGGAGCGGCATCCACCGTGTCGGCCGCCCGGTCGATCAGCATCGCATCCGTACCCCTGCCCCGCTCACAGTCCAGCGGCGGATAACCTGACCGACACGGAGGGTGATTCTCCCAGCAAGCCGCCGCGCGGACGGCGTTCGCCCTGTAAGCGGCTGTGAGCGCCTGTGAGATCGGCATGTGTTCGCCAGAGCACACAAACACCGGTTTGGGTACGAGGGCGTGGCGGCGACGCCGGAACCAGCCAAGCGCCCCACGGCGGCGGGCGGCCACAAGGTGCACGGTCAGGCAGGCACGGGGCCCGTCCAGCCCTGTGCGCGAGAGCCGATTCGGCCGCCGTCATCCCGGGATTCATCCACCGCGCCGCCGTCACCGCCGGGCAGGCGACGTCATGGCGACCGTCGGCGGATCTCCAATGCTGGCCAGGGCCGATCGGGTCGCTCGGGCCGCAGCGTCTCACTGTGCCGGCACCCCAGCGATACCTGCTCGCCCTGGCCCTGCTGCAGGTCGGGCGGTGCCGGGACGGTTCCGCGGTCGGTGTTTCCGTCGGTGTCTGCCCACGTTCCTGGGTCGCTCTTGAACCTGACCCCGACACGGACTGCGGCTGTGCCTGTCGTCCCAGCACGCCGCGCCGTTGACAGATCCCGCCTCGACTCAGAGAGACCTTCCGGTCTCTCCTCCCCTATCCATGCAGAAAGAGAAAACAGTGTCTGACCAGGTTCTACGTGTGCAGTCCACGCTGATCGCCCGCGACTACCTACTCCTGGACTGGCTGGCCGACCACGGCGTACTGACCACGCCCCAGATCGCCCACGCCCTGTTCCCGTCGCTGGACTTCGCCCAACGCCGGCTCCGCCGGCTACGAAACGTCGGCGTCGTCGACCGGTTCCGCCCGCTCAAGACCGACGGCGGCACCTACCCGTACCACTACGTCCTCGACCAGCTCGGCGCCGAGATCGTCGCCGCCCAACGAGACCAGCCGCCGCCCCGCCCCAGCCAGACGAAGGCCCGACGCCGCCGCTGGACCGTCGCCCGCGTCCTGGCCCACCAGCTCGGGGTCAACGAGTTCTTCACCGACCTCGCCGGCCACGCCCGCACCCATCCCGACCACGAACTGCAACGGTGGTGGTCGGAAACGCGGTGCCGCGAACCCGGCGCCCTCGCCGGCCCCGACGCCCTGATCGAACTAGGCGGCCACCCCGCGCCCATCCACCCCGACGGGCACGCCGTCTGGCGCGCCGACAACCACCGGGTGCCGTTCTTCCTCGAGTACGACACCGGCACCGAGCCACTGACCGAACTCGTACGCAAACTCGCCGGCTACCACCTGATGGCCAAACACCGTGGCCCCCGCTGGCCCGTGCTGTTCTGGCTCCACTCCGCCGAGCGCGCCCACCACCTCCACCAGCGCCTGGCCGGCGAGGCCCTGCTCGTTCCGGTCGCGACCGCGAGCCGTGACCACGCCGACCGTGCGGGCAGCAGCCCCGCCGGCCCGTTGTGGTGGCTCCACCGCCACCACGGCCTGGTCACCCTGGCCGGCCTCGCCGACGCGCTCCCTTACCTCGAAGAGCCCGAGCACGGGCCCGACTCGATCGTGTCCCCATCGAGCTCAATCTGACCGGTCAACATCGCCGACGCACGGTTCCGTCGCGTGGCCGATGACCGTCACCGCCCCGGACGGAGGGAGGCGCCACGGCATACGACCTCGAGCACACCCCCGCTCACCCCTTCTCCATAGGAGCTACCTGTGACCACCCGACGAACAAGCCGTACCCGCCCTTCCACCGGAACTGATGACGCCAGCCCGGTCTGGGACGCCGAAACGATCCACGCCCTCGGCGTCAGCACCGACCTGACAACCGCCGCCCAGATCTTCAACCTCTCCATCGCCACCGCCTACCGGCTGGTCAAACGCAACGCGTTCCCCGTACCCGTCATCCGCGCCGGCGCCCACTACCGGGTACCCGTCGCCCCGATCCTCACCGCCCTCGGCCTCACGCCGACAGCACCAAGGCGGGCCGACGGCCCGCCACCGTAGTACGCAACCCGCGCCCGTCCGGCGGTGTCGACACCGACACCGGCCGACGGCCCAGCCCTCTCAGCCTCCGCCGCCCGCGCACCGCGCCGGGCGGCGGACCCATTTTCACCCGCCGAACGGCAACGACGCCCCCGGCGGGATCCCTGTCCCAACCCCGCCGCGAACCGCGGCACACCTACCGGAGGCACAGGTCGTGAAGACCCCACACCATCCTCAGTTCACCGTCCCGTCCACCAGGCCGATCCCGGCGGAACTGTTCATCGCCGAACTCGGCCGCCTCTACCCCCGTGACCGGTGGTCCGTCCAGATGCTCGCCGAACACCGGACCCTGACCACCACCCAACTCACCGACCTCGGCTTCGCCGACACCCCGGCGTCGGCCGCCCGACGGCTCATGATCCTGGCCCGCCGCGGCTGGATCGACCGCCTCCCCACCAACATCCACCTCAACGCCCTCGACACCTGGTGGTGCCTCGGCCCGCTCGGCGCCGAGATCACCCAACCGGACGGCGCCGGCCGGGTCACCCCGGCCCGGGTGTACCGCGCCCGCGACCAACTGTGGGTCCACCCGAGCCTGCTCAGCCTGCTCCACACCAACCAGTTCTTCGTCGACCTCGCCACACGCGCCCGCACCCAGCCCGGCACCGACCTGCGTACCTGGTGGTCACCGCGCACCTGCGCCATGGTCACCCGGCCTGAGCGGCGTGCCACCTGGCACGGCGAGTACATCCACAACCGCGGCCGGCACGGCTTCTGGTTCGAACCCGACCCCGGCGGGATCGGCACCGCCGCCCTCGCCGACCGGGTCCACGCCTACCCGCCGCTGGCGAAACGCACCGGCCTGACGACCCTGCTGTTCCAGGCTGCCGACCCGCAACGCGAAGACGAACTGCGATGGCACCTAAACCGCCACAACCTGCGGCAGCTCACCATCGCCACCAGCAACCCCGAACAGGGCCACCCTGCTGACCCGGTGTGGCAGCCGACCGGCGAACGCCACCGGCTCGCCCTGACCGAACTCCCACACACCCGGCAGCTGTGGCCGCCCGACGACCCGATCCGCGGCGACGTCGAGCCACTCGCCCCACACCCCATCCACGACCCCGAGCGGCCCGGCGACGAAGCCATCGCCGACGGCGACTACAGCTACCAGCCGCACCGCTGACAACCAGACCCGCCTCCCTGACCGCCCCGGCCCATCGCCGAGGCGGTCAGGGAGGCGCCAGCGGACACCAGCCACGACCGCGCCGTGGGTGACGACTTGATCCCACCCGCAAGGCACGCGTCCATGTCAGTCAACGAATCCGCTGCTCACCCGAGCACCACAACCAGCAAACCCCTCACCAAGGAGCTTTCCGATCCCATGCCTGACGGATCAATCTTCAAACGATGCAGCTGCCGCGACACCAACACCGGCAAGCTGATCGGCATCCATTGCCCCAAACTCCGCCGCGCCAACGGCTCGTGGAGTTCCGACCACGGCCACTGGCACTACCAACTCGAACTCCCTAAAACCACCGACGGCCGCCGCCGCCCACTCCGCCGAGGAGGCTTCAACGCCCGCACCGAAGCCGCCGACGAACTCGACCAGGCCCGCTCCCTGCTCGCCCTCGCCCGACGCGACCGCGCCCGCGGCGTCGAGATCGGCGACATGCTCCAACACGTCGCCCACACCCGCGGCCCCCTACCCGACCCCGATGAGATCCGCCGACGGCTACGCACCGGCGGCACGCTCGCCGACGCCCCCACCGTCGCTGAACACCTGACGACCTGGCTCACCGGCCTCCAGATCGACGAGAACACGATCCTCAGCTACGAATCCCACGTCCGTAACTACCTGATCCCCCACCTCGGGACCATCCCCCTCGACAAACTCCGCCCCCACCACATCAAGAACATGTTCGCCGCCATCGAACAACGCACAGCCGAGGTCCACGCCGCCAAGACAAGCCCCGACCCGAAGGTCCGGGCCACCGTCAAGGGCATCCGGCCCTGCGGCCCGTCCACCCGCCGACTCATCCGCGCCACGCTACGAAAGGCCATCAACGACGCCCTCGCCGAAGAGATCATCGTCGGCGTCACCAACCCCGCCACCCTCGTGAAAACCCGAGGCGACCGCCCGCACCCCATCGTCTGGGAACCCGAACGCGTCGAACACTGGAGAACCACCGGCAAGGTCCCCGGCCCGGTCATGGTCTGGACCGACGAACTCCTCGCCCAGTTCCTCGACCACGCCGCCGAGCACGACCCCGACCTACACCCGCTGTTCCACTTCATGGCCTACCGCGGCCCCCGCCGCGGCGAAGCCTGCGGCCTACGAGACTCCGAAGTCCGCCTCGACAAACGAGAGGTCACCATCAACAACCAAATCGCCACCCACGGCCACCGGACGCGACAGAAACCACCCAAGAGCAGAGCCGGCAACCGCGACCTCACCATCGACGCCGACACCGCAACCGTCCTCACCGCCTACCGCGCACGCCGCGCCGCCCAACGCCTCAAAGCCGGCCCCGCCTGGCCCGACACCGGACTCTTCTTCGTCCGGCCCAACGGACACCCCTGGCACCCCAACCTCGTCACCCAACGCTTCAACAAACTCGTCCGACGAGCCGGACTACCACCCATCCGCCTCCACGACCTCCGCCACGGCGCCGCCACCATCGCCCTCGACGCCGGCATCGACATCAAAGTCGTCTCCGAACAACTCGGCCACACCACGACCACACTGACCCGCGACACCTATCAGAGCGTCACCAAAGAACTCCACCACAACGCCGCCGACGCAGTCGCCGAAAGAATCAAAAAGAAGCGCCGTAGAAGCGCCTGATACTCCAAAGCAACCAAGCTTTGGCGTGGGCGCATCAATGGTGGCAGCCCGACCACAATCAGCCCACGGGGGGCACCAGATGGAGTGCGATTTTGTGCGACGATTCGCCGTCTGGCGGCGGTCACGATTCGGGAGTGAGTTACATCATCGCGGGCAGCCGCGAGGTGGGCCGGTGCGCAACGCCGGCCCCCTCCGCCGGCTGTTCGCCACCCGAGGACATCGGGGGTGTTTGGTGTGCACCGTCGACTCGCGTTGGTGAACTCCCAACCTCGTCCGCTGAGCGGCAAGATCGCAGAGGCCCCTACCGCGACGCCCCGGAGCCCACGGCCACAATGAGGCAGTCGATGTCCAACCCGTCGCTGACCATGGCGGCCAGCCGCTGCGCCACTGGGTGGCGGGCTCACCTGCCGGCCGACCACTCAACGACGGCGAGCTAACGAAGGTCTCGGTGAGCTTCCGGCGGTGGCCGTCATCGACGGGGGGTGCCCGCGCCGACGAAGGATTGAGCCCTTCATCGTGATGGGCCTGGTCACGTGGGCCGGAATGCCAACATCAACAAAGGATGAGGCACACGGTAGGACAGCGGTCAGCGCGTCCGCCAAAGGCTGGGTGGCGTCCTCCTCCAGAACGGCCATCTGCCATCGCCCTTGCCGCCCATGACGCGTGCGTCCCACCCAGGGATTCCTCGCCTCACAGGGTCCGGCGCATCACTCTCATGCGAGTCAGTCCGGGCCATCCCCGCAGGTCTCGGTCGACGGAATCATCTCGCCGAAGACGTGCTGGTGGTGCCATCGCAGATACCTCTCCCGGGGCGGCGAGGCGGCGGCGGGCAGCAGAAGCCGTTCCGCCAACGGCGGACGACCAAACGCGGCCCGCGCGGCCGGGTCGGCCTGGACAGCCGCCGCGAGCGCGGGTTTGAGATGAATCCGCAAACCGCCGTTGACGGTCATCAGCCCGGTGTCGAATGCAACATCATGGGTCGGGCAGGCGGCCAGCCCGTTGCGCGCGTCGAGTCGTTCGGCGTGCGTGCTCACTCGCCACGGCTTGATGTGGCTGGCGACCAGCATCCGCGCTGCGCGTCTGCCCGATAGGTCGACGGACAACCCACAAAACACGCATCGGTGCGCGTGGTTGCGGAGCACCTCCCCTGCGAACCGATGCTGACCGATCCGCACTGCGGCGATGAGGAGACGCTCGGTCACCCGTTCCTCAAGGTCAGTCCGCTCCCGCGACCACCCCGCCGCCGCCGGCCGCACGGCGGCGGCGACATCCACCTCGTCCAACTCACGCTGGCCGATTAGGACCAATTCCCTGTCATCGTCAGCGAGCCCGAGGAAATCAGGCAACGCCTCCGGCGTGATACCAACGCCACGCGCGGCCCTCAGGACGAGCCGATAGACTGCGCCGAGCCGCCCCGGCTCGCACAGGAGCTGAGCCGCGACCTCGACCTCGTGTTTCGCGCCGTTGCGTCGACTCCCGTCGAGGTTGGCCATCTTTGCTAGGACACTGCTGTTCGGCCGTCGGATCAGGCGCGCCAGAGTCGGCACAGGTTCGGCCGCCCGATGCGCAGTTGATCCCCCGTACCGGCGATGGTTAACCAACAGACTCGCCGCGAGGCAGGTGAGCGTCTCGACCGGGAGGAACGCGACCTGTCTCCCCGCGACGACGGGCGAACGCGCCCCAACCGAGCGCCACTGCTCACGCGCCGCGCTGGGCTGGATCTCGACGTAGTCGCGAAAATCAAAGACCAAGGTCCGACACCCTTAGTACGCCGTGAATCAACTGTCAGTGTCCAACGGGAGTGTGCCCGAATCAGACGATTCCACCACTCCCGCCGCAAACTCGCGAGGACCTGCGGTGAGGCGGGCATCGCCATCAGACGCCGGGGTCGAAGCGAGGCCATCAGTTGCGCTGCACCACCACAAGCTGGTCGCGTGCCCGGGTCGCCGCGACGTATCTCAGCGACCGGCCCCTAAGCTCTGCGTCTGCGCGCTCGGCGGGGTCGAGCATGGCGAGGCGCTCGAGTTCGGCTGGCGATGGTTTGCCCGCCGCCAGTACGACTTTGGAAAACTCGGTGCCCTTCGCTCGATGCATCGTCAGGACCGGCACCCGGCCGGGCGAGGGACGATCGCGGTCGACGGCCCGTGCGTCCACTCCTTGCTCGGTGAGAGCAGTGACCACCCGGTCGCGGTGGAACCGGTCGTGCACCAGGACCGCCACCGTCTCGTGAGCGTCTCCGGCTCCTAGCCACGAGCGAACGTGGTGGACGATGGCTTGGAGTTCGTCCGAGAGCGAGTCAACGATCACTTCGGTGGGCGCTGGACCGCTTCGGGCGGATCGGTAGCCGGTGCTTTCCGGTTCGTCCTGCAGGTCGACGTACTGGCCATTGTCCAAGACCGACATGGCGTAGCGCAGGTTCTGTGCCGTGGTGCGGTAGTTGAGCGTCAACCTCTGGGACCGGCCCACGATGGCTATGCCGTAGCGCCCGAGAACAACGCGGCTGCCGTAGATGCGCTGGTGCGAGTCCTCGGCGATGAACAGGTCGTCAGGACGTTCCTCGACGGCGGCCCGGAGCAGGAGCCAGTGCGTGGGAGAGAGGTCCTGCCCTTCGTCAACCAGCACATGATCGGCAGGGCGGTCCTCGCCTGCGGCCAGGTGTGACGCGGCGACCGCAGCGGCTTCGGTGAAGTCGAGGCTGCCGTCAATCCGGCATCGTGCCCGGTAGGAATCGATCAATGCCCAGACGGCACGGCGTCTGGCGCGGTCCAGGGCGACACCTCTTCCCGGCCGCCGCACCCTCAGATAGCCGGTCTCGTCGTGCACCTTGTTGGGAAGGACGACATGCGCGTACTCGGTGGCCAGGAACGTCTCGTTGGCGATCTCTGGCGGGAGCGACGTACCGGTCGATTCGACGACCTCACGCCACAGGTTCGGTGCAGTACGCGACAGCGGCGCCGCGCGCTCCTCGCCGAGGACGTCGCGCATGGCCGGCGCGAGACCGTTTCCCGCGGTCCGCAACACGGCTGCGGCGAGCGCGTCCACGCCGATCACGTACACGCCCGGCTGTCCGAGCGTCTTGGTCTGGGGTACCCGTGGGTCGAGCTGGGTGAGGCTGTCGCCGAGTGCGTCGGCGAGGTTGGTGGTGAAGGTGGTGAGGACGATTCGGGCCGCTGGGTCGCGTTGGGCGAGGGCACGCGCCCGGTGGACGAGGACGACGGTCTTGCCGGTGCCGGCGCCGCCAGCGAGCCGGAACGGCCCGTTGTACGGCCGGTCGATGTACCGACGCTGCTCGGGGTGCAGGAAGATGCGCCAGGCGCCGAAGTCTCCGCCTTCGATGACGCGGCGGAGTTCTTCCTGGCCGTCGATGAACGCGAATTGCAGCGCAGCCGCCGGTCGTTTGAGGGACTGCAGCACGTCGGCGTCGTCGTCGGACGAGGAGGTCTTCTCCAGCTGCATCCGCTGGACGATCGCGTCGATGTCGTCGCCGGCTGCCAAGTCGACCAGGATGGTGCCGATCCAACCGTCGTGACGTTCGGCGAGCGTGAGGATGGCGTCCTCGTCTGCGGCTGCCGCTGCCTGAGTGGCGACGTCCTCGGGAAGTCCGAGCTTGTCGACGAGGTCGGCGTGTTCGTGGCCGAGGCGAGCGAACAGCGGCTTCGCCGACTCCGGGTCGGTGGTTGCGGGGGGCGGCGTCATGGCGACGAACGCCGGTTCGATCTCCTCCACCTGGGGCAGACCGTTGATCGGATTGACCTTCAGGCGTACGCGTTGCGCTGTGGTGATGGCGTCATCGTGTGGCCAGATGCCGTGAATGACGTAGTGGGTGTCGCCGTCCCCGTCGAGGCGGAACATGACGGCCCGCCAGAACTCGTCGACCCGTCCGGTACGAACCCGCGGGTCGGCGCTGTGCTGGATGGGTTCGATGTGCAGGCCGGGGGCGGTGTCGTCGGCCCCGAGTTTCTGCAGGAAGCTCATCGCCTTGCCGCGGACCGACCCATCGATCTTGCTGGCGAGTTTTCCCATGATGATGGTCGGCATCAGTCTCCTTCGTCCGTCTCGGTGGCGGCGTGGGTCAGGGCGGTGACGACCTTGGCAGGGTCGGGTTCCACCAGGTGCCATCCGTGCTGGGCCAGGTCGCTTCGGTCCTGTTGCGACATGTGGGCGAAGGCGACAGCCACCCGGAGAGCGGGCCAGCAGACGTCGAGCGGAATGCCATCGGGCCCTTCCGCGCCGATGGTGGGCGGTGCGACGTTCTCGCCGGCGAGCGCGCTGATCAGTTCCTTCTCGTTCTCGGTCAACGCCGCGTCGTAGGCGTCGGCCCAGGCTCCGACCGGTCGGCCTGGTCCGGCCTGGTCCGGCTGCGCGGTCACCGGCTCGACCAGACTGGTCGTCGTCACAGTCGTCGGCCAGTCGCGCAGGCCGAGCGCGTTGGCGAGCCGCAGCCAGGCCCGCCAGGAGTCGGCGTGGTTGTCGCCGAGCATCTCGCTGCGATCGTCGAGCACCACAGCGACTTCGACACCGCCGCCCATCATCTCGATGACCGCCGCGAGGGATCCGAAGCGGCGCAGGTGGACCCGGCGTTCACCAGCGGGTAGGTCCTCCCCGAGCAGCGCTGCTCGACCAATCTGGGGAAGGGCGACCGTGGTGGAGGTCTGGATCGGCTGGGCGCCGGCCGACAGGAACATGGGCACGGCTCGGGCGGTGGCCTGAACCGCAGCCGGGTTGGGATCGCGAACCCAGCCGACGAGCCAGTCGACCATGCCGTGTCCCAGGGCCTTGTAGGTTTCCGGCGGGGCCTGGAAGCCGGGGACGTTCACCAGGCTGCCGGCCAGGGTCGGATTCCACCATGGCGGTGCGACGTTCGTGGCGGTCTCGGCGGCGGCGACGTCGGCGCTGGTCAGTGTGATGACCAGGATGCCCAGCTCGCGCAGATGGGCCCGCTTGACGGCGTCGTCGGCGAGGCGGTTGACCGCGGCGGTCGCGTGGTAGGCCCGCCCGTCCGTAAAGATCGCGATGTCGGGCACGTTCATGTCGCCGGTCTTCAACAGGTAGTCCGGCCGGGAGTCCGCGACGTTGACCTGCGGGCTGAGGGTCCATTGGCGGTGCGTGCCGGGCAGGGTGAACCGGGCTGTGTTGCCGACCGGCGACGGGGTCTCGGTGACGGCGGCGCCGATGCGGCGTAGCCGACCGAGGAACACCCGGTGGAAGGAGCGTTCCAGATGTGACTCGGGTTCTTCGCGTGGAGCCAGCTTGGTCACCGTCCAGGTCGTGTCCTCGGCCGTCTGAACGTCGGCAGGCAACCCGAGCAGGGTACGGAGGTGACGCTCGGCCGATGCCCGCGAAACTCGCCGGGTCACTCCCGGTGCGGTGAACGGTAGCAGGCAGCGATGGCAGGCGAGGCGCTCCTCGTGGCGGCAGGGGCAGTCCCGCACCCGGTCCCAGGCAAGGACCAGCAACTCGCGCAGGTGGTCCGGCTCGGCGACACCCGCCAGGTAACCGGTGCCACCGGGAACGGTGTCGTGCAGCAGGATCGCATCGTGGTTGTCGCTGCCGTCGGACAGCGTCGGGTCGACGACCTGCTCGACCCGGATGTGGTCGGGGTGACCGCCCATCTGTTCCCGCAGTCCGAGCAGCAGCGCCGCGGACAGGCTCGGCACCGCGAAGTCGTCGCCGAGGCTGACCGTGTGCGGCAGCCGGATCAACAACCCTTGGGTACGCAGGGTTCGGGACAACGCGACGGTGCTGGTCACCTCGTTCGGCGCGGTCCGGTAGGGACACCATGGACGGTGTTCGTGGGCGCGGTTGCGTCCGCTCTCGGTGTCGCGCTTTCCACAGCCAAAGCAGACGCGGAACAAGGTTCCCTGCCGCTCGGCTCCGGCGATGGTTCGGGCCGTGCCGTGACCGGTCGGCCCGAGATTGAGCCATCGGATGTCGACCGACCGCAGGTGGACCCAGCCCAGCCCGGTTCCTTCGACGAATCTCCGGTCATCCATGTGCTCGGGGGAGACATCCGCAGCGGTCACGATCTGGAACGCGACGCGACCGCGTTCGTCGTGCCGGTCGGAGATGGCGACCTCGTCCCGGCGAACCTCGGCCGACACCCGGGTGAGTTCGACGACGTCGAGGCGCTGGCCGGTGTCGTGAATGCCCCGGCTGCCACAGCGCGGACAGACGACGGGAACAGCTTCGCGGCCGGTCGCGGCGATGTCGCACGCGTGACCACAGGCTGGGCAGAACACCCAGGCACGGATCGACGCGCCGTCCAGGCCCAGATCCACCGCGTCGATCTCGATTTCCCAGCCGCGAGCGTAGAAGGTGGCCCCGGGGGCGAACTCACGCAGGGCCTGTGCCGAACCTCGCTGGAACTGGGCGCTGTCGTAGCGGTACTTGCCGTCGTCCGGGTCGATCCAGGACAGGCCGACGTCCAGGGTGACGCTGTCGTCGAGGAGGGTGTAGTTGGGCAGCAGTCCGTATTCCTCCAGGACACCGATCCAGTAGCTGCTCCGCAGATGAGCGAGCTGCCCTCTGGTCAACTGCCGGGTCGCCTGTGCCGACCGCAGTGCCTGCTTGTCGTCGTCGGTCGCCGCCTGCGACTGCACCCGGGCCTCCAGCTCGGGTAGCAGCTCGGTGATCGCCGCTTGCCGCTCTTCGAGCAGCGTCACGGTCTGCCGCCAGCGGTCACTGGCGTCGCGAACGCGGTGGGCGAAGCCGCTGCTGCGCGGACCGGCGACCGGTTTCAGCCAGTCGCGAAGCCGGTCCACCACCTCGACGGGAAGCGCGTCGAACATTGCCGCGAACCGGTCCAGATCCGTTTCCCACGACTGCTCGGCGTGCGACACCAGGTCGCCGAGGAAGGTTCCTGGCGCGTACGAACCGATCGCTCCGCTGGCCTTGCGCGGACGACGCCGCCCGGGTTCCCGCGCGAACGCGTCGATCAGGTACGCCGTGTACTGCCGGCGCAGGATCTCCTCGGCGGTTAGGTAGGTGGCCGGCGGTCGCACCTCGCCGTCGATCACCGACAACGGGTCGCCGATCTTCGGCAAGTGCTCCCCACGGCCGGTGACGAAGGCCAGATCGAAAGCGTTGCCGGTGAGCCGGCCCGCCCGCCCGACCCGCTGCAGGTAGGAGGCGACGGTACGGGGCAGCGAGGCGAGGATGACCGCCGACAGATCGCCGATGTCGATGCCCATCTCCAGGGTGGGCGTGGCGACCAAGACGTTCGGCGACTGAGGGCTGGTCGCCGCGTCCCGGAAACCATCCTCGTACGCCAGCCGGGTCGCGTCGTCGAGCAGGCTGGTGTGTTCCCGGGCGACGACCCGGCGCATGTCCGGCGACGCGTACAGACTTCGGTAGAAGTTGCGCGGCGACATCGGTTGTTGGCGCAGCCGTCCGCGACAACGCACGTTCAGGCAGGGCGCGTCCGTCAACTGGTCGACGGTGACGAGGCTGCCCGGGGTACCGGCTCGACAGGTGTCGCAGACCAGCAGGTGCCGTCCGGCGGCGAGGTCGCTCTCCTGCGTGGGGGCCACCACCACTCCGGAGACGGGCAGGGCGTAGACGGTCGCGCCGGACTGGCTGGTCGTCGTGGTGAGCACACCGTCGCGGGCGAGCCGGTCGAACAACACCCGGGCGAGTCGACCGCCATCGAGCGGGGAGACGTCGAGCACCCGCGAGGTCCAGCGGGCGTACCAGGACTGGGGCGAGGTCACCGGGTCGAGACCGCCGAAATCTGCGGGGCCGCCGACCTTCGGGTAGGCGGGGGCGGGGCGGTCGCGGGGGAATGCCGGCATGCCGTCGCTCCGGGGCCGGCCACCCCAGATCGACCAGCGGCGGCCGTCCTCCGCCCGATAGCGCTCGAACCATGGATGGTCAATCGCGCCCTGGACCCGCATCCGGTCCAGGACACCGCGTACCCACTGCACCAGCGCGGCGTCGCCGACGCTCGCCTCGCCCAGACGTTCCTGCCACGAGGTGCCGCTCAGCGCGGCCCGGGCCAGGCCGGCGACGCGCGCCGGCAGCCCGGCCTCGACCTCGACGGTGACGGATCCGGTCAGTTCTAGGGTGCGGCCGGTACGCGAGTTCAAGCCGAACTCGAGAGCCGCGTCGAGGGCCAACCGTTTACGCACCCGCGACTGCACCGACGGCTTGACCGCCCGTTGCCGGGGCTCCTGCCAGAACGGTGTGAAGGATTCCCGGTCGGCGCACTCCGGGGCCAGCAGTCGGTACCGTCGGATCGGATCGTCGCCGGCCTGCGCCAGGACCTCCTCGACCAGCCGGTCGAGAGTCAGTGCTCCGTCCACGACCGCTTCGCGCAGCACCGAACGGAGCGTCAAGATGTGCGACCGAGCCTGCACGAACCCGGCCCGGTGCGCCGCGTCCTGCACCGAGTCGGTGAAGACCAGGGCCTTCTTCTCCTCGGGCGCCAGCTTCGGCGCCCCGAACAGGGTCGACAGCGACACCGACAACAGCGTGGCGATGGCACTGCCGAGGAACCGGATGCCGTCCTCCTGCCCACACGACGGGCAGGTGTCCTTGCGGCTGAGTTCGTCGGCGGCGGCACCCACGTTGGTGAGCACCGGCAGGATCCAGCCGTCGCGAAGATCAGGGTCGTCCTCGGCGACCCGGTGCAGCAGCTCCCGGCTGCGGATCGCGAACCACACCAGTCCGTCTGGCGGCTCCTCGCCGTCGCACCGGACGATCGCCTCGGCAGGCGCGTACAGCAGGGGCCGGAACCGTCCCTCCCGAGCGGCGTGCTGCCGGCGAATGCCCTCGTCGTCTGAGGCGAGGCTGTCGCCCACCGGTGCGAGACCGATACCCCAGCCGGATCGCCCGCAATGCCGACAGTAGATCGCGGGGAAGGACGGCCGGGCCTCCTCGGCCTCGTCTGCAGCGACCGGCGGACCGTCGTCGCTCCACCGGAACCGGGCCGCCGCCGCCGCGGACCGGTCGATGCGGGTCAGCTCCCGCACCCACAGGTGCGCCTCGACCGAGAGAGCATCCCGGCCGACGACCTTGCGTACGTGCCCCAGCATCGCCAACACCTGCGACAACAGCGCCTCGGCGGGCTCCGGCTCGTCTTGCGGACCGAACACCCGCAGGGCCAGGTCGCTGAGGGCGACGGCCTGACCGGCCGTGCGGGCCAGCTCGACCACGAGCGGATGCGCACGGCACAACGCCGACAACAGCGCCGGTGTCGCACCAGCCAGCTTGTCGGCGGTCACCCCATAGAGCAGACCGAGTACGGCGTACGCGGCCTCCTCGCCGGAGGCGTCCGTGCTCACCTCCGGCAGTCGCCGGAGCCCGGCGGCGCGTAGCTCGCCCACGGCGACCGGGGCGAACCCAGCTGCCCCCACCGTCTCGGTCGCACTGTCGGTCCACTCCGCCAGGCTGAGCCGGGTCTCGGTGACCACCGACGTCGAGTCGAACCGTTCCCCGAAGACGGTGGCGGCGAACCCACGCATCACCGACGGGTCGCCCTTGTCGCCGAGCGTCGCGGACGTGGCGACCGGCGTCATCAGACCCAGCGGACGGCTACGGGCCGCCTCGTCGATCAACGGGTCGTCGTCGCGCCAGTGACTCTGTAAAGCCAGGCCGAGCCGGCGTAGCAGCATCGCCACGTCGGTGCCCTGCGCACCGTCGTAGGTATGGAACTCGTCCAGCACCAGGTAACGCAGACTGGTCGCGGACTGCCGCCACAGCTCCTGATCCTCGGCGCGCAACAGCAACTGGTCGAGCATCTTGTAGTTGGTGAGCAGCAAGTCCGGAGCGGTCTCCCGGATGACCGCACGATCGTTGATGAGCCCATCGGGGGTGACCGCCATTCGGGTGGCGGTCACCTGCCCGGTGTAGAGCGCCGCCGTCACCCCGGCTAGCGCCGGCTCAGTGCTGAGCAGCTTGGTCAGCCGCGCCGCCTGGTCGTTGGCGAGCGCGTTCATCGGATACAGGATCAGCGCCTTGGTGCCGGTCACCCCGGCACGCCGGGCCCGCAGCACATGGTCGAGGATCGGATGCAGGAACGCCTCGGTCTTACCGGAACCGGTGCCCGTGGTGACCAGCGTCGGCAACGGCCGACGCGGCTGACCGTCCACCGCTGACGCCAACCGGGCGAACGCCGCCGCCTGATGTCCGTAGGGCGGGAACCCCTCGTACCACTCCAGGCTGGACCGCCATCCCTCGTCGGCCGGTCGGAACGGCAACCGCAGCCGCACGTACGGGCCCTTGAACATGCCGCTGTCGGGGTCGGAGAGGAACCGGTCCAGTCCGTCCCGCGCGTCCCCGTCGGTCAGCCCGAACGTCGTCGTCAGGTAGTCGACCAAGGCATGCTGGATCCGGGCCGCCTGGAAGGTGGGGAGCAGCTCGGTCACTGCCGCTCCCGTAACCGCTGCTCGAAGACCGCGTGCGCCTGCCGCATGTCCGCCTCCCGGTCCAGGGTGACGAACGGCAGCTCGTAGGTGTAGGTGTAGCCGGCCTGGTTCGTCGCGGTCCGCTCATCCGCAGTGATCCGATCGCCCTTCTTCCGCCACACGCTGAGCACCGAGTTCGGCACCAGCCGCCCGTTGACGTCGTAGTAGTAGACGTTGCGGTCGTAGCCGCGTAGCACGGCGAACTGGGTGCGGTAGATCGAACAGAGCTCGTCGGCGGTCAACCCGAGCATCAACGCGACCAGTGCATCGATCTCGATCAAAGCCTGCCGTCGATCGGCCGCGATCCGCAACGGCGTCTCCGGCGTCCACTCCGGCCCGACGTCTCCGAGCGGCACCCGTCGTCGGTGCTCAAGCCCGCCAGCCCAGGTGTCCCTGACGAACTCGTCCAGGTAACACAACTGCCAGAAATCAGCGTATGCAGTGGTGGCGCAATTAAGGCGAAGTGTACGAATAGTGAGATCAGGACTTAGAGGTGAATCTGTGAAGGCGAGGCGATTCGCGGTTCCCGGCGAGATGGTCGACTTCGGGGCAACACGCACGGAGAAGTCGTGACTCAGCGATGTGAAGAATCCAAGCACCTGAGCCAAGCGTTGCGGCGCCGAAGGGAGAGCCGCTGACCTAACGGTATGAACGTGTGCCGGACCCGGCGGGATAAGCGCCGGAATGAATGTGCGCTCACCCTGATTTGCCGCCATATCGCGCCAGGCGATGCGGTAATGATCGCGGGCGGGGTTGGGGTGGTCCTCGTCGCCCCAGTCGGTGTACGCGCAGTCGTAGTCGTAACGGTCGCCGATGGGCTGATATGCGGTGGCCGGTATGGCATCGGCCGGCAACTGCTCGAAGTCGGTCGCAGACCAGTCCTGCTTGTTTCGTATGGTCGGGTTCGGGTTCTTGTAGAGCGGGGTGGCGACGAAGAGGTGCGGCCCTTGTAGGATTACGTCGTCCCAAGAAGCTGGCACCGCCCACTCCGACTCGAAATAGCCCTTCGTTCGGTCGTTCTTTTCGTGCCAGCCAGCGGAGAACCGCAGTCCAAGATCTCCGATACGCGATGCCCGGGAGAGCTTTTCCAGCACGGCCGCGCTGGACCGGTTGACGGCGTAGACCATCCGGGTCTGCCGGAACGGCAACTCGGCGGTCTCCATCGTGGCGTGCCAGGCGCGTAGCGTCTCATCGGTGACAAGTGTGATTCGCGAAACGTGTGGGCGCACGTCAAAGTTTCCGTCATCGTCCTTGAGGCCGGGTTCCAACCCGGAACCGTCGTGGGCCAAGGATCGCACCACAGTTTCAGGGTGGTACAGCCAACTAGCGTGCAGAAATCTGGGCGCGGACTGCTGGCTGCCGTGGACGGATACGCCAAAATGCTTCTGGTGTCCGATTTCGAAGAGGCTCAACTCGTTAATGAAATGCCAGTTCCGGCGGAGCCGTAGGTATAGCTCGGAACGGAGTGGACCAGCACCCTCATCCACGAAGTGCGAGTTCAGGTGGATCATCCCGATTTTGCCGCGCGCAGACCCATGCCGCCACATCACCTCAATGAAGCAGCGGTAGAGATCGGGTTGCAGCCCCACGAGGTGCGGGTACTGCGCGGGAGCGCCCACGAACGCGGCTGTCGACAACACGTCCGTCGTGCCGTCAATGACGAATTCCGTCATGCCTGGCAGAGCGAGGGTGGTGGCTCGTTTGGCGGCGACCTGAGCCTGAGTCGGCTTGAGGGCGAGCTGCCACCACGGGTCACCCTCGGCGAGCAGAGCGTCAACGTCGGAGCGGGGCCGTACCCACGGCGGGTTACCGACTTGCAGGTCGAAGCCGCCTCGGGCGAAGACCGTGACGAAGTCCAGGTTCCAGTGGAAGAAGCCCTGCCGCGCGGCCACTCGCTCGCAGACAGTCATCCACGGGTGGTTGCGTAGCACGTCTGAGACAAGCCCTGCGTGTGCGAAACCCAGGTCGATCTGCTCCGCCTGGTTCAGCTCTTCCCAGTCGGTCGTGGAACTGAGTTGCGCGGTCGATGCCTTGACTTTCGTCTTCTCCGGGCGAAGGTCGTGGGCGCGACCGAGAAGCGCCTGGAGCCCGGCGATCCAATCGGAGAGAGAGGGCGGCTGGACGCGCACCCCGTCGACTGTGGTGAGTTCGGCCGTGAGCGGCCAGAACCAGAGCGCGGTCCAGGCATCCATGGCTCGGCGCAGCCGCCGGTAGGCGCCATTGGGATCGGCGAGTGCCTGCTCGATTTGCTCCCGTTGCACAGCGCCGCCGACGGGGATGTCCTTCGCGCCCCACACGGGGATGGCGCGGCGGATCTCTCGCTCGGCGATGGTCAGGCGGCGGTGGGCGATCTGCCACAGCGTCTCGACCCTATGAGCCAGCTCGACCAGGGCGTCGACCTGCTGCTTGGTTGGCTTGGCCTTCACGGTGCGTCGCCAGTCCTTGAGGCGCTTCCCTGCCTCGGGTGCCAGGGCGGCGGCCTCTTTCGCGTCGGCGGCCGAACCCCAGCCGTCGGCGGGTAGCAGGAAGTGGTGGATGCCGTCGGTGGCGGTCCGCCCGGCTTCGATGTCCTCTACCAGCCGGGTCAGGGGCACTTCCTGCGGCACCTCGCCCAGCCACGATTTGTCGGTGACCTGGCTGCGGCGGTAGACGGCGCGGCGGGCGCCGATCAGTGAGTTGCCGCGGCGTAGGTGCAGGCCGAACCACGGTGCGGAAAGGCCCTCGACCATGGTGTCCAGCCAGAGGGAGATCTCGGCGAGTTCGATCGCGGTTTCGTTGAGGTCGACGCCGTAGACGTTGTGCAGGGCCAGATATGCCTTGACCTCCTGCAAACGTTTCGGGTACTCGTCCGGGTCGATGCGCTGTTCAAGCTCCTTTTGGCGGCGCTTGAGGTATTCGTCGGCGAGTTGCCGGACCGCTTCGATGGCGAATGCTCCCGAGCCGAGTGCCGGCTCGCAGATCGTCATCGTGAGGATCTGCTCGGCCGGTGTGTCGTCGGTGAGCCGCTCCTCCAGGGCTTGTCCGACGGTGAAGCGGGTCAGCACCTCGGGGGTGTAGTAGGAAGCCGACTGCTGGCGTTCCCGGCCGGCCAGGCGGAACACGAACGTTCCCTGGCGATGCAGCACCGGCCGCCGCTCGCCGGTTGCCGGGTCGATGGTCGTCACGAAGTCGGTGGCGGCGATGCCGTCGGCTCGATCGACCGGCACCACCCAGGAGCCCTTCGACCCGTCCCCGTTCTTCGCCACCTCGTACAGGTCGGTGTCGGCGAAGAAACCGGTGTAGGACATCAGGCCCTCGTAGACCGCGCCGAGCTGGTTGATGCCCAGTTCGGCGTACGAGATGAAGCCCCGATCCCTACCGCGTTGTTCCTTGCTGAGCAGCAGGTGCGCCAGCACCTGCTGGACGGCGACGTTGCCCAGGCCCACCTCGTCGATGTGGGCGGTGGCCTCGGGTCGGAACAGGTCGGCGCGCAGCGGGTTGAAGATCAGCCCGGCGGCGGACGTGTCGCTCTCCTCGGCGACGGCCGGGGTGTGGCCCTTGTCGACCAGGCGGAACAGTACGCCGAGCGACTCGTAGAGGTGGGTGCCGGCGCGGGCCCGGGGTGTGGCCAGCTCGACCTGCACCAGCTCACGCAGCCGGTCGAGGCTGTATCCCTGGTCGTACTCGGGTGCGCCGACCGGGAGGACGCCCAGCTCCGGCGACGCCTCGGCGTAGAGCAGGAACAGGATCCGGTAGAGGAAGCGCAGCGACTGCCGGGCCAGTGGTTGCGCCTCGGATTTCGGCAGCGGCGGCAACCCTTGGGCGCGGCGGCGGGTGACGACCTCGTTGGCGACGATCTCGATGGAGAGACGTACGCCGTCGCGTAAGTCCTGGGAGACGCCGACGGTGTGCTTGACCGACGCCTCCAGCACGCCGTGCCACCACAGCTTGCCGTCCGCGTCCGGGGCGATCGACTCGGCGCAGAGGCAGGCCAGCGCCCGGTCGATCTCTCCGCCCTTCCTGGTGTCGTTGCGTTCGCAGACCGATTGCAGATCGACGGCGAGGTAGCGGCCCTCGGCCCAGCGTTCACGTTCGGCGAGCAGCGCCCACCGGCCGGCCAGCACCAGCGCCAGCTCGGGTGCGTCGTCGGCGACGAAGAGCGCGGAGAGCAGTCGGGCCGCGCTCTTGATCTCCTCGCCATCTTCGGTGAGCTGAACCGCCTCCCCGAGCGTGACCGCGTCCCGGGCGAGTAGTTCCTCGATCGCGGCCACCGGAAGGGCGGCGAGCACGACCAGCGGTGCCGGGCCCGATGCGCCGACTGAGGAAACCCGGCTGAGCGGCCCGGATTCGGAGACGATCAGGCCCGGCGCGTCGAGACCGAGGACATCGCGTACCACGCGGAGCACCTGTCCCGGCACCTCGTGTGCGGTTCGGCTTCCGGCCTGCTCGGTGGCCGACGCCGGGTCGAACAGTTCGGAGAGGGTGGCCAGGTCGATTTCCAACTTCCGGCGGGCCGCCAGGAATCGGGATCGCGGTGTCGACCGTCCGGCGTCCTCCTCGGCATCCCATCCGGCGCGGCGTTCCAGGATCTTCGCCCGGAACGACTCCTTGGTGGCGTCGGTGGTGAAGTAGTGCTCGGAGATCCAGCCTTCGCCGACGAGGATCGCGTCCGACCTGCTCACTGGAGTTCCCCCTCGGTGTCGGGCACGACCACCAGTAGCGGGCGCACCAGTTGCCGGGCCGGTGCCATCGACTCGGTCAGTTTCCGTTCCTCGGCGATGCGTTCCCGACTTGCTGCGGCGTCGCTGCGCCGGATCAGGACCGCCGTCTCTCCGTCCCATGCGTCGAGCTTGCGGCGCCAGGCGTCGACGCGTTGCTGGGCGTCCCGTCTCGCCGCCTCGAAGACGGTCTTCTCCAGGTAGGCGGCAGCCTCATGGACCGCTGGCCGGATCAAGGGCTGAAGGTGATCGGTCGTGGCGAGGGCACCCGGGTTGGCCCGGGGCGTGGTCCAGCCGAGCGCCTGCAGCGCGTCGCGGATGGAGTCGTGCGGGGTCACCAGCGCGAACGACGGGTCGTCGGGAATGGGGAACTGAGCGGTCAGCCATGCGGTGGAGACCACTTGTCCGCGCTTGTTGGTCAAGGTGCCGAGCAGCAGCACCGTCGACGACTCCACCTCGCCGCAGACCGCGAACACCTCGTTGCGGCCGAGCGCCGCCAACGCTCGGTCGGCGGCCCAGTCGAGCACCGGGTGCAGCGGGCTCAGGTAGTGTGCGTCTGGCCAACTCGTACCCTTGTCGTCGCGCAGCGCGGCGGCCAACCTGTCCTTGCCCCGGGCGGCGGTGGTGGCGAGCACCAGACGCTCGGTCACCTTGCGGTCAGCGAGATAGCTCTGCGGCAGTACCTCCAGCCGTTGCACCAGATCGGGCGGCGGGGTCAGCTCGACGGTGCCGAACGCCTCGTCCCGGCGCCACCCGACTCCGCCGCGAGCCGGTGTCGCCGTCGGATCGATGAAGGCTTCCCGCAGCGCCTCCTCGAGGTAGGAGACTTCGTCGTCGTACAGGCCGGCTCCGGCCTCCGGTACGACCTCCGGGGCCGCAGCCGGCTCGTCGACCTGCCCTGGCGTGTCGAAGAGTTGTGCGAAGATCGCGGCGACGTCGTTACCGGCGGCGACCTCGGTGACCGGCCGCAGGACGTCGTCGAGCTGTTTGACGCCGGCGAGCACCGCCCGGATCTCCTCCTCTTCGCCCTTGACGTCGTAGCGGCCCATCAGCGATGCCACGTCGCCGAGGGCGGCATGGGCCTCGTCCTCTTTCTCGATCAGCTTGGCCAGCACCCGGACGTCGCCGGCGAATCGTTCGCTGGCCGGGTCGAGCAGCAGGGCGGTGATCTGCGGCGGGTGTTTCTGGCCGTAGCGGTCGATGCGGCCGTTGCGTTGTTCGATGCGGATCAGGCTCCACGGGATGTCGTAATGGATCAGCTCGTGGCACTGGGCGTGCAGGTTGACACCCTCGGAGGCCACGTCACCGGTGACCAGCACGCGTACCGCCGACTGCTCCTGCTTGAAGCGCTCGACGAGTTCCTGCTGCTCGGGGTCGGTGAGGCCGCCGTGCATCAGCTCGACCGCGTCGGCCGGCAGGCCGAGGTCGCCCGGCAGGCTGCGGTGCAGCCAGTACAGCGTTTCAAGGCGCTCGGCGAAGATGACTGCCCGGGTGGCGGAGCCCGCCCCGACGCCGATCTCCTTCAGGTACGCCACCAGCCGGGTGTATTTGGCCGCCTGCGTACGCATGGTGCGCTCGTTGAGGATGGCGAGGTGGCGCAGTGCCCTCAGCTCTGCCTCGGCCCGATCGAAGGGCACCTTGGTGTCCTTGGCGACCCGTTCGATGCGTCCGTCGATCGTCTCCTGCAACGCCGCCGGTGACGACAGGAACGCCTTCGCCAAGGTCCAGGGGAAGAACGTCCCGCGTGCGCCCGAGTACGGACTCCCGCCGGTGCCCGGCCACAGCCAGGTGTGCTCCAGTTCGCTGGCGACCGCGTTTTCTTCTGGGGTGGCCGGTATCAGGATGTTGTTCGGTTCGCGTCGTTCGGCCCAGTCGGCGCCGACGGCGCTCGCGACCTCCGGGCTGTGCCGGTGGCGTCGCACGACGAGCCGCCGGATCTCGTCCCGGTCCAGTTCACCGCTCGGCGGGACGGCGACCGGGTCGAGCATACGGATCAACTCGGCGAAGGAGTCGGCCTTGCCGTTGTGCGGGGTGGCGGAGGCCAGGATCAGCGCTTCCGTGGTGCGGGCCAGCAGCCGCGCGAGGCGGTTGTTGAGCGTCTCGGCGTTCGACAGGTTGTGCGACTCGTCGATGACAACCGCGTCCCAGCGCTGTTTGCGCAGGCTGGCCACGTAGCGATCCGATTTCAGGGTGTCGATCGAGATGATCGCCCGGCGGTAGTAGGTGAACGGGTTGCGGGTGGCAGGCAGTTTTTGCCGGACTCGCTGGATACCGGCGGTGTCCAGGCGTACGAACGGCAGGGCGAACCGCGTCCACAGCTCCTGCTGCATCTGCTCCAGTACGTGGCGTGGGGTCACCACGAGGATGCGGTCACCTCGCCCGCGGCGGACCAGCTCGGACAGGATCATGCCGATTTCCAGGGTCTTGCCGAGGCCGACCGCATCGGCGAGGAGAATGCGCGGTCGTAAGTTCTGTGGATCCAGGGCCTTGCGGACCGCCACCTGCTGATAGCCGAGCGCATCGGCGAGGCCGCGAGTGGCCACCGACAGCGACTGATCGGCGAGCGGAACGGCGGTCTTGCGCAGGGTGGACTCCAGCCAGAGTCGGGCGGTGCGGTATCGGGGACTGGCGTCCGCGACGACCCGGGCCTCAGCCGGGTCCAGTGGAGTGACGTCGTCGAGGGTGTCGTAGAACGTCGCCGTCGTGTCACGTACCAGCTCGCCGAGACCTTGCACATGCACCGCGACACCATCGGTGGTGTCCTCGGTCGCTCGGACCAGCCACTCCTCGTCGCGGATCACCACCATTGCACCGGGGGCGAGCCAACGGCGGACGTCAGGCTTGGATGTCGTCACAGACCTGATCTCCAATATTTCGACAAAAAGAACACCAAGCAATAAGTCGGTTGTTCTGTCCGGGCAGCCTAACCTCTGGACCGCCTCACGGATCTCCCCAGATAGGTTGGAGAGATGGGCCGAAAGTCCACCCCGCCAACACCCCTGAACACCGCAACCTCGGCTCGCCTGAGTCGGCAGGCCCGCGCCTCGACCAAACCGGAGTTGGCGTTGCGCCGCGAGTTGCATCGGCGCGGGGTACGGTATCGGATCAACCATCCAGGGCTACCCGGACGTCCGGACATCGCGCTGACCAGGGCGAAAGTGGCGGTGTTCGTGGATGGCTGTTTCTGGCACCGCTGTCCTGAGCACGGCACGACGCCCCGCAACAACCGCGACTGGTGGGACGCCAAGCTCGATCGCAACGTCGTCCGGGACCGGGCCAAGGACGCCGCGCTGGCCGAACTGGGGTGGATCGCCGTCCATGTGTGGGAACACGAGACGGTGACCGACGCTGCGGAACGCGTGGAGTCGATTTGGCGACAGCGGATCATGTCGAGATCCGGAGGTAGCCGTTTCGCCCGAACAACACGCCACGGTCCAGGAACCGATTGAAGAATCGACACGACGGCTCACCCAGGTGCACGCAGGCCGCACAAGCCCCACTTCCGATCCCGCAACCCGGATCCAAGGGACAACGGTGCTCCGCGTCGACGAACGCGGTCAACAGGTCGTCGAGGTTCGACTCGAACACCGCCTGCATGCCACCGAGCACGAAGTCACCGCGGGCGGCGGCGTACAGGAAAAAACCGAGATGATGAGGCACGAGATACTCGCTGAGCGCGTCGCGTTCGATGCCGGAGAAGACGGCGGACTGCCGGATGAGCCGGTGGGCGTAGGTGTGAATCAGCTTGAGCACGTCGGCGCCGACCGACTCCACCTGTGGGTCGTCGCGTTTGCCGGGAACCGGGGCCGACTCCAGGATGGCGACTCGCGCTACGACCGGGTCGGTGCACTCCGGCGTCCATCCCGGCAGCCGGTGACCGCGACCGGCCAGCCACGTCGCGACGCGGATCGGGTCGAGCCGGATCAGGAACGCTTCGGTCTCGGCGAGGTTGCCGTAGAGCCGGTAGCCGCCCCGCTTGCGCCGGAACGGCACCAGCCGGCACTTCGACGGATCGTCCTCGCCCCGCGTGTAGCCGTACATGGCGTTGAGGATCGGGAACCTGTCGACCAAGTCGAGCCCGTCGATGCCGGCCCGCCGCAGGGCCGGCGGGTACTTCTCCCGGTAGCGTTTCTCGAGCGGGTCGTCGGGATCCGGCAGGCGCAACGCCGTCGTCGGTGTCCGACTCTCCGCCAACGCCATCGCGATGTCGACGGCCTCCCGTTCGGCCACCTCCCGTCGAGCCGCAGGGAGCCGGTCGGCCGGATGATCGCCGGCCTTGGCCAATTGGCCGGCCTGTTCGGCGACCGTCGCCATCTGCTCCGCGATCTCCACCGGCATCTTGCTGGCGACCAGTTGGGCGACCAGTTCCTCGCGGGTCTGCTTCGCCGTCACGTCGGCGGGCTTGGCCGCTGCCAACCCCTCGACCACCCAGATCAGCGCCTTACGCGGGCCCCCAGCGAGTTTCAGGTTCTCCCGGTGCTCGGGCCGCGGTGGGTTGATCAGCACCATGCCGCGCGGCACGTAGACCATGCGGGCCTTGTGCACGTTCCACCGCACGGCACCGTCACCGCACACGCACTTCTTGTTGAAACCCAGCCCCTGCATGGTCGGCGTGTCACAGATCGGGCAAATGAAGCTGATATCCGCGGCCTTGGCGCTCTTCGGCACGACCACCCGCACGTCGTCGTGCTGCGGGCAGCGCCGAATCCACGGCTCGGTGATCGCACCGCACTCGTGCACGCCGACGAAATGGAGCTGACCCCAGGCCCGCTTGCCACACTTGCAGCGGGCATCCTCGGACTTGCCGATACGCTTGCAGACCCGGCACAGCCAGACTCGGGGGTATCGCTCCACCGTCACGCCACGGCGGTCGTCGAGCTCGACGACCTCCACCGGCACCTTGCGCAGCAGATCGCCGGCCATCCCGCCATCCTTGTCGTTGGCGGTCCACGCACCGATCTCGGTCAACAGACTCCACCGCACCACGTCGGAGTCGATCTCGATCGGGCTCGGGGCCGACCACTCGTCGACCCGGTAGATGTCACCACGCAGGTCGACCGTCTGCTCCGGCAGGAAGGTACGCAGGATCTGGCTGCCGCTGCGAGAACCCAGCTTCGTCATCTCGTCCGCCTTCAGTCATGAATGGGAGCTTGGGCCTCGACGTCGCGGAGGCTTCTCATGGGGGAGGGGTGGCCGATCTGACTGATGAACTGGGCCTTGGTGGCCGGGTCCTCAAGGTCGGCGAACCAGTCACGGACCCACTCGACGATCTGCTGCCGGTGCAGGGTGTCCTCCGGCCCGACGAGGCCGAGAATCTCAGCCACGGCCGACGCCTCGTCATCGGGCGTCAGTTTCGCGTCGCGGACATACTGGCGCAGCTTCGCCGGTGTGCTCAATCGCTGCTTGCTGGCCGGTTCGTGCACCATCAGAGTGCGGGCCGCGACCATCCCGGGCAGCGTGAGGGCCAGCACCCGCCGGCTGCGGCGCGTGATCGGGATGGCGTCGACGAACCGGTCGCCCTGGCTCACGTATTTGTCGAAGTGCCGGAAAGTCTGGGCGTCGCGTTCCCGGCCGATCTTGTGTAGTACGTACACCAGTCCCGGGTGCCGGCGGCCGACGCGGGCGGTGGTCTGGATGAACTCGGCCGTGGTCAACGGCAGACCCAGCATGACCATCGTGTTGAGCCGGTCGATGTCCACCCCGTGCGACAACATCGAGCTGGCCGCGATCACGTGGATGCGATCCTCGAACTTCGCCTCGGGCTTCTCCAGCCGTTCCAGGATGTCGCGAACCTCGTCGAAGTCGGTCTGCCCGGTGAGCTGCTCGACGTTGATGCCGTCGACGGTGTTGTTGCTGCCGAGGCTTCGACCGGCGGCCTCGACGTCGTACAGGGTGGAGCCGTACACCACGTTCGTGCCGTAGAGGCTGAGCAGCTCGTCGACATGTTTCGGATCGATGCCGGCTTCCGTGCAGACGGCCGACGGCTCGTCGATCAGCCTGCGGACGCAGCGCTGCAAGGCATCCAGGGTCCGGTCGCTGACGTGCTCCAGCGTCACCCCGCGCGGCGCGACCGCGACAAAGCGCCGCAGCTTCTCTGCCTTCCGCACCGTCCAGAAGGACTCGCCGGAGCGGGGGCCTTGCTGTGGGAAGACCCGGCCTTCGCGCTGGTAGAGGACCTTGACCTGGTGGGAGTAGCCGGTGAGGGTCGCGCTGCTGGCGACGATCTTGGCGTGGCTACCGGTCAGCTCGTTCTGCAGGTAGTCGAGCAGGCTTTCGTAGTGCGAGTCGACGGCACCCAGACTGTCGCGGAGCAGATGCAACTCGTCCTGCAACCGCAGCGACGGCGCGAACCGCTCCGCCGGCATCGGCAGAGGGTTGAGGGTGCCCTGGCAGTCGGGCACCAGGCAGCCGTTGGGCGTCTTCGACCTGGTCGCGTAGGTGAAACCGTGCCACTCGACCGAGCACAGCTTCTGCGGCGGCCCGACGAGACCGCGCATCGCTTGCTGCAGGCCGATCGACGCGGCCTTGTCCAGCGTCCCCACTACGACGGTCGGGAGGAAGCGGAAGATCTCCTGGTCGACGATGTACACCGGCAACGCACCCCGCTTCCAGGGGCATTGCTTGTTGGCGCAGTGATGCTCCAGCTTCCACCGCTGCCGGTCGAACTTCATCCGCAGGTTCTCGTCGCGGCAGAACGGGCAATGCAGCAGCACCCGGTACTTGTCAGGCATGCCCGGGCTGTCCGGGTCGATCTCGTTCTCTTCCGGCTTGGGCACGATCTTGTTGGGCGTACCAGCCTTGCCGACCAGGAAACCGAGGCTGAACGGAGCACCCTTGACGTTCGCCTCCTGACGGACCAGCTCAGCGCCGGCGAGCGCATCGGCGAAACGCTGCGTCTGCTGCAAGCTCAGCAGCCGGAGGGGAAACCGGGACCAGGCCGTCACGCCGGTACGCTTGCCTGTCAGCCGATCGAAGAAGGCCGTCGTCAACAACAGCCCCAGGTAGGTTTCCGTCTTGCCGCCACCGGTGGCGAACCAGACGGTGTCGACGATCTTCGCATCATCGGCGGGGTCGGCGAGGAAGCGGATGGCGGACAGCAAGAAGCCAACCTGGAACGGTCGCCAGGCGTCATAGCCGCGTCCCTTCGCGCTCAGCCCGATCGCCCGGTTCATCAGCTGGAACGACAGGCGGATCTCCCCATTGGTCTGCAGAAGCTCCAGCCCGGTCCGCAGCCGGCCGAGTTCGGCGAACACCTCGGCTGCCGCCTTGTCCGCCTCGGCACGCATCCCCGATGTCCAGCCCTCGGCCACCTCCCTGGCCGCCAACGCCGGCTCCGACCAGTGGGTGTGGTCGTACTCTTCGAGCGCCTTGACCAGCGCGGCGAGTTCCGGCATCGGGTCGGCGGCGAGCCGCTCGAACGACAGCGTCGGCTCCGGCCGGCTGCTGTTCCAATATCCGGGGCGGACGGTCTGCACCGTGATGGTGTCGGAGCTGCGGAACACCCCGGGTGCTGGCACCTCGACACCGACGTTGATGCCATACGCCGGAACGTCGCGGTCGTAGCGGAAGCTGTCCGGCAGGGCCTCCAACTGAAACGGGGTGGTGGCGAGCCCCGAGACCTCCAGCTGCGTTTCGTAGAGGTGCGAGTCGGTCACACCGCCGCGCGACTTCTCCGGGCTGGTGTTTACCAGCTGTACGACAAGCTCGGTGTCCCGGTGCCAATCCTCCACGTCGACCCGAACCTCAGCGGTCAGGCCCGGCGCACCGACCGCGGCGAGGGCATCTCGTAGCTGCTTCGCGCCGAAGATTCCACCATCGGCGCCGACCACGACGGAGATCTTTTCCTCGACGAGACCGGTACGCCACCAGCGCCGGTCCGGGTCCGGACCATCCTTGGGGTCCTTGACCCAGGCGCGGGCCCGCACCGTCACCGTCATCGACCACGGCGGGGCCTGGGCCGGACGGAACCGGATGCCGATTGCGCACGGGTCGAGCCGCTCCGCGCGGTCGTCGCTGGTGCCCTTCCGCACCTCGTCCTCGCAGGCGAGCCGCCCCAGCCAAAAGGTCCCCGAGGGATCCACTTCCAGTCGATCCAGGCCGTCGCCTCGACCTGCTGCGACCACCCGCCCATCGAGCCAGGTGACGAAGGCCTCGCACGCCTCCTCCAGCGACTGGACCGCTTTGCCGCTCATCGAGTCTTCCCTTCCGCTGTACCGCCGCTCCCCGGCTCGTTGATCAAGTACACGCGCAGCGCCAACGTCTCGGGTGACAATTGAAGCTTGCTCATGGCTTTCCCCTGGATCTGGCGGATCCGTTCGCGGGTGATGCCGTAGTCCGCACCGATGTCGTCCAGAGTCTCCTGCTCACCGGTACCGAGACCGAATCTGCGTCGGATCACGTCGGCAGCTCGGTCCGGGAGCACCTCGCGAAGAACGTGATCGATGTCGTCGTGCAGCATCGCGTGTTCGACGATCGACGCCGGGTCGGTACGCCCATCGCGCTCCTCGTCATGGACCAGAACGTCCGAGAGGCGAAGGTCACCCTCCTCACCGAGAAGGATGTCGATGCTGCGCACCGGTTGGCCGAGTTCCAGCATCGCCTGTACCTTGCCGGCTTCCATGCTGGTGGCGTCGGCCAGTTCCTCGAGCGTCGGTTCTCGGTCGAAACGGTCGGTGAGTTTCCGGGCCGTTTTCCGAATCTTCTGAACCTGCTCGTGCACATGGACCGGTATGCGGATCGTCCGGCCGCGATCGGCGATGCCCCGTTCGATGTGCTGCCTGATCCACCAGGTTGCGTAGGTGGAGAACTTGTAGCCCTTGGACCCGTCGAAGAGATGGGCAGCGTGCATTAGGCCCATGTTGCCGTCCTGGATGCGGTCGGCGAACTCGACGCCGGTCTGGTTGTAACGCCCGGCTTTGGCGATCGACACGACGAGCCGTAGATTCGCACAGACCAACGCGGCGTGCGCCTTGCGACCCTCCTCGACGCGGTCACGCAACGACCGTCGGTCCTTGCGTGAGAGTTCGCCCCACCCAGCGTCGAGAGCGCGCCTTGCCGCATCGCCCTCCCTCATCAGCGACCAGAGTTCCACCTCACGACCGGCGCTGATCAGCGGGTATCGGCTGATCTCCCGCAAGTACTGGCGGACCGTGTCCCCGTGCAGCTCATAGCCCTTGACGGCAGACCGCGACGGACGCGTGTCAACGGATGGGGGCAGGTCTACGCCAGC
Source organism: Plantactinospora mayteni (assembly GCF_016862935.1). Lineage (GTDB taxonomy): Bacteria > Actinomycetota > Actinomycetes > Mycobacteriales > Micromonosporaceae > Plantactinospora > Plantactinospora mayteni. The sequence continues at coordinate 54,502 of NZ_BONX01000050.1, forward strand.
TTCCTCCAGCAGGCTCAGCAGCTCACCATGCTGCATGGCGGAAAGGCCCCGCCGCGTGACGAGAAGGGCGACCTCGGCGCGCGTCAGCCTCCCGCCCGTACGGGTCCAGTCACCGAGCAGATCCTCGAACGACTTCTCCACAGCTTCGTCTGACGCCAATGAGACGGGCTGCTCGGGGGCCTCGCCGAACATCCAGTCGAGGCCGTCGTCCGTGGTCTCCTCGTCCCGAGTTCCACCGGTGTCCATCCCGCCAGCGGTCGAGGCTTCGAGTGGATTGCTCTCCGCTACGCGACCTTCGGCTACCGATGAACTGGCTGAATTGTCCGTCTCGAGCAGGGCATGTGTCTGACTTGCGGAACGTTTGGGCGGAACCACCGGGCGGTTCGGGGCTCGCTGGCGAGTCAGCATCACCAGCAGGGCGTCAACGTCGTTGTGGGTAAGCTGGTGACGGAGAACGAAGTCTGCCACCAAGGACTGTGCCCGGCCCTGCTCGTGGCGATCGAGAATCGTCCGCAATTCGTTGACCAGAGCTGCAGAAACGCTTGCGGCTGGTAGTACCGAAGACCTTGTGGCTGCGGTCATTGGTCCCTCCCCCTCCATGGCGATCCGAGCGTAGAGCTGGGGTACGACAAGAAGGGACATTTAGAACAAATGTTCTGGCCGTGGTGGTGGTGGTGGTGCGCCAACCTCGCCCGAGGTGGCACGCAACGCTCGAGCGCCAGGCCGAGAGTCACTGTGGGCACGCTAGCCTTCCTGTCGGCCATTGATCGAGCCGAGGCTGCGTCGCATAGCAGTCAAAGATTCCGACCGTACGTCGCTGGCGCGGGGGCCGAAGGTGCAAGCGTCGACGCCGGTCGGCGTCGACGCCCGTCGACCAACTACAGTCCCAGCATGGCCCCGCGAACCATCAAGATCTCGGCAGTCGACCTCTTCTGCGGGGTTGGGGGTCTCTCATACGGTCTGCAAGCGGCGGGTGTCAAGGTCGCCGCAGGTGTCGACATCGATCCGGCGTGCGCGTACCCCTACCAGGCCAATGTCCACGCCCCCTTCCACAAGAAGGACGTGTGCGAGCTGGACGCTGAGGAACTTGCCGCCATGTGGCCGAGGGGGTCGGTTCGCGTGCTGGCAGGCTGTGCCCCGTGTCAGCCATTCTCCTCGTACCGCCGTGGCGCCGACACCTCCCAGGAAGCCCAGTGGCCACTGCTCGACGAGGTCAGCCGTCTGATTGAGGGCACCATGCCCGAGATCGTCACCATGGAGAACGTTCCTCGCATCGGAAGCACTCCGATCTTCAAGGCATTCGTCGCCAAGCTCAAAGAACTCGGCTACTCAGTGCAGTACGAATCCTGTCACTGCCCGGCTTACGGGGTCCCCCAACGTCGGCGGCGCTTGGTCCTCGTCGCCTCACTCCTCGGCGAGATCCGCGTCCCCAGAGGCACGGTTGCACCGACCGACTACGTCACCGTCGAGCAGGCCATTCGCGGGCTACCCGCACTCGGCCACGGGGAAGTCGACTCTGCCGATCGCCTCCATAAGAGCCGCACACTGACGCCAGTCAACCTGGCGAGGATCAGAAGCTCGAAACCGGGCGGCACCTGGGAGGACTGGCGTGAAGAGCTTCGCGCTCCGTGCCACCGCAAGTCGTCCGGCTCCACCTTTCGCAACGTCTACGCCCGCATGGTCTGGGACGAACCATCACCCACCATCACGACGTTGTCCTACAACTACGGTGCCGGCCGTTTCGGCCATCCGGAACAGGACCGGGCAATCTCTTTGCGCGAAGCTGCGGTCCTTCAAAGCTTCCCGCGGAACTACGAGTTCGTCGCGCCCAAGGAACCGGTGCAGTTCGCGCCTCTCGGGCGGCTCATCGGCAACGCCGTGCCGCCGAAGCTCGCTCAAGCGGTGGGCGAAGCGATCGTGGAGCATGTAGCGACCGTCAGAGTACCAGTCAGTCGAGTCCGTCGGCGTGTGACGATTCCACCTTCATCTGCGAAGACGCCATGCCCAGTTCCGTCGCCCACAGCGGTCGCATGAATTGGTGCCGGCCGGGCCACGCAAGGCACCTTCAGATCGTCAGTCCAGGTGGAAACCGGGACGGCGATCCCCCTGGACCGAGCGCCACACCTCGTCCCCGTTAGCTGGTCCACGGCGCACCAATATGGCGTCCGTCGGGAATCCGTCCGCTGTCACAGCCTTCGGTCTAGCTGCAGTCGGCGTGCTGCTGACGCGGTTGCAACGCCTACTCCGTCGTGGGCGTTGATGCGAGGCTGCCGGATCCGTCGGCGGGGAGGCGCCGGACATGACGTTGTGACACGCCAGCGGCAGGACGCGCGTAAAAGCGCCGCTGAGCGCATCCGGATCGCCCGGGAGGCCCCGGCCCAGGCGCAGACGAGGTTGCCGATCAACAGGTCGACCACACGTTCCAGTGCGACGACAATGTGGACAGCGGCTCCGCGATGAGGCGGGCGGTCTGGCCCAGGGTGCTCAGCTGCCGGACTCGGCTCCGCTCGTGATAAGGACGGGGTAGCGTTTCCCATGCGGTAACCACCGTGTTCACCGCGATCCTCGATGACTGGGCAGCGTAGCAGGGGTACGCGGAGACCAGCGTCCGAACAGTCACACCTCCGTGCCTCAGGAGTGATGCTTTCGCCAAGGTCGTCGGTGCTGCTGACCGCTGTCCGCACCGGGCCTGCGTTGTTTCCGCCGATCGCGACTGAACCTGGTCCGGCGGCGTGGACAGCTGACATTCCGTCCGTGGCCGAAGTCTGCTCATATCGACGGCGGCGTTATCACCCAAGGCCGGTACGAGCTGTGGCTGCCGCCGAATCTACCCGCCTCGAGCCGTCTCCGACGCCAATCATCATGTCGGCTCAACCGACCCAACCGATGCTCGGATACAGCGGGCCGACCAGCCGCCTGGTCCGATCGCCGGCCCGGACGACGTGCGGCCGGCCGCCTTGCCCTCAACGGCCTGAAGATGCCCGACCTCTTCTGCTTCTCGATAAATGGAGGGCGGAGTAACAGCCAGCGCATTTCTCAGCCCCGCTGATTCAGGGAGCACGCAACGAGCGGCGTAGCACAAAAATACAGAACGCTAGTAACGGAAGTTGCAGGTTGTCGACCTGCGCCAATGTGTACGACCACGATTAGGAAACCGTTGCTCTATCCCCTGAGCTACGAGGGCGCGGTGATCCACGCTACCTGGCGGCGGGTGTCAGCGTACCGCAGGGACCTCAGGACCTATCGGCGCTGGCAGCCCACGGACCAACGTGCCGATCGCACATGATCGACGTGAAACCGGTCCGTCGCCTTCCTCGCGTCTGGCGGCTCGGGGGCACTCACCCGGCCCGCAGCGACACCAAACGCGCCTCGGCCGCCCCACCCGCCGATCCAGTGGGACCTGACGGGTGGGACGCGACGAGGCACCTGGCAGCCGGTCTGGGGCGGCCGGGTTCGGGGATTCGGGACGCCGCCGTCTCACCCGAAGGGCTTACAGAAGCCGGAAACAGCGCCGACGCCGGCGATCGGCGGCGGTCAGCGTACGGTGAGGAGGTCCTCGAAGATCTTCACCAGTTCGGGCCGGTCGAACGGACCGACGTGCGGCGCCGCGACTGTCCGTACGTCTGTCGGGTTGCCGGGCGTCAGCCGGTCGGCCTCGGCGATGAACCGGTCCTGTAGCGCCAACGGAATCAACCGGTCCCGGCTGAACCGCACATAGGTACGGGGAATCGATCCCCAACTGTGCGCCTTCCCCCGTCCGTCCGCCATCGGGATGCTGGCGGTCTCGTCCGGCTGGAACATGTTCAACAGCCGGCTCACGGCAGCGTCGGAGAAGCCGCCGGCCAGGCACTCCCGGACACCGTCGAATACCGACGGGTCGGCCGAGCGCCAGTTGATCCGGGTCACGCCGAGCACCGCAGGATCACCGACCGTCATCGCCGGCATCAGGTGTACCAGGCTTTCGCTGTTCTCCGGCGTCTCGAGGTAGGCGACCATGTTCGGCAGGTCCACGCAGCAGTACGCCGAGACGTAGACGACCCGGTCGAGTAGCTCGGGGATGGCGTTACCGACTCTGCTCACGGTGACACCGCCCTGGCTGGCGCCGGCCAGGATCACCGGACCACGACGGCGGGCCCGGCGTACCACGTCCACCACTCGTTCGACGTAGTCGTCGATGGTGAATCCGGCGAGCGGGGAGGGTTCGACCGCGAGTGTGGCAAGGTCCTGCGGTGCCTGGTAGGAGCGGGGAAAGAATGCTTCGTCGCCGTGCCCCGGCAGGTCGACACCGATCGCGCGGTGCCCGCGCAACGTCAGTTCGGTGAACAGTCCGGTGGCGAAGGACATCGAGGAGTGGGTGCCGTGTACGAACACCAGGGTCGGCGCTCGTCGATCCCTCCGGTCGTCGACACCAGCCATCGCGGCGCTCTGGCCCGCCCACGCACCGGCCAGCCCTCCGCTGACCGCAGCGGCGCCACGGAGGACATCTCGTCGGCTCTTCTGAATCATGATGCCACGCTATCGGCGCAGCTCAGGACCCAGATAGCCAGCAAACTCCCCAAAGGTCGGTAGACCTAACACCACTCCTTCGAGTCCAAACAGGACGCCGTCGACGCACTCTCCCCGCCGGTCCAGGGCCCGCCACGGGTACGCCGGGCGACGACACCGGCCACCCGGGTCGACCGGCGTTGTCGCCCCGTTCCTTTAGCATCGCCCGGTGCCGCACGAGGACGTCACCCTGACCGATCCCGGCTCGCCGAAGCCGAGACACTGCCGGCTCCAGCTCGCCGGCAGCCGATTGACCCGGACGAGCTGGACGGGCGGGAGCAAGCCGCGCGAGACGGTACTCGACTTCGACGACGACCACGCGGCGGAACGGGCCTTCGGCCAGGAGAAGGACAAGCGGCTGCGCGGCGGTTTCGTCCTGCTCCGCGTACCGGCCACCGCCGTCCCCGGCGACGTCGTCCTGGAGACCATCGCGCCGAACCGCTCCACGTCCACCGCCTTCGACCTGCACCCGGACGGCGGCACCCTCGCCGTCGGCACGATGCTGAAGGAGGGGTACGGAGCCGAGATCCATCTGGTCGACGTCGGGACGGGCCAGCGGCGGCTGGTACAGAGCGAGCCGGCCGGTGACCGCCAGACGTTCCTGCACGCCGTACTCTTCGACGCCGACGGCACCAGCCTGGTATTCGCGCTGAACGAGCAGACCTGGCGGCTGGACCTGCGTACCGGCGAGAAGCGGCTGCTCGCGGACTACACCCGGCAGAGCTGGTCGGATCGGACACTCAACCCGTTCTGCGTCCGGCCGGCCTGGGACGCGGCCCGTCGCCGCCTACTCCTCTTCGACTCGGCGGACCGGGCGCGGGTGCTCGACGCGGACGGCGCTGAACTGTTCGAGTTGTCGACCACGGCACGGAGTACGGAGTGCCGGGCCGGCGCCCTCTCGCCATCCGGGCGGCTGCTGGCGCTGTACCGGCCGAGTCGGGGGATCGTCTACGGCCATGCCGACGCGGCACACGACCAGACCAACGAGATCGAGGTCTGGGACGTCGACGAGCAACGGCTGCGTACCCGGATCCCGGTCCCGCCGTCGCTCCAGTTCACCGTCGTGGGCTTCGACCCGACCGAGACGCTGCTGGTCGGAAACGTCAACCACGCGGAGGGGCCGTGCGGCGTCTCCATCGAGACCGGCCGCCTGTGCTGGGCGTTTCCGGACCCCACCGGCCGGACGGACCGCTGGCAGACCTGCTTCGGCTGGAGCTACTCGCCGGATGGCCAACTCCTGGCTGTCGGCGACCGGGGGCACGGCGCCCTGCGCCTGTACCGGGCCGACACGCGGGACCCGGCCGAGGTCGTACCGCAGGGCCAGGACTGGCAGCGGGTCTACCGGATCGTCTTCTCCCGCGACGGCGGGCTGATGGCGACGGGCGGGGACACCGGCCGACTCGTCGTCCGCAGGCTCTGAACAGTCGCCGACCCGACAGGTCGGTGACGACCCCATCACCCAGACGGCTGATTGTCATTGCTTGATTGGCCAAGCGTCAAACCACACCCTGGCCTATTCAGGGGCTAAAGGGATCCGATGACTGGCTTACATTTGCCGGCAGCCCCCATCATGGAGCCACCAAGAGGGGAGCTCCGATGCGAACAGGGCCGCGATTCCTCCTTACCCTGGCCGGAATTCTGATCTTAGCGATATTGCCCACCCTGCTCGGCTCCTGGCCGGCAGTGGTCAAGATTGTCGCGGCGGCCGGCGTCGGGGCATTCCTGATGTTCCTGGTCCTCGCGCTCAGCCGGCGCCAGCGTGCCGCCACCCCACCGGTCGCGGTCGTGCCGGGTGGCCTCGAACGCATCGCCGACCGGGACCGGCAGCACCCGGTCGTCCCGGCCGAGCTTCCACCTCCTGGCCTGCTGATCGGGCGGGACGAAGCACTGGACCGGATGCGCGACCACCTGGCCAGGCCGACCGACGACACACCCGGCCCGCAGTTGATCGTGCTGCACGGCAAGCCGGGGGTCGGCAAGACCGCTCTTGCCGTACACCTGGCTCATCGGGTTGCGGCGGAATATCCGGACGGTCAACTGCTGTTCCGATTCGATCCCTCGGACGGCAGAACGGTGGAGGAACAGCTCGACGGATTCGTCTGGGCGTTACTGAATGGTCCGAAGGACGTCAAACCGGAACCGGCGGACTACCAGCGCTGGTACCACGAACGGACCCTCCGTCGACAGGTCCTGGTGATCCTCGACGATGTCGAAAACGCCGACCAGATTCTCCCGCTCCTGCCGGCCGGGCGTCAGTGCCTGACCATCGTCACGGCCGAACACGACCTTCCCGAGCTGCGCGATCGCTTTCCACACCTGCTCAGCCTGCCGGTGGCCCCGCTGGACACCGAGGCCGCCACCCAACTGCTGCACCAACTGGTCGGCGGCGACCGGGTGTCGCACGATTCCGAACCGGCCCGGCTGATCGTGGCCGCGTCCGGCGGCTACCCGGTCGCACTCTCCATCGCCGGCGCCGTCCTCGCCGGCCGTCGCAACTGGACGCTGGACATCGCCGTACGCCGGATGCGCGAGTCCGCCCCGGACCGGGTGGCAAAGTCCGACCTCCCGTTCCGGGGCATCCTCGACCTGGCGTACGCGCTGCTCACCCGCGCCGAGCAGAACGCCCTCCTGCTGCTCGGGCTGGCCGGGCGGCGTCAGGTCCAGCCGTGGCTGCTCGCCGCCATGCTGCGTGGGCAGCAGTCAGCCGGACAGCAGCCAGTCGGGCAGCAGGCGGCCGGACAGCAGCTAGCCGGACAGCAGGCGGCCGGGCAGGCTGACCGGCCGAGCGAGCCCGGGACCGAGCAGCAGCAGCCGGGTCTGGCCGCGCGACTGCTCGACCGGCTGGCCCTGGCCCGCTTCGCCGACCGGCAGGTGGACGACGAGTCGGGGGTCTCGACGTACACGCTGCCGCACTACACCCGGGTGTACGCGGCCGAGCGGATGCGTACGGCGCTGCCGGCGACGACCCGGGCGAGCGTGCTGCGTGCGCTACAGGCCGAGCGGGTCGGGCGGCACGCCCGGGACGTGCAGAGACTGCTCGGCCAGACCGTCTACCAGCAGTTCGACGAGGGGCGGCTCAACGAGGCCCTGGAGAGCGCCCGGGAACTGCTGGCGTGGTGCCGGGAGGACACCACCGGCACGGTCTCGGCGGCCGACGAGAACGCGGCCCGGGTCCGGGAGGGACTGGTGCACGTCGCCCTCGGCGAGGTGGTGGCCGAGTTCGGCTGGATCGACGCCGCCGCGGCGTACGCCGCGAACGCCAGCGAGCTGAGCAGCTATCCCCTGGTCCGGGCGCGTGCGCTCCGGCTCTCCGGGCATCTGCGCCTGACCCAGCGGCAGTTCGCCGAGGCCGGCGCGGACCTCGACGGCGCCCTCGCGGCGGTCCGGCAGACCGACGACGACGGGGAACGACTCCGGGTACTGCGCGAGCAGATCATGTCGCAGGCGTTGCAGGGCAACTGCGCCCAGGGCCGGGCGTACGCGAAACAGGCGGGCGAGCTCTGCGACCGACGCGGCGGCGCCGCGCTGCGTGAGCGGCCGGGCATCCTGCTCGCCGAGGCGATGGTGGAGCAGCTGTGCGGTGACCCGGAGAAGGCTCGGAGCCTGCTCACCGAGGCGGAGCAACTGACCGCCGATCCCGAGGCGCACCAGCAACTCCGCTGCTGCTGGATCCGCCTGCAACACGCCATGCTCCTGCTCCAGATCGAGAAGTTCGACCAGAGCCGGGAGTTCAGCCTGACCGCGTTGGCCGGGTTCACGAGCCTGCGGCACCGGTACGGCGCCGGGCACGCCCGGCTGGCGCTCGGTCGGGCGTACCTGGCCGAGCAGAACCTGCTGCGGGCGATTCCGCTGCTGGAGGAGTCCCACGGCACGTTACGGCGCTGTGGTGACCGGTGGATCATGACCGAGTCCGCGACGACGCTGGCCGAGGCGTACCACCTGGACGGGCGGGTGCAGGAGGCGAGTTCGCTGCTCAGGGCGGCCCGGCAGGCGTACACGAAGGTCGGGGACACCTACGGTCAGTGGCTGACCGCACGGCTGCTCTGGGAGGTGGAGTCCAAGGAGCGGACGGGCGGCGAGGGCCAGGGCAGCCGGGTGGGTGCCGTCATACGCCGCCGACCGGCGCGTACCGTCCGCCCCGCCGTGCTGACCGTCGGCACAAGATGATCATCGGTGACGGCGCCCGGTCGACCGGGCGGGCGCCGCTGCGCCTGCGGCTCCAGCGGTTTCGTCGCCGAGCGGCCCGGTTCCGCCTCTGGGCCGGTGCCTCCTTCACGGGCCTGTCGGTCATCCTGAGCACGGTCTACGAGAACATCCCGATCCGGCTCCAGTATGTCGCCCTGGGCCTGCTCAGCGCCTCCGGAGCCGTCGCCGTCCTGCTACTGGAGCCGCCGGAGGCGCGCGAGTCCAGCAAGCCGGGCACGCCCCGGGCCGGCGCCGGCCCGACCCGCGGCGCCGGCCGGATCCCGCTGCCGACCCGCCCGGCGCGGCCCGGCGGGCCGTCCGGGCCGGGTGCCCCGGAGCGGACCCTCGAACCGGTACGCCGGCGGCTGCGCTGGCGGGTCGGACGGCGTCGGGTCGAGGCGGTACCCACGTTGCCGCCCCGGGACGTGCTGTTCCGGGGACGCGGCCGGGAGCTTGCCGAACTGCGTGAACAGCACGACCGGCAGCGCGCCGCACGGCCGTGGTCGACCCGGCGGCCCAGGTTCTGGCGGAACGGCTCGGCCGACCGGCAGGCCGACACCGGCCCGGTCGTACTGCGGGTGCACGGCATGCCCGGCGTCGGCAAGAGCGCGCTCGTCGACGAGCTGGCCCGGGACCTGGCCGCCCAGTATCCGCACGGCCAGGTGTACGTGAGCATGGGCACCGGCTCCGCCGCCCGTCCCCCGCACGAGATCCTCCAGGAGCTGCTGCTCGCGCTCGGCTGGCGCAACCGCGAGATCCCCCCGACCACCACCGCGCGGGCCACCGTCCTCCGCTCGCTGACGGTACGGAAGCGGATCCTGTTCATCTTCGACGCGGCCCGCAACGCCGAGCAGGTCCGGCTGATCATGCCGAACGACCCGGCCACCGCCGTACTGATCACCAGCCGGCGGGACCTGCTCTGGCCGGACCACCTGCCGACCCCGTCGTACCATCTCCAGTTGCCCAGTGAGGACGACGCGCTCGACATGTTCGGCGCGGTGTCGAACCTGCCGGACGGCATCCGCCCCGAATGCGTCGCCGAGATCGTCAGCTACTGCGACCGGCTGCCGCTCGCCATCCGCGCCGCCGCCGAACGGGTGGCCGACGACCACGCCGACGCCTGCCAGATCGCCGGGCTGCTCCGGGGCGAGCGGTCCCGGCTCGGCTGGCTGGTCCGGCCGGGGCGGGCGCTGCACGGGCACCTGCTGACGGAATACGGCCGGCTGCTCCCGCCGGAGCAGGAGGCGCTGGCGATGCTCGCGCTGATCCCGTCGGCGACCTTCGTACCCTGGGTGCTGGCGCCGATGATGGAGTTGCCGGTGGACGAGGCGGAGGCGCTGGTCGACCGGCTCGCCGCGGCCCAACTGCTGCACGACCACGGCATGGACGACGTCGAGCGGGTGGCCCGGTACGGCTTCCACCCGCTGGTCCGGCTCTTCGCGCTGGAGCAGGCGGCACGGATCGACCAGAAGACGGTCGACGCCGCGTTCGCCCGACTGGACGAGGCGTACCTGGACGCGGTGGCCGCCGCGCTGACCGTGCTGAATCCGGAGTTCACCGTCGAGGTGCCGTCGCACTGGCTGGGCCGCAACTCGACGCTGCCCAAACGGATCGCCGACAACCCGCAGCGCTGGGTGCGCTCGGAATATCCCAACCTGCTCCGGCTGATCAACTCCGCCCGTACCCCGGACAGCGTCCGGTGGCGGATCGGCGCCTGGCTGGACGGCTGCGTACCGGCCGAGCTGACCGCCCGGGAGACCCTGAACGGCTACGACAGCGCGGTCCTGGCCGCCGAGAACGAGCGGGAGTCGCTCGGTCTGGTCGACGTACTGCTCGGCAAGGGCACCTTCCTGGTGGCGATCGAGCGGTACGCGGACGCGGAACGGACCTTCGACCGGGCGCTGGCGCACTGCGAGCAACTGCGCCGCCGCGCGGAGGAGCAGGACGACGAGGCCGCCCTGCTCGAAGTGATGCGCCGGTTCGTCAGCATCCGGCGCAAGACCGGCGAGGCGTACCTCCAGGCCGCCCACTACCGGCAGGCGATCGAGGCGCTGGAGGACGCGTACCGGCACGCCGAGCGGAGCGACGACCTCTCCGAGCAGCGGCTGATCGCCGAGCGGCGGCTGATCCAGGTGCTGCTCGGCGAGGTGCACCACGTGGACACGCCGGAGGCGGCAAAGGACGAACTGCACGACCCCCGGGTACCGGACGCGACCCGCTACCGGATCCTGCTCTCCCTCGCCGAGGGTGCCCGGCGACGCGGCGACTGGAACACCGCCGACGAGTACTTCGCCGAGACCCTGGAACTCGTGGAGAGCGACCAGCGCCGCCGGGCCACCGTGCAGTACCGGATGGCCCGGGCCCTGCTCGGCCGGGCGCTGGCGGCCGACGGGCACCCGGACGGGGCCGGCCCGCTGTCGGCTCGCCCCGGGCTGGCGGTACGCGCGGCCCGCCGGGCCGCCTCGGCGGCGGTCATCTTCCAGCAGATGGGCAACCCCGTCGGCGAGGTACGCGCGTACTGCATGCTGGCTCGGGCCGTCCTCGCGCTGCACCGCTGGGTGGAGGCGGAACGGCTGGCGCACGTCGCCGCCAGCAAACTCGACCGGCTGCACTCCGCCGGTGAGTCACCGGAGATGCTCGCGCCGCTGGCCGCCCGGCTGGACCGGCTCCGTGGCGAACTGCGGCTGCGGGCCGGCGACCAGGAGAGCGCCCGGCACCTGCTGATGACCTCCGCCGCGACGTTCGCCGGCGAGGAGGACTGGGCGGCGCTGCGCGACGTGCTCCGCTCGCTGGAGCACGGTCGGCCGCCGGGGTACTACCGGCCGGCCGAGCCCGCCCAGGATGCCGACGACCCGCTGACCGTCCGGAACGGATATCCGGCGCTGCCGGCCGGTCCGGTCAGCCTGTCGCCGGCCGCGACCGAGCAGTTGGCGGCCCGGGTCACCAGCTCGGTCAGCGGGCGGCTCCAGGCGGAGATCCGGCAGGCCCTGGTCCCGGCTCCGGTGGCCGCCTTCCGAGGTGCGGTCGGGGTGCACCTGGACGGGGCCGAGGAGGCGCCGGCCGGCGAGGGCGAACCGCCGCTCTGGCGGGTACCGGTCGGGCGGCGCTGCGAACTCACCGTGCTGGTGGTGACCGGGCACCGGCCGTACGCGGACGACGCCCAGCGGCCGACGATGGCCGCGCCCCGGCTCTGGCTGCCGGCCGAGACGACGGGTACGGCGGCCGAGGAGGTCGAGCTGACAGTGCTGGTCGACGCCCCGTTCGTCGAGGTGGCCGCACCGGAACTGACCGTCAACTGCCCGACCGAGAACGCCCGGGTACAGCACCGCAGCGGTCTGCTCTTCGACGAGCCGGGGACGCACCACGTGCGGGTGACCCTGCTCTCCTCGGCCCGGCTGGTGCAGTCGCTACCACTGCGGATCGAGGCGGTCGGGGATGCCTGACGGCGCCGCCGCCCAGCCGTCGGTCCGGGTACACACCCGGAACGCGCACGGGGTCCTCCGGCTCGACCTGACGGCACCGGCCACCGGCGCCCGGCTGGCGGTCCGGCTGGTACCGGCCGACCAGTTGCGCCGGCACTGCGCCGAGCTGGGCAACGGGCTGGCGAGGATCGTCGAGCGGCAGCGCCGGGCCGCCCCGCCATCGGTGCGTACCGCCGGGGAGGCGCTGGCCGGGCTGGCCGCGCTGGGCCGGACCTTCCTCTTCGACGTACTCGCCGACGCCGCCGAGGACTCCGGTCGGCTGGTCGGGTTCCTCCGGGCCGCCTGCCCCGGTTGGCGTACCCGGCCGGTGCCGGCACCCCTGCTGTACGTCGTCGCCGAGCCCGGACACTTCTTCCCCTGGGAACTGCTGCCGCTCTTCGACCCGGCTCCCCCGTCCCTGGTGCGGGACCAGTCGGAACTGGAGCGGGTCGCCCTGGCGTTCACCGGGTTCGCCGCCACGGTGGAACGGCAGGATCCGGACCGGACACCGCCGCACCCGGACCTCTCCGGCTGGCCGGGCCGGCTGGCGGTCCGGTTGGTCTACCACGGCGGGCTGCCCGGAGCCCGGCAGGAGCTGGGCTTCTTCCGAGGCCGGGGCCGGCACATCCGGCTGGAGGGGCCGTACCCGGCCGACCTCGACGACTGGGCGGCACCGACCCTGGCCGCGCAGCTCTGCGACCCGCGACTCGGTGTCGACGGCAAGCGGGGCGTACCGGCCGACCAGGTGCTGCACTTCGCCTGCGACTGCGCCGCCCGGGACGAGGACCCGGAGGCGCACGGCTACCTGCTCGCCGACGATCGGGAACGGGAACTGCTCGTCCGGCTGGCCGAGTTGAAGAGTGAACTGGTGCTGCACTGGACGAACGGCACCTCCGGGGGTACGCCGGAGAAGCCCCTGGTCTTCCTGAACGCCTGCGGAACGGCGGTGATGGACCCGGCCAGCGCGGTGTCGCTGCTCCAGCCGTTCCAGCACAACCGGAACCGGGGCGTCATCGCGACGGCGGCGAACGTCCCGGACCGGGTGGCCGCCGAGGTGAGCAGGTGGTTCTACACGGGTCTGCTCACCGGTACGACGGTCGGGCAGGCGCTGCACGAGGCGAAGTGGCGGCTGTTGGAGGACCGGGGCAGCCTGCTCGGCCTGCTGTATTCGTTGCACGGTCCGGCCGACATGCGGATCCGGCCGCTGCCCGCGCCGGTCCGGTCCCCGAGCGGAGGCGCAGGATGAGACGGCTGGTCGACAGCCTGTGGCACGAGACCCGGGGCGCCTTCGACCGGCTGCCGGTCTGGCTGCCCGGTACCCCGATGGAACTCGGCGACGTGGGCGTCTTCGGCGACGGCGGCTGGGTGAAGCAGACGACGTTGCGCGAGTTGGGCATCACGGTACGGGCCGAGGACGCCGGCACCCCGACCGACTACACGTACGCCTCCAGCGACGGTGCCGAGGTGACCGCCGGGGCGAACGCCTCGGTCGACCCGACCCAGAGCGGCATCCCGGTGGGCAACGCCGCGCTGCGGGTCCGGTTCTCCCGGGCCGGGGCGTTCGTGCTGCACGCCGACCAGGTGACGGTACGCCGGATCGGCAACCTGCGGCAGGTGGACCGGCGCATCCTCGCCGCGTACGGCAACGGCGGCTGGCAGCGCGAGTGGGTGTTGGTCAGCGAGGTGGCCCGGGCGAGCGCCGCCCTGGTGGTCGTCTCCGGGGACCGGCGGGGGGAGGCTTTCGTCGACCTCGGCGCCAACCTCGACGCCAGCCTCGACGGGCTCGGCCAGCCACTCGGCTCGGCCGGTACCGCGCTACGGGTCGCCGCCCGCAACGGTGTCGCGGCCTCCTTCGCCAGCGCGACGGGCGGTGCGGTGCTGTGGCAGGGCCGACGGGTACGGCATCGCTGGTGGTGGCTGTCGCCGCCACGGATCCGGGGCAGCGAGCCGGACCCCGGAACGCCCGACCCGGATGCCGGCATGCCCGACCCGGACGACGGCGGGTCCGAGCCGGAGGTCGTCGAGGTCGAGCACCCCGACGACCTCGACGCCCCCGAAGACCGTGCCGCCCCCGAAGACCGTGCCGACCTCGACGACCGTGCCGACGAGCGCCCGGAGGAGGACGAGCGGAGGATCCCGGCCTGACCTCCGGCCGCGTCCGGATCCGGACCGATCTGGACCCGGCTCCGGGTCGGGATCAGCCGGTCGCTCCCGGCAAGCCCGGTGCCGTGCCGGGGCTCAGCAGTCGGCTCCGCCGGGCGTGACCAATCCGGTCTCGTACGCCAGCATCACCAACTGGGCGCGGTCCCGGACACCGAGTTTGGTGATGATCCGGCTGACGTGCGTCTTCGCGGTCAGCGGGCTCATCCGCAGTGCCCGGCCGATCTCGGCGTTGCTCAGCCCGCCCGCCACCAGCGCCAGCACCTCGCGTTCCCGGGCGGTCAACCCGGCGAGCCGCTCCGCCGAGCCCTGCGCCGGCCCGGGTCGCCGGCCGAACTCCTCGATCACCCGTCGGGTCACGCTCGGGCTGAGCAACGCGTCGCCGGCCGCGACGACCCGGACCGCGTGACACAGTTCCTCCCGGCTGACGGTCTTGGCCAGGAAGCCGCTCGCCCCGGCCAGCAACGCCGAGAAGATGTACTCGTCGATCTCGTACGTGGTGAGCACGATGATCCGTACCCCGGCGGTGGCCGGATCCGTGGTGATCCGCTCGGTGGCCGTCAGGCCGTCCAGGCCCGGCATGCGGATGTCCAGCAGTGCCACGTCGGGTCGTACCCGCCGGACCAGGCGCAGCGCCTCCGCGCCGTCGGCCGCCTCCGCCACCACCTCGATGTCGCCGTCCAACCCGAGCAGGCCACGCAGCCCGGCCCGGACGAGCGGCTGGTCGTCGGCGAGCAGCACCCGGATGGTCATCAGCCTGCCCTGTCCGGCGCGGTGGTCGCCCCCGCGACCCGGCCGGCGTCGACCGCCCGCCCCCGATCGGCCACCTCGGCCGGCACGCTCCCGCCGGCGGCGGGGTCGTCTCGGCCACCTCGGCCGGGCACGGTCCCGTCGGCGACGGCGCTCGCCTCGGCCACCTCGGCCGGCCCGGACCCGCCGGCGGCGATGGCCGGCACGCTCCCGCCGGCGGGGTGGATCGTCCGGGGCAGCCAGGCGCTGACGGCGTAGCCGGCGTCGGGCAGCGGGCCGGCGTGCAGCGTGCCGCCCAGCCCGGTGGCCCGTTCCCGCATCCCGGTCAGGCCGTGTCCGGCGGATGCCGCCCCGGAATCGCCGCCCCTGCCGTCGTCGCGGACGTCGAGGCCGACGCCGTCCGGGGCGTACCGGAGGGTCAGGGTGACCGACCGGGCGTCCGCGTGCCGCAGCACGTTGGTGACGGACTCCTGGGCGATCCGGTAGAGGGTCAGGCCGACGGTCGGCGGCAGCGGCCAGGGCTCGCCCTCGCGGTCGAACGTCGTCGTCAGGCCGGCCTCGGCCGCCCGGTCGAGCAGCGTGCCAAGCTGCGTCTCGTCCGGCGGGGAGCGCAGCTCCGGCGCGGTCGCGGCACCGGGCTCGCGCAGCAGGCGTACCGCTCGGCGCAGTTCGTCGATCGCGTCCACGTTGACCTGTCGGGCGCCGTCCAGCAGCTCCCGGGCGGCCTCCGGGTCACGCCCGACGAGTTCCCGGGCCAGGTTGAGCTGGATCCCGACCACCGCGACGGTGTGTGCGGTGACGTCGTGCAGCTCGCGGGCGATCCGGATCCGCTCGGCGAGGACCAGCCGGGCGGACTCCCGGACCCGCTCCGCCTGCTCGGCGGCGAGCCGGGCCTCGGCCTCCCGGGCGTACAGCTCGGCGGTGCGGAAGGCGGTGCCGGCGACCAGGGCCAGGGCCAGCATCGCGGCCTCCCGGAGCGCCCCGTCGAGCAGCCGGAGCGGGTCGACTCCGGCGTTCAGCACCCAGCCGGTGGAGACCAGCAGGGTCGAGACACCGACCGCCACCCCGATCAGCGGCTGACCCGCCCGGGCGACCGTGTAGAGCGGGACCAGCAGCGGCCAGATCGGCGAGACGCTGGGAAAGTCGGTCAGGTTGTAGCCCATGATGGCGACCAGCGAAAGCACCAGCACCGGTACCGGATGCCGGCGCCGGAACAGCAGCAGGCCGCCGGTCACGACGCCCAGGGCGACCGCCGCCACCGTGGAGTCGCGGCTCGACGGCTCGACGGCCACCTCGGTCGCCACCGCGATGGCGACCGCGCTGGCCAGCGCGAGCGGCACGTCGAGCCGGCGCATCGGATCTCACCTCCCGTGCCCCGGATGCGGGCCGGCGAGGTCGGCCGGCACCTGGGGCTCGTCCCGAGCCGAGACGGTAATGAATTGTCCCATCATGCCGGCGTCCTCGTGGGCGAGCAGGTGGCAGTGGAACATGTACGGCCTCCGCACGTCCGAGTGCGCCAGGAACCGTACGGCGAGCCGGACCCGGCCGCCCGGCGGGACGTACACGGTGTCCTTCTCGCCGGTCAGGTGCGGCGCCGGCGGCCGGCCGGCTACGTCGAGCAGGTGGAACGCCGCCCCGTGCAGGTGGAAGTTGTGCGGGATCCCGCCGGTGTTGCCGATCTCCCAGATCTCCACCGAGCCGGCCCGGACCACCCGGTCGATCCTGGTCAGGTCCATCACCCGCTCGTCGAACCGGAAGTCCCCCATCGTCATCCGGTACGGCTCGGCCCGGGTCGGCGCGGGCACCGGTGGCGCGGCGGCCAGCCGGGAGGGCAGCGCGGGCGACGGCCGCAGCGTCGACGCCGCGACGATCTTCAGCAGGTCGAAGGTGTCGGCACCACCGGCCATCCGCCGGATCAGTACGTTGCCGCCCATCGGCGCCGGGAAGCCGCGCAGCAGCACCTCCTCGCCGGGCCGGAACCGGACGACGATCTCGGCGCGCTCGCCCGGCGAGAGCATCAGCCGGCGCAGCGGCAGCGGCGTGTCCCGGAGTCCCGCGTCGGTGGCCACCAGCGAGAATTCCCGGTCGTCGGCGAACCCGACCGAGAAGACCCGGGCGTTCGCGCCGTTGAGCAGCCGGAACCGGACCAGCTCGTCGCCGACCTCCAGGTACGGGTCGTAGCCGCCGTTGACCAGGATCCGGTCGCCGAGCAGGCCCGTGACGGAGAAGCCGCCGAACTGCATGCCGGACTCGTCGAGCGAGCCGTCGTCGTGCAGCTTCCGGTCCTGGAGGATCAGCGGGATGTCGTCTACCCCGTACCGGCGGGGCAGCGGCAGCGCGTCGGTCTCGTCGTCGTCGACCAGGAACAGGCCGGCAACCCCCCGATAGACGTGCGCCGCGGTGCGCTGGTGCAGGTGCGGGTGGTACCAGAGGGTCGCCGCCCGCTGCTCCACCGTCCAGTACGGCTGCCAGGTCCGGCCCGGCTCGATCGGCTGGTGTGGGCCGCCGTCCATCACCGCCGGCAGATGCATGCCGTGCCAGTGCACCGAGGTGCTCTCGGGCAGGTTGTTGGTCACGTCGACCGCCACCCGGTCACCGCGACGGGCCCGCAGCGTCGGCCCGAGGATCGGCCCGTTCGCACCCCAGGTGGTGGTGCCGGTGCCGGGCAGCAGTTCGGTGCGGCCCTCGGCGAGGGTGAGGCGGAACCGTTTGCGCCCGTCGGCGTCGACGACGGGCGGCAGCAGTGGCGGGATCGGCAGCCGGTTGCGGAACGACAGCGTGCCGACGTTGCTCCGCCCGGACTCCGCCCAGAGGTAGCCGGCGAATCCGGCGGCGGGGGCGACGAGCAGGCCGGTACCGGCACCGAGCCAGCCGAGCACCTTGCGCCGGGTGGTCACCGCCGGCTCCGGGGCCGCAGGCTCCAGAGCGCGAGTACCACCCCGATGGCGATCACCCACCAGCCGAGCAGCGCCTCGGGCATCGGTACCAGACCGGGGTCGTCGAACCAGACGTGCGGCGGGACGAAGAACCAGCCGAGATTGAAGGCGAGCCCGACCAGTGCCACGACCAGCCCGACCCAGAGCAGACGTCGTTCAGCCATGCCCCGACGCTAGGTAACCGGGCCGCCGGTGGACGTCTGCCGATCGGAGTCGAAATCCGTACTCCACCGGGAGTACGACCCCGACCCGGCGTCGGGGGCGAGGACGCCGGAAGGGACCCGGTGGTGGGGCCCCTTCCGGCGTGCTCACAGTCAGTCGAGGGGAAGCTGGGTGACCCAGTCCTGCCAGGCCCGCTCGGCCTGAGCCTGGTCCACGTCGGCGCCGAAGAGGTGGTGGCCGAGGACCAGCACGCTGCCCCGGTCGGTGCCGGAGTGCAGGAACCGGTAGAGCGCGTCGTCGGTGCGTACCCCGAAGTAGCTGGGCAGGCCGGTGAGGTCGACGACGCCCTCGATCGGCGGCAGGCCGGCGAGGGTGAGCCGAGCCGGTGCACCCTCGACGATCTGGCCGGAGATGCCGAACGCCCCCGCCACGGCCGCCCAGACCTGGTCCGGCTCGCCGGCACCGGGCCGGAACGCGGCGACCTGGGCACTGTGCCGCCCCGGGAAGTGCCGCACGTACGCGGCCAGGTTGCCCAGGTACATGCCCCAGCCGGCCCGCATCGCCTCGTACTCGCTCTCCCAGTTGTCGCCGAGCACGCCGCTCTGCACCAGGTGCAACACGGTGCTGCCCTGGTCACGCCCCTCGATCAGGTATTCGATCGCCATGAACGTGCCGTCCGGCCCGGGCTCGGTGCCGTACCCGAACCGCTTGCCGGGCTCCCAGGCGGTCACCGTCGACTCCTCGGTTTCACCGCCCATGGCGAACGTGTTCCGCCCGCCCTCGCGCGGGTCCACCTCCGTATGGCCCATGAACCAGGAGTCGATGCCGGGGCCGGTGGCGATCGCCGCCCAGACCTGCTCCGGCGTCGCCGCCAGCTCGATCTCCTTGCGCAGCTCGAATTCGTGTCCCACCGTAGAACTCTCCAATTCGCTGACGTGTGCGGAACAGGCCGGTCCGGCCGGCCTTTGCGGAATGTCGTGATGGCTTTGCGGGACGTCTGGGCGGTCTCGGTCCCGATGGGAATCAGCCGGCTCGGTCCCGCTGGGAATCAGCCGGCTCGTTTCCGGTGGGACTCAGCCGGCTCGGTCCCGCTGGGACTCAGCCGCTCGGGCCGCCGCGTTCGGCGGCCACCCTGCTAGCTGGTCGCTTCGGTGTTCTCCTGGTCCGCCGGGACGTGCGGGTGCAGCGCGATCACCACGCGGTGGTCACGGCCGCCGGGCGCGGACTCGTCGTGGTATCTGCCGACCAGCGCGGTGACCGCCCCCGCCAGTTCCTCGGCGAAGGCGGCCCGGTCGGCCGCCGAGGCGAACCGCACCTGGGCGTCGATCGCGAACGTCGCCACCCGCCGGTTGGCCCGGTCCGCGCCGGTGATCAGCGCGCCCACGTCCTGGACGAGCCGGGCCGCGACCGCCAGCAGCCACCGCGCCGACAGCCGGTCCGGAGACTGGCCCGGGTCGGGCCGCACGGCGGAGAGCGCCACCGGGGAGATCACGTAGGACGCTGCGGTGGCCCGCATCACCCGCTCGGTGACGTTGCCCTTGCGACGCTCCTCGACCAGCTCGATCAGCCCGTGCTGCTCAAGGGCCCGGAGGTGGTAGTTGACCTTCTGCCGGGCCAGGCCGACCCGGGCGGCGAGCATCGTGGCCGACGCCGGCTCGGCCAGCTCGGCCAGCAGCCGCGCCCGGATCGGGTCGAGCGAGGCCGCGGCCGCCGCCGGATCCTCGATCACTGCGATGTCGAACATGGGGCAAGCCTGCCACCGACAACTCTTCTTGTCAAGGAAAGCGAAGCTGTCGGGCGAGCCCGCGCAGGAGACTACTCGTCGTGGCACCAGCCGAGCACCCGCTCCGCCTTCGTACAGTCGAAGAACCCCTGGTTGCCCCGGAGTTCGCCGCGGACCGGCACGTCCGGGTAGTACTCGCGCCGCAGTTCCTCGCTCGGGGTGCCGGTCGTGGTCTG
This sequence comes from Plantactinospora mayteni, assembly GCF_016862935.1. Lineage (GTDB taxonomy): Bacteria > Actinomycetota > Actinomycetes > Mycobacteriales > Micromonosporaceae > Plantactinospora > Plantactinospora mayteni. The sequence goes on from NZ_BONX01000050.1 coordinate 74,660, forward strand.
CGGGGCGACCACGTAGCAGACCTGGTGGCCGGTGAAGTCGGCGGTGAGGGCCAGCAGGCAGGCCCGGGCCGCCGGCCGGGCCAGGGTGTACCCCCACAGGTCGCGGACGGCGAGGGCCGAGTACCGCACCTCGGGCCGGACGGCCGGTCGGGTCGGCAGTACGGCGTGCAGCCGCAGGCTGGCGATGCTGAGGTTCTCGTACCGGCGGGCGAAGCTGTCCGCCTGGGCCTCGCCGAGCCACTTCGACAGGCTGTACGGGTCCTCGTTGTAGCTGGGATGCCGCTCGTCCAGCGGAAAGTAGTCGAAGCGCGGCTTCCGGCTGTATCCGCCGCCGATGGCGTTGACGCTGGAGGCGAGGCAGATCCGGGCGATGCCGAGTTCGGTGGCGGCCCGCAGCGCGTTGTAGCTGGCGGTGACGTTGACGTTGTGCACCACGTGGTCGGGCTCGTCCCACGGCTTCGGGTACGCCGCCAGGTGCACCAGCGCCTCGCAGCCGTCCAGCACCCGGAGCAGTGCCGGATAGTCGGTCACGTCGGCGGGCCGGCGTACCAGCTCGGCCGGCGGGTCGGTGCCGGCGTGCAGGGCCGACGGCCGGTCGATCTCCACCACGGTGTGCCCCTCGGCCAGCGCGTAGCGGACCAGCGACCGCCCGACCGTACCGGCACCGCCGGTCACCGCAATACGCATCCCACCATTGAACCTTTTTCCACCACCGCCTGCGGTCCGACGGACCGCAGGCGTCAGACGAACTGGTCGGCGGCGTACCGGAACGGGCAGTCCTGCGGCGGCGGCTCGCGGAGGCCGCCGGCGAGGCCGCCGGGGTCTCCGACCCGGAAGATCACGACGACCCGCTCGCCCACGAACTCCGGCGCCGACCGCCCGACCGGTCCGGTGGGCCGGCGATGCGTCGCGCCCGCGAAAAGTTTCGGCCGCCCGGGATTCGGCCGACTCCGCACGGCGTCGTTCCACCTGAAGCTGTTGAGCAGGGATTAGACCCGGATCGACCGGCCCTCGGGGGACGGGTGGGAGCTATCCATATCCTTACCTGCGCCGATGTGGCTAGAGTGGGGGCGATTGAAGTTTCGGAATCTTTCCGTTAGCCTCCTGAAATCGAGTCCTGTCGATACAGCGTAAGGTTGAGTGCCCCCTGAACGGAGTCCCATGCCCGGGATACGGGCTAGTGCCCCGCTGGCGCCGAGTGCCGTGGTCATCGCTCCCGACCACGGCACGAGTCACCACGCCGATCTCTGCGCCGGGCTCGCCGAGGTCGTCGTCCGGGCACGGGTCGCCCCGGATCGCTCATCCCCCACGACACCGTCCATCGAGCCGGCACCACAGCGGACGGGTGCATCGACGACACACCCACACCATCCCTTCCCGGACCCGAGAGGCAACAGGCCATGAGCGACAAGACCGTCCCTGACCCCAGACGCCTGCTGGCCAGACCCGGCCCGCGTGCCGCGCTGGTCTCCCTCGCCGTCGGCATCCTCACCGCCGGTGCGGCCCTCACCTTCGCCTCCTCCGCCAACGCCGCGACGACGCTCGGCGCGTCGGCGGCGGAGCGGGGCGGCCGTTACTTCGGCGCGGCCGTGGCGGCGAGCAAGCTCAGCGACAGCGTCTACACGACGGTACTGAACCGCGAGTTCAACCAGATCACGCCCGAAAACGAAATGAAGATCGACGCGACCGAGCCGCAGCAGAACCAGTTCAACTTCACCAACGCGGACCGGATCGTCAACCACGCGACCAGCCGGGGCTGGAAGGTCCGGGGCCACACCCTCGCCTGGCACTCGCAGCAGCCGGGCTGGATGCAGAACATGAGCGGCACCGCGCTGCGCTCGGCCATGCTCAACCACGTCACCCGGGTCGCCGGCTACTACGCGGGCAAGATCGACTCCTGGGACGTGGTGAACGAGGCGTACGCCGACGGCAACGGCGGTGCCCGCCGCGACTCCAACCTCCAGCGCACCGGCAACGACTGGATCGAGGCCGCCTTCCGGGCCGCCCGGACCGCCGACCCGAACGCCAAGCTCTGCTACAACGACTACAACACCGACAACTGGACCTGGGACAAGACCCAGGCCGTCTACCGGATGGTGCAGGACTTCAAGCAGCGCGGCGTACCGATCGACTGCGTCGGGTTCCAGTCGCACTTCAACAGCGGTTCGCCGTACCCGAGCAACTACCGCACCACGCTCTCCAGCTTCGCGGCGCTCGGTGTCGACGTCCAGATCACCGAGCTGGATATCGAGGGTTCCGGCACCACCCAGGCCAACACCTACCGCAACGTGGTGAACGACTGCCTCGCCGTCGCCCGCTGTAGCGGGATCACCACCTGGGGCGTACGGGACTGCGACTCGTGGCGGAGCGGTGGCACCCCGCTGCTGTTCGAGTGCAACGGCAACAAGAAGCCGGCGTACGACGCGACGCTCAGCGCGCTGAACAACGGCGTCACCCCGACCAACCCGCCGACCACGCCGCCGACCGGCAACCCGACCAACCCGCCGACGACCCCGCCCACCACCCCGCCGACGCAGGGACCGGGCGGCTGTTCCGCCACGGTGTCGCTGAACTCCTGGACCGGTGGTTTCGTGGCCACGGTACGGGTGACGGCCGGCTCGTCGGGCACCAACGCCTGGTCGGTGGGGATGACCCTGCCGTCCGGCGCGACCGTCACCAACGCATGGAACGCGAACCGCAGTGGCAACAGCGGCGCGGTCACGTTCACCAACGTGAGCTACAACGGCCGGATAGCCGCCGGACAGTCGACCGAGTTCGGCTTCCAGGGCACCGGCAGCGGCACAGGAATGTCACCGACCTGTAGCGCCAGCTAACCGACCTGCGACGACACACCCGGTGCGGAGGACCGCGATGGTCCTCCGCATCGTTCTGTGCCCGTTGACGTAGTCGTTGAGTTGCAGAACGACAGTGTCGTTCGAGTTCACGTTCGTCGTAGCGGTGGAGATGCCGCCGTCGCCCCCGGTCCGGATTGCCGTCCGGACCGGGGGCGCTGCGGCGCCGCCGCTGCAACGGCGACACCTCACCCGTCCGGAAAGGCCAACCGGAAGGGTGACTCGGGTGCCGACGGCGGCCCGTCGGGCCAGCACACCAGGCAGGTACACGGCTTCACGGACGGCACGCCGCCGTAGGCGATGACCACAAAGCCGGGGCAGCCGTGCGGGTCGGTGGTCACCGGCGCCCGGGCCGCGAGCCAGCAGGGCATACAGACGGCCGAGGGGTCCACCATCAGGCCGGCGGTCATCGGACGTGCTCCAGGGCTGCTCGGATGTCGTCGACGGTCGCGTCCTCGGGCAGTAGGCCGGAGAGCAGAATCCGGACTACTCTTTCGCGTCTCAGCACCTCAGCCGCCCAGGCGTCGACCGGGCAGCCCCGCCGGATGCAATTCAGGCAGCGACCGCCTCGACCGTGCACCTGGCGCGCGGTGCGCGCGGTGGCGTACTCAAGGGCGGGGCTCCAGTCCCCAGCGATCCCGCCGCTCACCGGTCCGGCCCGTCCACCCGGCGCCACCGGCCGTCCTCACGCCGGTAGTCGCGGACTCCGTGCAGCTCCTCGACCAACCACGCCAGGATGTCGAGGACGATGTCGACAAGCCGGACAACGACCTTCACGGCCGCCGCCGGTACTGCTGCCGTTGACCCGTCGTGATGATGGGCTGACCGTCCCATCGGGTCTCAGCAGCCCAGGCAGCTCGGGCCCGTTCACGGACGGCCCGGCCACGCCCGTCGTGGTAGGCGCTGGCCAGTTTCAAGACCCGTTCTCGGGCGGCCCGCTGCTCGGCCGCGTCGTCGAGCTGGGCGGCGACCAGGATCTGCGGGGCGGCGCGACGTTCAGTCCGCCGGCCGCGCCACCGCGTCCACCACGTGAACAACGTCGTCCTCCCTCGCACCTGAGGGGTGACGGCCGGACCCTCCCCGGCACCGACCGCCACACCCGCCTGGCGGGCGCCGCCCGGGGGTACTGCGGGGGCGGGCGGCGCCCAGCTCGGTGGACGCGACGCGCAGCCGTACCAGAGAGTGCTGACGGAGATCGGTGTCCGCCGCGTCCATAACGGACCGTAGGTGGGCAGAAACACGAACGGTGTGACCGCGCGGTCACACCGTTTCAAGATCGGCGATCTTGACCAGCACTACACGGGGCCGGTATCGGCATCCGGGTCCAACGGATCAACGCCCACCCGAACCGCCAGTTCCCGCAGCTCGGCGCCGCCCTGCCGGCGGGCATCCCTGACGATCTGGCCGACGATCTCCCGCACGCTCGGTCGCGACCGCAGCTCGGCCGGGGACACCTCGTCGGCTGCGAGGAACTGGGTCACGGCCTTGTCCGGGTGGCCAGCCTGGTACCAGCCTCGCCCGCAGGAGATGTGCAGGTGGGCGAGCCGTTGACGGGTCCGTAGCCCCGTCCGGTCGACTCGTCGAGCGTACTCCGGTGCACGGCCGGGCTCGTCCTCCAGCGCCTCGGCGACGCGCCACACGCCGACGTTGGCCGGCGTCAACTCCATCCGCCACGGATCGGCACCGGCCCGGCCGGCTGCCTGCTCGGCCTCGTTGTGATGAGCGCTGGCCGTGTCAGTCTGGCCGAGCGTGGCGGCAGAGAGCGCCGCTTGGAGGTGCAGCATCCCGTACCAGGACACCGCCTCGTCACCGCCGATGTCCCCGACCTGGTCGGCGGCTCGGGCGGCGACGGCAAGGGATCGACGTCGGCCGCCGACGGTGCCGCTCGCCAACGCGGTTTGTGACGAGGCGAAGGCCGCCGCAGCGGTGATGGTCGGTTCGTCGAGCTGGCCAGCGGCGGCCTGGGCGCGTTCGGCGAGCCTCGCCGCGAGGTCGATGTGGCCGAACGGCTTGACGGTCAGCGACGCACAAACAGTAGCCCGCACCAGCAGGTCAAGACCGGTCCGGCCGTCGTCGCCGCTGACGCTGGCCAGCCGACGGGCGTCCATGACCAGGGGCGGCAGGAGAGCAGCGAGGGTCTGGTAGTCGCACGCCATCCGGGCGGCCATGGCGCGGTCGATCTCGGCGGCCAGGACCTTCGGCGTGATTGGCGAGGTGTCCTCGGGGTCGTCGTCGAGAGCACCGCGCAGGGCCGGGACGGCGGAGTAGATGACAAGGTCATCTCGGGTCTGCGGCTGGGCCGGCTGCCCGGTGAGGTCCGTGGCAGAGACGCCGAGCGCGGTCGCGAAGGCGTAGAGCAGCCGCCGATCGGTGACTGGCTTGTGCCCGTTCTCGACACGCGAAAGGTGCTCGCGGCTGATGCCGACGATGTCGGCCAGCTCCTGCTGCGTCAGGCGCGCGATGTCGCGCCAGCGTGCGATGCGCAGGCCGATGTAGTCACGTCCCACGGTGCCCTCCTACAAAGGGTGCGGTCGGCGTTCCGCACTGCATCCGACCAGTGAAATCGACGGTACGCCGCACCGTCGGTCGCTGCTACCGCAAGGTCCCGCAACAGCATCGAGCGCTGAAGGGCCAGCAGTCCTCACCACGCTAACGCCAAGATCTATTGTTCGTACATTCGACTAACCGCCCCAGCGGATGTTCGCCCGGTTACTCGTACCGTCCGGTCTGTGCTAGATCCGCACTCCGGCGTTCCGCGCCATCGCCAGCTCGCCGCCGAGCTGCGAGGACGGATCACGTCCGGCGAGTGGTTGCCCGGGGGGCTGCTTCCGCCCGAGGCCAGACTCAGCCACGAGTACGGAGTCGGAAGAGGCACCGTCCGGCGCGCGGTGGCAGAACTGCGTCGGGAGGGCCTCATCGACGCCGCGCCGGGACGCGGAACCCAAGTTCGCGAGGAGGTCGACCGAGAGCCAGTCCGGGTGCAGCGTGGGTCGAAGGTCACCGCGCGGATGCCGAGCCCGGAGGAGCGAGCCTCCCTCGACATTCCCGAGGGCGTACCCGTCCTGGTTGTTGCCATCGGTGGCCGGTCGCGAGTCTTCAGTGCTGAGCGGACGGTCTTGACTTTCGCCTAATGGTGCCGACCGGCCTGAACTGCTCTGGCCGAACAGGCCCTCAGCTGGACCGATACGGCGTCCTAGGCTCGGCCTGACCGGCACTCTGCCCCGCTCGGGGTTGCCCGACAGGTGGTCGCCGTGGTCCGGTCGGGGACCGCTCGCTCGGGTGTCGCCGAACTGGAGGCCCGCATCCCGACCGTGCGGGCATAACCTTCGACGGTGGTCACCTACCGCCGTCTCGACGGCCTGTCCGCCATGCCGTTCTTCCCACCGCTCGTGGACCTGTACGGCATCGTGTACGCGGAGCCGCCGTACGAGGAGGGGCCGGACGAGGTGGCCGGATTCGCCGCGAAGCTTCCTGAGGAGTCGGCACGGCCCGGCTTCACCCTGGTAGCCGCCGAGGATGGTTCGGATCTGATCGGTGCTGCCTATGGCTGGACGATGCCGGCCGGAGTGTGGTGGTCGCGCGCCGACGCCGACCCCGCTCCGGAGATACTGGCTGCGACCAAGCTTGCAGTCATGGAATGGATCGTCCACCCCGACCACCGCCGGCAGGGCGTCGGCGCCGAACTGATGCGTCGACTCCTCGTCGGCCGCCCCGAGACATGGGCAACCCTCGCATCCGACCCACGAACCCTTGCCCGACGTCTCTACGAACGGGCCGGCTGGCGAAAGGCCGACCGCTCGCATCTGCCGTGGGGGCCTGCCATGGATCTACTCGTGCTGCCGTTACCAGTCCGCTGATTGTCGAAGGGCCGGCGGCACATGCTCCGGACGCAGGGCTCGTCAGCAGTCAGGTAGTACTCCTCGGGCACCAACCCGGCGCACCGGTACCGCTGCGGCTCGGGGTCCGCGAACCCGGCGAACTCCCGCCGCAGCCGGTGTGCCAGCCGGCCCCAGTATTCCGTCTCGGCAATGCCGCCGGTCAGTGTCTGCGCTCCGGGACCGGCGTCGCCGAGTCCTGCCGGTGGTCGGCGACAAACTCGGCCACGATCCGCCGGGCGTAGGCGGCCCGGTCCGGGTCGGCGGTCGAGAAGTCCTCCGGTGCCGGCACCCGCGCGGCCAGTCCCCAGCCCCGGCCCCGCGCCCAACTGGCGTCGTCGACCGACAGCGCGGCCCGGAACACGGCACGGCTGTGCGCCGGCAGCACCGTCCAGGCGGCTATCAGGTCACAGGCCGGATCACCCACACCCATGCAGCCGAAGTCGATGACGGCGCGGAGCCGGCCGTCGACGGTCAGCAGGTTTCCGGCCGAGAGGTCGCCGTGGATCCAGACGCCCTGGCCGTCCCAGGCCGGCCCCGCCGCCAGGGCCGCCTCCCAGACCGCCGTCAGCGCGTCGATGTCGACCAGACCGACCAGGGCCGCGATCCGCGAGCGGACCGAGTCGTCCGCCGCGATCGACGGCCGGCTGTCGCCCATGGGTACGCCTCGATAGGCGTTGCTGGACTCCGGCGCCGGACCGTCGGCGGGATCGATCCGGCGCAGCGCGAGGACGAACTCCGCCACGTCCCGCGCCAACCGGTCCGGGTCGGCGCCGCCCTCGCGACTCGGGTTCTCGCCGTCGAGCCACGGATAGACCGACCACCGGAACGGATAGCCCTCGGCCGGCTGGCCCAGCGCGAGCGGAACGGGGATGGTCGACGGCAGGTGCGGGGCCAGTCGGGGCAGCCAGTGTTGTTCCCGGTCGACCTGCGGCGCCCACCTGGCGAGGCGGGGCAGCCGCACGACCTTGTCGTCGCCGAGCCGGTACATCGCGTTGTCGGTCCCCCAGATCCGGGTCCGTACGACGGGCAGCTCCGCCCACTGCGGAAACTGGGCCGCGAGCAGCCGTCGGACGAGAGCCTCGTCGACCTGCGCCTGGACGGAAGACGGATCAGCGGTGGACAAACGGATCTCCCTCGACATCGAGCATGGCTGACGATCACGCGGCTGTGGCTGTGGCTGCGGCTGCGGCTGCTGGCAGGGTAGGCGCCGCCGGACGGGCGGGCCCAGCCATTTTCGGCCCCGCCTGGCGGCGCCGATTCTGGCTGGCCTGCTGCTGGGTTGGCGGGACCGGCGGGGTGGCACGGTCGCGGCCAGGGCGTCGGACTGACCCGCCGGGCGGGGCGAAACCCGGCGACGCGGGCTTGGCACGGATGCGACGATCGCCGGATGCCGATCGACCAACAGCTACTGCTGGCGTTCACCCTGACCACGATCGTCGCCATGGTCACGCCCGGGCCGGACATGCTGTTCGTGCTCGGCTGCGGGATGCGCGGCGGCTCCCGCGCCGGACTGCTCGCCACCGCCGGGGTGGCGACCAGCGAGGCGGTGCACGTTGCCGTGGCGGCGGCCGGGCTGGCCGCCCTCTTCGCGGCGGCGCCGACCGCGTTCGCGGTGGTGCGGATCGTCGGCGCCGCCTACCTGATCTACCTCGGGGTGCGGTTGATCCGGCACCGCCGCCGGGACGCCCAGGCCGAGCTGCCGACCGGGGACGGCGGGCTGTCGGGCCGGAAGGCGTACCTGAGCGGGCTGTTGACGAACCTGCTCAACCCGAAGATGGTCACCTTCACGATCGCGTTCCTCCCCCAGTTCGTCAGTCCGGAGTTGGGGCAGGTCTGGCTTCAGTTCGCGATCCTCGGCGCCATCCTGATCGGGTTGGAGTTCCTGGTCGACGGTGCCGTCGGAGTGTTCGCCGGGCGGATCGGCGCTTGGCTGCGCCGACGGGCCGCCGTACGCCGCCGGATCGACGCCGCGACCGGCGGCATCTTCATCGGCCTCGGCGTACGGCTCGCCGTCGAGCGGTGAGCCGAGTCCCTGGTCACCGGTCTCGGCTTCGGCTTCGGCGTCGGCCCTGGCAGCGGATGTCCCCCGCTCCGCCCCGCGCCCGACCTGCCCGGTCACGGCCGGGCTCGGCGGCGTGCGCGGCGCCGTCGCCGGATCAGCCACCAGGCCGCCAGGCAGAGCAGCACCAGCACGACGAGGCCGGCACCGGCCTCCCCGAGGTGGTTCTCGATCCGCCGCCAGGAGGCGCCGGCCAGATAGCCGACCATCACCACGGTGGTCGCCCAGGCCGTGCCGCCGAGGGCGTTGAAGAGCAGGAACCGGCGGTACGGCATCCGGTTCATCCCGGCCAGCGCCGGCACCAGGGTCCGGAGTACCCCGACCCACCGCCCCAGCATCACCGCCAGCGGTCCGTGCCGGGCCACGAACCGCTCGGCCCGGCTCCAGCGCTGTTCGCCGACCCAGCGCCCCGGACGGCTGCGCCGCAGCGGCGGGCCGCTCCATCGACCGACCTCGTATCCGACGCTGTCCCCGGCGATGGCGGCGACGCTGGAGACCACGACCATCGCCGGCAGGCTCACCCGGCCGGCGGCGGCGAGCGCTCCGCCCAGCAGCAGTGCGGTCTCACCGGGCAGGACCAGCCCGACGAACGCGGCGGACTCACCGAAGGCGAGCCCGCCGACCACCAGCAGCGCCGCCCAGCCGGAGAGTGCGGTGAGGGTCTCGATGACGCCGTCCACCCGGGCCGCCCGTCAGCCGGTACCGGCAGCCGACCGGCCGGCGTCGCGGCTCCGGCCGGACAGGTGATGGAGTACGCCGCGCCGTGCCGCGCCGCTGGGCCGGCGGCAAGCGGCGGGCGTTCCGGCCGAAGCGAACTCCACCCGGCCATCGTGCCCGAGGAGCTGACCCGAAACGCCGGGAATGCCCTGACTAGCGCCGCTGGTACCCGGCCGACCCGTCACCCCGACTGCCGGCGCCCGACTGCCGGAGGTACGACTGTTCAGGCGGGCCCGGTCGACCTGCTACGAAACGGACGTTCCGGGGCTTGTCCGGCGATAGGCTCGGCGGCGTGCGCCCCACCATCCAGGAGAATCCCCGGCTGCGCCCGGTGACCGCCACCGACCGGGTCTGGACCGGCGTGACCACCACCGGCGACGGTCGGGTCTTCGTGAGTTTTCCGTCCGCCGACGGTCCCGGGATCCAGGTCGGAGAGGTGGTCTCGGACGGTCGGGTGGTCCCCTATCCCGACGCGGCCTGGAACGAGGTACGCGACGACCTCGATCCCGAGGGCGCCTTCGTGCACGTCAACGCGCTGCGGATCGGGCCGGACGGCAACCTGTGGATCGTCGACTCGGGGAGCCCCGGGATCGGGCTGCCGGTCGTACCCGGAGGTCCTCGGCTGATCGTCGTGGAGCTGGAGTCGGCGACGGTGGTCCGGAGCTACGACCTCGGCCCGGCGCTCCGGCCGAACAGTTACGTCGACGACGTCCGGTTCAACGGTCGGATGGGTTACCTGACCGACGCCGGCGCACCCGGGCTGATCGTGCTGGACCTGGCGACCGGGGCGTGCCGCCGGGTACTCGACGGGCACGCCAGCACGGTCGCGCGCCGCCCGCTCCGGGCCGACGGGGAGATGCTCCGGGACGCGCACGGCCGGGAACTGCGGATCCACGCCGACCAGTTGGAGGTCTCGCCGGACGGCCGGTACCTCTACTTCCAGCCCGCCTCCGGACCGCTGCACCGGATCGAGACGCGCTGCCTCGACGACCCGGAGATCCCCGCCGAGATCGTCGCCGGGCAGGTCGAGCCGTGGGTGGACACCCCGACCACCGGCGGCACCGCGATCGACGCGGCCGGGGTGATCTATCTGAGCGACGTGGACCGGCGGCGCATCCTGGCGATCGGACTCGACCGCCGGATCGAGACCCTGGTCGCCGACCCCCGACTGGTCTGGGGCGACGCGATGTGGCTCGACGGCACCGGCCAGCTCTGGATCCCGGCGGCCCAGCTCAACCGCACTCCGGGACTGGCCGGCGGCGCCTCCAGTGTCGACTACCCGGTGTGGATCTACCGGATGCCGGTCAACGCGGCGCCGCCCGCCAACGACCACGCCTGATCCCGCGACCCGTACGGCGGCAGGCAACCCTGGTACGTCGTCGCCGCAGCCGGCGGTGACACCGACGGGTCGCGCCGACCCCCGTACGGCTGTCAGACTGACCCCCGTCCGGCCGTCACCGTGACCCCCGTTCGGTGGTCGGGTCACGCCGGGCCGGTCCGCCGACCTACCCGGGTGGGAGGCGACCGGCAACCACGTGCGATCTGGGACAAACCAGCAGTTATTCCTCTGCTATTCTTCGGCTTCGATGCGTAGGGGTAGCGGCACGGTCCAGTGTGGACATGGACATTGACGTGGACGTGCTGCCGCGCGGCGGCGGAACGACGGGAGGGTTCGGGCGCGCATGTCTGTCTCCCCCAGCAGCTCTGCCTCCCCCAGCGCCGCCGGCTCCCCCAGCGCCGCCGGCTTCGCCCCGGTCGGGCAACCCAGGCCGGTCGACCCGGCGCCGGCCGTCACCGAGATGCCGGCGGCCAGCGCGCTGAGCTGGGTCTACACGCTCTTCCCGGCCCTGCTGCGGCTCACCTGCGGGATCGCCTGCGCGGTGGCGGCGCTCACGGTGCGTACCCCGCCGGTCTCCACTTCGCTGCTCGTCGTCGTGGTGAGCCTGCTGACCGCCTGGTCGGTGCTCTTCGCGGCCCTGGTGGTCCGGTGGCGCCGGCCGGCGCCCGCGATGGCCGTCGACGTCCTGCTCACCGTCGGCACCTGCCTGCTGATCCGGGACGTGGTCGCCGCCGAGGTACTGCCCGGCGAGGTGAGCTGGGTGGCGATCCAGTCCAGCACCTCGGTGATCGTCGCCCAGTTCGTCCTGCCGATCACCCGCTCGGTCCCGGCCGGGCTGCTGGTGGCCGCCGCGTACGGGATCGGCGCGCACCTGGCCGGCGACGACACCGAGGCGGTCGGGCACGCGATCACCCTCGCCGTGCAGACCGGCTGCGCGGCTGCGCTGGCCGGGGTGGCCCGGCGCAGCAGCCGGCTCGCCGACGCGGCGTTCGCGGCCTACCAGGAGACCGCCTGGGCCGCCCTGACCGCACGGGCCGCCCGGGCTGCCGAGCGGAAGCAGAACCGCGACCTGCACGACACTGTCCTTTCCACCCTCACCGTGGTCGGCCTCGGCGGGGTGGCCGGACGGTCACCGCTGCTGCGCGAGCGGGCCGCCGCCGACCTGCGTACCCTGGCCGGCCTGGCCGGCAGCCAGTCTGGGCTGGACACCGAGCCGGAGGCCGAGGTCCGGCTGATCGCCCTCGACGAGCGGCTCCGCGCGCTGCTCGGCCGGCTGCCGGAGTTGCGGGCCAGCGCGGCGCTGGAGGCGTGCGCGGTGCCGGCCCCGGTCGCCGAGGCGGTCACCCACAGCACCGGCGAGGCACTGTCCAATGTGCTCCGGCACGCGCCGGGGGCCACCGCCTCGGTGCGACTGTGCCGCAACGGCGACACCGTCGCGGTCGAGGTGGTCGACGACGGGCCCGGCTTCGACCCGGACACGGTTCCCCGGCACCGGTACGGCCTGCGGGAGTCCGTACACGGTCGGATGGCGACGGTCGGTGGCCGGGCCGAGGTCTCGTCCGCGCCCGGTCAGGGCACCCGGATCCGGCTGGAGTGGTCGGATGCCCACTGACCTGGCCGGCGGTGCCGCGGGTACGGTCACCGCCACCGTCGAACGAGGTCCCCGGATCGCGGCCGTACTGATCGCCTTCGGCTGGCACCTCGTCATCAACCTGCCGGCGGTGCTCGGCAACTGGCCGCAGTACCGGCTGCCCTGGGTCGTCGGCGCAGGGTGGCTGGTCTTCAGCGCGGTCGGTCTGGTCGCCGCGGTCAACCTGCTGCGCGGTGCACCCTCGCCGACCTGGCCGCTGGTCGGGGTACTGCTCCTGGTCGACGTGCTGGTCTTCGCCTGTACCCCGGCATCGCTGGTCTTCGACTCCGCCAACTTCGGCTGGGCGACTCTCGGCTGGTTCGTCGTACTCCTGCTCTGGGGTCGCCGGATCCCGGCCCTGGTCGCGGTACTGGCGGTCGGCGCGGCGATCGCCCTGGTCGGGATACTCGCGCTGCGCGGTGCCGGCGCCGCAGACCTCAGCCGGTACGCGATGGCCGTCTACGGCAACGCGACGCTGCCCATCGCGATGATGATCGCGGTCAACCTGCTCGGCACCCTGGCCGGCAGCACCGCCCGGGCGGCGGCGGCCCGGACGGCGATCGAGACCGAGCGGGCCGCCGCCGGCCGGATGCACCAGAGCCGCCGGGACCGGCTCGCCGCGCTGGACCGGACCGCCGGGGCCATCCTGACCGAACTCGCGGAGGGCCGGGCCGACCCGGCGGATCCGGCCGTGCAGCGCCGCTGCGCCCTGGAGGCGTCCCGGCTGCGCCGGCTGATCGCCGAGTCGGACGACGTGCCGGATCCGCTGCTGCACGAGCTGCGCGCCTGCGTCGACGTGGTGGAACGCAACGGCCTGCCGGTCGACTTCGTGGCCGTCGGCACGCTGCCGCCGCTGCCGGTGGAGATCCGCCGGCAGCTCGCCGAACCGCTGACCACCACCCTGACCGCCGCGACCCGGTGGGCCCGGCTGACCGTGGTCGGCCAGCCCGACGAGGTCGTGGTGAGCCTGACCACACCCGGCACGTCTACGACCACGGCCGAGCCGGGCGGCACCGGTGACACCATCGGAAGGGCCGGCGACGACTTCTCCGCTGTCGCTGGCGAGGTCGAGTACGTCTACGAGGAGAACGAGGAACTGGTATGGGTGCAGACCCGGTGGCGGGCGGCATGACCCCGGAACGGTCGCGGATCACGGTCGCGATCGTCGACGACCACCCGGTGGTCATCGAGGGGATCCGCTCGTGGCTGGCGACCGAGCCACGGTTGGCGGTGGTGGCGACCGGCGAGGACCCGGATCGGGTACTCGCCGCCGACCAGCCGACGGCCGACGTGATCCTGCTCGACCTGCGGCTGCGCGGTCGGATGGTGCTGGACAAGGTGACCGAGCTGGGCGGCGCCGGACGGCGGGTGGTGGTCTACTCCGAACACAGCGACTCCGACACCATCCTGGCCGTACTGGACGCCGGCGCGGTCGCCTTCCTGGCCAAACACGAGGGTCGGGAGCACTGCGTCGACACCGTCCTCGCGGCGGCGAGCGACCGGCCGTACGTGCCACCGGCGCTGGCCGGCGCGATCGTCGGCGACCGGCGTACCGGCCGGCCCGTGCTCTCCGACAAGGAACGCGAGGCGCTGCTGCTCTGGTTCCAGTCGATGTCGAAGGCGTCGGTGGCGCGCAGGATGAACATCAGCGAGCACACCGTCAAGCAGTACGTCGACCGGGCCCGGATCAAGTACGCCCGGGCCGGCCGGCCCGCCGCGACCAAGGCCGCCCTGCTCGCCCGGGCCATCGAGGACGGCCTCGTCCGAGCCGACGAGATCGGCAGTTAGTTCCGACCCCACCCGCCGGTCGCCGGCAGCCGTAGATCCAACGCCCATCGGCCGACGGTCGTGCAGGGGTCAGCCGAGCGTCCGACCCCCCAACAACCGTCGTGACAGCGGGTCGGAAGTCCGCCAGCCTAGGAGGTACGACGTCCCGTACCCGGGAGGCCCTCCCCCATGACCGAGAACGCGTCCCCGTTCTTCATCCGGCCCCATCGTTTCGACGACCCGGACCAGGACGATACCTACTTCCCCCGGCTCGACTGGCACCGCCGGCTGGTGCTGGACACCGACGAGCGGGTGCTGTGGCGCGACCGGGTCGAGGTCGCCGGATATCTGCTCGCCCCCGATGCCGGCCCGGACGAGTTGGCCTGGGCGTTGCCTCAGCCGGCCGAGGTGATCGTCACCGACCGTCGCTTGTGCTACGTCTGTCTGGACTGCCACCTCGGACCGGCGCCCGGGCTCCAGGCCGATTCCCGGCACCGGCGCCGGACCGGGCCGGCCGGCAGCCGGGTGGTGACCGGGCAGATCCGCTGGCAATGGCCCGCCGGGCTGCGCGTCCTCTCCGCCGGCACCGGCCCGGAGACCGATCCGGGTACGGCCGGCGAGCGCCTGCTCGTCGTCTGCGACGCGGTACGCGCCACCGGCCGACCGGCGCTCGCCCTCTCCGGTGGCCCGCTCGACTCGCCGCAGCGGGTACGCCGGTTGGCCACCGTGATCCGGCGGGCGGTGGCCGGGTTCCGGCTCGCCAATCCGGCCATGGTGGAGCTGGCCCCGCCGGAGTGGGACGCCCTGCTCAGCCGCGCCGGGCTGGCGCTGCACGCCGACGCCCTCGCCGATCCCCGGCGCGGTGTCGACCTGCCCGGGTCGCTGCCGGTCGAGTTCGCGCACCGGGACGACTACTACCGTCGCTCGCTGCGCCGCCGGAACGCGCCGACGCCGAGCCGGAGTTCCGCCCCGCCGACCGGCAACTCGTCGGCACCGGGTGCGGGTTCGCCGACGCCCGGCCGGAACCTGTCGCCGTCAGGCCGGAACTCACCGGCACCGGGCCGGCTGCCGGGCGGCCCACCGGCCCGCTGGTCGGAACGGCAGCCGGGCTCCGCCTCCTGACCTGATCGGCTCGCCTCCTGACCTGATCGGACCGGTCGCACGTCCCTTCTCCGCCGGAACCGAACAGATCGACCCACAGCGGCAGGTGTCGCCCGGGCATCGGGCGGGTACCCGTGACGCCGAGGTCGACAGGGAGGCGGACATGGGCAACGCGGCCGACCGGTCGGACGGGTACGCCGGGCGCCCCAGCCAGCTACTGGACCGTCTCCCCTGGTTGGTGCGCTGGGCCGTACTGGCCAGCGCCTGCCTGCTCGTCCTCACCGCCGGGGCGTACGTCCTGGCGCAGATCGCCATCCGGCTCGGCCCGCTGAGCATCGCGCTCGCGGCCACCCTGTTCCTGGCCGCGCTCTTCGATCCGGTGGCCAGCCGGCTGCGCCGGCACCGCTTCCCGCCCGCACTGGCCGCACTGGCCGCCATCCTGCTGCTGCTGGGGCTGCTCGGCGGTGCCGTACTGCTGATCTGGCGGCTGACCGCCGACCAGTTCTCCGACCTGGCCCAGCAGCTCGACCAGGGGCTGGAGCGTACCCGCGACTTCCTCATCGGCGCGTTCCCGATCAGCGAGCAGCAGCTCGACAGGTGGACCCAGCAGGCCGTGACCGGGATCCAGAAGTCGGCGCCCGACCCGGTCAGCGGGGCGGCCACCGTGGCGGAGGCGGTCGGCGGTCTGCTGCTGGTCCTGGTGCTGTTGTTCTTCCTGTTGAAGGACGGCCGCCCGATGTGGCGGTGGGTGCTGGGCTGGATCGGCGAGCCGGCCCGGGCCCGGACGGCGGCGGCGGGCCGGGCCGGCTGGCGCACGTTGGGCGCGTACACCCGGGGCACGATGATGATCGCCGCGATCGACGCGATCGGGATCGGGATCGCCCTGGTGATCCTCCGCGTTCCACTGGCGCTGCCGCTGGCGGTGATCACGTTCCTCGGCGGCTTCGTACCAATCATCGGGGCCACCGTGGCCGGGAGCATCGCGGTACTCGTCGCACTGGCCGCGAAGGGGCCGACCACCGCGCTGCTGGTGCTGGCCGCGGTGATCGCCGTGCAGCAGACGGAGGGGAACCTGCTCGAACCGCTGATCATGAAACGGCAGGTCCGGCTGCACCCGGTGGTGGTGCTGCTGGTGGTCACCGCCGGCACGCTGCTCGGCGGCATCGTCGGCGCCTTCGTCGCGGTGCCGATCGCCGCGGTGCTCTACAACGTGGTCAGCACGGTGGCGGCCGACCGCCACGCCCGGGCCGGCAACGCCGACGACCAAGCGGAGGGCCAGGACGCGCCCCGGGCCGACGGCGCGCCGGCCGGCAAGACCGACGAGGAGAACGAGGCGGGCCCGACACCTGGCGACGCCGGCCGAACGGATGGCTGCTGACCCGGCGCGGCTTTGGTGCGCGCGTGGCTCGGCCGGGCTGGATCGCCGGGAGACCCGGCGTTACGGGGCGCCGAGCTGGCTGTGCAGTTCGGCACCGTCGAGGTCGGCGAGGTAGATCGGGGTACCGGGCTGGTGCCGGCGACCCTCGGCCAGCCGGCCGGCGTCCACCGGCTCGTACCCGACCTGCTCGATCAGGTCGGAGACCTGCCGTTTCGCGCCGACGTCGTCGCCGGCGACCGGAATGCCGTAACGGCGCTGGGCCGAGGACTGACGGCCGTACTCGCGCAGGTGCTCCCAGCGCATCGTGTTGAACGCCTTCACCACGTGCGCCTCCGACAGGTGCCGCTGGAGCAGCTCGCTGGAGGTGGTCCGGTCCTCGTCGAGCTCCGGGTAGTGGCCGTCCCGCTCCGGGTAGTAGTTTCCGGTGTCGATCACCGTCTTGCCCGCCATCGGCTCGGCGGGCAGTTCGGCGTACCGGCCGACGGGTACCGAGACCACCACCAGGTCGCCGAAGCTGGCCGCCTCCGGCACGGTCGCCGGATGCACCCGCTCGCCGAGTTCGTCCGCGAGCCCACGGAGCGTGTCGGGACCCCGCGAGTTGGCCACTGCCACCTCGTGGCCCGCCTTGTTGAACAATCGGGCCAGGGTCCCGCCGACGTGCCCGGTGCCGACGATGCCGATCCGCACGGTCCTCCCCCTTCCACCGCCTGGGCCGGGGCTACCCGACCAGCCACCCGGCAAACGCCCGCCCCCGCCCGTCGACCGTCGGGCATAGGCTGGTCGAACCCCCGAGGGAGGTGGCACGGTGACGACCGAGCCGAGGTCGGAGTTCGTCGGACGGCGTCCGGCGCCGGCACTGCGGCCCTACCTCGCCGGGTACGTCGGCTACCGGGAGAGCAACCTGCCGCCGGGGCGGCACCGAGGGCTGCCGTCGCCGTACCTGACGCTGATCCTCACCCTCGACGACCCGCTGGTGGTGGTCGCCCATCCGGATCCGGCCACGCCGCCGGGCCGGTACGACTCGCTGCTCGGCGGCCTGCACACCACGCCCGCGCTGATCGCGCATCCCGGCCGGCAGTCCGGGATCCAACTGGCGCTCAGCCCGCTCGGCGCGCGGGCGCTGCTCGGCCTGCCGGCCGGAGAACTCGCGCACATCGACCTCGACGCCGGGGCGGTGCTCGGGCCCTTCGCCGAGGAACTCCGGGAACGGCTCCGCAGCGCGGACGGCTGGGCCGAGCGGTTCGCGCTGCTCGACCGGCTGCTCACCGACCGGCTCGCCCCGGACACCCGGCTCCCGGCCGAACTCGTGCACGCCTGGCGGCGGCTGTTGGCCAGCGGTGGCGGCGTGCCGGTGGCCGAGCTGGCCCGGGAGACCGGCTGGAGTTCCCGCTATCTGAGCCGGTCGTTCGGGATCGAGATCGGGTTGAGCCCCAAGCGGGCCGCCCGGGTGGTGCGGTTCGACCGGGCCCGCCGGCTGCTCCAGCGCCCGCCCGTCGCCGGCCGGCCCGGCGGGCTGGCCGAGGTGGCCGCGGCGGCCGGCTACTACGACCAGGCGCACCTGGACCGGGACTTCCGGGCCTTCGCCGGCTGCCCGCCGAGTCGATGGCTGGCCGACGAGGCCGGCGGCGGCGAGGGCGGCGGCGGGTTCCGAAACGTCCAAGCCGAGCCGGGGGCCGGGTCGGCAGACTCGGCGGCATGACAGTCAACTCGCCTCCACCGCCGCAGGTCTGGCCTACGCTGCGGGCCCGGGACGCCCGGGGGCTGATCCGGTTCCTGGTCGACGCGTTCGGCTTCGAGGAGATCATGGTCAGCGCCGAGGGCGACGTGGTGCACCACGCCCAACTGCGCTGGCCGCCCGGCGGTGGCATCATGCTCGGCTCCGTACGGGACGATCCGGCGGATCCGTGGCCGCTGCGACCGGGCACCTTCGGGGCGTACGTGGTGACCGACGACGTGGACAAGCTGCATGCCCGGGCGGTCGCCGCCGGTGCCGAGGTGATCGAGGAGCCACGGGACACCGACTACGGCTCACGGGAATTCCTGGCCCGTGACCCGGAGGGCAACCGCTGGTCGTTCGGCACCTATCGGGGCGAGGCCACACCTTCCTGACCGGCACGGGGGCGGGCCGGAACCCGCACCGCCTCGACGGTGGGGGCCCGGCCCGGCCGGTGGGGAGGGCCGGGGGCGGGACGGGGACCGGTGAACCGTCCCGCCCCCGCTCCCGGGCCGTCACTATGCGGCGCTGTAGGTCAGGCAGCGGTCCAACTTGACGCTGTCGTCGTGGCTCCAGTACTCGACGATCCGGTCGCCGTCGACCCGCAGGATGTCGACCCCGGAGCAGGCCACGATGATCCGGTGTGGACAGAGAGTGCTCGGGTCGTCGCCGGCCCGGGTGAGCTTCCACCGACCGGCGATCAGGTCGGGCCCGATGATCGGGCCGACCTCGACGGCCAGCCGGGCGTCCGGGCAGCCGGCGTGCCGGCCGGAGACCCAGGCCACCAGCGCCTGACGGCCCCGGACCTGCTCCGGCGACCCGCCGGGCACCGGAAGGTGGGCGAGAACCGTGGGCGCGAGGATCTCCTCGACGAGCGACCGGTCGCCGTTACGCAGCGCCATCCAGTTCTGCCAGAGCATCGGCCGGGAGTCGACGGGGACCACGGCCGAGCTGTGGTTGGTGTTGATGGTCATCGCGAGAGTCCTCCCGTGGGCGGTGATCCGGCCCGGCCCGCCGATCGCTCGGCGGCACCGCGCCGGCCTCGTCACCTACCATTCTCGCCGCTGGTCAGGACAGCATCCTGTCCGCTTTTCCCGACGAATCCGCTCGTCCGGGCAGTTGCAGCCGGGTCGCCGGCACGTCGAGCCCACCCCGCCAGGCGGGCTCGATCGACCGGGGCGGCGCGGTCTCGTTGGTCGGCGCCGCCCGGCGCATCCGGTCCAGCCGGAACCCGCGTACCTCCTGCCGGAGTCGGCACCAGCCGACCAGATACCACTGCCGGCCGGCGCCGAGCAGCTCCACCGGCTCGATCAGCCGGTGCGAGATCGCGCCGTTGCGGTCGACGTATTCGATCGCCAGCACGGTGCGGCTGAGCAGCGCGTCACCGGCGGTCCGGAGCACCTGCCGGGCGGGCGCCGCCGCCGGCTCCGGCTCCAGTGCCGTCAGCCTGATCCGGCCGGCGATCTCGGCCACGGCCTCCACACCGGAGGGTGGCATCACCGCGAGGATCTTGTGCAGCACCGAACGCGCCGCGTCGACGAACGGAGTGTCGGCCATGGTCTCCAGCGCGACGGCGGCGGCGACCGCCTCGCGCGGGGTAATGTTCACCGGCGGGAGCGTGTAGGCCCGGTCCAGTACGTAGCCGCCACCCCGGCCCAGCTCGGGGTAGATGGGCACGCCGGACTCCTGTAGGGCGCCGATGTCCCGCCTGATCGTACGCGCGTCGACCTCGAATCGGTCGGCGAGCCAGCGTGCGCTGCGCGGTCGGGGTGCGACCGCGCGCAACTCCTCCACCAGGGCATAAAGCCGATCGGTACGGTTCACCTGCCAAAACTACCGGTCTGGTATGACGTTTCCGCCGGCTCGCGCACCGGCCCGAGCCGCTGCTCACCGGCCCGGCGCCCCGGGCAGCTGGCTGCTGAGGTGTCGGGCTTCGATGTCGGCCCGGTCGAGGGTGCGGCGGGTCTCGTCGACTGCGGTCAGGAGCCGCTGCTCACCAGTCCGGGCGCGTCGGCCAGCCGCAGTACGATGCTGGCCAGCGCCGGGGTGCGGGTGTCCCGGGGGTCGCTGAGGATCCCGGCCCAGAACCGGGCGTCCCGGGCCGCGTCCCGGTCGCCGGTCTCGTCGTACGCCCGGGCCAGCATGTGCAGCGTGGCCGCCTGGGCCGACGGCATGCTCATCTCCTCGAACGTCCGGACGCACCGCCGGAGTACCCCGACCGCCGCGTTCGCCCGCCCCTCGCCGATCCAGCTCACCGCCAGGTCCCGGGCCAGGCCGGTGGCCCAGGGGCGGTCACCCAACTGCACCGCCAGGTCGTGGCTCTGCTGGAGCCGGTGCACCGCCTCGGCACGCCGGCCGAGACAGACCGCCGCCGAGGCGAGGTGCCGCAGCGCGGCCAGCAGCACGTACCGGTCGTTGACCGTACGCAGCAGCGCCACGGCCCGCTCCGCGGCGGCGTACGCCAGCGCCGGCTCGTCGCGGAGCAGCCGGGTCACCGCGAGCGCGTTCAGGCAGCGGGCGGTGACGATCTCGGCGGCACCCAGCTCGTCGGCCTCGGCCACCGCCGCCTCGTCCACCGCCAGCGCCTCGTCCAGCCGCCCCAGCCCCCGATACGCGGCCGAGAGCACCGGCGCGGCCAGCAGCGCACCGAGCGGGTCCCCCTCGGCCCGGAACAGCGCCACCGCCCGCTCGGCGGTCGACGCGGCGTCCTCGGCGCGGTTCTGGTAGTCGTAGAGCACCGCCTCGTCGCTGAGCAGGCAGGCCAGGCCGTGCCGGTCGGCGAGCCGCTCGTAGCGGTCCCGGCCGTCGCGCAGCCGCTCGGCCGCGCCCGCCAGGTCGCCCCGGGCCAGTTGCAGCAACCCGATCACGAAGTCGGCCCGGGCGATCGTCCGGTCGTCGCCGATCCGCTCGGCGGCTTGCCGGGCCAGCCGCTGCACCGCCTGGAGTTCCGTCCAGTGCCCGTGCACCCAGCAGAACGGGGCGAGCCGCTCGGCGAGATCGATCGCGGCCCGCTCGGCACCGCACTCCATGGCGAGTCCGAGCAGCCCGGTGAGGAAGTCGAGTTCGGCGGTGAACCAGCCCAGCGGGTCGGCGGCGACCCGCTCGGCGGCGCGTGCCGGGCGTACCCGTTCGGCCGGCTCCGCCAGGCGGGCCCAGGTCAGGGTCCGGGGCAGCCGGCGAGCGGCGGTGCCGGCGAGCGCGGCGGACGCCGCCACCAGCCGACCCCGGGCCCCGGCCCGGCGTCCCGGCCGGCCGGCCGGGACGGCGGGGGAACCGGCCGGGGTCCCCACCGTCGGGAGTGGACGGTCGTCGGCGACGGCGAGTTCCTCAGCGTAGACCCGGAGCAGGTCGTGCAGGCGATAACGCGGTTCGCCCCCGTCGGGCGGTCGGGTCACCTCCAGCAGGCTCGCCTCGACCAGCTCGTCCAACACCCGGTCGGCGTCGGCGCTGTCGAGCAGTTCGGCGACCGCCCAGGCCGCGAAGCTGACCGGGCCGAGCGAGCCGAGCAGGCCGAACGCCTCCCGGGTCGGCGGCGAGAGCGCCTGCACGCTCAGCGCCAGGCTGGCCCGGACCTGGAGGTCTCCGGCGGCCAGCTCGTCGAGGCGCTGCCGCTCGTCGTCGAGCCGGTCGGCGAGGATCGCCAGCGGCCACGACCGGGTGGCGAGCCGGGTACCCGCGATCCGGACCGCCAGCGGCAGGTTGCCGCAGGCGGCGGCGATCCGGGCCGCCTGGCCCGGCTCCTCCGCCACCCGCTCCGGACCCACCACGTCGGCCAGCAGCGCCCGGGCCTCGTCGTCGGTCAACGGGCCGACCGGCAGGTGCCGGGCGTCGATCAGCCCGCTGAGCCGGCGCCGGCTGGTGGTCAGCACGGCGCTGCCGGGGGTACCCGGAAGCAGTGGCCGGACCTGGGCGGCGGTGGCGGCGTCGTCGAGGACGACCAGCACCCGCCGGTCCGCGAGCCGGGCCCGGTAGGCGGCGGCCAGCGCGGAGAGGTTCTGCGGCAGCGCCGAGCCGGGCACGCCCAGCACCCGGAGCAGGTCGGCCAGGACCGCAGCCGGATCCCGGGGCGCGGCCGAGGCACCGGCCAGGTGTACGAAGAGCTGCCCGTCCGGGAACCGCTCCCGGATCCGGTGTGCGACCGTCACCGCCAGGGCGCTCTTGCCCACGCCCGGCTGGCCGGAGACCGCCACCACCGGCACCCCGCCGGCCGCCGAGTCCAGCATCCGCTCGATCCGCTCGATGCTGCCGGCCCGGCCGACGAAACCCGGCAGGGCCGGCGGCAACTGGCAGACCGGGAACGGTGACCGGGGTACGGTCTCCGGCCGGTTGCCGGCCCGGCCGACCGACGGCTCCGCGCCGCGCAGGATCGCCTGGTGCAGCCGGCGCAGTTCGGGTCCCGGCTCGACGCCCAGCTCGGTGACGAAGATCTCCCGGGCCCGCTGGTACGCGGCCAGTGCGTCGGCCCGGCGCCCGGCGCGGTGCAGCGCCACCATCAACTGGCCGTACGGCCGCTCCCGCATCGGGTGCTCGGTGACCAGTTGGTGCAGCTCGGTCAGGACGGTGGCGAGGTCACCCTCGGCGTCGAGGTCGGCGTCGACGCAGTCCTCCTGCGCGCCGACCCGTTCGAGCTCCCACTGTGCGAGTTCGGGCTCCAGGGTCGGCACCGTCAGGTCGGCCAGGGGTCGCCCGCGCCACTGCCGCAGCCCGCGCCGGAACCGGTCGGCGGCGAGTACCGGATCGCCCGCGGCCAGCGCCGCCCGGCCGGTGGCCACCTCCCGGCGGAAGACGAGTACGTCGACGTCGTCGGTCGGCACCCGCAGCAGGTAGCCGTCGCTGCGGTGCTCGATGGTGACGCCGGGCAGCCGCTCCCGGAGCCGGGAGACGTAGGTCTGGAGGTTGGAGGCGTACGAGGCCGGTGGTTGGTCGCCCCAGAGCGTCTCCACCAGCCGGTCGACGGTGACGAGTTGGCCGGCGCCGACCAGCAGCGCGCCCAGCACGGTGCGCTGGTGCCGGCTGCGCAGCACCACCTCGGCGCCGGAGTCCGTGCAGACTCGCAGCGGCCCGAGCACCCCGAACTTCACTCGCCGTCTCCCCGAGCCGCAGGCAAATCACGGACATGAAACCGTACTACGCTGTCTGCCCTGGATGTGGCGGTGTACCGGCCCTTCGTCGGCGTGGCGTGTGGCAACGAACCTTTTTCAACCTCCCCTTGCGGTCCGTGGTGGCCGCAGGTGGAAGGCGGGGCGCATGTGCCGCGCGGTTCAGGTTGAAAGGTTCGATCGTGTGGCAGTTGTGTGGCGGGCATCCCCAAGCTGCTAGAGGCCCGCGGGGGGCGGGCCGGTCACGGGGGTCGGCGTTCGGGGGGACTCGGGTGCCGGGGAGGTGTCCCTGACACCGGATCGAGCGCCGGGCACCCGACCATCCGATGTAGACCCCGGCCGACCCGGCCGCCGGTCCGGGCGCGCCGGCGCTGGTCCGACCGGTGCGCCCCGTGCGCCCCTGTGCGACCCTGGGGCGCTCCGGGTGACCCGGGCCTAGCGGCCTCGGACGGCCGCGACCATGCAGTTTTCTTCCGAAAGGCAATGATGTCCACATATCCACCGCCGGG
The DNA here is from genome assembly GCF_016862935.1 of Plantactinospora mayteni. Lineage (GTDB taxonomy): Bacteria > Actinomycetota > Actinomycetes > Mycobacteriales > Micromonosporaceae > Plantactinospora > Plantactinospora mayteni. The sequence goes on from NZ_BONX01000050.1 coordinate 98,703, forward strand.
CTACGGCCCTGGCGAGCCGTCCAACGACCCTCGCTATTCCGGCCAGTCCGGCGGGTACGGCGCTCCGGCGGGCGGCGGTTCCGGCTACCAGTCACACTCCTCGGGCTCCTACCAGCCCTCGTCGGACCCGTACCAGCAGTCCTCCGGCTCCTACCAGCAGTCCTCCTCCGGCTCCTACCCGCCGCCCTCGTCGCCGGGTTCGTACCCGCAGTCGTCGGAGCAGCAGTACCCGCAGGCGTCCGGTTACCCGTCGTCGGGCGCGCACGCGTCGGCGCCCTCCTCGCCGGCCGGTCCGCCCGCACAGTTCGGTACCCCGGTGCCGCCGAAGAAGAGCAAGGCACCGCTGATCATCGGCATCGTCCTCGGCGTCGTACTGCTCTGCTGCGGCGGCGGCACCGCGCTGGCCCTCTGGGCCGGCGACGACGAGACCGATCCGGGCGTCGCCGCCAGCGAGAGCCCGGACGCACCGAGCCCGAAGACGACGCCGAAGGGCAAGGCCTCGCCGACCCCGGAGGAGGACTCGATCGAGGGCGACCTCGACAAGTTCAAGAAGGGCGACTGCCTCACCATCGACGAGATCACCGACGAGGTCGAGGAGGCGAGTTGCGGCGCCAAGGGCGCGCTCGAGGTGCTGCTGCGCAAGGACGGCACCATCAGCGAGTCCGCCTGCGAGTCCACCGACTACACGCAGTACCTCTACCAGGACGGCACGATCGGCACGCTCCAGGACTTCATCCTGTGCGTCGCTCCGGCCCGCTGACGGCGGCCCGCGAGTGAACCTTTTTCCACCTGAACCGCGCGGCGCTCGCGCCCCGCGTTCGACCTCGCGGTCCATCGGACCGCAAGGGGAGGTTGAAAAAGGTTCAGTAATCCGCCCCCTCGCGGCCCGTGAGGGGGCGGGCCGGCAGGGGTGAGCGGGCGCCGCCGGCCGCCGGGGGCGGCGGATCGACGGCAGTCGACCAACGGGGGGTGCGGTGGTCCGGGGCGGGGAGCGTCCGGGCCACCGCACGGTCGCTTCCTTAGCCCCCAACCAAGCGATTCTTAAGACTGAACTAAGCCGGCCGCTCGGGCTTGGTTTCCGACCCGTACAACCGGTACATATTCTTCGTGACTCGTCGTCGGGATGTCGAAACGGCCGAGCCGCTCACCGAATGGGTGACCGGCCTGTTGCCCCGGGTGCCGTCCGAGGACCCCTACGACCGGCCACCCCGGGGGCGGGACCGCGAACCGTACGACGAGTTCGAGCGGTACGACCCGGCCGAGCCGGCGCGTACCGACGACGGGTGGTCGAACCCGTCCCGTGGCCGTGAACCGTCCCGGGGCCGCGAGCCGTGGTCGTACGCCGAGGAGGCGCCCGCGCGCCGACCCAACCCGATCAGCGGGGCGGCGGAGGCGGCCCGGCACCGGGAGACCGCCGAGGTCGAGCCGTACGACCGCAGTGGCCGGCTCTTCTTCCACATCGTCTTCTGGTCGGCGCTGGCCACCAGTGTCTACCTGTGGTGGCTGAACACCCCGGCCGAGTCGATCCGGACCACCGCCGACATCCTGATCGCCGGTGGCCGGCTCACCGGCATGGTCGGCGGGTTCCTGCTGCTCGCCCAGGTGCTGCTGATGAGCCGGGTCGGCTGGCTGGAACGCTGGATCGGCGCGCACTCGCTGCTGATCTGGCACCGGGAGCTGGGCGCCTTCCTGCTGCTGGCCATCCTGGCGCACGCCGGACTGATCGCGGTCGGCTACAGCAAGCTCACCAACACGCCGGTGGGCGAGGGCACCTGGCGGCTGCTGAGCACGTACGAGGACATGATCAGCGCGACGGTGGCCACCGGCATCCTGGTCGGCATCGCGCTGCTGGCCATCCGGGCCATCCGCCGGATGATGAACTACGAACTCTGGTACTACCTGCACCTGAGCACCTATCTGGTGCTGCTGTTCAGCTACGGCCACCAGTTCGCCGCCGGCCAGGAGCTCTCCAAGCCCGGCTTCGGGCAGTACTTCTGGGCCGGGCTCTACGTCTTCGTCGTCGCCTGTGTCCTCTGGGGACGGATCATCGCCCCGATCAAGTTCAACCTGCGGCACCGGCTGCGGGTCGAGGACGTGGTGCCGGAGGCGTACGAGATGGTGTCGATCTACATCTCCGGCAACCGCCTCGACGAGCTGGACGCCCGGGCCGGGCAGTACTTCCGGTGGCGGTTCCTGACCAAGGGCGCCTGGTGGCAGGCGCACCCGTTCTCGCTCTCGGCCGCGCCGAACGAGCAGTGGCTGCGGCTGACCGTCAAGGTCGTCGGTGACCACACCGAGTCCCTGCAATACCTGGAGCCGGGTACCCGGATCTTCGCCGAGGGGCCGTCCGGGGTCTTCACCGCCGATCGGGCGATCCGGCCCCGGGCGCTGCTGATCGCCGGCGGCAGCGGCATCGCGCCGATCCGTGCGCTGCTGGAGGACCTGCCCGAGCAGACCGTGGTGATCTACCGCTCCCGGACCGAGGAGGAACTGCTCTTCCGCGACGAGCTGGACTTCCTGGCCCGGTCCCGGAACGCGCAGGTCTGGTACGTCATCGGCTCCCGCGAGGACCCGGCGTCCCGGCACCTCTTCACCGCCAAGGGCATGCGCGAGCTGGTCCCGGACGTACGCCGCCGGGACATCTACCTCTGCGGGCCGCCCGGCCTGGTCGACGTCTCGATGCGGACGATGCGCAAGCTCCGGGTGCCGCGCCGGCAGATCCACCTCGACCCGTTCGAATTCTGATTCCCCCCGCACACCACCCCTACGGAGGTAATCCCGTGCGTCGTGCCGCCTTCGCCGTCCTCGGTACCGCCATCGGCGCCACCCTGCTGATCGGCGCCAAACTCGGCACCTCGACCGACGACCCCGGCACCCAGGTGGCGCTGGAGGAGGAGACCGGCGACGCGTCCGCCAGCCCGTCACCGGGCGGCACCGCCCCGGCCGGGAAGGCCACCGCGCCGCCGGCCAAGAAGCCTGCGGCCAAGCCGCCGGCGGGCGGGCTGAAGGACGGCACCTTCGCCGGTGCGACCGCCAACTACGACTACGGGGCCATCAAGGTGACCATCACGGTCGCCGGTGGCAAGGTCACCGACGCCGACGCGACCTATCCGGACGAGGACCCGACCAGCGCCGGGATCAACGAGAACGCGATCCCGAAGCTGCGCCAGCAGGCGCTCGCCGCGACCAGCGCCAGCAAGCTGAACACGGTCTCCGGGGCGAGCCTGACCAGCGCGGCGTACAAGGCGTCCCTCCAGTCGGCGCTCGACAAGGCGAAGGCCTGAGTTCGATGGGTACCGCCGGGCTGCGCAGGGTCGAACAGATCATGGGTACGCCGATCAGCGTGCAGCTCACCGACCCGCTGCCGGCCCGGCGCCTGGAGGTACTCGCCGAGCAGACGTTCGACTGGTTCCGCGAGGTGGACGAGCGGTTCAGCACCTACAAGGAGCAGAGCGAGGTCAACCGGTTCGAGCGGGGCGAACTCTCCATCAAGGACTGTTCCGCCGACCTGCGGCTGGTGGTCGAGACCTGCGCCGACCTGTGGCGGGAGACGGACGGCTACTTCGACGCGTACGCGACCGGCCGGTTCGACCCGTCCGGCTATGTCAAGGGCTGGTCGGTGCAGGTGGCCTCGGACCGGCTGCTGGCGGCCGGTTGCCACTCGCACTGGATCAACGCGGGCGGGGACATCCGGGCCCGGGGCGGCCCCCGACCCGGCGAGCCGTGGCGGATCGGCATCCGGCACCCGTGGCAGGAGGACAAGATCTGCTGGGTACTCGGCGGCAACGACTTCGCGGTCGCCACCTCCGGCACGTACGAGCGCGGTTTCCACGTGATCGACCCGTACCGGGGTGCCCCGGCCACCGAGCTGACCTCGGTCACCGTGGTCGGCACCGACCTGGGCCGCACCGACGCGTACGCGACGGCCGGGGTGGCGATGGGTCAGTCCGGGCTGCGCTGGCTCTCCGAACTGCCGGAGCACGAGGTCGGCATCGTCACCTCCGACGAACTGTGCTATCGCACCGACGGCTTCCCGGTGCTGCCCACCGAGCCGCCGCAGCGGCCCGCCACCACCCGCTCCGACCTGCCCGGCCAGCCCGCCCCCCGGCTGAGCTGACCCGCCGGCCCGCATCCGGGCTGAGCTGCCCGGCCAGCCCGCACCCCGGCTGAGCGGGGTCAGCCCAGCCCGGTGGCGCCGTCGGCCGGCATTGTATTCAGCGGGGAGTCACCGTCGAAGCGTGACCACCTGCCGCCGTCGAGTAGTCCGCCTTCCTGGGCGAACCGCCGCACCGCCGGCAGCAGCCCAGTGCTGCCGTAGAGCGCCACCGCCAGCCCCGGATCGAGTCCGTCTGGGTGCGCGGCCGGGACCCCGTCCGGACCGACCGGAAGCGGATGCCGGCGCCGGACGTCGCGCAGCGTACGTCCGCCGGAGAGGGTACGGCGGGGCAGGAACCAGCCGGCCATCCCGACGAACGCCAGCACCACCAGCAGGCCGACTCCGACACCGAGCAGGTCGGCCGCGACCAGCCGGGCGACCACCATCGGCAGCACGAGCACCAGCGTGGCCGGCAACAGGGACCGGCGCCAGGCCGGGCGGAGAAGTCCCAGCCCGATCAGGCCCTCCCGCTGCTCGGCCAGGGCCTGCCGGACCCGCCGCTGGTTGGCCACCTCGCGGGGCGACATCGAGCCGTACAGCGCACCGAAGATGGCCCGTTCCAGCGGCTCCGCGTACGCCGGCATGCTGCCGGTCCGGCTGACCCGGCCGGGTGGGGTGGCCGTGACGCTGCCCCGGCCGTGCAGCATCACCAGTCCGGCCCGGACGGCACCCCAGGCACCACCGTCGAGGTAGCCGAAGTCCGTCGTACTCAGGTCGCGCGGCACCGCCGTCATCCTTCGAGTATGGAAAACCCGCGCACGCCCGTCACCGGCGCCCCGCCGGGCCACGGTCAGGGCGGCGTGCTCAGCGGGGCAGGTGGCTGACGAACCACTCCGCCGCTTCCTCGGCCACCTGGTCCAGGGTGCCCGGCTCCTCGAAGAGGTGGCTGGCACCGGGTACCACCCGCAGTTCCGCGCTGCCGTCGAGGTCGGCGAGCGCCTGGTTGTTGAGCCGCAGCACCTCGTCGTCGAGCCCGCCGACCAACAGCAGCGTCTCGGCGGGTACCCGACGCAGGTCGGCGCCGGCCAGATCCGGGCGGCCACCCCGGGAGACGACCGCGTACACCTGGTCGGGGCGCTGCGCGGCGGCGGAGAGCGCGGCGGCGGCTCCGGTACTGGCCCCGAAGAGCCCGATCGGGAGCCGTCCGGCCGGTTCACCGGTCCCCAGCCAGTCGACGATGCCGACGAGCCGGCCGGTGAGCAGGCCGATGTCGAACCGCAACTCCCCGGTCCGGTCGTCGAGCGCCTCCTCGTCCGCTGTCAGCAGGTCGACCAGCACGGTGGCCAGGGCGTACCGGTTCAGCGCCTCGGCCACCATCCGGTTGCGCGGGCTGTGCCGGGAACTGCCGCTGCCGTGTGCGAACAGGACGATCCCACGCGCGTCGGCGGGGACGACCAGGTCGCCGGTCAGTCGTACGTTTCCGGCCGGAATCGTGGTCTCGGTGGTCCGGGTGTCCATCCGACTGCCTCCCATGCCTCTTCCGGGGCGGATGGTCGCGCGGGTGGCGCCGGCCGCCGTCCTGTCGGCCTTACCCGGCGGCGCCGGGCTCAACCACCCGCCGGCAGCCGCCCGGCGCCCGGGTTTGCCGGCGCACAGCGGGGGAAGGCCGGAACGTCCGACCAGGCACCGGGACGGCCGACGCGCCGACCGGCAGACGAACGTGAGGGATGCCATGGGCCGCCAGAAATCCGGCAAGGCGAAGTCCGGCTCGGCCCGCACCGAGGAGGCGGAGCAGCAGAATCCCGACCGGAGCGAGTGGGCGGACGAGGCGGCCAAGGCGAGATCGCTCGACGACCCGCGCCGGACGCCACCCCGCGACGCGGTGGGTATGCCGTCCAGCGGTGAGCGGTATTCCGAGGACCCGCGCGACCGTTAGGTGTGCCGAGCCAGGCCGTTGACGGTGTGTGCTGGTCAGTGTGGTGCCGTGCTCATATCGACCGGCGCCGGATTCGCCGCCCGGTGCACGGAACGTCGTGGTCGATCCGCAAGCCGCAGCGCCGGCCGTCGGGCAATCGCCGGGGACAGAACACCCGATGGCGTACGCCCTGGTTGTGCGCCTCCGACACGGTGGTCTCCTCAAGCGGGCATGCTCGACATCTGCCGGCCGCTGTTGGCAGCTAGTCAACCCCGGGGTAGGCAACCTGTCAACCCCCTCGGTTAGAGAGTCCGCCGAATGCACGTCATGGCGCTCGCGGAAGTGGCTGATCACCTCGGGGTCAGCCGCCAGCGCGCCGCAGTCCTGGTGGACAGGCCCGACTTTCCGGCACCACTGGACACGCTGACCGTCGGCCGGATCTGGTCCGCCGCCGACGTCAGGGAGTACGCAGCACGTCGTCGCGAGCGCTTGGACAGCGGCCGGGACGAATAGCTATCTCAGATACTTCCGGACCGGCCACCCGCCCAGAGCCGCCTCGATCGTCCCGGCACGGCCGTCGCACTGCCCCCGTGACGACGGGAGCGCACCCCGGGAACATCGTCGTCGCCGGAGCGGTGCAGGGTGACGATCCCGTCGCGCAGGTCCGTGCCGAGCTGCCGACCGCCGTCGAGTTCGGTGAGATCGCCCGGCACTGGCCGAGGCGCCGGGCCAGCCGGGCCAGCCGGTAGCGTTCGGGCAGTTGGACGACGGGTTTGCCGCCGGGCTGAGTGGCGACCATCTGCGGGGCTCGGGCAGGTGCGGGGACAGTTCTCGTGGACCACCCGGCCGGCGAGGTCGGTCACGGTAACGGTCACCCCGTGATACACACCCGATTGACTGCCCAGCGCCCACAACTTGAGCATTGTACAACGTACAAGTTATAGTCAGAGCATGAGCTCTTGGGGCGTCAACCTCACCGAAGAGGTGGATGTCTGGTACCTGGAACTCTGCAAGACCGACCCAGGTTCGGCCGAACAGGTCGCAGCCGCTATCGACATGCTCACCGAGGAAGGCCCTGCACTCGGCCGCCCCCTCGTCGATCACGTCAAGGCATCCAGGCACAGCAACATGAAGGAACTCCGGCCCGGCTCGTCCGGCACCAGCGAGGTCCGGATCCTGTTCGCCTTCGATCCCGAACGGGAAGCGATCCTACTTGTCGCAGGAGACAAGTCCGGAGACTGGGACAGTTGGTACAGAAAGAACGTCCGAATTGCAGATCTGCGACTGGACCGCCATCTCAAGGAGTTGAGAGGGAACGCTGATGACCAGAGACTGGCGTGAGGTGCGCGCCGAGGTGGAGCTCGACGAGGCGCGAGTCGCGGCCCACAAGGAGCGGATGCGTGGTGAGATCCGCGCCGCCCGACTCGCTGAGATGCGGCAGCGCCACGAGCTGAGTCAAACCCAGCTCGCCGAGCGGATGGGCGTGTCTCAGGCCCGCGTGTCAGCGATCGAGAAGGGCGAGCTGTCGACAACCGAGGTTGGCACGATAAGCAGGTACATCGCCGCCCTGGGCGGTCACCTGGAGATCGTCGCTGACTTCGGTGACGAGAAGCTGGTGCTGGGCTGACCCAGGTTTCGCATGTTCTCCGTTGAGCTTGGGCACTGACGACATACGACAGGGCCATAGCGCGGGCCACGGTGCCGTCGACAAGCCCGCCCGGCGCCCGGGGGGGGTTTCCCGGCGCGCGTCGATGTCGACTGTCTCTCGGGCGGTGGCCAGGCTACGCAAGCGCGGAGTGCTGGTCGGCCGACCCGGTCGCGGAGTCTTCGTCGCCGACAAGCGGGTTCGCTGACGACAGTTTCCCACCGGCGCGGATCAGGAAGCCTCCTCCCCGTACCCGATGCCCGCGCCGACGTGGGATCGCCCCCTAACGCAGTTCCGCGATCCTGGCCCTGGTGTTGGCCGGGGCCTCCGGGTGCCCGTGCTCGACGTCAGCCCGGACGTCAGCCACGCTCTTGCCGGCCAGCTCCCGCCGCCAGGCCAGCTCAGCGTCGCGCATGGCGCGGGCGAACGCGCAGGACTGTCGATAGTCGACGCCGGCATGCTCCCCCGGCCCCTTACTGAGGATCTGGTCGCACCGGAACAGCTCCTCCGGACCCTCGATCGCGACGACGATGTCCAGCAGGGAGACCGCCTCCGGGGCCCGGGCCAACCGGAAGCCCCCGCGCGGCCCCGAGGTCGAGGTCAGGATCCCGGCCCGGACCAGGGTCTGGAGCTGCTTGTTCAGGTAGGCCGACGGCAACTCGTAGAACGCCGCGAGAGTACCGGTCGGCACCGGGTCATCCAGCCAGCTCAGGTTGAGGCACGCGTGGAGGGCCCATTCGACGCCCCGGCTCATCCGCATAGTCCTGGACTCTACATGTCCAGAAACTGTGACGCCCGCCATGATCGCTAGCGCGGAGTGATTCTGGATATCTAGTGTCTAGAAATCAGCGAACAACGAAGGAGCCGGCAATGACCCTGGTACGCGCACTCGAAGCCGAGGTTCTGGAGAGCGACCCGGCCAGCGTGATCACCCTGCTACTCGACCCCGAGCACACCGGCGGCACGCTGACCACCAACCGCACCCTGCTCAAGAGCGGCACGGACGGCGCCCCGCCGCACCTGCACACCCGCTCCGGCGAACTGTTCTTCGTACTCGACGGCGCCCTCGAAATGCTCGTCGGCGACGAGCTGCACACTCTGCACAAGGGAGACACGCTCTTCGTTCCGCCGAACACCCCGCACGCCTTCGCCCCCGCCGCCGGCCAGGACGCCGACTTCCTCGTCGTGATCACCCCCGGCAAGCCCCGGTTCGACTACTACCGGCTGCTCGACAAGGTGCACCGGGGCGAAGCCACCTGGCAGCAAGTCGGCGAGACCCAGGATCGCTACGACAACCACTACGTGGACAGCCCGGTGTGGACGGCACGCGGCTGACCACGACATGAGCTGACCTCAGCCGGGACCGGGGCCGGGCGGCCGGAGACGGGCCGCCCCGCCCGCGGTTTCATCGGGCGCGACGTCGAACGCGTCGGGTACGGGCAATGCGCGTTCCGGACGACATCGGGCTCGACTGTTGGCACGAATTCCACGCCGGATCACTCCTAAATGCACCTGTTCGACCTAGTTGATCAGGTAGGCTGACCCCGGTTTCGCCCGGTGGCGCACCCCTCCGCGCCGGCGTGACCGCCGCCGAATCACCTTCGGGTGAGCCGGGGACCCAGGTAGGTGGGGTGAGTCCGCAACCGCGGTAGGGACTTGTTCCGTCCCGAACCCGTCAGCTAACTCGGTAGGCGGGCGACGGAGGGACATGCATGACGGGATCCACACGTCGGCGGTTGCCGCTGGCCCTGGCCCTGCTCGCCACGTTCGGCGCGCTCACCGGGGCGGCGCTCCGGCCCGGCGTGGCGGAGGCATACAGCCCCGCCGCCCTCGGCGACGAAGGCGACACACCGCTCCTGCGTGACGTGCTCGAATCGACCGGTCGAGGTTATCTACAGGCCAGGAACGCGCTGGCCAACGCCCAGGCTCGGCAGGCGAGGATCACCGCCGAGCTACGCCGGGTGGAGGGGCTGATCGCGGAGCTGCGCCCCCAGGTGGAGGAGGTGGCCCGGGCGGCGTACCAGACCGGTCGGATCGGCCCCGTGCTGGCACTACTGCACAGCGGTTCGGCTGACGAGTTGCTGGAGCGGGCCCGTGGGCTGGAGGCGGTGGCCCTGCGGGACAACGACGCGCTTCGCTCGCTGAGCCAGGCCCGGGAGCGGGCCGCCCGGGCGAAGCGGGCGCTGGACGCCGAGGTGGTCGAGGAGCGCCGGCAGCTCGCCATCATGCTGCGGCAGAAGGAGGCCGCCGAGCGGGCGTTGGCCCAGGTCGGCGGCGCCTCGACCGGAGGTTTCGTCGTCGCCAGCTCGCCGGTGGCCCGGCCCGCGCCACGTGGCGCCGACGGCTCCTGGCCGCCGCAGTCGTGCAGCCTGCCCGACCCGACCACCACCGGCTGCATCAGCCCGCGCACCCTGCACGCCTTCGAGGAGGCGCGTCGGGCCGGCTTCACCCGGTTCACCGGGTGCTACCGCTCCGGCGGCCCGTACGAGCACCCGAAGGGGCGGGCCTGCGACTTCTCCGCCGAGGCGGGCGGCTTCGGGGGTGCCGCCACGGGCGCCAACCGGACGTACGGCAACAACCTCGCCGCGTTCTTCGTCCGGAACGCCGACCGGATCGGTGTGCTGTACGTGATCTGGTACCGGCAGATCTGGTTGCCGACAACCGGCTGGAAGTCCTACAGCGGGGCGCACGGCGACCCGTCCAGCGACCACACCAACCACGTACACCTGTCACTCGTCTAGGGGCTCATCAGATCTTGACGACTTCTCGCTGTCGGGGCGACGAGAAGTCGTCAAGATCTGGGAGTTTCCGCCGGGTCAGGTTGTCGGCTCGCTTTCCGGGGCGCGGCGGACGGGGGCGCGGCCGGCCGGCTGGGCGGGCTGCGGGCCCACCGGGCGGGCCGGCGGGATCGGCCGGGTCACCGACTCCAGGCAGGTGACCCGGAGCTTCTCACCGTGGTGCAGCAACTCCAGGGCGTCGTCCGGCACGCCGTCGCGCAGCGAGTACGTCGCCTCGCGCGGCCGGACGTCGACCCGCAGGTGCACGCCCCGATAGCGGAGCGAGAACTCCAACCGGTCGATCCGGCTCGGCAGCCGAGGTGCGAAGGAGAGCGTCTCGGTGTGGTCACGCATGCCGCCGAACCCGGCCACCAGGGCGATCCAGGCCCCGGCCAGCGAGGCGACGTGCACACCGTCCCGGGTGTTCTGGTTGAGGTCGTGCAGGTCCATCAGGGCCGCCTCGCCCAGATAGTCGTGCGCGAGTTCGAGGTGCCCGGTCTCGGCCGCCAGTACCGCCTGGGTGCAGGCCGACAACGACGAGTCGCGGACCGTACGCCGCTCGTAGTAGGCGAAGTTGGCCGCCTTCTCCTCGTCGCTGAACGCGTCGCCGCGCCAGTGCATCGCCAGCACCAGATCGGCCTGCTTGATCACCTGTTTCCGGTACAGGTCGAAGTAGGGATAGTTGAGCAGCAGCGGGTACTGCTCCGGCGGGGTGTTCGCGAAGTCCCACTCCTGGAACCGGGTGAAGCCCTCCACCTGCGGGTGCACGCCCAGCTCCGGGTCGTACGGCAGGTGCATGTCGTGCGCGGCGTCCCGCCAGGCGGCCGTCTCCTCGTCGTCGACACCGAGTTTCCAGGCTTCCTCGCCGTGCCGGGTGGCGGCGTCGGCGGCGGCCAGCAGGTTCCGCTGGGCCATCAGGTTGGTGTAGACGTTGTCGTTCTTCACCGCCGTGTACTCGTCCGGACCGGTCACCCCGTCCAGGTGGAACCGGCCGTGCCGGTCGTGGTGCCCGAGGGACTGCCAGAGGCGGGCGGTCTCCACCAGCAGTTCGAGCCCGACCTCGCGTTCGAACTGCTGGTCGTCGGTCGCCTGCACGTACCGGCGTACCGCGTCGGCGATGTCGGCCGCGATGTGGAACCCGGCGGTGCCGGCCGGCCAGTACGCCGAGGTCTCCTGGCCCCGGATGGTCCGCCACGGGAACGCGGCGCCGCGCAGTCCCAGCGTCCGGGCCCGCTCCTGGGCCAGGTGCAGGGTGGAGTGCCGCCAGCGCAGCGCGGAGGCGACCGCCGACGGCAGGGTGTAGGTCAGCACCGGAAGCACGAAGGTCTCGGTGTCCCAGAACGCGTGCCCGTCGTAGCCCGGCCCGGTCAGGCCCTTGGCCGCGATCGGCCGAAGCTCGGCCCGGGCGCCGGCCTGGAGCACGTGGAAGAGTCCGAACCGGACCGCCTGCTGCACCTCCGGATCGCCCTCGACCCGCACGTCGGAGTCGTCCCAGAAGGTGTCGAGATAGCCGCGCTGCTCGGTGCAGAGCCCGTCCCAGCCGGAGAACTTGGCGCCGGCCAGCGCCGCCGCCACCTGGTCGCGCAGCGCCGGGCGGGACCGCCGGCTCGACCAGCCGTACGCGACGAACTTGACCAGCCGAAGCTCCTCACCCGGCTTGATCACGGAGGTGACGGTGGTCCGGGCCCAGTCCTCGTACGCCTCGGTGCCGACCAGCTTGCGTTCCGGCCCGTGCACCTCGTGGCTCATCGAGACGGCCACCCGCAGCCCGCTCGCCTTGGTGCGGTGGATCAGCAGCGCGCCGTCGCTGTGCACGAGGTGCTCCTCGGACTGCAACGGCGACTCCAGCACCGCCGCCACCCGGGGGTCCCGGCTCTGCGCCGGCAACTGCTCGTTGGCGACCAGTTCCGACTGGACGATCAGCCGCATCGGCCCGTCGACCGGCTCCACCCGGTATTCGATCGCCGCCACCGAGCGCTGGGTGAACGAGACCAGCCGGGTCGAGCAGATCCGCACCGTACGCCCGGCCGGGGAGCGCCACTCGACCGACCGTTGCAGGGTGCCGCCGCGCAGGTCGAGCACCCGCTCGTGGCTGAGCAGTTCGCCGTACCGGACGTCGAAGGGCTCGTCGTCCACGAGCAGCCGGATCGGCTTGCCGTTGGTGACGTTGACGATCGTCTGGCCGGACTCGGGGAAGCCGTAGCCCGCCTCCGCGTACGGCAGTGGCCGCAGCTCGTAGAAGGAGTTCAGGTACGTCCCCGGCAGGCCGTGCGGCTCGCCCTCGTCGAGGTTGCCGCGCAGCCCGATGTGCCCGTTGGAGAGCGCGAACACCGACTCGGACTGGGCGAGTACGTCCAGGTCGAGCCGGGTCTCCCGGACGTGCCAGGGCTCGACGGGATAGGCCCGTTCCCGGATCATCGGCGCCTCCTCGCAGTCAGCCTCCGCGCGGTCACCGGAGCACCTCCGGCCCGGCGTCCGCTCTTCCGGCAGCACCCCGACCGGTCGCCGCTCGCTCCGTCGCCGCCGGGCCACCGTGGCGGTCGGAGTCGCCGCCATCCGCCTCGGTGAGTAGTTCGGACAGGTCGCGTACCACGATGTCGGCGCCGTGTTCGCGCAACGCGTCCGCCTGGCCCACCCGGTCGACCCCGACCACGTAACCGAAGTCGCCGGCCCGGCCCGCCGCCACCCCGGCCAGCGCGTCCTCGAAGACCACCGCCTGGTCGGGGCGGACCCCGAGCAGTTCGGCGCCGGCCAGGAAGGTGTCCGGATGGGGCTTGCCGCGCAGCCCGCTCAGCCGGGCGACCACGCCGTCCACCCGGGCCTCGACCAGGGGTTCGAGGCCGGCCGCCGCAATCACGTCCCGGGCGTTGGCACTGGCCGAGACGACGGCCCGGCGCAGCCCGGCCGCGCGCGCGGCGTGCAGGTAGTCCACCGATCCCTGGTACGGCAGGACACCGTCATCGTGGATCCGCTGGAGCAGGACGACGTTCTTCCGGTTGCCGACCCCGTTGACGGTGTCGACGGTCGGCGGGTCGTCCGGCTCGCCCTCCGGCAGGGTGATCTGCCGGGAGGCGAGGAACGTCCGCACCCCGTCGGCCCGGGGACGGCCGTCGACGTACCGGTTGTAGTCGTCGCCGGGGTCGTACGGCCGGAACGGCTCGCCGGTCGCCTCGGCGCGACGCCGGAGGAAGTCGTCGAAGGTCTCCGCCCAGGCGGCGTTGTGCACCCGGGCGGTCTGGGTCAACACACCGTCGAGGTCGAAGAGACAAGCGGTCACGTGCGCGGGTAGGCCCAACACGCCTAACAACCTAACCGGGAAGGCATCGCGCGGCACGGTTTCCGGTTCGGCCACGCCGATGCGCCGGACGGCTCCCTCCGGCGACCGAGGTCACCGGGGGGAGCCCGCTCGCTCAGCCGTGCTGGGCGTGTCCGGGCCCGCTCGGTGGCCGCCCCGGTCGCTGGCCCGGCTCGACCACCACGAACTGCCCCATCATGCCCTGGTCCTCGTGATAGAGCAGGTGGCAGTGGAACATGTACGGCATGTTCGGGTCGGGGTAGTCGGCGAACCGGGCGATGATCCGGATCGAGTCGCCGGCGGTGAGCAGCACGGTGTCCTTCCAGCCGGCCAACTCCGGCGGGGGTTCCCGACCGTCCACCGAGAGCACCTGGAACTGCACGTCGTGCACGTGGAAGCTGTGCGGCGTACCGTCCTGCTTCTCGATCTCCCAGACCTCGGTGCTGCCCCGGGTGACCGCGAAGTCGATCCGGTCCAGATCCATCCGCCGACCGTTGATCTGGCGCCCGCTCAGCCGGAACCGGCGGGTCTCGGCGGCCGACGCCGGGTCGAGCCGCTCGACCGGTACCAGCCGGTCCGGCACCTCCGGTGACGTCGCGAGGCTGGCGGCGGCCCGCAGTTCGAGTACGTCGAACGTGTCGTCGCCGCCGGTGAAGCGGTCGTTGACGAAGTCGATCCCCTGGTTCGGCGGATAGCTGCGCAGCACCACCCGCTCGGCCGGCAGCATCGACACCACGACCTCGGCCCGCTCGCCGGGCGAGAGCCGGATCCGGCCGGTCCGGTGCGGACGTTCCAGCAGGCCGCCGTCGGTGCCGATCAGCTCGAAGGCGCGGTTGTCGGCGAACCCGAAGTCGTACGTCCGGGCGTTGGAGCCGTTGAGCAGCCGCAGCCGGACCCGTTCGGTGCTGACGTCCAGGTACGGCCCGACCGTCCCGTTGACCAGCAGGGTGTCGCCGAGGATGCCGATCCCGCCCAGCTCGGAGTTCGCCTCGTCGAGTCGCCCGTCGGACTCGAACTTCCGGTCCTGCACGATCACCGGGATGTCGTCGACGCCGTACCGGCGGGGCAGTGCCAGCGCGGCCGACGGCTCGTCGTCCAGGATGAACATCCCGGCCAGTCCCCGGTAGACGTGCTCGGCGGTCTCGCCGTGCGGGTGCGGGTGGTACCAGAGCGTGGCGGCGGGCTGGTCGACCTTCCAGTACGGCGACCAGGTCGCGCCGGGCCGGACCATCTGGTGCGGGCCGCCGTCCATCACCGCCGGCAGGTGCATGCCGTGCCAGTGCACGCTGGTCGGCCGGCCGACCCCGTTGACCACGTTGACCAGCACCTGCTCGCCGCGCTTGGCCCGCAGGGTCGGTCCCAGGTAGTCGCCGTTGAAGCCCCACGTGGCGGTCGGGCCGCCCTGGCCGAAGTCGCGCTGGCCGGGCTGGGCCCGCAGGTCGAAGACCCGGCGCCCCTGCCCGTCGATCCGCGACTCGGCAAGCGGCGGTACGGCGAGCCGGTTGACGAAGTCGACCTCCCCACGGGTGTCGACGACCTTCCCGGTCCAGACCCAGGTGCCCACCGCCGTGCCGACCCCGCAGAGCAGCAGTGCGACCGAGAAGACTCCGAGCAGCACCCGGAGCCAGAGCCGTGATCCCCCGCCGGCCATTTTCCGACACCTCCCCATAACTCAGATGACTACATGTAGCCTGCCTTCGTATTGGGGCGTCGTCCATCCCGGGCGACGGAACTCAGGGACGGTTCAGGGAGACCCGGACACGCCTCTCCGGGGAGCCGCAACCCCACCGGGACCGGCGACGACACATCGGCTGCCGCACGCCGGGACGGCGACAACCGGCACGGCCCCGGGCGGCCTCAGAAGAGGCTGCCCAGGCTACGCAGGATCTCCGCGTAGAAGTTGCCGTCGATGCTGCGGAAGAACGCGTACGGCTGCTCCGGGTCGCCGAAGAACGGTCGCAGTGTCCAGGCCAACTGGGTGCCGACGAACCCGAACAACAGGATCCAGATGTAGAGCAGCGTCATGCTCGCCGGACGGGGGCCGCCGGACGGGGACTGCGCCGCTCCCGGCCGGCCGATCGGGTACGGGTCGGCCGCGCGGTAGCCGTACTGCGGCACGAACTGCCCGGGCGCCGGCTGGACCGGGCCCGGCACCACCTGCATCGTGGCCGGCTGGCCTGGCACCAGCTGTGCCGGCGCCGGCTGGACCGGAGCCGCCGGTACGGGAGCCGTCGCCTCGGCCGGAGCCGGAGTGGCGACCGCCGGCTGGGCGGGCGTGGCCGGTACGGGCTGGGCGGGCGTCACGGGTGCGGGCTGGACGGGCGGGGTCGGCCCGTCCCCGTTGGCCGTAGTCGCCGGGGCCTCGCCGTTCACCGCACCGACCGCGACCGGCACCTGCTGGGGTACCGCGACCGGCTGGGGCGCCACCCAGGCGCTACCCGGGGCGGCCCCGGCCGGCTGCACCGCCGGTTGGCCGGCACCCACGACGGCGGCCGGCTGGCCGGCGGTGGCGGCGGCGGTCGGAGCGAGCAGGCCGTGCGCGTTGAGCACCTGCATGCCACCGGTCAGGAAGCGGAGCCCGACCAGCGCCGACAGGGTCAGGATCGCCACGTTGAGCAGCTTGAAGAAGGCGTAGTCCGGCGCGGTGATCAGAAAGAAGAGGCTGATCGGCGCGAACGCCACGGCCAGCATCGAGGTGACCGTGATCGCCACCATCACCATCGAGATGGCCTGCCGGACCGACAGCCGGGCCCCGAAGACCAGGTTGAACAGGTACAGCGTGGGCAGGCAGATGGCCAGGGTGACCAGGAACAGCAGCGGCAGCTTCACCGCCGAGGTCAGGGCCATCAGGACACTGTGGAAGGCACCGAGTACGGCGCCGTAACAGGCCAGCGCGATCGCCGAACTGGCCAGCATCTGGCCGGTGAGCCCGTTGAGGTCGCGCTCTTCGACGATCTGCTGCCACACACTCTGCCGGTCGCGGAGAATCCGCTCGATCACGAGCAGGCCGGGTCGTTCCTGTGACACGAGCGGATCTCCTAACGAGGGACCACCATGGACGGGGAATCGATAGACGTTAAGGGACGTGGGACGCTCAACGCCACCCCACGTCGATCCGGTCGCCGCGCTCGTCGAAGAAGTGCACCGCGTCCATGCGTACCGAGACGGCCATCGGGTGGCCGGAGTTGACCGCCGGATACGGCGCCAGCCGTACCGCGAGTTCGGCCGGGCGCCGGTGGTGCCGACCCGGGTCGTTCAGCACGCTGTCCCGGGCGCCCCGGGCCGCCGGGGCGGGCTGCCCCGGGCCAACGGCCCGCCCGGTCAGCCGCTGCATCACCTGGCCCAGTCGCCGGAGCCCCCGACCGGCTCCGGTGGGACGCTCGTCGGTCACCGGGCCGCCCAGGTCGTCGACGACGATCGCGGTCGCCCCGATGTCGAGGAACGCCAGCGACTCGTGCCCGTGGTGCTCCAGGTATCGGATCCGCCCCTGCAACACGTCGCCCGGCGTGTCCGGGGCCACCGGGGTCAGCGCCTCGGCCCGCATCCCGACCACGATCCGCTCGCCGTGGTAGTGCGCCACCGCCCGGGCCCGGATGTCGTCCCAGGGCAGATAGAGCGCCTGCTCACCGAGGTTGAGCGTGACGTACCGGTCGAGGTGCACGTAGACGGTCGCCTCCAGCAGGTTCATCCGGGGGCTGCCCAGGAACGCGGCGACGTAGAGGGTGGCCGGCCGGCCGTACACCTGGGTCGGGGTGCCGACGTCCTGGAGTACGCCCTTGCGCATGATCGCCACCCGGTCGGCCATGGTCAGCGCCTCGGCCTGGTCGTGGGTGACGTAGATGGTGCTGACCCCGAGTTCGCGGACCAACCCGGAGATCTCCGCCCGCAGCTCCGCCCGCAGGCCGCTGTCCAGGTTGGAGAGCGGCTCGTCCATCAGGAACAGCCCGGGGCGCCGGACGATGGCCCGGCCCATCGCCACCCGCTGCCGCTGCCCGCCGGAGAGTTGGCTGGGCTTGCGGCCGAGTACGTCGCCGATGCCGAGCGCACTCGCCACGTCGGCCACCCGCTCACCGCGCGGCCCTTCCTCGACTCCGGAGAGCCGGAGCGGGAAGGCAATGTTCGCGCCCACCGACATATGCGGATACAGCGCGAAATCCTGGAAGACCATGGCAATTCCGCGTTCCCGTGGCGGCAGGTCGTTCGCCAGTTCGCCGTCGAGCAACACGGCGCCGGTACTCGGGTCCTCCAGGCCGGCGACCATCCTGAGTACGGTGGACTTTCCGCAGCCCGAAGGCCCGAGCAACACCATGAACTCGCCGTCGTTGACGTCGAGACTGACGTTGTCGACCGCCACTGTCCCATCCGGGAATACCTTCGTGACGTCTTTGAGCGCGACGGTAGTCACCGTCACCTCCCCGCAGCGTAATGGCCGGCCCCGGAATGACTGTGACGAGGATCATCACAGAAGCCCATCGGGTAAACGTGCCATGTTCACGTTGTGACATCACGGTTACCAGACTCGATTCGACCTCCGCTGATGCAACTTCCACCGGCTGGTCGGCGGCGGCTCGGTGTCGGAGGTGCCGAACTCGGCGTGCCGGGGCAGTCCGGTCCACTGCGCGCCGCCATCCCGGAGGAAGTACTCCAGTCCGGGGTCCCAGGTGTGGCCGGCCGGCCGGCGCTGATAGACGTAGCCGAGCGGATGGGTCCGGTAGACCAGCCCGCCGGCCCGGCGGACCCGGTCGATCAGCCCCCGGTCGACCGAACTCGGCACCGGCCGCCAGCCGCCGACCTCGGCCAGGTCGCCCCTTCCGATCAGGATCGTGCCGCCGGCGACGACCGGGGCGAAGCTCTCCGCCGCCCCCGCGTCCCGCCGTACGGTGGTGTCCAGCGCGCCGAGATGGACGAACTCGGCCGCCTTGCCGACCATCGTCGCGCCGGAGTGGTGCCGGGCGAGGACGAGGTCCCAGACGTGCTCCGGCCCGTACGTGTCGTCGTCGTCGAACTTCGTCACCAGGGTTCCCCGGGCCCGGGCGGTCGCCGCGACCATCGCCTCGCCGAAGCTCTGCCCGGCCGGTACCTCGACGACCTCGACCGGCCGCCCGCAGTCGGCCAGCCGCTGGCGCAACTCCACCGGCAGGCCCACCCCGTGCAGGCAGAGCACGATCTCCAGCTCCGGATAGCTCTGCGCCGCCACGGTGGCGACCGCGTCGAGGACGTGCTCCAGCCGGCGGGTCACCAGCAGCACCGAGACCGACGGCAGCGCGGCGAGGCCGGGAAAGGTGGCCGCCGCCAGCCGGGGTAGCGCGAAGCCCCGGGCGTGCCGGCGCAACACCGCCCGACGCTGGCGTACCGCCCGGGCCTCCCAGTCCAGCTCGGTCTGCGGGTCGGGTCGGCCGGTCGGCCGGTCGGGCAGCGGGGCGCGGAGCAGTTCGACCACCTCGTCGGCCAACTGCGCCCGGCAGGACACCGGCAGGCCGGGAGCCCGCACGAGTACGCCGGTCAGCGCGAGGTGCAGGAGCAACGCGGCCTCGGCCCGGGGCCGCACACCGGGTACCGGGGCGCAGTCGAGCAGCCCGATCCCGGCCAGTGCCGACCGGGTCTGCTCGGTCAGCCACGGCCGGTCGAGTCGACCCTGACAGTCCAGCCCGGCCGGTCCCCGGATCCGCCAGCTCCCGCCGTCCGGTCCCGGGGCGAAGGTCAGCTCGGCCCGGGGGGCGGCCGGCCCGAACGGCCCGTACCGGCCGACCGGCACCGCGTGTTCGGCGTCGAGCAGTACCGGCCCGGTCCGGCCGCCGTCCTCGGTGTCCGGCACGCCCAGCCGGTCGACGGTCAGCCCGGCCCGGTACGCCGTCCCGGCCCCGTCCCCGGCCACCGACGGGTCGCGGCCGTCCGGCCGGAGCACCAGGTCGTACGCCCGGACCGCCGGGTTGCCGGGCAACTCCCCGGCGACGACCGCGAGGTTGGGTCCGGCACCCAGCCAGCCGGGGAAGACGTCCTGGGCGGTCACCTCCGGACTGCCCGGGGTCGGCAGTGGACGGATCGGGGTGAGCAGCGGCAACACGGCTGCCAACACCGAACGGAGCGGTACGGACCAGCGCAGCTCGATCTCGACCACCGCCCGGCCCCGGTCGTGCCGGGGCAGCGTGACCCGCTGGGCGAGCAGGTGCGGCACCGGTCCGAGCCGGCCGGACCAGCCGCGCTGCGGGATCTCCCAGTCCTGCACGGCGACGGTGACCCGGCGTACCCGGGTCAGCCCGACCGGATGGTCGAGCAGATGCCGCAGCCAGGTCACCGACCGGGCGGCGACGGCCATCCGGCCGACGAACATCCGGTGCCAGGCCGGACCCGGCCGGGCCATTCCGGACCGGTCGGCACCGGCCGCCGGGCCCTGGCCGGGCATCCGGGTCAACGGGCCCTGGCCGGGTATCCGCGTCGACGGGCTCTGCCCGGGCACCCGGTGCGGTGCGGGCGGGCCGGGTATCTCGGTCAGTCGGGAGCCGAGCGTGACCAGCGGCCACCGCCGCCGGCCGTCGGGTTCGCCGACGGCAACCCGCCAGCGGAGGTACTTCTCCGGGTCGTCCCTGCCTGGCACGCCGATCCCTTCGTCGGCCGACCACCGACGCCAGCCTACGTGGCGCTATCGCGAAGACACTTACAGTAGTCGACGAACCGGCCGATTTCGACCGACACCCGCCACGCGGCGCGCGATTGTCAGCTCTCGGCGACGAGATAGTTACACTGTGCCGCGTGTCCAGTCGCGCCCGGGCCAGCACGGCCCAGCCCCCGGTCCGGTTGTTCCGGAACGACTGGAGTCGACTCACCCCACCCGAGCTGGACGGCTGGCAGCCGACCCGGTCCGTCTCGCTGGTCATCCCGGCCCACGACTGCCAACGCTCCCTCGACCTCACCCTGGCGGCGTTGCGCGCCCAGACGTACCCGTCGGGGATGTTGGAGGTGGTGGTGGTCGATGACGGCAGCGACCCGCCGCTGGTGCTGCCCCGGATCCGTCCGGACAACTGCCGGCTGCTCCGGGTCGCCGACCACGCCACCGGCTGGGGCCGGTCGGCCGCGCTGCACGTCGGCGCGGAGCAGAGCGAGGGCGAGATCCTGCACTGGCTCGACGCGGACATGGTCGTCTTCCCGGAGCACGTGGCGGCACAGGCCCGCTGGCAGCACGTCAGCGACGAGGTGGTCACCCTCGGCTACAAGCGCTTCGTCGACGCCGACTGGCCCAGCCCGGAACAGGTCGCCGAGAGCTGCGCGGCCGGCACCGCCGACCGGCTCTTCCGGCTCGACGACTCCGAGCCGCACGAGTACGTCGAACGCCTCATCGACGACACCGACCAGCTCCGCGGCGGTGACCACCTGAACTTCCGGGCGCACGTCGGCGCCACCGCCGCACTGGCCCGCAGCCTCTACGCCGAGACCGGCGGGCTCAACCCCGAACTGCGGCTCGGCGAGGACACCGAGTTCGGCTACCGGCTGGCCCAGGCGGGTGCGGTGTTCGTGCCCGAGCCCCGGGCCCGCAGCTGGCATCTCGGGCCGTCGCACATGATGACCCGGGGCGAGGCGCTGCGCCGGTACAACCGGCCGTTCCTGGCCGACCTGATGCCGCAGCCCCGCTACCTGCGCTCCGCCGCACACCGGAACTGGGCCGTACCGCTGGTGGTGGCGGTGGTCCGGGCCGAGGGGCCGTACGAGATGGTCCGTACCTGTGTGGACCGGCTGCTGGCCGGGGACCAGACCGACCTGCGGGTGGTACTGGTGGCGGACTGGGCGGGGCTGACCGACGACCGCCGCTCGGTACTGGTCGACCCGCTGCTGGACCTGCGACTGCTCGCCGCGACCTACCGGTCTGAGCCCCGGGTGGAGTTGGCCGGGCAGCCACCGACGACCGCCTACCCCGCGGCGTACCTGCTGGAACTCGGGTCGCACCTGGGGGTCGACGCGGACACCGTACGCCGGCTGGTGGCGGTCGCCGACCAGTGGCAGGTCGGGCTGGTCCGGGTGCTGCCGATCGGGGCGACGGCACCGGACGACGGGCTGTCGCTCTGGCGCACCTCGGCGCTCAGCCGCGCCTTCCGGGTACGCCGACCCGACGAGGCCCTCGACGAGGTGGTCGCCGAGGTGGCCGGCCGGCGCTGGGTCAGCGGCGACGACTTCGGGGCGATCGACCTGCGGCTGCTGCCGGAGAACAAGTGGGTGTCGCCCCGGTCCCGGCTGGTGGTCCGGCCGGACAAGCGGGCCCGGCGGGCGGCCCTGGCCGGGGTGGAGACGATCCCGGTCGGCGGCATCCGGTCCCTCGCCTCCGCCACCCGGTTCGTCGCCGGCCGGTACGCCGGACTCGCCGCCGACCGGGTCCGGCAGCGGGTACGCCGCCCCACCGCCCCGGTCGACTGACGACCCACCGTCGTACACACGTTCTATCCACAGGTTGTGGATAGAACGTGTGTACGACCACCGACGGGTCTGCTCGACCCTGCTCGGCAGCGACGTCACGCTGCTGAAATGCTAGTGACATCGGGAGCGATAGTATTTCGGCATGTCGCCGACCAGGCCGACCCCCGAGGTGCACGGCCCGGAGCGCTGCGCGCAGGCGGACGCCGCGCTGTCCCGGGCCTTCGCGATACTCGGCAAGCGGTGGACAGCCCCGGTGCTGGGCAGCCTGCGTTCCGGCCCGGCCGGCTTCCGTGAGGTCTCCCGGGCCGTCGGCAGGGTCAGCGACTCCGTACTCTCCGACCGCCTGACCGAACTGGCCGAACACGGCCTGATCGTCCGGAGGGTCCAGGAGGGACCGCCGATCGCGGTCTCCTACCGGTTGACCGAACGGGGTCAGGCGCTGATGCCCGCCCTGGAGCAGATCTCCCGCTGGGCCACCGAGCACCTCCCCGGCGACGACGGCTCCTAGCGACCGGCTCCGGGCGCTGACCCGAACTGGTCGACGGGCCGGCGAGGTAGCGCACGAAGGTGAGCAGTCGCGGCCCGCTCAGTCTGGCTCGCCGAGGAGAACGCGTCGGACCACCCGCTCGGCCGCCCGGCCGTCGTCCAGGCCGCAGAAGCGGTGTCGGAACCGCTCCCGGGCCAGGGCGGCCGGCGGGGCGTCCACGGCGCCGGTCCGGAACGCCGTCAGCAGGTCAGGGAATTCCGTCACCGCCACCCCCGGCGCCTCGGCGAGCACGTCCAGATAGACCCCGCGCTCGCGCCGGTACTCGGCCCAGTCCGGGGCGTAGACCACGATCGGCCGGTCCAGCGTGCCGTAGTCGAACATCGCGGACGAGTAGTCGGTGACCAGTACGTCGGCGGCGAGGTAGAGATCCTCCATCGAGGGATGATCGGTCACGTCCCGTACCCGCTCCCGACCGGACGGCGCCGCAGGCGGTCCGGGCGTCCGCGGGTCAGCCGCAGGCGGTCCGGGCGTCCGCGGGTCAGCCGCAGGCGGTCCGGGCGTCCGCGGGTCAGCCG
>NZ_BONX01000051.1 GCF_016862935.1 Plantactinospora mayteni
GCGGTCCGGGCGTCCGCGGGTCAGCCGCAGGCGGTCCGGGCGTCCGCGGGTCAGCCGCAGGCGGTCCGGGCGTCCGCGGGTCAGCCGCCATCGTGGGACTGCCGGTCACGGTTCCGGTGTGGGCGCCGACTGCGGCCGGAGTGTCCGGGGCGGGGCAGGCATCCGGGTCGAGATAGTGGCCCCGGACCAGCAGCCGGCCCGCCGGACCGCACGCCTCGACCAGCGCCCCGGGGTCGAACGGCGGTGAGTATCCGGGCCGGTGCTCCCGGTGGGTCGGCGCGTACAGCACCACCCGCTCGCCGGGGTCGATGCCGAGCCGGCGCCGGACGGCCTCGACCTCGGCGGGCCCGGCGTTCACCAGCCGGTCGTTGCGCGGATAGCCGACCTCCAGCGTCCGGTACTCCGCCGGATAGGCCCGCTCCCACATCTGGGTGGAGAAGGTGTTGGCGCTGAGGCTGTAGTCCCAGCGGTCGATCCGGCGCAGCAGACCGGGGAAGTCCAGTCCGGCCGCACCGTGCGGATAGCCCTGCTGGTCCAGCCCCATCACCTTGACCGGAGTGCCGTGGTGGGTCTGCACGTGTACCGAGCCGGGCCGCTTGACCACGTAGTCCGGGAAGTTCACGTTGTTGACCAGCCAGCTCGCCTGGGCCAGCGCCCGGAAGTACGCCCGGGTGCCGGCCACCACGTACGGCAACCCGGGCGGCAGGCTGGACACCTGGTCCCGGCGTACCACCCAGACGCCCCGGATCCACGGGGCCAGCTCGCGGGCCTTCTCGTACACCGCTGCCGGGTTGCAGGCGTAGCCGCGGAACCAGTACGCGGCGTAGAGCGCCAGCCCCGGATCGAGCGGACGGCGCAACTGGGCGTGGTAATACGCCCGGAGCAGCCCCTCCCGGGTCAGCCGGGCGGCCCCGGCCAGCGCCGCCGGCAGCCGGGACAGTCCGTGCGGCTCGGAGGGTGGTGCAGGGAGTGGTGCGGGGGCGCTGGCGGGTGGCCGGGGTTGCCGCCGGGCGAGTCGGCCGACGCCGCCCCGCCGGGAGTGGTGCAGCGCCCGCAACAGGGCGTACGTCCGCCAGTGGCCGCCGGCCACCAGCCGGTGTTTCAGCCCGTCGATCCCGCCCGGCACCCGGTAACCGCCCGGCGGCGCCCAGCGCCGGTAGTCCGCCACCACCCGGTCGAAGAAGCCGCGGCGCAGTTCCGGGGAGAGCCGCCGCCCGTTGCCGAGTACGACCAGGTAGTGCCAGACCATCCGCTCGAAGATCAGCGGCCGGAGGTCGTCGTACTCCGGCCCCCAGCGGGCCATCAGCTCGAAGACCCGGTGCCAGTGCGGGAACACCTCGAAGTGCCGGTCGTCCCGGGTTCGGGTGATGGCACCGGACCGCCGCTGCCGGTAGTTCACGCAGACCACGTCCAGCACGCTGATCCGGCCGGCGGCGAGCAGCACCGGATAGCTGAACGACACGTCCTCGTACCAGCCAGGGCCGAAGCGCAGGTCGGAGTCGACCAGGAAGCGGCGGCGTACCACCTTGTTCCAGGCGGTGTGCAGTACGCCGAGCACCTCCGGCCGGTCCCGGACGGCGAACACCCCGGCGCCGGAGTCCGGCACCGTCCGGGCCAGGCCGCTGCCGCGCCTCCGGTGGTCCCAGTACGCCCGCACATGGTCGACGAGCAGCACCTCCGGCCCGACCCGGCGCAGCCGTTCCGCCACCGCTGGCAGGCAGCCGCCGACCAGCCAGTCGTCGCTGTCCAGGAACCAGACGTACTCGCCGGTGGCCAGGTCGAGGCCGATGTTGCGGGCCTCGCCCAGCCCGACGTTCCGGTCCAGGGTCACCACCCGGACCCGGTCGTCCCGGTCGGCGTACTCGGCGATGATCTCGCCGCAACTGTCCGGCGAGCAGTCGTCGACCACCACCACCTCGACGTCGGCCACCGGCTGGCCCAGGATCGAGTCGAGGCACTCCCGCAGGTAGCCCTGCACCCGGTAGACCGGTACGACGAAACTGATCAGCGCCATCGGCGCCGTACCCCCGCTGGCAGCGTCATCCGTCCCTTTCCCGCCGCCCGGGGTGCCCGGTCACCTCACCAGCGGCGTCATCCGTCCCGCTCCCGCCGCTCCGGCGTCCCGTTCCGGTCCGGTCGTCCCGGGGTGGCGGCGTGCCCCTCCCCCGCCCCGGCGGTCGCGAACGCGTCGGGGGCGGCGGAGTGGCCACCGGACCCGATGACGGCGTCGGCCGGCTGTCGTGGCGCGGGAATGTCCCTGGGTACCCAGCCACGGAGCGCGTTCACTACGAAAATCGCCGATAGATAGCCGGTGAGTACCAGCAGCGCCACCCGGCCGGCCACCGGGCCGACGAGTACGGCGACGGCGAGCAGGATCAGCCGGCCGTCCCAGCCCAGGCCGAGCGCGTGCATCAGCGGGGCGCGCTCCCGCTTCTCCAGCCGGGCGGTGAGGTCGTAGTGCCGCAGCGCGAGTACGAGGAGCAGTGCGAAGATCAGCGCACCGTTTGCGTCGACCAGCAGCCCGGCCCCGATCACCAGCAGGTATTCGGCGGCCCGCAGCGCGGCCGGGACCAACCAGTCCAGCGCGCCGCCGTGCGGTGCCGCCGCCGGCAGCCCGGCGACCAGGGCGACCAGCACCGCGAGCGGCACCAGCCAGCGTGCCGGCCCGGTGCCCAGCCCGGCCAGGCCGGCACCGAGCAGACCCAGCCCGGCCGCCACCCCGACCAGGGCGAGCGGGAGCGGCCCGGGCAGCCCGGCACCCCGGCCGAGCGCGGTGAGCCAGCGGACCGCCGGCCCGTCGTCGCGGTGCAGCGTGGTGTCGACGCCGGTCAGCACCGCGACCCGCATCGACCGGGCCCGCAGGGTACGCAGCGCCAGCGTGTACGCCGCCGCCAGCCCGCCCCAGACCAGTACGGCGACCAGGCTGACCAGCGGACTGAAGATCGCCACGGTCAGCGCGATCAGCGCCCACCGCTCGCCGATCGGGAAGACCACGGTCCGCTTCGCCCAGTACGTCAGCGAGCCGGTGTCGGCCTGTACCCGGTTCGACGCCTGACTGAGCCGGTCGCCGAGCCCGCCGGAGCCGGCCTGCCCGGCCGGGCGGGGGCGCTTGGCCGCCTCGTCGTGCAGGGCGCCGTACCAGGTGTCGGTCATGTGCCGGACGGTCTGGAGGGTGATCGCGGCGATCGCCAGCGCCCAGCCGGGGCCGCCGGCCCGTTCGACCCCGATGCCGAGGCCGGCGTAGACCAGGTATTCCTTGGCCCGGTCGGCGATGGTGTCCAGCCAGCCGCCCCACGGGCTGAAGTGCCGGGTGTAGCGGGCCAACTGGCCGTCGACGCAGTCCAGCACGAAGCCGAGGTAGAGCAGGATCGCCCCGCCGACCAGGGCGGGCCGGCCACCGACGGCGAAGAGCACCGCCGCCGCCAGCGCGAAGGCGACCGAGATCGCGGTGACCCCGGTCGGGGTGAGCCGGAGCTTGGCACAGATCTTGGTCACCCATGGCGACCAGGTGCTGACGAAGTACGTGGTGAAGAAGTCGTCCTTCTCCTTGACCGAGAGCCGCAGCTCGGCCCGGTCGGAGTCGACCGCCGCCACCGCCGCCTCGGCGTCGGCCAGCGCGGACGGGTCGGCGACCCGGCGGGCGACGAGCAGGCGTACCCGGTGGGCGAAGATCGTGATCCCGGGGGCGGTCGTCGGGGTGCCGGAGCCAGCAGTCGGCTCGGGGCGGGTCAGCGCGGCGAGCAGCCGGTCCAGCAGCGGAATCGGCTCGGCGGGGACGGTGCCGGCGGGCACGTCGGCGACGGCCTGGGCGGCGGCGATGCCGTCGGGCAGGTCGGCGACGGCCCGGGCGGCGGCGGCGATGCCGTCGGGCAGGTCGGCGACGGCCCGGGCGGCGGCGACCAGGGCGGGCAGGTCGGCCACGCCGACGCGTACCGCTCCGCCGGAGGCGCCGGTCGGCGCGGTGGTGAGCGTGCCGACGGCGCCGGCCTCCCCGGCGGGGCCGGCGGCGACCACCTGGTTGCGGTCCTCGACCACGCCGACCGGGCCGGCGCCCGGCTCGGTCAGCACCAGGGCCACGGTGCCGGGCATCGGACTGGTGGCCAGATGCCGGAGTACGGCGGTGTGCGCGACCAGGTCACCGGAGCAGAGCAACACCGGCTCCCGGGCGGTACCGGCCAGCACGGCGACCTCGGCCGGATCGTCGGTGAGCACGACGTCCCGGGCGCCGGCCGCGCGCAACTGCTCGCGGAGTTGGGCGGCGAGCGGCATGCCGTCGGGACGGGTCAGCGGCGCGCCCGGCCGGGTGGGGGTGAGCAGGATCGCCAGCATCACGGCCTGACCACGTCGTGGTATGCGTCAAGAGCCTCGCGTATGGTGCCGTCCACCCGCAATCGTCCTCCGTCGAAGTAGAGTCCCCGGCTACAGAACCGGGTGAGATCGTTTTCGTTGTGCGAGACCAGCATCACGGTACGACCCTCGGCGATCAGCCGGTCGATGGTGTCGTAGCACTTCTTCCGGAAGTCGGCGTCGCCGACCGCCGTCACCTCGTCCATCAGCAGTACCGGGTGCTGGAGCTGGGCGATCACCGAGAAGCCGAGCCGTACCTTCATCCCGGACGAGTAGTGCCGGACCGGGGTGTCGATGGCCTTCGCGATCTGCTCGCCGGAGAACTCGATGATCTCGTCG
This sequence comes from Plantactinospora mayteni, assembly GCF_016862935.1. Classification (GTDB taxonomy): domain Bacteria; phylum Actinomycetota; class Actinomycetes; order Mycobacteriales; family Micromonosporaceae; genus Plantactinospora; species Plantactinospora mayteni. Next base: position 4,687 of record NZ_BONX01000051.1, read on the forward strand.
AAGTGCCGGCGCAGGAAGCTCGGGCTGAGCCCGTGCAGCGAGCCGACCAGGTGGACGTTCTCCCGCCCGGTCAGGTCGTTGGAGAAGCCGGCGGAGAGTTCCAGCAGCGGTGCGACCGCGCCGCCGACCCGGATCCGTCCCTCGTCCGGGATCAGTACCCCGGCGATCAGCCGGAGCAGGGTGCTCTTGCCGGTGCCGTTGCGGCCGATGATCCCGACGGTGTCACCGGGGGCGACCGAGAACGAGACGTTGCGCAGCGGCCAGAAGACCCCGGCGGCGGGCTGCCGGCTGCCCCGGTGGATGAACATCTCCCGCAGCCGCAGGTTGCGCCGCCGATTCCGGACGAACCGGATGCCCAGGTCGTCCGCCTCCACCATCGCCCGGGCCACTACAGCTCCTTCAGGACGGCGGGTTCGAGCCGGCGGAACACCCACCAGCCGGCGACCAGGACGAGCAGGCTGCCGCCGACCGACACCCCGAGCAGCCGGGCGTCGGGGAACTCGTCCGGGTACCAGACGGCGTGGTGGAGCTGGAAGATCCCGACCAGCGGGTTGAGTTCGTACACGATCTTGACCCAGTCCGGCAGCGAGGAGTCCCGGACCAGGGTCAGCGGATAGATGATCGGGGTGGCGTAGAAGAGCACCCGGGTGACCAGCCGCATCAGCCGCTCGATGTCCCGCATCAGCACGTTCAGCGAGGAGAGCAGCAGGGCGATCCCGACCAGCAGGGTCGCCTGGATCAGGATCGCCAGCGGCAGCGCCAGCAGCGACACCCCGAACTCGATCTTGTCCAGTGAGGCGTAGACGATCGCGACGCCGACCAGGATCGGCAGCCCGGCGACGTACTCGGCGAACCGGCCGGCGACCCGGCCGATCGGGAAGACCTCGCGGGGCAGGTTCATCGTGGTGATCAACCGGGCCTGCCCGGTGAGCGCGGCGGTCGCCTCGCTGATCGCCGAACTCGTCCACATCCAGGCGAAGATGCCGGTGATCAGAAAGAGCGGGTACGACTCGGCGGCGTTACCGAGGTGCCGGTCGGTGGCCGACCGGTAGAGCACTCCGAAGACGAAGAAATAGATGACGCCCATGCCGAGCGGCTCGATCAGCGACCAGAGGTAGCCCAGCACCGACTGCTGGTATTTCACCGCCAGGTCCCGCCGGACGAGCAGCCGCAGCGTGTTGCGGTGCGACCACACCGCCACCACGCCAGACGTCACAGCCGCCTCCCGGGCTCGTTCTGGTCCGACCGCTCGGGCCCGACATGAGGGTAGCAGTCGGGAAAATCGCCCCAAATAAGGATCGACCGGGCTGCCAACTCCCGCCCCGGTAACGCGCCAACGCTACCCGAACGTCGCCCGCGCGCCATCACGGCGACGCCCGGCGTACACCGGAGGGGCTGGCCGGCCCGGGCGGCCAATCCGCCCGGGAAAGCGGTCAGCCCACGTGGTTCAGCACTCGATGACGTTGACCGCGAGCCCGCCCCGGGCGGTCTCCTTGTACTTGACCTTCATGTCGGCGCCGGTCTCCCGCATCGTCTTGATCACCTTGTCCAGCGAGACCGCGTGCTCCCCGTCGCCACGCAGCGCCAGCCGGGCCGCCGTGATCGCCTTGATGCTGGCCACCGCGTTCCGCTCGATGCAGGGAATCTGCACCAGGCCACCGACCGGATCGCAGGTCAGCCCCAGGTTGTGCTCCATGCCGATCTCGGCGGCGTTCTCCACCTGTTCCGGCGTACCGCCCAGCGCCTCGGCCAGCCCGGCGGCGGCCATCGAGCAGGCGGACCCGACCTCACCCTGGCAGCCGACCTCGGCGCCGGAGATCGAGGCGTTCTCCTTGAACAGCACGCCGATCGCGGCGGCGGCGAGCAGGAAGCGCAGTACACCGTCCTCGGACGCCCCCGGCACGAACCGGGTGTAGTAGTGCAGCACCGCCGGGATGATCCCGGCCGCGCCGTTGGTCGGGGCGGTCACCACCCGACCACCGGCCGCGTTCTCCTCGTTGACGGCGAGCGCGAAGAGCGTCACCCAGTCCATCACCCGCAGCGGGTCGGCCGAACCGGGATCCGCCGCCAGGCTCCGCCGCAGCTCGGCGGCGCGGCGCCGGACCCGCAGCCCGCCCGGCAGCGTCCCGTCCCGCCGGCTGCCCCGGTCGACGCACTCCCGCATCACCCGCCAGATCTCCAGCAGATCGGCGCGGATCTCCGACTCGCTCCGCCACGACCGCTCGTTGGCGAGCATGATCCCGCTGATCGGCAGCCCGGTCTCGGCGGTCAGGGCCAGCAGCTCGGCCCCGGTGCTGAACGGGTACCGGACCCGGGTGCTGTCCGGCTTGATCCGGTCCGCGCCGGTCGCGGTCTCGTCCACCACGAACCCGCCGCCGACGGAGTAGTAGGTCCGGGCCCGCACCGGTTCACCCGCCGGGCCGTACGCGGTGAAGGTCATCCCGTTCGGATGGAACGGCAACGACCGGCGGCGGTGCAGTACCAGGTCCCGGTCGGCGTCGAAGTCGACGTCGTGCACACCGAGTACGCCCAACCGGCCGCTGGCCCGGATCCCGGCCACGGTCTCGGCGACCCGATCCGGGTCGACCGTCTCCGGCGCCTCCCCGAGCAGCCCCAGCAGTACGGCCGGCCCGCTGCCGTGCCCGTGCCCGGTGGCACCGAGCGAGCCGAAGAGTTCGGCGCGTACCCGGGAGGTCTCCGCGAGCAGCCCGTCGGCCTTGAGCCCGGCAGCGAAGGTCCGGGCGGCCCGCATCGGACCGACGGTGTGCGAGCTGGACGGCCCGATCCCGACCGTGAACAGGTCGAACGCGCTTATCATCACTATCCCTTCCGCGCCGGCGTCGTTGCCGGCTGGCCGGCCCGGTGACCTGCTGGTTTGTCTCCAGCATCGCCCCTGATCTGCCGATCCGCGAGCCTACCTCCCGCCGCGGGCGACGGGCATTCGCGCCGACCCGCCGGGGTACACACCTACGGGTACGGCCGGTCCGGATCCGCCTTCGGGCCGAGGGCGCCGGGCCCTGGCCTTCCTACCGTGGAAACCAGTAGCCGTGGAGTCCGGCGAGGGAACGGACCTCCACCGCCGAGTGAGGAGTAGCCGACGATGAGTCGCAAGCTGGTACGCCCCCGGGACAACCGCATGATCGCCGGCGTCTGCGCCGGCCTGGCCCGCCGCTTCGGCATGTCCGCCGGAATGGTGCGGCTGCTCTTCCTCCTCTCGCTGCTGCTGCCCGGCACGCAGGTGGTCATCTACCTGGCGCTCTGGATCATCATGCCGAACGAGGACCGCCACTACGTAGCCGCACACTGACCCGAGCGGCCCGGCGGCGGCACCGCCGGTCGACGGTGCCGCCCACGCGGTCAGGCCGCGACGGTCACGGCTGGACGTAGGTGATGGTGACCTGTTCGTAGCCGAGGGACCGGAGCATCTGGTCCAGCATCTTCCGGGTGTTCTCCTGGGCGCGGTCGCCGAGGCCGCTGCTCCGGGCCGCGTCGGCGATCCGCTGCTCGGCCCGGAGATAGACCTCGCGCTGCCGGTTCGGGTCACCGCCGAAGACCTCACCGAGCTGGTTGAGGATGCCGCGCTTCTCCGCGAAGACGTAGCTCCGCTCCAGGTCGAGGTTGACCTGGCCGAGCTGCGGGGCCGGCAGCTTGATCTCCACCGACTTCCGGTCCGCGGAGACCACCACCGCGTCGTCGCGGAGCTGTCCGAAGTCGACGTACGCGTCGACGGTGCCGGCCCCGACGAAGAGGGTGCGCTCGCCGAGCAGGAAGTCCGGCACGTATTTCCGGTTGTTCTCCAGGTCGACGACGACCTCGAAGTTGCCCTCGGCCGCGACGTACCGGCTGAGGTCCTGGATCGACTTCAGCAACGGCGGCTGGCTACGGTCGGTCTCCTCCTTGGCGAACGGGTTGCGCCAGTCCGGCAGGATCCCGCTGACCTGCACGCCGAGCACCAGTACGGCGACCACGCCGATGATGCCGACCAGGACGAACACCCCGCGACCCCACCGGCTGCCGCCGGTCGGCTCCAGATCGGACCGGTCCGGTCGGGCCTCGTCGGCGTCGAGCGGGCGGGTGCCGTCCGCTGTGTCGTCGGACCAGGGATCGGCCGGGCTGGGCGGCGTGGCCTGCCCCTTGGCATAGCCGGGGAACTCACGCGTGGGCTGGTTGACATCGCCTTCTCGGGACATCGGCCCTCACCGTCCTTGTCGAAAGAGCACCTGAGGAAACGGTACGGCCCCGGTACGACAGCCGCGAGTCGAGCCGTACCGACCCGGGTCGGCCCGACGTCTGCCCAGCTCAGGGCGGTGCCGGCGGGGTGACACCGCCGACGGTGGCGCAGCCCGGCGGTAGGCTCGGCTCGGCGGTCGTGACTGGCGTCGGGTGGAGCACCACCGGGAAGCGAATCGCCGGGCTCGACTCCGTCGCCGTACGCCTGGGTGCCGGGGCTTTCCACGTCGAGAGGAAGCCCCGTGGCCGTGTCCGAGACCCGTACCGACTCCGAAGTGCACACCGCCCGGCTGCTGCCCGGCGGTCCCGTCGCCGAGGCGGTCCTCGCCGACGTCACCGCCCGGGTCGCGACACTGCGCCGCGCCGGTGTGGTGCCGAGCCTGGCGACGATCCTGGTCGGCGACGACTCCGCCAGCGCCGGTTACATCCGGATGAAGCAGCAGCGCGCCGCCGACCTCGGCTTCGCCTCGCCGCACATCCACCTGCCCGGCACCGCCGGCCAGGCCGAGCTGTTCCGGGCGATCCGCGAGTTCAACGAGGACCCGCAGCTGCACGCCGTCCTGGTGCAGCACCCGACTCCGGCCCACCTCGACTATCCGGCGGCGGTGCTCGCGATCGACCCGGCCAAGGACGTCGACGGGCTGCACCCGGAGAGCCTGGGCCGGCTCGCCGCCGGGCTGCCCGGCCCGGTCCCGTGCACCCCGGCCGGGATCGAGGCGCTGCTCGCCTTCCACGAGATCCCGGTCGCCGGCCGCGACGTGGTGGTCCTCGGTCGCGGTACGACGCTGGGCCGCCCGCTGTCGCTGCTGCTCAGCCAGAAGCGACCGACCGCCGACGCGGCGGTGACCGTGCTGCACAGTGGAGTACCCGGCTGGGAGCGGCACACTCGGCGGGCCGACGTCGTGGTCGCCGCGGTGGGCGTACCCGGGATCGTGCGGCCGGAGCACCTGCGGCCCGGCGCGGTCGCGATCGGCGGCGGAGTCCGCTACCAGGGGCGCCGGCTGCTGCCCGACCTTGACGAGTCGTGCGGGTCGGTGGCCGGCGCGATCACGCCCCGGGTCGGCGGCGTCGGCCCGACCACCGTGGCGATGCTGTTCCGCAACGCCGTGGAACTGGCCGAGCGGCAGAGCGCCGCTTCGACGGGTGATCTGGAACACCTCGACCGATAGGTTCGAGGTGCAGCGAATCGACGGCGGCCGGCGTTAGGAGCCCGGAGGAGGAACCGGATGGCCCACGGTGCGTTCAGCGACGCCGAGGAGTTCGCTCGGGCCCGGCTGGACGCTTTGCGGCGGTTCGCGTACCTGATCAGCGGCAGCGCGGCGGAGGCGGACGACCTGGCCCAGATCGCGGTGGTCGAGGTCTGGCAGCGGTGGCCGAAGGCCGGGCAGAACCCCGAGGCGTACGCCCGGCAGGTGATCGTGACCCGCAACGTGAGCCGGTGGCGGCGCCGACGCCGGGAGGTACTGACGGACGACGTCGACCACCGGTCCGACGATCCGGCCGCGACCGCGGTGGACAACGGCGCGCTGTGGCAGGCGTTGCAGCAGCTCGGCAAGGCGGAACGGACGGTCGTGGTGCTGCACGTGCTGTACCGGTACACGTTCAGCGAGATCGCCGCCATCTGCGACGAGCCTCCGGGCACGGTCTCCAGCCGGTACGCGAGAGCCAAGCGCGTGCTGCGGGCGCACCTGGCGCCCACCCGGTCGACGATTCGGAGCGGACGTGGTTGACGAGGAAGGTCCGGTGGACGACCGGCTCGCCCAGGAGCTGGCCGCCACCCTGACCCAGGCACAGGACGCCCTGCCGGCGGCCGATCCGGGGGCGATCGGCACGATCCGCCGACGTTACCGGCGGAAGCGGCGACAGCGGGCCGGGCTGGCCAGCCTGGCGGTGGCGGTACTGGTGCTGGCGGTGACCCTGACCGGCGCGGAGCTGACCCGGGGAGTGCCGCCGGCGCCACCGGCCGACGAGGGGGCTCGGGGGACGATCCGGGTCTGGGCGATCACGCAGCCGGGCACCGAGCCCGCGCTGCGGAAACTGGTGAACCGCTACAACCGGAGCGCCGGGGTCGACGTGGACCTCACCACCTTCGGCAACGAGGAATACAAGGAGAAGCTGCGGGAGGTCGGCTCGCCGGACGGTCCGGACGTCTTCGCCAGTTGGGGTGGCGCGAAGCTGACCAGGCTGGCCAGTGAGGGACGGCTCGTCGACCTGACCCCGCTGCGGGACGAGCCCGGGGTCGGCGGCCGGTTCCTGCCCAGCGCGCTGGCCGGGGGCGTGGTGGACGGCCGGCAGTACGGCATCCCGATGGGCGGTACCCAGCCGGTGGTGCTCTTCTACCACAAGGGCGTCTTCGCCGAGGCCGGCGTACGGCCGCCGGGCAGCTATGCCGAGCTGCTCTCCCTGGTGGAGACGTTCAAGGCCCGGAAGGTCACGCCGATCTCGCTGGGCGGCGCCCAGGGCTGGACCGAGCTGATGTGGGTGATGTACCTGGCCGAGCGGATCGGCGGCCCGTCCACCACCGCCGACATCGTCGCCGGCCGCCCCGGCGCGTGGTCGAAGCCGGCGGTCGCGCAGGCGCTTCGGGAGGCGCGGGCACTCGCCGAGCGGGGCGCCTTCGGTGCCGACTTCGCCTCGACAAGCTACGACGACGGTACCGCGTCCGGGCTGCTGGCCAGCGGTCGGGCCGCGATGCAACTGATGGGTACCTGGGAATATCCGACCCAGCTCGCCCGGAACCCGGACTTCGTGGCCGGCGGCGACCTGGGTTTCGTGCCGTTCCCGACGGTCTCCGGCGGGGTCGGGGATCCGGCCGACCTGGTCGGGGTACCGACCAACTACTTCTCGGTGGTCGCCGGCGGCCGGCACTCGGCGGCGGCGGTGGAGTTCGTCCGGGCCGTCGCCTCGGACGACTACCTGGACGCCCTGGTCGCCGACGGCGAGGTGCCGCCGGTTGCCGACGCGGCCGACCGGCTGCGCGGTACGGAGCACGCCGCGTTCGCCACCTCGGTGCACGAACTGGTCACCCGGGCCCCGTCGTACGGGCTGGCCTGGGACCAGGCGCTGGAGCCGGCGACCGCCACCGCGCTCGTCGACAACCTGCGACGGCTGTTCCAGGCGGAACTCAGCCCGGAGCAGTTCGCGGCGGCGATGGCGGAGACCGGCTGAGCAGAGCCGCCAAGCAGCAGAGCCGCTCAGCAGTGCCGCTGAGCTGCCGCTTACCGGCTAGCATCTCTGGCGACTTTCGGGAAGATCGATCCACCTCTCCAGGGTGTCGGATCTCTGACAGTGCGCTCGGCAGCAAGTCCGAGCCCGCCCCGCGTTCCGGTAGGGATCGACGTGCATCCGTCCCCCGCACGCCGATCCGCGCCGGTTCCGGCTGGCGGCTGACGTCGAACCCCACCCTGGAGGCCCTGCTTCGATGAGAAAACTTCGGATTGCCCTGGTCGGCGTACTCGCGGCCGGTGCCCTCTACACGGTCGGGCCGTCGACCGCCACCGCGGCCCCGACCCAGGCGCCACTCGGTGCCACGCCGGCCAAGGGCGGCTCCGCCGCACACGTACCCGGTGGGACGTCCACGGACCTGCCGCTGCGGACGCTGGCCAGGAAGCACGGCCTGGGCATCGGTACCGCGATCGACATGAACGCCCTGGCGACCGACGCCCCGTACCGGGAGCGGGCGGCCCGCGAGTTCTCCGCCGTCACCGCCGAGAACGTCATGAAGTGGTCGGAGCTGGAGCCGACCCGGGGGGTGTACAACTGGGGTCCGGCCGACGAGCTGGTCGAGTTCGCCCGGCGCAACGGGCAGCAGGTGCACGGCCACACGCTGCTCTGGCACAACCAGCTCCCGGCCTGGCTGACCAGCGGCGTCGCCGACGGGTCGATCGACTCCGCCGAACTGCGCGACATCGTGCGCGAGCACGTCACCACCGTGGTGAAGCACTTCCGGGGCAAGGTCCGGGCCTGGGACGTGGTCAACGAGGCGTTCACCGACGGCAACGCCCCGGTACTCCGGGACACCATCTTCCGCCAGCACCTCGGCCCGGACTACATCGCCGACGCGCTGCGCTGGGCACACGCGGCCGACCCGCGGGCCAAGCTCTTCCTCAACGACTACGCGATCGACAACGTCAACCCGAAGAGCACCGCCTACTACGAGCTGGCCAAGCAACTCCGCAAGCAGCGGGTACCGCTGCACGGCATGGGCTTCCAGGGCCACCTCGACCTCCAGTACCCGCTGCCGATCGACGCCCCGCAGAACCTGGCCCGGTTCGACAAGCTCGGCATGGAGACCGCGTTCACCGAGGTCGACGTGCGGTTCTTCCTGCCGGTCGACACCTACAAGGAGGCCGGGCAGGTGGGTAGCTTCAACACCCTGCTCTCGGCCTGCCTGCTCACCCCGCGCTGCGTGATGTTCACCGTGTGGGGCTTCACCGACAAGTACTCCTGGGTGCCCGGCTTCTTCGACGGCCAGGGTTCGGCCACCCCGCTGGACGAGAACCTCCAGCCCAAGGCCGCGTACCGGGGCCTACAGCAGGTACTCGCCGTCGCCTCCGACCCCAACAGCAGGCGCGGCTTCTAGGGGTCGGCCGGGAACGGGTCCGGCCCGTGCCCGTTCCCGGCCACCTCACCGTCGACCATCCACCACCACCCGGTCTCCGGCCGGTCCGGCCCCACCGCCGGACCGGCCGGAGCCGAGCAGGGCCGCCGTGATCCCTACGCCGACTCCGACCAGCCGGTCTTCGGCCGGGGCAGCCGCGCACCGTCGACGAAGAGGTCGGTCTTCTCGTTGAAGAACGCCACCATCCCGGCGATCGGCTGCATCAGGTGGCTGGGGAAGTCGTACGCCCAGGCCACGTCGTGGTGCGTGGTGTCACCGATCCGGACCGACCAGTAGTTGCTGGTCCGGCCCTTGTACGGGCAGGCGGTCTGGGTCCCGGTGGGCATCAGCCGGCCGAGGTCCACCTCGGCGCGGTTCAGGTAGTAGCGGGTCGGCAGGCCCGTCTCGAAGACCAGTACCGGCGAGCCCGTCTCGGCCAGTACCTCGCCGTCGATCTCGACCCGGATCCGCCGGGTCGAGCGCAGCGCGTCCACCCGGGTGTACGGGTCGCGCGGGTGCACGAAGACCTCCTCGTCCTCCTCGAACCAGGTGTCCAGGGCGTCCCACTCGAACCGCACCATCTCGGCCAGCCCCTCGACCGACCTCTCGGTGTGCACCCGTACGGTGCCCGGACGGTAGGTGTCGCCCACCCGGAGGCCGTACTGCCGGGCCGCACCCTCGCGGTACTGCTCGACGTCGTGCTCGTCGACCAGCAGGTCCTGGCGTACGTCCCGGAACGGGACGTAGTAGTGCGGATAGTGCTGCGACTCCCAGACGTACCGGGCTCCGCTCGTGTCGAGCACCCACTCGCCGTTCAGCACGGCGCGGATCCGCCGGGCACAGGGTTCGACGTGGCCGATCGGGACGATCGCGCGTGGATAGCCGGACACGGGCTTCTCCTCTGTGGGTCGGGGTCCGGATCAGGCCCCCTGGCCCTGGTTCTGCATCAGGCCGCCGTCCACAAAGTACGTCGACCCGGTCACGTAGTCGGCGTCGGAGCTGGCCAGGAAGACCGCCACCCGACCGATCTCGACCGGCTCCGCGGCCCGCTTGAACGGGATGCTCTGCACCTGCTCCTCCAGGTACTTCGGGTCGTCGATGGCCCGCTGGTTGAACGGGGTGAGCACCATCCCCGGCCCGATGTTGTTGACGTTGATCCCCATCGGTGCGAGTTCCAGCGCCATGCTCTTGGCGAGGTTGAGCAGCGCGCCCTTGCTGGTGTCGTAGTCCGAGCCGCCGGCCCGGGCCACCTCCTGGTGGATCGAGGTGATGTTGATGATCTTGCCTTTCCCGCCCTGGTCCCGGCGGTGCCGGGCGAACCGCCGCGAGCAGAAGAAGGCACCGTAGACGTTGACCCGGATCGCCCGGTCCCAGGTCTCGGTGTCCAGGTCGATCACCGGGATGCCGGACGCGTCCACCCCGGCGTCGTTGATCAGTACGTTCAACTCGCCGAACTCGGCCAGCGCGGTGTCGAACATCGCCTCCACCTGGTCCTCCTCGCTGATGTCGCCGTGCACCACCACCGCCCGCCGGCCAGCCTGTTCCACCTGCTCCCGGGTGTGCTCTGCGCCGTCGTGGTCGTGCAGGTAGTGCACCACCACGTCGGCGCCCTCCCGGCCGAACTCGATCGCGGTAGCCTGACCGATTCCGGAATCCGAACCCGTGATCAGCGCCGTCGTTCCGGCGAGCCGTCCAGCCATCAGCTTCCTCCCCCTGTCGGCACCGCCCCGGACGGGGCGGTGGTGAGTTCCCAGGCCGCGATGATCAGTCCGATGTGCGAGAACGCCTGCGGGAAGTTGCCGAGCTGCTCGCCGGTGTGCGGGTCGACCTGCTCGGCGAGCAGCCCGAGGTCGTTGGCGACGCCGGTCACGTTCTCGAACATCGCGGCGGCCCGGTCCCGCTCGCCGGCCAGCGCCAGGCACTGCACCAGCCAGAAGGAGCAGAGCGTGAACGCCGCCGGGTCGCCCGCCCAGCGCCGGACCAGGCCGCCCCGGGAGAGCCGCTGCTCGACCAGCCGGATGGTGGCCCGCATCCGCTCGTCGGTGGCCGGCAGGAACCCGACGATCGGCATCACCAGTACGCTCGCGTCGAGCTGGTCCGAGCCGAAGGCGCCGGTGTACGCGCCCACCTGCGGGTTCCAGCCCTCCCGCAGGATCGTCTCCCGGGCCTCGTCCCGGGCCGCCGACCAGCGGGCCAGGTCCTCGGCGTCGCCGAGCCGGTCGCCGAAGCGTACGGCCCGGTCCAGCGCCACCCAGCAGAACACCTTGGACGACAGGTAGTGCCGGGCGGCGTCCCGGGCCTCCCACATCCCGGCATCCGGCTCCCGCCAGCTCGTCACCGCCTGGTCGGCCAGGCTGCGCAGCAGGTCGCGCACCTCCGGGTGCATCGGATCCAGGTACTCCCGCAGCCGCAGCGCCGCGTCCAGCACCTCGCCCGGTACGTCGAGCTGGCGCTGCCGCCACGCCTCGTTGCCGACCCAGACCGGTGTGCTGTCCGCGTAGCCGCGCAGCGTCTCGATCCGGCGCTCGGTCAGGTCCCGCTCCCCCTCGACGCCGAACATGATCGGCACCGGCTGGCCGTCGATCCGGCCGACCGCCGAGGCGACCCAGCCGAAGAGCCGGTTCGCCTCGGTCGGGCAGGCCGCCACCCAGAGCGCCCGCAGCGTCAGGCTGAAGTCGCGCAGCCAGGCGTACCGGTAGTCGTAGTTGCGGTCACCGCCGATCTCCTCCGGCAGCGAGGTGGTCGCGGCGGCCACCACCGCGCCGCTCGGCGCGTAGGTGAGCCCCTGCAACACCAGCGCGTTGCGCCGGACCAGTTCCGGATAATGGCCCTGGTAGTCGTGGTGGGCGGCCCAGGACCGCCAGCCCTCGACCGTGTCGCCGAGCGGGTCCGTGGGGTCCACCGGGTGTGGCGCCGTCTCGTGGAAGGTCGGCCGATAGGCGAGGACGAAGGCGTCCCGCTGCCCGGCGCCGACGGTGAACCGGGCCGTCGCCTCGGCGCCCTGCACGGTCAGCGGCATCGGGGCGGTCATCGCCAACGTCGTCGGCCCCGAGGTCGCCAGCAGCTTCCCGTCCCGCCACACCAGATATGCGCTCCGCCGGCCGTACTCGAACCGGGGCGAGTAGGACAGCACCATCGGAACGGTCCCGGAGAGCCCCTCCACCACCCGGACCAGTACTCCGGGGGAGCGTCGGCCGATGTCGTGTCCCCGGGCACCCGCCTCCAGCAGCAGCCCGTCGGTCAGCGACACCTCGCCGTGCTCGGTCCGGAACACCGTACGCAGCACCAGCGTGTCCGGCAGGTAGCTCCGGCGTACCTCGAAGTGCTCGGCCGGTCGGATCCACCAGTGCCCACCGGTGATGTCCAGCAGGCGGCAGAAGACCGAGGGCGCGTCGAAGCGCTCCGGGCACCACCAGTTGACCGAGCCGGAGCGGTCGACCAGCGCGGCACTGCGCCCGTCGGCCAGCAGCCCGTGCGCGGCGATTCCTCCGGCCTCCATACGGCGGGCTACCCCCGCCCGGGGGCTCTAATCCCGGGATGGTCCGGCACCGGGCACCGCGTTGCGGACTCGACCACTCGGGCCCGTGGCAGGTCGACCAGTAGGTCGATCAGCAGGTCGACCAGTAGGTCGATCAGCAGGTCGGTGACGCCGGCACGGGTGGGCGCGACTTGACAACGGGAACTTAGGTCAGGCTAACCTAATGATCCGGCGAACAGAGCCCGCCTCGTACGGATCCGACACCTCCGCTGCGCGCAGCGGTCAGCCAAGGAGCACCACGTCATGCCGCACCCTCGTCAGCTCACCCGCCGGAACCTGCTCGGCGCGGCCGGCGCGCTCGGCCTCACCGCCCTGCTCGGTAGCTGCGGCCGAGGCGACGACTCCACTGGGGACTCCGGCAGCGGCGGCGCGTGGAGCTTCACCGACGACCGGGGCCAGACCGCCTCCGCCGCGAGCCGGCCGAACCGGGTCGTCGCGTTCGTCGGTACCGCCGCCGCGCTCTACGACTTCGGCGTCGCCGAAGCGCTCGTCGGGGTCTTCGGCCCGACGAAGCGCGCCGACGGCAGCCCGGACGTGCAGGCCGGCGACCTGCCGGTGGCCGGACTGACCGTGATCGGCAACACCTGGGGCGAGTTCAACATCGAGACGTACGCCTCGGTCAAGCCGGAACTGCTGGTCACGCACGAGTACGAGAAGAACTCGCTCTGGTACGTGCCGGACGAGAGCAAGGACAAGATCGTCCCGCTCGCACCCACCGTGGCCCTGGTCGCCTCCCGCGCCCCGCTGGACAAGGTGATCGGCCGGCACGCCGACCTCGCCGCCGCGCTCGGCGCCGACCTGGACGCCCCGAAGGTCACCGAGGCCAAGGCCCGGTTCGAGGCCGCCGCCACCAGCATCAAAGAGGCGGTCGCGGCGAACCCGGGGATCCGGGTGCTTGCCTGTTCCGCCGCCGAGGAGCTGTTCTACGCCTCCAACCCGGGCGTCAACTCCGACATCCTCTACTACAAGTCGCTGGGCGTGGACGTCGTGGTGCCGGACAAGCTCGACGACGGCGGCTACTTCGAGAGCCTGAGCTGGGAGAACGCCGACAAGTACCCGGCCGACCTGCTGCTGCTGGACAATCGAAGCTCCACGCTCCAGCCGAAGGACCTGACCGGGAAGCCGACCTGGGGCCAGCTCCCGGCGGTGAAGGCCAACCAGATCGTCGGCTGGAACAGCGAGCCCCGGTTCTCGTACGCCGGCAGCGCCGCCGCCCTGGAGGCGCTGGCCACCGCACTCCGCTCCGCCCGCAAGGTGGCACCCTGACGACGCCGGTATAACGGACGCGGGCTGACGGACGCCGGCCTGATCCGGCACGCTCGCCGGGTCAGCCGCCGAATGCCGACAACCCGGTGAGCCGCTGCCCGATCACCAACTGGTGGATCTCGGAGGTCCCCTCGTAGGTCAGCACGCTCTCCAGGTTGTTGGCGTGCCGGAGTACCGGATACTCCCCGCTGATGCCGTTGGCGCCGAGGATGGTCCGGCACTGCCGGGCGATCGCGATCGCCTCCCGGACGTTGTTCAGCTTCCCGACGCTGACCTGCTCCGGTCGCAGCCGGCCGGCGTCGGCGAGCCGGCCCAGGTGCAGCGCCAGCAGGTAGCCCTTCTGCAACTCGACCGCCATGTCGGCCAGCTTGGCCTGGGTGAGCTGGAAGCCGGCGATCGGCCGGCCGAACTGCTCCCGGCCGCCTGCGTAGTCGATCGCCGTGTGCAGGCAGTCCCGGGCGGCGCCGAGCGCACCCCAGACGATGCCGTAGCGCGCCTCGGTCAGGCAGCTCAGCGGGGCCCGCAGGCCGGTCGCCGCCGGCAGTTGGGCGTCGGCCGGCAGCCGGACCTCGTCGAGCACGATCTCGCCGGTCGAGGAGGCGCGCAGCGACATCTTGTGCCGGATCTCCCGCGCCGTCACCCCGGGCGTCTGCATGGGTACGACGAAACCCCGCACCCCGTCGTCGGTACGCGCCCAGACGACGGCGAGGTCGGCGACCGGTGCGTTGGTGATCCACATCTTGCCGCCGGTCAGTACCCAGTCGGAGCCGTCCCGGCGGGCCCGGGTCGCCATCGAGGCGGGATCGGAGCCGTGGTCCGGCTCGGTCAGCCCGAAGCAGCCGATCAGTTCACCGGTCGCCATCCGGGGCAGCCAGTGCTGCTTCTGCTCCTCGGAGCCGTACCGCCAGATGGCGTACATGGCCAGCGATCCCTGCACCGAGACCAGCGACCGGACACCCGAGTCGCCGGCCTCCAGTTCCAGGCAGGCCAGCCCGTACGCGACGGCCGAGGCGCCGGCGCAGCCGTACCCGCTCAGGTGCATGCCGAGCAGGCCGACCTTGCCGAACTCGACGGCCAGCTCGCGCACCGGGGCGTGGCCGTCCTCGTACCAGCCGGCGACGTACGGGCGTACCCGGGTCGCCACGAGCTGGCCCACCACGGACCGGATCTGGCGGTCCTCCTCGCTCAGCGAACCGTCCAGGTCGAGCAGGTCCAGCGGGGGTGTCCCGTTCGTTGCCGCGGTCATGACCGCCACCCTAGTGGCTGCTCAGCGCGGCCCCGCCGGGCTCAGGTGGCCGGCAGCACCAGGACCCGGGCGTGGATCTGGTTGCGCTGCTGTAGCGCGGCGCGCAGCGCCCGGTGCAGCCCGTCCTCCAGATAGAGGCCGCCGCTCCACTGCACGACGTGCGGGAAGAGGTCGCCGTAGAAGGTGGAGTCCTCGGCGAGCAGCTTGTCCAGCGCGAGTTCCCGCTTGGTCGTGATGAGCTGGTCGAGGCGCAGCGGGCGTGGCGGGATCTCTGCCCACTGCTTCAACGTGAGCCCGTGGTCCGGGTAGGGACGCCCGTCCCGAACCGCTTTGAAGATCACGACGGCACGCTCCCCTCCCCATGGCCGTGCTGGCCCGACCCCTTGCTGCTACTCCGGCGGCCCGCCACTCGTGCAAGCCGCACCGTACCAATGACGCCCGTCAGCCTAGCGACCTCCGACGAGCTCGTGGTTTGTCCACGGATGTCAGTTTCGTTACTACCTTCGGTGACATCCTGACCCGCGTCGGTCAGGATGTCAGCTCCACCGTCCCCGGTGCACCACCTGCGCCACCGGCCGTCGACCACGCTGCAACGATCGCGATCGATGGTCCGGCGCCGGATAGCCGATGCTCAGTGCGCCGATCGGGGTGAAGCCCTCCGGCACTCCGAACGCCGCCCGGAACGGGCCGGTCCGCTCCGGCGGGATGCCGAAGAAGCACGCGCCGAGCCCCTCGTCCACTGCCGTCAACAGCATCAGCAGCGCGGCGAACCCGGTGTCGACATACCAGTACGGCACCGGCCAGCGGGACTCGTCGCGGTCCGTCCACCCCTTGTCCGGCTCGGCGTACCGGTCGAGATAGGCGGAGCGGTCCGCCAGCGGTACGACGATCAGCGGCGCCCGCCGCATCCCGGTCAGCCAGCGGCTCTGCCCCTCGACAGCCGGGTCCCGCAGGGCGGTGTCCGGAGTGGTCGCCGCCCAGAAGAGTTCCCGGTCCGCCGGTTCGGTCAGCACCAGGAACGCCCAGCCCTGGGAGAACCCGGCCGACGGAGCCCGGACGGCGTGCTCCAGCAGCCGGTCCAGCACCTCCGGCGGGACCGGCCGGTCCGGGTCGTAGTTGCGCACCATCCGCCGCCGCCGGACGACCGTCGAGAACTCCACCGCGCGCCCCTCCAGGCTCTCGCCGACGCGTCAGGCGCCGGGCCGGATGCCCCAGCTCCCCTGCCAGGTCTGCCCCGGTTCGAGGACGATCACGTCCCGGCCGGAACGGAACGCGTCCGGCGGGCAGGTCATCGGCTCGACCGCCACCGACCGCCGGTAGCGGTCGCCGAGCAGGGTGTCCCCGGTGAATACCTGCCACCAGCCGAACGACGGATCCGCCCAGATGCTCACCGCCGCGCTCCCGTCCGGGCTGGCGAGCGTCACGCTGGAACCCCAGTCGTGCACCAGCGCCGGGTCGAGGTCTCCGAACGCCAGGTCGAGGACGGCCGAGCCGATCCGGCGCGGCGCGGTGTAGTCGTACTCCCCGCCGGAGACCTTCGCCGCCCCGATCGGCAGTAGTCGGCCGTCCAGCAGCAGTCGACTGCGGCCCGGTATCCGCAGTCGCAGGTCGTCCACGGCCACCCCGGGCAGCCGCAGGTACGGGTGCACCGAGAAGCCGAACGGGCAGGACGCCGTGCCGACGTTGGTCGCCTCGTGGCGTACCCGCAGCCCGTCGGCGCCGACCCGCCACTCGGCGCGCAGCGACAGCGGCCACGGGTAGCCGACCTGGGCCGGCATCTCGCAGCCCAGTACCACCGCGTCCGGGCGCTGCTCGACCAGCCGCCACGGCAGCCAGTTGACCAGACCGTGGATCGCGGTGTGCCGCTGCGGCTCGGTCAGCGGAAGCTGCAACTCCTGGCCGGCGAAGGCGTACTGGCCGTCGCGGATCCGGTTCGGCCACGGCGCCAGCACCTGACCCGCGCTGCCGACCGGCAGTTCGTCCTCCGCGTACCCGTCGAGGTAGTCGACGCCGTTCGCCCGGTACGCCCGCAGCCCTCCACCGACCTCGACCACCACGGCCTGCTGGCCGGCGGCCGAGATCGTCCACTGTGCACCGGAGAGCGGCCGGGCCGCCGTTGTGACGTTGTCCATGCCGGGACGATAGCCGTTACCCGGCGGCGGCGCCCGGCTGGCCGGACGCCGCGCCGCTGCCCGACCCGGAACCGCCGGTCGCCGCACCAGCCGTTCCAGAGCCGGTGGCCGCAACGCCGGCCGCCCCGGAACCGGCGGCCACCGCACCAGCCGCCCCGGAACCGGTGGCCGCGACACCAGCCGCTCCAGAGCCGTTGGCCGCCGCATCAGCCGGCCCGGAGCCGTCGGTCGCGCCCGGGTCCGACTGCTCGTCGTCGGGGTGCGGGGCACGGTAGCGCACCAGCGCCGGGAAGAGGACGCCCAGCAGCAGCGCGAGGATGGCCGCCACCACCCCGCCGCCCACCCAGGCGAAGCCGACCCCGAAGGCGGCGGCGGTACTGCCGGCGCGCAGGTCGCCCAGCCGGGGGCCGCCCGCCACCACCGTGATGTTCACCCCCTGCAACCGGCCGCGCAGCCGGTCCGGGGCGTAGACCTGCAACATCGACTGCCGGAAGACCGCGCTGACCAGGTCGGCCGCCCCGGCCACCGCGAGCAGTACGACCGCCAGCCAGAGCTGCCGGGCCAACCCGGCGGCGGCGATCGCCAGCCCCCAGCCGATCACCGCGCCGACCAGGGCCAGCCCCTGCCGGCGGACCCGGCTGATCCAGCCCGAGGTGAGGCCGCCGAGTACCGACCCGATGGCGATCGCGCTGAACAGCCAGCCGACCGCCGAACCGCCGCCGAACCGCTCCTGTGCCACCTCGGGGAAGAGTGCCCGGGGCATCGCCAGCACCATTGCGATGATGTCGACGGCGAAGGAGAGCAGCAGCACCGGCGTGGTGGCCAGATAGCGGAACCCGTCCACCACGCTGGCCAGGCCAACCCGGCGGGGCGGCCCGCCGTCGTCCAGCGGCGGCATCGACGGGAGCCGGTAGGTGGCCCAGAGCGAGACGGTGAAGAGCACCGCGTCGACGGCGTACGCCACCGGGAGGACCGCCTCGACCGGGCCGGCCGAGAAGACCAGCCCGGCGGCGAGCGGACCGAGTACGCCACCAGCGGTCGTGGTGGTGTAGCCGAGCGTGTTCGCGGCCGGCACCAACGAGGTGGGTACCAGCCGGGCGATGATCGCCTGTCGGGCCGGTGAGCTGATCGCGAACGCGGTGGTCTGCACCGCGACCAGTACCAGCAGCAGGATCGGGCTGCCGACCCGGAACAGCGCCTGGAGCAGTAGCCCGAGGGTGGAGATCCACATCAGCACCGAGCTGGCCAGCAGCAGCTTGCGCCGGTCCACCGCGTCCGCGACGGCACCGCCCCAGAGGCCGAAGACCAGCAACGGGACGAATCCGGCGATGCCCAGCAGGCCGACCCAGAGCGACGCGTCGGTCAGCGCGAACATCTCCACCGGTACGGCGACCGCGGTCAACTGGAAGCCGAACATCGAGACGCCGTTGCCGATCCACAACCGCCGGTACGCCGGCACCCGCAGCGGGCGTACGTCCATCGCCCATCGGGCGAACCGGCCCCGTCGCGCGTTCCCGGCGGCGGCCGGCTCGGCGGTCTCGCCCGGCTCGGGGACCGGGCTCGCCACCACGGTCTCCCGGCTCGGCCCGGAGTCCCCGCCGGACCGGTCGGCGTCGGAGTCAACGCCGGTCAAGGCGCCAACCGCTCAATGATCCAATCGTCCGCACCGGTCAGACGGTAGCGCAGTCGATCGTGCAGCCGGCTGGCCCGTCCCTGCCAGAACTCCACCGTCGCCGGCACCACCCGCAGGCCGCCCCAGTGCGGCGGTGGCGGCACCGGCACCCCGTCGGAGAACCGCTCGGCGGCGGCCCGGAACCGGTCGTCGAGCACACCCCGGTCGGAAAGCACCTCCGACTGCGGGCTCGCCCAGGCACCGAGCTGCGATCCGCGCGGCCGGCTGGCGAAGTACGCCTCCGTCTCGGCCCGGTCGACCGGCCCGATCGTGCCGCAGATCACCACCTGCCGCTGCATCGGGAACCACGGCAGCAGCAGGCTGGCGTACGGGTTGACCCGTGCCTCGGTGCCCTTGCGCGACCGGTGGTTGGTGTAGAAGACCAGCCCGCGCTCGTCGTACCCCTTCAGCAGGACGGTCCGGGTGCTGGGCCGCCCCTCGGTGTCGGCGGTGGCCACCACCATCGCGTTCGGCTCCGGCAGCCCGGCCGCGATCGCGTCGAGGAACCAGCGGTGGAACTGCGTCCACCAGTCGGCCGCCAGCTCCGCCTCGGCGAGCCCCTCGGCCGCACCGTACTCCCGGCGCAGCTCGGCCGGCGGTGTGTCCGGCATCACGTCACATCCTTGTCCGTCGATCGAAGGCGGGTACCCGCGCCGACCCGGTCGAGCCGGCGGGCGCCCCGGGGCGAGCCCGTCCCTGCCGCATCATGTCGCGCGTAGCACAACCGTGACCTCTCGCAAAGTTAGTTACCCAGCAGGCAAGATGGCACGAATACATCGCTGAGTACCCCAAGGGCTCGCGCCGGATACACCGCCGGGTGAGCCCTGAATGCACGGACGACCGATCCAGGAGTGCACATGTCCGACTTCAAACCGGGGCTGGAAGGCGTGATCGCCTTCGAGACCGCCATCGCCGAGCCTGACAAGGAAGGGGGGTCGCTGCGCTATCGCGGGGTCGACATCGAGGACCTGATCGGCCAGGTCTCCTTCGGCAACGTCTGGGCGCTGCTCGTGGACGGCCGGTTCGGTCCCGGTCTGCCCCCGGCCGAACCGTTCCCGGTACCGGTGCACTCCGGCGACATCCGGGTCGACGTGCAGTCCGCGGTGGCGATGCTCGCGCCGTACTGGGGGCTGTCCCAGTTTCTCGACATCTCCGACGAGCAGGCCCGGGAGGACCTGGCCCGGGTCTCGGTGACCGCGCTCTCCTTCGTCGCCCAGTCGGCGCGCGGGCTCGGCCTGCCGGCCGTACCGCAGAAGGAGATCGACAAGGCGCAGACCATCGTCGAGCGGTTCATGAAGCGCTGGCGGGGTGAACCCGACCCGCGGCACGTCAAGGCCGTCGACGCCTACTTCATCTCCGCCGCCGAGCACGGTCTGAACGCCTCCACCTTCACCGCCCGGATCGTCGCCTCGACCGGTGCCGACGCCGCCGCCTGCATCTCGTCCGGCATCGGCGCGCTCTCCGGCCCGCTGCACGGCGGTGCGCCGTCCCGGGTACTGCACATGATCGAGGCGGTGGAGCGCAGCGGCGACGCCGAGGGGTACGTCAAGGGCGTACTCGACCGGGGCGAGCGGCTGATGGGCTTCGGGCACCGGATCTACCGGGCCGAGGACCCGCGCGCCCGGGTGCTCCGGCGTACCGCCAAGGAGCTGGGCGCGCCCCGCTTCGAGATCGCCGAGGCGCTGGAGAAGGCCGCCCTGGCGGAGCTGCACGCCCGCAAGCCGGACCGGGTACTCGCCACCAACGTCGAGTTCTGGTCGGCCGTGGTGCTCGACTTCGCCGAGGTACCGGCGCACATGTTCACCTCGATGTTCACCTGTGCCCGGATGGGCGGCTGGAGCGCGCACATCCTGGAGCAGAAGAAGCTGAAGCGGCTGGTCCGGCCGGCCGCCCGGTACACCGGCCCCGGACAGCGCCTGCCCAACCAGGTGGAGGGCTGGGACGCCGTACCGCACAACGCCTGAGCTGCACGAAGGGCCCCATTCCGACGCCGGGGAGGGGCCCTTCGGCGTATCCGGGTCCGGTGCCGGCCGGATGTGGCGCAGAACCCGTACGCATTTGGCGCAGAACCCGTACGGATGTGGGGCAGAACTCAGCCGCCGCCGTGGGATCGTCCCCCGGGCCGCGCGGCGCGGGTGCGAGGATGGGAGGGCGGCAGCGTCGCCGGATCAACCGCTCGGCTCACGGGCCTCTCGGCCCACCGGAAGGATCTTCGTAACCGTGGCTGACGTATCCACCATTCGGATTCCCGACGAGATCAAACCCGCTGACGGCCGGTTCGGCTGCGGCCCGTCCAAGGTGCGTCCGGCTGCGGTCTCCGCGCTGGCCGACGTCGCCACCAGCTACCTCGGCACCTCGCACCGGCAGAAGACCGTACGCGACCAGGTCGCCCGGCTGCGCCGCGGCATCGCCGAGTTCTTCTCCCTGCCCGAGGGCTACGAGGTGGTGCTCGGCAACGGCGGCACCACCGCCTTCTGGGAGGTGGCCACCTTCGGGCTGGTCCGCGACCGGGCCCAGTTCGCCAGCTTCGGCGAGTTCGGCGCCAAGTTCGCCAAGTCGGTCAAGGACGCCCCGTTCCTGGGCGAGTCGACCGTGCGCAAGTCCGACCCGGGCAGCGCGCCGTCGCTGGTCGCCGAGGCCGGCGTCGACGTCTACGCCACCCCGCACAACGAGACCTCGACCGGCGTCGCGGTGCCGATCCGCCGGGTGGCCGGCGCCGACGACGACGCGCTGCTGCTGGTCGACGCGACTTCCGGGGCCGGCGGCCTGGAGGTGGACGTCCGGGAGACCGACGTCTACTACTTCGCCCCGCAGAAGTGCTTCGGCTCCGACGGCGGGATCTTCCTCGCCCTGATGTCGCCGGCCGCGCTGGCCCGGGCCACCGAGATCAAGTCCTCGGGGCGCTACATCCCGGCCTTCCTCGATCTGGTCACCGCGATCGACAACTCGCGGCTGGAGCAGACCTACAACACCCCGGCGCTGGCCACCATCTTCCTGGCCGCCGAGCAGACCGACTGGATGAACGCGCAGGGCGGGCTGGCCTGGGCGGCCAAGCGCACCGCCGAGAGCGCCGCCATCGTGTACGGCTGGGCCGAGCGCTCCGCCGTGGCGACACCCTTCGTGACCGACCCGGCACTGCGCTCCAATGTGGTGGCCACGGTCGACTTCGCCGAGGGTGTGGACGCGACGGCGATCGCCAAGGCGCTGCGGGCGAACGGGATCGTCGACACCGAGCCGTACCGCAAGCTCGGCCGCAACCAGCTCCGGGTCGCGCTCTTCCCGGCCGTCGAGCCCAGCGACGTGGAGGCCCTCACCACCTGCGTCGACTACGTGGTCGACCGACTCTGAGTCCCCCTGTGCTCCTCTCGGGCCGGTCGGTTGGACCGCCCGACCCGAGAGGATCGAAACACCCAGCTCACCCGCGACATGCGGGCGCGCCTCTCCCCAACGGGTGACAGACCGGCGTACCGTGTGACGAGGACGCCCGGGTGGCTGACCTGTGGCGTGGGGCCAGCGAGGCGGGACGGAGGCAACGCGATGCGGCCAGTACGCTTCGTCGCCCTCTCCGAGGACGGCCAAGCTATGGTGCTCACCGACGAGGTGGGCCGTCTTCTCGCGCTGCCGATCGACGAGCGGGTCGCGACCGTCCTGCACAACGAGCCGGGCAGCGCTCCACTGGCGGCGGTCGGTCCCGGCACCGAGTCGGCACCCTCGCTGTCGCCCCGGGACATCCAGGCCCGAATCCGCTCCGGCGAGTCGGCCGAGGACGTGGCCCGGATCGCCGGTGTCCCGGTCGACCGGGTGCTGCGCTACGCCGGCCCGGTGCTCCAGGAGCGGGCGATGCTCGCCCAGCACGCCCGGCGGACCCGGCTGAAGAACGCGGAAAACCAGGCACCGCTCGCCGAGATCGTCGACGGCCGGCTCTCCCAGCACGGCATCGACACCGAGAAGATCTCCTGGGACGCCTACCGGCGCGACGACGGCACCTGGCGGATCATCGCGACCTGGCCCTCCGGCAAGGCCACCGCCCAGGCGATCTGGGATCTCGACAAGGCGCGCCAGGCGGTGACGCCGCACGACGACATGGCGCAATACCTCTGCGCCGAGCGCCCCGCACCGCTGCTCGGCCAGGAGCCCGCGCCGGAACGCGGCGGCCACGCCCTGCCCGGACCGTCCCGGGTGGAGCCGAGCCGTGGCGGGCACGGCCTGCCGGCGGCGGCCGGCGACCACCACGCCCGGCCCGGCCGGGATCCGATCCGGGCCGGCCGGGACGCGCTGCTCGCCGGGCTCGACCGGCCGCTCGGCTCGACCGCCGGTCGCGGCCTCGACCCGGCCGCGTCGATGGCGTCGCCGGACGCGCCCCGGCAGCGTCCGGTCTCCGGTGGTGCCGCCGCGCTGCTCGGCGGCGGCCCCGGCTCCGCGTTCGACGACGACGCCGACGCCCCGAAGGAGGTTCCGGCGGTGCCGTCGCTGGCGGTGCTCCGGCCCCGCCGCGCCTCCGGGCCAGGCTCCGGCGAGTCCGGTGACGCCTCCGGCAAGCCGCGCAAGCGCCTGCCGAGCTGGGACGACGTCCTCTTCGGCAGCGGCCCCGCCGCCCGCGAAACCTCCTGACGCCCTCGCACGTCCGCCGGTCCACCCGCTTCATGATCGACGTTGGGCGGACCGGCGTGGCAGGGCGAAGGAGTGGAATACACCAATCTCGGCCGGACCGGCCTGTCAGTGAGCCCGGGTCCGGAGGCGTGGCCCCCGCCGGCGGGCGGAGCCGCTACAGGGGCCAGGCCGCCAGCCGATCGTACGTCGGCCGGGGGCCGAGGTGGCTGCGCATCAGCACCAGCTCGGTCGCCGGCCAGGACGGCCCGAGATATCCGTCGAGGGTACGCAGGTCCTCGTCGAGGCTTTCCTTGTCCAGTCGGTCGCCCGGGCGGGCCAGGGTGAGGTGCGGTCGCAACGGCCGGAAGTCGAACGGGATCCGGGACCGGCGCAACTCCCGCCGTACCGCCCCGGCCAGCCCGCGCAGGGCGTCGACCTCGCCGAGTAGCCCCACCCAGAGCACCGTGAACCGGCCGCGCCCGAACCGGCCACCGCCACCGAACTGGAGCCGGGGTGCCCGCCGAGCACCGGACCTGCCGGAGTCCCCGAGGCTCGCCCGGAGCGCCGCCGGAGCCCGGTGTTCCGCCACCGGTTGCCCGACCGACTCGGCCGACTCCGTCGGTTCCGCGCCGGGCTGACCACCTGGGCGAGGCGGGACGGCGATCCCGACCCGCCGCTCTCCCGTCGCGCGGCGGCGCCGGGCCGGCGGGTGGTGCCACAGCTCGACGGCCCGGGCGAGCGCCTCCTGCACCGTGCGCAGCCGGTCGTCCGGTACCTCGCCGAGGAACGCGACGGTCACGTGCAGGGTCGACCGGGCGGTCAGCCGTACGTTGATTCCGGCGTCGGCCGCCGCGCCGATCCGGAGCCGGTGTGTCTGCGCGACGATGTCGTCCAGCGCCTCCGGCGGCGGATAGACGGCCACGAAGAGCCTCATCTCAGCGCCGGGTCACCGGCGGGCGGGTCAACTGCTGCCCTGGCGCGGCCCGGCCTGCGGGGACGGCAGGATCAGGCCGGCTGCCTGCAACTCGCCCTCGACGCGTAGCCGCTCGATCTCCAGGTCGACGCCGTCGAGGTCGCCGAGGTGCTCGGCCACGCCCAGGCACCGGCTGGCCAGGCGCAGCCGGTCGTCGTATGCCTCCAGCACCGCGTCCTGCCAGAGCCGGGACCGGCCGGCGATGCCGAGCCGCTGGTCGCCCAGCCGGCGCAGGTCGGCGGCGATCCGCTCGATCGCCGGATGGTCCACCCGGTCGAACTCGGTGAGGTCGACCTCCCGGGCGAGCGCGTCCACTTCGAACGCCCGGTCGAGGCGGTTGATGGCCCGGCGCAACCGCCGGCTGTCCCGGCGATCGGCGACCCAGCAGGCGAACCGGTCGATCAGCTCGTCGACGCAGATCAGCGCGGCAACGGCGGCCGGCAGGCAGACAACGGCAAGGAGGGCCAGCGGCAACGCGAAAGTATGCACGATGGCCACGTCCTCCGACGCTAACCGGCGGCACCCCGGCCCGCCACCGGTTTTGCAATCAACGAATATTGAACGCTCTTCAACCTCTCCTTGCGGTTCGGGGTGGCCGCGCTGGGAGGCGGGGCGGGCGCGCCACTCTGTCCAGGTCGAAAAGGCTTCACCGGGTCGCCGGAGCGAGCGTCAGGCGCAGCCGCTCGACCGCCGCCCGGTCGCCGGCCCACCTGACGGCGTCGTCGGCCGACCGCCGCCAGAGCCAGAGCAGCAACCGCTCCGGACTCGCGCTGATGGTCGCCGCCGCCCCGGCCCCGGCCAGCCCGTCGTCGGGCGATCCGCCGCCGCCGGACGACGCGTTGTCACCCGGTCCGCCGCTGGTCGGCGGGGCGGCCAGCAGCCGGCCGCTGGGCGTCGCCGGGCCGGGTGCCGGGTCCGGCGGGGCGCTCCGTTCGGCCACCGCGACGCCGGCCCGGACGGCGGCCCGGTCGGTCGTGACCGTCGCGCCGTCCGGGCCGAGCCGGACCAGCCAACCCGCCGGCCCGGTGGTGGCCAGCACCGTCACCTCGGGCTCGGGGAGTACGTCGGTGAAGTCCTCGGGCCAGCGCCGCGAGCCGTACGCCAGGAAGATCCGCAGTACCTCGTCGATGCCGTCGACGGCGAGGTCGGTGGGGATCTCCGCCACCGGCTGGGCGGTCGCCAGCTCCGCGTCGACCCGGTGCACGACCGTCTCCTGTGCCATCCGCCGGAGCCAGAAGCCGACGGTCTGGTCAGGGTCGTACCAGGTGGGTGCGAGCGCGGCCGAATCCCGGCTGTCGAACTCGGCGCGCAGCGCGGCACCGGCCCGGTCGAGCAGCGCCAACGGCTCCTCTCCGGACAGGTCCGGCGGCCACGCCGACGGAATCCGCCCGGTCCGCATGCACTCCACCTTGTGCAGGTAGACCACGGCGACGTGCCGGACCAGATCGGCGACGGTCCAGTCCGGACAGCTCGGTACGGCGGCGGCCAGATCGGCGGACGCGACCTGCCGCAGCCGGGCCTGGTCGGCGGCCAGGCACTCCAGAAGTCGCACGCGCAGCATGAGGCCAGCTAACCAGAGGGGTCCGACGCCCGCAGGACGCCGCGCCATCGACGGTTGCCGGTCGACGACGCGGCCTCCCGATTGCCGTACCTGCCCGCCGGGTGGCTCACATGTCGGCCGGGTGTACCACGTAGAAGCGGGGCAGCGGGAGGATGCGCAGCCGGAGCCGGGTACCGGTGCGGTGCAGTTGCCAGATCAGCGCCGTACCGGCGGTGGCCAGCGAGATCAGGCCGCCGATCCAGATGCTCGCGCCGGCACCGAAGCGCTCGGCGATCCAGCCGATGATCGGCGCGCCGACCGGGTTGGTGCCGAGGAAGACGAGCACCCAGAGCGACATCACCCGGCCCCGGAACGCCGCGTCGACACCGAGCTGCACCCGCTGGTTGGACGCCTGGGCGAAGAAGACCATGAAGAACCCGGTCAGCGGCAGCAGGAGCACCACCAGCCAGTACGTCGGAGCGAGCCCGACCAGGGTGCCGCAGACGCCGGTCGCCACGGCGGCGCCCAGCACCACCCAGACCGACGGCCGGCTGCGCCGGCCGCTGCCGGCCAGCGCTCCGGCCAGGGCGCCCACCGCGAGCGCGGTGGTGAACAGGCCGAACGAGGCGGCCCCGGTGTGGAAGGTGGTCTTGGCCAGCGCCGAGAGGGTGAGCTGGAAGTTGAACAGGGCCAGTCCCATCACCGACATCAGCACCATCGGCAGCACCAGGTCGGAGCGGCGGGCGACGTACCGGAGGCCGTCGATCACCCGGGCGGAGCCCCGCTCGGCGAGCGGCGGCAGCTCGTCGCGGTGCAGCTCGGCCGGGCGCATCCGCACCACGAAGATCACCGGGGCGATCGAACTGAGCGCGCTGACCAGGAAGACCGGGCCGACGTCGAAGAGGGCGATCCCGACCCCGGCCACCGCCGGGCCGATGATCCGGGCCGAGTTGAACGTGGCGGCGGAGAGCGCCAGCGCGTTGGGCAGCAGTGGGGTGCCGACGAGTTCGGAGACGAAGGACTGGCGTACCGGGGTCTCGACGGCGTTCGCCACCCCGAGCAGGCCGGCGAAGACGAAGACGTGCCAGAGCTGCACGATGCCGGTGATCACCAGCACGCTCATGCCGAGCGCCAGCAGGCTCCAGGTGCAGTTGGCGACGAAGAGCAGCAGGCGCTTGTCGTACCGGTCGGCGAGGCGGCCGGAGAGCAGGGTGAGCAGGAGCACCGGGGTGAACTGAAGGGCGATGACCACGCCGAGGGCGGAGGCCGAGTTGTCCGAGAGGTCCAGGACGAGCCAGTCCTGCGTGGTGAACATCATCCACACGCCGATCAGCTTGATGAGCTGACCGGTGGCGAAGAGCCGGTAGTTGCGAACCGTCAGGGACTGGAAGGTGGTGCTCAGCTTTGCCCGCACTCGGGGTGCGCCTCCTCGGGTCGTACGCGTCATCCCGACCTCCGACCTCGACGTTGCGGTCGGAAGGTCCTAGCGGACGAAGCGGACCCGGTCCTCTGCGGCGGTCAGTCGCGCGCCACCTTTTGCAGGATCTCCGCGGCACGCTGGAGCGCGTCGCGGTCCTCGGGGGTCAGCTCGGCGAGCCGGCCGGCCAGCCACTCGTTGCGGGCCCGGTCGAACTGGGCGAGCATCGCGCGGCCGGTGTCGGTGGTCGCCAGGATGACCTGTCGGCCGTCGGTCGGATGGGGGGTGCGCTGCACGAGGCCGCGCTCCTCCAACTTCGCGACGATCTTGGTCATCGTCGGCGGCTGGACCCGTTCGGTGTCGGCCAACTCGCGAGGCGTCAGCGCGCCGGCCAGCTCCAGGCTGGTCAACGCGGAGAGCTGGGTCCCCGTGAGGTCGCCGACCGGCCGGGTCTGCCGTACCCGTCGGTTGAGTCGGGTGATCGCGTCGCGCAGCAACGTCGCAAGCTGCGCCGGTGGCATGCGCTTCGCCATCACCGTCCACTCCGTCACGGTCGTTAGCCTAACTAATAAGCTAGGCTAACGACCACCGATTATGACTACTGTCACCGAGACCCGGCGCCGTGCCGTTCCACAAGCTAGCCGTGCTGTTCCACAGGCTAGAACAGCACGGTTTCGATCGGGCCGCGCAGGAAGTAGAGCACGAAGAGGGCGGCCACCCCGTAGAGCAGCGGGTGCACCTCCCGGGCCTTGCCCCGGGCGACCTTGACCACCACATAGCTGATCACGCCGGCCCCGATGCCGTTCGAGATGGAGTAGGTGAACGGCATCAGCACGATGGTCAGGAACGCCGGGATGGCGATCTCGTAGTCGGCCCAGTCGATGGTCCGCACCGCGGTCATCATCAGGAACCCGACGATCACCAGCGCCACGGAGGCCGCCTCGAACGGCACCACCACGACCAGC
Source organism: Plantactinospora mayteni (assembly GCF_016862935.1). Classification (GTDB taxonomy): domain Bacteria; phylum Actinomycetota; class Actinomycetes; order Mycobacteriales; family Micromonosporaceae; genus Plantactinospora; species Plantactinospora mayteni. Next base: position 32,856 of record NZ_BONX01000051.1, read on the forward strand.
GGGGCCAGGAACATCGCCAGCAGGAACAACCCGCCGGTGACCAGGTTGGCCGCCCCGGTCCGGGCACCCTCCGCGACCCCGGCGGCACTCTCGATGTACGACGTGTTGCTCGACGTACTCGCCGCACCGCCGGCCGCCGCGGCGATCGAGTCCACCAGCAGGATCTCCCGGGTACGCGGTGGCATCTTCTGCTCGTCGAGCAGCCCACCCTCCTGGCCGACCGCCACCATCGTGCCCATGGTGTCGAAGAAGTCCGTGATCAGCAGCGTGAAGACGAACAGGATCGCCACCAGCACACCGGCCCGCTGCCAGGAGCCGAGCAGGTCGAAGTGACCCAGCAGGGAGAGGTCCGGAGTGTCCACCACCCGCTCCGGCAGCGCCGGCACGTTCAGCGACCAGCCGGCCGGGTTGGGCTGGCCGTCCACCACCGACGGGCCGACCTTGGCGATCGCCTCCACCACGATCGCCAGTACGGTCGAGGCGAGAATGCCGATCAGGATCGCGCCCCTGACCCGCCGTACCACCAGGACCAGGGTGACCAGCAGCCCGAGTACGAAGACCAGCGCCGGCCAGGTGACCAGCTTGCCGCCGACGCCCAGCCCGACCGGCACGGTGGTGTTGGCGGCGTCCGGGATCCGCCGGACGAACCCGGCGTCGACCAGCCCGATGATCGTCAGGAACAGCCCGATGCCCACCCCGATCGCGGTCTTCAACTGGGTCGGCACCGCCCGGAACACGGCGGTACGCAGCCCGGTCAGCACCAGCACCGCGATGATCACACCCTCGATCACCACCAGGCCCATCGCGTCGGCCCAGGTCATCTGCGGGGCGATCTCGAACGCCACCAGCGCGTTGACGCCGAGCCCGGCGGCCAGTGCCAGCGGGAATCGGCCGACCACCCCCATCAGGATCGTCATCACCCCGGCTACCAGGGCGGTCGCCGCGGCCAGCGCCGGGATGGCCAGCCGGGCGCCGTCCCCGTCGACGGCGCTGCCCAGGATCAGCGGGTTGAGCACCACGATGTAGGCCATCGTGAAGAAGGTGGCGAGCCCACCGCGTAGTTCCCGGCTCACCGTCGAGCCGCGCGCCGTGATCTCGAAGTACCGGTCGAAGGCGTTACCGGCGCCGGACCGGCCGGTCGGCTTCGTCGGGGGGCCGGACTGTGTCGGGGCGTTGTCCATCGGGTCCTCGCAGGGGGATACGAGTGTGCTCGGGGCACCGTTGATCGGGGCATCGTCCCAGATCAACGGTTTCCCGCAAAGGTCCTTCCCGGTTACCAACCCCCACCAGCACCGCCGTACGCTGGGACGGTGCCCGAGGAGGAGCCGCGGATCGAGCCGCTCGACCCGCCGATGGTCCCGTTCGCCGTCGCCGGGATCGTTGCCTGGGCGGTCGTCGGGCTGGTGCTGCTGGTCTTCTTCCGGGACTGGCTCGCCGACACCGGCCGCGACCACTGGCTCTGGATCTGTCTTGCCGGCTTCCTCGTCGGCTTTCCGGGGCTGGCCGTGATGCTCCGGCACGACGCCAACCGCCGTCGCCGCCGCGCCGGCACCCCTCGCTGAGGCGGCTTCCGGGTCAGCCGTGCCCGTACGGCTCCGGAGGCTCGGCGGCCTCGACCGAGCCGGGTGCCCGGCTGACCGCGACCGCCTCGACCTCGCTGTCGTCGTAGATGGTCGGCAGCTCGTCGACCGGCGTCTCGGCCGACTCGACCAGCGTCTCCGAGTGCGCCCCGCAGCCGTGGTCGGCGCTGACCGCCCGGCCGTCGTCCGGGGCGAAGAAGTTTCCGCAGACCCCGAAGGACTGGCGCAGCGCGCCGGCCAGCGGAAGATAGAAGCCACAGGTGCCGCAGCGGGCGGCCCGCGGCGCGGCGACCGCGATCGGCGCGCTCGGCCCGTGATCGCCGTCGTACCACCGCTGGGCGGTCTCGGTCCGGCCCTCCCGGGACATCACCCGGGGCCGCCCGAGGCCCAGCTCCCAGGCCGTCTCCTCCACCGCCGGATCGTCCGAGAGCAGGTAGCCGGGGGCCAGCCGCTCGTCGTCCGGCGGGGTGGGCAGCAGGTCGCCGACCCCGAGGTCACCCGGCTGGAGCCGCTCCTGCCAGGGCAGCCAGCTCGGCGCGAGCAGCGCGTCGGGGCCGGGCAGCAGGAACGTCTCGCAGACCGTGACGTGCCGGGAGCGCGGTATCCGGGTTACCGTCACCGCCCACCGCCAGCCCTGGTAGCCGGCCATCCGGCACTCGAAGAGATGCGTCACGAGTCGGTCGCCCTCGGCGATCGCTCCCTGGTGGTCGCCGACGTCGGCCGGGTCGACCTCCGTGATGCCGTCCCGCGCCACGTCGACGGCGCTGGCGCAGACCTGGTCGAGGCGGGCGGCTCTGGCCGTGGTGCTCCTGGTCACTCACCCATTCTTGCCTATCCTTGACGGCGGGTCGGCGGCACTCCCCGGCACCGTCACCACAGAGATATCTCGGCACAGATCCGACGGTCGTCGACCGGATGGGCGAGGATGATGCTCATGCCGCTGTTCACCCGCTCTGGGCGATCGGTCCCCGGGCGTGTCGTCGGTACGGCGATCCGGGCCGTCAGGCTGCTCTTCCGGGGTTCGCTCGGCAGCGCCCGCTGGACGACCCGACGGGTCGCCCGGGTACGCGCCAAGGGCGCCGGCGGCGAGACCGGGATGGTCCGGCTCTTCGACCTGCACGCCGCCTCGTGTGCCGGCGACACGCTGATCACGATCGGCCTGGCCGGGACGATCTTCTTCAACGCCCCGCTGGGCGAGGCGCGGAGCAAGGTCGCGCTCTACCTGTTGATCACTATGGTGCCGTTCGCGCTGCTCGCCCCGGTGGTGGGGCCGCTGCTCGACCACTTCCGGCACGGCCGCCGCTACGCCCTGGCCGCCACCATGCTCGGGCGGGCCTTCCTGGCCTGGCTGATCTCGGACTACATCCACGGCTTCGGCCTCTACCCGGCCGCCTTCGGCGTACTGGCGCTGTCCCGGGCGTACGGGGTGGCCCGGTCGGCGGCGGTACCCCGGCTGCTGCCGGAGGGGATCGGGCTCTCCCAGGCCGGTGCCCGGGCCAGCGTGTACGGCTCGATCGCCGGCGGCCTGGTCCTGCCGATCGGGTTGGCCGCGTTCTGGTTCGGTCCACAGTGGCCGCTCCGGGTCGCCTCGGTGATCTTCCTGGTCGGCATGGTGATCGCGTTGCGCCTGCCACCCCGGGCCGACTCCGACGCGCCCGAGACGGTGCCGAGGGCCTTCCAGGCGCTCCGCCCCGGCCGAAACGGGCGGGAACGGGCGCTCAGCCGCAGCGGCCCGGGCGGCCGGCTGGTGATCAGTGCCCTGGTCGGCAGCGCCGTCCTGCGCGGCGTCTACGGCTTCCTGCTGCTCTTCCTCGCCTTCGCGATCAAGGCCGGCGACCTCGACACCGAACTCTTCGGCCGCCAGCACGGCGCGGAGGTCGCGCTCGGGGTGGTCGGCGCCGGTCTCGGCATCGGGACGTTCCTGGCCACCGCTCTCGGCACCCGGCTGCGCATCCAGCGTCCGGTCGTACTCCAGGCCGCCGGCCTGGTGGTGGTGACCGGGGTCGGGATACTCGCCACGCTCCGGTTCTCGCTGCTGCTGGTCGCCCTGCTCTGCCTGGTCACCGCCGTGATCAGCGGCATCGCGAAGCTGGCCGTCGACGCCTCGATCCAGGAACGGGTCCCGGAGCGGCTCCGGGCGACCGGGTTCGCGCACTCCGAGACGGTGTTGATGCTGGCCTTCGTGGCCGGCGGCGGGCTCGGTCTGGTACCGCTGAACGGCCGGATCGGGATCGGCCTGCTCACCGGCCTCGCCGCCGTCGGTACCGTCTGGGCGTTCGTCGTCGCCACCCGACTGCGCGGCGAGCGGCTCTCCGGGCGGGCGATGGCCGACGGCGATTCCCCGGACGCCAGCCGTCCCGACGCGGACCGGTCCGCCCCGGAGCCACCCGCCGACCGGCGGCCCAGCGATCGGCGGCCCAGCGATCGGTCGCCCGGCAATCAGCCGGCCGGCGCGGAGCAGCCCAGCGACCGGCGGCCGGCCGACGATCCGGCGCCCACCCTCAACCTCCGCCCCGACGACGAGCCGACCGGCGGCGTACCGGCGGAGGACGACGAGGATCCGCAGCTCGCGCCCCCCGGCTACCACATCTACCGGCCGTCGTCCGCGGTACCCGGCGCCGGGCCGGGCGAGGAGGGCTCGCGCCGGGAAACCCGGGGGAAGTAGTGGGCGACGGAATACTCGTGGTCACGGCCGTCGCGGCCGAGGCCGAGGCGGTACGCGCCGGCCTGGTCACCGACGCGGTCACCGTCGCGCCGGTCGGGGTCGGTCCGGCCGCGGCCGCCGCCGGCACCGCCCGGCTGATCGCGCTGGCCGAGGCGGCCGGACGGCCGTACCGGGGAGTGCTCAGCACCGGCATCGGCGGCGGCTTTCCCGGCCGCGCCCCGGTCGGCGGGATCGTGGTCGCCACCCGCAGCGTCGCGGCCGACCTCGGCGCCGAGTCGCCGGACGGTTTCCTCCCGCTCGACGAGCTGGGTTTCGGCACCACCGTCCTGCCCGCCGCCCCGGCCCTGCTGGACGTACTCCGGGCCGGGCTGCCGCAGGCGGTCACCGGCGCGATCCTCACCCTGGCCACCGTGACCGGCACCGCCACCACCACCGCCGCCCTGCTGGCCCGGTACCCGGATGCGGTGGCCGAGGCGATGGAGGGGTACGGGGTGGCGACCGCCGCCGTCGCCGCCGGGCTCCCCTTCGCCGAGCTGCGTACGATCTCCAACCCGATCGGCCCCCGGGACCGCTCCGCCTGGCGGATCGGCGACGCCTTCGCGGCCCTGACCGCCGCCTTCGCCACGGTCGGCCAGAAGCTGTAAGCCGAGGGTCGGTTCCGGGTCTCGACCGAGTGGGCCAGACCTCCCCTGGAACACGGACCCGCCCCTGCACTCAGCTCGACAGTCTCCGGGCGAGGGTGCCCGGGGACGGCGGCCAACGTGACCTACCCAACCGGGCGCGGACGGCCGGGCGGCGGCGGGAGCGGTCGAGTTAGCGTGGACCCGTGGCGCTCTCGCTGGCGATCTCGCCCTGCCCCAACGACACCTTCGTGTTCCACGCCCTGGTGCACGGACTGATCCCCGGTGCCCCGCCGGTCGAGGTGACCTACGCCGACGTGGACGTCACCAACACCGCCGCCGAACGCGGGGCGTACGACCTGGTCAAGGTGAGTTACGCGGCGCTGCCCTGGCTGCTCGACGACTACCATCTGCTGCCCTGCGGCGGGGCGTTGGGCCGGGGCTGCGGGCCGCTGGTGCTGACCCGGGGCGACGGTCCGGGCGGCGGCACGGACGACGGCCCAGCCGACAGCGCGGACAACGGCCCAGGCAGCGGCGCTGACAACGGCTCAGGCGACAGCCCAGGCGGCGCAGACAGCTCAGTCGGCGCGGGCAGCCCAGGCGGCGGGGGCAGCCCAGGCGGCGGGGGCAAGGGCGGCGGGGGCAAGGGCGGCGGGACGGACCGTGCCGACCTGACCGGGGCGACCGTGGCGGTGCCCGGTGACCGGACCACGGCGTACCTGCTGTTCCGGCTCTGGTCGGCGGAGCGGCCTCCGGCGCGGATCGAGGTGGTCCCGTTCCACGAGATCATGCCGGGCGTGGCGGCCGGCCGGTACGACGCCGGGCTGGTCATCCACGAGGCCCGCTTCACGTACCGCCGGCACGGGTTGACCGCCCTGGTCGACCTCGGCGAGTGGTGGGAGGCCGACACCGGGCTGCCGATCCCGCTCGGCGCGATCCTGGCCCGCAAGGGTGTCGTCGACCCGGCCGAGGCGACCGGCTGGATCCGCGACTCGGTACGCCGGGCCTGGGCCGACCCGGCCGGCACCGAGGAATACGTGCTCGCGCACGCCCAGGAGATGGAGCGCGACGTGGTCGACCGGCACATCGCGCTCTACGTCAACGAGTTCACCGCCGAGCTGGGCGCCGAGGGCCAGGCCGCGATCGACGCCCTGCTCGGCCGGGCGGCGGCTGCCGGGCTGACCCCTCAGATCTCCAGTTCGCGGGCGACCGCGTGGACGAGCTGAGCCACCGTCTGCGCGGTCTTCCGGTCGGGGAACCGGCCCCGGCGCAGGTCCGGCTGGACCTTCGCCTCCAGTACCTTGATCATGTCTTCGACCAGGCCGTGCAGCTCCTCGGCCGGCCGGCGACGAAGCTCCGCCATGGACGGTGGCGCGTCCAGCAGCTTCACCCCGAGCGCCTGTGCGCCCCGGCGACTGTCCACGACGCCGAACTCGACCCGCTGGCCGCCCTTCAGGTCGGTGACACCAGCCGGCAGCGCGCCCTTCGGCAGGAACACGTCGCCACCCTCGTCACTGGTGACGAACCCGTATCCCTTGGCCGCGTCATACCACTTCACTCGACCCGTCGGCACCTGAAGACCTCGACTCCCCTGATGAGATTGCTGTCCTCACAAGGCTAGCCGCATCAGCCGCCGAAGCGCCTGTGGGAATCCGGTCAGGTCGCCGAGCACCAGATCGGCGCCGGCCGCAAGCAGCTCGTCGCCGTCGTGCGAGCCGGTGGTGACACCGAGGCCGGGGATGCCGGCGGTCCGCGCGGCGAGCATGTCGGCGACGTGGTCACCGACGTAGAGTTCCGCGCCGTGCGTGGTCAGCGCGGTCGCCTTCTCCGCCGCGAAGAGTTCGCCGACCAGCTCGTCGACCCGCATGCCGAGGTGTTCCAGGTGCAGCCGGGCCAGCGGGCCGTACTTGCCGGTGACCACCACCACGCGCAGGCCCACCGCCCGTACCTCGGCCAGCGCCTCGATCGCGCCGGGCAGCGGCCGGGACATCGTGATCGCGTACTCGGGATAGAGCGACCGGTAGACCTCGACGGCCTCCTCCAGCCGCTCCGCCGGAAACCAGTTCCGCAGTTCGGTCCGGAGCGGTGGGCCGAGCCGGGACACCACGGCGTCGGCGTCGACGTACACCCCGGTGGCGGCGGTCAGGGCGCGGTAGGCGGCGGCGATCCCCGGCCGGGTGTCGATCAGGGTCATGTCGAGGTCGAACCCGATCGCTGGGGCAGTCACTCCGCCATGATCGCACTCACGCTGCTGACCCGGGTCGCGGGATGTCGCCGGAAACCACCCCCGGTTCCGGTCGGCGACCGACGCGCACGACCGGCGCCTGGCCGGATAGCGTGGAAAGACGATGAGCACACTCGCCGACCACCTGCGGGCGCTGCCCGACGAGGCGCTGGCCGCCCTGTTCCGGCTGCGTCCGGACCTCGTCGTGCCGGTACCGACCGATCTGTCCGCCCTGGCGGTCCGCGCCCAGTCCCGGGTGTCGGTGGCCCGGGCCCTGGACGGGCTCGACGAGTTCACCCTGCGGATCCTGGACGCGGCCCGGCTCACCCGTGACCAAGATCATGGCGAGACGTCGACCGAGAGCATCCTCACCCTGGCCACCGGGACCGGCCGCCGGGTCGACCGGGCCGCGGTCCGCTCCGCCGTCGACCGGCTCCGGGCGCTCTTCCTGCTGTACGGGCCGGAGGAGTCGCTGCGGGTCGTGCCGGGCGCGGACGAGGTCTGCTCGCCGTACCCGGCGGGGCTGGGCCGGCCGGCGGCGGAGCTGGACCCGGAGACGGCGGCGCTGGTCGCGGACCCGGCCCGGCTGCGCCGGACCCTGCTGGCCGCGCCGCCGCCGGCCCGGGCGATCCTGGACCGGCTCGCCGCCGGACCCCCGGTCGGTACGCTGCCGGCCGCCACCCCGCCCGGCGAGGGCGCCGCCGCCCCGGTCTCCTGGCTGGTCGACAACGGCCTGCTGGTCCCGGTCACCGAGCCCAGCGGCCTGGCCGGCAAGCCGACCGCCGTCGAACTGCCCCGGGAGATCGGCCTACTGCTGCGCCGCGAGTCCGGGCCGCTCGGCCCGCTCCGTCCCACCCCGCCGACGGTGGCCGGGGCGGCCCGGGAGCCGAAGGCCGCCGACTCCGCCGGGGCCGGTCAGGCGATGGAGGCGGTACGCCACACCGAGGCGCTGCTCGAACAGCTCGCCGCCGAACCCGCCCCGGTACTCCGCTCCGGTGGACTCGGGGTACGCGACCTGCGCCGGCTGGCCCGGGCCGGCGGGCTGGACGAGTCGACCGCCGCGCTGCTGCTGGAGGTGGCGTACGCGGCCGGGCTGCTCGGCGAGCTGGACCTGCCCGGTGCCGCCACCACCCGGAACGGGGCGGACCAGCAGATGCTGCCGGCCGCCGGCTACGAGGGCTGGCGGGACGGCTCGCTGGCACACCGCTGGGAGCACCTGGCCCGGGCCTGGCTCAGCATGACCCGGCAGGTGGGGCTGGTCGGCCAGCGCGACGACCGGGACCGGCCGATCACCGCGCTCTCGGCCGAGGCGGAGCGGGCCGGGGTGCCGGCGGTACGCCGGGCCGTCCTCGACGTGCTCGGTGACCTCGAACCGGGCGCCGCGCCGAGCGTGGACGAGGTGGTCGACCTGCTCGCCTGGCGCTCGCCCCGGCGCAGCCTGGGCCGGGAGGCCGGGCAGCGGGAGGTACTCGCCGAGGCGGCTTTGCTCGGCGTCACCGGGCTCGGCGCGCTCAGCACGTACGGCCGGCTGTTGCTGGCGCAGTGGACCGCCGGGGACACCCGGCTCGGCGAGCCCGGCGACGACCCGCTCGGCGTCCGGCCGGACGCGGGCGGTGCGGCCGGGGGTGGTTCCGCCGCCGTCCGGGCCCTGGACGCGCTGCTGCCTGCGCCGGTCGACCACTTCCTGGTGCAGGCCGACCTGACCGTGGTGGTACCGGGGCCGCCGGAGCCGACCGTCGCCGCCGAACTGGCCACGGTGGCCGAGCACGAGTCGGCCGGCGGGGCCAGCGTCTACCGGGTCACCGGGGCGAGCGTGCGCCGGGCGCTGGACACCGGCTATGCCGCCGAGGACCTGCACGCGCTCTTCAAGCGCCGGTCCCGGACGCCGGTACCGCAGGGGCTGACCTACCTGATCGACGACGTGGCCCGCAAGCACGGCGGGCTCCGGGTCGGCTCCGCCGGGGCGTACCTGCGCAGTGACGACGAGGCGCTGCTGACCGAGGTACTCGCCGACCGCCGGCTCGCCCCGATGTCGCTGCGCCGGCTGGCGCCGACCGTACTCACCACCCCGCACCTGGTGGGGCGGCTGCTCGCCGCGCTGCGCGAGGCCGGGTACGCGCCGGTCTCCGAGGACGCCACCGGGACGACGGTGCTGACCCGGCCGAAGGTACGCCGGGCGCCGGCCCGGGGCTCGGTCGCCAACCGGGTCGCCGATCCACTGGCCACGCCGAGGCTGACCACACCGAGGCTGCTCGGCATCGTGCAGCAGGTCCGCCGGGGTGACGCCGCGGCCCGGGCGGCCCGCCGGGCCCCGAGTACGGTCCGGGGCGCCGGGCGGCCGGGCGGGACCGGGCCGGGGATGCCGACCGCGCACGCGCACACCCAGGCGCTGGCCGTACTCCAGCAGGCGGTCCGGGACAAGGCGCTGGTCTGGGTCGGGTACGTCGACGCGCACGGCGCCACCGCGTCCCGGCTGGTCCGGCCGGTCTCGATCGGCGCCGGTTACCTCCGGGCCGAGGACGAGCGCACCGAGATGCTGCACACCTTCGCCCTGCACCGGATCACGGCGGCGGTACTGGACGAGTGAGCCGTCCGGCCCGACTCAGTCGCGGTCGGGGGCGCCTCAGTGAACCTTTTTCAACCTGAACCGCGCGGCGCTCGCGCCCCGCGTTCAACCTCGCGGTCCATCGGACCGCAAGGGGAGGTTGAAAAAGGTTCAGTCGCGGCGGTGCTGCCGGACCGAGCCGACCACGGAGACGATCAGCAGCAACGTGAAGGCGGCGCCGAGCCCCTCGCCGAGCGAGTCGACGAAGCCCTGCTGCTGCACCAGCCAGCCGAAGAGCACCCAACTGGCCAGCACCACCGCCACGCTGGCGTACGCCAGCACGGTGGCCCGGGAGACGGGGGCCGGAACGGGTGGCGGGGCGGTCGGTGGGTCTGTTTCGGACCTCAGCTCGCCGTCGACCGTCATCTGCGAACCCTCCCGCCACGACGCCTGCTCCGAGTTCCAGACTCGCACCTGGCAGGCGGTTACGACAGGTTCACCGACCGAAGTCGCGTCAGGTGCCGGGGCGGCGGCCCATCACGTGCACCCGGGTGCCCACCTTGCCGAGTTGCCACATCTTGCGGGCGTCGCTGGGCAGCAGGTTGACGCAGCCGTGCGAGCCGATCCCCTTGTTGTGCAGATAGGTGGTCGTCTCGTGGAAGCCGATCCCGCCGACGAAGCGCTGCCAGTACGGCAACCACACCTCGTACGGGTCGGACCACTCCTTGGTGTTCCGGAAGTTGATGCTGTAGGTGCCGGCCGGCGTGGCGTACCCCGACATGCCGGTGCGGGTGACGGTGGGCGCCATCACCACCGTCTTGCCACGCATCGCCCAGACCGTTTGCAGGGTCAGGTCGACGCAGAAGGTCGTACCGCTGCCGGTCTTGCACTTGCCGGTGTCGGTGCGGGCCAGCCGCCGGGCCACGTCGGCGGTGGTCGGGCCGGCCCGGCCCTCGGCCGGCCGGATGTCGTAGCGGCGCTGGAACTTCTTGATCGCGGCGCAGTCGGCGGCGGACTGCCGGCCGTCGACGGTGACCGGGCCGAATCCGCCGAGCCGGGCCAGATAGCCCTCGACCTCGCGCTGCCGCTCCCCCTGCGGGCAGCCGGCCGGCGGCTTCGGCGAACTGCTGCGGGTCGGCTTCTTCGTCGGCGTCTTCGTCGTGGGCGTCTTCGTCGTCGGCGCGGACTTGCTCGGGGTGGTCTGCGGAGTCGGGGTGGTTTCTTCCTGGTCCGGCGCGGGCGGCGCGCTCGCCCCCGTTGCGTCCTCCGCCGCCCCGACCGGCGTGAGCCCCCCGGCGGCTCCCGACTGGTCCGACTGCGGATCAAACGCGCACGCACCGGCGCCGAACAGGGTGACCGCCACTAGAGTGATCAGACCGGTGCCAAGACGCGTCAGTACCATCTGCCCTCCCCAGAAGCCGTCGACACCTAGACGCACGGGAGTACCGCTTCGGTTGCCCCAGGTGAAGAATTTTTCCGGTTCGTTATCCATCGTGCAAGACTGGAGGGTCGGTGCGTGGGACGCCCGACCCGGAACGGGAGGGCGTGAGCGTGAGCGGCGGACCACTGATCGTGCAGTCGGACAAGACCCTGCTGCTGGAGGTCGACCATCCGGACGCGCTCGCCTGCCGGATGGCGATCGCGCCCTTCGCCGAGCTGGAGCGCTCGCCGGAGCACGTGCACACCTACCGGCTGACCCCGCTGGGCCTGTGGAACGCCCGGGCGGCCGGACACGACGCCGAGGGCGTGGTCGACGCGCTGCTGCGGTTCTCCCGCTATCCGGTGCCGCACGCGCTGCTGGTCGACGTCGCCGAGACGATGGACCGGTACGGCCGACTGCAAATCGTCGCGCACCCGACGCACGGCCTGCTGCTCCGGGCGGTGGACCGGATGGTGCTGATCGAGGTCGCCAAGAGCAAGAAGCTGGCCGGCATGCTGGGCGCGAAGGTCGACGACGACACCATGGTCGTGCACCCGTCCGAGCGGGGCCGGCTCAAGCAGGCGCTGCTCAAGCTGGGCTGGCCGGCCGAGGACCTGGCCGGCTACGTGGACGGCGAGGCGCACCCGATCGAGCTGGCCACCGAGGGCACCGACGGGCGGCCGGGCTGGGAGCTGCGGTCCTACCAGCGGGAGGCGGTGCAGACGTTCTGGGCCGGCGGGTCGGGCGTGGTGGTGCTGCCCTGCGGGGCTGGCAAGACCCTGGTCGGGGCCGCAGCGATGGCCGAGGCGAAGGCGACCACGCTGATCCTGGTCACCAACACCGTGGCCGGTCGGCAGTGGAAGCGGGAGTTGATCGCCCGCACCTCGCTGACCGAGGAGGAGATCGGGGAATACTCCGGCGAGCGCAAGGAGATCCGTCCGGTCACCATCGCGACGTACCAGGTGCTGACCGCGCGGCGCGGCGGCGCCTTCACCCACCTGGACCTGTTCGGGGCCCGGGACTGGGGCCTGGTGATCTACGACGAGGTGCACCTGCTGCCGGCGCCGATCTTCCGGTTCACCGCCGACCTCCAGGCCCGCCGCAGGCTCGGCCTGACCGCCACCCTGGTCCGGGAGGACGGCCGGGAGGGCGACGTCTTCTCGCTGATCGGCCCGAAGCGGTACGACGCGCCGTGGAAGGACATCGAGGCGCAGGGCTGGATCGCCCCGGCCGACTGCACCGAGGTACGCGTCACGCTGACCGACGCCGAGCGGATGGCGTACGCGGTCGCCGAGCCGGAGGAGCGCTATCGGGTGGCGGCAACCGCCCGGACCAAGCTCCCGGTGGTCAAGGCACTGGTCGAGCGGCACTCCACCGACCAGGTGCTGGTGATCGGCGGCTACATCGACCAGCTCCACGAGCTGGGCGAGGCGCTGGACGCGCCGATCGTGCAGGGCTCGACCACCAACAAGGAACGCGAGCGGCTCTTCGACGCGTTCCGGGCCGGCGAGGTCTCCACCCTGGTCATCTCCAAGGTCGGCAACTTCTCCATCGACCTGCCGGAGGCGGCGGTGGCGATCCAGGTCTCCGGCACCTTCGGCTCCCGGCAGGAGGAGGCACAGCGGCTCGGCCGGGTACTCCGGCCGAAGGCGGACCGCCGGCAGGCGCACTTCTACACGGTGGTCTCCCGGGACACCATCGACACGGAATACGCGGCACACCGACAGCGCTTCCTCGCCGAGCAGGGGTACGCGTACACGATCGTCGACGCTGACGACGTACTCGGCCCGCCGCTGCCCAGCGTGGAGTGAGCTGTCTCCCGGCTCAGCAGAAATCCACAATGCTGTCTGATCGACGTTGGTCGCCTTGAGGGCTGCCATCAGCGCCAGGACACATGTTCGAGCTTGCTACGTTCGGTTACCGCACAGCGGAGGTACGCGA
>NZ_BONX01000052.1 GCF_016862935.1 Plantactinospora mayteni
GGGCGTCCTCGCCAGTCAGCAGACCCGCAGCGGTGAGCGTCCCGGCTAGTGATTGCGATCTACCACCACGCCGCCTAGCATCGACACTGATTGCAAACCACAATCACTAGGCGAGGCCATACCGGAGACACCACGGCGGCCGACGTGGCTTGCTGGGCGGGAGGACACGGGCGGGCGGCGCGCCACGCTCCGGGGAGGTGCGAATCCTCCGTCGCGGTCGGGGGAGAGTGACGAGGATGGAGATGGGCGAGATACAGGAACAGATTCAGCGTCATATCGGTACGCTGGTCGGTACCGGCGCGGAGACCGGTGTGCAGGTCGCTGTCTATCGGGATGGCGCGCTGATCGTCGACGCGGTGGCCGGCACGGCCGACCCCGCCACCTGCCGACCAGTCACCTCCGACACACCGATCTTCAGTTTCTCTACTGGCAAGAACGTGGCGGCCACGCTCGCGCATCTACTCGTGGCGCGGGGTTTCCTCGACTACGACAGCCCGGTCACGGACCTGTGGCCCGAGTTCGGTGTGCACGGCAAGGCCACGGCGACACTGCGGCACGTGCTGACCCACACGGTCGGTCTTCCGGCCATGCCGCGCGAGATCACCCCGCGCGAGCTTCCCGACTGGCCCAGGGTATGTGGGTCGCTGGCCGCCGCCGAACCGCGCTGGCGGCCGGGCACCGCCATGGGCTATCACTCCTATACCTTCGGCTATCTCGTCGGCGAGCTGGCCCGCCGCGCGACCGGGCAGCCCATGTGCGAGTTGCTGCGTGAGTGGATCACTGCGCCGCTCGGTATCGAGGGGCAGCTCTACTTCGCCGCTCCGAAGGATTCCCTGCCCGGGTTGGCGCGCCTGGAGCAGCAGACGCGGCAATGGCCTGCCGGCCCTGACGACCGTGACGCGATCCTCGCGCCGTGGGAAAACCAGCCGAGTGCCGACTTCGGCAACAACGGCGAGATCCTGCGCGCCGACATACCGTCGGTGGGCATCGCCACTGCGCACGGCCTTGCCGCGATGTACAACGCCGTGTTGCAGGGCAAGCTCGTGGACTCTGCGCGCCTGGCGGAACTGTCCGCGCTCGCCTTCGAGGGCGTGGACCAGACTTTCGGCACTCCGGCGCGGATGGCGTTGGGCTTCCCGATCGGCAGGATCGGTGCCCCCGCCGAGGAGAACTCCGTGGCGTTCGGGTGGCCGGGCGGGGGCGGAAGCTACGCCTACGCGGACCCCGTGCGGGGAGTCGCCTTCGCGCTGACGAAAACCCGGCTCGCTCCGAACTTCGACACCGCGCTGTCGGTCACCACGATCCTGGCTGACCATCTTGCCGGGACCCGCTGAACCTTCCCCGCGGCTGCGCCGGGGCGGAATTCGCCGACGATCACAAGGAGAAACCATGTCCACTCATACGGCCGACAACTCGACCGCGCCGCAGACCAGCCTCGGTCCGTTCTCCTCGCCAGGCGCCAACCCGACGCCGTGGGAGGCGACGGAGTGGGCACTGCGCCGGATCCAGAATTCCAGCTGTGCACGGTGCGCCGGGACGGCCGCCCGCACGTGACACCGTTGCTGGCGATCTGGTCGCACGGCGCGATGTGGTTCACCACCGGCGACAACGAGCAGAAAGCCAAGAATCTCAGCGCCAACCCGCGCTGCGCGCTAACCGCCGGAACCGGCGCCCTGACCGGCATGGACTACATCATCGAAGGCAGTGCGAGCCTGGTCACCGACCAGGCCACCAGGGAAGCGGTGGCGACCGCGTTCGAGCAGGCCTATGGCTGGCAGCTCACCCGCGAGGACGGAACCTGGTACCAACTGGGCGAAGCCGTTCGGACCGGCAATGTTCAGCTCTACCGGGTCCAGCCAGACAAGGGGTTCGCCTTCGCCACGGGTAGCGAGTCGTCCCAGACTCGCTACCGCTGGAGCTGAGGGCACATCGCCTGGCTGCTCACGCCGCCGTCGGCAGCTCGGCCTCCGCGATCGACGACCGAGCAACGGCCTTCCCAGCACCGTGAGCACGAAGCCGGGCGCATCAGCGACCCGTAGCAGGGTACGGCGGCGTCTTGTGGGTGCCGTAGTTGTCGCAGATCAGATGGATGTCGAGGTAGGCGGGCACGGTCTTGTCGATCGTGGCCAGGAACGTGCGGAACTCGGTGGCACGGTGCTGGCGGTGCGACTCACCGATCACCGTGCCGTCGGCGATGTTGAACGCGGCGAACAAGCTGGTGACCCCGTGCCGGTGGTAGTCGTGCGTACGCCGCTCCGGCATGCCCGGCATCATCGGCAGTATCGGCTGGGACCGGTCCAACGCTTGGATGTGGGACTTCTCGTAGCCCCACGGATGAGAGAGTGCGGCGATCACGGCGCGTCGTGGCGGGCCGGATTCCAGCGAAGAGGGCCCCGCAGGGAGTGCCAAGTAGCTCCGCTGAAGAGGGTTTGGCCGGGATCGACCGGCCTGCGCCTGCCTCGGGTGTGCACCACGCTCTTCGATCGGCCGCCAGGATCTTTGCCCACCGGGCAGCGGCATGTGGCGTTGCGATCCGCTGGCACCGTCCGCACCGCGCCGAGCAGGGAGCAGTTCCATCCCGGCGCCCGAGGCAATCCAGGCCGGGGAAGCCGGTCACATCGCGTGGGTGGTGGGGGAAGTCGGCCGGTACCGCGTCCCATGGCGGCCGGTGCGGTCGAGGACGCCGGGAGCGCCGAGCCGCTGCTCGTACCCGTCTGAGGACCCAATCGAGGAAGCCTCCCTGATCGCGCCGCCCCTGCCGCAATGATCTGATCCAATGGGCCATTGCGGCGTGGTGGTTGGGTAGCCGTTCGTAATCCCAGACGGTACGTCGGCACCGGTTGATCCAGGAGAACGTGCGTTCCACACACACCAACGACGCGCAGCACGACGAACGTGGTCTGCCCGACGAGTTCGGCGACGATCCGGACGGTCAGTGCGAGGCGGGTGGCGGCCCAGTCGACGAGCCGGCCGGTATAGCCGGGGTCGGCCCACACCAGCCGGACCCAGTGCCTGGATCGTGCGACCGACCCCGCAGCCAGATCATGACCAGGACAGCCGCGATGGCCGGACCCAGTCCCCAGGCCAGTGGGGCGATCGCGCCCATGATCGCCGTGGAGTTGACCAGGAGTCCCAGTGCGCCACCCAGGCTGAGCACGCCCGTGACCGCGAGGGTTACGGCGATGCCGCGCTCGAGTCCATGTCCACGGAACGCCGGGGTCAGAAACAGGCAGGCGAGCGAGAAGAACACACCCCAGCCGAGAATCTCGAAGGCGAACATGAGTGACGGCCAGCCGTACGGCTGGAACCACTCCAGCCCCGCTGTCTGTCCCAGGCCGGGGCTCTGCCGGACCAACGTCAGCGCCACGAACCGGTTGGCGCAGACCACCACAGCGAGCATGACGATGAACGTCAGCGAGATGAACGTGAACACCTGCCGGTCCGCCGGCGCCGCGAGGTGGATGGCGCACCACAGCGGCACCATCACCAGGACCACGACCATCATGATCACATGAAAGGTGGTCAAAAACGGTTCCTGGGGCGGAAACGGCAATCCCCTCACCATCATCACCGTGAGGGCCGCCAGGTAAGCCAGAACTAGGGCAGCGAAGCCGCCACCTGCCCACATACCCACCGGCGCGACCGATGTTCTCGTCTTCATGACCCTCTCCCCTTAGTGGCGTACCGTATTCACGGTAGTGGCGAGGCTACTACGCCACTATAGGCTTGCCAACGCACGCACCACAGCAGGGGGACGGCACCATGGGCGAACAGCACCGAGCACGGACACCGACGGGTGTCGAACTGGCCTGGCGCGGCTTCAACGACGGGCCCCGGGCGGGCGAGTCGAGCAACGAGCGCAAGCCTGGCCCGCGACCGGGTCTCACCTTGGCACGGATCGTCACAGCCGCCATCGACATCGCCGACGGCGAAGGGCTCGCCGCCGTATCGCTGGCTCGCGTCGCCGCCGCCCTCGGCACCGTGACGACTTCGTTGTACCGGCACGTCCGCTCCAAAGACGACCTCGTCGTGGTGATGCGCGACGCCGCCGCTGCACCACCACCCGATCTGCCGCCACCCGACCCTCGACGGTGGCGCGAGTCGCTGGCTGCCATCGCCTGGCAGATCTACGACCTCTACCGACGGCATCCGTGGGTCCTGGAGGTGCCCACATCCGGCCCGCCAAGCACGCCGAACGAACTCATGTGGGGCGAGCACATGCTCAGAGCCTTATCCCAAACGACCCTGGGTGCTCATGACCAACTCCGCGCCGTCACCCTGATCTCCGGCTACGTCCGGGAGCAGGCCCGCCTCACCCTCGACCCGATCATCGCGGACGGCAGCGACACCGCGACGGGCGACTACTTCGGATTTCTCGGCAGGGTCTTGACACCGAACCGGTATCCCATGTTCTGCCGCCTCTTCGCCGACCAGGCAAACACCGGGACCATCGGCTACACCGACGAGGATTTCCAGTTCGGCTTGGACCGCATCCTGACCGGACTTGCCGAACTCGATCGGGACGGCCACGCCCAGTAGGTTGGGTCCACGCGGAGCGCCGTGACCGCTGGGTCAGGCCCGTACCGAGACAATCAGCCGGCTGCACACCCTGCGGCTGGAACTCGTCCCGCAGGGCGACGACGTATCTGTCCGCCCAGCGGGCCGGTGCCTTGCACAATACGGGCCGTCTGCTGTCGGCGTACTCCTTGCGGTCGGTCAGCCCAGCATCGTCACCGGGCCGCGTGTGGCGCAGAAACAGCCGCTCGTGGGCAGACTCGCCCGCCGCGCAGCCGCCGACGGCCACAACATCACCGCGACGAACAATCTCTGCACGCCGTTTCGACGCGATCGTCGGGCAAGCCGGTTCCGGCAATCGTCCGCGCGGATGTGCCCACGACGCGGCGGCACGATGTCATGATGTGCGGCGTGAATCGTCTCCGACGTCATGCCGCCGTTGGCCTGGTCGTGCTGGTGACGCTGTCCGGGTTCGGTGTGGTCGGCTCGCACCCCGCGGCCGCGGACACCGCCACAATCACCCTCTACGCCGGAGGCGGCGGCGACGACCAGGGCGATGTCTTCACGGCAATACTCGGCGCCAACCATCGATACACATTCGATGGTTACGGCACCTGGGAGCCGGCGGCCGGTCGGGCCGTTCCCGACGTGGCGGCCAAAGCTCAACGGATGGGCATGAAGCTGCTGCGCTGGCCGGGTGGCACCGTAGGAAACACCGTCTGGTGGAAAGGCACCATCGGAAGTAACCGGATGTGCCAGCGGGACGGCCGGATCGGTCCATTTGGTGGCCTTGGCAACGCCGCCAATCCCGCCGACGACGTGTTGCTGGCACGGTACCCGGCCTACGGTCTCGACGAGCACATGACATTCACCCGAGCGATCGGTGCGGAAGCACAGATCATGGTTCCCATGACGATCGGCAACCCTATCGACGCGGCCGACCTCGTGGAGTACACGAATACACCGGCCGGCGACGGCGTCAACCCGAACGGCGGCACAGACTGGGCCGAGGTGCGCGCGGCCAACGGCCATCCGGAGCCCTATGGCGTCACCCGCTGGGAGCTGGGAAACGAGCACTACCACGCAGACCAGCGGTACTGGATGTCGCAGGACGATCCAAGCTCACCAACGCCCCGCCGGGCCGCGATCGAGCAATACATCAAGGGCGGCGACCGGCGCATCACCGGCGAAGGGCTCGGCAAGCTGGCGCAGCGCGACGACTCCGGCAACCCGTGCGCGGGTTCGACCGGGACGAAAGCGAGCGACGGCACCGCCGGTCAGGTATTCAACATCAACTATCCCTCAGCGGTGGTCGACACGTTCACGCTTCGGGTCAACGGCGTCACCTGGCGGCGGGTGGCCAGCCTGGAGACCGCCGGGCCGCACGACCGAGTCTACGTTCTGCGCCCGCACGTCGGCGAGGTGGCCTTCGGCGACGGCGTGCACGGCGCGATACCGCCGGCCGGGACCACCGTGGTCGCCGACTACACGTCCACGCACCTGGGCTTCGTCGATTTCTACGCGCGAATGAAGGCGGTCGACCCCGACATCGACGTCTGCGCGTCGTGGGGGGCGGTCAACTTCCCGAGCTGGTTCAAGCAGCTCGCACCGGCGGGTAGCCGATACGACTGCCTCACCGCGCACCCGTACACCCACTTCGAGGGGCAGCAGCGGAACGACTGGGACAGCGCCGTGGAGGCCCACGACTGGCACATGCTCAGCTCCTGGGATCAGCGGCAGTTCGTCGTCGACCTGCGGGAAGCGGTCAACGCCAACACTTCGGCGCCACACCCGTTCATCGCGATCTCCGAGTACGGCGCTCTGTGGGGACCGAACCAGCCGTTCAGGAACTACGCGTCCTCGATGACGCACGCGCTCTACATGGCCGACCAGTGGATCAACTGGCTGGAGCTGGGCGTCCCGTGGGCGGAGGGCAACGACTTCTCCTCCGACGGGTGGTACACGCTGTTGGGCCCCGCCGGGAAGGGGTTCGTGTTCTCCGCAGAGGCCGCCACCCGGGAAGCGGTAAAGCCAATGTTCGAGGCCCGGGGCAAGCGGATCCGTCACACTGTGTCGGGCACCCCACTTCGCGACCCACCCGACGCGGAGATGTGTGACCACCCCACGCCGCCGCTGGCCCGATGCGATGACAGCTATGAGAAGCTCAATGTCACAGCCACGCGCGGCTCAGCGGGCGCAGTGTACGTCATGGTGGTCAACCGCTCCCCCGTGGCGGGCGACACGATCACCGCTCAGCTGGTCGTCAACGGGTTCGTCGGCAACGGCGCCGGCGAGGTGCGCCAAGTCGCGCCGTCGTCGTTTACGGCGTACAACGACGACGTTGCGCCGACCACGGTATCGATGGCGGCATCCACCCGCTCCGTGGACCCCAACGGCTTCACCGCCACCTTCCCGCCGCACTCGGTCACCCTGTTCCGGCTGTCGCCAGGTAGCGACCTCTAGCGGGGCGCGGCGTCACAGGCTTGCGGTGGTCGAGCCGCGCATCGTGGCCGCCGGCTTCTTCGCCGGGAGTTTCGTGCCTCGTACCACGGAGGGAAGCACCAGCACATGCCCCTGATGCGTATACAGCTCGACAGCGACCGGACCATCGCCCGCCGAGTCCTGGAACTGCATCGGGCCGGCAAGATCCACCACGAGTCCCGCGACGCCGCCCGCGAGCAGGTCTGGCGCCACGGTCGCACCCCGGCCGGCGAACCCGTCTTCATCGGTGTCACGAACGGTGAACCCATCCGGCTGCTCTACGACGTCGAGGTCTACACGGACACGGTTCCCTAGATCGCGTCGCCAGTCCGGAGAACGTGGCGGATGCGTCGATACCGCCGGGCCGCCCACGAACTGCACGACGCGGCACCGACCCCTTCCGTCACTGAGATGGGCACGCCGCGATCGGTGCTGGTGGCCGCCGCGCCGTGGACCCCCGCCCGGCGCCAGGCGGTCGCCGTGCGAGCGGGGTGCGATCACGATCAACATCCTGCCCGAGGTCACGAGGTGGTCCTGCCCCGCCAAGGTCCGCCGGTCTTGCACGAGACCTGGCTCGATCCAGAGGTGTGCAGGCGTGTACTCAGCGAGCCGGACCACCCCACGAACGGCTCGCCGAGCCCACGCTGCCGATCTTGTTGGAGACCTCGAGGGCCAGGTAACGGGCAGGCATCCCTGCGGACCTCGGCGGGCCGTTCGGGATTCGTTAGGTAACGGGTTGGTGAGACAGACGCGCCGTCGAATTCAGTGCGGCGACCTGGTCGGCCCATGACCAGCCGAACGGGACGGTGAGGTCCTCCGGGTCAGGCCGGTACGTGTTCCGGGGTTCTCTCGACCGGCCTGTCGTCGAGTTGGTGGCGCAGTTTCTCCCCTTCCACGTCGATGTTGGGCAGGATGTTGTCGAGCCAGCGTGGTAGCCACCAGGCGGCCTTGCCGAGCAGGGTCATCACGGCGGGCACGATGGTCATCCGGACGATGATGGCGTCGAAGAGGATGGCGGCTGCGAGGGCGAAGCCGATGGACTTGATGATGGCGTCCGGGGCGAGGATGAACCCGGAGAAGACGCTGATCATGATGATCGCGGCGGCGGTGACGACGCGGGCGCCGTGGCTGAAGCCTGTGATCACGGCTTCCCGGGGCGGGGTGCCGTGGACGTATTCCTCGCGCATCCGGGTGACCAGAAAGACCTGGTAGTCCATGGCGAGGCCGAAGACGATGCCGATGAGGACGATTGGCAGGAAGCTGATGATGGGTCCGACCTGTTCGACGCCGAGTACGTCGGTGAGCCATCCCCACTGGAAGACCGCGACGACGGTGCCGAAGGTAGCGGCAACGCTGAGCAGGAACCCGAGGGTTGCCTTGATCGGCACGAGCAGTGACCGGAACACCAGCAGGAGCAGGATGAAGGCGAGGCCGACCACGACCGTGAGGTAGGGCGGTAGGGCGGCGCCCAGCTTCGCGGAGATGTCGATGTTGATGGCGGTCAGTCCGGTGACGGCGATGGTCGCGCCGGGGATGCTGCCGTCGCGGGTGCGGATGGCTCGTACCAGGCTCTCGGTCGCGGGGTCACTGGGACCGCTGGCGGGGATGACGGTCAGGATGGCGGTGTCGGCTGCCGGGTTCAGCGTGGGTTCGGTGACGGTGGCGACGTCGTCGAGCCCGCGGATCTGCTGGGCGACCTGGTCGGCGGCTGCCTGGGCGGTACCCGCGGTCGCGTCGACGACGACGATGAGCGGCCCGTTGAACCCGGGTCCGAAGCCGGCTGAGAGGGTGTCGTAGGCCTTGCGCTGGGTGGTCTCCGGAGCAGCGGTGCTGTCGTCGGGCATTCCGAGGCGCAGATCGAGTGCTGGCAGCGCGACTACCCCGAGCGCGATGACCGCGGTGAGTAGCACCGCCACCGGCCGTCGGGCGATCGTCCGGGCCCACCGGGTGCCGAGGGTGGCCCGGGCCCGCACGTCGTCGGGGCGCGGTTGCCGGATGCGGCCGGCGGTGAGGCGGCGACCGGTGAAGCCGAGCAGGGCCGGTAGCAGCGTCAATGCAATGACCACGGCGACCGCGACGGTGAACGCGGCGGCCAGACCCATCTGGGCCAGGAACGGGATCCCGACGACGGTCAGCGCCGCCAAGGCGATGATCACGGTGAGGCCGGCGAAGACGACGGCCGAGCCGGCGGTGCCGACGGCGCGGCCGGCGGCCTCATGGTGGTCGTGGCCGGCGGCGAGTTCGTCGCGGTATCGGGAGACGATGAACAGGGCGTAGTCGATGGCCACCGCGAGGCCGAGCATCAGGGCGAGGATGGGGGTGTTGGAGGAGAGGTCGACGAAGCCGGAGACCGTGACGATGGCCCCGATGCCGATTCCGATGCCGAGGAGCGCGGTCAGCAGCGGCAGGCCGGCCGCGATCAGGGACCCGAACGTGATGATCAGTACGACCGCGGCTACGACCACGCCGATGATCTCGCCGACGCCGAAGTTGGGTGAGCTGTCGAGCGCATTGCCGCCGATCTCGACGCTGAGCCCGCTTGCCCGGGCGCGGGCGGCAACCGCCGTGAGCGTGTCGCGGGCGGCATCGGTGAGATCGTCGGCGTTGGCCGTGTAGGTCGCTTGGGTGAAGCCGATCGTGCCGGCCTGGTTGATCGTGCCGGAGGTGAACGGATCGTTGACCGAGGCGACCTGCGGTGCCTGTTTCAGCTCAGCGACCGCGGTACCGATCGCCCGCTGGTATGCCGGGTCGCTCAGTTTCTCTCCGCCGGGTGCGGCGAACACCACGCGGGCGGTGACGCCATCGGCCGAGGCCTGCGGGAACCGTCCGGCGAGCAGGTCGACCGCCTTCTGGGCCGGGGTTCCCGGGATGCTGAACGTCTCCTGCGTGGGCCCAGACAGGGTGAGCGCGCCTACCAGGGCGGCCATCAGGACGGCCAGCCATGCGGCGGTGACCAGCCATCGGCGGTGGAACGAGAACCGGCCGAGCCGGTACAGCAACGAGGCCATGCTGAGGTCTCCTGTCCAAGGCTTACGAAATCGCCGCCGCGTCGTCGGTGGACGGCGGCGTCAAGGTGTGGCTGTGGCCGGTGCGCGACCCGCCAGACCTGGGTGAAACGCGACGCTTACATCGTTCGTCATGCGGACCCTGCCGGTCTTCGGCCTGGCGTCGTGACTCGATCCGCTCCGATCGCGGTATGCCGGGCACGGCAGCTACTGCGATCGCAGGCGCCCACGGGGCCAGGCACGGGGTTGCCTACTGCGCTCGGTGCGATTTCTTTGCCGCTGCGGCGACGGGTTGCCTACTGTCGGCGTGTGGGAGCTGAGGAGCCGGCCAGTGGCCTTCGTCGCAGGGCCGGCGGCCGGAATGTGGCCGCGTCCGTGCAACGGGTGGGTCACCGGTGGCACCGGTACGCCGTCGCGCATCCCACGGCCACCCACGCGGCCGGTGCCGGCGTCCTGTTCCTGATCACCATGGCCATTGCGGCGGTCCAGGTCCAGCCCGCGCTCACGGTGCCGGTGTTCGGTAGCGCCCTGGTGGTCTGCGCGAGCTTCGTCGTCGTCCCGGCCCTACACTGGCCGACCTGGCTCATCCTGGCGGCGGCGACCGCCGGTGTGATCGCGATGTTGCCCGCCGGCGCACCGGAGCCGCCCGCCCGGCCTGCCCTGGCAGCGGCGATGCTGCTGTTCTCCCTGCGCGCCGAAAAGACCGCGGTGATCGCCGGCAGCACGGCCGTGAGCGTCGCCGTGGTCCTGGCCGGCGGCGTGGTATCCGCGTTGCAGGACAGGATCGCGCTGGCCAGTCTCGCCACGCTGCCGTGGCTTCTCGCGGCGGCCGCCCTCGGCCAAGCCGTTCGCGCCAACCGCGCACGACGCGCAATGCTCGAAGAACGGGCCCGCCGAGCGGAACAGAGCCGCGATGACGAGGCACGCCGCAGTGTGCAGGCCGAGAGACTACGGATCGCGCGGGAACTGCACGACGCCGTGGGCCACCAGGTAGCGCTCATCAACGTGCAGGCGGGCGCGATGACCTACCTACTGGGCAAAGACCTCAGCAAGGCCCGGGAGTCCCTCGCCCACATCCAGAACGCCAGCGAGGCGGCACTGGAGGAACTACGGCTCACGGTCGGCCTGCTGCGCCAGCCCGGCGAGACCGAACCCGTCGAACCGGCCGGACGGCTCGACCGGCTCGACGACCTGATCGCGTCCTTCGCCGCCACCGGCCTGCACGTGACCTACGAGATCAGTGGCCCACCCCGCCCGCTTCCCGAGGCCGTCGACCTCACCGTCTACCGGCTGATCCAGGAGTCCCTGACGAACACCGCCAAACACGCGGCCGGAGCGGCCGCGACCATCCGGCTCACCTTCACCCCCGCAACGCTGGCACTGACCGTGGACGACGACGGGCGACCACCACACAGCTCCACGCCCGAACGGGCACCCAGCCGGACCGGACACGGCATCATCGGAATGCGGGAGCGAGCCACCACACTCGGCGGCCGGCTCTCCGCCGGCCATCGTCCCGAGGGCGGCTTCCGGGTCACCGCCGAACTGCCGGCCGCAGCCGGTGTCACGCGATGACGGCCGTACGCGTCCTGCTCGCCGACGATCAGGACATCGTCCGCGCCGGACTGCGCCTGATGGTCGACAGCGCCGCTGACCTGACCGTCGTCGGTGAAGCCGCCACCGGTAGCGAGGCCGTCCGACTGGTCCGGCAGACCCGGGCCGACGTCGTGCTCATGGACATCCGGATGCCCGTACTCGACGGTCTGGCCGCAACCCGCCAGATCACCGCCGACGAAAGCCTGGCCGGCGTGAAGGTGCTGATCCTGACCACCTTCGAGGTCGACCAGTACGTCTTCGACGCGCTCCGCGCCGGCGCCAGCGGCTTCCTCGGCAAGAGCGCACGCCCGGAGGCGCTGATCGACGCGATCCGTACCGTAGCCCGTGGCGACGCTCTGCTATCCCCCGCCGCCACCCGAGGGCTGATCGCCCGGTATCTGGCCCTGAGCGACCAAGGTACCGTCACGGTCTCCGGACTTCTCGACGGGCTGACCGACCGGGAACGCGAGATCGTCGGCCTCGTGGCCACCGGCATGTCGAACACCGAGATCGCCGAGCAACTCACACTGAGCCCGTTCACCGTCAAGACCCACGTCAACCACGCCATGACCAAGCTCGACGCGCGTGATCGCGCCCAACTGGTCGTACTCGCCTATCAAGCCGGCCTCCGCCCTTCCACCTGACGCTCCGGCGCTCCCCCGGACTGCCGGGTCTGTGGATCACGCGCCGCCGTTGACGAACTGGAGCGGACTGGCCGTACCGCGATCGTGGTCCGGGTCGATAGTGAACCCGCCGGCGTGCTCGGCCTGTCCGACCAGGTCCGCCCCGGCGCCGCCGACACCGTGACCCGGCTCACCTCGTTGACCAGCGCGGCACCGCAGCTCCTGACCGGCGACAACCCACGCGCCGCCGCCCGGCTCGCGGCGCAGGTCGGCATCACCGACGTCCGCGCGGGCCTGCTGCCGCAAGACAAGGTCACGACAGTACGGGAACTACAGGCTCGGGGAGAGCGGTGGCCGTGGTCGGCGACGGCGTCAACGACGCCCCCGCCCTCGCCACCGCCCACGTCGGCATCGCCGTGGGCCGCTCCGGATCCGACCTCGCCCTCGACACCGCCGACGCGGTCATCACCCGCGACGAACTCGCCGCCCTACCCACCGTCATCGCCCTCGCCCGCCGCGCCCGCCGACTCGTCATCGCGAACCTCGCCATCGCCGGCGCCTTCATCGCCATCCTGGTCACCTGGGACCTCGCCGGCACCCTGCCCCTGCCACTCGGCGTCGCCGGACACGAAGGATCCACCATCCTCGTCGGACTCAACGGCCTACGCCTCCTGCGCAACGCCGCGTGGCGTCGCGCCGCCAACCAGCGCTAGTGCACTTGGATCCCGAGGCCCGCGGTCGTCGGGGTTGGTGCTGCGGCGAATCAGCAGCCACTGGTGGTATCCGTCGGTGTCGGCGTCAGGGAGGGTGGCCGCGGCCCAGGCGTAGCGGCGTGAACCTTTGGCGCCGTCACCGCACCTGCGCCGTTCCCACGCCTCGACGGGGGCGGCGGTGGCCAACGGGTCGGGGCGCCGGTGGCCGGCTGTGGTGGGGATGCGTTGGTTGCGGGATACGGCGCGGACGTAGCTGATCCGCTGGTGCCGTAGCCGGCGCGGTCTCCTCCGTCCACGCGGCACTGGCCGGCGACGGAGCCCGGCCCGGCCATCAGCCGCCGGGCGGCGTCCCGCCTGCCTGCGTGTACCAGCGCACCGACGGTTCGGGGCAGGTCGGCGAGCGGGCCGGCCGCCCACAGGTGGTGGGCGAGACGCCCGGCGTCGCTGCGATCGAGCGCGTCGGCGATGCGCAGGTGCAGGTCGGCGACCCGCCGTTGTGGTGTGGCCGCAGCGACGGACTCGCGGACCAGGTCGTGCGGGAAGTGGACCGTGTACGGGTCACGGGGTTCGAGCAGGCCGAGTGCCTCCAGCGGCTCGATGCGGTCGAGGCAGGTCTGGCCGTCGATGCCGGCGGCGCGGGCAAGCAGCGCGAGGTCGACGTCGGCTCCGATGAGCGCGGCGATCCGCAGGAGATCTCTGCTGTCGGGGTCGAGGCCGTCTGTCCGCGCGCGGACGACGTCTCGCACGGTGGACGGAACACCGCACCGCACAGCGCCGTCCGCCGCGGGTGGACCGCCATCAGTGAGGAACCGGGCCAGCTCCCGCACGAAGAACGGGTTGCCGCCAGTGCGGGCGTGGACGGCGCGGGCGACCGCCGGCTCAGGACGGTGGCCGGTCTCGAGGTGGACGAGTTCGGCCACGTCGGCCGGGCGCAGCGGGGCGAGCCGGATCCTGCGGTGATCGGGTAGGCGGCTCGCCGCAGCGAGCATCCGGGCCAGGTCCGGTCCGGGCACGGGCGCCCGGTCGCGGAGTGCGCCAACGACGACGGTGCCGGCTGACAGCCGGGCCGCCAGGTGACGGAACATCTCGAGCGAGGCGCCGTCGGCCCACTGAAGGTCGTCGAAGACGAGCACCACCGGCCGCGCTGCCGCGACCCGGCCGATGAGCGCGGCGAGCCGTTCGAACAGCCGGAACCGGGCGCCGCGGTCCGGAACCTCCGGCACGGCCGGTTCGCCGCCACGGGTATCCACGGGAACACCGAGCCTGTCAGCCTGCCACTCCGGCGGCATCTCGCCCAGGAGCGCTCGAGCCGCCTGCATCCACGGCCACATCGACGGCGTCGCGTCGTCTGGGAGGCAACGGCCCCACGCGATTAGCGCGCCGCGCCGTTCCGCCTCACCGACGAGTTCCTCTAGGACGCGGGTCTTGCCGATGCCGGGCTCACCCTCGACCAAGGCGAGCCCCGTCCCTCCGGTGAACGCCAACTCGACCGTCTGCCGCAGCACGGCAATCGTCCCGACCCGCCCCACCAGAGCGCCGAGCGGGGTCTCCGACACGGCGACGGGCTTCCTTCTGGCCGCGCCGACCGGCGTCGCCTGCTGGTTCAGCACGCTGCGGTGCGCGGTCTCCAACGCTGCGCCGGGGACGACACCGAGCTCCTCGGCGAGCCGGGCCCGAGTCGCTCGAAACACCGACAACGCCTCCGCCCGCTGACCGGTGGCACCCAGCACGGTGACCAGAGCCGCCTGCACCGTCTCGTGTAGCGGCGCCATCCACGCCGCCAGCCGCAAAGCCTGGAGTACGCGCTCGGGCCGGCCCAGCGAGACCGCCAGCGGCGCGGCCGACACGCACGCGTCGAAGAACTCGCCATCCAACGCGGTGAAGACCGGCATCGCCGCCAGCCCGTGGGCCAGTCCATCACCCGCGGATCCTCGCCACAGCCCCAGCGCCTGCGCGTAACAGTCGAGCGCCCGATCTCGCTGCCGATCCAGGAGGCATGTCCGGGCGGTCTCCACCAACGTCCGGAACGTGACGAGGTCCAGCATGCCGGGGTCGGCGGTGAGTAGGTAGCCATCGCCCCGGCGCGCGAGGTACGAGCCGGCGCTGCGGGTGGACAGCCCGGGTTCCAGCAACCGCCGCAGCGCTCCGACGTACTTCTGGAGGATGTTCACCGCTGACGCCGGTGCGTCGTCGGCCCAGACCAGATCGATCAACTCGCTCGTGCTGACCGGCCTGCCCGCGTGGGCCAGGAGCACGGCGAGCAGATACGCCTGTTGCCGGGGGCCCGGGTGCAGTTCAACACCATTACGCCACAGCCGTAGCGGACCCAGGATCTGCATGAGCGGGTGTCCGCGTGTGAACTCCGGTCTGTTCCCGCCGGCCCTGATCGAAGACGACCCGAGCATGCTTGACGTCCACCTCACTCAGTCGTTGAACTTCTTCAGGAAGGCCAGCAGGTCGAGGCTCAACCGGTGCTGGTGGGTGTGGGCGAGGCCGTGCGGCGCGCCCGGATAGACGACGAGTTCGGCGTGCGGCACCAACGTGGCGCAGGCCCTGCCGCCGACATCGATCGGCACGATCTGGTCGTCGTTGCCGTGGATGATCAAGGTTGGGACGTCGAACCGGCCGAGGTCGGCGCGGAGGTCGGTGGCTGGCAGCGCCGTGAGGCACTGGTAGGCGTTGCGGTGCCCGGACGTCATCGACTGCAGCCAGAACGCGTCCCGGATGCCTTGCGAGATGTCGGCTCCGGGACGGTTGTCGCCAAAGAACGGCCCGTCAGCGAGATCCCGGTACAGCTGTGACCGGTCGGCGAGGAAATCCGAGAGGATCCGGTCGATCATCTCGACCGGCATGTCGTCGGGAGAGGGCGGGACGGCGGAGACGAGGACGGCCTGGGCGACCCGGGCGGTACCGTGCCGGCCGATGTAGCGGGCCACCTCGCCAGCGCCGGTGGCGAACCCGATCAGTGTGATGTCCCGTAGGTCCAGGTGGTCGATCAGCGAGGCGAGGTCGTCGGCGTGGGTGTCCAGATCGTTGCCGTGCCAGGTCTGGGTGGACCGGCCGTGGCCGCGCCGGTCATGGGCGATCACCCGGTAACCGCACCCGGCGAGGAACAGTTGCTGCGCCTCCCAGCTGTCGCTGTTGAGAGGCCAGCCGTGCGACAGCACGACCGGCCGGCCGGCACCCCAGTCCTTGAAGAAGATCCGGGTACCGTCGTGGATGGTGACGTGACTGACAGACATGGGGACTCTCATCGGGTCGGGTGCCGCGGTGTCCCCATGTAATCAGCGTGGCCCGGGACGAACCACGCAGGAAATTACGCAGAATCGTCGGCGTCCAGTCCAGCCAGCGTCGCGCGCGCCGCCTCCTCGAGCTCCTTCAGCACGGCGCCTCCCCCGAGGTCGAGGCCACGGACTAGATGGGGGCGGGCCTCGGCGGTACGGCCGAGGGCCGCACATGCCTGCCCGATCGCGAGGTGCGCGCTGCCGAGCATGCGCGGCGCGCCGAGCTCGGTCGTCGGTGACAGGGCCAGCTCGGCCGTACGCAGCGCCTCCTCCCAACGCCCGGCCAAGCAACACGCATAAGCGGCGTAGACCAGCGCGTTCACCCGGGCGACGAGGGCGGGACGGGGCGACACCGGGCGGCGTTCCAGCTCGGCCAGGGCTCGCTGGTGCTCGTCGATGGCCTCGTCGTAACGACCCTGCCGGGCGAGTGTGAGGGCCACGCCTATGATGTGCTGCACGTACCCGTCGTGGTTTCCGACCTGGTCGGCCAGGTCGAGCGACTTCCGACCGGCCCACAGCGCGTCGTCGAGCCGGTTCAAGGACCGCCAGGCGGTCCCGGCGTACTGCAGCGCCCACGCCTGTTCCTGGAGGTTCTCGATCGCCTCGGCCAGCCGGAATGCCTCCATCGCGACCTCGGCCGATTCGTCGAACCGCTGCCCGCTCCACGCAGCCGCCCAGGCGTAGTAGTTGAGGTGCACGGCCTGCTGGCGCCGGTCGGGCAGCGCGGCGGCGGCCGTCCGGGACAATCCGTAGACCTCGTACCAGCCGGGCCAGCGGGACGACGCGTCGGAATACCAGTGCATCGCCTCGGCGAGGTCGACGACGAGCTGGTGGCGGCCGTCCGCGGCGGCGGTGCGCAGCGCGGGCAGCCAGTTACCGGCCTCCGCCCGCAGCCATGAGCCGGCCTCGTCGAGCGTGGCCAGCGGCACCAGGCCCGCCCAGCCGTCGGGCAGCGCCCCGTACCCGGGCTCGTGCCAGCGACCGGCGACGATGGCAGTCTCCAGCAGCCAGTCGGTCATCCGTCGGTGGGTGACGGCGCGGTTGGCGGGTGGTTCCTCGATCCGCAGCCGCTCGTCGGCGTAGAGGCGGATAAGGTCGTGGAACCGGTATCGGTCGGCATCCACCGGCTGCAGCAGCCCGAGTTCCACCAGCTCGTCGAGCAGGTCCTCCGCCTCGGGAGCCGCGGTTTCCGTCAGCACCGCCGCGAGCGGTGCCGCGAAATCGGCACCCGGGACGTGCGCGAGGCGGCGGAACACCGTGGCCGCCGCGACGGACAGCTGCGCGTGCGACAGCGCGAACGCTGCCGCCACCGCGGTGTCCCCCGCGGCCAGCGCGGCAAGCCTGCGGTCGGCGTCGGCGAGCCGGTCCACCAGATGCCCGACCGTCCATTGCGGTCGGCTGGCGAGCCGGGTGCCGGCGATCCGCAGGGCCAGCGGCAGGTGCCCGCACAGCCGTGCCACCGTCTCGACCTGCCCGGTCGCGGCGGAGTCGACCGCCTGGGCGGCGATCGCGCCCAGTAGGCGGGCGGACTCTCCCGGCGCGAGCGGCGTCAGCCCGATCCGCTGGACGCCCTCCAGGCCGCCGAGCGTCCGCCGGCTCGTCACCACGACCAGGCACCCACCCGCGGCGGGAAGCAGCGGCCGGACCTGGGCCTCCGATCCGGCGTTGTCGAGAATGAGCAGGCACCGCCGGTCGCGGAACATCCCGCGCAGTTGCGCGGACCGTTCGTCGTCGCTGCCGGCGATCTGACGGGAGCCGACATCGAGGGCGCGCAGCAAGCGAATCAGCGCCTCACCGACCGGAAGCGGAACCGGGTCGGTGCCCCGCAGGTCGAGATACAGGGCGCCATCGGGAAAGGCGTCACGCAGATCTTCGGCGACCCGCACCGCGAACGCGGTCTTGCCCAAACCCGGCTGCCCGTGAACCACCAGCACCGGCGGCGGCGCGCCGCCGCCGACCTGCCGCGCCGTTTCCCGGGCCACGACCAGGTCGCCGACCCGGCCCACAAAGTCGGTGACACCACGCGGCAGCTCACACAGCCGGGGCCGGCCGGCGGCGCTGGGCGACCGGGCCTGCCTCGCCGCCGCCTCCAGCCCGGCCCGCTCGTGGTCGGTCAGACGCAAGCCGTCGGCGAGCGCAGCGAGGGTGCGGACCTGCGGCGCACGGCTATGCCCACGCTCCATGTCCGAGATGGCCCGAGCGCTGACCCCGGACGCCTCGGCCAACTGCTCCATCGTCAACCCGGCCGCCCGGCGCAACCCCCGCAGGCGGTCACCGAACGGAGACGTCGGGTCCGTCATGCGAGCATGATAAGTGCGACCGGCGCCTCTCTCGGCATCGGCCACGGTCGGCCCGGGTGCGATGCGCGGGCCGATCCGGAGTCGGGTCTACACGCCGGCTGCGTCCTGGAAAGGTCGCTGAGCCGACCACATTTCCCCCGCAACGGGGACGGCCGGCGGTGTGCTCCGAAGAGATTCCCGCCGGCCGTCATCAGGGCTGCCCGTCCGTAGCCATGTCATCTCGGGCAGCCTGCTGACTCCACACCCTGGGATCACCAGTACGGCGTGAACTTCTTCATGGCCACCTCCTCCGGGTCGTCAGCGCTGAGTCAGAGCCAACCATCGGCGACTTGACAGCTACTGAACTCGGAGCCTTCCGGACAGGAAGTGGCTCTTCAGCGGGCGGTGGCAGGGTCTGGGCGACATCGTGTCGAGCCGGGACCGGGAAGGACGCCACACCGATGAAGCCGCTGCTGCGGAATCGAGAGTTCTGCGCCGTCGCCGTGACCGAGCTGCTGTCGGTGTTCGGCGATCAACTTGCCCGGGTGGCGCTGGCCCTGCTGGTCTTCGGACGTACCGGTTCCGCCGGGCTCAGCGGCCTGACCTATGCGCTGACGTACCTGCCCACCGTCGCGGGTGGCATCCTGCTCTCGTCGATGGCCGACCGTCGGCCTCGCCGTGAGGTTCTGGTGGTGATCGACGGGATCCGGGCAGCGGTCGTCCTTGCCATGGCGGTTCCCGGTGCCCCGCTGCCGTTGCTGTGCGGCCTGGTCGCGACGTCGGCGTTGCTGAGCGGCCCCTACCAGGCCGCTCGCCTCGCGCTGCTGCGCGACATCCTGCCGCAGCGGCAGTACGGCGCCGGGATGGCACTGCGGCAGTCGTTGAACCAGGGTGCGACGCTGGCCGGATTCTGCTCCGGCGGTTTCCTGGCCACCGCCGTTGCCCCCGCCACCTGTTTGATCATCGATGGCATCACCTTCGCCGTGTCGGCGCTCGTCGTCCTGCTGTTCGTCCGGCGCCGCCCGCCCGCCGCGCAGCCTGGCGAGTCGACGGCCGTCACGTCGACGTTTCGCCTCATCTGGCAGTCGTCGGCCCTGCGCGCCATCCTCCTGCTGACCTTCTCAGCCCTGTTCCTCATCGCCCCGGAGGCGCTCGCCGTGGCGCTCACCGCCGAGCTGGGCCTCAGCCCGCGCTGGGTCGGACTGTTCCTGGCCTCGGCCGGGCTGTTCGCCGTGGTGGTCCTGTGGCTCTTCGCCAAATACGTCGCCGCGGCCCACTACCCGAAGGCGTTCCCGGTGGCGTGCGTGACGCCCGGCCTGCCGCTGTTGGCGGTCGCCGCGCTGGAGAACCCGTACATGATCATGTTGGTCTTCGGTCTCAGCGGCGCGGCCTGGGCGGTGCTCATCGTCATCTCGGTGTCCACGTTCGCGGAGCTGCTTCCCGCCGACCAGCGGGCCCGGGGAATGGGCATCGCGGCGTCCACGAACCTCACCGCGCACGGACTCGGCGCCGCCCTCGCCGGGCTGGTCGCCGATGCGACCGGCGTCGCGGCGGCCATCAGCCTTCTCGGACTTGCGAGCATTCTCTTCGCTGTCCTGCCCGTTGTCCTTTGGGGCCGCGCGAGAAGTGACATCACTCCGCCGTCAGGCGGGCCGGCTCGACCCGAGAGCGCACGCCAGCTTCACGAGCGCGTGCCGCAGGTGCGAGCTGACGGCATGCGGCGCGCCTACTCGATCCGGCACAGCGCCCCCGAGCCTCTGTGGTCCGACAACGTGGACTGTGGTGGAGGACTTGCGGTCGCCAGGTCGGCTACCGCGAGGTCGCCGAGGGCGAGGCGACGGTGAACCGGTGGGTTCCGGGGCCGAGCCGCTGCGGTTCCTCGCCGGCCAGGTCGAGCGTGGCCCGGGCGCCGGTCGGCACCACGACCTCCACCCGGAGTGTGCGGTCGGCGAGTTCCCAGCTGATCGCCGCCCGGCCGTAAGGCGTCTCGTGCGCCGCCGCGGCGTGGGTGAGGTCACCGCCGGGCCGGGGCCGGAACAGGATCTCCCGGTACCCGGGTGCGGCCGGTGCGATGCCGGCGACGACCCGGTGCAGCCAGTCCGCGATCGCGCCGAACGCGTAGTGGTTGAACGAGGTCATCTGTCCGGGGTTCACCGTACCGTCAGGCAGCATGCTGTCCCAGCGCTCCCAGATCGTGGTCGCGCCCTGGCTGACCGGGTAGAGCCAGGATGGGCAGTCCCGCTCCAGCAACAGGTTGTACGCGGCCGTGAGCTGCCCGGTTTGGCTCAGCGCGTCGGTGACAACGGGGGTGCCGAGGAAACCGGTGCCGATACGGTTGCCGCCGGCCGCGACGAGTTCGGCCAGCCGCTGTCCGGCCAGCGTCGCTTGCCCCTCGGGGAGCAGGTCGAACACGATGGCGAGTGCGTACGCGGTCTGGGTGTCGCTTTTCAGCCGGCCGGACCCGGTCAGGTACCGCCCGGCGAACGCCGCGCGTACCTGGTCTGCGAGCCGGTGGTACTGCACGGCGTCGTCGGTTTCGCCGATGGTTTCGGCGATCCGGGCGAGGATCCGCGCGGACTGGGCGAAGTAGGCGGTGGCGACCAGGTACCTGTCGGTGGTGGCGGCGGCCGGGGCGTCCGGCGGCGCGCTCGGGTCGAGCCAGTCGCCCAGTTGGAACCCTTCGTCCCACAGGTGGTCGTCGCCGGCGAGCTTGTCCACGAGGTCGACCCAGGCTTTGGCGCTCGGGTACTGCCGGTTGAGGATCTGGATGTCCCCGAAACGCTGGTAGAGCGCCCAGGGGGTGAGTACGGCGGCGTCGCCCCAGCCCGCGCCGGGGCGGATCGGTGTCCACATGTGCCGGGCCGGGATGACCGGTACGTACCACGGAACGGTGCCGTCGGGGAGCTGCTCGATGGCGAGGTCGACCAGCCACGAGGCGAGCATTCCGGAGCAGTCGTAGAGGAAGGCGGCGGTGGGCGCGAACACCTGGATGTCGCCGGTCCAGCCGACCCGTTCGTCGCGCTGCGGGCAGTCGGTGGGTACGTCGAGGAAGTTGCCCCGCATGCTCCAGACCACATTCTCGTGCAGCCGGTTCAGCAGTGGCTCGGAGCACTCGAAGGAACCGGTGCGGATCATGTCGGTGTGGTAGACCCGGGCGACGATGTCGCCGCTCGCCACGGCCTGATCCAGGTTGCCCGCCCAGCCGTCCACCTGGAGGTACCGGAAGCCATGGAAGGTGAACCGGGGCTCCCACTCCTCGACCTCGCGGCCGGCGAGAATGTAGCTGTCGGTCGACTTCGCGTCGCGCAACGGGCGCCGGTAGATCTCCCCGTCCTGTAGCACCTCGGCGGTGCTCATGGTGACCCTGTCCCCGCGCGTTCCGCCGACCCGGATCCGGGGCCGGCCGACCAGGTTCTGCCCGAAGTCCAGCACTCGGGCGCCGGCAGGGGTACGCAGCACCGCCACCGGGCGAACCTCCTCGGTGCACCGGACCGGCGGGCCCATCGGTGCGACCAGGGTGGCCGGATCGCGGTACCGGATCGCGACAGGGCTCCACGAACGGTCGTCGAATCCCGGCTCCGACCAGCCGGTCAGCTCCTCGCGAGCGTCGTACGCCTCGCCGTCGTAGTTGCCGGAGTGCAGGATCGGGCTGGCCGCCGCCCGCCATGTTTCGTCCGTGGCGATCACCTGAGTGCTGCCGTCGGCATAGCGCACCTCAAGCTGTGCGATCAGGGACAGGTCGCCGCCGAACAGGTTCCGGAAGCCGCCGCGC
Organism: Plantactinospora mayteni; assembly: GCF_016862935.1. Classification (GTDB taxonomy): domain Bacteria; phylum Actinomycetota; class Actinomycetes; order Mycobacteriales; family Micromonosporaceae; genus Plantactinospora; species Plantactinospora mayteni. The sequence continues at coordinate 22,269 of NZ_BONX01000052.1, forward strand.
CAGCCGAGCCGGCCACGGTACCAGCCGTCGCCCAGCCACGAACCGATGACGTTCTCACCCTGTCCTATGTGGTCGGTGACGTCGTAGGTGTAGTAGCGCAGGCGCCGCGGGTACACGGTCCAACCGGGCGACATGGCGTCGTCGCCGACACGGCGCCCGTTGATCTCGACCTCGTAGAGACCGTGCGCACTGCTGTAGAGCCGGGCCGCCACGACCTCGCCGTCGATTTGGAAGGACCGGCGGACCAGGCTCGGCCGGCGCTCGTCGGACTCCGCCTCCTCGGGCCACCCGGCGCCGACCGGGACCGCGGTCCAATCGTCCGGTTCGAGCAGCCCCGCCTCGACGGTGGTGGGCTCGCTCCAGGGCGACGTCACATCCCTGCCGTGGACGCGGACCCGGATGATCCCGGACTCCCGGGAGCGCAACGGTTCGTTCGGCCACGGCACGAGGATCTGGTCGGCCGAGTCGACGCGGACGACCGTGACCTGCCCGCCCCGGGCGATCTCCAGTTCGTAGGCTTCCTGCTGCCATCCGGACGGCGCCGTGGTCCGCCAGGACAGCCGAGGCCGCGCTTCACCGATGCCCAGCGGGACTCGATGCTGCTCCGCCGTCGGGGCGTTCGGGGTGACGCTCATCGAGTTCCCGGGTCCTTTCCGCCGGCGTCGGGCCATCGGCCGGGAAGGCTGTCCGGCAGGACCGACCACGTAATGACACGTTTCAAGTAGAGGCGGAAACATCATATCGGACAGGGTTGACACGTTTCAAACTTGGCCTGAGGATGGATTCGTGACCGTTCCCACACCACGCCAGCGCAACGAGGGTCGGACGAGCCCCGCCTCCGTCGCACTCGTCGGCACTCTCGACACCAAGGGCACCGAGTACCAGTGGGTGGCCGACCGGCTACGTGAGCACGGCGTCGACGTAGTCGTCGTCGACACCGGGATCCGGGCCGCCGTCGGCTTCACCGACCCCATCACCATCGACCAGGTCGAGGTCGCCCAGGCTGGGGGCGCGTCGATCGACGCGCTCCGCGACGGCAACGATCGCGGCGCCGCGGTCACCGCCATGGGCCAGGGGGCCGCCGCGGTGCTCGCCCGGCTACACGACGAGGGCCGGCTCAACGGGGTGCTCGCGCTCGGCGGCAGCGGCGGCTCCTCGATCGCCGCCCGCGCCGTACGCGAGCTGCCGGTCGGCCTGCCCAAGCTGATCGTCTCCACCATGGCGTCCGGCGACGTCTCGCCCTACGTCGGCGCGAACGACGTGACGATGATGTACAGCGTCGTCGACATCTCCGGGGTCAACCAGGTGTCCCGGGCGGTGCTCGGCAACGCGGCGGCCGGCCTCGCCGCGATGGCCACCGCGCACGCGGCCCGCACCGCTCCGGCCGCGGCCCAGGCTCACGACCGGCCGCTCGTCGCCGCCTCGATGTTCGGCGTCACCACGCCCGCGGTGGACGTGGCACGCGCCCGACTCACCGAACTGGGGTACGAGGTGCTGGTGTTCCACGCCACCGGCGCCGGCGGCCGGGCACTCGAAGCGCTGGCCAGGTCCGAGCTGCTCGCCGGGGTACTCGACCTGACCACCACCGAACTGGCCGACGACCTGGTGGGCGGCGTGCTGAGCGCTGGACCGGACCGGCTCACCGCGGCCGGAGTCGCCGGAGTGCCGCAGGTGGTGAGCCTGGGCGCGCTGGACATGGTGAACTTCGGCCCGCGAGAAACCGTCCCCGAGCTGTTCGCGAACCGCCAGTTCTTCGTACACAACCCGACCGTCACCCTGATGCGAACCACTGCCGAGGAGAGCGCCGAGCTGGGCCGTCGGGTGGGCGCCAAGCTCGCCGCCGCGGCCGGTCCGACCGCGCTCGTGCTGCCCCGCGGCGGAGTCTCCGCCCTCGACGCGCCCGACATGGCGTTCCACGATCCGGCGGCCGACGCGGCACTCTTCGGCGCGGTGCTCGACGTGGTACGTGGCAGCACGGTGACACTGGTCGAGACCGAGCGGCACATCAACGACCCCGAGGTGGCGAACCTGGCGGCCGACCTGCTGCATCGCATGATCAGCGAGAGGAGCTGAGATGGATCGCGCGACAGCGCTGGAGCGGTTGCGGGCGACCGTCGCCGCCGGCCGGCCGGTCATCGGCGCGGGCGCCGGCACCGGGATCTCGGCGAAGGCGGCCGAGGCGGGTGGCGTCGACCTCATCATCATCTACAACTCGGGCCGGTACCGGATGGCCGGCCGCGGCTCACTGAGCGGCCTGCTCGCGTACGGCGACGCGAACCAGATCGTCGTGGAGATGAGCCGAGAGGTGCTGCCGATCGTGCGGGACACCCCGGTCCTCGCCGGCGTCAACGGCACCGACCCGTTCCGGTTGATGGGCAGGTTCCTGGACGAACTGGCCGCGATCGGCTTCACCGGCGTGCAGAACTTTCCCACGGTCGGCCTGTTCGACGGCGTATTCCGGCAGAACCTCGAAGAGACCGGGATGGGCTACGACCTCGAGGTCGAGATGATCCGGCAGGCCCACGAGCGGAACCTGCTGACCGCGCCGTACGTGTTCGACGTCGACTCGGCGGCGGCGATGGCGCAGGCCGGCGCCGACGTGCTGGTACCGCACCTCGGGCTGACCACCAGCGGCACGATCGGCGCGCGGACCGCCGTGACGCTGGAGGAGTCGGCCGCCCGGGTCCAGCAGATGCGCGACGCCGCTGTCGCGGTCAACCCGGACATCCTCGTCCTCTGCCACGGCGGCCCGATCGCCGAGCCCGAGGACGCCGCGTACGTGCTGCGGAACACCACGGGTGTGGTCGGCTTCTTCGGCGCGTCGTCGATGGAGCGGCTGCCCACCGAGCGCGCCATCACCCAGCAGGCGATCGACTTCAAGTCAATCCCGTTGCACTGATCCATCCCGTTGCACTGAATCCCGTTGCACTGAATCACCGAACGGAGAAATCTGCGATGACATCGGCCATGCGTGGACGTAGGCCCGACGAGGTGCCCACCCGCACGTTCGACTGGGGGACCATCAAGTGGCTGGTCACGCCCCACCTGGACGAGGGCGCCGGACTCACCACCGGTGAGGTCGTCATCTACCCCGGCCAGGGCCACGCGCCGCACGTCCACCCCAACGAGGAGGAGGTCATCTACGTGATCTCCGGCGAGGGTGCGCAGACCGTCGGCGACGGACCGGCGTTCCCGATCCGCGAGGGTGATGCCGTCTACATCCCGGCGAACACCCTGCACTCGACGGACAACACCACCTGGCGCCCGCTCCGCCTCGTCGTCGTCTACACCCCGGGCGGCGCCGAGACCGGGCTCGACGAGCTGCCGGACGCCCGCATCCTCGAGCCGGGCGTCGCCTCCCGATGGACGCAGGCCGGGTAGATGCCGGTCTACCAACCCGGCCAGTGGTTGAACCCGACGGACCGCCCGGACTGGTGCGACATCGCCGGCGCCGGGCGGTTCGCCGTGCCCACCGAGAACGGCCGATTCGACCGCCACTACCACGACGACCACGAGATCTGGTTCATCGGCGAGGGGAAGGCGAAGATCCTCGTCGACGGCGCGGAGCGCTACGTCCAGGCCGGCGACATCGTCCTCATCCGCGCCGGTGACGTCCACGACGTGGTCGAGGTGTACCAGACGCTGCGCGGGTTCTTCGTGGAGAGCGGACTGCCGCTCGGCGGACGCACCGGCCACCTGCACCTGACCGAGGCGGACGCCAAGGGGCATCCGGTGCCGGCCAGGCCGGTACCCGCCGACTTCCCGGCAGCGGTGACGAGATGAGTTCGCGCATCGCGGTCACCGGCAGCTCCGGCAAGCTCGGCAGGGCCACCGTCGAACGGCTCCGCGCCGACGGGCACGAGGTCCTCGGTCTGGACCTCACTGGTACGCCCGGGGCCGGCTTCACCCGGGTCGACCTCGGCGACTACGGGCAGACGCTGGACGCCGTGCTCGGGGTCACCGCCCGCCACCGGGGCCTCGACGCGCTCGTGCATCTGGCCGCCATCCCGGTCAACGGCCTCGTGCCCGACGTCACCACGTTCCACCACAACCTGACCGTGACGTTCAACGTGTTCCATGCCGCCCTGCGCGCCGGGATCCGGACGATCGTCTACGCCTCCAGCATCAGCGCGGTGGGCTTCCCGTTCACCGAGGCGCCCACGTACCTGCCGCTGGACGAGGACAGCCCGCACCGGGCCAACAACACGTACGGGCTGGGCAAGGTCCTCGAAGAGGCGATGGCCGCCCAGCTCGTCCGGTGGGAGCCGGAGCTGCGCGTCACCGCACTGCGGTTCACCAACGTGACCGGCCCCGGCGAGTACGGGCGGTTCGCGGAACGGGGCCACGACCCGGCGTACCGCCGCGACCTGCTGTGGAGCTACGTCGACGCGCGGGATGGCGCCACCGCCGTGGCGCTCGCGTTGGCCGCCGCCCGCCCCGGTTTCGAGGTGTACCACGTGGCGGCGTCCGACACCGGGCTCGCCGTGCCCAGTGCCGACCTGGTCTCCGGGGCGTTCCCGGACGTCCCGCTGCGCAAGGAGCTGGGCACCTTCGAGACGCTGATGTCCATCGACAGGGCCCGTGACCGCCTGGGCTTCAGGCCCGTCCACCTCTGGCGTGCCGAGCTCGCCGCCGACTGACCCGCCGACGAGTGTCCGACCCGGCGTCCCGCCATGGATCCCCGCGGTGGGGCGCCGTCGCACCCCACCGTCAACCGGAGATCGAGAGCCGCAGGCCGAACTCGTACGGCTGGATCGGGACCCGGTACCGTTCGGGCAACGCCGGCCCGCACGACGCGCTGCCAAGTCCCTGCTGGGCGTGGTCGAGATTGAGCCAGACCCGACCCGAGTCACGCAGTTCGTACGGGTGGCGGGCCTGGTCCAGCGCCTCGCTGGTCCAGCGCCGGACGGTGAACGAGAACCACGGCTCCCCCACCACCCGCAACACGGGCAACCCCTGCCCGGACAGCTCCAGCCAGCGGGTCTCGACGTGGTTGCCGTTCTCCTGCGGAAACGGGTACGGCGTCTGAAGCGCGTCGACGCTCGAGCTGAACCTGCCGACCCGGGCTGCCGTACGGCTGTCCACATAGGTCTCCCCCGGGCCGCGGCCGAACCACCGGGCCGCGCCGAAGCCACCGGGCAGCGCCATCCGCAGGCCCAGTCGGGGAAGCGTGATGCGGTGTCCGCCGATCGGGGTGTCCGCCCAGATCCCCTCGGGCTCGACCCGGACGGTCAGCGCCAGACTGGCATCGGCGCACAGCGCCCAGCGCAGCACCGCACGCAGGGCCAGGGTCTGGGCCGCCGGTCCGCTGCGCACCCGGACCACGAGCCGGTCGCCCGCCTCGGTGCGAACCTCGTCGACGCGGTGCAGCATCCGGTCGAGGCCGACCGCCCGCCAGCCGGCGACGAGGTCGTTCAGCGCGCCCTGTCCGTGGTCGTTCTCGGTCGGTGCCCGCCACACATCGAGTTCCGGGCCGTCCACCTCAAGCCCACCGAACCGGACCAGCCGGCCGGAACCCGGATCGAACTCGGCCGGGCCGAGGACCAGCCGGTCCCCCACGATCGCCGGGCCGGACCGGGTCGGCGGCCGAGCGAGCGCCCCCTCGGCGGCCAGCCCGACATCAGGTGGACGGACCGGCGGGACGGCCGGCGGACCGGCCAGCCCGACATCAGGTGGACCGGCGGGCGGGACGACTGGCGGACCCGCCAGCCCGACATCAGATGGACCGGCTGGCGGGACCGATTCGGCGAGCCGGCCCTGGCCCCAGGCCACCTCGTGCCCGGCCGATGCCCAGTTCGTGGCCGCGCCGAGCACGGCCCGCACAGTGAGCCAGCGTTCGCCGGCCCGGGCGGCGGTGCCGCGAGCCGCCTCCGGCAGCGGCACCCGGGCCGAGGATCGGGCCGGCACCGCGGGCGGGTCGAACTCGCCGGCCGCCACCGGCACACCGTCGTCCTCGACTGTCCAGGACAGCCGCAGATGGGCCAGATCGGACACGTCGTACCGGTTCCGCAGCGTCAGCCAGCCCGCCTCGGCGTCCACCGCGATGTCGACCGGCTCGATCGCCTTCGCGTACTCGCGTAGTCCGGGCGACGGCGTGCGGTCCGCGAAGAGCAGCCCGTCCAGACAGTAGCGGCCGCCGTTGGGCTGGTGGTCGATGTCTCCGCCGTGCCGAAAGTACCCGACGCCGTCCGCGGTCCGCCCGCGCAGCCCGTGGTCGATCCACTCCCAGACGAAGCCGCCACAGAACCGCTCGTACCCCTCGAGGATCCGCTGGTAGTCGACCAGCGACCCCGGCCCGTTGCCCATCGCGTGGGCGTACTCGCAGAGCAGGAACGGCAGGCCACGGCGGCGTACGTCGTCGGCGGAGCCCGGTTCCACGCCCTCGGGCGCCGGCTCCTCCCGCCGCCCGATCAGCTCCAGCTCCGCCAGCGACGGGTACATCAGGCTGTGGAAGTCGGAGTGCCGGTAGCTGCGGTCGCGCTCGTAGTGGATCGGCCGGGACGGATCGCGCTCCCGGATCCAGCGTTCGATCTCGCCGAACGCCGCTCCCGAGTCGCTCTCGTTGCCCAGTGACCAGACCACCACGCTCGGGTGGTTCTTGTCCCGCTCCACCATCCGCTCGACCCGGTCGTGCAGCGCCGCCCGCCACGCTGGATCGGCGGGCGGGTTGCCCTGCCACCCGGCGTAGATGAAGCCGTGCGTCTCGATGTCACACTCGTCCACCACCCACAGCCCGTACTCGTCGCAGAGCCGCAGGAACTCCGGATGGGGCGGGTAGTGGCTGGTCCGGACCGCGTTGATGTGGTGTTGTTTCATCAGCACGACATCGCGGCGCATGGTCTCGACGTCGAGGCAGCGACCCCGGTCCGGGTCGTGTTCGTGCCGGTTCACCCCGCGGAACAGCACCGGCGCCCCGTTGACGAGCAGCCGTCCACCCTCGACGGAGACGGTCCGGAACCCGACGGCGAGTTCGATCCGCTCGTCGCCGGCCCGCAGCGTCCCCCGGTACAGCCGGGGTGACTCGGCGCTCCACGGCTCGATGCCGGCGAGCGCCACGTCGACGCCCGTCGGTACCCGCAGGCCGAGCTCGGGGATCTCCACCATCCCGGTTACGTCGGCGTCCACCCGCAGCGTGCCGGTCCGGTCCAGGTGGCGGTAGCCGGCGTGGACGAAGAAGTCGTCGATGGATCCGACGGGCCGGGCGATCAGCTCCACGTCCCGGAAGATGCCCGGCAGCCACCACATGTCCTGATCTTCCAGATAGCTGCCGGACGACCAGCGGTGCACCCGGACCGCGAGCACGTTGCCGGTCGGGCGCAGGTGGTCGGTCACGTCGAACTCGAACGGCAGCCGGCTCCCCTTGGAGTGCCCCAGTTCCACTCCGTTGAGCCAGACCTGGCCGCACGAGTCGACCCCCTGGAAACGCAGCACGGCGTGACCAGGCGGCCAGCCGTCCGGCCGGTCGAACCGCAGCCGATAGTCGCCGGTCGGGTTCTCCCGAGGCAGCCGGGGCGGGTCGAGCGGGAACGGGAACGCCGTGTTCGTGTAGAGCGGCTGGTCGTACCCCTCGAGCACCCAGTGTGCCGGTACCCGGATGGTCGCCCAGTCCGTGTCGTCGAGGTCCGGCGCGGCGAACCCGGGTCCGGTACCGGCCGCCGTCGGGGAGAGCCGGAACCGCCACCTACCGTTCAGGCAGAGCCGAGGGGCGTCGGAGCGGAAGTCGGCGCGGGGCCGGCGTCGGCCGGCGCCGGGCGCGACGTCCTCGACGTAACGCAGGTCGGTCATCCAGGTGCCGTTCAGTCGTCGAGCGTGGTCGTCGGTGGTGTGCCGAGCCCGGCGACCGCGGCGAAGAAGCCGTCCGGGATCGGGAAGGCCGCCAGCTTTTCGAGTTCGGCCAGCCGGCCGAGGTCCGAAACGCCGACGACGGTCGAGTCGACGCCGGGTGCGGTCAACGAGAAGTGCAGCGCGGCGGCGGCCAGCGGCACGCGCCACTCCCGGCACATCCGGGTCAGCCGGTCGACGTGGCCGAGCAGTTCCGGCGGGGCGGGCCGGTAGCCGTAGCGGCCTCGCGCGTTCGCGGAACCGGCGAGGATCCCGCCGCCGAACGGCGCGGCGTTGAAGACCAGCATCCCCCGCTCCTTGGCCGCCGCGATGATGCTCGCGGCACTGGTGTCGACCAGCGTGTACCGGTTGTGGGTGAGCACCGCGTCAAAGGCACCGGTCCGGACGTACTCCTCGACGAGCCGGCGGCGACCGGCGGCGATTCCGATGGCCCCGACGAGCCCCTGCTCGCGCAGCGCGACCATGGCCTCGACCGCGCCGCCGGGCGCGGTCGCCTCGGCGAGCGTGATGCCGTACGGGTCGTGCAGGTGGTAGATCGGCAGATGGTCGACTCCGAGCCGCTCGACCGTCTCCTCGAAGGAGCGCTTCACCCGGTCCCCGTCGAACCCGCCGGTGGCCGGGTCGGCGTCCGCCTTGGAGAAGATGGTCGCCGGACGGCCGGGCTCCGACCAGTCCCGCAACACCGCACCGAGCAGCGCCTCGCTGCGCCCGCCCGCGTACGCGTTCGACGTGTCGACCTGCCCGAACGGCGATCGGAGCAGAGCTGCGGCCAGCTCAAGCGCGTCGGGTTCGGGGTGCCGGGCGCCGAGGCTCGAGGCCCCGAGGGTCAGTCCAGTAACCGTCATGTCAGCCCTTCAGCGAACCGGCCGCCAGGCCGGCCATGATCTGCCGGTTCAGGAACAGGTACAGCACCAGCATGCCGAGCACGTTGAGGCTGATCGCGGCGAACAGCGGCCCGTACTCGGTGGCACCGTACTCGTCGCTGAAGTGCAGCAGCCCCACCTGGACCGTGGCCAGTTCCTCCCGGGTGGTGAAGGTGAGCGCGATGAGCAGGTCGTTCCAGACGCTGAAGAACTCGACCAGGGCGATGGTGACGATCGCGTTGCGCATCATCGGCACCCCGATGCGGAGAAACGCCCGGATCATCCCCGCCCCGTCGATCGTCGCCGACTCGAAGACCTCCCGCGGGATCGCCCGGAAGTAGGCCGCCATCAGGAAGACCGTCAGCGGCAGGCCCATCACCGTGTACGTGATGATGAGCGGCCACAGCGTGTTGGTGAGGCCGATCTGGAAGTAGGCCGTGAAGAGCGGGACCAGGATCATCTGCCCCGGGACCATGATGCCGGCCAGGAAGACGAGCAGGACCGTGTTGCGTCCCTTCCAGACCAACACCTCCAGGGCGAACGCGGCGGCGATGCCGAGCACGATCATGAACGCCACCGACGGGACCGTGACCAGCACGCTGTTCAGCAGGTTCCGGGCGAGGTCGCCGCCGAGCCACGCCTCCTGGTAGTTGTCGAAGCTGAACTGCCGGGGCAGCGCCCATGTGGGTTCGGTGAAGAACTCGTTCTGCGTCTTGAACGAGCCGAGCACCAGCCAGACGATCGGATACACCTCGACGAGCACGAGCAGCGTGATGAGCAGACGTACCGGCAGCCGCCGCAGGGACCGGCCGGCCCGCCCGGGTCGCGCCGCCCGGCCCGGGCGCGACGGGTCGGGGCGCGTCGCGGTCGGCCTCGTTGCCGTGGACTGGATCGCCATGCCTCAGCTCCTGGTGTTGTCGCGTCGGGCCGACCGGAACACCGCCAGCGTGACCAGTAGACACATGATGGTGAGCACGAACGCGATGGTGCTGCCGTAGCCGTAGTCCGCGTAGTCGAAGACGGTCCGGTACATGAGCAGCGTCAGCGGGGTGGTCTGGCCGCCCGGCCCGCCGTCGTTCAGGGCCAGCAGCGTGTCGAACACCTTGATGGTGTTGTTCAGGCTGAAGATGACCGAGGAGAGCAGTACCGGCAGCGAGAGCGGCAGGACGACGAACCGCACCAGCCGCCAACCGGTCGCCCCCTCCATCCGGGCCGACTCCAGCACCTCGTCGGGGATGTCCAGCAGGCCGGCGTAGAGCAGGACGGCGAAGAACCCCATCGACCGCCACAGCTCCATGAGGATCGCCACGACGAAGGTGCCGCCCCCGGTGGCGAACCAGTCGATCGACGAGAGCCCGAACGCGTCGAGACCCGCGTTGACCGGACCGTCCTGCTGGCCGACCGCGAACAGGCTCTTGAACAGCAGGGCGACCGCCACTGTCGGCAGCACCGTCGGGAAGAACACCACGGTACGCACGAACGTCGACGCCTTGCGCAGCACGAAGACGTACATCAGCGCCAGGGCGTAGCCGAGGACTATCTGCCCGATGGAGAGCACGAGCGCGTACCGGAGGGTGAAGCCCAGCGCCGCGCGTGCCTGCGGGTCCCGGAAGAACTGGACGAAGTTGTCGAACCCGATGTACTCGTAGCCGCTGAGCGGATTGCCGGTGAAGAACGTCAGACCGAGCGACCAGAAGACCGGGACGAGCTTGACGCCGGTATAGACGAGCAACGCGGGCCCGAGCAGGATCAGGATCGCTTTTCTGTCGCCGAGGACGCTCTTCACATCGTTCCTTTCGAGGGGGCGACGCCGCCACCGAACGACACGACGGCGTGCCGGCGGGTGGGGAGCGGACCAGACTCGATCTGGTTCCGCTCCCCCGCCCCCGTGGTCGGGCACGTCCGCATGTTCCGCCGCATGGTCGCGCCTGTGCTCAGCGTGCCTTTTCCAGGTCGGCCTGCAACATCGCCATGTACTGCTCCGGCGACTGCTGGCCGGTCAGCAACAGCGCCACGTTCTTCTGCGCGTCCGCCGTGGTCTTCGCGTCCCACAGCGCCTCGAACCAGAGGACGGTCTCGGTCGTCTTGCTGACGATCGCCTGCAACTCCGCCGTCAGCGGCGGAATGGCGTCCACCGGCTGGTTCAGCCGGAACCCGGAGATCACTCCCTGGTTCTTCAGCACGCTGCTGCCGTAGTTCTCGGCGATGCAACCGAGCCAGTCGCCGACCTTGGGACCGTACGCCGCGGCGGACGTCGCGGTGGCCGCGCCCGCGTTGGCCGGCCACTGGCCACTGTTGCCCTTGCCGCCGTCGACGCCGGGGAACGGGATGAAGCCGACGTTCGACACACCGACCTTGTTCTGCGCCGGGTCGTTCAGGTTCGCCAGGAAGTACGAGCCGGTGTATGTCATCGCGGCCTGGCCGTTGAGGAACTGCGCGTTCGCGGCGTCGGCGGCCCGAGAGGTGACGCCCTCGCCGAACAGCCCCGCGCGGCCGAGATCGGCGATGGTCCGGGCCGCCGCCACGTACTCCGGGTCGGTCAGTTTGGCTTGACCGTTCTGCACCTTCGTCATCGCGTCCGGTCCGACGGACCGGAAGATGTAGTTGCCGATCAGGCGGGTGATCGGCCAGCCCTGGGCGCCGGCCTGGGTGATCGGCACGACGCCGGCTGCCTTGAGCTTCTCGGCCACGGCGACGAACTCGTCCCAGGTCGTCGGCGGGGTGACGCCGTGCTGGGCGAAGAGCGTCTTGTTGTAGAAGATGCCCTCGATGTTGTACTGGAACGGGAGGGAAGCCATGTTGCCGCCGTATGCGGACTTCACCGTGGCCGCCGCCGCCGGGAGGATGTCGTCCCAGTGGCCGAGTTCCTTGAGCTTCGTCTCGTAGTCCACGGTCAGTTTGTTCTTGCCGAGGTCGCCGTCCGGCCTGACCTGCGCGGTACCCGCCACGAACATCACCGGGAGGGCTTTCTGGCTGGCCAGCAGGGTAACCTTCTGGACCACGTCGGACTGCGCCACTGTCTCGCTGCTCAACGGCAGGGCGGTGTTCTGCGTCTGGCACGCACCGCTCGACAGCGCGGTGAGCTCGTTCCGGATGATGGCGTTCTCGGCGGGGGTCAGCAGGCTGAACGCGGTGGCACTGTCGCCGTCTTCGCCGCCATCCTCACCACCCGGGGCGCAGCCGGCGAGCACGAGCGTGGCCGCAGCACCCACCGCCGCAGACCGGACAACCCACCCACGCCGCCTCGTCGCTGTAGGGGTCACGTTTCCTCCTTGTGAAGCGCGATGGGAGATTGAAGCGTTTCAAGCGCAGAGGCTAGTGGTGGCCTCGACCACTGTCAAGCACAGGACAAGGCCAAATTGCACGTTCGTTATCTCCGGGGCGCGCACTGGGCGAGCACTCGTAACATTACCCGCGTTTGACACGTTTCAAGCAACATGGAAGCATGGCACCCATGATCGAAAGTAACGCTGAGTGTCGAAACGACGATCCGGACGTCCGGGTCGCGCCATGAGGTTGGCAGGCAAACGGGCCGTCGTCACCGGCGCGGCCGGAGCACTGGGCGGCGTCATCTGCGAACACCTGGCGCGCGAAGGCGCCCGGGTCGCCGGCCTCGACCTCGATCCCGTCGGGCTCGACGCGGTGGCCGAGCGGGTCCGCACGCACGGGGTGGACGCCTGGACGGAAGCGGTCGACCTCACCGACTTCGAGGCCGTGCAGGCTGCGGCGGAGCGCCTGATCGCGCAGTGGGGCGGCGTCGACATCCTGGTCAACGGCGCGGGCGGCGGCGCCGTCAGCTTCTTCCACGAAATGACCTACCAGACCTGGTCGACCCAGGTCGACCGGAACCTGACAACGGTCTTCAACGTCACCCGGGCCGTGCTGCCCTCGATGCTCGCCCAGCGGCACGGGCGGATCGTCAACATCGCCTCGGTGGCGGCCATCGCGGGCGGGCGACTGGTCCGAGGCGCCACCGCCTACGCCGCGGCGAAGGCGGGCGTGGTCGGCCTGACCAAGGCGCTCGCGATCGAGGTCGCCGAGCAGGGGGTGACCGTGAACTGCCTCGCCCCCGGCGCCCAGGCGACACCGGGCCGGGACAACGACACGACGGAACGGCGCGAGGCCCTGCTCAGCCAGATTCCCACCCGGCTGCTCGGCGAGCCGGACCATCTGGCCGAGACCGTGGTGTACCTGGCATCGCCGGCCACGGTGAACGTGACCGGGGTGATCCTGCCGCTCGACGGCGGGCATTCGATCTGACACAGGAGAAACCGCATGACCGATCGGTTGGCCAAGGGCAAGCGCAGGTTCGAGGAACTGTACGGCGAGGGCAAGGCCGACGGGCTGATCGCCATGCAGACCGGCCTGGCCCAGGACCTCGCCCGCTACGGCATCGAGTTCAACTTCGGCGACGTGTACTCGCGCCCGGGCCTCACCCTGGCCCAGCGGGAGATGATCACGCTCGGCGTACTGGTCGCGATGGGCGGGCTCGAGCCGCAGCTACGCGGCCACACCCGGGGGGCGCTCAGGGCCGGGATGACGCCCACCGAAATCATCGAGACAGTGATCCACACGGTGCAGTACGTGGGCTTCCCCCGCGCGCTCAACGCCATTCGGGTGGTCACCGACACGCTCGTCGAGAACGGCGCCGAGATCCCGGAGCCGTTGGGCCCGGACGCTGACTGACCCGCCAGCCGGCCCGGAGCACACCGGTTCACCGGCCAGGGCGCCGCAGGTTGCTCCACGCGGCGCTCGGCCGGCCCGCGCCGTGATCGCTGGCCGCGGCCCGGGGACCTGCGCTATCCGACACTCGGCCGGGCGTCCCGGGTGGTGGTCCGGATCCGGTAGAGGCTCGTCGCCCCGGTGATGAACAGATCCCGCCCGTCCTCGCCCCCGAAACACAGGTTGGACACCGGCTCCGGCACGGGTACGGCTCCCAGTCGGGTGCCATCCGGCGCCAACACCTGCACCGAGTCGTGGCTCGACGTCCAGATCCGGCCCAGCTGGTCGACCCGGAGCCCGTCCGGGAATCCGGGCTGGATCTCGGCCAGTACCCGGCCGTTGTGGCAGTGCCCGTCGACCACGTCGTATGCCCGGATGTGCCGTCGGCCGTCCGGGTGCCGGGCGAGCGAACTGTCCGAGACGTAGAGCACCCGCTCGTCCGGGGCGAAGGCCAGCCCGTTCGGGTGCCACATGTCGGTGATCACGCTGGTGACCTCGCCTGTCCGCTCGTCGAACCGGAACACGTGGCACCCGTCGTACTCCTGGACCGCGGGACGGCCCTGTGCGTCGGAGACGATGCCGTAGGGCGGGTCGGTGAACCAGATCGCGCCGTCGTCCGCGACGACGACGTCGTTCGGCGAGTTCAACCGCTTGCCGGCCCAGGAGTCGACGAGCGTGGTGAGCCCTGCGGCGGTCTCCCGCTCGACCGCACGACGCCCGTGCGAGCACTGCACCACCGCGCCGCCACGGTCGAGCGTACGGCCGTTGGTGAACTCCACCCCGCTGCGGTAGACGCTGGTGTGCCCGGACTCTAGGTCGTACTCCAGGATCCGGTCGTTGGGGATGTCACTCCATCGGACCCGCCGGGTCGCCGGCAGCCAGACCGGCCCCTCACCCCACCTGGCGCCTGTGTACAACGTTTCAAGCTCGGCGCCCGCCTGGATGATCGCCATCGCCTCAGCATGACAGATCCCGCTGCGCAACTGCGACTGAGCAGCCACCTGTTTGCCTCGGCGGCGTCCTGGGTTACTGTTGACACGTTTCAAGTGTCGTCGAGGAGGTGCCACGGTGGCGCGACTGGTCAACGAGTCGGCGGCCTTTGCCGACGAGGCGGCGGGCGGCTTCGCCCGGGCGTTCTCACCGTGGGTGAGGCGGGTTCCAGGTGGCGTGGTCCGCCGCACCCCCGACCCTGCCCCGCGGGTGGCGCTCGTCATCGGCGGCGGGTCGGGGCACTACCCGGCCTTCGCGGGTCTCGTCGGAGCCGGGCTGGCGCACGGCGCGGCGATGGGTAACCTGTTCGCCGCCCCGTCGGCGCAGCAGGTGTACTCGGTCGCCCGCGCCACCGACCAGGGTCGGGGTGTGCTGCTCTGCTACGGCAACTACGCCGGCGACGTGCTCAACTTCGACCTGGCGCAGGACCGGCTACGTGCCGAGGGTATCCACTGCGAGACGGTGGTCGTCACCGACGACATCTCCAGCGCCCGGCCGACGGAGCGGCGGCTGCGGCGCGGCATCGCCGGCGGTCTCGCGGTGTTCAAGGTGGCCGGTGCGGCAAGTGCCGAGGGCCGGGCACTGGACGAGGTGGCCCGGCTCGCCCGCCGGGCGAACGACCGGACCCGCTCGCTCGGCGTCGCGTTCGACGGTTGCACCCTGCCCGGCGCCGCAGCGCCGCTGTTCACCGTGCCGAACGGGCGGATGGCGGTGGGCATGGGCATCCACGGCGAGCCCGGCATCGACGAGAGGGACGTGCCGACCTCCGACGAACTGGCCCGGACCCTGGTCGGCTCGCTGCTCGCGGAGCCGCCTGACGACCTGCCCGAGGCCCGCGGGGCCCGGGCGGTGGCCATCCTCAACGGTCTGGGGTCGGTCAAGTACGAGGAACTCTTCGTGCTCTACGGCGCGGTCGCCGAACTGCTCGACCGGGCCGGCGTGGAGGTGGTCGAGCCCGAGGTGGGCGAGTTCGTCACCAGCTTCGACATGGCCGGGGTCTCGCTGACCCTCTGTTGGCTCGACGAGGAGCTCGACCGGCTGTGGCGGGCGTCGGCGAACACACCGGCCTTCCGCAAGAACGCCGCTGGCCCGTGCCTTGCGGCCCCCGCTTCCGCCGACGGTACGAGCAGCGTCGGTGGCGGCGTCACCGGGGCGAGTACCGCCGATGCCGGCGCCCCGGTTCAGGACGCCGTCGCGCCGGCCTCCGAGGCGGGCCGGCGGGCGGGACGCGCCGTGCGGGACGCGTTCGCCGCCGCCGCCCGCGGCATCGACGAGCAGGTCGACGAGCTCGGCCGCCTCGACGCGATCGTCGGCGACGGCGACCACGGCATCGGCATGCAGCGTGGTGTACACGCCGCACTCGACGCTGCCGAGTTCGTCGCCGCCGGCGGCGGGGGCGCCGGCACGAGCCTGCGCCGGGCGGCGGACGCCTGGGCGGACCGCGCCGGCGGCACGTCCGGCGCGCTGTGGGGCGCGGCGTTGCGGGCGGCGGGGTCGGCGCTCGGCGACGACGGCGAGCCTGACGCCGCCGCCGCAGCAGCAGCGATCGAGGCAGCGACGACGGCGGTCCTCGCCGCCGGGCGGGCCGTGGTCGGGGACCGGACGATGGTCGACGCACTCGTACCGTTTCGCGACGCCTTCCGTGCCGCCAGTCCGGGTGGCATCCCGGCGGCGCTGGCGGCTGCGGTGCCGGTCACCGAGTCCGCCGCCCAGGCGACCGCCAACCTGCTGCCCCGGGTCGGCCGGGCGAGGTCACACGGCACGAGGAGCCTGGGCACGCCGGATGCCGGAGCCGTTTCACTGGCGCTGGTGCTCCGCGCGGTGCTCGACAGCGTAGGTCCCACCACCGGGGAGGCCGGATGAACGTGGAGAAATGGCGGATCGTGATCGGCTCGGACGACGCCGGCTTCGAGTACAAGGAGGTGCTCAAGCGGGATCTCGAGGCGAATGACCTGGTCGCCGAGGTCATCGATGTGGGCGTCGGCGCCGACGACACCACCGCGTACCCGCACGTCGCGGTTACCGCCGCCCAACTCGTCGCCGACGGGCGGGCCGACCGGGCGCTGCTGATCTGCGGCACCGGCCTCGGCGTGGCGATCGCCGCGAACAAGGTACGCGGCATCCGTGCGGTCACCGCGCACGACTCCTACTCGGTGGAGCGCTCGGTGCTCAGCAACAACGCCCAGGTGCTCACCTTCGGCCAGCGGGTGGTTGGCCTGGAACTCGCCCGGCGCCTGGCCCGCGAGTGGCTCACCCACCAGTTCGACGAGTCGTCCGCCTCGGCGCAGAAGGTGGCCGTGCTCGACGGGTACGAGACGTGAGCCGCACGGCCGCCGTCACGATCGGAGTGAGCCTGAAGCTCTACCTCGACGTCGCGACAACCCTTGGCTGGTGTGAACAGGTGCGTGAACTGGCCCGTAGCCGGCCTGCCGTGCAGAGGGGACACGTCCGGCTCTGGGTGGCACCGAGCCTCCCGGCGCTGCCGCTGGTCGCCGAGCGGGTACGCGACTCGGGGCTCGGCGTCGGCGCGCAGGACCTGTTCTGGGCGGACCGTGGCGCCTACACCGGCGCGGTGAGCGGGGCGGACCTGCGGGACCTGGGCTGCCGCTACGTGGTGATCGGGCATGCCGAGCGCCGGCGGTACTTCGGCGAGGACGAGAACGCGGTCGCCCGCAAGACCGCCGCGGCACTGCGCAACAACCTGATCCCGGTACTCTGCGTCGGGGAGGCCGAGCCGGGGTCGGTGACGCAGGCCGCGCGGCAGTGCCTCCGCCAACTCGATGCGGCGCTCGGCCCGGAGAGCGGGCCCGGCGAGATCGTCGTCGCCTACGAGCCGCACTGGGCCATCGGCGCCAGCGAACCCGCCGGGCCGGCGCATATCGGCGCCGTCTGTACCGCGCTACGGGACCGGATCGCCGCCGACCCGAAGCTCGCCGGCAGCGCGGTGATCTACGGCGGGAGCGCCGGCCCTGGGCTGCTCACCCGGCTCGGCAATCAGGTCGACGGCCTGTTCCTGGGCCGGTTCGCGCACGACCCGCGGCGGCTCGGCGAGGTCCTCGACGAGGCGGAACGGATGGCGTTGCCGGCATGAGCGAGCGTAGCGAGCGAATCAGCCAGCTCAGGGCGGACAAGCCTCATGGCGGTACGGAGCGAAGCGGAGTGCCGGCATGAGCGGCATCGGCCTCGGCACGTACGCGTTCTTCTGGCAGCACTCGGCCCGCGCGACGGAACCGCTCTCGCTCGAACAGATGGTCGACCGGGCCATCGGGCTGGGCGCCGAGGTGTTCCAGATCTGTGACTACCCGGCCGTCGAGCGGTTCGACGAGCAGCGGCTGGACGCGCTCGCCGCCCGAGCCCGGGCCGGCGGTCTGGCCCTGGAACTCGGCACCCGTGGGCTCGCCGTGGCGCACCTGGAGAACTACCTCGGCCTGGCGCGGCGGCTGGGGGCGAGGCTGGTCCGGACCATGCTCACCACAGCGACGTCGCGGCCCACCCTGGCCGAGGCCGCGCGACTGCTCGCCGAGGCGCTCCCCGGGTACGAGCGGGCCGGCGTGACGGTCGCCCTGGAGACGTACGAGCAGGTGCCGTCGGCGGACCTGGTGGCGCTGGTGGACCGGGTGGGCAGTCGCAACCTCGGCATCTGCCTCGATCCGGCGAACTGCGTGGCAGCGCTGGAGCACCCGAACCAGGTGATCGACACCGTCGCGGAACACGTCGTCAACCTGCACATGAAGGATTTCCGGTTCACCCGGGACGAGAGCTGGGTCGGCTTCCGGCTGGCCAGCTGCCCGCTCGGCGAGGGCCTGCTCGACCTGGATTACCTGTTCGCCCGGGTACGCCCCGCCGAGCGGGGGATCAGCCGGATCATCGAGCACTGGCTGCCCTGGCAGGGCGACGAGGTCAGCACGTTCTCGCTCGAGAACCGGTGGACAGAACAGGGAATGACCTACCTAAGGAGGAAATGATCATGGCAAGTCCTCTGGAGATCGCCCTCGTCGGCGCTGGCGGCAAGATGGGCATGCGGATCTCGGACAACCTGCAGCGCACCGGCCACGTGGTCCATTACAGCGAGAACTCCCCCGCTGCCCAGCGGCGCGTCGTCGAGGCGGGACGCCAACTCAGCGACCCGGATACCGCGGTGCGCGACGCCGACGTGGTGATCCTCGCCGTTCCGGACATCGCCCTCGGCGTGGTGTCCCAGGCGGTCGTCCCACTGCTGCGCCCGGACGCCATCGTGCTCACCCTCGACCCGGCCGCCGCGTACGCCGGCGTGCTGCACAAGCGGGACGACGTCCACTACGCGGTCGCCCACCCCTGCCACCCGTCGGTCTTCCTGGAGCGCAGCACGCCCGAGGAGTACGCGGACAGCTTCGGCGGGGTCGCCGCGCCGCAGGACGTGGTGGCCGCGTTCGAGAGCGACGCCCCGGCCCGGCGGGAGATCGCCGAAACGATCATCCGGATCATGTACGGACCCGTCATCGACGTGCACTGGGTCACCGTCAAGCAGCTCGCCGTGCTCGAGCCCACGCTGGTCGAGACCGTTGCCTGCATGGTCGGCGACCTGCTGCGGGAGGCATTGGCGGAGACCGTGAACACGGTGGGCGTGCCCGAGCCGGCGGCCAGAGCCATGTTGTACGGACACGTCCAGGTGGCGCTGAGCAACACGCTGCGCGGCGCGAACCCGTTCTCGGACGCGTGCCGCATCGCGATGGACTACGGTCACGAGACCATTATCCGCACCGACTGGAAGAAGATCTTCGATGACAGCGAACTCGACCGGGTGATCGCCCGCATGCTCCGGCTAGAGTCCGTCGAGTCGTAACCCGGGGTGGTGCCGCCGCCTGTCGCGTGTCTACCGTAGTTGTCAGACGAAGGGTGTTGTGAGGTTCGAAGTGCCGAGGGTCGGAATCCGGGAGGTCGCCGCGCTAGCCGACGTCTCGATGGGCACCGTGTCCCACTTCCTCAACCATCCGACGAGGGTATCCGCGGAGAAGGCGAAGCGCATCCAGGAGGCCATCGAGAAGCTGGGCTTCGTACGCAACAACGCCGGTCGGCAGCTTCGCCTGGGACGCAGCAGCACCGTCGCGTACATCGTGCCCGACGTCAGTAACCCATTCTTCGCCACCATCGCCGAGGGGGTCGAGCGCCGGGCGGCACAGGCCGGGCTCTCCGTCTTCCTGGCGAACTCCGGCGGTGACCGGGCCCGCGAGGACTCCTATCTGGCGCTGTTCGAGGAGCAGGGGGTCCGGGGCATGCTGGTCGCCTCGCACGACCCCATCGAGGACCGGCTCGCCGCCGCCCGGACCCGGGGTACGCCGTCGGTGCTGGTCGGCCGGCGGGCCAACTCGGCCGCCCAGCCGTCGATCTCGATCGATGACGTGTCCGGCGGGTACCTGGCCGCCCGGCACCTCATCGAGATCGGCTGCCGCCGGATCGCGTTCGTCGGCGGCCCGCTCGGCATTCAGCAGATCGCCGACCGGCTGCAGGGCGCGAGCAACGCGGTCCGCGAGTCGGGCACGGCGATGCTCGAGATCATCGACATCGAACACCGGATCATCTCGGTCGGCCACAAGGTGGGCGCGGAGTTGTCCGGACGCCCGGCCGAGCACCGCCCGGACGGCATCTTCGCCGTGAACGACCTGCTCGGCATCGGGCTGGTGCAGACCCTGGTGGGCAACGGTGTACGGGTACCCGAGGATATCGCCGTGGTCGGATACGACGACATCGAGTACGCGGAGAACTCGCTGGTCCCCCTCACCTCGGTGCGGCCCCCGCACGAGGATTTCGGGATCGCCGCCGTGGACCTGCTGCTCACTGTTATCGGCGACGCTCCGCTGCCCGCCGAGACCCAACTGGTCTTCGCCCCCGATCTGGTGGTGCGGCGCAGCACGACGCGCGGCTGAACCGAAGCCGTTCGTCGACCGCACCATCGCTCACATCGCCCGACTCGACCCGGACGCCGTGGCCGCTCGGCCACGAGCCGCCGGCTCGGGCGGCAGTTCGCCGAGCCGGCCGGGATGCGGCGGCAAGCGCCTGGCCGCTAGCTGCCGACCCGCTTCCCAGGCGGACCGGGTCCAGTCAGGGTAGGTGCGTCCCCCGCCCCGGGTGGACCCTCCGGCAGCTCGCCGCCGGGGGCGGATGTCGCGGAGCTGCCATGAACAACACTGGCCTGGTCCGGGTGACCGTCGCGGCGCCGGCCCGGCGGATCGACCTGGCCCTGCCCGAGCGGTCGCCGCTCGCCGAGCTGCTGCCCGCCCTGTTGACGCACGCCGGCGAGTGCCTCGCCGACGCCGGGGTGGGTGCCGGCGGGTGGGCGCTGCGCCGGGTTGACGGGACCGCGCTGGAACCGGCCCGTACGCTGGCTGGGCATCGAATACGGGACGGCGAGGTGCTGTACCTGACGCACGCCCGTACCGACTGGCCCGAGCTGGAGTACGACGACCTGGTTGACGCGATCGCCACCGGCTCGGCCCGGCTCGGCGGCGCCTGGGGCCCTGGGCACACCCGGGCCACCGGTCTCGGCGTGGGCGCGCTGACCGCCCTGCTCTGCCTGGTCGCGGTGTTACGGGCGGGACCGCCGTGGTCCGGTCCGGCATGGTGGGCACTCGGCACGGCCGGCCTGCTGCTCGCCGTCGGTGTCATGCTGGCCCGGGCGGCCGGCGACACCGGGGGCGGCGTGGTCAGCGCCCTGGTCGCGTTGCCGCTGGCCGTCGCCGGCGGCGGCCTCGCCCTGGCCGGTGACCGCGCGCTGACCGCGCTCGGCGCGCCGCATCTGCTGACCGCCGGAGCCGCGCTGCTCCTCGCCTCGATCGTCGGCCTGCTCGGTGTGGTGGACCGGGCCGCGCTGTTCGTCGCCGGCACCACGGCCGGACTCTTCGGCGTCATCGGCGGCTGGCTCACCACCCTGGAGGCGCTGGAGGCGCACGAGACCGCCGCGCTCGTGGCGGGCCTCGGTCTGGCGTTCTCACCGGTACTCGCCCCGCTGTCGATCCGGCTGAGCCGGGTACCGATGCCGGTCCTCCCCCGCGTCGCCGCCGACCTGGTACGCGACGACCCGCAGCCACCCCGGGCCGCGGTGTACGCCGCCGTACTGCGAGCGGACAGCCTGCTCACCGGCATGGTGGCCGGCCTGGCGCTGGCCGCCGCCGTCTGCCAGGTGCTACTGGCACGCGCCGGCGGCACCGCCGCGACGATCCTGGTGACCGTCCTGACGATCGGCTTCCTGCTCCGCGCCCGGCTGTATCCGATCGGGCGGCAACGACTGCCGCTGCTGCTCGCCGGGCTGACCGGGGCGGTGTCCCTGGCCACCGGGCCGCTGATGGCCGACCGGTCGGACCTGCTCGCCGTGACGGGACCGGTCCTGCTTCTGGTCGGTGGGCTCGTCGCGCTGCTCGCCGTGGTGTACAGCGTCCGCCGGCCCGGCCCGTACCTGGGACGGTACGCGGAACTGCTGGAGGTGCTGGTGGTGTTGGCGGTCCTGCCGGTGGTCTGCTCCGTGCTCGGCCTGTACGGCTACGTACGCGGATTGGGCGGCTGACATGGCGTCCAAGCGCGACCAGTTGCACGCGTACCAGTTTCTGGTGCAGCGGGTGATCTCGGGCCTGGTGACCAGGGAGAGCGACCCGGAGCAGCCTCCGTTCCGCCGGCCGGTCTACGCCGCGTACGGTGGCATCGCCGTCGCGGTCATCGCGCTGGCCGTCGTCGGCATCTACGGGATCATCGTGCCCGGCGGCGCCAAGAGCTGGCGCGGCGGCGATGCGGTGGTGGTCGAGAAGGAGACCGGGACCCGCTACGTCTACCTGGACGGCCGGCTGCATCCGGTCGCCAACTACACCTCGGCCCTGCTTGCACTCGAGCGGCACGCGCAGACCCGGGTGGTGTCGCGCAACTCGCTGGTCGGGGTGACCCGGGGGCCGCGCATCGGCATTCCGGACGCGCCCGACGCCCTGCCCGCGCCGAAGCGGTTGCTCTCCGGGGAGTGGACGTTCTGCTCGCAGCCGGGCCGGGACCGGACTGGAGCGGCCGTGTGGGAGTCGGTGCTGATGGTCGGGCACCGGCCCGCGGCGGGCGACCCGCTGGCGGAGCGGGCGCTGCTGGTCGCGGTCGCGGGGTCCGGCGAGCGTCACCTGGTGTGGCAGGGATACCGACACGCGATCGACAGGGCGGACACGGTCGCCGTGGAGGTGGCGCTGCGCGCCGGACCGGCGATCCCGGTCAATCCGGCGGTGCTCGACGTGCTGCCGGCCGGCCGACCAATCACGCCGATCGTGGTGCGGGACGTCGGCAAGCCATCCCAGGCGGTGCCCGGCCGGAAGGACATCCGGGCCGGCCAGCTGTTGGTGGCGACGAGTTCCGGGGGCGTGCAGCACTATCTCGCCGAGGTTGGCCAGTTACGGCCGATCAGCGAGTTGCAGTACGACATCCAGCTCGCCTCCCGCAGGACCGCCGCCGCGTACCCCCGCAAGAAGCCGGCCGGCGTGTCGCTCAGTCTGCTGGAGGCGGCCGGGGCCAAGCATGCGCCCGCCGTACCCGTCGCTGCTGGTGACCCGCCGGTCCTGCCGCCGGAGTTCGCGGCCGGCGCGACGTCGACCACCATGTGCCTGGTGTTCGCCCCGCGTGGGCCGGTGCCGGCCGTGCTGCTGGACCCGGCGATGCCGAGCGTCGACCCGATGCGGCAGACCCCGGGCAGCACCGAAGGAGGTACTCGGCTCGCCGACCGGGTGCTGGTGCCGGGCGGCGGGGCCGCGGTCGTGGAGTCGATGCCCGCCCCGGACGCTCCGGCGGGCACCCTGCTGCTGGTCACAGACCTCGGCATCGCCCACCCGCTGGCCGACCCGAAGGTCCTTGAGGTGTTGGGCTACCCCGGGGTACGCCCGGTCCGCATGCCGGCCGGAGTGGTCAGCCGCCTACGGATGGGCACCGCCCTGAGTCACGACGGCGCGATGCGCCACAGCCAGACCTGAGCTGGTCCCGGCCGACAGTGGGCCAGCCGGAAGCGGCCCCGGGAGAGATTTCTCCCGGGGCCGCGACGCTTCGGTGACGATCGGGTTCAGTGGCGGTGGATCCGCGCCGGCGGGCGGGACTCCTCGGTACGCCGCTCGCTGACCTGCCACATGTCCTCGTCGATCAGCTCCACGGTGGCCGGCGCGTCCGTCTTTTGGATCAGTCGGGGCCTGGGCGGGATCGCGTGCGGGCTGCCCTTGCCCGCCTTACCGCTCAGCAGCGCGGGCATGCCGGGAGTGGGATTCCGGGGTCCATGGCCCCGGCCGGCCCCCGCTGGGCGGGCCGCGCCCGACCCCGGCCCCCCGCCACCACCCACGCCCGCCCCGGCTCCGGCCATCGGCGGCATCATGGGCGGCATCATCGGCACACCGCCGGCCGGGGTCGAAGTCCCGGCCAGGCTGGCGGGCGGCAGCGTTGGCGGCGGGCCGCTCGGCGCGACCTGCGCCGGCCCGCCGACCGGGGTGGCCGCCTGCGCGATCGAGGCGGCACCCAACCCGGCACCGCCACCGAGGCCACCGCCGCCCAGGCCGACCCCCGGGATGCGGGCGCCGCCGCCGAGATTCGCGGCGGGCACCCGTCCGTTTCCGCTGGTACCGCCGATCGGCGGGATCACCGGCGGGAGACCCGGACCGATGCCGGGGCCACCGCCACCCGGCGGGGTAAGTCCACCGGGACCCATTCCGCCAGGGGGCGGGGCGCCGGTGGACGGCAGGGTGGGTGTGGACGGCTGGCCGGAGAGCGACGGCCCTGTCCCGCCGCCGGGCGGTGCTCCGCCCCCGCCGGGGGGTGCCCCGCCGCCGGGCGCCGTCGCCTCGCCGCCCTGGGGTACGTCGGACATGCCGTTGGGGACGCCGCCCTCCGGGACGCCGGGATCGGGGGCCGAGAGTGGGCCCCCGCCAGGGTCCTCAATCCGGTGGAGGTACCACTCGTTACCCTGCACGGCGTCTTGCACCGCACCGGTCGCCTCGGTGAAAAGGTTGCCGAGCGCCTTCATCCTGTCCTTGGCGGCCTGGAGGTATGCCTCGATCAGACTCACGACGTTGGCGCGAGCGAAGAATACGTTTTCATCAGCCACGTTCGCATCGATAAGACCGTCGGCCGTTTTGAGCTGTTCGATCAGCGGTTTGGCCGCCTCGAACTGCTGCTGGACGAAGCCAAGGGTGGGGGCGATATCGTTGCCGGCGTTCATGATCTTGTGCCATGGCGCCGCGCTGTTGAGGTACTCCCTCCGTCCCTCGATCGTTGTCGCAGCACTGTCGGCCACTTTTAGCATCTTGGCGCCGTTCGGATCGTCCCACGCGGCGTTCAGCGCAGCGGTCTCGTCCCTTATCGACTTCAATGATTGACCAAGTTCGATGGAAGCTCGAGCCCACACGTCAACCTGGTCGAGAATGGCCTGCGCGTGATTCTTCTCGGCCGTCATCTGGTCCACCAGCTTCTGGAACTGTGCGGCGTAGTCCATGTCATTCCCCCTTTATGCACCCTGACCTTCGACCGGTCTCGGTGTCGGCGTCGGATTAAGCACGCCCTCGATGGAGATCCGGTTCACTTCGTTCGCGACGAGGTACTGTTGGCCGCCCTGCCGGGCGGCGTACTCGAACTCGTCGAAGCGGGTGTTGACATCGGTCATGAAGATCTTCAGGTAGTCGAGGGCCTTGGTGTTCTCAGCGACGAACGTCGCGCATTGCTCCAGCCCCCCGCAACCGGAAAGCTGCTCTGTCGGCGGGTTGGTCCTGACGAGCGTGTAGGCAAGCATCGCGTCGGGTTGCCCACTGAGCAGCCCGCCTCCTGGATGTGTCATCTGGCCTCCCGGTCCACTGGTTCAATGTCGTTGGTTCAGTTCAGCATTCGCCTCGGCGGGCAGAGTCCGCGACGACCGCAAGCGGTCAGGCCGGATCCGCGGGTGGCAGCCAGGCGAGCTGGACGATCTGCGGTACGCCCCGGCGGGTGACCAGCCGCCCACGGCCCGGCGGCAGCGGCTCGGCCTTGAGCCCGCCGAGCAGCGGTCCCTCGTCCTTCGATCCGGACAGCAGCAGGCCGGCCGAGCCGACGTCCCGGAGCCGGGCGATGAACGAGTCGTGCATCGCCCGACCGGCGCCGCCGGTACGCCGGGTGACCACCAGGTGCAGACCGATGTCCCGGCTCTGCGGCAGGTACGGCATGAGGGGCAGCAACGGGTTGTTCGCCGGCGTGGTCACCAGGTCGTAGTCGTCGACGAGGACGAACAGTTCCGGCCCCGCCCACCAGGCCCGCTTGCGCAACTGCTCCGGGGTGACGTCGGGTCCGGGCAGCCGGTCGGCCATTCCCCGGGCCGCCTCCGTGATCAGGTGCGCGGTGGTGGCCAGATCGGTGCCGTAGCCGAGCAGGTGCTCGTTGCTCACCTCGCCCAGCAGCCCCCGCCGGTGGTCGATCAGGAGCACCCGCGCCCGCGCTGGCTCGTACGTGTGCGCGATCCGGCGGGCGAGCAGGCGCAGGAACCCGGTCTTGCCGGACTCGATGTCGCCGAGGAGCAACACGTGCGGTTCGGAGTCGAAGTTCAGCCGCGCCGGCCCGAGATCCTGCTCGGCGATACCGATCGCGAACTGGAGGTTCCGCGGGTCGTCCGCCGGCGGCAGGTCGAGGTAGGGCACCCGGTTGGGCAGCATCCGCACCGCTGGCGCCGGGTCGCCCGTCCAGGCGCCTCGCACGGCGTCGACCATTCCGGCCACTGCGGCGGTCAGGTCGTCGGGCGTCCGCTGGCCGTCGATGCGCGGCAGCGCCATCAGCATCTCGTGCTTGCTGACGCTGATCCCCCGGCCGGGTGCGTCCGCCGGCACCCGCATGGCGATCTTCCGGTCGATCACGGAATCGATGGGGTCGCCGAGCCGCAGCTCCACCCGGGTGCCGAAGAGGTCCCGCACCGTGGTTCGCAGATCGAACCAGCGCGAGCAGGCGACGAGCAGGTGCACCCCGTAGGCCAGTCCGCGGGCGGCGATCCCGGCAACCACCTCCTCGAGGTCCTCGAACTCCTTCCGGAACGTCAGCCAGCCGTCCACCACCAGGAAGACGTCGCCGTACGGGTCGTCGGTGACACCGCCGCCCGCGAGCAGCGCCCGGTAGCTGGTCATGCCGTCGATCTCCCGGTCGGCGAACCGGCGTTCCCGCTCGGTGAGCAGCGCCGTCACCTCGGCGACCGTACGCCGCACCGCCGCCGGGTTCTGCCGGCCGGCGATTCCGCCGACGTGCGGCAGCCCCCGGAGCGGGCCGAGCGCGCCCCCGCCGAAGTCCAGGCAGTAGAACTGCACCTCGCGCGGCGTGTGGGTGAGCGCGAGGCTGGCGACGATGGTACGCAGCGCGGTGCTCTTCCCGCTCCGCGGCGCACCGACCACGGCGGCGTTTCCGGCCGCACCCGCCAACTCCAGCACCAGCGGATCGCGTCGCTGCTCCAGTGGCCGGTCGACGACCCCCACCAGCGCCCGCAACGATCCACACCGGTCGGACAGGGCTGCGTGAAGCCCTCGTCCCGGCTCGGTGGTCAACCCGCCGAGCAGTTCCTCCAGGGTCGGGGACTCCGCCAGCGGCGGCAGCCACACCTGGTGCGCCGGGGTGCCCCGGCCTGCGATCCGCTCCACCAGGATGTCCAGCAGGCTCTCCCCGACCGCCTCGTCCGGATCCTCCTCGGGCTCGGTGGGCTCCTCCTCGGCCTCGATCCGCGGAGCGAGGTAGCTGGTCGAGTACTCGATCAGCCCGAGCTGTTCCGGCTCGCCCGGACCGGTGGCAGTCGCGACCGTCAGGCTGTGCACGCCGGAGACGTACGCCGAGCGGAACCGCGCCATCGGCTCGGTGCCGAACCTCAGGAATCCGTGGCCCGGAGCCCGAGGCAGCGAGAACGCGTCGGGGACGCCCAGCACCACCCGACTGTCCATGTCGGAGAAGGTGCGCAGGCCGATCCGGTAGGAGAGGTGGGCGTCGAGGCCGCGCAGCCGGCCCTCCTCCAGCCGCTGGCTGGCCAGCAGCAGGTGCACGCCGAGCGAGCGACCCACCCGACCGATCTGCACAAAGATGTCGATGAAGTCCGGCCGGGCCGACAACAGCTCACTGAACTCGTCGCAGACCACGAACAGCGTCGGCACCTCGGGCAGCGGCGCGCCGGCGGCCCGGGCCTTCTCGTAGTCGCGCAGCGAGGAGAAGTTGCCCGCCGCCCGGAGCAGCTCCTGCCGCCGGAGCAGCTCACCGTTGATCGCGTCGGCCATTCGGTCGACCAGTGGCAGTTCCTCGGCGAGGTTGGTGATCACCGCGCTGGTGTGCGGCAGCCGGTCCATCCGGGCGAAGGTGGCGCCACCCTTGAAGTCGATCAGCGCGAAGTTGAGCATGTTCGGCGGATGGGTCACCGCCAACGCCAGCACCAGGGTACGCAGCAGCTCGCTCTTGCCCGAGCCGGTCGCGCCGATCAACAGCCCGTGCGGGCCCATGCCCTCCTGCGCAGACTCCTTGAGGTCCAGCTCGATCGTGGTGCCGTCCGGCCGGATGCCGAACCGCACCCGCAGCCGGTCCCGGCTGGGCCGCTGCACCCAGGTCTCCGACGGGTCGAACGCGTACGGGTCACCGAGGTCGAGCAGGTCTTCGAGGCCGAGTTCGACGTTCAGCGGCTGGTCGCCAAGACTGCCCCCGGTCAGCCGCAGCGGTGCGAGCTGGCGGGCCAGCGCCTCGGCCCCGTCCATCGCCAGGGTGTCAGCCCGGCCCAGCTCGGTCTCCCCGTCCGTGGTGAGGCTGGACAGCGAGCCGCCGTCGGCGAGGTCCAGCACCACAGTGGACTGTTCCAGGGCTCGGGGCGGTGCGGTGGTCAGGTCGATCACCGAGACGCCCTCGACGCCGCCGCCGGTCATCAGGTGGTCGGAGCCGGCGATCACGCCGCCGTCGAGCACCACCACCAGGTGCGGGCCGGCGACCCGGACGCCCCCGTTGTCAGGGTCGAAGCGCGGGCGGTTGGCCAGCAGGTCCTCCAGAATCGCTTCGAGGGCGGTGATCGTCGGGGCGACCAGCCGGACCGGGCCGAGCGCGTCCGTACGCTCCGGGTGCAGCGCGTGCGGCAGCCACTTGAGCCACTCCCACTCCGGCCGGCACTCCGGCCCGGCGCAGACCGCGATCCGCAGGTCGTCCGGCGCGTGCAGGGTGGCAAGCTGGCCCAGCATCGCCCGGACCAGGCCGGTGACCCGCTCGTGGTCGCCGCGCACGTGGATCCGGCTGAACCCGTTGACCGCCATCGCCAGTGGCAGGTCCGGGATCGCCGAATAGGTGGTGATGAACCGGCGCAGGGCGAGTGCGGAGAGCGGCTCCAACTGCTCCATCGGCTTGGTGTCCGGCGGGATCAGCCGAGTCCCCAGGCTCTGCCGGCCGACCCCGATCCGGGTCACGCCGAAATCCAGGTCGTCTCGGCGCCGTTCCCAGAGCCGGTAGCTCGGCACCAGCGACCACAGCGTCGCAGGGTCCGGATGCAGGTACCAGAGCGCGTCCCGCTGCCGGTCGGCGGCGCGACCGACGCGGATCCGGTGTTGGGCCAGGCCCCGCAGGTAGAGCCGGCGGGCGTTGCCCATCTCGCGCTTGCTCGGCCCACCACTGTTGAGGAAGGCAACCGCCACCATGCCGAGCATCGCCACGCCGAACAGCCCGAAGACCACGTAGCGCAGCGTGGCGTACGAACCGGAGCCGCTGCCGCCGAACATTCCGCCGCCGCTGAACATGAGCACCATCGCGCCCATCATCGCGATCATGGGCAGGACCATCAGCAGTTGCGTCCACTGCCGGGCCGGCGGCGCTGGAATCTCTGGTGGTGCCTCCAGCAACAGCTCTCCGGAGGGCATCTCCGGAGCGGGCCGGCGAGACGGCCTGCGCACCACCACCGTCGCCATGACCGCGACCTCCCTACGTATTCCGCCTGCCGGGATCGTCGCCGCTGTCGGGGACGCGTGGGCCGGGATGGCAGGAAGGTGCCGGCTGGTCCGCCGGTCGACCAGGCGCCCCTAGCGTCGATACCGGGTGCCGCACCCGCGGCCCGGGCCGTCCGGCTCACCAGCCCCGGCATCAGCAAGAAGGAGCAGCCGATGAGCATGCTTGCCGGTAGAACACCAGGGTTAGATTCCGCGTCGCAGGCCACCAACGTCGTCGCCGATTCCATGGCGTCGTACATCGCCAGGTTGGAGGCGATCGTGGGGGAGGTAATGGCGACATGGCGGGGAGGCGCAGACCAGGCCTTCAAGGACAAGCAGACGGAGTGGCGCGCGGCCGGGGACAACTGCGTCCGCAAACTCCGCGAGCAGTCGGTTGCCCTGCAGAAGGGCAGCGGCGCGTACAACGAAACCAACCTCGAAGCGATGGGGATGATGAGGTCAACGCAGCAGGGCGGCGGGTCCGCGCCGTTCGGTGGTGGCCTCGGCGGCCCGGTCGCTGGTTGACAGTCGGAACCTAGGAGAGGACTCGGCACATGACCGACTGGATCAGAGCCGAATTCGGGGCTCTTGACCAACTCCGGCAAGGCATCGCCACGACCGGCGCCGGTTTCGACGGCGAACACGACACCTGGTCGTCCGTCATCGGCCAGCTCACGGAGGACTGGCCGGACATGGCCGGCGGCAAATTCAACGAGGTCACCACGGCGGCGCTGAACTTCGACCGGTTGAACAACGAATTTCTCGTCATGCTGGGCGTCGCCGTCGACCGGGCGAACCAGCTCTACCAGGGGACTCTGGCGGAAGTCAGCAGGCTGATCCCGGAAAGCTGATCGGCCCGAACACTGAACCTTTTTCAACCTCCGCTTGCGGTTCGTCGGACCGCAAGGTCGGAGGCGGGGCGTGAGCGCCGCGCGGTTCAGGTTGAAAAAGGTTCACTCCTCGGCGCAGCGGGTCAGCTCCTCGTCCGCTCCTCGACGGGGGGCGGCGGAAACAGGAAGATCTCCTCCGGTGGCTCGTCGCGGGGCGGGGCTGCCGCCGGCAGCTCCGCCCGCCCCGGCAGCCAACGGCGGCGGCGGCCCCGCGGCAGCGCCCAGGCCAGGACCGCGGCCAGCGCGAGAGCCACCGCGCCCGCGCCCGCACCGAGCTTCGCGCTGGCGCTCGTCCGGTCCCACCAGGCCGCGACGCGGACCGCCTCCGGATCCGGCGCGGGGAGCACCACCTCGGGCATCGCGAGCGGGTCGCGCTCGGAGAGCCCCTCCGTCACCGCCCGATACGGGTCGACGACGCCAGCGCCGTACTCCCGGCTGGACCGGCCGCCCCGGGCCGGTGCGGCGGTCGCCATGAGGCGCTGGGCCGTCTGTTCCGCGGTCAGCTCGGGCCAGGCCGAACGCACCAGAGCGGCGGCGCCGGCGACGAACGGCGCGGCGAAGCTGGTGCCGTCGTGGTAGGTGTGCCCACGCACCCTGGTCGCGCCGACCACCCGCGTACCCGGCGCCACCAGATCCACGTAGTCGCCCACCTGGGAGCCCGAGGGGCGGGCACCGGCGATGTCGATCGCGCCGACCCCGAGCACCCCGGGGTACGCCGCTGGAAACGACGCGGTCGGCCCGCTGTCCTGCCGGTTGCCCACCGCCGCCACCAGCAGCGCGTCCTTGGACTGCGCGTAGCGAACGGCGTTGCGTACCGCCGGGAAGTCGCCGTAGCCCGAGAGCGAAAGATTGATCACCTTGGCGCCGCGGTCGGCGGCGTACCGGATGCCCCGGGCGACCGCGGCGGGATCGATCGGGATCGGCTCGCCCTGGTCGTTGAGTTCGCGGTCGGTGATCCGGACCGGCAGGATCCGTGCCCCGGGCGCGACCCCGCGAAAGCCGACCCCGCCCGCCGATCTGGCGGCGATGATGGAGCCGACCGCGGTGCCGTGCGAGACGCAGTCGAAGTTGCCCCGCAGGTCGCCGACGAGGAAGAAGTCCCGACCGGCCAGCACCCGCCCGCGCAACTGCGGGTGGTCCGCGTCCACCCCGGAGTCCACCACCGCGACGACGACGCCGGCACCCGTGCTGTGCCGCCAGGCGCTCGGCAGGTCGAGCAACTGCTGGGCCCACGGCAGGTCGGCGATGGCCGGCCGCCCGGGCTCCGGGTCGCGACAGGCGCTGGCCGGCGGCGCGGCAGACGCGGGCCCGGCCGAGACCGAGGGTACGGCCACCGCCACCGCGATGGCCAGGAGAACGGCGGTGGGTGTCTTCACGATGACGCATGCTCCGACGCGCTCCGGGGTCCTGGGCACCCGTGACCGGAACAGGCCAGTGTCCTCCGGAGCGGCCGGGGCCGCGACATGCTGATTCTCGGGTGTGGACCACGCTGGGAGGCCAGGTTGGACATCTCAGTTGGCGAGCTGACCACGCGGCTCGCCGAGTACTCACGGCTGACCGAGGATCTGCTGGCGATGCGCGAGGGGATGGACAGGATCCGCATCACCGCCTACTCCGCGGACGAGCTGGTCACCGTCACCGTCGGCGGCCGGGGTGAGCTGATCAACCTCGAACTGGACCCACGAATCTACCGCGAGCCGGACGCGACGGCCCTGGCCGAAAGTATCGCCGCGACCATCCGAGACGCGGCCGAGGCGGCGGCCCAGGACGCGGCCCAGATCGCCGGGCGGGTGATCGGTGCCGGGCCCGACGACGAGGTGGACCCCTGGTTCGACCCGGCTCTGCGACTGCTTGACAGCGAGCCGGAAAGGAGCCAGCGGCTATGGCGGGAATGACCGGCGACGGCATCCGCATGGACATCGGGGCGACCCGGGCGGTGATGCAAGTGCTCAGCCAAGTGGCCGCCACACTCCGGGCCAGCTGGACCGACGCCGAGGGCGCGATCGAATCGCAGGTCGGCCAACTCGGCAACGACCGGATGGGCCGGGAGTTCCGCGCGTCGTTCGACCCGGTGGTGGAGGAGCTCGCGGTGAAGCTCGACCTGCTGATCGGCAAGGTCGAGCGACGGGGGAGGACGGGCCATCTCGCCGTGGACCGCTACGAGATCACCAAAGCGGAGACCGAGCAGGTCATCAGGGATGTGCCCCAAGCGGGCCAGTCATAGCGGTCGGCGGGCCACGATATGGACATCCCCGAGCCGCCCGACCCGAGCGGGTTGTGGGCGGAGATCAAGGCGCTGGCCAACCCGTTTCCGCAGGACAGCGAGACCCAGGCGTACGCGCTGGCGGACGCACTGGATGCTGCCGCCGGAGGAATCGAGCGAGCCGCCGACGACATTCCGGTGATCGCCGGCCTACTGCCCGCCGTCTGGCCGGACACGGAGGGATTGAACTCCGCGGAATCTGTGCGTGTCCTCGACACTGAGCTTCGCCCGCTCGCGCAGGCCCTGCGGGAACTGGCCAAGCACGCCCGCGAGTACGGCCGGACGATCGTCGAGACAAAAATCAGTCTGTGGATCGAAATCGGCGCCAGCGCGGCCCTGTTCGTCGCCCTGCTCCCCTTTCCGGGCGCTGCCGCCGGGGTGGTGTCGCGGCTGGCCGTACGCCTGGCGATGTTGGGCGCGGAGGGGGCCGGGCGGCTGGCGGCCAGCGGCCCCCTGCAAATGGCGAAGCACCTCCTCATGCAGGCCGGGATCGGGGCCGCTACCGAGACGGGCAACAGCACCACGACACAGCTCCTCAGCATGGCCGGGGGCCACCGCGACCAGTTCAGTGGCAAGGACCTCTTGATCTCGGGCATTGCCGGCGCCAGCGGGGAGGTGGCCGGGGACGCCCTCCGGAGGGTGGCCACCGGAGCGATCGCCGAGGCAATACAACGGGGACTCCAGCGAATCGGTCTCCCCGCGCCGCTTGCCAGCCATCCGGCGATGTTCATCGAGGCGACCGCCAACAACGGCATCACCTCACCGACGTCCAGCTACGCCGCCGACAAGGCCGTGAACGGCGATTGGGCGGCCCTCGCGGACATCAACGGCTACCTCACCGCCGTGGGGAACGATGGGTTGAGCTCCGGACTGATGGGGGCGGGTGCTGCCAACAGCCGGCATCTCGGGCTGCAGCTGAACCAGCTCGGCTCGCCGCCGGAGTCGGGGCCCACCGTTGGGACCGGCTCGCCGGTACCCATCGATGGGAACCCGCCGATCAACCAGCCCGCGATGCTGGTGTCGGACCCGGCCACGGCTCCCCTATCGCCTGGCCAGGCTGTGACACCGACCGAGGCTGTGACACCGACCGCGGCGGCGGCACCGACCGAGGCGGCGGTGCGGCCGCCTGGGCAGGCCGTGACGCCGCCGGTAGGCCAGGCCGTGACGCCGCCGGTGACCGACGCGGGCCCGGTTGGGCTGGACACCAACCGGCAGGAGCGGGGCGTGCCCCCCGCGGCCAGCACCGCTCGTCCGGCGCCAGCCCCAAACGCTGGCCCGCCGAACGATGCCGGGACGACCGAATTCGGTACCTCGGACCCCACGCAGTCCGAGACCGCTGCCGGTCCGGCTGTGACCCCGTCCCAACCCTCCGGTCTAGACACCGTGCACCAGCCCGAGACGGTCGCGCCCGACGGCACCTCGGGGACCACCGACGCACCGGCGGACGGCGCAGCGGAGGCCGGCCCACCGGGGGGCGGCTCCCTGGAAGGCCGCGCCCCAGTGGAGGCCGGCCCATCGGCGGACGGGCCAGCAGAAGGCCGCGCACTGGAAGACCACACCCCAGCGGAGGCCGGGCCAGCGGCGGCCGCGCCAGCGGAGAATGGCCCGTCCGCAGCCGGGCTGTCGGGAGACGGCTCGTCGGCGATCGGCCCACCGTCCGCCGGAACGTCGGCGGCCAACCCGTCCGCGCCGATCACCCCGCCGTCCACCTACACCGCCGTGCACCCGATCGTGTACTCCGCCCTGCACCCGAACGGCCCGAACGGCCCCGGCTCCGGCTCCGACCCGACGCGCCGAAGTAGGCCAACCGATCCCGACCTCACGGGTCCCGACCCGATCGGCCCCAAGGCGACTCGCACGGACGGGCCGGGTACCGCCCCGAACGGGCTGCGCCAGGACCCGGACAGCGACGTCGTACGGGGTGCCCGCGCGTACGACCGCGATACTGCAACACTTCCGGAAGGCGGAGGAAACCGACCAGGAGATTCACTACCTCTTCGGGTACCCAGAGCTGGACCGGAGGTTGACCATCAACAAGCTGGACCGGACATTCCGGGTGACGGACGAGCGCGAGAACCCCGCCCTCAGAGCGGTGGTACGACGGATCCTGACCCGGGAGGCCGCCGAGAAGACCTGGCCGACAGGGGGCGGGATCCAGTCCTAGCCCGCACCTCCGGAGAGCGAGGCCCCCACGGGTCAGATTCGCCCCGGATCACTGCGGCGCACCCCGGACCTCACGCGGACAATTCCCATACCGCCACCGATCTGCCGGGGGCACCGGCGAGCGTCGGCGAGTCGGCTCCGCAACGGGTGTTCTGGCATCTGAAGCGGGCGCTGCAGGGCCTTGGCTCGCTGGAGGTCAACAACAAGGAACGCATCGCAATCCTGCGGATGCCGGGCAGACCGGCACTGCGGTTCATCGTGGGCACTCCGCCCGGGGGCACCCGAGCGCACCGGACCGAGGTCGCGGAGAATGGCGAGGCCGTTGTCGACGTCGTGATCTCGGACCGCCCGCCCGTCGGCGAAGCAGCGGCCAGGCGGTGGGTCAACCGCATCGTGGCCCATGAGCTGGCCGAGGACGCCGCCCTGCGGAACGAGAGCTTCGTGGCGCGCGCCAGGGCGAAGCTGCGGGCGTTGACCGAGGGGCCGGCGCATCCCGACGCGCTGCGACGCGGGGCCGACCCGTCACTGAACAAGCGCAGTCCGCACGACGAGGGCCACCGGGCCGAGGTCAAGGTTCTGGTGGCGGAACTGAAGGCGGCCGCGGCGAAGGCGGCCGCGGGGGACCCGGCTTCAGCCAGAGCCGTGAAAGACATCGAGGTCGAGTTGGGTCTGTTGCTCGACCACCTCGGTATCGGGCATCCGGATCCGAACGCACCGGACGCGCGACACGCCAAACACCGGCGGACCCTGTTGAACCTCAGCATCGACGAGTACGCGGCAATCCGGCCACTGCTGAGCCACGATGCCGCGTGGCGCTCGCCCGAGCGGCGGGTGGCCCAGCTGGCACGAACCGGCGAGGTCGAGACCGTCAAACTCCACGACGGGACCCCCGTGCTTGTGCGGTTCCGTCGACGCAGAGACGGGGGCGGGACCGGATTCACGGTCAACCCGCCGAAACCGCGATCCGATTCGGACGGACTACCCGTACGCGGTCCGGACGGGCGCGTACTCATGGACCCTGCCGAGGTCGTCCTCGATCGGTGGGCCAACATCCCCAAGTTGGTGAAGCACGGCCTCCTCGACCACGTGCGGGCCAGGTTGGAGCCGCCCACCTTCGTACCGTGGACGTCGCGGGCTAGTACGCCGGACGAGTTGGCCAAGCTGGCCGAGGCGGTCCACTCCGCGAGCGACAAGATCAACGATGGTTTGGCCGAGGTCGATGCGAAGCTCATCGGCTGGCTCGATACCGGCGACCAGATTGTTGTCCAGGTTAGGACCAAAGACGGTGACATCGACGTAAAGCTGCGGCTCGGTTCGCTGTCTGAGGGTGAGACAGCCCGGCTGGAGGCGGTTGTCGATCCCAGCCCTGGTACGACGCGTCAAGCCCGGCTTGTCATCGCGGAGAACGTCACGGAGCTGAACGCAACCGTCGCCGAGGCGGTGGTGTGGACGGTCGAGAGGCTCCGCCAGGTCGATGACATGCTGCGCGTCGCCCGCCGCGGCGCCAAGGTGGACAAGGCGCTGCTCGCGGCCGTCGAACAGGCCCACCGGATGGGGAACCCCGACCGGGTCGTGGCGAATCTCGCCAAGGCGGGCCTGCTCAGCGACCAGCCCGGGTCCCGGCAACTGGTCAAGGGACTGCTGAACTGGCTCAGCAAGACGAAGGGGACGATCATCCCGCGGAAGACGATCATCCCGTTGCGGATGTTCGACACCGGCTTGCCGCGGAAGGACGTCGACGCATTGCAATCTCTGCACCGGGCGCTCGACATGGCCGTGAAGGAGAATTTCACGAACGGCCACGTCCGCGGTGCCGGGATCCGTCACCTGAACGGTTTGACGCCGGTGGCGAGGATACGCATCGACGACTCTTACCACCAGATTCCGGTCGAGGTCACAACGCCTGGCCAGCGTGACTTCGCCGTACAGCTCGTACCCGACAAGAACGCCCCGAACGGGTACCGGATGCAGGTGCGGGAGGACGCGAGCGAGGCGGCGATCCTCACCGAGGTCGCCAGCGCACTGGCGGAGTACGACGTTCTCGCGCGTCTGGTCGGCCCCGGCATGGTGGCCGAGCAGGATCCGGAAAGGTTCACCGAAGCTGCGACGCGCAGTGCTCGGCTCGCGGTGCTCACGTCGTTCTACGGCCGTGCCACTCCGGCCGAACGGCTCTTGATCGAACGGTACGCCAACGCGACGATGTCCCGCCCGGAGGATGCCGTCAACAAGCTGCGCGAGGTGACCAGGCATCGGGGGGGAAGACTCAAGGGGCCGCTGGTCGCCGGCCCTCAGGGGCGAAAACCGTACCGGCCTGCCATGTTTCGCCGGCTCGTCTCGCAGGTCGGCAGCGTCGCCAACACCGTGCTGGTCGGCGTGGAGTACGGCCGCAGCCCGGTCGGCATGTGGACGAGCGTGTATTCGGGGCTGGTCGGCAATATCGCCCAGGGCTACGCCGACGGGAACCTCGGCAAGCCGTTCCCGAACGTCCAGCTCGTTGCCGACCCTGAGGCCAAGCTGGTCAACAAGGAAAAGGTGCGCAACCCACCCGCCCGCAGTACGGGCGACCCGATCATGGACAACGTCCAGAAGCGGGTCCTGAATGCCGCTTCTTCAAGCGTGACCACGTATGTCGTCATCCAGCTCCTGGGCGGCGACCCGAGCAGGGCCGGCGTCGGCGGTACGTTCACGCTTGTGGCGTCGCTCAGCCAGGCGGTTGCGGACAAGGCCGCCGATCCGTACGAGATGACCGCGACCGGCAAATACAGCGCCCTGGAAAAGCTGGAGCCGGACACGGTCCGCAACATCTGGGCGGAGAACTTCTACTTCTTGATCCGGAGCCTCCACGACGAGGGGCAGACGCCCGACGCCCAACTGAAACAGCAACTGGAAGATGCTCGGGAAAACATCCAGAAGGCGATCGACAAATCCGAGGAGGAGGTCGAGAACAAGGTCGCCGCCCTGCACCGGCGCCGCAGCGTGGTGGTCCAGCCAGCCAAGAACCTGTGGAACCGCACGGGCGGGCGGGTTTCCGACGGGTGGAAGTTCAAGCCGGCGCCGGGCCAGAGCTACGAGTTGCGCCATCTACTGATGAAGGCGCAGGCGCCCGCTCTGGTCAACCCGCTGCGCGTCGGGTGGCAGCACGCGGTGATGCAGGGGCCATCGCTGTACCTCGGGTTTGGGACAACCCCGGAGCTGATGCTCGCGAACATGCTGGGACAGGCAGGGCGCGGCGCCGGCTACGGGGCGGTCTGGACGCACCTGTCGGCGTGGGAGGCCGACGACAAGACGGCAGTGGCCGCCGCGAGAGCCCTGAACCAGCTCCGTGAGTCCAAAAAGATGATCGATGAGCTGCTCAGCGCCGATCCGCGCAACAGGCGCCCCGGTCCGCCATCCGGACGCCTGGCGATTCTCACGCAGACCCAGCGGGATCGTGCGGCCAATATCCCGCCGGAGCAGTCAGCCCGGTTGCAGTCGCTGAAGCACGTCGCGGGCTTCGTCGGATCGGCGATCGCCGCCAGTCCGCTACTTCTGGCGGACATTCCAGACGGTAGTGAGCACATCTGGCTGATCGGGTCGGCCGCCGTCGCCGCCGCGTACGCCCTCGGTGAGGGCGTCATGCGCGTGGTCACCCCGATAATGAAGCGGATCGATGCCGACCGGCAGCTTGGAGAAGCGGCCAAACGGATCCCGTTAACTCCACTGGAAAGGGCGCAGGACGCGACCAGAATTGCCGAGCAGGCCGCCAAGGCGGCCGAAGAGATCATGCCAATGCCGGTGCCGGACGAGGAGCGGGTGCCGTTGGCGATCAGGATCGCCGAGGGCATGGTCCGAGCTGGGCTTGGCGCTTGGCGCCTCCTCGCCGAAAGTGGCACGGCGTTGCGGCCGGGGGACAATCCCCCTGGTGGCGTGCACCTGAGCCGCCGGGACGCGGCGGCGGTCAACCGCCTGGTCGAAATCGTCCGGGACCTGGATCGGGTCGTGGCGATGGAGCAGAATCATCAGCGGATGCCCGTCGGCCAGCCCCCTGAGATGCTGCGCGGAGACCTGCGGCTACAGCTGGAGTTTCTGGGCCTGCTCGCCGGCCAGGCCGGCTCGGCCGCCCGGTGGGAGGCCGTGGTCAAGGACGTCCAGCTCCGGTTCGATCTGGACCTGGAAAGCGAGACGGCGCTGGCCGAGCTGCGCAAGGACTTCGATGAGGATTGGTCGGACAACGCGACGCGGGACGCGGTGCACACGTGGGTGGACAAGGAACACAAGAAGAACCTGCTGAGGTACA
This sequence comes from Plantactinospora mayteni, assembly GCF_016862935.1. GTDB lineage: Bacteria > Actinomycetota > Actinomycetes > Mycobacteriales > Micromonosporaceae > Plantactinospora > Plantactinospora mayteni. The sequence continues at coordinate 61,187 of NZ_BONX01000052.1, forward strand.
ACCTGATTCAGGCACTCGACGTGATGGCCCGTAATGGATGGTCCACGGTCAACGTTGCGGCGCCGGGCGGGCTACGCGATCTGCGTCTCACCCCGGACGGTACGGTCCGGGTCAGTACTTGGAGGGGCTCGTTCGAGCTAGAAGTCCAGCCCCGCCGAAACGGGGACGATGCCGGCGTGGCCATACTCGAACCTCGGCCAAAGGGACCGCACCGGCTCTACGTCGACCCCGCCGTCATCGGTGACCCGACCCCGCCCGCCGTCATCGGTGACCCGGCCCGGCTGGCAAAGGTGCTGCACGGCGCCGTCAATGCCTGGCTCGCCGATCGTGGTCCGGACCTGACCGCTCCGGACTTCGGCGGTGCCACCATCCTGGCCTTCCACGATCCGAGCGAGGGCAGCACCGCAGCAAGCCAGGGAAGCCCCGCACCGGCCGGTGGCGGAAACACGACGGCTGGGGCCGCCGGGAAACCGACGGGCGCAGTGCCGGACGGCGCCCCGTCCATGGCCGGCCCCGGCGGCAACTGGCGTACGATCGACGAAACGCCAGGCGGGGCGATAGGGCAGCAGAACAATGCCTCCTGTGTCTCCGCTGTCGGCGCGATGCTGTCCGGAAAGTCGCAGGATGACCTCATCGATACGCTCGGCGCGCCGGCACCGATCGCCCGCCTGGCAGCGGCGCTCGGCCCCGACTGGCGTGGCGGGTACGTCGGCCCCGACGCGTTGCACCTACTCAACCAACGCGCACCCTGGGGCGCTGAACTCAAGGACCCGCTCAATCCCATCGGACACGCGGTCGTGGTCGACGGGGTACGCCCCGACGGGCGAATCATGATCCGCGACCCGTGGGGCGGCGGTTCGTCATACGCGATGGACGTTGACGAATTCCTCGACTACTGGAACGGAAACGCGGTGTTCAAAGAATGACGGACAACCTACCCCCGGCCCGCTGGCGGCTGACCGGCATGGCAGCCAAGGACGACTCGACCTATACCGTCAGCGTGGTGGACGACGACGGAGAGACCCGCGAGTACGAGTTCACCGCCGAGAATGTCGACATCGCCGGCAGTCCCGTCCTTCTGGTCTCCGGTTTGGAGTTCGGCGACGACACCATCTGGGATCGCGAGGGTGCGGTCGCCGTTTCCGAGGCGGTACGAGCCTTCCACATAGCCCGCCAACGCACCCTCCGCCTCGGTCGCCCGTCGTAGCTTCTTCGCGGACACCAACGAGAACCACCCGGCCCCGGGCACGGTCCAAGACGGTCCAAGACGTAGCTCCCGGTCCTGGCCGCCGACGCCGCCAGGGAAACCCGCCACACCGCACCTGCGGTGCCTCAGGCCCGCGCTCGCTGGTTTCAGCACTCGAGCATCTTCACTGTCTTCGATTGGAGAAGCTGGCTACGTGTCGAACATCGAGAAGATCAACGCCGAGCCGCATGCGTTGATGGCCGACATCGATCGAGCGCGAGGGCTGACCGACCTGGGCCTGCCGACCTCCGGACTGGTCGCGATCGGCCACTACCTGGGCGTCTTTCCCACCGAGGAGGGCCGGTGGCATCACGAGGTCCGGCGCGGACCCGACATCGAGCGGCTCACCGAGCCCGAGGCCAGGGCCTGGGCGGCACCCGGCGACCCGAGCCACGCACCAGCCACCCTGGATGCCCTGGTCAGCCGCGGCCTGCTGGTGCCGGTCTCCTGGGACGACGCCACCGGGTTCGCCCGCGCCCACCGGCTGCTGCCGCTGCTCTCCGGGCTCGGGCCCGACCCGCAGGAACCGGACAACTGCCGCATCGGCACGTTCGGGAAACCGATCGTCACCGTGGACCGGCTCGGCTACGAACTGTGGATCGAAGCGGGCGGCCAGCCGTCGCTGTGGGACGCCTGCCGCAGGTTCGCCGTCACGAACACCGAACCGGCCCTGATCGACCCGTACGCGGTCCTCCTCGCCCTGCTGGACCGGCTCGACACGCTCACCACCGCCGGGGCGGCCTGCCTCGACCTTGCCGTGCCCGCCGCTCCGGGATCTGAGTGACATGCCCACCAGCACAGCACCGCTGATGTTCCCCGTCGGCCACTACCTCGGACCGACCGTCGGAGCCTCCGACCCCCTCGCCGGCCCGCACCGGGTACGCGTCGCCGGACAGATCCGCCCGCTGCCGGGCGGTGACCCGTACACCCTCTGGCTGCTCGCCCACACCGTCGGCGGCGGCCCGCAGCCCTGGGCCCCGGACCAGATTGCCGAGCCGGCCCAATTCGCCACCCCAGCCCAGATCGCCGATCCGGCGCCGTGGCTGACCCCGGAGCGCTTCGACCGGGCCGTCGCCCAGCTCGCCGAGCGCCGGCTGCTGCTCGTCGTCGATCCCGACGACCCGGCCGAGGCCACTGCCATGGCGCGGTCGTACCGGTGGAACAGCATGCTCCACGGGCACGGCATGCGACTCGAGTGGAACGGCCTCTACGGCATCGGTGGACCCGACGGGCCGTGGATTCTTACCGACAACCTGGCTCATGACATCTGGCGGTGGGCACCGGTCACCCCCACGCTGTGGGACGTCTGCGAAGCCCTCGCCCCGGCGTACGAGGATCCGCTCGACGACGACGATCCCACCGTGACCGGGGCCGACGAGTTGCTGCCCTACCTGCTCCGCCGGCTGCATCTGCTGGTCTGCTCCGACGCGGGCTTCCTCGACGAGGCGTACTGAGAGGCGGGTGCCATAGCATGGGCGGCATGGCGTTGCGGCTGGCCCGGACGAGCGCGGAGGCGCACCTCTACATGGAGCTGCACCCGTGTGAATCCTGTGGGGAGAGCGGCTTCGCACCAGCCAGCTCGATCGTCGAGGCCGAGGGTGACCTGGCCAGCCGGTACACCGGCAGTTGCCCGTCGTGCGGCACGGCCCGCGAGTTCACGTTCCGGATCCCCGACGAGATCCTGCTGCCCGGTGACGAGGACCCGCGGTTCGGCGACGATCGGCCGTCCGAGCTGTTGGACGCGGGCGAGTGGCTGTGGCTGGCGGACGCGCTCGCGCGCGACGCGCCGGCCCACCCCAGCGGGGTGGACGCCGAGGATCGCCAGAGCGCCCGGATCGATCTGCTCACCGCGGCCTCGGCCCTCTCCGAGGTGCTGAAGTTCGTCCCGGCGGGTGCTGACGCGGTGCCGGCGGAGGCGCTGTGGAGCGGCCGGGGTCGTGAGGTCTACGCGGCCGGGCCGGGCCGATTCCGTCGGCTCCGCCTCGAAGCCGTCCGCGACACCTACCGTGACGTCGCGGCGCGTTTCGGATAGCGCGGTAGGGCATGGTGCCCTCGGCACCTGACCGGACGTAGGCAACGCGGAGCGTGAACGACAAGCTCAGGACCTGCGGGACAGATCGGTATTCGGACGCGCATGACGCTGCCGGGCCGCCGACGGCGGGACGTTCGACTTCGGATGGATCACGCGGCGGATCGGGCGTCATGGAAACCTCATGTCTTCCGTCCGATCGTGTACGGCGGTGGCGCGAACGCGTCGACCCGGCCGCGACGGACAGAGTGAGGATCCCGTGCGCTCTCCCCTGGTGATGGCCACGCTGGCCACGACCGCCGGCAGTAGCTCAGGCGGCGCATCGCCGCGCGACGCGACCCGCCCGGTACGGGCAGCGGGTGAACCGGCGGGGCGGGAGGTCAGCCATGACCGCCGCTGACCGAGGCGCCGCCTCCGGGGCAACGGTCCCGGCGCCCGACCGGACGGCCGGGCCGCCGGGCGCCGGCCAGGCCACGCCCGCCGAGCCGGCACGGGTCGCCCCCGGCACCGCGCGGCTCACCGTGGCAGCCGCCCATCAGGCCGCCGGCCGGACCGCAGCCAGCCGACAGGCAGCCGGCCAGACCATGGCCGCCCGACAGGCCACCGGTCAGACCACCCGGTCGGTCCCGGACGCCCGGCCTCTGGTCCCAGCCCGGACGACCCCGGCCCGCGCGCCGAACCCCACGACAGTCGCCGCCGGACCGCCGCCGCAGACTGCACCGGACGGCAGCCAGCGCCGGGAGTTTCTCGCCAACCTCAACCTGGTCCAGGTCGTCTGCTGGCAGGTTGCCGTGCTGGCTGTGGCGCTCGCCGTCCGCCAGCCGGTGCCGGTGCTGGTCTGCGTGGCGGTCGGTGCGGCGGTACTGGTCGTGCTGACCACCGTACGGATCGGCGGTCGCTGGCTCTACGAGCACGGCGCGCTGGCCGTCGGCTACCTGTCGCGTACCCGACGCCGCGACCTGCCCGAAGACGCCGGGAAGACTCCGGCGCTGCTGGACCTGCTGATCCCGAACTGCGCGGTACAGGCCGTCGAGACCGGTCACGGGTTGGCGATGACCGCCAGCCACCGCGGTGGCCTGACCGCCGTGCTGCAACCGCACGGCGGCGGCACGGATCTGATCGACCGGTTGCCCACGCCCGCGGCACTGGTCCCGCTCGTCGACGGGCAGCAGCGTGCGTTGGGCGTCCAGACGGTGTACCACGCCGGAGTCCGCCGGGACGTCCCGGCGAAGGTGTGGCTGGCCGTACACGCCACCCGCGGCGTCGACGTTCCCGGCGACGACGAGCTGGCACTGGTCCTGCGCAACGCCATGCGCCGGATGCGACGCATGCTCGGCCGTGCGGGCGTACCGACCGAGCCGCTGGCCGAGGAGGCGGCGTTCGCGATGCTCGCCGGGCTGGCCCATGTCACCGGGGGACGCAACCAGGTACGCGAGGACTGGCGGTTCTGGCGCACCGGGCCCGTCCATCAGGCCGCCTTCGAGCTGCGGGGCTGGCACCGCCTCGCCGACTCGCATGCGCGGCGGTTGGTCGGTGAGCTGCTCACGGCGCTCACCGGCGTCGCCGTCACGGTGACGCTCGCCGCCCGGTCCGATGACGACGGGCCACGGGTGGACGCCGTGCTGCGCATCGCCGCGACCAGCGAGACCGCCATCGAGACGGCACTCGCCACCACGGTGGTACGCGCCACGGCCTGCGGCGTACGCCCCGCTCGACTCGACGGCACGCAGTCCCGTGGCGTGGCCGCCTCGCTTCCGATCGGAGTGTTTCTGAAGTGACCGCACCTGCCGTAAACGACGGCCCCCACCCGGGCCGGCCCGGCCCCCGGACGCTGCTGGTCTCGCCCGGGCGGCACGGCGCGTACCAGACAATCGGGGCGGCGCTGCGCGACGTACCGGACGGTGGCGTCGTCTCGGTCGCGGACGGCAGCTACCCGGAGACGTTCGAGCTGCTCGACCGCTCGCTGACGGTACGGGCGGTCGACGGTGCGACAGTGGTCCTGGACGGCTCCGGCGGCGACTGGCCGGTGCTGACCGTACGGGGCGGGTCGTTGACTCTGGAAGGGGTCGAGGTGCGCGCGAGCGTCGCCGCCATCCAGGTGGAGAACGCGCACCTGACGGTCGAGCGGTGCACGATCAGCGCCCGGGTGGGCCCGGCGATCAGCGTACGGGGCTGCCCCCGGTTCGCGGTGCGCCGATGCGCCATCTCCGGCTCGGCCCAGGGCATCGTGGTGGAGAGCTCGTCCGGCCGGGTCGACGACACCTCGGTTGACGACGTGGCCAGCGACGGTGTGGTGGTCGGGCTCGGTGCCGACCCGGAGATCCGCAACTGCACCATCTCCGACTGCGGGCAGCGCGGCATCTACGTCTACCAGTACGCCCGCCCGGTCATCGAGGGCTGCGACATCTCCGGTACGACCGGCCCGGGCATCGCGGTGGCGCACCAGAGCCGACCGGTCGTCCGCCGTACCCGGGTGCGGAACGTGCAGGGCGTCGGGATCGCGTTCGGCCCCGGCTGCGCCGGCTCGGTGGAGGAGTGCCAGCTGGACAACACCGCCGAGCCGAGCATCGAGGTCGCCGAGGGCGCCACGCCGACGGTGACCGAACCCGCACGACACCCCGCCGCCACCGGCGACGTCGGGCTCGACGACCTCCTCGCCGAACTGGACGGCATGGTCGGCCTGGCCGCGGTGAAGGCGGAGGTCCGGGCGCTGGTGGACGAGATCCAGGTCAACGAGTGGCGCCGCAAGGCGGGGCTGCCGGTGGGCGGCGTCAGCCACCACCTCATCTTCACCGGGGCGCCCGGCACCGGGAAGACCACGGTGGCCCGCACCTACGGAAAACTGCTCAAGGCGCTCGGCGTCCTCGCCCGCGGCCAGTTCCACGAGGTCTCCCGACGCGATCTGGTCGGCCAGTACATCGGGCACACCGCGGAGAAGACCACGCAGGTCTTCGAGGCGGCCAAGGGCGGGGTGCTCTTCATCGACGAGGCGTACACCCTGTCCAGACAGGCCGGCTCCGGCGGCGACTTCGGCCAGGAGGTGATCGACACCCTGGTCAAGCTGATGGAGGACCACCGGGACGAGGTCGCGGTGATCGTCGCCGGCTACACCGGGGAGATGTCCGACTTCCTCGCCGTCAACCCCGGCCTGGCCTCGCGGTTCTCCAAGACCATCGAGTTCGAGAACTACACCCCGGAGGACCTGCTCCAGATCATCGGCCGGATGGTCGCCCAGGGCGACTACCTGATGGACGACGACGCGCGCCCGGTGCTGCTGGACTACTTCGACCGGATATCGCGCGACCCCAACTTCGGGAACGCCCGGGACGCCCGCCGGCTCTTCGAAGGGGTACGCAAGGCGCAGTCACAGCGGCTGCGTGCACTCGGGCGGATGCCGGACGTGACCGAGTTGCGTGCGGTGACCGCCGCGGACGTACGGACGGCGAGTGCCTGACCTGGCCTGGCCCGGAGCCGCTCCCGGCTCGTTCCCGTCCCACGGCAGCAAGCTGCCGCCCCACGCCGGGCCGGAATCCCCGTTGCCTAGCATGAACGAGACGACCCACAGTGGCACCGGCACGACAGCCAGCGAAGCTCGCCGCCGGAGAGGACACCACCGCATGACGACCGATCCCCCCGACGGCGAGCTGGTTCCGCTGGGTGTTGGTCCGGTGGCCACCGTGTTGGCGGGCGTGCATGCCACGGCCGGCGAGGCGTTCGCGCTGAAGGTCTTCCCCGGCCGGATCGACCGGCGCACCCGGGCGGAGCTGAGTCGCGAACTGGCCCGGCTCTCCGCCCTACGCGCGCACGCCCCGGTCCTCGTCGCCGACCGCGTCGAGGAGCGCCCAGACGGCCGCTGTGCCCTGCGCATGGAGCTGTGCGCACAGTCGTTGCCGGAACTGCTCGACTCGTTCGGCCCGCTCTCCGTGGCGGACACCCTGGTGCTGGGGACCGTCCTCGCGACGGCGCTGGCAGCCGCCCACGCGGCGGGACTCGTCCACGGCGGGGTCGTCCCCGGGAACGTGCTGTTCCGGCCCTCCGGCGAGCCGGTGCTGTCCGACTTCGGCCTCACGTTGCGCCACGCGTTTCCCCGCGATCCCCTGCGGACGGCGGACCTCCTGCCGCCGGAAACCGTACGGGACGGCACGGCCGACGAGCGATCCGATCTCTACGGCCTCGGCGTGGTGCTCTACCTGGCCCTGTCCGGCCGCTCCCCGCATCAAGGCCCGCCCGGTGAGCGGCCGGAAGAACGCCTGTTGCGCGTGCTCGGCGACGCAGTGCCACCGCTCGATCGCCCCGGGGTGCCGCCGGAACTGGTGCAGGTCGTCGCGGCGCTCCTGGCGACGGACCCGGCGGACCGCCCGGTCTCCGCCTCGGCGGTGGCCGCGCACCTGGACGCGCTGCGGGTACGGGTCGCACCGGCGGACCAGCCACCGCCTGCCGACCATCGGCCAGAGACCACAGGCCAGCAGTCGCCCGCCGACCAACAGCCAGAACCCCCGGACCATCCGTCGCCGGACCCGGATCACCAACCGGCGCCTGCGGAGCAACGCGGGTTCGACGACTTCGCCACGTCGAGCCCGCCCGAGCCGACACCGCCAGAACCCACGAACCACCCGTCGCCGGACCCGGATCACCGACCGGCGCCTGCGGAGCAGCGCGGGTTCGACGACTTCCGCACGCCAGGCCCGGTGGAGCCGGCAGCGCCAGCGCCGACAGTGGAGAAGTCGCCGGCCCCGGGAGCGGAACCGCCCGAGCCCACGGCGGCAGCATCGATCCGGCCGGCGGAACCGCCGGCGACCGTGGCGGAAGCACCAGCGACCGTGGCGGAACCGCCGGCGACCGTGGCAGAACCGCCCAGTTCCGGAGTCGAACCACCCGACCGGACGGCGGAACCGCCGGAGACCACAGCCAAGACGCCGGAGACCACAGCCAAGACGCCGGATCCCGGCGCAGAGGTCTCCAGTCCTGCGGCACCACGGCCGCACGGGGAGCCGATTCTCGTCTTCGGCTCGGAGAAGCGGCTCCGGCGCGCCACCCGTACCCGATCCCTGCTGATCGGGGTCGGGGGGTTGGCGCTGCTCGCGGCGGTCGCCGTACCGCTCCTGCTGAACCGGCCCGGCGAGCTCACCGTCCCACCGGCCCCGGCGGGGGTCGGGGTGGTCGGCACGGCGAGCAGCCCGGCCCCGGTGGTACGGCTGGAACTGGCCGATCCCGCCGATCACGGCAACTTCGTGGAACTGTCCTGGCAGAGCAACGAGCCGCTGAACTTCGCCGTGATCGTCGCGGCCGAGGGCGAGGCGAACCGGACGATACTGGCGCAGCGGAAAACCACCTATCGGGTACCCGTGGATCCGGTACGCCGGTACTGCTTCGCGATCCAGGGCACCGACGGCAACCAGGTGTACGAGAGCGACCCGAAGCCGATCCGTGGTGCCCGCTGCGTGAAGTGAGGCGGATCAGCGGGGTGGCAGCAGCGCACGCGGGTCGAGCAGCGCCCGGAGTCGGGCCCGCCAACCGCGCCGGGCCAGTCCACGACGTACCGCCCGCACCGCCGCCCACGCCTGGCGGCCGTCCCGCTCCCCCGGCGCGGCCGGCGCCCACAGTGCCCGGTCGACGATGGCGGCCAGCTCGCGGATGGCGGTCACCGTGGATCGATCGGCGACGGCGGTCGCGCTGGTCGCCAGGTCGCGTACCGTCATCCCGGCCGACATCAGGACACCGTGTGCGCGAAGTCGGTCCCGGACCTCCTCCCAGGCGCCCACCACCGCGCCCGTACCCGGGCGGCGCCGGCGGCGCCAGGCCCGTCCGGCCGTCGCCGCGGGTACCCCGACGATCCACACCGCCAGCAGCACCACCGGGGCGGCGAGCAGCAGGCGCCACGCCGCGGTGCCCGGCAGGCCGCCACTGTCGGGTCGCTCCACGGCGGCCTGCTGGAGCGCGACCGACGGGTCGCGGAGCTCCTCCGGTGCGGGAAGCTGCGCCCGTACCTGCGCCGCGGCGGCGGACAGCCCGGCACCGGACGCGGCGCCCGCGGCCGACGACACGCCCGCCGGATCCAGCGGTACCCAGCCGATCCCCCGCACGGCGACCTCGGGCCAGGCGAGTACGTCGCCGTTGCGGACCGTGTACCGCCCGTCCGGGTCGGGACTGGTCGGTGCGCGAAAGCCGACGACCAGGCGCGCCGGGATGCCCCGGATCCGCGCCAGCGCCACGTACGCGGCGGCGAACTGTTCCGTCGTGCCCCGCCTGGCCTGCAGCAGGAAGTCGGCCAGCTGTGGCCAGGAGTGCCCGGTGGGCAGGTCCTGCCCGGTGGCCAGCCGGTAGTTCTCCCGTAGGAAGCGTTCCAGCACCAGGGCAGACTGGAAGGACGGGCGCAACCCGCCGGTCGCCCGCTCGGCGAGTTCGGCCACCCCGGACGGCACCGGGCCAACGCCGCCGAGCCCGCCCGGGGCGAGCGGGTCGATCGCGGCACTCGCGAGCGCCTCGGCGTCGACCGCCGGCTGCCACCAGCTCAACGTGTACCGTGCCGCACCGTCGGATCCGGGCAGCAGCAGCGTTCCGTGGTCCTCCTCGACCAGCGGATCGACATCGCGTACCCCGGCGGGCCAGGTCTGGCTCGGCAACCACGGGCCGGCACCGGCGGCGTACGCGTCGATCTCGGCGGACCGGGCCCGCACCGGTACGGTCACCGCGGGGCCCGGCCGCAGCTCGATACCGAGCCGCCGGTACCGGCCGCCGGGGTGCCAGTTCACCCCGTCGAAGCCTTCAAGCACCACCAACGGCCACCGGTCCACGCCCTCGCCGCCGCTCACCCGGAACACGGCGGTACCGGGGTGGGCGAGCCGGTACGCGATCTCGTCCAACGGGCTGGCCACCCGGGTCTCGGCGAGCGGGGCCGTCCGGTCCGCGCCCAGCGAGTATCGCGGCGGTACGGTCGGCGGCAACAGCCCGGCCAGCATCACCGCCACCCCGGCCAGGGCCACCGCCGGGACGATGCGCGGCAGCAGGGCCGCAGCCGCGCCCCAGGCAGCGACAACTCGGCCTCCGCGCCGGTGGCCGGCGCTCCGGACCGGGCGAGGGCCGGACCTCGGTGGTCCCGCACGGTCGGACTCAGTCCCGCCGCTGGTGGCAAGCAGGACTCCTCCGAGCGCGGCGTAGCCGAGCGCGGCGGCGACCGCCGGGCCGGGCGGCAGCGGGGCGTAGAACTGGCTGAGGAGGGCAACGGCGAAACTCGGTGCGAGGGCCAGCAACGGGCTGCCCAGCCGGTCCAGCAGCTCGACCCCGAGCACACCGGCGAGCACCACCAGCAGCGGGACGAACAGCAGCAGCTCGGGATCCGGCCGGGCCGGCCAGGTCGACTGGAGGGCGAGCTGCCAGGAGTCGGTGAAGCCGGCGGCCAGTGCGCGCAGCGTCCGCCCGGTGGGCAGCCCGGCCACCGTCGTCGACCGGAGCACCGTCTCGACGACGGCCAGCAGGCCGACGACCGCCAGCAGCAGCGGGCGCCAGGGCAGCAGGGCCTTGCGCCGGGCACAGGCCAGCGTGGCCAGCAGCACCGCCAGCGCCGGTACGCCGATCGGGAACAGCAGCGCGGACACGCCGAAGACCGGTGCGAAGAGCATCCCCACGACGACGGCCGTGAGTACCACGCACGTGGCGGGTACGGCCCGGGGTAGCGGGCTCATCCGAGCGTCTCGTTCCACCGGCGTACCGCCTGTTCGGCGCTGTCCGCGTGCAGGACCCGGCACCGGGTCGCCGCGTCGGGCCGGCGGCGCGCCGGCTCCGGCTCGGCAGGGCTTTCGCCGGACGGCCGCCCGGAGCCGTCCCCGGTCCGGCCGAGGACGATGACGACGATCATCGGAAACCGATGCCGCAACGCGGTCAACACGGCGAGCGGCGTCTCCCCGGCGGTGACCGCCACCAGGCAGCCGCCGGCCGGGCCGCTCGTGGCCAGCGACGGCGGCACCAGGCCGGCCGCCCGTACGTCGTCCCGCCCCAGCTCGCACAGCTCGTCGAGCAGCCGGCGCGCCGCGGGTGCCCCGCCGGCGACAACGAGGTCGAGACCGGCCGAGGTGACCAGGCGGGTGTGGTGGCCCGCCCGGGCTGCGGCGCCGAGCAGGGACGCCGCCAGGTCCACCGCTTCCTCGAACTCGGCGGCAGTGAGCGGGGCGGGGCGGGTGTCGAGCAGCAGGGTGAACCTCGGCTGTTCCGGATCGGCCAGGTCGCGAACCATCAACCGCCCCGTCCGGGCGGTCGCCTTCCAGTGCAGGTGCCGTACCTCGTCGCCGGGGACGTACTCCCGGACGTCCAGGAGCTGCGCCGAACCCCGCAGCGCACCGTCGGTGGGGCCCTCGTGGTGGTGCCGGGGGTAGCCGGCCATCGGCGCCCGCGTCGGAAACTGCCGGGGGTGCACCCACAGGGTCGCCGACTCCCCGACGTGCGGCTCGCCGCGGGCCAGCCCGAACGGATCCACCCCGTGCAGCGTCAGCGGGCCCACGGTCAGCCTGCCGCGCACGGCGGTCGGCAACTCGTAGTGGTGGACCGCCTCAGCACCGGCCGCCAGGGCCCGTACCCGGACGGTCCGGGTCGCGCCCCCGGCCGCGTCGGTGGCCACGAATCCGCTCCGCCGACCACCGCCCGGATTGCGGACCCGCAGGCTGGCCAGCGCGGGTCTGCCCCGCTCGACCCGTTCGGGGTAGACCGAGCGCCGCACCTCGACCGGCCGGCGGCGCGCGGTGAGCAGGACGGCTGCCAGCACGGCGCCGAGCAGTACCGCACCCAACGCGCGCAGCATCGGGTAACCGCCCCAGAACCCGAAGGCGAGCAGCGGCACCGCGACGGCGAGCACGACGATGCCGCGGCGGGTCAGGCGCACGGTCAACCAGCCGCGCTGGCGGCGGGCGTCGGGACCGAGGCGAGCAGGTCGGCGACGATCTCGACGCCGGCCCGGCGGTTCATCTCGGCCTCCGGGGTGAGCACGAGCCGGTGGGCCAGTACCGGCCCGGCCACGTCCTTGACGTCGTCGGGCGTGACGAAGTCGCGTCCCTCGATCGCCGCGAGCGCCCGCGCGGTACGCACCAGCGCGATGCTGCCCCGCACGCTGGCTCCGTACCGCACCGCGGGGTGGTCGCGGGTCGCCGCGGTGAGCCGGGCGGCGTACTCGTACACCGCTCGGTCAAGGTGCGACGTCCGTACCTCGACGATGGCCTCCCGCAGCGCCGCGACGTCGACGACCGCCGGCAGGTCGTCCGGGGTCACCCCCGCGCAGTCACCCATCATCACCAGCACCTCGGAGTCGAGGTCGGGGTAGCCCACCGACAGCCGCATCAGAAACCGGTCCAGCTGCGCCTCGGGCAGTCGGTAGGTGCCTTCCAGCTCGATCGGGTTCTGGGTCGCGATGACCAGGAACGGCCGGGGTACCTCGTGTCCGGTCCCGTCGATCGTGACCCGCTGTTCGGACATGACCTCCAGCAGCGCCGACTGGGTCTTCGGGGTACCGCGGTTGATCTCGTCGGCCACCACGATGTTCGCGAACACGGCGCCGGGGTGGAAGGTGAACCGCTCGTCCTTCTGCTGGTAGACGGTGACCCCGGTGATGTCGCTCGGCAGCAGGTCCGGGGTGAACTGGATCCGGCTCCACCGTCCGCCGATGCTGCGGGCGAGGGCCCGGGCGAGGCTGGTCTTGCCGAGCCCCGGCACGTCCTCGATCAGCAGGTGACCCTCGGCGAGCAGGCCGGCGACGGCCAGCCGTACGAGCTCGGGCTTGCCGCGGATCACCCGCTGCACGTTCTCGGAGATCCGCGCGGCGATCTCCGCCGGGCTAGAAGCGCTCACCCTGCCCTCCACAGGTGGTGATTGGACTCGACGCCGTCGACGGTGACCCAGACGTACGACCCGACGGAATCGTACGGGAAGTCCTCGAAGGTGAGGTTTCCACTGCTGTCGGTACGCCGGGTGGCGCCCGGATTGAAGTCCGGCCACCTGCTGGAATCCGGCTTGATCAGGTAGGCGGTGTTCGGGCTGAACCCGCGCAGCACGATCCGGAGGTACGCGCAGTCCGGCTCGTGGCACCTGTCCTCGTACGTGGTGTCGCTGCCCCGGGAGACGGTGACCGACCGGGGTGGTGGTGGCACCGTGGCCCGTACGGTGGCCGGCGATCCGCGCCCTGCGGAGTTCCGCGCGACCACGGTGATCCGGTAGGTGGTGTCCCGGGTGAGACCGGTGATCGTCGTCGAGCGGGCGCCGCCGGGCCGGGTGGCCGAGCGGCTGGTCCCGCCCGCGGCCGGCACCCACGTGACCTGGTACGCGCTGACCGCGGCTCCGTTTGCGGCGGCGCCGCTCCAGGTGACCCGGAGATCGGCGCCCTGGCTGGTCGCGCGCAGGTTCCCCGGCATCCCGGGCGGGCTGGCCGGTATCGAGCGGGGCGTGGAGGCAGTCCGCCGTGGGGAGCTCGGACCGTCCCCCGTGGACCTGTCCGGGGGCGGCGGGCCGGGGCTGGGCGAGCGCGGGCCGGGATCGGGCCCGGTGGACGGGGGAACCGGGGTACCCGACGGTCCCTGCCCCTCGTCGCCCGTCACCGGCACCAGCCCGACCGTGCCGCCGGGGTCGACCACCAGCACGTGCCGGCCCTCGGCGCCGTCGACGTAGACCCGCTCGTCCTCACCACGGAGCAGCGTGGGTTCACCGGCCTCCGGTGGCAGCGGGGTGCTCCGCTGCTGCTCGCCGGCGCTGTTGTAGGTGAGCACGGCGTTGCGTTTCAGGTCCAGCAGCACCACGGACGACCCGGCGACGGACGGGGCCGAGTACGTGCCGTCGGGCAGAGCGACCGTGACCGGCGGCGCACCGGTCCGGCCCGCGTCCAGCCCGGCGGCGTCGACCAGCTGCATCCGCCGCGCGGTGGGATCGAGGATGGCGACCCGGCCACCGGCGTCGACCGGCGCGACGCGTGCGGTGGGCGGGACGTCCAGCCCGATCGGCGTCGGGCGGCCGAGGCCGTGCTCGGTGACCCGGCTCAGCGTGTCCGCCGCGGTGTCGACGAAGACCGGCTGCTTGCCGACCACGGTGAGCGCGCCGGTGTGTCCGGCCGGCGCGACGGCCGGGCAGGAGATCCGGTCGGTGCGGGCCGCCAGCCGGCAGAGCACTCCGGAGTCGACGCGGTGCAGCCAGAGCGTGCCGTCCGGGGTCACGACGGGCTCACCGAGTACGCCGCCGGCCGGAATCGTCGCCGGGGAGTCGCCGAGCCGCACCACGCGCCCGGCCTCCCGGTAGACCAGGTACGGCCCGCCCGCCACCTCGATGGCGACCGGACGCTCGTCGGTGGGCGGGGTGAGGGTCCGTTCGACCGCCAGGCTCGACTTGCCGAACTCGATGACCCGGGAACGGCCGACCACGTAACCGCTCGTGTCGCCCTGCACCACCTGGCTGCCTGGTTCGATGCCGGGCACCGCCGCCCGGGCGTCGACCCGGCGTGCGGACCCGTTGACGTGGACGACCTGGCCCAGCGACGGGCTCGCGACCCAGTGGCCGCCCTGGGCGAATCGCAGCTCCGGGGTCGGCGCGACCGCCCCGGTGGCCGCTGCCGTCACGGCGGCGAGGCTGGCGCCCACCAGCAGCACCAGCGGCAACCGTCGGCGCCACAGCGGCCCGCGGTCACGCCACGAGCGGGCGTCGCACCAGGCGCGAAGGCGGTGCCGCAGGCGCATGCCGCGCCAGGAGCGTACGAGGTGGCGAAGCGAAATGCCCAGCTTGGTCACCCAACGAGCATAAGAGGCCGGGTACACGATCGGTCCATCATCGATACAACGCTCAGGAATCGGAGGTGGGCAGGACGAGTTCGAAGATCGCGCCACCCTCCTCCGCGTTGTAGACGCGCAGCACACCGCCGTGCGCCTGCGCCACCCAGCGCACGATGGAGAGACCGAGTCCGTTCGACCCGCCGCCGCTGTTGAACCGGTCGAATTTCTCCTGCGCCATCGCGGCGTCGATGCCCGGTCCGTGGTCGGCGACCATGAGCCGCCCGCCGGCGACGGTGATGTGGACGATCGCCGAGTCACCCGGCCGCCGGCCGTGGCGCAGCGCGTTGTTCAGCAGATTGCCGACCGCCCGCTGCATCAGCACGGGGTCGACGTCCACTTTCGTCGGCGCGGCGGTCACCGTGACCTGCGCCCCGTCAGTCGGGGTCTCCTCCACCATCGTGGTGACCAGTTGGTCCAGCCAGACCGGCTGGATGGCGAGCTGCTCGACACCGGCGGCCAGCCGGGCCCGTACCAGCAGCCCGTCGATGATGCTGCCCATCCGCACCGCGAGCTGGACGGTACGCGGCAGCAGGTCGGCGCGCTGGGTGGGGTGCTCCAGTGCCGTCTCGGCGAGCGCGCGCAGCGCCGCTACCGGCGTACGCAGGTCGTGCGCGGTGTCGGCGAGTAGCACCTCCTGCTGTTCGAGGGCGGCCGCGGCGGGCCGGAGCGCCCAGCCGGAGAGCAGGTGGCCGGCCACCCCGACGGCGCCCACCAGCAGCACACAGCCGGCGACCGCGAACAGGAGTACCCGGTTGTGCCGGTCCCGCTCCGGTCCCGCGTCGACGGCCGCGACCACGGCGCCGATGTACTGCCCCTGGGAGTTGCGGAACGGCTCGGCGCCGACCCGGACCAGTTCCCCGCCCGTCGCCCGGACGTAGCCGTTGAGCAGGCGGCCGGTGCGCACCGCCTCCGCCGCCAGGCTGGCGAGCAGCGCCGGATCCAGCGGTACGCAGCTCTGCTGACTGAAGTGGCCGGTGAACCCGTCGGCGTCGCCGGGCAGGATCGCGAACTGCGGACACCGGGTGTTGAGTTCGTCCTCGCTGACGAACGCCGTGATGAGGGTGCCGTCGTACTCGATCAGCCGGGTCACGGTGGAGGTCACCCGGCGCAGCTCGCCGTCGAGCCGTTGCTCCCCCAGGTCCGCGTCCAGCCGAATCGCGAGCCCGGCGAACACGATCGAACCAGCGGCGGTCACCATGGTGAAGAGCAGCGCGAGCCAGCGGCGCCGTCGGTGCAACCGGGCCGTCGTCGGGGTGGCCACCGGGGTCACCGCGGCCCGGCGAGTCGGTACCCGTGCCCCCGTACGGTGTGGATCAGCTCTGGTTCGCGCAGCTTCACGCGCAGCCGCCGTACCACCACGTCGACCACGTTGGCCATCGGGTCGGTGCGGGTGTCCCAGCAGTGCTCGATCAGCTCGGCCCGGCCCACCGCCTGCTCCGGCCGGGCGATCAGGTATTCGAGCACGGCGAATTCCTTCCCCGTCAGGGTCAGCAGCACGCCGGCGCGGCGGACCTCCCGGCGGGCGCAGTCCACCACGAGGTCGGCGTGCCGCAGCACCGAGGGGCGCGCCGAGCCGGCCCGCCGGACCAACGCGTGCACCCGGGCCGCCATCTCCGCCACGGCGAACGGCTTCACCAGGTAGTCGTCGCCGCCCTGGGCGAACCCCGCCACCCGGTCGGCGACACTGTCCCGCGCGGTCAGGAACAGCACCGGTACCGCCCACCCCTGCTGCCGGCGGCGGTGCACGTATCCGATGGCGTCGCCGTCGGGCAGCATCCGGTCGAACACGACGCAGTCGTACCTCCCGGCGGAAAGCGCCGCGTCGGCGGCGGCGATGTCGGCCGCCTGGTCGACCCGCAGTCCGGTTCCGAGCAGTTCGGTGGTGACCGCCAGCCGCAGGTTCTCGTCGTCCTCGACCACCATCACGCGCACCGGGGCCCTCCCGTGGATCGTGTCATCGGAACCTCATGTACCGGGACGGATGCTAGTGCCCAGTGAAAGCCGCCGCTGGCGGCGCGGGTCGATCGAGGAGATACGGCATTGGTGCTCTTCCACGTGCTGGGCCCGCTCGAGGTGCACTGCGCCACCGGCACCCGCTCGATCGGCGCGGGCAAGCGCGCGGCTCTGCTGGCCATCCTGCTGACGAAGCCTAACGTCTGGTTGACGACCGACGAGTTGATCGCGACCATCTGGCCGGAACAGGCCGTGCCGACCTCGGCAGAGGCCAACCTGAAGACCTATGTCTGGACGTTGCGCCGGGGCCTGCCGGACCACAACGGTGGCCCGCGGATCGAGAGCCGTCCCGGCGGGTACCGGATCCGGATCGGTCGCGGTGAGCTGGACGTCGACCGGGTCGGCGAACTCGCCGAGCAGGCCCGGCTCGCCTCGGCGGGTGGTGACCCCGGCACCGCGGCCGCCCGGCTCGAACAGGCGCTGCGGATGTGGCGCGGGCGGCCGTTCGCGGAGCTCGACGGGGCGGCGGCCACAGAGGTGCTGACCAACCTCGACGACCTGCGCCTGGGGTTGGCGGAACGGCTCGCCGAGGCCCAGCTCGCGGCGGGTCACGGGCAGGACGCCCTGATCACGCTGCGGGCGATCACCGTGGACGCCCCGCTGCGGGAGGCGGCCTGGGCACAGCTGATCCGGGTACTTCACGTGACGGGCCGGCGGGCCGAGGCACTGGCCGCGTACCGCCAGGCCCGGGAGTTCCTCTCCGCCGAGCTGGGAGTCGAACCGGGAACCGCGCTCACCGAGGCGCACCGGCTGGCGCTGGGCGATTCGCACCGGACGGCGCTCGGCGGCACCCCTGTCGGGTCGGTACGCCGGGAGCTGCCCCGGGACGTACCGCTCGCCGGTCGCCGGGCCGAGCTGGCCGCCGTACGCCGGGCCGCGCACGACGCCGTGCCCGTGGTGCTGGTGGAGGGCATGGCCGGGGTGGGTAAGACCGCGCTCGTGGTACACGCGGCCCACCAGTTGGCGGCGGACCATCCGGACGGACAGTTCTTCGTACGCCTGGGGGACGCCGGTCACCCCGGTACGTCCGGAGCGGCGGCCGCGCTGGACCGGCTGCTGCGCGGCGTCGGCGTACCCGACTCGGAGATCCCGCGCGACCTGGACGAACGGTCCGCGTTGTGGCGCTCGGAGCTGGCCCGGCGGCGCGTACTGCTGGTGTTGGACGACGTCCCCGACCCTGATGCGCTGGCACCGCTGCTGCCCGCCGCTCCCGGCTGCCTGGCCCTGGTCACCACGCGGAACCGCGGCTGGCATCCGGGCGGCGCGACCCGGATCAGGCTGGCACCGCTGGGAGCGGAGGACTCGGCCGCGTTGTTCCGGTCCGCGCTCGGTGGGCGGGGTGCGGACGCGGACCAGCGGACCCTGCTCGCCGTCGGGCAGCGCTGCGGTGGGCTTCCGGCCGCGCTGCGCGACGCCGCCGCCCGGTTGCAGTGCCGACCGCACTGGACACCGCGGCGGCTGGTCGAGGAGCTGGACGACGATCCGTGCCGGGTGCTCTCCGACGCGGTACGACGCTCGATGGTCGACTCCGGTCGCCGACTGGCCGGTCGGGAGCTGGCGGCGTGGTACGCCCTCGGCGACCTGCCGGGCGAGTTCGGACCCCCCGCCGCCGCACGGGCGCTGGGGGTCACGGTGGGCGCGGCGCGACTGGCCCTGGAGACGCTGGTCGACCAGGGCCTACTGGACGTCGCCAGCGCGGACCGCTACCGCAGCCACGTCCTGGTCCGGCATCTGGCCCGGTGTACGGCGCCGGCCGGCCGCCCGCTTCGGGAACACCACCGTGACCGCCGGGTCGCCTGAGGCGGGCGGCACACCGATGACCGCCGATCCGGGCAACCGCACGAGTGGCCGAGGAGGAGCCCCATGACCGTCAACCCGCTGACCACTCTCCGGGACCGGTGCTCACCGGCCCGGCCCGCTCGCCCGTCCGTGCCGCACCGGTACGGGCAGCCGCTGGTGTTGTCGACCCATGCCGCGATCACGGCGGCACTGGCGGCAGCGAACCACGACGTCCTCATCGCCAGCACGCAGTGCACGGCCGGGAACGAGCCGCTCGGCATGCTCCGGCGCATCGACCACGAGAACCTGCGGCGCGGGGTGCGTTACCGCGTGCTGTTCCCCGACCGTGCCCGTACCGTCCCGGCGCTGGCCCTCCAGCTGGGCAGCCTCGCCATGGCCGGTGCCGAGGTACGTACCGCGTCCGACGTCCCGACGGACGCGACGGTGGTCGACGGGGCGGTGGCCATGCTCCCCTTCGAACTGCCGGACAGCCGGTCGGGTGACGTCGCGGTGTTCCACCTGCCCAGTGTGGTGAGCGCGGTCGTCGAACTCTTCGAGCAGGTCTGGCCCTCGGCCGTGTCGCTCATGGCGTCGGACGTACCGGACCAGGCCGGGCTGACCGAGCGGGAGCGGGAACTGCTCAGGCTGCTCTCGGTGGGCTGCACCGACGAGTCGGCGGCGAACCGGCTCGGCGTCTCGGTGCGTACCGTTCGCCGGACGATGTCCGGGATCATGAACCGGCTCGGCGCCCGCAGTCGGTTCCAGGCTGGGATCAAGGCGGCCGACCGCGGCTGGCTGGTACGGCGACCGGTCCGGTGACCCCGATGGACGCGCCGGCCGGATACCGTGTGCGGTTGTGCGGGTACTGATCACCGAGGACGACGACATTCTCCGGTTGGCCCTGGACGCGTCGCTGCGGGGTGCCGGGTTCGCCGTGGACACCGTGATCGACCTGCCCGAGGCTGACGAGGCGCTGAGCGTCAACGACTACGACTGCGCGGTGTTCGACCGGATGCTGCCGGCCGGCGACTCGCTGCGCTACGTGGCGGGCCGCCGGCGAACCGGGTGGGACGTGCCGGTGCTGTTCCTCACCGCGCGGGACGCGGTGAGCGACCGGATCGACGGACTGGCCTGGGGCGACGACTACCTGGTCAAGCCGTTCGCGGCCGCCGAGCTGGTCGCCCGGGTGGGCAGCCTGTGCCGGCGGGGCGACACCGGCCGAGCCCCGGTGCTGCGGCACGGCGACATCGAGCTGGACGTCGGAAGGCACGAGGTCCGGCGCGCGGGCCGGCTACTCGCCCTCACCGTCAAGGAGTTCAAGGTGCTCGAACGGTTGCTGGCCGCGGGCGGCGAACCGGTCCGCCGCGCCGAGTTGATCGCGGTCGCCTGGGACGAGCTGGTCCCGCCCACGTCGAACGTGCTCGATGTGCTGATCGCGCAGCTGCGGCGCAAGCTCGGCACGCCACCGGTGCTGCACACCGTACGCGGAGTCGGTCACCTGCTGCGCTGACTCCCGCCGCTGGCGGGACCACCCCGCCCCACCTCGCCGCCGGACCGGCCGGACGGCCGCCGGTCAGTCCCGGGTCAGCAGGTAGGCCCGATCCGGGTCGATCCGCACGTTGACGTTGGTGCCCTCGGCGAGGGCCTCCCGGGGATCGGCGCCGGGGTCGGTCACGGCCAACGTGCCGCTGGTGGTCTCGATCTCGTAGTCCACGGCCGGTCCGTGGAACGTCGAGCGGAGCACGACGCCGATGCCGGTCCGGCCGTCGGTGACGGGCGTCAGCTTCATGGTCTCCGGCCGGGCCATCAGGTAGGCGTTGTCGTCGTTCGCCGACACCGTCGGGTGGGCCGCCGCGGTCAACCGCTGACCGAGGGCGTGCACCACGGCCCGGCCGTCGCTGACACTCTCCGGCACCACCTCGATGAAGTTGGCCCGCCCGATGAAGTCCGCGACGAAGACACTCGCCGGGCGCAGGTAGATCTCCCCCGGCACGGCCACCTGCTCGACCCGTCCCTGGTTCATCACCACGATCCGGTCCGACATGCTCATCGCCTCGTCCTGGTCGTGCGTGA
The DNA here is from genome assembly GCF_016862935.1 of Plantactinospora mayteni. GTDB lineage: Bacteria > Actinomycetota > Actinomycetes > Mycobacteriales > Micromonosporaceae > Plantactinospora > Plantactinospora mayteni. The sequence continues at coordinate 82,119 of NZ_BONX01000052.1, forward strand.
CGTAGATGCTGGTGATCTCGAACATCCGCTGGATCCGGCGGATCTCCGCGCGCATCGAGCCCCGCAACTTGGCGTCCAGGTTGGACAGCGGTTCGTCGAAGAGCAGCACCTTCGGCTGCACGACCAGGGCCCGGGCCAGGGCGACCCGCTGCTGCTGGCCGCCGGAGAGCTCGTGCGGGCTCCGGTCCTCCAGACCGACCAGGTTCATACTGGTCAGCGCCATCCGCATGCTGGTGGCGACCTCCTCCCGGCTACGCCGACGCAGCCTGAGCCCGTACGCGATGTTCTCGCCGACCGTGAGGTGCGGAAAGAGCGCGTAGCTCTGGAACACCATCGCCATCGGACGCCGCTGCGGGGGCATCGAGTCGATCACCTTTTCGTCGAGCCGGATCTGCCCGCTGGTGGCGTCCTCGAATCCGGCGACCATCCGCAGCGTGGTGGTCTTGCCGCACCCCGACGGCCCGAGCAGCGTGATGAACTCGCCCGGGGAGACGTCGAGGTCGACCGCGTCGACGGCGGTGACCGTGCCGGTACGGCTGGCGAACGTCTTGGTCAACGCCTCCAGACGCAGGCGTCCGGTGCCGGCACCGGCGGACTCGGCGACGGCCAGGTCGGGCACCACAACGGTCATCGTTTCGGCCTTTCGTTGTCGGTGGCGACGCGGTTCAGGTTGGCGCCCGCGCCGACGATGAGACGGATGAGCGCGAAGGCCGCCAGCACGATGGCGGTCAGCACGGTGCAGTAGGCGAACGCCACCCCGTACCGGCCGGTGCTGGCGGCGCTCAGCACCTGGGAGGTGATGATCTTCGTCTCCGGCGTGACCAGCAGGACGATCGTCGAGATCGAGGTCATGCTGCGGGCGAAGCTGTAGCTCAGGCCGGTCAGCAGCGCCGGCCGCATCAGTGGCAGGGTGACCCGCCGGAAGGTGTGGAGCGGACCCGCTCCGAGGTCCGTCGATGCCTGCTCGATCTGCGGATGGATCTGGGTCAGGGCCGCGACCGCGGTGCGCTGGCCGGCGGGGAGACTCCGGATGACGTATGCGACGACGATCGCCGCCGCCCCGCCTGCGATGGCGCTGCCGCCGACCAGGCTGGGGAAGACCTCGACCGGGCCGAGCCACCGCTCCGGCCGGTACGCGAGCACGAAACCGATCCCCAGCACCGTGCCCGGTACAGCGACCCCGAGCGTCCCGGCCAAGTCCAGCAGCCCGGCGGCCCGGCGCAGGTGCCGGACCACGAGCCAGGCGATGACCAGCCCGAAGACCGCCGCGATCGGGGTGGCGAGGGCCGCGAACATGACGGTGTCGAGCACGGCTTCCCGCCCCACCCCGGCGACCACCTCCCGGAGGTACTCCAGGGTCAACGTGTTGTCCACGCCGAAGACCCGGGTCACCGAACCGAGCAGCACCGTGCCGTAGATGCTGACGATGAGTGCCGCGGCCAGGAGCGCGAGACCGAAGATCGGCCACCGTACCCAGTTGTCGATCAGGTGCACGCTGCCCGACGGCCGCCCGGTGATGGTGGTTCGGACCTTGCGGTTCAGCCAGTACCGCTGCGCGACGTACAACCCGAGCGAGGGCACGAGCAGGATGACGCAGTAGACGGCGGCGCTGGTGGTGTCGTACTCGCCGGTGACCGCCAGGTAGGCCCGGCTGGCCAGCACCGTGTAGTCACCGCCGAGGACGAGCGGGTTGGCCAGGTCGGCGATCGCCTCCACGAAGAGCAGTAGGAATGGCGCCACCAGCCCCGGTGCCAACAGCGGCAGGATGACCGTGCGCAGGGTCCGCCACCGGCTGGCCCCGAGGTTCATCGCGGCCTCCTCCAGTGCCGGGTCCAACCCGCGGAGCATGCCGAGCAGGCCGAGGTACGCCACCGGGAAAAGCGACAGGGAGAGCACGAAGACCAGTCCGTCGAGCCCGTAGATGTCGTACTCCAGGCCGAGGAGGCCGTTGCTGATCACGCCCCGCCGGCCGTAGAGCACGACGGTGGCGGTGGCGACCGCGAACGGCGGGCTGACGATCGGCACCAGCGCCACCACGTGCAGGATCCGTTTGCCCGGTACGGCGAGGCGGGTCTGGACGAAGGCGAAGAGGAACCCGAGCGCCGTCCCGCAGAGCCCGACCAGGCCGCCCAGGACCAGCGTGTTGCGCAGGATCGTCAGGTCGACCGGGGAGCTGAAGAAGCGCGCGTAACGCGGCAACGCCTCCGGGCCGAACGCCGCCGCGAGGACGGCGACGAGCGGGACGACGCTGCCGACCGCCACCAGACCGACGCAGGCGACGAGCAACAGTCGGATGCCGAGGTCGAGCCGCCGCCGGCGCCGGCGGCGCGGTGGCGCCGCCGGGCCGGGGGCCAGCTCCGGTTCGTGGATCAGGGCGGTCATGACTTCGGCGCCTGGGCCACTTCAGCGTCGAACCGCCGGTTCAGCGCGGTCTTCGCCGCACCCGCCGCGACCGCGTCGTATTCGACCAGCCTGATCGTGCTGAGATCCACGACCTTCTCCGAGACCTTCGCGCCCGGATTGGTCGGGAACTGGTACGACTTCACCGTCGGCCCGATCTCCTGTGCCTCGACCGTCAACGCCCAGTCGACGAACTTCCGGCCGCTCTCCGGGTTCTTGGCGCCGCTGACCAGCGCCACCCCACCGGTCTCGTAGCCGGTTCCCTCGGACGGGAAGGAGACCACCAGGTCGGGGAAGCCCGCTTCCTTTGCCGCCACGCAGTCGTGGGAGAAGATCACCCCGACCGCCACCTCGCCACGGGCCGTCATCTGGGCGGGTGCCGCACCGGACTTGGTGTACTGCAACACGTTCGGGTGCAGCCGGCGCATGTACTCCAGCGCCTTGTTCTGGTCGCCGCCGACGAGCAGCACCTGGGTCCAGAGCGCGGTGTACGCCGTGCCCGAGGTGGACGGATGGGCGATACCGACGTCCTTGGCCAGTTTCGAATCGAGCAGGTCAGCCCAGGAGTCCGGCACCTCGATCCCGGCCTCTCGTAGCAACTTCGGGTTGCTACAGAACCCGAGCGCCCCGACGTAGACGCCGGTCCAGAGCCCGGACGCGTCCTTGTACTTGGCCGGGATCGCGTCGGCGTTCGGCGAGGCGTACGCCTCCAGCATCCCCTCCGCGGCGCCGGCGGCGTAGCCGTCGGCCGGGCCGCCGTACCAGACGTCGAACTCCGCGTTGCCCTTACCGGCCTTGATCCGGGCCAACGCCTCGCCGCTGGAGAGCCGTACGAAGTCGGCCCTGACCCCGGTCGTCTCGCTGAACTGGGCCGTGGTCGCCGCGCACCACTCCTCCGTCCCGCCGCACACGACGTGCACGACGCCGCCGTCCGCCGTACCACCGGAGCCGTTGCCCGGCTCCCGGGCGCAGCCGGCGACCAGGGCGAGGACCGCCGCGCACCCCAGCCAGCTCACGCCGCGCCGAAATCGACTCGTCATCGAATCCCGACCTCCCAGGTTGTCGCAATGTTGCGGCCAGGTTAGAGGCGAGTGACAGAGGATCCGGTAACACATCCGTGAGCCCTGGTGACACCGCCGTTACCTGGATCCGCCCTCAGGGGCGTCGCCGAGGGAGTCCGGCATCAGATAGCCGACACCGCGCAGGGTGCGGATGCACTCCGCTCCGTCCGGGGTCGCCGCCAACCGGGAGCGCAGCCGGTAGACGGTGGACTTGACCACGTCCCGGCCGCCGATCAGGTCGGTCGTCCCCCACACCGCGCGGAGCAGGTCCTGCCAGGACTGCGGGGTGCCGCGTCGGGCCGCGAGGTGGGCGAGCAGCTTGAACTCGGTGTACGGCAGGTTGAGCTGACGGCCGGCGAGTACGACGGTCCGGTTGGTCAGGTCGATCACCAGTTTGCCGACCCGGATCGCGGAGCCGGTGTCGCGGCGCCGGCGTACCAGCGCCTGGGCCCGCAGCGCCACCTCGCGGGGGTGGAACGGCTTCGTCACGTAGTCGTCGGCCCCGTGCTCCAGCCCGGCGATCACGTCGTCCTGTTGGGACAGTGCGGTGAGCAGCATGATCGGGACCTCGGACCGGGCGCGGATCAGCTGGCAGAGGCTCAACCCGTCCATGGTCGGCATGAGCACGTCCAGCACGACCAGGTCGATCGGCCGGGTCCGCAGCAGGTGCAGCGCGGTCGCGCCGTCGTACGCGACGACCACGGAGAACCCCTGGGTCTGTAGGGCGAACTCGATGATCACCGTCATCTGCGGTTCGTCGTCGACGACCAGGGCCGTCGGACCGGACCGGTCGGGCCGGGCTTCGACCGGACCGGTCACGACCCGGTACCGGCCGGCGCGGTCCGGGGCAGGGTGAAGAGGAATGTGGTTCCCCGCCGCGACGCGGTGTGCACCATGATCTCGCCTCCGTGTAGCTCCACTATCGTCTTGGTGATGACCAGGCCGAGCCCGGTCCCGTCGGCCAGCGGTCGGCCGGTGGCGAACCGGTGGAACAGCCGGTGGCGCTCCTCCCGGCTCATGCCTGCCCCGTCGTCGGTCACGTAGACGGCGATCCCGGTGTCGATCGGCGTTACCCTGACGTCGATGCTGCCACCGGTGGTGGTGAACCGGCTGGCGTTGGAGAGCAGGTTGGTCAACGCCTGGGCCAGCAGCATCGGATCGGCCTCGATCCGCAGCGTCACCTGCGGGGCGTCCAGGCTGACCCGCTGCTGCCGCTGCGCGCAGAGTGGACGCATCGCCGTGACGACGTCCCGGGCGACCACTGACAGGTCCACCCGTTCCAGTTTCGGGGTGAAGAGTCCCGACTCGATCTTCGCCTGGATCAGCAGGCTCTCACAGAGCCCGATCACCTGGGTGGACTGGTGGTCGAGCACCTGGAGTAGCCGGCGCTGCGCCGGAGTCAGCGGGCCCGGCATCCCCTCTCGGAGCAGGTCCACCGCCCCTTTGATCATGCTGAGCGGGGTCCGCAGTTCGTGGCTGAGCGAGGTCACCTGGTCGGCCCGCCCCTGCACCGACTGCTCCAGTTCGACGAGCTCGGCCCGGAGCCTGCCGCGGGTGCGGCGGCCGCGCAGCGCCATCAGACCGGCGCCGGTGAACCCACCCGCCAGCACCGCGAGCGTCACGAGCCACATCGATCCCATCTCTCGGCCGAAGTCCGGGTTTCAGCTGCCCATCAGCTCCTCGGCGCGCACGCGTCACGATCGGCCGGGGTGGCAGGGAGCTGGATTACCGGTGACATCGATGTGCCCTCTTTCCGAGAGTGCAGGCGAATGCACAGGATCAAGTATGCGCCCAGTGGTGATCGCGGATGGTCCCCCCGTCTACCGGACCATCGTCGCCGTCAGTCCGGCAACCAGGACAACGAGGCACCGCCGCAGATCACGAGATGCTGGCCAGTTATCGCGCCGGCGTCAGGGCCGAGGAGGAACGTGACCAGGCCCGCGACCTCCTCCGGACGGATCAGTCGGCCCAGTGGAGGTACTTTGGGCGGCGTACCGGACCGGGCGGGATCGTTCAGCATCGGGCTGTCAGTGGGGCCCGGCGCGACGACGTTCACGGTGATCCCGCGAGGCAGCAGCTCCATGGCCCACGACCGGGACAGCCCGACGAGCGCGGCCTTGGTGGCCGCGTAATGGCTCTTACCGGCAGCCCCTTCCCTGGTCCGGCTACCGATTAGGACCACCCGGCCGCCGGGCACGAGTTGCCCGCTGAGCGCGTTGACGAGGTGACTGGCGGCGGCGACGTTCACCTGCCACATCGCGGCGGCGTCGGCCGGGTCCAAGGCACCGAGCCTAGCGGTACGTTGCAGACCGGCGGAGTGGACGATGGCGTTGACGCCGCCGCTCACAGTTGTCAGGGTCTGGCCAAGCGCATCGAGGTCGGTCAGGTCGACGCGCAGCCAGGACCATCTGGGGTTGGCTGACCCGCCGGTTTCAGCAGAGTGGCGCACCGTGCTGGGCGGCGGCCTTCGGGAGATTCCGGTGACCCGCCAACCCTCGGTCAACAGCCGGCGTACCACGGCGAGGCCGATTCCCGAGCTCGCCCCCGTCACTACCGCGTGCTTGCCGGCTGAGGTGCCGGGACTTCTGGTCGCCTGGGCGGGCTGCCCGAGGGTCGAGCCCGGACCACTAGCGCCGAAAGCTGCATTCGTCATCAAATCGCCTTCCGGCATGAATCCTGAGATCGGGCTCCAGCCGAGCAGTCGGGCCGGTGGGTGGCCCCGAGGAGCGTGCTCCCCGGGGCCGCCCCCAGCACCAGCACATGACGTGTCTGCCCGGCTCGACCCCTACGGACCTACGTAGACGTTGTTTCCCTCCGCGTCCTTCTGCCACAGCTCGTACCAGTCCCAGATGAGCTCCATTTCCTCTGGAATGATGCTGTGACCACGGCCCTTTGTAACGGTGTAACGCACGACGTTCACCCCGTCCTCGTTGTTCCATTTTGAGGTGACGAAGCGACCGGACATTTCCTCCGAAGCTGCGGTGGTCGGGGTTCCGAGCGCATCATTCCGGTTGATCCAGTAGCTGATCATGCCGCCCACCGGCGGCGTCGACGGCTGGTAGGGCCAGAAGTCGAACTCCCCCATTGCCATGTAGTACGGTAGCGTTTCGCCGTCGTAGTTCGTCGATGTGGATGGGAACGACGTCGCGCCGACCGCAGTGAAGTTCTGCGAAAGCGCGAGGTTCCTGCCGACCGCCTGGGACATCGCGGCGCCGTTGGACTGTCCACCGATGTAGACGCGGCTCTCATCGACGTTGTAGTTCGTCTTCAGCTCGTCCAGCAGCAGCCCGAAGAACGTGTGGTCGCTGCTGGTCGGAGCCGTAGCCCACGACGTCGCCCTCCCGTTGTTGGTCGAGGTCGGATGCACCAGGATGAAGCCTTCCCGGTCGGCGACCTCCCACCAGCGCGAGTAGTCGAACATCATGTACATCGTCATGCCGGAGCCGTGCAGAGAGAACACGAGCGGCACGTCCTTGCCGCGCGCCGCGGCGACCTTGGCCTTGTGCGGCACGTAGACCAGGTACTCGCGAAGCCGTCCGTCGACCACCATCGTCTGGTAAGTGACGCCGAGCTCGTCGAGGTCCTGACGCGACCCGATGGTGTTGCCACCGACGTTGCCGCCGTAGCGGGTGTAGCTGGACAGGAAGTCATAGATCTTCTTGTCGAGTTGCCGCTCCTTCGGCTCGTTCTCGCGGATATTCTTCTTCTCCAGCACGCCCACCGCGACCCGGGAGGTCTCAGCGACGTAGCCGTACAGCATGTTCGGCTTCTGCTCGAAGATCTTCCCGCCTTCGAACCCGGTGCCCTTCGAACTGGTCTGGTTGGCGTCCTTCCAGTAGTCGATGACGTCGTCCGACGCCTGGGACTGCCGGGAGTTGATGATCCAGACCGGCACGGGCACGTCGGCACTGGCGACCAGGTCGCCGTTCCAGTCCGGCGTGGGGTAGAAGTTGCTGTTCATCGAGGCCAGGTACTGCGTATCGATGTCACTGGCGTCGACGAACGCAGCCGCGGCAACCAGGATGGGGTCGTCCATGACGAGCTTCTGCAGGACCGACCCGGCGGTGTCGTAGCCGACCACGTAGTAGCTCTCCGACGGTTGGTACCAGTCACCGCGTCCGTCGACCCCGTTCGCGCCGATGTTGGTGTAGGCGGTCTCGATGTAGGACTGCTCCTCAGCGGCCGTCCCCCACTCACCGGACGCGCCCGGCTCGAGCACGTAGAGGACCAGCTTCTCCTTGTCCGCACGTTCGATCCAGCCGCTCTTCGCCAGCCAGCTCACGGTCTCTTCACCCTCAGGTGTATTCAGGACCACGATGTAGCTGCCCAGGTAGGCGTCCTTCGAGGCATAGATCTTCGCTGTACGACCTCCGGTCCCCGCCACCGTCCGCTCGAACAGACCGCTGACTCCCATCCTGATGCCTCTCATGGGGTCGTACGCCGGAACCGTCGTCTCGAGCGTTCGCACCTCAGGCGGTTCCGGCTGCGCCGGCGGGCCGGCGTGCGCTATCCCAGGGGTCAGCACGGCGGTGGCCAGCAGCACAGACATGACAGCCTTTCGCATTGTCATCCTCCAATCTTCGACGTGTCGCGTAGGCAGAATTGATCCTGTCCCAGCCTTCTTCATACGCACTCGTGGCGAATCGGCAGATCGATGCCAGGCAGGAACCCGTGGAATCGCGGGCGCGCATCTGTCAATTCGTCGAATTGTTCGCTGAGTGGCGAGTGTCGAGGATCAACTGGGTTGAGTGGGTGTTCGAAAAGGTCATGGCCCACCGTGCCGCCCCCTGGTGAGGGCGCGTTATCGGACGCCGTCTGGGTCTCGGCCCGCTACGGGTGGCCTTCTCGAACACCTTCTAGGGTCGCGGGGTTACCGCGTGGCCGATGGTCTGGGCGGGGGTGTCGCCCTGAGCCGGTTCGGGCCCTCGGCGCCGGTCACCGAGGTGCCCAGCCGATCTGATCTGCTCGCAGCCGGACGTGTTTGATCGCCTGTCGGTAATAGGTGAACGCAACGTGCAGATCCCCGTCCGCTGTCTGCTGCACGGACGGATAGGAGTACTCGCGGTTGAGGCCGTCCCGGGAGTTGTTCGTCAGGCAGTAGCCGTCGCCGACCTCCAGGTCCCGGCGTACCGGCCAGGTGGCTCCGTCGTCGGTGGAGAAGGTGAGGGACAGGGGCGCGCGAGGCGCTCCCCAGAAGGCGGTCGGGTCCCCCGGCACCTGCGGCGGCCCGGCGACTGTCGGCTGCCGTTCGCCGACGGTGTGGCCGGGCGGCTCCGCGAGTCCGTCGTCGTCGATCTCGTCGTAGAGGGAGACCCGCCGGTCGGTCGCGTTGGCGGCGCTGCTGTGGTTGTAGACGAGTGCCAGCCGGCCGCCGGCCAGCCGGACGTACTGGATCGACGAGTTGTTGTTCGGCAACCCGGTCGGGGTCGGTGCCGACCAGGTCTCGCCCCCGTCGTCGGAGCGGCTGGCGTAGACGAAGTCCGCCCAGCGGCTGCGGAACAGCGCCCGCAGGGAGCCGTCGTCGGCCGGTTGGATGTTCATGTGTACGCATCCGGTGCTGTGCGGCACCGGGATGTCCCGCCAGCTGCGCCCCTGGTCGTCGGAGATCATGACCGAGCTGGTGTCGTGGTCGCCGACCCACTTGCGGCCAGGCGTACGAACACAGTGGAACACCGGCAACAGCCAACGTCCGGAGTCGAGCACCAGGATCGGCTGGCGGACGAATACTCCGCCCTCATCGGTGGCTGGGAACAGCGTCCGGGTGGGAGACCAGGTGTGGCCGTCGTCGGTCGAGACCCGGTAGCGGATCTCGGAGGTGTCCTGGTTGCCCGCGAGCTGAGCGGTGTGGAGCAGCCACAGGTCTCCGGTCGGTGCGGGGAACAGGACGGGATTCTGCTCGGAGCGGGTCGGGTCGTCGGAGAGCTGTACCGGCGTGGACCAGGTGTCGGAGCCGGCGGTCAACCGGGACATCCAGATCGAGATGTCGGCCACCCCTTCCTGTGTACCGCCGAACCAGACGCAGCCGAGGTCCCCGTTGGCCAGCGGCATCAGGTTGGCGGAGTGGTTCTGCACGGCGGGGACGGGCAGGAAGGCATCGGCCCGGCCGGGTTGGTCGGTCCGGTCCCGGAGCACGCCATCGGTGCGCAACCGGTCGGGTGTGGTGGAAAGGGGTGTGGCCACGGACGTCTCCTTGGGTGCCGGTGTCACGGGTGCGGGCGGCTGGCACGGACGGTGCCGAGGTGGGCGCGTGCGGCCTGTTCCAGGTGCACCAGATCGGAGGAGACGCTGGCGAAGGTGTACCCCTCGGCGAGCCGCTTGGCGGCGTTCTCCCCGTCCGGAGTGTGTATCCCGGCGGCCACCCCCGCGTCGGCGGCGGCCTCCCGGATCCGTACCAGAGCCGCCTCGAACACCTCGGCCACGGCGGGATCGTTCGGGTACGCCCCACCCACGGCGAGGCAGAGATCGGATGGCCCGACATAGACCCCGTCCAGACCGCGGGTACGGCAGATCTCCTCGACGTTCTCCAGACCGGCCGGCGTCTCGATCATCGCGAGGACCAGGGTGGTGGCGTCGGCCTCGGCCGGCTTCGGTCCGATCCTCAGGGCCGAACGCATCGGTCCGTAGGAGCGCCGGCCGGCGGGCGGGTAGCGGGTGGCGGCGACCGCCTCGGCCGCCTGCTCGGCGGAGTCGACGAGCGGGACGATCACGCCGGTGGCGCCCGCGTCGAGCGCCCGACCGATCGGGGCCGGATCGTTGGCCTCGACCCGGACCAGCCCGACCGAGGTGCCGCCCGCGTCGATCGCGGTCAGCCCGGCGAGGAGTCCGGAGTAGCCGAGCAGCCCGTGCTGGCCGTCCAGGCAGACGTAGTCGTACCCGATGCGGGCGATCCGCTCGGTGGCGACCGGCGAGTCGAGGGTCACCCAGTAGCCGACGACCTGTTCCCGGGCCCTGATCCGGGTAGCGAACTCGAGGGGGTTCATCACAACTCCAAACTCACCGGTTGTACGCGGGCATCGGGCCACGGAGGCGGGTGCCGACGGCGTCGCAGGCGTCGATCACATCGCTGGGCAGCGGGCCGGCCTGGGCCGCGGCGAGGTTGGCGCTCAACTGCTCCTCGTTGGAGGCGCCGAGCAGCAGCGCGTCCACTCCGTCCCGCCCGAGCAGCCAGCGCAGGGACAGTTCCACCAGACCGATGCCCGACTCCCCGGCGACCCGGGCGAGCGCGGTGACCGCCTCGAAGAGCTGCGGGTCCCAGTAGCGCTGCCGGTACATGCCGGCGAGCCGAGAGTCGCCGAACCGGCCGCTGCTCGGCTCCTCGCCGAGGTGGTGCCGCCCGGTGAGGAGGCCACCGGCGAGCGGGTTGTAGACCATGGTCAGCAGCCCGCCGATGGGCGCGAACTCCAGGTACTCCTCCTCGACCCGGCGGGCGACGAGGTTGTAGAGCTGCTGGGCGACGACCGGGCGAGGCGCCCCCACCGCCTCGGCGGCGTGGTTGACTTCCGCGATCTGCCAGGCGGCGAAGTTGGACACTCCGAGCGCCCGGATCTTTCCCTCGGTGACCAGGTCCGCGACGGCACCGAGCGTCTCCCGGATCGGGGTACGCCGGTCCGGCTGGTGCAGGTAGAACAGGTCGACGTGGTCCACCTTCAACCGCCGGAGGCTGCCGTCGAGACTGGCCCGCAGGCCGGGCGCGGAGAGCGGGGCGTGGTCACCGTGGTCGGGGTGGGGCATGCCGGCCTTGGTGGCCAGCACGATCCGGTCCCGTCGGCCGGGGAGCAGGTCACCGAGGAGATCCTCGGTGACGCCTGTGGCGTAGGCGTTGGCGGTGTCCACCCCGGTCATCCCGGCGTCCAGAGCCAGGTCCAGCAGCCGAGCCGCGCCCGTGGCGTCCACGGTGTCGCCGAAGGTCATGGTGCCCAGCACGAGCCGGGACAGCGGTACGTCGACGCCGGGCAGCCGCGCCGACGGCGCACTCGTGGTGTCGGGCGGGCTCGTCGGCTGGTCGGCCCGTGGGGGAAGACTCGTCATCGGGCTGCTTCCTGGGCTGTCTCCGGACGGGCGTCGCCGGCCGTCGCCTCCGGTGGTCGCGTGCCGGCCCGGACCATGGCCCGGGGCTTTCGCCCGCGCATGGTGGTCGGATCGAGGGCGGCCCGCCGCAACGCCCGCGTCACCTGCGCACGCGGGGAGGTGAGGACGTCGGTGGTGGCGCCGCTCTCGACGACCTTTCCCTCGCTCATCACGACGATGTTCCGGCTGAGCTGCCGGACCACGCCGAGGTTGTGCGAGATGATCATGTACGCCAGATGTGTCTCCGCCTGGATCTGCCGCAGCAACTCCAGCACCTGCGCCTGCACCGAGACGTCCAGAGCGCTGGTCGCCTCATCGCACACCAGCAGCTCGGGTCGGCTCGCCAGCGCACGGGCAATGCCGATCCGCTGCCGCTGCCCGCCGGAGAACTCGGCCGGTCGGCGGTGCAACGCGCTGCTCGGCAGACCGACCAGATCGATCAGCCGGGCGGCCTCCGCCGCCCGTCCGTTCCGGGAGCGCACGCCGCGCAGCCGCAGTGGCTCGGCGACGATGTCCTGCGCGGACAGGTGCGGGTCGAGCGAGCCGTACGGGTCCTGGAAAACCATCTGGATTCTGGACCGGAGTGGTCGGAGCTGCCGTTCGTTGAGCCGGGCGATGTCCGTACCGTCGACCAGGATGCGTCCGGCGGTGGGGGTGAGCAGTCGCACGATGGAGCGGGCGACGGTGGACTTGCCACAGCCGGACTCGCCGACGATGCCGAGCGTTTCGCCGCGCGCGACGGTGAAGCTGACGTTGTCGACCGCCCGGAAGGTGCCGTGCGGTACGGGATAGTCGACCACCAGCCCGTCGACTTCGAGGAATGGACGGGTCATCGGGTTTCTCCCGTCTCGGCCGACGCCGTCGCCGATCTCCCGGCCGGCGCTGCGGCACCGGCATCCGGATCCTCGTCCCAGCTGCCCAGCGTGGGCACCGCCGCCAGCAGGGCGCGGGTGTAGTCGTCCCGTGGTTCGCCCACGACCTGCTCCACCTCACCCGACTCGACGAACCGACCGTCCCGCATGACGTACACGCGGTCCGAGACGAGCCGGGCCACGCCGAGATCATGGGTGATCATGAGGATGCCGACGCCGCTGTTCTCCTGTAGATCCAGCAGCAGGTCGAGGATTCCGGCCTGGACGGTCACGTCCAGGGCCGAGGTGGGCTCGTCGGCCACCAACAGGACGGGCTCGCCGGCCAGCGCGATGGCGATGATCACCCGTTGCAGCATGCCGCCGGAGAGTTGGTACGGATAGCTGGACAGTTGCCGCCGGGGGTGGGGAATGCGTACCTGTTCCAGCAGGTGAACGGCTCGGTCGGTGGCCGCGGCCCGGGACAGCTCGGGGCGCCGCAGCCGGACCGCCTCGACGAGTTGCCGGCCGATGGTGTGCACCGGGCTGAGCGCGGTCATCGGGTCCTGCGGGATGAGTGAGACCGTCCGGCCCCGGATCTTCTCGATGGCTCGGGGCTCGGCGATCACGTCGACACCCTGGAACTGGACGGTGCCGGAGATGACGGCGAGGCCGGGTGGAAGCAGGCGCAGGATGCCCATCGCCGTGGTGGACTTGCCCGATCCGGACTCGCCGATGATGGTCACCGTCTCGCCCCGGTGGATGGTGAAGGTGATGCCGTCGACGGTACGGATCACGCCCGCCTCGGTGATGAGTTCGATCTGCAGGTCCGCCACCGTGAGCAAGGGCGTACCCGTTGCGCCGGTGGCGGTGGGTTGCCCGGCGGCGTTGGTTGTTCCGCTGTCGCCTCCGGCGGTTGCCGCGGCGATCTTGGTGGCCGTCATGTGTCACTTCCCTTCCGGCGGCGTACCCGGTCGCGCAACCCGTCGCCGAACAGGTTCACCCCGACCACCAGGATGGCGATCACCAGTCCGGGCATGGTCACCAGCCACCACGACGTGGTGACGAAGTCCTGGCCGTCGGAGATGATCCGGCCCCAGGTCGCGAACGGCCGCTGCGGACCGGCGCCGAGATAGCTCAGCGCGCTCTCCAGCAGTACCGCCTGGGCCAGCAGCAGCAGGACCACCACGGTGGCCCGCTTGATGACGTTCGGCAGGACGTGCCGGACCAGGATGGCGATCCGGTGCAGGCCGAGCACCCGGGCCGCGGCAACGTACGGCTTCTCCCGCTCGACCAGCACGAGCGAGCGGGTCAGCCGGGCGACCTCGGGCCACTGGGCGACCGCGATAACGAAGGTGATCACCGGAATCGACGAGCCGAAGAGGGCCACCACCAGCAGCAGCATCATCAGCAGCGGCAGGGAGAGCTGGGCTTCGAGCAGCCGGGACACGGCCGAGTCGACCCAGCCGCCGAGGAAGCCGGCCGCCGATCCGGCGACGATCCCGATGATTCCCGAGACGACGACGGCGAGCACGCCGACGGTGAGGGAGACCTGACCGCCGTGCAGGATCCGGGAGAGCAGGTCGCGGCCGAGCTGGTCGGTGCCGAGTAGATGCCCGCCGGTGAGCGGCGGCAGCAGCCGGGCAGTGAGTTGCTGCTGGTCCGGTCCAGGGAGCGGCAGGACGTTGGCCAGCGCCACTGGCAGGATCACCAGGAGCGCGCAGGTCGCGCCGATCCACATCTTCGCGTGCGCGCTGCGCCGCTGCCGGGTCGCGGTGGCCCGGCTCAACTGCTTCGCGGTCACCATGCTGGGCCGGTCGGCCGCCAGCGCCGCTGTGGCGGAGGAGGTGGAGGTCGCGGTGTCGGTGCTCACGAGGTGGCCCCCTTCCCGAGTCGGACCCGCGGATCGAGCAGCGGATAGGCCAGGTCGACGAGGAGTTGGACGAGAACCGCCAGGGCGGCGGTGACCAGCACCGTCGCGGTGATCAACGGATAGTCGCGGGTTTCCAGCGCCCGTACCACGAGGGAGCCGACCCCGGGCCAGCCGAAGACGACCTCCACGACGACGACGCCGTTGAGCATGGCCGCGAACCGGGTGCCCAGCGCGGTCAGCACCGGGATGGCCGAGTTGCGCATCGCGTACCGCCAGGTGAGCGCACCGTTCGACAGGCCGCGCGCACGGGCGACAACCAGATAGGGTGCGTTCAGGTTGGCCACCATGTCGCGACGGACCATGCGGGAGATGAGCGCGATCTGCAGGATCGCCACCGTGACCGTGGGCAGCACCAGCCCGTCCCAGCCGGCGAAGCCGGCGGCCGGCAACACCGGGATCAGCACCGCGAAGATCGTGAGCAGCATGATGCCGCTCCAGAAGTCCGGCATGGACTGGGCGGCGATGGTGACGACGTTGGCGCCGAACTCGCGGGCGGTGTCGGCGTTGCGGGCCATCCACACGCCGAGGGGTACGGCGATGACCGTGGTGAGCAGGATCGACGTGACCGCCAGGGTGATGGTGTACGGCAGGCGGCTGAGCACCACGTCCAGGGCCGAGCTCTGGAACGAGAAGGAGGTCCCCAGGTCACCGGTGAACAGGTGCTTGATGAAGATCCAGTACTGGTTGATCAGCGGCTTGTCCAGCCCGAACTGGGCGCGGACCCGGTCGAGCTCCGCCGCGGTGGCCACCGGGCTGGACAGGGCTGCGGCGGGGTCGCCGGGCGCCAGGCGGATCAGGAAGAAGACCCCGGAGACCGTCAGGAACACGGTCAGGGCACTCTGCGTGATCCGCCTGGCGAGATACCGGAACACGGTCAGGCCCCCAGCCGCACGTTCAGGACGTCGTAGTTGTTGGCCGGGGTGAGGGCGATCCCCTCGACCTGGCTGCGACGGGCGGTGACGGCCTTCGGAACGAACGCCCACAGACACGGCCACGTGTCCCAGATGGCCTTCTGCGCGTCGGCCAGCAGCTTGTCACGGGCGGTCCGGTCCACTTCGGACTGCGCCTTCACCACCAGATCCGTGATCGCGGGATAGACGTAACCGTGATACGTGTCGCGGGTGGCCTCCTTCGCGGCGGTGCCCGCGTACATGCCCTGCATCATGGTGGACGCGAGCCCGGTCGGGCTGGGGAAGCCATTGCCCAGGATGTCCCAGTCGCCGGCCCGGCCCTGCCGCCACTTCAGGATGTCGCCGCCCGGCTCGAACTGCTGCAACGTGGCCTTGACGCCGACGTCACCGAGCATCTGGGCGACCGCCTCCATGACCGAGGCGTCGTTGGCGAACTCGCCGCTCTCCCAGATGATCTTTACTTCAAGGTTCTTCACCCCGAGGCTGTCGAGCATCTGCTTCGCCTTGGTCGGGTCGTAGACGTACTCGCCGGTCTTCACCGCACCGGCGAGGGTCAGCGGGACCGGACCCGCCGCGGCCGTGACCACGCCACCGAGGACGTTGTCGATCAGTGCCGGACCGTTGATCGCGTGCGACAGAGCCTGCCGAACCTGCGGGTTGGCCAGCGGGTGCGACCTGGGCTTCCGGAAGTTGTAGAAGAGCTGGTTGAGCCGGGTGCCGTCGACCGTCTCCACCTTGATGTCGGACAGACCGGCGAGTTGCTTCACGGCATCCGGTGAGACCGAGTCGATCACGTCGACCTGGCCGCTGCGCAGGGCGACCACCCTGCTGGATTCCTCCGGCATGAACCGGACCTCGATGGTGTCGATCTTCGCGGCGATGCCCCAGTACTTGGGGTTTCTCTTGAGGGTGTACTCGCCGGTGCCCCGGTTGGCCGCCGTGACGACGTACGGGCCGGAGCCGACCCCGTCCTGGAGTTCCTGCGGCTGGTTCGCCCCGGCCGGCGTGATGAGGATGTTCGCCATCACGTAGTCCAGCGTGGGGAACGGGCTCTCGGTCTCGAGGGTGAAGGTCTTGTCGTCGACCGGCACCACCTTCGGCCACTCGGGGAAGAACGAGGCCAGGAACGAGCCGTTGACCTGCTGGTACATCGTCAGCGCGGTCACCACGTCGTCGATCTTGACGGGGGTGCCGTCGGAGTAGGCGAGGTTGTCCCGCAGCTTGACGGTCCACTGGGTGGGGGCGGTCAGCTCGAACTTCTCGGCAAGGACGAGCTGCGGGGTGAGCTTCTCGTCGATGCGGGTGAGGGCCTGCCGGACAGCTCGCTGGACGGTCACCGCGGCGTCGAACTGGTTCAGCTTGTTGTCGAGGCTCACGAGGGAGCGGTTCAGGGCCAGGGTGAGGGTGCCGCCAGCGGCACCACCGGCGCCACCGGCCCCGGTCGGGCTCGAGCAGGCGGTCAGGGTGCCGCCGAACGCGGCCAGGCCGCCGGCAAGCGCGATCCCGCGGAGCAGGGAACGGCGTGACAACTCGGGCGGAGGTGTATGGATGCTCATCGTAAGCCCTCGATTTCTCTACACGCATCGGCATCGCGGCGGATGACTTAGATGTGTCAGCCGGGTTAAGGGGCCTGTTAGGCCGCTCACTCTGACACGTCTGCGCGGCGCACGCAATAGATCTAGCGCAAGTCGCGCAGGTATGCGATTCTGGGGCGGCTCGGCACCGTGTCCGCCGGTCGGCAGGCACTCTCGACGCCGCCCTGCGGGGGTCGAGGCCAGAAACGCTGGACATCGGCTTATGGAGGTCTTATGGAGGGGCCGAACGACGACCGGCTGCTGGCCCTCGCCGATGACCTGACCGGCGCAGGCGAAGTTGCCGCCGCCCTCATGTTGCTCGAAACGCGCATCACGGTGCGTCTGCTGACCGACCCTGCGTCGGTTACGCCGGCATTGCCGACCGATGACGACGCCGGCTCCCCGCTCGGACCTCTGGTGGTGGACCTGGACTCCCGGCACCGACCCGCGGCAGACGTGACCAGCCTCGTCCGGGCGGCGCTCGTCCACCACCAGCCGCCCCTCGTCCTCGCGAAGGTCGACTCACTGCTGCGCGGTAGTCCGAGGGCGATCGTTCAGGCGTTGCGCGCGGACCGCGCTCCGGTTGTCGTCGCCACCGCGTTACCGTCCGCCGACCGCGTCGTGCTCGACGGCGTGGTACGGCTGTCCGGAGTGCCGCTGCACCAGACCGACGCCTGGCGGATGGAGCCCGGCGATGCGCCGGAATCGGTGCCGGCGGCCCTCGCCCCGGTGCCGACCCGGGTGGTCGGCCTCGACACCGTCCGGTCGCCCCGACTACCCGCCGTGCTGGGCTCGATCATCGACGCGAACGTGGTACCCGTCTGCGACGCCGAAACCGATACCGACCTCGACCGGGTCACCACCTCGGCGCTGACCCTGCCTTCGGTCCGCTTCGTCGGCTCAGCTGGGCTCGCCGCCGCCCTGGCCCGATCGCTCGCCCGGTTCGACCCCGACGGGCAGCCGGCCAAGCCGGTGCCCTCCGGCCGTTCGCACCCGGTGCTCGTCGTCGTCGGCACGGCCGAACCCGTGGCCGTCGAGCAAGCTCGCCGGCTGGTGGCCGCCGGACTCAGCCGGGTACGACTCGTCGCCGAAGCCCTCGACCACGACGACCAGCGGTCGGCCGCCGTGACCCGGATCCGTACCGCCCTCGACGCCGGGCAGGCCGTGGTGACCCTCGACCCGCCGGGCGACCGTCGCACCGCGACGCGTACCACCGCCCGGCGACTGGCGGAGGTCGTCGCCGAGGCGCTCCGCACCCGCCCGGCGGCGCGCTCACCGGTGGACCTGGTCCTGACCGGCGGCGAGACCGCCCGTCGGGTGCTCGACGCACTTGGCATCGACACGCTGACCCCGGTCGGCCTGGTGCACCCGGGTGCAGTCCACTGCGTCACCGAGGACGGCCGGGCCGTTGTCACCAGGGCGGGCAGCTTTGGAGACCCCGATTCCCTGCTCGACATCGTGCGATTCCTGCACCGCACCCCCATGCCGACCCGCCCGATCCCGGGTGGCGGCCAGACGAGAGGTACTGCCATGAGCACCGTCGCCCATTCCGCCAACCAGCGTCCGCTGGCCGACGAACCGGCCCCGTCGCCGGCGCCGATCATCGCGGTGACCATGGGCGACGGCGCGGGCGTCGGGCCCGAAGTTGTCGTCGGCGCCCTGGTGACCCCGGAGGTCGCCGGCCTGTGCCGCCCCGTCGTGATCGGCGACGCCGCCCGGCTGCGCGCCGCCGCCGCGATCCTGCGCGTGGAGGTGGACATCGCGCCCGTCGAGACGGTGGCCGACGCCGTGTTCGAGCCGGGGCGGATCAACGTCATCGACCTCGGACTGCTGCCGGCCGACCTGCCGTGGGGCAAGCTGTCGGCCGCCGCCGGCGAGGCTGCCTACCAGTACATCCGGGTCGCCGGAGACCTGGCGATGAAGGGCGAGGTGCAGGGCATCTGCACCGCCCCGCTGAACAAGGAGGCGCTGCACGCCGCAGGCCACATCTACCCCGGGCACACCGAACTGCTGGCGCACCTGACCGGCACCGACGAGGTGTCGATGATGCTCGCCACGCCCAAGGTAAGCGTGATCCACGTGACCACCCACCTCGGGTTGATCGACGCCGTACACAAGATCGAACCGGGTCTGGTGGAGCGTACGGTCCGCCGTGGGCACGAGGCGATGGTCCGCTCGGGCATCGCCAACCCACGGATCGGGGTCTGCGGGATCAACCCGCACGCGGGCGAGAACGGGCTGTTCGGGTACGGCGAGGAGGACGCGAAGATCGTCCCGGCGATCGCGGTGTTGCGGGCGGACGGCATCGACGCCCGTGGTCCGATCCCCGCGGATACGGCCTTCTTCGTCGCGGGGCGGGGTGACTACGATCTGATCGTGGCGATGTACCACGACCAGGGACACGGCCCGGTCAAGATTCTCGGTATCGAGGCCGGCGTCAACATCACCGTGGGGCTGCCCGTGATCCGCACCTCCGTTGATCACGGCACCGCGTTCGACATTGCCGGCAAGGGTGTCGCCGAGGTCGGCAGCATGATCGAAGCGCTACGCCAGGCGGCCCTGATGGCGCCTACTCCTGCCGCCTGACATGGTTGGGAACTTGACGACAAGGAGCCGGTGGTGACGGCGGCGCTGAACTCGCGAGCTCGACGCGACGAGATCGTACGACTGGCCATGACCACAGGTCTGGCCACTGTGGAGGAGCTGGCCGGCACGTTCGACGTGACGGCCTCGACGATCCGCCGCGACCTCGCCCTGCTGACCTCCGAGGGACGGCTGACCCGCACCCTGGGTGGAGCCATCGCCCCCAACGCACATCCCGAGGCGTCGTTACGGCAACGCACCGGCGAGGCATTCGAGGCGAAGCGGGGCATCGCCCGCTGGGCCGCGGCGCAGATTCGCCCCGGCGAGACCGTCCTGCTCGACGCCGGGTCGACCGTGGGTGCGCTCGCCCATGAGTTGCGCTCGGCAACCGCGCTGACCGTGGCGACCACCGGCCTCACGGCCCTTCAGGAACTCGCCGACGTGGACGCCGTGCACGTCGAATGCCTGGGCGGGACGCTACGGCATCTCAGCCAGGGATTCGTCGGCCCACTGGCCGAGGCGGCGCTGGAGAGGATGACCTTCGACCGCGCCTTCCTCGGCGCCGACGGGGTCACCCCCGACGGCGGGATCTGCGAAGCGGATCTGCAGCAGACCCGGCTCAAGGAGCTGATGGCGCGCCACGCCGACCAGGTCTACGTCCTCGCGCACGCGGGAAAGCTCCTCCGCCAGCCATTCCACGCCTGGGCTCCGCTGTCGCGCAAGTGGACCCTCGTCACCGACCACCAGGCGGATTCCGCCGTCATCGCGGCCTTCGCCGCCAACGGCGTCGAGGTGGTCATCGTCGATCCCGACGGACACCGCATCAACTGAGGTTCACCGGGTGCCATTACCGGGTCACAGTCACCATGCTGGGCGTATGTTACGCGGTGGCCATCGATGCCCTGCTGGATGATGGGCGGGGCCCGGCACGACCACACATTCGTCAGCGCAATCCTCGAACACCTCTGCCGCGGTGATGACGCGTTCTTCGCCGTGTGCGACCAGTTCGGCCCGCCCGCCTACACCGCCGACTTCGCCCGCTGCATGCTGCAGCTGGTCGACCCCACGCGGTTCGGGGGTGGCGGCACACATCCTGGGCGAACTCGACCTCGCCGGCCGAGCGCGACTGGTGACCGTCGACTCCGACCACATCGCCGACCGGTATCCAACGGCCCGACCAAACTCCGAGCTGCGCGACCGCTACGATCAGCGCGCCGAGTTCGTCCGATCGGGTCGGCTATCGTCCGGTTGGCTGGAACACCACCTTCCCGTCCTCGACGCGGGCCGTACCAGTCACCGCGAAACTGACGGAATCCCGGTACTGGGTCGGCGACAGGAAGCCGCGGGCCGTACCGGTCGCCTCGGCGGTCCCCCGCCGCGTGTTGGTCACCCGGACCTGCTTCCCGTCCCGGCTGAGCGCCACGGCGATGGTGGGGTACGTCTCGATCCGCCAGGAGACATCGGTGACCGTGTAGAACGTGTAGCTGGAGAACGGGCAACCGTCCGGCGAGAGCTCCGTGCTGGCGGCACACCTGTCGACGTACGCCTTGACCGCCTGCTCCACCTCGCCGCGCGCGGACTCCCTGACCGTCGTCGCCAGCGTGACCTCGGCGCCCCGGCCGCCTACCGCCGCGGTCACCGGCGCCGCCGCCAGCAGCGGCTGGTCGGGCAGGCTGACGGTGTAACTGCCGGGGAAGGCGCTCAGCCGGCCACCGCCGCCGCCCCCCGCGTCGGACCAGCCGACCGGCACGCCGTTGACCAGGACCTGTTCCGTGCCGTCAGCGGAGATCCGTAGCGTGGAGAGCGCGCCATCGGTGATCCGCCAGCGTGGGAAGAGTCCGGCGGTCCGCCCGGCCGGTTCCAGGACGAGAGTCGCCGTGAACCGCTCTCCGCCAGCGGTGTAGGCGACGGTGGCCACGGTGAGGTCGTCTCCGCCGTCCGCCGCTTCGTTCCCGGCCTCACGTTCGACGGTTTCGAGCTTCTCGACCCGCACCTCACCGGGCGGCTGGTAGCCGTCGGCCGTCAGGACAGCGTCGGTGAGCAGTGGGCTGGTGAGCGTGCCGTCGCCCGGCTCCCCGCTGTCTGGCTCCCCGTCGCCCCTCGGTGGCTCGGGCTCGGCTGGCTGGTCGCCGTTCGGCGGGTTCAGGGCGCGTAGGGCGGCGGCCGCGTCGCGGTCGGCCAGCGCGGTGAAGTACGCCTCGATCGTCGGCTCGGGCCCGAATGCCACCGACCGTACGACAGCCAGCGCCACCACCCCCGCGCAGAGCACCCCGACCACCGCCGCGATGGTGACGCGTAGCCCGCGCCGCCCCGGCCCCGGCGCCCGAAGCGGCAGGAAGGCCCGCTCGGGGTCGACCCCGGGATCCGCCAGTGGAACGGGTCCGCGTGCGGGATCCGCTGGCCGGCTCTGCCCGCCCGGGTCGCCGGCCGCCGGATCTGCGGCGTCTTCAGGATCTGCGTCGCCCTTCCGGTCGAGGTCCCGGCCGCAGTTTCCGCAGAAGCGGCTGGCCGGCGGGCTCTCGGCGGTGCAATCGGGGCAGGCACGGGTCGGATCGCCGACCGCGGCCCCACACCGCAGGCACCGCTGCTGTCCGGGCAGCAGCACGGTACGGCAGGCCGGGCAGGCATCCAGCGTCCTCAACGGGTCACTCCTCGGTTTCGAACTGCTGCTCGTGGTTGGCCGGGTCAGCCGACCGACGCGTCATCGCCTCGGCGGCGAACTCGTCCCGTCGGTCACGCCGGGCCTGTTCGATCCGCCGCTGTTCCGGCGACGGCTCCCGATGGTCACAGGTCGCCAACGCCCGCCACGCGTTCGCCGCGTTCCGCAGGTCGACGTGCCACTGGATGCCGGAGATCGGATCGGTCGACCTGTACAGAGCGGCGTCGTGCGCGTACCAGAGCAGGGTCAGCTCGAAGCGCAGCGCCTCATGCACGGGCCAGCACGGCGGGAGCACGACCCAGGGCGCGTACTCCCGTTCAACCCAGTCGACCCAGCGGACGAACCGGGCCCACAGGTCCTCGTACGCCTCATCGGTCGCGTCGTCCCACGCCCAGGGCGCCGGGGCCGCGCTGTCAGTCACTGACCCGCCTCTCGGTCTTTCCCACTCTGGCCAGGGTCGGTACGCCGCTGCTGCGGGTCGATGACACGGCCACGTACTACTTGTGTTTTCCTGGTTGTGCCGTCGTGTTCCCGGCCGGTGGTGGTGTTGGGGGGTCGGGTGCTGCTTTTCGACTCGTTCTGTCTGGTCAGATCGCGGTTGGGGTTGTACGGCCGGTTCGACGAACCCTTCCCACGGGAATCCTGGATCCGGCCGTCACCGTCCTGCGTTCCGCGACGTTCGGGCGAGTCACTCATTGCCCGCGCTCCTTCCTACGATGTTCGGACCTGGTTGGTAGCCGGGCCGGCTTACCGGCCTGAGCCCGGATCGGAACGTCCGCCCTGGTCGGAACTCGGTTCCCGACCCCGCTGTGGCCGGGGGTGCTGTGTTCGGCCCGGCTCCGCCCCGGCGGTCCGGCGCTGGGCGTTGGGGGGCCGCCTGGCGTCAGCCTGCTTGACGCGGGGAAGCTTGTCGGTCGCGTCCCGGTCCAGAGCTGTCGGTTGTCCGGGCGCGGCCTGCTGCTCCGACAGTGGTTTGGTCGGCTTCTGGCTGACGTCGTTCATCAGGAGCTGTCCGGTACTGAGCCTGCCGAGCTTGAGAGTGTCTCTCTTGCCGATGTCTTCTTCAGGTTTCTGGCTGCTGCCTTTGGCGAGCTTGACGAAGTACTCGCCGATGCTGGCGCCGAGTCCGGCGGTCACCATCACGCCGACCAGGGGAATGGCGGGCGCGATGCCCGCCCCCACCGCCCCGCCCGCCATGGCCAGAGCCGTCTTGACGACGCGCGCCGCGGCAAGCGCGATCAGCTGATCCGGGTCCTGATTGTCGCCGCTGCCTGGGCGGGTCATCATGGCGTCGGCGACGGCCTCGCCGGCCTGTCCGACGAGGGCGCCGACCGCGGCACCCGTCATCGGACCCAACGGTGTGTGCTGACCGATGACGAATCCGAGGCCGGCTCCCAGCAAGGGCGCCCCGATACTGACCAACTGCGCCCTGAACACCGGTGGCTTCCAGTCAGCCTTCTCCCGGCCGCTCGGGGGGCGCTGTGCCGCTCGCGGGTCCGGGTGTTGTCGCTGGGGCTCGAACTGCTGCATCACGTCGCACCATGCGTGATGTCGATCCGTACGGCGTTGACGGTCAGCAGGGGCCGCAGGCCGTCGAGTAGGGCAGCAAGGATCGCGCGAGGTTCCGTCCCCCGTCCGTCCTCGGAGCCGTCGGCCAGATCGCTGTCGCCGAACCGGCTACAGGCGGCCCACAGGTTGTCGTCGAGATGCGCCTGGTGCCACATCAGGAAGAGGGGGCCGGTGACCTCCACGATCGGGGCGCCCGGCAGGCCGATACCCCACGACTCGGGGTGCTCCGCGGAGTTTCCCAGCCCCATCAGCGTCGGGAATATGTTGTGTCGACGAGCGAAGTCGACGGCGGCCTCGGACTGAGGATCGATCTCGGCGAGCAGCCCCTTGCCGATGAGCACATCAAGTGTCCGGTCAAGACCGAACGAGTACTCATGGTTCGGTAACGCCTCGAGCAGAACCGCCCGGGTCCAGGGCACATCGGTCGGCGACGGACGCGGCAGTCCGTGTGCGACACCCCAGGCGAAGACCTCGTTCTCGGTCAGGGACACCGTCGTGTTCCCGAGGCGGACGTCATGGTGGACCGGACCGTCGGGAGAGTGGACCTCGCCCAGGAACATGCCGACCGGAAACAGGAGAGGGTAAGCGGTGTGAGCAGCGAAGGGGCGGGTGCTGGTCGATGCGTGTGTGCTCACGGTGCGTACCCCTTCAGGGCGGCGAATTCGGGGATCAGGCCGGCTGGGCGGGTCTCCACCTGGCGGGGTTCGTCGCTGCGGTAGAAGAGCCAGGCGTGGCCGGGCGGCAGCATCTGGATCATCTGCACCGGCAGGGCCGGGCGGTAGAGGCTGCCGACGCTGGTGCTGGTGTGCGCACTCCGTCCCCAGTCGCCGTTGCCCGGATCAGGCAGCCGGCCCAGACCGCCGCCGGCCGTACCGGTCTCGGCCTGGACCCGCTGCGTCCGGGACGGGTTCTGGTACGACGCGTTCGTCTCCCGCTGCTCACCCGCCCAGGCCGAGACGTTGGACAGGTCCTGGCTGTTCGACATCCCGCCGAAGATGAGCTTCGCGGTGGTCGCGGCGAGGATCGCGGCCTGCTGCTCGACGCCGTACCGGGCGCGCAGTTGGGCCAGGCTCTGCACCGCCCACATGGTGACGATGCCGCGCCCGCCGCCCTCGCTGACCAGCGACGGCAGGCTCTGCAACGGCGCTATGTTGGCCACCTCGTCCAGGGCCAGCAGCAGCGGCGGGTCCAGCCGGCCGCCGGGTCGCCGGGCGGCGAGCTCGGCGGCGCGTTGGGCGATGCTGTCCACCAGGGCGACCACCAGTGGGGCGATCGCCTGCTGATAGTGCGACGGTCCGATCAGGAACAACGCGGACCTGCTGGTGAGGAAGTGGTCGATGTCCAGGTCGGTCGCCGCGCAGGAGCGCAGCACCGTCGGCTCGGCAGTCGCCTCCAGGCAGTTGCGGGCGACCGAGAAGAAGCTGCCGCGTTCACGGTCGCCGAGCAACTGCACGGCTTCCAGGTCGTCGGCCCACATCGTCGCCGTGCTGTCGGACAGCCGCAGGATCGCCACCGGATCACGAACCTCCTGCCGGGCCAACCACCGGCGTACGTCGGCCAGCGGTCGCCCGCTCAGCGCCGCCGCGTGGAAGTACGCCCGCAGGATGCCGGCACCGCCGGCCCGCCAGTGGTCCCCGCCCCCCTCGATGCCCTTCCCGGCGACGGCGGTCATCGCGGCCACCCGCCGGTAGCAGACCGCGGGGTCGGCGCACCCGGCCAGCGGCGACCAGCGCAGCGAGTGCTCCGGGTACTCACTGCCGAACGGGTCGTACACCCGCACGTTTCCGCCGTGCGGGGTGGCGATCGCGCGTCTCCGGTTGCCGGTGAACTGGAGGATGTCCCCCCGGGTCGAGGTGACCACCACCGGTCCGTTCCATCCCAGCACGCTGGGCACGATCAGTCCGGAGGTCTTGCCGTACCGGGGTGGGCCGACGATGCCGACCGAGTCCTCCGGCGCGCTCCAGAACCGGGTGTATCCGCCAAGGTGGTTCCAGCCGAGGAAGACGTTGGCCCGGGGACGGACGTCGAACGAGGGGATCGCCGGCCAGGCTGAACGCACGGCTCAGTCCTCACGCAGCGAGCCGACCATCGCCACCGGCAGCGGTGCCGCCGGAGCGTCGCGATCAGGCAGCGGGTACGTCTCGCCGCGTGCCTCCAGCCGCTCCAACCGCAGCTCGTACGGCGGGTGGCTGGCGCAGACCGCGTCGTCCCAGCCGCCTCCCCCCGTCTCGAAGGAGCGGCGCAACCGGGTCAGCACCCGCCGCATGCCGGCCCGGTGGCCGGCGAGCGCGGCTCCGGCGTCGGCCCGGTACTCGCTGGCCCGGGCATCGAAGCTCTGCGACGGCACGACCAGGAACCGGACCGTCAGGGTCACCGGCCAGGCGATCAGCATGACCAGCAGCTTGACCAGCGGGTGCGGGAAAACCCGCAGTAGATAGTTGGCGGCGCTGAACAACAGGTAGAGCGGTAGCGCGAGGCCCCGGACGAAGACCCGGCTGACCGGGTCACCGTTGCGCCAGTGCACCAGTTCGTGCGCGAAGAGCGCGGCGACCGCCTCGCGGTCGTAGTTGAACTCGTCCAGCAGCCCCTGGCTGAGCACGATGTGCCGGGTGTGTGCCATGGCCCGGGGCGTGCGGTCGGGGTCGATCAGGATCATCGGGATGCTGGACAGGCCGAGCGCCGCGCCGACCTGGCGGGCGATCGGCAACAGCAGCGCCGCCTCCCGCCGGCTGAGCCGGCGGGCGCCGCCGATCCGGAGCAGCCACGGTTCGCAGCTCACCCGGTAGAGGGTGTAGACGACCGCCAGGGTCACACCCGCCACGCACTGCCCGATGAGCATCAGGGGTGCGTCGACCGGGTTGGAGAGCCAGGGCATCGCGAGGCCGGCGAGGAAGACGGCCGCGATCTGTAGCGGGAACGTGACGATCGCGACGACGATCCCGCCGCTGACCAGGATGCTGATCGCTCCGCCCAGACCGACCTGCTCCGGCAGGATGTCGCCGCCGGACAACTGGCTGATGAGGTCTTCCGCACTTCGGAACAGTCCCGCCGTACCCGGACCGCCGAGGAAGAGCAGGCCGATCGCCTGCACCAGGTAGAACAGCAGGAACAAGCCGGTGAACAGGACCGCCAGCGGTACGTTCAGCCAGGCGCCGGCGAACGCGCCGAGCGCCGCCCGCCAGTCGCGCAGCGCGGCGACGCGCAGCCACCCGACGATGCTGGGATAGCCCGGGGGTCGGTGCGCGAAGAGCCGGTCGACCCATCTGGTCGGGGTCTGTGGAGCGGAGCCGTCCGGGCCCGGTGCGCCGTCCGGCGCCACCGTGTCGTCCGAACCGGGTACGGAGGCCGGCGGCACATCGCCATTGACTGTGGCCGACCCCGGTTCGGGTTGGTGAGTTGCCCCCACGGTTCCTCCCGACACGATTCGTCGACCCGCGCTACCCGCCGGCCGACCTGGTAAACGCGCACAGCCAAGCACGACGACGGCGGGATTTGTGTTCTGCCGAACTAATGAGGAACACTCTGAGAACGCGGTGGACACTCGCCCGCGTCATTGGCCCCCGCCGGAAAGCGCGATGCCGTGACTACCTCTCCAGACGAATTCCCGTACGCCGAGTTGGGTGAGGTCCTCTACCGCTGTCGCCGTACGGCCGGGCTGTCCCTGCGTACGCTCGCCCGCAAGCTCAACATGAGTGCCCATAGCGGACTCGTCGACTACGAGCGGGGCAAGCGGCTCATCCCGGAGGACCTGCTGACCAGGTACGAACGGATCTTCGAAGACGGTGGCGAGTTACGTCGACTCCGGACCGCCGTACTGGCGGCCCAGGCCGGACGGTCCGCCACCCGCTACCGGATCGCGCAGCTTCCTGCTGACCTGCCCGATTTCGTCGGCCGGAAGGCCGAACTCGACATGCTGCGGGCGGCAGCCGAGGCCGCGCGACCGGCACCGGGACTGCTGGTGGTCACCGGCCCGCCGGGGATGGGCAAGACCAGTCTCGCCGTACACCTGGCGCACCGCCTCGCCGGCCGTTACCCGGACGGTCAGCTCTACCTCGACCTGCGCGGCGCGGACGAATCGCCGGTGCCGCCCGCCGACGCCCTGCGGTGGCTACTGCGCGGGCTCGACGTCGCCGATCGCCAACCGACAACCGACACCGCCGAACTGGCGGCCTGGTACCGGTCGATTCTTGATGGCCGGAGAGTTCTGTTGTTGCTCGACAACGTGGCCGACGAGGGCCAGGTGCGCCCGCTGTTGCCCGGTGCCGCCGGGGTGCTGGCCGTGCTGACCAGCCGCAACCCGCTGCTCGGCCTGGACGGTGCCGTCCGCTGCCAACTGGACTCGTTGTCCACGGCGGAGTCCGTCGACCTCATCGGCCGGGTTGTCGGCGCCGACCGGGTGGCCAACGAGCCGGAGGCCGCTGTCCGGATCGCCGGCAGCTGCGCCGGCCTGCCGCTCGCCACCCGGATCGCCGCGGCCCGGTTGGGCAACTGGCCCCGGTGGTCGCTCGCCGACTGCGCCCGGATGCTCGCCGCGGAACAGCGCCGGTTGACCTGGCTGTCGACCGGCGATCGGGCGGTGCGGGGCACATTCGAGATGTCGTACCGCGCCCTGTCCGACCCGGCCCGCCGACTGTTTCGCCGGCTGGCCCTGCTACCCGTACCGGAATGCGGGCTGGTCGCGGCGGGCGTGCTGGCCGGCACCTCCGAGTCCGGGGCGGACTCCCTGATGACCAACCTGGTCAACGTCGGATTGGTCCAGCCGGCCCTGGTCGGAAACCGGTACCGGCTGCACGATCTGACCGCGCTCTACGCCAGCGACCGGCTGTCCGCGGAGGAGGACGAGCGGGCGACCCGGACCGCGGAGGAGGCGTACCTCGACTGGCTGTTGGGCACCGCGCAGGACGCGGCGACCCAGCTCGACGAGAGTGGAGCCAATTCCGGTACGTCCGTCTTCGCCGGATCCCCCGACGCGGTTCGGTGGCTGGACACCGAACGGGTGACGGTACGCGCCGGGATAGCTCGGGCGGCTGCCCTCGACCTGGCTGATCTGGTCTATCCGCTGATGGCCACCCTGCCCTGGTTCTACGACCTGCGCTGTCACTGGCAGGACCAGCGGGACCTGGCCGAGACCACGTTGGAACTGGCCCGCCGCCGAGGCGACGCCACCACGGAGGTGATGGCCCTCAACGGCATCGCGTTGGCCTGGACGCCACTGCGCCGTCCCGACGAGGTCATCCGGTGGAGTGTGCGGGCCGTCTCCCTGGCCCGGCGGGTCGACGCCGTGGAAGAGGAGACCTGGGCGCTGGATCGCTGGGGGATGGCGCTCACCGAACTCGGGCGGTACGAGGAGGCGCGCGTTGTGCTGCTCCGGGCGGCCGCGCTCGCCCAGGAGTACGGCGACTGGTGGATGGTGGGCGGCGCGTTGAACCGCCTCGGCCACGTGTCGTACGAGGCTCGGCGCCACGAGTCGGCCATCGACGCGTACGACCAGGCGTTACTCGTCTTCCGGGAACTGGACCGCCCGCGTGGCGAGGCGATGGCGCGGCTCGGACTCGGCCGGGCGCTGGCCGCGCTCGGGCGCCCCGACGAGGCGGTCACGTACCAGCGGACCGCGGTCGCGCTGTTCGCCGGTGCGGATGACGGTTGGGGCCTGGCCCGCGCCCACCAGGAGTTGGCCGCCGCGCTGCGAGCGTTGGGGCAGTACCAGGCCGCCGCCGAGCGCCTGCGGCTGGCAGCCGGGCTCTTCGCGGATCACGGTGACCGCCATGCGCAGGCGCGAACTCTGCTGGCACTCGTGGAGTTGGCGGTGGCGGAGAGCCGGTACGGCGAAGCGTCGTGTTGCCGCGACGAGGCGTTGGCGGTCTTGGCGGGTCTCACCGATCCAGAGGCGCGGGATCTGCGTGCGGCACTCGCGGTACCGGCTGGGGCGCCTGGGCCGGCGGCTGACCGGTGAACCTTCTCCAACCTGGACAGCGCGGCGCCCACGAGCGCGTCGCTCCTGTCACTCGCGGTCATCGCGTCCGGTTCATCCCTTGACGCTTCCGGCGGTCATACCGGAGACAATGAACCGTTGCAGAAGGAGGTAGAACGGCACGGCCGGCAGTGTGTACATGGGGGCGACGGACATGCACCGCACCGAATCCAACCGCTACACAGGATGAAAGAGGCTCATCGCACCTCCCCGCCGCCCGCCCGGCACTGTAGCCGGGCGGAACGGCGGTGTTCTTCAGTCAGCGAGGTACGGCCACGACGGTGAAGCGGTAGGTGCCCGAACCGATCTCGTAGACGACGGCGTCGTCCTCGACGCTGACCCGTCGGGCACCGCGCGGATCAGCATCCGGACTCGCTTCTCACCGAGGAACCGCCAGGCGTAGGGGCTGGTGAAAGACTCCGCGAACCTCTACATGTCGCAGTTGATCTTCACCGGGTCTGATGACACGCCGGCGAACTGCCGCTCGAACTCATCCCCGGCGGAGCAAGCCCGCACCCGTCCGGCTTCGACGAGATCATGCCGAAACCCTGGCCACCGCCACCGTCGACCGGCTCCTGCACCATGCCCACGTCGTCGTGACCCAGCGTGACAGCTACCGCTTCAACCAAGCCATCGCCGGGCATGGCGTCAAAGCCTTGCACTAACCTCAGCACCACCCCGCGGCGGGCAACGGCTTGGTCGACACCGCAATGGAGGCCGGCGCCAGCGTGAGGCCGGTGCCAGCATGCTGAAGCCCGCAGCGAAATCACAGTGGGGGTACGGCGACATCGTCCATGCACCGGATGGAACCATCGTCACCCTCGCCTCGTCGTCCAAGAAGGACACCGGCCGACCAGGGCCGGGATGGCAACGTACTCGCCCGGCATGCCGACCTGATCTGGATCGGACTCGGGTGCGATAAGGTCGGCACGGCTCTACCGATCCGCCGCCGGTTCCCCGACCCCCACGGAGCGATGACGCACACCCTGCTGGTTTCGGCCACCCAGTCCGACGCGTACCCCTCCATCGCGGACGCGCTCGACGGGGCGCCGGACGGTGCCACCATTCTGGTGACCCCAGGGGAATATCTGGAACACCTACGCATCAAGCAGCGGAGCGTGGTCATCGGGGTCACCGGAGGGCCCGGGTCGGTCACCATCCGCGCCCGCCAGGCCGACGAGTCCATCCTGGAGTGCCGAGACGCCACCGTCGAGCTGCGCGAACTCGTGCTGGCCGCGGGTGACGCCCCGGCCGTGGTGGTCTTCGGCGGCACCATCCGGGTGGTCGACACCGAGGTCTCCGCCGGCCGGGCCGTGGCGATCCAGGTGGGCTCGCACAGCGAGTTCGAGTTCACCCGGGTCCGGGTCACCAACGCCCAGCGCGGCATCCTCTGGGACAACTGCGCCGGCACGGCGGTCGGATGCGAGATCACCAACATCGTCGAGGACGGGCTGCTCATCCGCTCCGCCGATCCGACGATCCGCAACTGTACGGTCGCCGGGTGCGGCTACCGCGGCATCTACGTCTACGACTATGCCCGTCCCGTACTGGAGAACTGCGAGGTGGCCAGTTCCGGGGTGGGTATCGCGGTCGCCCAGGGCAGCTCCCCGACCCTGCGGCGCTGCCGGGTACACGACGTACGCGGGCAGGGCATCACCATCGGCCCCGGCTGCGGCGGGCTGGTCGAGGACTGTCATACCGAACGCACCGCCGCACCGGGCATCCAGCTCGATCCCGGCGCGACCGCCCGGGTGACCGCCAGCCAACGTGGCCTACCCCGCTCGGTCGGCGCGGGTGACGTACCGGCGGTCCGGAGCGATCCACAGCGGATCGAGGAACTCACCGCCGAGCTGGACCGGCTGATCGGCCTGCCCGGGGTGAAGGCCGAGGTACGGGCGATCATCGACGAGATCCAGGTCAACGAGTGGCGGCGCAGCGGCGGCCTCTCCGTCACGCCGAGCAGCAACCACCTGATCTTCGCTGGCGCTCCCGGCACCGGAAAGACCACCGTCGCCCGGATCTACGGCCAGCTCCTCGCCGCGCTCGGCGTGCTGCCCAGGGGTGGATTCCGCGAGGTGAGCCGGCGGGATCTGGTCGGCCAGTACCTCGGCCACACCGCCGAGAAGACCTCGGCCGCGTTCGAGGCGGCGCTGGGCGGGGTGCTCTTCATCGACGAGGCGTACACCCTGTCCCGCACGTTCGGCTCCGGCGGCGACTTCGGTCAGGAGGCGATCGACACGCTGGTCAAGCTGATGGAGGACCACCGCCACGAGATCGTGGTGATCGTCGCCGGCTACACCGACGAGATGGCCGACTTCCTGGCCGCCAACCCGGGGCTCGCCTCGCGGTTCAGCCGGGCCATCGAGTTCGAGAACTACACCGCCGCCGAGCTGGCCGAGATCCTCGTCACCATGGCCGAGAACCACGAGTACGCCCTGGGCCCGGAGTTGGTGGTCGCGGCCCGGAGCCATTTCCAGACCGTCCGCCGGAACAAGGACTTCGGCAACGCCCGGGACGCGCGCAAGCTCTTCGAGGGTATGCGCAAGACCCAGGCCCAACGGCTACGCCAGTTACGGCGGGTGCCGTCGGCCGAGGAGCTGCAACTGATCACCCTGGACGACTTCGCCCTCGTAACCCGGTCAGGCTGAGGTTTCGGTCACCAAACCGGCTTCGGAGCCCTCATCGCGCAACGCCCGGACCACCCGGTCCAGCACCTCGTCGTCCAGGTCGACCGGCCACTCGTAGTCCTGTTCCTCGATGTGCGCGAGCAGTTCGGGTTCGGGTGGTACGCCGTACCGCTCGGCGAAGTAGGCCAGCGACTCCGACCAGACCCAGTGACCATCGCTGCGCAGGTGCGCCGGCACCACCTCAGGCTGCGCCGGGTCGAACGGGTCCGGGTCAAGGCCCCAGCAGGCCAGGACCATCGGCGCCCCACGAAGGTAGCCGGCCACCGCTGCCCGTTCGGCCTCCGCCAGCAGCCGGTCGGGGAGCGCCACACGCCCGGCACCGTCCCTGGGAGGCACGGCTCCGGAGAACCGCGGCCGGTCGCCGGGCCTCCTGGCTACCCCCGTCACCTGCTCCGCCTCGGCCAGCAACCGGCGGTACGCCGCCCGGCTCGCCGCCAGCCGCAGCCGGCTGAACCGGTCCGGGTCCCGCTCCCGGACCGCGCGGCCCCGGTCCGACCAGAACGCCGACTCCGGGACCTGGTCGGCGCCCTCCGGGACGAACTTCAGCACCTCGTCCAGAGCGGCGGCTGCGGCTCGGCGGTCGACCCGGACCCGTACGCGCTCGTCCTCCGACAGTCCGGTCAGGTCGGCTGGTCCGCCGCCGAAACTGTCGGCGACCCAGCACCACTCCCCGGCGTCAAGCAGTTCCGACGGGTCGGCGCTGTCCGACCACACCGCCCCGGAGAGCGCACCGGCCAGTTCGGGCAGGCGGAACTCCAGCAGGCGCGGACGGCCGCAGCCGGCGCAGTCCTCCGAATACCGGACGACCCAGCCACCGTCCACTCGACGCACACTGCTGCCGCCTGGCTCCGACTCGCCGCACTCGCAGGGGTGTAACCGCAGGTAAAGCTCGATCTCCTCGGTGCTGTGCGCGAGCGGCGGCATGTCACCGACCATAGCGCGCCAGGAAACTCTCCACCCGACGCCAGCATCGGTCCCGCTCGGCGGTCAACCGTTCCCGGTCGAACCGGTCGGGGTCAAGCTGGTAGCGCCGGTGGCCGGAGGCCGTACGGACCGCGTCGGCCGGAACCCGGTCGGCACCGGGCGGGATGAACTTCAGCGCCTCCTCGATCGCGCTCGCGGCGCCGACGAGCAACCGAACCACCGCCTCGTCATCGGTGCCCGCGGGCTCCCGGTCGGCCCGCGTGTGGTCGGCCACCTTCCCGTCGTCGGTGCCCGCCGGCTCCCCGTCCTCGACCCCCGTCAGGCGGGCCGGCTCCCCGCCCGAAGATGCCTGCGCCCCGTCCGGGCGTGACGGCTCCTCCCGTGCCGGCTGCTCCTCCCGGCGTGCCGGCTCCTCGTCCGGGTCGGCCGGGACGCCGAGCAGGTCGAGCACCGTGCGGTAGTCGTCCGCGACGTCCAGCCACTGGCCGGCGTCGATCACCTCGGACGGTCCGTCCTCCGGGTAGCTGAACCGGTAGGGCGAGTCCGGCACGACGCCGGACCGCTGGGGAAGACGCATGGTGACCGCGCGCTGCCGGGCGCAGTCGTCGCAGGATCCGGCATAGCGGACCAGGATTCCCGCCTCGTCGTCCTGAAGGATCTCCATCTGCCCGCGGGGGAAGGACGCGCAGCCGCACACGCACGGGTGCAGGTCCAGGTAGAGATGGGCCTCGGCGAGGGTGCGTACCCGGATCGGCTCGCCGTCGGCCGTCGCCTCGGCGGCCTCCGCACCGGTCGGCGGAGCCTCCTGGTCGGCGAGCGAATCCGGCCGGTCGAACCGGGCGACGACGTCGTCCAGTTGGCGGCGGTACTCGGCGCGGACCGTGTCGAGCCGGGATCGGCGGAACAGCTCGGGTTGCTCGGCCCTCAGCAGCCGCCCGAGGTCGGTCCAGAACGCCGTGGCCGGCACTTCGTCGTCCTCCGCCGGGCCGCCGTCGACCGGTGGTGAGAGGAACTTCGCCACCTCGTCCGCCGCCGCCCGCGCGGCGTCCCAGGCGCCGAAGATCGCCCGGTACGTCCCGTCGTCCGGTGGCGCCCCGTCGAGTTGGGCCAGCCCGGTGTGGGCCATGCCGGCGTTGGCAAGCTCCAGCAGGCACCACTGCCCGGCGTCGATCAGCGTCGACCTGCCGTCCCCGTAGCGCAGGCGCGACTCCTCCCGGGCCTCGGCGGAGGGCACGGGTACGGACACCTCGACCGTGTGGTGTTGGTCCTCGTACGGCCCGTCGAAGCGGAGAAGATAGGTGTCGCCGAACCGGTGCAGGCTGGTGAAGCGGTCGAAGTCGATCCACTCGTCGCCGGGCGGCAGGCTCAGCTCGACGAAGGCGTACGCCTCGGCGAGCGTCCGCGCTTCCACCGGGGTGCCGGACCCGGGCGGGGTGGGGTTCGCGACCACCTCAGTCCCCGAGCGGTAGTGGACGGTCCGGCAGGGTCAGCGGCCCGGCCTGGAACGGTGGCGGCCGGTCCGCCTCAGGCAGGCTCTCACCGATCCGCTCCAACTGCTGTAGTCGGTGGAAGATCGTAACGGTCCGCCTCCTCAGGTGGTCGGTGTCGAAGGCGAAGACCGCCAACTGCTCCTCGGGCGCCGTGCCGAGGGTACGTTTGCGCAGCTCTTTTCGGGCCTGGGAGACGAGCGTCTCGTTGCCATCGTACGAGAGGTTGGATGCCTCCTGGGCGGCGATGAAGGTCACCACCTGCGCGGCGGAGGCGACGGGGTTGGAGACCGTACCGGCCGCCGCGGCAGCGATGGTGCCCGCCGCCTGCGTGGTTATCGTGCCGGCGAACTTCGTCAGCCGGGCGCGGGCGCTGGGCAGGCCCGCCGGCGCCGCGCCGACCCGGTCCATCTCCTGCTCAAGCCAGGCACGCACGCCGGTTGCGATGTCGTCGGGCGAGCCGGTCGGATCGACCCGGAGCATGTGGGTCACATCGGAGTTCACCCGGTACGCCATCAGCGTGTTGCCGTCGGTCTGGCCGGTGCCCAACTCGAACGTGAGCATCTCCGGCCGTCCCTTGACGCCCCGGAAGAGAACCCGGAACGTGTGATCGCTGTCTGGAACGGGCTCGACGCGCCCGTTGCGCGGCAGGTCCCGGAACGCCGCCACCCTGCCGGCGACATCGTCGGGCAGGCGGTGATCCGGAACCCGGCCCAGCTCGGCGGCCAGCGCCTCCACCTGCGGCTTGGTTCGGCCGTCCTGGGTCAGTCGCTCCTCGATCCGCCGTACGTGGTCCTCCAGGTCCCGTACTGCCGCGCGCTGCTCGGCGAGCGCCCGCCGCAGGTCCTGTGGGGACACGTCGTCGTCCTTGACGTCGAATTCCTTCCGCAGCGAAATGTCGTTCTTCCGCATGTCGTGGTACCGGGCATTCCACCGGGTCACCAGGTGTCCGGTCGCGGTGATGCCGGCCAGGGCCCCGATCCACGGTCCGCTGACGGCAGCGAGCGCCGCCGCACCGGCCAGGCCGACGCCGGCGGGCATGACGTCCTCCAACATCCGGCGACGTGCCGGCAGTGTCTGCTGCCGGTCGAAGAGGATGTTGTCGCAGGCGTGTCGCAGCCACCGCTCGATCTCCTCCGGCGCAGCCTTGGTGTTGACGGTGAACTCGAAATGGCCTCGCTTGAGCCGGCGGGTCACCGGCACCAGAGGCCGGTCACCCTCGACGGTGTCGGCGAAGGTGAGGGAGAGCGTCACGTCCCGCTTGATGCCGAACCGATCCGACCGGTAGACCCAGGTGTCGGTGTTTCCCTCTCGTGACCTGCGCCTCTCCGCGTCGAGATCACGGTCCAAGCGATGCTCAAGCCCTCGGTTGACCTCGTTGACGCCCCTCGTCACGGCAAGCTTGGCCGGCGCGAGTCCTGGGAACCTCCCCGTGCTGGCGGCCGGTCTGGTCCCGCCGACGGCCACGTCGATCGCCCGGGTGACCGACTCACCGCCCCGGACCAGCGCGACGATCTGATTGGCCACCGATCGCCGATCGGCGGCGGGCAGCCGGCTGGTGTGCTTCGTGTCGTGGTTCTCCCGCCGGTCTTCCAGATCCTTCTCACGGCGCCCGGCGGCGCGGTCGATTCCGGCCTGCACCGCCGAGCGGACGGTGGCTGAGATGCCGGTGGCGACTCCGAGGTTTTCCCGGACCTGTTCTCCCGCTGGCACGGTTGGCGAGACGCTGGTGACGGTGCTGGTCACGGCCTTCTCCACGTGGCCGGCGATCCCGGCCTCGCCCTGGCTGATCTTCTCCTGGCGGTCCGCCACCTCCTTGACCGCTTCCCGGGCTACCTCCTCGAACTTGTCGTCCGGGAGGTGGCGAAGGTCCGGCGGTACCCGGAGGACGACCTCGCTCTCGGCGAACTCCACCTCGATCTTCGTCGGGTCGTCGGTGTGCACGACCTCGACCCGGACCCGGGCGTCGTTACCCTCACCCGCGATCTTGAACCGGTACCGCTCGTCATCGCCGCGGTGCCGGACCCGGCGGAGGTGCTTGTCCTCCTTCGCCACCTTGGGGTCCGCCTTCAGCTCGGCGTCGAGCTTCTCGATCGCCGTGCGGAGACGCCTCCGGAGGTCCGTGGCCTGTTTCGGGTCGATCGGAGGTGGTGTCGGAGCCGGTGCGGGCGTCGGCTGGGCCGATGGACGACTGACCAGGTCCGGCCTGCCGACCGTACCGGCGGCCAGTTCGACTGCCTCGTCGAAGCCGCGGTCCACCAGGTCGCGTAGGCCGTCGCCGGTGTCAAGCTTCCCGCGGTCGGCCCGCAGGGCGAGTTGACGAGCGTGCTCACCGCTCAGCTTGTCGCGCTTACCGTCAGCGGCGAGGGCCTCCTGACCGGCCACCTCCGCCGCGCCGATCACTGCGGTCTTGACGGCCATCGCGGGAACGCCGACAGCGTCCGCGACCCAGAGCATCGTGAGGGTGCCGGTGACGGTCGGCACGCTCACCAGGGCCTTGTCCCGCAGGCGGCGGGACACCTCCGCAGGCCGGACACCCTGTTCATCGATCTTTCTCGTGAGGCTCGCCCGCAACTCGTTCCGGAGATGCGACAGCCCTCGGGGCAACCTCGGCGTCGCACCCGTACGGTCCACCAGGTTGGGGTCCACGACCAGGGTGAAGTGCCGGTCCACCGACGTGTTCTCGATGGAGAAGCTCTGCGGGGCCGAGCTGCCCCGCGTGGTGGAGGGAGCGGACCGGACTTCGATCGTGAACGGCGCCTGTCCCTTCTTGGCCCATCCCTCCGGCTCCACCTGGAAGAGGGCGCCCCGTCCCCCGGGCACCGGCTTGATCCGGGTGCTGTCGTTCAGGAGGCCGGTCTGGAGAACACTCCGGGTAACCGCGACGGCGGGATCTGAGCTGAACTCCCAGCGCGCCTCCTCGGTCAACGTCCGTTGCGCCGCGGGGGACAGATGTTCCCGCGCCAGCCGTTGGCGGTCCTCCGCGCCGGGGAAGCCCTCGCGAAGCCCGTACCGCTCGACGAAGTCGCGGATCCTGGCCCTGAACCGGATCTGATCGGGTCCGGTCGGCGCCGACGAGGCGAGGTGGGCCAATGCCTCGAACTCGCCGAGGCGTCCCACGTCCGAGTCGGTCAGCGCGGGACGGCGGCCGGGCGGCTGGTCTGCCAGGGCCGGCACCGTGGGAGTGATCTGCACCATCGTCGGCCTGGACGTGTCGGCCCGGCTGACCCGCGCGTTGACGTGCAGGACCGCCTGGGTCACGGTCAGTGCCAGGTCAGCCCGATTCAGGTCGTCGAGCTGGTCATGGAAGAACGTCAGCTCGTGCTTCCGGTGCTGGTCGAGCTGGAGTGCGAAGGCGTCGCCCGGTCCCTGAGCCGCGGTGCGCAGGTCGAGCTGGTAGGGCGCCCCGACCTCGGGCCGGACCTCGACGACTCCGGGGGTCGTCGGTGGCGAGATGTCCCGGATCCCGGGCACACCGCGCAACGCACCGACAACCTGCTGCTGGAGCACGTCGTTCAGCCGTTCGGCGAGTCGGCCGTCCACGTCGGTCGACCGGGGCGGCAACCAGTCGGCGACGCCGGTCAGGTCCAGTCCGGTCAGATCGATCGGGGTCCTGGTTACGTCGACCTTCTCCTGGGCGGGCGTGCCGGATGCCGGATGCGCGGGCGGCGGGGAGACCTTCACCTCCACCCGGTACGCCTGCACCGTCAGTTCGCCGCGCGCCAGCGCCCGGTGCAGCGCGTCCCTCAGGTGTGGATGGTTCCGCAGGTGCTCGTGCAACCGGCGGCTGCTCCGCAGCACGTGCCGGATATGCGCTGGGCTGCCCTGCTCGGCGATGCTGCCGTCCGCCAGCAGATCCCGGCGGCTCGGTGATTCGGTTTCCAGCACCACCAGTCGCTGGTTGTCCGGGTCGAACCCGGCGACCGCGAACTCGCCCGGCCAGCGCTCCCCGGAGACGCCCTGGGTCAGCTGGGCGTCACCGCTGATGCCGAAGTCCGCCGCGAGGATGTGCCGGGCCGCCGTCCGGGGCGTCTCGCTTCCGGCCTTCCTGCGCTCCGCCACCGTCCGGGTCACCGTGGCCGGATCGGCGAGCCGCTGCTTCGGTCCGGGCGTCCCGGCCATGACCGGGTGCTGGACCGGCTTGGTACGGGCGAGGAGCGGATCCGGGATCCGCTGGTTGGTCGATGCCGACACGAGCCGGAAGGTGCGGTCGTCGCGGTACGTTCTCTTGACGTCGTCCTGGTCGTGGTGCAGCCGCCCGGTCGCGTCGTCCCGGAAGCTGCCAGGTGGATCGCCGCGCCGGTGCAGCCGGTTCTGCGAGTCCCGGTAGGTGCCCACCTGGTCGTCGTCGGTCCGTCGGTCGCCCCTCAGGTCCGGCGGCAGCGGCCTCGCGGTCCGTTCCGTGGACCTGGTGGAGGTGCCGAGCCGGCCGGACGGGTCGAAGGTGCGCCAGCTTCCGTCCGGTCGCTTCTTCGGCCGGTGGGGCGTGCCGCGCTCGGGCTCGGCCACCACCACGCTGCCGTCCGGGTAGGTCCACACCTTCGCGCTGGCGCCGACGACGTCCTTCCCCAGCGTCCTGGCGAGCACGGAGGCGAGGGACGGCTGCCCCGGGAGGCCGATCCCCGAGTAGTTCGACACCAGGACGATCTGGCCGCTGTCCAGCTTGAGTTCGGTACGCAGTGCCTTCGCGGCCTCGGCGAAGTCACGCCCGCTCATCCGGGCGGTACCGAGGTTCACCTCTCCGCCGTCCGGGCCGCGGGAACTGGTCAGGACGATCTTGACCACGTTGGGCTCGGGACGTATCGCGGCGGCGTACCGGGAGGGCACGTGTCCACCGGTCAGATCGAACCCTGCCGGGATGGCTCGCATGGTGGCGCGTACCGCGTCGATGGCGTTCTGGCCCGTCACCAGCGGTGGCTGGTTGCCCGTACCGGGCTGACTCCCGGGCGCGTCCGGAACGGTCCGTCCGAGGCCGTCCGCGTCGTCCGCCGGGTGGTGGGTGGTCGGCTCCTCGGGTCGGGTGGACACCGCCGGATCGGCGTCCGGGTGCACCGTGGTCGGGTCGCCATCCGGGTTGAGGGGCAGTGCCCACACCTGGTCGGTCTTCTGCTGGTAGAGGGGCGCCTGGTCGGAGATCTCGCCGCTCTGTGGTTCGACCCAGACGACTGTGCCGTGCTGGTTGACGGCGGCCCACATGTGGGAGCCGCCCTCCGGCCAACTGGTGACGACGACGGTGGCGGCGCCGTGGCCCTGGGCCAGCAGGCGGGATCTGACGGTGTCGAGGCCGCGGGCGCCGGCGCCCTGGTGGGTGAATGTGCCGCCGAGCCATCGTTCGGTGCGGGTGGTGCCGTTGGCGACGCCGCCGGGGAGGTCGTGGTTGAGGGATCCCGAGACGCTGGGGTTGCCGTACCAGGTGGACAGGAAGGCGCGGACGGTGTCGGTGCAGTTGGTGGCGCGGCCGGGTCGGGTGGGGCCGCCGTCGTTGAGGTAGGCGACCCACCGGGAGGGGTGTCGGGGGTCGGGGTGCCGGACCGGGGTCCGCTGCCCGTCGTCGACGGGGACGCGGCTGCTCAGTTCCCGCTCGTCCCAGGCCGAGGCGGGGTCGAGGTCGTCGGCGGGGGCGGGCCGGTACGCCAGCGGACCAGGGGGTGTGGCCGCGTCGGTGACCGGCGCGGCGGGTCGGCGGTACGGGAGGTGGTGCTCGGGGTGTGCCGTGGCGGCCACGCCGAGCAGACCGGTGCTGGCGGCTGCGGTCGGCCCTTGGTCGGTGGCGGCGATCGGGGCTGGGGTTGGCCGGGCGTCGGTGCCGGTCGAGGTTGTGGTCGGGCCCGTGCCGGTCGGGCTGCCGGCCGGGCCATTGTTGCTGCTGGAGGGGCCGTTGCCGCTGCCGGCCGGCCCGGGGTTGCCGCTGTTCGCCGGGCCAGGGCTGCCGGTGCTGGCCGGGCCAGGGTTCGTCGGCCCAGAGTTGGTCGGTCCGGGGTTCGTCGGGCCAGAGTTGGTCGGCCCGGGGTTCGTCGGGCCAGAGTTGGTCGGCCCGGGGTTGCCGCTGTTCGCCGGGGCAGGGTTGACCGGGGCGGGCGCCGAGGGCGTACCGGCCTGGCCTACCGGGGTGGTCGAGACCTGCCCGGAGGCGGGGGCGGTCGACGTTGGCGTCGGTCCGGTTGACGTTGGCGGGGTGCTGGCCGGGGGGAGGTAGCCCCCAGCCGTGGCAGCCGGCGGGGTGACGCTGGTCGGGCCGGGTGCACCTGTCGGAGTGGGTCCGGTCGAGGCCGGTGGGGTGACGCTGGTCGGGCCGGTCGAGGCGGGTCCGACGGCGGGCGGTGCCGACGGCTGCTGCCGGCCGGTGGCGGGGTGCTGGTCGGGGTGGGCCGGCGGCACCGGCTCCGGCGGCGGTGGCTTCGGCGGATCCGGGGCGGTGGGCCGTGTGTCCACGCCGCCGCCGGGTGCCGGCCCGGGACGGCCGGGGTCGCCTGCGGTCGGGGGATCGGGTTGGGTGGGCGCCGGAGTGCCGGGCTGGCCGGGGCCGGGTTGACTCGGCTGCGGCTGCGGCTGCGCGGGCTGGCCGGGCTGCGCCGGAGGGCCGGCCGGGTCGGAGCCGTCCGGCCCGCCCGGTGCGGGTTGCCCGCCGCCCGAGGGGTTGGGCGGGGCGGGGACGGGTGTTCTCGGCTGGGCCGGGCCAGGGCCGCTGGGCTGCCCGCTTCCAGAGCCACCGGGGGGTGCCGGGACGGGCGTGCCGACCGGAGGAGCGCTCACCCCGCCCGAGTCCTGCTCCCCCGTCGGCGCGGGCGACGCGGGTGGCGGCCCGGTCGGGGCGACCGGCACCGGAAGCGGCTTGAGGGGAAAACTGGGGGTCGGAATGGCCGGGACGGCCGGCGTCTTGGCGAACTTGTCGAGCGCGTCGTCGCGGCCCTGGCCGAGTCGGCCGTGCAGTCCCTCGGCCGCCGCGTTGTTGACGAACCCGTCGGTGTCGATGCTCCAGTCACCGGTACGCAGACCGTTCACCCCGGCGCCGCCCAGTGCCTCCGCCCCCGCCTCGTGGGCGCCGTCGATTCCGGTGCGGAGAGCGTCACCGAGCAGGTTCTTCGGGGTGCGGTGACCCAGTGCGTTCGCGAACGGTCCGGTAGCGGCCGCCAACCCCCCGATGAAGATCCCGGCAAACGTCGCCCAGCCGGTGTTCTCGGCGTCCCATTCCGGCCGGGTGCCCTTGAGGGCCTGGATACCCTGCACGGTCAGATCGGTGGCCAGCTCCTGCAAACCCTCGAAGATCGCGGCCCGCAGCACGAACTGCCCAAGGGACTGCGCGGCCCGGGATTGCAGCCAGCGGAACACCGCGCTGATCGCGGCGCGGGCGATACCGATCGGCCCGGCCGCGGCGGCCAGCGCCGCGCCGAAAGTGAAGAACGACAGCACGATGATCGCGAAGATCTCCAGGCAGCAGGTGATGACCGCGATCAGGACCGAGAGCTTCTCGTACTCGATGTCCAACGCGGCCTGGTCCGCTGCCTGCGCCACCTGCTGGGTCAACGCGGCCAGTTGCGGCATGGCCTGGTCGACCACCTTGCTGAACTCGGCCTGGAACATCAGCCCGGACGGCCCGGCCCAGGACTCGGCCAGGGCGTTGCGCTCCGCGGACGCCTCCGCCACCGTCTGGCTCAGCCCGACGCCAGCCTCCCGCCACGCCTGCGCCAACTGCCGGACGAGGTCCTCGTTCGCCTCCGGCCAGGACGAACCCCCGGTGGACAGCCAGACCAGCAGGTTCCACACCTGCTGCCAGGGCTCACCCCAGTCAGGTGGCTCGATGGCCATTTTCGCCGAGCAGCTTCCGCGTCCGCAGGTCCACCTCGATCAGAGTGTCCACACTGGTCGACGCGACGGCGCCGAACGCGCTCACCGACTCGGCGATCCGGGTCAGCGCCACCTTCAACTCGGCGGTGGCGGCGAAGCTGTTCCGATACTCCTGCCCGATCTCGTCGTTACCCCACGGGTCGCCCGCCGCGTCCAGCGCGGCGACCGCCCGGGCCATGGCCGTCGACAACCGCTCGCCCACGCCGTTGAGCCGACCGGCGGCGGTGAGCGCGGCGTCCGGGTCCGGCACATGCGTCACGTAACTCATCGAGCACCCCGTTTTCGCTCACCGGCCCGCGTCTTCCCCCGGCAGTTGTTCGACCATGCGGCGGATCGCACCGTTGAAGTCGTTGTTGCGGAAGGCGGTCAGGGACTCCTCCGACACGTAGGGACTGCACGTGTCGAGCACCCGGCGCTCCGCCTCCTCCGCCGCCACCCTGATCGTCGCCTCGATCTCCTCGGCCAACTGGCGCGCGTCGGCGTGCTCGAAGACCTGCGGGGTGAGTTCCAGCCGCCGCAACCGGCCGTCCGGACCAACGGTGGCGGTGATCGAGCGGTCCGCCGAGGTCGCCGTCACGGTTACCGCCTGAACCCGGGTGGAGATGTCACCGAGCGCCGAGCTGGCCTGGCGAAGCTGGGCGGTGAGCTGTTCGGCTCGGGCTCGCAACGCGGCGACCTGCTCACCGTCCACAGTCATGGAACAACGGTACTGGAGGCCGATCAGCAGCCGCTACCCTCTGGACATGCCCAGCCCTCCCGTGGCCGTCGCGCTGATCGGCGTACTGACCGGGCTGCCGGCGCCGCCGGCCGCCGCCCCGGCCACGCTCGGTTGTCCCACCGCGGCGAACGCCACCTCGACTGTCGCCCGTGAGCCAACCTGGTCGCATCACTGGCTGGCGCCCGGCCGGCTCGCCCCGCACACCGGGGCGGGGATCACGGTCGCGGTGGTGGACACCGGTGTGAACACCAGTCATCCGCAGCTCGCCGGCAGGATCGCGAAGGGGTACGACGTGATCCGTGACCGGGCCGGGGCCACGGTCGACCACACCGGACACGGCACCGCGGTGGCCAGCATCATCGCCGCCAAGCCGATGCCGAACACCGCACTGATGGGCCTCGCCCCGGGGGTACGGATCCTGCCCGTCCGGGTAAGTGACTGCGCCCGTACGGTCCTCGACCGGGACGTCGATCCGGT
Source organism: Plantactinospora mayteni (assembly GCF_016862935.1). Taxonomy (GTDB): domain Bacteria; phylum Actinomycetota; class Actinomycetes; order Mycobacteriales; family Micromonosporaceae; genus Plantactinospora; species Plantactinospora mayteni. The sequence goes on from NZ_BONX01000052.1 coordinate 125,833, forward strand.
ACGCCTGGCGGACGGGATCCGGTGGGCGGCGGACAACGGCGCACGGGTCATCAACGTGTCGCTGGCCGTACCGGAGAGCCACGGGCGACTGCGCGCCGCTGTGGAACACGCCCTGCGCCGCGACGCCGTGGTGGTCGCGGCGACCGGCGACGCGCGGAGCAGCGCGACGTCGTACCCGGCCGGGTATCCGGGGGTCATCGCCGTCGGCGCGCTCGACGAGGAAGGGAACGTGGCCGGGATCCGGGCACAGATGGACCTGGTGGCGCCCGGCGACGAGGTGCTCGCCGCCGCCCCGCGCTCGGGGCACATCGTCTGGGCGGGCACGGACGCGGCGGCGCCGGTGGTGAGTGCCACGGCCGCGCTCGTCCGGGCTGCCACGCCGAGCGCCACTGTGGACCAGGTACGCACCCGGCTGGCCAACACCGCCACCCCGCTGCCGAACGCGCCGGGAGCGGTCGACCCTTACCGCGCCATGCGCGACCTGCTCGCCTCACCGGCTCCGGTGCCTCCCGTGGTGATGGACCTGCGGCCACCGGACCGGATCGAGTCGCCCTGGCCGCGACGGGCCGGCCCGTGGGCGGGACTGCTCGCCGTCGCCGCGTTGTTCGTGCTGACCGTGCTCTGGCTGCGGTCCCGCGCCGTCCGGGAGGATCGGTGATCGATCGGGTCGAGGCGGTGCGGCAGGCCCGGGAATGGGCCCGCCAGGAGCTGGGCAGCGAGGATCCGGGCATCGCCGAGTTCGAGGCGGGGTACGTCGTCTGGGACCGCTCGACGCACGTCGGCGATACGGCGCCGACCCAGGTTGGCGCGGCCCGCGGCGTGCTGGACCGGGCGACGGGTCAGTGGTCCCTGTGGCCGTGCCTGCCGGTGGACGAGGTGATCCGGCTCTACCTGAACCATCGCGCCGGATCGGCCCGCTTCCCGGACGACGTGCGGACGATGCTGCGGCTGTCCGGCTGGGTGCCCGGACGCGACGGCTCCGCACTGCTCGGAAGCTGGTGCCGCCGGCACGGGGTCGACGACGAGGTACTGTTCCCGGCGGCCCGGGCCAGCGCCGCCGACTTCGGCGGACTCACCATCGTCGGATATCGGTTCACCCCGACCCCCGACGACCTCGTCCCGCCGCCGCATTCGGACCTCGCGGAGCGGCTCGGCCTTCGGGTGTGGCAGATCGCGGCCGGTGACGCACGGCTGCTGGTGATGGACGAGTCTGGCGCGGTGCACCGACGTGACTCCTCGGGCGATCTGCCCTTCGCACCGACCGTGGACGAGGCGGTGGTCCGCCTGGTCCGGGGAGAGGACGACTGACCGGACACCTCCCCCGGCTGCGGCGGGACCGTCCCTACATGTGGTGCGCCCGCATCATCGTGACCAGTTCGCTCTCGGCGTCGGACATGAGCGCGTGCGACCCGCTGATCTTGCCCTGGATCTGGCCACCCATCTCCATCAGGACGCGCGCGGCGTCCCGCCATTCGGCGCGGAGCATCTCGTATTCCTGTACGGAGCTGCCCCGCCAGGTCGTCATCAGCTCCTCGATGTGCTTCTCGATGGAGGTGAGCCGCTGGTTCATGTTCTCCATGGCCTGCCCGTACGCGGCGGCGCCCGTGGTCATGGTCGCGCCGACCATACGAATCTGCATGACAGGTCCTCCCGATCAAACCTTCAGGGCGGCGTAGACGCCGCTGGACGTGTTGCCGTCGAGCGCGGTGCCGGGGATGCCCTCACCCAGGTCGATCATCGAGGCTCGGATCTGCGAGTCGGTGAACTCGTGCTTCTCGGCGACCCGGTTGAGGAGTTCGGCGAGCCCTTCCAGAGCCGTCCTGATCCGGTCGAGCTGCTGCTGGTAGCCGGTGTTGACCTCGCCGAACATCGCGCCACCGGCGCCCATCCAGTCCTCGGGCATCTGGCTGGTGCCGGTCTGGATGGCGCCCTTGACCTCGCTTTCGATCAGGTTGGCCTGGACGCGCACCTGACCGGAGGTTTCCCGCATCTCTTCGAGGTAGTTCTGCACCAGTTCCTCTGTGCCGCCTGCCACGGCCGCTCCCTTCACTGGTTGGGTCCCGTCCGGCGCGACGAGCTGACGCCAGAGTACTGTGGACGATTGCCTCGGACTGTCCCACCTATCTGGGACGCCCGGCCGTTACCACCCCGTGATTCGCGACGTTCCACCGACTCACGTCGGCGCCCGGGTCGCCGCCGCCGGATCCAGGGTCGGGCCGTGCGGTATCCGGGCCATCAGGCCGGTGGGGAGCGAAACCGCCTGTGTCGCCTGGTATCCGAGCTGGCCCAACACCTCCGTGGTCGGCACCGGATAGGCGATTCCGTGGTCCGTCACCAGCAACCACGTGCCGCCGGTGGCGTCCGGCGTCGGCTTTGCCAGCACCACCACGCCCCGCCCCGGCTCCACCGCCACGTGGTCGGCGAGCGGCACCCCGGCCGCCGTGGCCGGCGGGCGGGTCGCGGTGTCCGGGTTCCCGACGAGCGGCACGCCGACGGTCACGGTTCGCCCGTCGCCGGCGTCGGCGACCCAGGTGCACACCGCGCTACCCGCTACGACCGGTAGCACGGTCGGGGGTGGCCCGGTGGGCAGGAGGCCGCCGGTCGGCAGGTCCCCGTCGACCGTCAACGGCGTGCCGCCGACCAAAGCCGGGTTGGCCGGGCCGGGATAGGCCGGGTCGGCCAGCAGGATCCGTGCCTGCAACGCGGTGATCCGGTCGACGCTGTTCAGCTTCGCCAGGTAGTGCTGCTGGGTAGCCGGGTCGAGCAGCACCTCGCCGACCTTCGTGCCCTTGCGCCAGGCGGTCTCCCGCCCCCGGTTGGCGACCTTGACCGCGCCCAGCGGCGCGCCGGCCGGCAGTACGTCGAGCCAGGCGAGCGTCACCGGATGAGCCTGGTTCGGCGCGACCCGCAGCGCGTTGGTGACGATGGCGTCGTCCCGGATGGCGTGCCGCCGGCCGTACCAGATCAGGTGCCGGGCACCGGTCGGGTCCACCACCAGCACCGCGGCCGAGCCGAGCGGGCTGCCACCGGCCGGCTGCCAACCCGCGTACACGTGGGTGAGTGGCACCGGGTAGCCGGCCGCGTCGCGGGCGGCCAGACCGCAGACGGCCCAGGCACCGGTACGCAGCTTCTTCGGGTCGGGCAGGTTGTCCGGCGCCCCGGCGATGCCCACCTGCGGCCCCTTCGGCCAGGTCAACGATGCCCGGGCGACCTGGTACGGGTCCTTGGGCCGGGACAGCAGCAGCCGGGCCGAGGCGTAGTTCGCCACCGGGTACAGGGTGCGCAGGTCCGTCCGGCAAAAGTATTTGGTGCCGGTCTCCCGTTCGATGACGACCGCGTCGCAGGCCTGCCAGCGCTTGTTGCCGCTGGGGAAGAACTTCCCGTAGATGCCGACCGCGGCGAGCGCGATCACCGTCACCATCAGCGCGGCGAGCGTGGCGCCGCCGAGCCGCCGGCCGGGCCAGTCCAACGGGTCGGGCTTCTGCGCGATCAGGGCGGCGGTGAGCCGCCCGCGCAGGAACTGTCGGGAGTGGATGAGATCACGGCGGGTCAGCACGACATCGTCCCCGTCCGGTGCGTACCACTCATCCGAACAGCCCTCGGGCCAGACCGAACAGCCCCAGGACGGCGCAGGCGAACAGGGGAGCGAGGACGACACAGACGATCTCGATGATGTCGCCGACCCGGCCGAGGGTGGGCGGGAGCGGGCGTCGGACCGCCGCGGCGGCCACGCCGTACGTACCGGCGGCGACCGCGAGCAGCCCGGCCAGGACCGGGATGAGCAGGTCACCCCGGGTCGCCGGGGCGAGGGTCAGCCAACCCGCGCCGAGCAGCAGGTGCGCGCCGACCAGCGCGGTGAGCCCGAGCGGGATCCGGTGCCGGACCGCCGCGAAGGTGCGCATCCGCAGCGCGCAGATCAGCACCACCAGCGCGGCCAGGATGGACGCGCTGACGTCGGCTTCCCGGACGAGCACCGCCACGCAGAGCGTCAGGATCGCGGCGCTTCCGGCGAGCACGCCGGTGAGCAGTTCGTCCGCCCGCCGCACCAGCGCCGCCAACTGGGCCAGCGGCGGCAGCGTGGCGACCTCCGACAGGTCCTGCCCCGGCCGGGGTACCTCCGGGGTGGGCAGGCCGCCCTGCGCCGAGGCCAGCCGGGGCAGCACCGGGGCCAGCAGGACCAGCCCGGCGGCCACGCCGGCGGCTGCGGCGGCCGGGCGTACCTCGGTGGCGACCAGTGCCCAGATCGCGCCGAGCAGGCCGATGGTGAGACCGGCGTACCAGACCGGCCGGTGCAGGTCGAGCCCGGCCAACCCGAGCGCGGCGGCGAGCAGCAGCGCGGCGGAGCCCACCAGCAGTGGCCAGGGGGCCAGGGCGGCCCCGAGGTCCGTCGGGCCGGGCACCAGCGCGCCGCCGACGGCGGCGTAGCCCATCCCGTACGTCCCGAGCAGCGTGGCCAGCGGGGGTTCCCGGCGCCAACGGGCGACCGCGGCCCCGGCGCCGACCAGGACCGCGGCGACCGCCAGCGCCACCTGGCCGGTTCGGACCAGGGCGGGTCCGGCCAGCAGGAGCAGGACCAGCGCGCCACCGAGCACGACGGCGGTGGCGGCCAGCCCGGCCCGGAAGGTCGAGTTCGCGTTCCACACCCTGCCCTGCCGGGCGGCGCCCTCCGCCACGCCGTCGGCGAGGTCGTCGTAGCCGGGCTCCGGCCAGTGCTGGTCGCGTGGCGAGAGCAGCAGCACCTCGCCGTCCCGGACCCCGAGCGCGGTCAGCGACTTGACCGGCTCCAGCACGCTGCCGTCCAGCCGCCGGACGACCCAGCCGCCGTGCGGCACGCCGTCCTCGGCGAGTCCGTCGCCGCCGTGCCGCAGCAGCGCGGGTTGCAGGTAGGTAAGCGGCAGATGGTCGGGCAGGGCCATGTCCACCCGCCGCCTCGGAGTCATCAGGACGATACGGGTGAGACCGATCGTGGTCGACGTCGACATTGAACCTTTTTCAACCTCCCCTTGCGGTTCGTCGGACCGCAAGGTCGGACGCGGTTCGTGAGCGCCGCGCGGTTCAGGTTGAAAAAGGTTCATTGTGCAGCCTCACAAGGGAGCCGGTCGGCAGCGGAGGTTTCCGACGCTCTCGCCGTGGACCCGTATCCCCTACGATGCCCGGGTGAAAGCGTCCGCATGGGCACACTAGTACGCAGACGACCGGCGCGACGGCTGGCTCCGCCCTATCCGCAGGGCGAGGTGGTCCTGGAGCCGGTACCGGAGATCCCGCCGCCCGGTGGCCGGTCGTGGAGCCGACTGCTCATCATGCTGCCGATGCTGGCCGGTGCCGCCGCGATCGCGCTGATGTTCGCCGGAGGCGGCGGCAGCAACCCGTTCCGTTGGCTGACCGGCGGGCTGTTCGGGATCTCGATGCTCGGCATCGTCGCGGTGCAGTTCGCGACCTTCACCACCGGCGCCAGCAAACAGGAGATGCAGCAGCAGCGCCGCGAGTATCTGTTCCAGCTCGGCCAGCAACGGGGATCGGTGCGTCGGGTCATCCGGCGGCAGCTCGCGGCGGAATACTACGCGCACCCGGACCCGGACACCCTGTGGTCCTTTGTCGACAGTGCGCGGCTCTGGGAGCGGCGATACACCGAGGCGGACTTCGGCCAGGTCCGGATCGGACTCGGTCCGCGGGACCTCGCCGCCACCCTGGCCGTGCCGCCGCCCGTACCGGCGGAGAAGGCCGAACCGGTGAGCGCGCTGGCGCTGCACCGGTTCGTCGAGGCGTACCGGCGGGTGCCGGAGCTGCCGATGGTGCTGGCCCTGGGCGGATTCGCCCGGGTCTACCTCCGCGGCGACCAGCGCCGGGTGCGGGCGCTGGTCCGGGCCCTCCTCGCCCAGGCCGCCGTCTGGCACGCCCCGGAGGATCTGGTCATCGCGGCGTGCGCCGGCCGGGCCGCCCGGCCGCAGTGGGAGTGGGCGAAGTGGCTGCCGCACACCCTGCACCCCACCGCGACCGACGCCCTCGGCCCGGTACGCCTGATCGCCCCCACTGTCGTCGCGCTGGAGGCGATGCTGGAAAGCCTGGTCGCGGACCGGCCGAGGTTCGACCCGACGGCCACCGAGGCGCAGTTCGACGGCGCGCACCTGCTCGTGGTGATCGACGGCGGCGATCCGGCCGGCTCCGACCACCTGCTGATCGACGGCGGCGTCGAGGGTGCCACCGTCCTCGACCTCACCAGCGAGCCGCCACGCAACCTGGACCGGGCCACCATCGTCCTCGACGTGACCGCCGACGGCGAGTTGCGGGCGACCACGTACGCCTCGCAGCAGCCGCTGGGCCGGGCGGACGCGCTCAGCCTGGTCGCCACGGAGGCCCTGGCGTTGCAGCTCGCGCCGCTGCGGTTGGCCGGTGCGGGCGGGCCGGACCGGGCGATGAACGCCGAGCACGGCCTGGCCGAACTGCTCGGGCTCGGCGACCCGTACGAGTACGACGCGGCGGTGGGCTGGGCGCCCCGGCCGCACCGGGAACGGCTGCGGGTGCCGATCGGGATCGGGCCGGACGGGGCCAAGGTGGAGCTGGACCTGAAGGAGTCGGCACAGGACGGGATGGGGCCGCACGGCCTGCTGATCGGGGCGACCGGCTCGGGCAAGTCGGAGTTGCTGCGCACCCTGGTGCTGGCGTTGGCGGTGACCAACTCGTCGGAGACGCTCAACTTCGTGCTCGTCGACTTCAAGGGCGGGGCGACCTTCGCCAGTCTGGACCGGCTGCCGCACACCAGCGCGGTGATCACCAACCTCGCCGACGAGCTGCCGCTGGTGGACCGGATGACCGATGCCATCAACGGCGAGTTGATCCGCCGGCAGGAGCTGCTGCGCAGGGCCGGCAACTACGTCTCGCAGCGTGACTACGAGCGGGCCCGGGCGGCCGGGGTGCCGCTGGCGCCACTGCCGACCCTGCTGGTGGTCTGCGACGAGTTCAGCGAACTGCTCAGCGCCAAGCCCGACTTCATCGACATGTTCGTCCAGATCGGACGGCTGGGCCGGTCGCTCGGCGTCCATCTGCTGCTGGCCAGCCAACGGTTGGAGGAGGGGCGGCTGCGCGGGCTCGACACGCACCTGTCGTACCGGGTCGGGTTGCGTACCTTCTCGCCGGTGGAGAGCCGTACGGTGCTCGGCGTCAACGACGCGTACGAGCTGCCCCGCGCGCCTGGGCACGGGTTCCTCAAGTTCGGCACGGAGCCGCTGGTCCGGTTCCGGGCCGCGTACGTCTCCGGAGCGCACCGGCGGGCCGGCACGGCCGAGCCGGCCACCGGCGACGAGCGAATCCGGATCTACACCTCGGGGTACGTCCCGGTGGACGACCCGGCCGACAGCGAGGCCGAGGCTCGGCGGGGCGAGGCCGGCCCCGACGGCCAGGGCTCGGGCGACGAGCGGCGGGCCCAGGCGGGTCCCGACAAGGGCGGTGCGGGCGACGGGCGGCGGGCCGACGTCGAGCCGGACGAGCCGGCCGGGGAGACGCTGCTGGAGATCCTCACCAAGCGTCTGACCGGGCGCGGCGTGCCCGCGCACCAGGTGTGGTTGCCGCCGCTGTCCACCCCGCCCAGCCTCGGCGAACTGCTCGACGGCGGGGAACCCGAGCCGCTGCGCGTGGCGGTCGGGGTGGTGGACCGCCCGTTCGAACAGCGCCGCGACCCGCTCTGGCTGAACCTCTCCGGTGCCGGTGGCCACGTCGTCGTGGTCGGTGCGCCGCAGTCCGGCAAGAGCAGCCTGCTGCGTACGCTGATCGTCAGCCTCGCGCTCAGCCACACCCCGCGCGACGTGCAGATCTACTGCCTTGACTTCGGCGGCGGCGTGCTCGCCTCGGTCCGGGACCTGCCGCACGTCGGCGGGGTGGCGGCCCGCCGGGACGCGAACCAGATCCGCCGCACCATCGCGGAGGTGGAGACCGTCCTGGCCGCCCGCGAACAGCTCTTCACCGAGCGTGGCATCGACTCCGTGGCCACGCTCCGCCGGATGCGCGGCGCGGGCGAGCTGCCGGAGGAACGGTTCGGTGACGTCTTCCTGGTGGTGGACGGCTGGGCGACGATCCGGGACGAATTCGAGGACCTGGCCGAGCGGATCATCGCGCTGGCCGGTCGGGGACTGTCGTACGGCGTGCACCTGGTGGCCACCGCCGGCCGCTGGCTGGACCTCCGGTCGGCGCTGCGGGACTCCTTCGGCACCCGGCTGGAACTGCGGCTGGGCGATCCGTCCGACTCCAGCGTCGACCGCCGGGCCGCGGCGAACGTGCCGGCGCAGGCGCCGGGGCGGGGCATCACGCAGAGCCGGCACCAGTTCCTCGCCGCGTTGCCCCGGCTGGACGGCGGTTCCGACGTGGCGGACCTGCCGGCGGCGCTGAACGAGGTGGTCGTCAGGGTCCGGGAGGGCTGGTCCGGTGATCCGGCACCCCGGGTGCGACTGCTTCCGCCGATGGTGCCGTACGAGGTGCTGCCCGCCGCGACCGACGGGCCCGGACCGGCGATCGGCCTAGCCGAGCTGGACCTCGGCCCGGTTCACCTCGACCTGACAGCCGACCCGCACTGCTTCCTGATCGGTGACGTCGAGTGCGGCAAGTCGGCCTTCCTGCGAATGCTGGCCCGGGCGGTCGCCGATCGCCAGCCGCCGAAGCAGGCGAGGATCATCGCCGTCGACTACCGACGCAGCCTGCTCGGCGCGCTGCCCGAGGAGCACCTCCTCGGGTACGGCAGCTCCGCCAACCAGGCGACCGAACTGATCCGGGACGCGGCCCGCGCGCTGCGCGAGCGGCTACCCGGGTCGGAGATCACGCCGGAGCGGCTGCGTGCCCGGGACTGGTGGACCGGACCCGACCTGTACGTCCTGGTGGACGACTACGACCTGGTGGCCGGGGACCGGAACCCACTCGCCGTGCTGCACGAACTCCTGCCACAGTCACGGGAGATCGGCCTGCACGTGGTCGTCGCGCGGCGCAGCGGCGGCGCCAGCCGGGCCTTCTACGACCCGGTGCTCGCCCGGCTCCGGGACCTGGGCTCGCCGGCCATCCTGATGTCGTGCGACCCGCTGGAGGGTCCGCTGATCAGCGGTGTGCGCCGGCCTGGCCCGCTGCCGGCCGGGCGGGGATGGCTCTCCACCCGGCGGGAGGGCGCCCGACTGGTCCAGTTCGGATGGGTCGATGTGGACTGAGCGCCTGTGGTGCGTTTCGGGGACTCCCCCGAGGTGCGCTGTCTGGTTAGGATCGCAGGCACCACGCATGTCCCATTCCCATCCGGTCCTGACCAGGGAGGGGCAGATCCGGGCGTCAACGGCGAAGGAGCGGTGGCCCGATGTCTGATGACCTCAACCTTGAGGCGGATACGACCAGACTCGCCGACTACGGGGCGAAGCTGGGCAGTGCTTCGCAAGCGTTCCTGAAGGGCCTGTCGGCCGGCAACGCGGCCAACGGGATGGGCGCGATAGCCGGGGACCTCCGGTTTACCGAGATGGCCGCGTTCAGCAGCCAGTTGGCCAGCCAGACGAGCGAGCTCGCCAAGTTCGGCCAGGCAACCGCGAACGGCCTCTCGTCGTACGGCGGTGCCGCGATAGCCGCGTTCAACAAGTACGGCTGGGGAGACGACATGGCCCGGCTGTCGCTCCAGGATGTCCGCGACGCGATGCAACCGTCCCGGGGCGACGAGTCCAGTCGATCCGGCCAACCAGACCGTACGGCCTAGCGGTCGGTTCCTGAGATCATGGCTACCAACTGGGAGCAGTACACCCTCGACGACATCGCCGGCATGTTCAACAGTGTCGACCTCGGGGCCCTGGGCAACATAGCGACCCACTGGAAGAACTACCGGAAGGCGATCGGCGAAGGCGCGCAGACGCTGGACGCCGAGACCCGAGGTCTGGCCGGCCACTGGAAAGGCAAGGCCGCCTCCGCGTTCGTCGACAGCGCCGGCCAGGCGGTCGACCGGATGGAGCAGTGGCGGAAGCAGGCCGAGGTTCGGGCGGCCGGCATCGAGATGGTCGCGATGAAGGTGGAGTCGGCGCAGAACCAGCTTCTCCAACTCGTCCTGGAGCGCGACCAGGCGCTGGCGAGACTCCGCGAGGAGAACGCCGGGAAACAGCTTGGACAGGGATACGACCTGCTCGGCTATCAGGAGAGTCAGCTCCGCGAGGCGTTCGACAGGCAGGCCCGGGCGGTGGCTGCCGACGCGGCTGGGGAGATTGCCCGACTGACCCCCTGGGAGTCGCCCGGGCCGTACGTCGGGCTACAGGATGTCGTGGCCGCTCCGACGGCTCCCACCAGTACGAATGTGGATGCCCCGCCCGGTGGTCCGCCGGCTGGCCCGCCCGGCACGACCGGGCCGAACACCAAGCAGCCGGACACCAACCCGCCGGACACCAAGCAACCGAACGCGACCCGGACCGACGTCCCCATCGTGCCCCCGCAGAACACGACGCCGCAGAACAGCCCCTTCCAGGCACCGGAGCAGCAGACCGCGCCGCCGCAGAGTGACGTACCGCAGGTCGGCCAGCCACCGACGGCCGGCGATCAGTCCGGTACGGACGTACCGCCCCCGCCGACGGCTCCGAACATGCCGGGCAGCCCGGGGGTACCCGTCGTGCCGCCGCTCGTCCCGTACGTTCCCGGCGGTCGCGCGGACGGGTCGTCCGGCACCGGTTCCGGTGGCTCCGGTATCGGTTCGGGCGGAGTCGGCGGCGGGCCGGGTGGCGGTGCGGGTGCGGGACGCATCGGCAGCGGGGCTCCGGCCGTATCGACCGACCTCCTCGGGCGTCTCGCCGGGGCGGAGGGCGCCGGGACCAGCCTGGTCGGCGCGGTCCGGCCTCCGGTCGGTGCCGCCGGTGCGCCGGCGGTGCCGCCCATGATCCCGCCGATGGTTCCTCCCGCCGGGGGGCACGGGGGCGCGCTCTCGGGCCGGCAGGCGCGGCGTACCGCCCGCGGTGGCGGCGCCCCGCGCGTCGTGGGCCAGGAACCGGTCACCACGCCGCAGTCGATCAGCGGCCGGCCGGCGGACAAGAAGAAGGCGCCGCCGGCGCGACAGCAGGAATCGGAGCAACAGTCGGTCGTCACCTACAGCACCTGAGTTGAGGTCGGCCGTGACCCGGTGCGGCCCGATGCGGTAACCGGGTCACGACCGACCGTCCATGCCCGCATGACCAGCTACCCGTCTGGAGCGGTGAACATCCCGTGCCTGTGACCACCTGTCCCTCCTGCGGAGAGCCCGATGAGGACGGCTCGGTCTACTGCCTGAACCCGAGTTGCGGCGCGCTGCTGGTGGTTACCAAGCGGCCGGCGCAGCCGCCGACGTCCGACGCGGAGGCACGTCCGGCCCAGCCGGCCGAGAAGTCCGGACCGGCGGAGCCACCGATTCCGACCTCGACGGAGCAGTCAGCACCAGCCGGGTCCGTCGAGCCCGTGCGAAGGGGCGCCCGGAGCAAACCGGTCATGTCTGCCAAGGCGGCCAGGGTAAAGGCCGAGCCGACCCCCGAGCGGACCGGAACCGGTTTGGTGGGCCGGGCCAAGCCGGGATCAGCCGAGCGGACCAGGGCCGGTTTGGCGGGGCCGGCCAAGGCCGCCAGAGGCGGCGGGACCACCGACGGCGCCGCCGCGGGCAACCAGGCGAGGCGCGACCCGGAACCCACCGCCGACGGGGTCACGGCTGGCGGGGTCACGGCTGGCGGCACCTCTCTGCTGGACCCGCCATCCGAGCCCGCCGCCTCCGGTGTAGCAACCGCGCGTTCCGAGCCGCCGGCCGCACGTTCCGCAGCGCCGGTGTCCCGCTCCGCCGCGCCTCGGCCGCTGCCCCCCGCAGCGGCACCCGCCACGGCCGCTGGCACCACCGGCCCGGCGGCTCCTGGCGAGGGCGCCGGGCCGGCGGTGCCGGAGCAACAGGGCGGCACACCGGCGGCCCCGAAGGTTGCGGCCCCGCCGACCGCACCGATCGCCGAGCCGGCCAAGCCGACCGTGTCCGAGCCGGAGGCTTCCGCCATGTCTGTGCCGGCCGTGTCCGCGCCGACCGAACCGGAGGCCCCGCCCACGGCAACGCCGGGGGCTTCCGCCGTGTCCGCGCCGGCCGAGCCGGCGGCCCCGCCCACGGCTACGCTCGCCGGGATACGGGCCAGGTTCGGCACGTTGATCCGGGTCCGCGGGCACGCTGCCTCGTTGAAGGGGACGGACACCGTTGCACCCGCCGAGCCGACCGGTACCGGCCGGCAGACCATCCCTCCGGCAGCCGCCGACCCACACCCAACCGGCCCCCCACCGGCGGCGGAGAACCCACCGGCTGCCGCCGACCCACCCGCTGCGGCAGAGGCGACCCGACCGGCGGTAGCCGCGGGGCGACCCGAGACAGTGGAGCCGGCAGCGCCGCAGGCAGCGGTACGTTCGCACACCGTGCCCGTACCCGACCGGGACGTCCAGCCGGAGACGGCCGGTGCCGCCCCGGCGACGAGTACGTCCGCCGCGCCCACGCAGCACTCAGCCCGGCCCGGCCGCCGGTTGTTGCTGCCGCTGTCGGCCATCTCGGTGGTGTTGGTGGGCATCGGAGTGGCAATAGCGACAGGCGATCGGAACTCGACCGGCGACCCGAGGTCCGAGGCGGGATCGAGCGCGACCGCACCAGCGCTCGGTATCCCGCTCCCGCCACCGACCTCGAACCCGGCCACACCGCCGACGCCGACGCCGACGCGGGCGACCCCACGGGTCAGCACGTCCCCACCCCGGCCGCCCCGGGCCGCGCCGGCCAAGCCGCCACCGACGAAACGCAAGCCGCCACCGGCCCGTACCACGGCCCCAGCGCCGAAGCCCCCTGCCCCGCAGGCCCGGATGTCGGCGAACGGTCGGGTCGAGTGCACCCAACTTGACGAGGGCTGGGGCGTCTATGTCAGCGGCAGCGTGACCAACACGTCTGCGAACATCCGCAGCGTCCGGATCTCCTACGACACCAACGAATACGGTCCGGCGAGTAACGCCGGCACGGTCACGCTCAGCAAGAGTGGCCGGTCGTTCAGCGGCCGGATGCCGGACACCAGTGGCTGGGAGTTCGTCGGCGGGTCGTACGTGTCCTGGACCGTCACCGCCACGTTGACCGACGGCAAGACGGTCTCCGATTCCGGATCGAACGGGTACTCCTGCGGGTAGCGGGTTGACGTGCTCGGTGGTCCTTCAGCTCCACGATGCGGCTGACCCGCCGGCGACCGAGCCCATGAAGAAGCCGGTGCCGTCCACGGTCACCGGCGCACCGGTGGACAGGTCGGCGACCCCGTATCCCCGGCACCAGCCCAACTACCAGGAGCGAGCTGGCGAGATGACGACCAAGGTCTGCCCCGCCTGCGGCACCGTGGACAACAGCAACTCGGCCTACTGCCTGGAACCGGCCTGTGGTGCGCGGTTGCTGGCGGGCGCCAGCGACACCGGTGCGGGCCCCGCTCGCCGCCCGGCCGGCGAGCCGTCCGCGGTTCCCGACGATCCACCAGCGACCGGCGTGTCCAGTGTGGGCCGGACCGGCAATTCCGCCAGCGGCGGATCCGGTGCGGGCCGGATCGGCAACCCCACCGGCGACGGACCCGGGCGTGACCCGGCCGGCGATGCGGCGGCCGGACCGGTGGACCGTGCTGCCGGCAGCACGGCAACCGGGGTGTCCCGGACATTGCCGGCTGCGGCGGCGACGGGTGGGACGCCGGATCCGGAGACCGCCTCCGCCGGATCCGGCGACTCCTCGCGGTTTTCAGGCGGCCTGGTCGTCGGGGCCGCCGTACTGGTGGTCGTCGCGGTCGCGGTCGCGGGCTGGCTCGGCGCCGCTCCGTCCCCGCCGGAACGGGACATCGCCGCACCGCCGAGCGCGGCGCTGCCGCTGCCCGCCGTGCCTCTACCACCGCCGGGCGCCACTCCGCTGCCCTCGCTCACCCCGCCGGCCGGCAGTACGCCCACCACCGTCAGGACCACCCCGCCCCGGGCCCGGCCCCCGGCCAGAACCACGCCGGTCCGCACCACCAGACCGCCGACCGCGACCCGGCGCCCCACGCCGACCCAGGCCCAGGTCCAGCCGTACGTCACCGCGAGCAGCGCGCCGTTCTGCGACGGCGGGAGCTTCAGGCTCGGGGTGACCGCGCAACTGCACAATGGCAGCCGGGCAACGGAGGCATGGCTGCGCATGTTGTTCAGCAGCGACACCTGGGCGGGCTCCCCGATGAGCGGCGGGCCCACCCGGTTCACGGAGTACGACACCGGGCTGGTGGACGGCCCGCCGACCCAGCGCTGGTACGTGGTGATCGTCCTGCCGGACGGGCGCGAGATCAAGTCGGCGACGAAGACCAGCACCAACCCCTGCTGAACGGAGCGTAGCCATCGGTGTCGGGCTCGGACGTCCCAACTCCGCCGGTCAGATCACCACCGGAGGCAGGACCAGCGAGTTCACCGCGTACGCCGGCCACGTCGGCGCGGTCGGTGGCATCCCGCAAGCGCCGCCGGATGACACCGGCGAAGCGCTCGGGCTGCCACCGTCTCAGCTCACCCTGACCATCGGCTTCGGCCCGTCACTGTTCCGCGACACGGCGGAGCACGACCGCCGAGACCACCGGACAAGCCGAGAGGACGAGCCCTCCCCCTGATCGATCCGGCGTCCCAGGATCTCCGGGAATCCGCCCAGCGCCGCCGGCGGTGGGCCGGGGTGGTCGAGATGGCTGCGGAGGACAGTGCCGGGGCGGCGATGATGCCGATGGCGGCGGCGATGATCACGGCGGCGGCGCGTTGTTGGAGGCGCGGGCCGGGAATGCGTCGGGGTTGGTGACGGATGCCGCCGGGGCGGCGGCTGCGGAGCTGTGTGGGTATCTCGATGACGACGGCGACCAGGAAGCTGATCCAGCCCCAGCCCGCGATTCGCGCAGCGGCACGTGGAACTGACCCGCCAGACGGTTGCGATGCTCGCCGGCGCCAGCCGACTGCACGACTGTCTCGCGACCGAGGCGGGTGTGCGGGAGGGATAGCCTCGCGGCATGCGAGATCGAGAGTCGTCCGGTCGGTCAACTCTGTTCGGACAGGTCCGGGGGTGGGCCGCACGGTGGGCCTGGCAGTCCACGGGGGATCTGGCGGTGATGCCGCCGGTGCTGGGGGTGGGGCGGCCCGCGCCGCTCCCGTACCGTGCGGGCGGTCGCCGTGGCGACCCTCGACGGCCGACCGGTGGTCGTCGCCGGACAGGACAAGGCGATACAGCTCTGGGACCTCACCACGAAGCAGCGGATCGGCGAGCCGCTCACCGGGCACACCGCCTGGGCACTGTGGCCACCGTGCACGGCCACCCGGTTGCCGCCGTCGCTGACCGGTGGGGGGCGGTGTGGGTATGGGACCTCACCACACGACGGCAGATCGGTCCGGCCCTGGTGGTCCCCAACCACGTGACCGCGCTGACCGTCTCCCCGGACGGACACATTGTCGTCTGCTTTGGCCGGGACATCGCGGTGTTCACCAGCGACTCACTCCGGCAGGGGTGAGAGTCTCGATGGACTCTTCCCCGATAGCCGGCCTGTACGACGTCGACTGGCGCATACTCCTGGATGGTCGTGGCGATCGTGGCGAGGTTCCCCGGCTGTTGCATGCCCTGTGGGGCCACGACGACCCTTCGATCGGGGAGGACTGGAGTGACCTGGGGAGTCGCGCCGTACGTGAACTGGAGGAGCGCCTCGTCCGGACCTCCGGCGAACTCGCCACGTACTGCATGCGGGATGCGACTCCTCCGAGCGTGCCGTTCCTGGTGCGGTTGGCCCAGGATCCGAGGACCACGTACCGCGACGGCAGCCTGCACCTGTTGACGCGCATCGCTGACGCCGTCGACGAGGGGCCGCAGTCCAGTTGTTGGGGGCAGGACTATCGTTCGCAGACCCTCGTCCTGTTCCGGGCGGCCGGGAAAGCGTTGGTCGATACGAACGTGGCCGGGTGGTTCGACCTTCTCGACGACGTCGACGAACCGGATCGGCGCCGAGATGTCCTTCGCATTCTGGCGACCGTCAACCGATGCGACAGAAACCGGCTGCTCGGCCGGCTCTGGGAATCGGTGCTGGCCGCCGACGACGTGGAACGTCTGGTGGAACGCCTGATCTGCCTGGCGTACGCGAACGCCGAGCGTTCTCACCTCGCCGAGACCCTGGCCGAAGCCAACCGGTGGTGGGGTTCCGGCCGCCCGGACTCGTGGGTTCTCTCGCTGAGGGACTGGCTGGAAGCCGCAGCCTTCCGGCAGCCCTCCCCGGAGCGCACCACCGAGGCCGTACGCATCGCCCTCGACCACCTTCCCGAGTGGATCGATGCCGAGACGGTTCAGGCGCTTGGGGAGCTGGTCTCCGAGGAGCTTCCCCGACTCACGAGTTGATCCGAGCGGAGTCGATGCGGGCGACCGGGTTGCGGTACCTGCGAGGGCTGATGCTGGACGGCCGGCGTGGGTCGATGCAGCGGATGGCGCAGCGACTCGGGGTGGACCACGTCGAGGCGCCACCAGCGCCCTCGGCGCCGAATGCGTTCGGCGCGGATGAGGTCGGCCAGGTGGTTCAGGGTGCGGCTGGACAGCGCGATCGTGGACGGGTAAGGCAGCACAGCGAGGCTCCCGGTTGGGGCATCTGATCTTGGTCGACTGCTGTCTTACCGGGAGCCTCGTCCTATGTCGACACCGGCTCCGCGCACCCATCGCGACCAGGCCCATCACGATGAAAAGGGCTCACTGATACAGCCGGCGGCATCGGCATCGAGCATGACCATCTCGACCCCCGCGATGTCGACGGCCATCAGACGGGCAGGAAACGCAGTCTGGGCACCGTGATGCGCCCAGGGCTCGTCATCGAAACCCTCGCGCACTTCGCCTCGCCGTGGCCACCTCGGCGTTTGGTCGCCATGCTGATCTTCTTCATCTTCGGCGCCCACGTGCTCGGCTGGCACACGAGCTCGATCACCATCAGGCAGCGCGCGGTCCCGGTGCACCTCCAGGGCCGCGCACCACCATCAGCGTGTACGGCGGCCTGGTGGTCGGTTCGACCGTCGGCGGTATCCTGGGCAGCCATCACGGAGGCACGGCACCGTTCTGGTTCGCGTTCGCACGCTCGGCAGTCTTCGTCGTCCGGCTTTGGCGGGAGATGACCCGCACCGGGCACGCTGACGAGCGGCCACGGTGTGACGGCAACGCGTCCGCCATCCGACGCACCCTCATGACCGCGTTCGGGCGTGATCCTTCATCAGGGTGGCGAAGCCGTCGAGATGGCGTGCGAGACCATACTCGAAGAGTCCACCCAGGTCCGACGCTGTTTCCGTCGGGATCGTCGCCAGCAGTGGAAATCTTCCGCTGTCGAGGAGTTGGTCGGTTCGCTTCTGCTGTGCCAGCCGCCACCCATCGAGCGTGACACCGGTTTCCTGCTCCGATTCGACCTCGGCAGCCAAGGACAGCGCGACGGTGGCGACCAGTCCGTGGAGCGTGAGCGCCTCGCGGATACGTGTCGCCATGGGCAGCCCGAGCCCGTCGAGCGCGCGCAGGGTCCACTCGGTTTGCGCCATCAAGTTGGGCGCGAGCGCCGGACGGGTGAACGACACGGCCCTGGGCAGCCAAAGGTGTCGCCTGCACAGTTCCCACTGTTGGCGGGCGACCAGTTCGAGTTTCGCCCGCCACCCCGGCGGTCCTGGGACGGGCAGTTCGGATTCGCCGAAGACCTCGTCAGCCATCTGCGTCACCAGTTCGTCCTTGTTCGCCACGTGCCGGTAGAGCGACATCGGGCCCACGCCGAGGTCGGCCCCGAGACGTCGCATCGACACTGCGTCGAGCCCCTCGACGTCAGCGATTGCGATGGCGGCGCGGAGAACATGCTTCCGGCTCAGCGGCTGCTTTGACGTGCCGGCTTGCCGCGACCTCTGTGCTGCGGCCGGGCTGACCGGGCGCTTGCGGCTCGTGTGGTTACTGACCACCGTGCCGGAACCGACCCTCGCTTCGACCAGCCCGTTGTCGCGGAGGGTCGCCATCGCTCTGGTCGCGGTCGCGGTCGCGACGCCCCATCGCTGGGCGATTTGCCGGACGGAGGGTATCCGGTCGCCAGGCCGCAGATCACCGGTCAGGATGCGGGCACGGATCTCCTCGACGATCCGCCGATATGGCGGATCCAGGCGCGGCGTCGGCGAAGGCATGGGTACTCTCCGATCTGCTGGTGCGGTCGTCGTGCACCTGGAATGTACTAGTTCGATTCTCGTCGGACTAGCACACTTTCTCTGCTGTAGCTGGAAGATAACGGTCCAATTCCGCCGTCTCGGGCGATACGGTGTACGCATGGTAGAGGTTACACCGCACGCACTACTCGTGCGGCGGGCGGCTGACGCCGACCGGAGTGTGCTAGTTCAATTCTGGTCCGGCTAGTGCACTTTCTCGGCTTGGGCAAGGGACATTGCCGCAATCCTCGCCGGTGTGGCGATACGATGTACGCATGCCAAAAGATACACCGTACGCATTCGTGCGGCGGGCGGATGACGCAGACCGGCAGACGGTATCGGACATCCTCACCGAGGCGTTCATGGACGACCCGGTCGCCTGTTGGCTCTTCCCCGCATCGGGTGAACGCGGTCGCCTCCAGTCGCACTTCTACGGCCGCCTCCTGGATCGGCACGCCGCCGAGGCATATCTGGCCGGCCGTGGTGAGGGTGCCTCGGTGTGGCTGGCGTTGACTCAGGGCCAGGCACCCGACGAGGAACGTCCGGACGCGCCCGACCCGGACCAGAACTCGGTTTTCGGTGAGAACGGCGCACGGTTGTGGACTCTGGGGCGGGCCCTGGCCGAGCGGCATCCACTTGGTGAACCGCACCTCTACCTCTCGTGCATGGGGGTGGTGGGCGGGCGCCAGGGCGCCGGACTCGGCTCGGCGATGTTGCGCCACCGGTTGGAGCAAGCGGACACCGATGGGCTCGCCGTGTATCTGGAGGCGAGTTCGCCCCGGAGCCGTGCCCTCTACCTCCGGTACGGCTTCGAGGACCTCGGCGAACCGGTTCGCGTGGCGGACAGCCCGCTCCTGTGGCCGATGTGGCGCCAGACGCGCCGTTGACGACTCCACCAATTTCACGAGCACAAGGGAGAATTTCGATGACGACGAAAGACACCACCGCTGGCGATCGTCGACCGCCGACCCTGGTCTTCGTACATGGCACCAACTCCTCCTCGCATCTCTGCTCAGCACTGATCACCGAACTCACCTTGCGGGGGCACCGCTGCGTGGCCGTCGACCTTCCGGGACACGGCGCCGAAGGTTTCTTCCCCCGCTCGTACCAGGCCCCGCAGGACCTCGAAGGGTTGGCGACCGAGCCGTCACCGCTCGCCAAGATCACCATCGACGACTACGTCGAGCGCGTCGTCGACGTGGTGCGCCGCGCCCGCCGACACGGGCCGGTGATCCTGGCCGGCGCCAGCCAGGGCGGCGTCACCGTCAGCAGGGTCGGCAACGCCATCCCCGAACTGCTCGATCGGGTCGTCTACATGGCGGCGTACTGCTGTGTCGACCTGCCGAACATGGCCGCCTACCTGACCACGCCAGAGAACAGCGACAGTCTGCTCCCCCTGGTGACCCGGGCAGTGGTCGCCGATCCGGCGATTCTGGGGGTGGCCCGGATCAACTGGCGTTCGGCCGACCCGTCCGTGATCGACGGCATCAAGCAGTGCCTCGCCGGCGACTTCACCGACGAGGCGGTAAGCCGGCTGCTCAACACGCTCGAGCCTGACGAGCCCGCCAGCATCCCCCTGGCCGACGCCCGCGGCGAAGCGCACACCTGGGGACGGATTCCCCGGACGTACGTGCGCTTCACCCACGACCGGCTGATCCCTCCCGCGCTACAGGACCGGTTCATCACCGAGGCCGACCGCCTCACCCCGGACAACCCGACCGACGTGCGAAGCGTCGCGGCACCCCACGTCGGCCCGTTCGACCGACCCGAGCTGGTGGAGATCCTCGCCGAACTCGCCGACCGCTGACCAGACACACAACGACCCTCACAGCCTCGACCAGCCTCCACGCCATGGCTGGCTCAGTGGGCGAAGTCCCAGCGGGTGGCGCCGGGTGGCTCGGCGGGGGCCACGCCGGCCCGCGCGTCGCGTCGCTTACCGGCGGCTGGACGGCCAGGTCGAACGCGCGGTGTTCGACCTGGCCGTCCGGAGCGGCTGTGGATCATGGACATTTACGGGTTCCTGGTCGCCGGCCTCCTCATCACCATGGGAACGCTCGGTGACCGGATCGGGCGGCGCAAACTGCTGCTGACCGGTGCCGCCGCCTTCGGCGTCGCCTCGGTGCTCGCCGCGCTGTCCACCAGCGCCGAGATGCTGATCGTGACCCGGGCGCTGCTCGCCGTCGCCCGTGAGGCGTTCACCCACGGGCTGCATGTCACGGCCCTCGTCGGTGCCGGCGTCGCGCTCGTCCTGGCACTGCTGGCAACGACGCTGCTGCCCGGCGTCAAGCCGAGCGTCAGCGGTCATGACGAGGCCGCAGGGGGCGCCCCGCAGGCCGGAACCGCCGACGGCGCGGCCACGACGGAGACCGCGGCGAACTCCGAAGCGGTGAAGACGGGGACCGCGCTCGGAACCAACATCTGAACCTGTACCGCGCCACAATCTGCCGCACAGGCTGTGAGCTGGGAGTTCTCGGCTCGGGCTGATGATCTCCGCTCTGGACATGCGGTTGCAGTACTTGGGAATGATCCGCCTGTTCAGCGGGTTTCCCCTCTCCCGCCGGGCCGACCCGACCGCCACGGCGCCTACGGACTGACAGGTCGACCGCCTGTCACCGATCGTGGCAACCGTTCAACGTCTGCGGCTCAGTCTCGGGGATGACAGTCCCGGGCCCGATGTGCCGACCTCGGCCCCTGGGCCATTCTTCGGGCCATGATCGAGGTATGTGACCTGACGAAACGGTATGGGGATGCGGTCGCCGTCGACGGGCTCTCCTTCAAGGTGAAGCCGGGCCAGGTGACCGGTTTTCTCGGCCCGAACGGGGCGGGCAAGTCGACCACGATGCGGGCTCTGCTCGGACTGACCCGGCCGACCCGGGGTGCGGCACTGATCGGCGGGCGGCCCTATCGCGAACTGGCGGAGCCGTTGCGGCAGGTTGGAGCCCTGCTCGAAGCGAGGGCGGTGCATCCGGGGCGGACGTCGTACCACCACCTGCTCGGGTTGGCCCGCAGCAACCGGATTCCGGAGAGCCGGGTCCGGGAGGTACTCGGAACGGTCGGCCTGGAAGGCGTGCTTCGGCGGCGTGCCGGCGCTCTCTCCCTCGGCATGGCCCAGCGGCTCGGCGTCGCCGCGGCGCTGCTCGGCGACCCGCCGGTACTGCTGCTGGACGAGCCGGTGAACGGGCTCGACCCGGAGGGCATCCGCTGGATCCGCGACTTCATGAAGCGGTTGGCGGCAGAGGGCCGGACGATCCTGGTGTCCAGCCACCTGATGAGCGAGATGGCACTGACCGCCGACCACCTGATCGTGGTCGGCAAGGGTCGGCTGCTGGCAGACACCACCGTCGAGGCGTTCATCGCCGCCAATTCCCGTTCCTACATCCGGATCCGTACGCCGGAGCCGGAGCGGCTTCGGGACGTACTGGCCGGGGCGGGTGTCCGGGCCGACAGCGGTCCCGATGCAACGTTGGAGGTGACCGGTGCGCCGGTCGAGACCGTGGGTGCACTGGTCGCGCAGAGCCGGGTGACGGTCCACGAGGTGAGCGTGCAGTCGGCGTCGCTGGAGGAAGCCTTCATGCGGCTCACCGCCGACTCGGTGGGTCATCGGGCGGAGCGGTCGGCCGTGCGGTCGACCGGAGGGGCGGAATGACCATGGCATCCACTGGATCGGCCGTCGGATCGGCTTCCGCACCGGCTCTCGGATCGGCTCTCGGATCGGCAATCGCGTTCGAATGGACCAAGGCCCGTACCCTGCGGTCGTCGCTCGGGTCCCTGGTGCTGTGCTTCGCGGCGAGCGTCGGCATCGCCCTACTGTTCGGGATGGTGCTGCGCGGCGCGTACGACGGGATGAGCCCGGAGGGGAGAGCGTCATTCGACCCGGTCGGTTCGGGATTCAACGGTCTCCGGCTCAGCATGATCGCCCTGGTCGTCTTCGGCGTGTTGCTGACCAGCGGTGAGTACGCCACCGGGACGATCAGCTCCTCGCTGGCGGCAGTGCCCCGGCGGGGCGTTTTCTACACGGCGAAGGTGGTCACCGGGACGTCGATCGCGTTCGTCGTTGCCGCCGTCGTCACCCTCGTCACGTTCTTCACCGCGCAGGCGGCCATCGGCGGTGCGCACAACGCGGCCGTCACCGACGACGGCGTACCCCGGGCGATCATCGGTGCCGTCCTCTACCTGACGTTGGCGTGCGCGTTCTCGATGGGGCTGGCGACCATGCTGCGCAGCTCAGCCCTGACGCTGGGTATCCTGGTGCCGATCTTCTTCATGGGGTCGGAGATCCTGAACAACCTGCCGAAGGTGCGTACCGTGGCCCAGTTCCTGCCCGACGCGGCCGGCAGCATCATCCTGCGCCGGGAGCCGCCGGACGACACCGTCCTCGGCCCGTGGAGCGGGATCGGAGTGCTGCTGCTCTGGACGCTCGCGGCCGTACTGGCCGGCTATCTGAGCATGCGGCGCCGGGATTCGTGAGTTCGGTCAACCGACCGGGTCACCGACGACTGGTCGCGCTGGACTGCCTCGGCGCGGCCGGTTACGTCGGGGCGCTCCTGCTGCTGCGGCACACCCAGGGGTCCGCCCCAGTATCGGCGGAACTGCCCGGCTGGGCGGCGGACGCGATGACCGCCGCGATCGGACTGCCGCTCGCCGTACGACGGCCGTGGCCGTTGCCGGTGCTGGCCGTGGTCCTGAGCGGGTCGGTGCTGGCGTTGCCGCTCGGGGTGCTGACGGACCCGTTCCTCGCCACGGCGGTGGCGCTCTACACCGTCGGGGTCGCCGCGGCGGGGCGGTGGTGGGTGCCGGCCGCCGTTCTGACGGCGCTCGGGATCGCCGGAACGGTACCGTCGCGCCCGGCCAGCAGCGCGCACGCGTACTGGTGGCAGGAGGGGCCAGGCCTGATCATCATCGGTTGGCTGCTCGTCGGCGGCTCGTGGCTGCTGGGCAGCGCCGTCCGGCAGCAGCGGACCACCGCGGCGCGGGCGGCCGAGCAGTTGGCCCGGTCGGCGGTGACCACGGAACGGTTGCGGATCGCCCGCGAGCTGCACGACATCGTCGCGCACAGCGTCGGCATCATCGCGGTCAAGGCCGCGGTCGCCAACCACGTGGTACGGACCCGACCCGGTGAGGTGGCCGATGCGCTGCGGGTCATCGAGGAGACCAGTCGGAACGCCCTCGCCGAGATGCGGCAGATGCTCGGGGTGCTGCGCTCGGAGGCGTACGACGAGGACGGGTCGACGACGCAACGGGCGGTGGACGGTCCTACGGAGGATGGGGCGGCGCCGGACCTGGCACCGGCGCCGGGGCCCGAGGGACTGCCCGCGCTCGTCGAGCGGGCGGCGACCTCCGGCGTACGGGTGGAGTTGGCGGTCGACGGTATGGATCAGGTGTCCGAGGCGATGGGGTTGACGATCTACCGGATCGTGCAGGAGTCGTTGACGAACGCCGCCAAGCACGCGGCGCCGACCCGGTGCCGGGTGACAGTCGAGGCGACCGGAGTCGAGGTGCGGATCCAGGTGACCGACGACGGGCGCGATGGCGGTGCGCGTGAGGCCGGTGGGCACACCGGCGACGGACTCACCGATGCCGGACACGGCCTGACCGGGATGCGGGAGCGGGTCCTGATGTACGGCGGGCAGTTCGCCGCCGGACCACGGCCGGAGGGTGGTTATCAGGTCACCGCCCGGATCCCCTGCCAACCGGCGCGGCGATCGGTCCAGGGGCGGCCATGAGCGGCCATGAGCGGACGCAGCGAGGGAATCAGCCAGCCCAGTTCAAGGCTCACGCCGCCGACGAGCGAAGCGAGGAGACGGCATGAGTGATGCCGTCCGGGTGCTGGTTGCCGACGATCAGGCACTGCTGAGGGGCAGCTTCCGGGTCCTGATCGAGGACGAACCGGGCTTCGTGGTTGTCGGCGAGGCGGACACCGGCCGCCGGGCGGTGGAGCTTGCCCGGCTGACGGCACCAGACGTCGTGCTGATGGACGTCCGGATGCCCGAACTGGACGGGATCGAGGCCACCCGGCGGATCTGCGGCTCGCCGGAGACGGCGAAGGTCCGGGTGTTGATGCTCACCATGTTTGATCTCGACTTGTACGTCTACGCCGCGTTGCGGGCCGGGGCGAGCGGCTTTCTGCTCAAGGACACCCCGCCGAGTGATCTGTTGTCGGCCATCCGGGTGGTCGCGGCCGGTGACGGTCTGCTGGCTCCGTCGGTCACCCGGCGGCTGATCGCGGAGTTCGCCCGCAGCCACGAACCGGTCGGCCCGTTCGGTGGGAGGATGGCGGACGTCACCGGGCGGGAACGCGAGGTCCTCGTCCTCGTCGCCCGTGGGCTCTCCAACGCCGAGATCGCGCAGCGGCTGCGGGTCAGCCTCGCCACCGTGAAGACCCACGTCAGCCACCTGCTCACCAAACTCGACGCCCGCGACCGTACCCAACTGGTGATCGCCGCGTACGAGTCGGGACTGGTCTCCCGACGGACAGGATCGATAAGTTGATCTCACGCTACCTTGCCGATCGGGCCGCCCGGGTAGGCGGTGGCCTCGTAGGCGGCGGGGCCGAGGTAGCCGAGAGTGGAGTGCTGTCGGCGGCGAGGCTGCGCAACCGCGCCTCGACTGCCGCGCTGGGCTGGTACAGCCGGCACAGCGCGGTCAGCTCACCGGGACGGACAGGACGGGTGCCGGTCTCGATGCCACGAATGATTCTCACGCTGCTCCCGATGGCAGCCCCGGCCTCGACTTGGCTTATCCCCCTCGCCGTCCGAAGCAGGTCCAGGCATCGGCCGACGAGCCACAGCGCCACCGGTGCGGGCCCTGAAACGACGACTCTCAGTGGTAGTTCAGTTCGGTGAAGATGCCCTCCTTGGTCCAGGCGGCGAAGTAGGCGTAGACGGTCTGGTGGGGCGGCAGGTCGTGGGGCAGGTATCGCCAGGCTATGCCGGTGCGGTTGACGTACAGGATGGCGTTGAGGATCTCGCGCAGGTCGTGGGCGGCGACGCGGCCACCGACGCCGGCGTCGGTGCGGGCCTGTCGCCAGGCGGTGAGTCGGGCTTCGACCAGCGCCCAACGGGCGTCGGACAGGTCGGACGGGTAGGCGCGACGTTCAGACATGATGGTGTCGTACCGCCACGGCCCGCTGGTCCGGCGGACCGCCGGTGCGCTGCTTTCACCATGAAGGCGAACGAGACACGATTGAGGGATCGAAAGCCCTCGTATCGATCGGATGTGAGTCACCTGCCAGCACCGATTCCGGTCATACTGGACCTGCTCGACGGCAGGTGTCGATATATGAACCCACTGTTACCGCAAGGAAGAGGGACTAAACGTCCAGTCAAAGGGTGGTTCGGTCGGACTTGGGTGGTGTCGTCGCAGCACTCGGTCAGGTGGGCTGCGGCGGCCCGAGGGCGGGTCCGGTGCGCCCCTGAGTCGAGCCCGGCCCACCGGCGCCCACGAGGTCCGGTCGGTCGCTGTCGCTCGCGTTGGGGCGACGCCGGCGGGGGGCCAACCCCGCCGGCTGCCTCCGCTACTGAACGACCACGTCGAAGCGGTCTACGAGCATGTACGTGCCCGATCGTTTGACGCCGCGCAGGGTGTGTGAACCCTGCGGTAGTCCGCGGACGGTGTAGACGACCTGTTGTGTGAGGCGGGTGCTGCTGCCGGTGTCTACTGTGGCTCGTAGGACACCGTCGAGGTAGATGTCCACCAGGCCCTGGTCGGAGTTGCGCTCCGACAGGTAGTCGATGCCGGTGCCGTTGAACGTGTAGGTGAACGACGCACCGTTGTTGGTCGTGTAGTGCACGTCGTCGTTGTAGTCGCCAAGGCCGCGGCCGCTGCTGACCGCCCAGCCAGTGCTGTACGTCGCCACGTTGTCGTTGAACCGCTGGACCGTGCCGGTGGTCGGATAGAGCTGCGACCGCGGCACGATCTGGGCGGGTGTGTTGGGGCTGCTCCAGATGAGCTTCATGTATGCCGAGCCGCCTTGGTCGGTCTGTTCCAGGCGGATGTCGTGACGGCCGGCGGTGAGTGTGACACTGCCCTGGTCGACGGTGGGTGCGTGGGGCACGGTGTTGTCGATGATGAGTTGCCCGTCGATCCACAGCCGGATGGTGTCGTCGGAGACGGCGGTGAAGGTGTACCTCTCGGAGTATCGGGGCTCGATCGAGCCGGTCCAGCGGCTGGCGAAGTTGTCGGTGCCGATCGAGGGGGCGGGGGAGCCGCTGAAACGCCAGGCGTAGTTGACGGTGGGGTCCGTACGGGTGACCGCTGGTGCGCCGGTGAATGTGGCGTTGTTCCAGAATTCCGCCTTGAGCCCGGAGCCGGTGCCGACCGCCGCGGGTGTGGGGGTGGTGATGTCGGCCTCGATGACGGTGGCGATGACGTTGGTGGCGCCGCCGCTCGGCAGGAAGTCGTACCCGTCGCCGGAGGGGCGCACACTCACCGGTGACGCGCTGCCGAGCACCCGGGCGCCCGTGACTGTGAACGGCGACCGTTGGCTGAGGTGCAGAGTCGTGGCCCAGTTGTTGACGACGAGGTAGAGCTTGTTGCCCTTGCGGGTGACCTTGCCCCAGGTGGGCTGGCCGACCAGGCCCGTGTAGCCGGCGCCGGTGATGGCCGCGCCGTTGGTGGTCATCCAGGTGCCGACGCCGTTGAGGGCGGCGGACTGTCCCGCCGTGACCGTCCCGGTGGGGGTGGGACCGATGTTGAGCAGGAGGTTGGCGCCGTTGCTCGTGAGGTGGGCCAGGTCGCGCACGAGTTGGGTGGGTGACTTGAAGTTGGTGTCCCAGGCCGCGTACCCCCATGTGTTGTTGATGGTCATGCAGGTTTCCTGGAGTTGCGCCGATGGCGGGGAGCCGGCGAGAGCCTGCTCAGGCGTGCCGTAGTCGCCGTCGACGAGGCGGCGCTTGCCGATCCGGTTGTTGGTGACGACCTGGGGTGAGATGGCGCGAACGAACCGCTCCAGATCCTCGCCGTTCTGTTCCGACCACGGGTTGGTGGGGTTGGTCTCGGCCCACTCGCCGTCGAACCACAGAAGCGCGGGATCGTAGTTGGTCACGAGTTCCTGCAGTTGCGCCTTCATCTTGGTGACGTACGCCGGGAAGTTCGCGACGAAATCCGGATCGTGCCAGTCCCAGATCGAGTAGTAGAACCCGAGCTTGATGCCGTTGGCGGTCGCGGCGTCCTTGAGCTCGCGCAGCAGGTCGCGGGAGAAGCCGGAGTGGTCGCGAAGGTTCCACCGGTTGACGCTGGTGGGCCACATAGCGAACCCGTCGTGGTGCTTGGAGGTGATGACGATGTACTTCTGGCCTGCCTGTTTGGCCATCTGCACGATCGCGTTCGCGTCGAACGACGTGGGCCTGAAGGTGGCGGCCTTGGCCTCGTAGTCGCTCCACGGGATGTTGCACTGCCGCTTGATCCACTCGACCTCGCGACACGTCCCGTATTGACCCTGGTAAACGGCGTACGGGCCGAAATGGATGAACATGCCGAAGCGTGCCTCGTCGAACCAGCGGGTGCGGGTTCCACTCAACGCGTCATCGACGACGTAGTTGTCGCCCGGCGCGGCGGCGACCGGTGCCGATGGGATGACGATCGTCGCCGCCATCGCCACCAGCAACGACAGTCCGATCCGGATTGTTGATCGCATGGCGTCCTTCCCTGCGCACGCGCCATCCACACGCCGGCCTGGACGGCCGGCGGTAGATGTTGAGAGATGGAGATGACTCGATAATGTTCTCGAAACATCGGACGTATGTCAATGGGTCGCGCCACCGAACAGGAGGTAGAGGTGAAGACGTGATGGATTCATCGGAGGAGTCCTCCTTCAAGCGGGTGCGACCCCTCGGACTAGGTCGATCGGTACCCCACCGGTCGCCTCGACCGGAGCCGTTACCGTCCCACCCGCCGCCTCCCGTGTCTGCCTGGAGGACGCGAACCTCCGGTACTTCGCCACCGACGGTGATGATCTCGGAGATGCGTGCGAACTTGCCGTAGGCGACCCTTCGATCCACGGTCATCTCGACACCCTTCCCACCACCCGCTGCACCCAGTCGCACACGCTGGGCCAAGCTGTCCTTGAAGGCCAACGAACGGTTGCACGGCGAGGAACCGTGGGATCGGACACGGATGCTCGGGCACAACCTCATGCTCCGAATGTGGGTTGTCGAGCACCTGGGCCCCGACCGTCGGGCGCGAGAGAGCTGGGAGCGGTTGCTCTCGTCATGCATCTGACCCTGACCCGCCGGGCCCGTCCTGATGGAGGCCTTGGCCGTCAACGGGGCGAACCAAAGGGACGGTTGGACTGAGCGAGCCGAAAGTCCGGCGGGCGCCAGGTTGTCTTCCGCATGAGCACGCACGACGAGGTCCGCCGACCGTGGGACCTCAAGGCCCGGGTCAACCGGCCGTTAGGCTCTGTGGCGTTTGTTGCGCCGGCTGCGCGGCGTCCTGAGTGGATCTCCACCCGGGTGGGCCGGGACGACGGCCCAGCGGTGTGCGGACAACCAGCGGTGTACGAAAAATGTGCGGCCCGCCCCCCACACTGACGGCCATCCACCCTTCCCTATCTCACGCCGGTCCCGCTGGTAGCGCCGAAGTGTCGCCCTCGACGGTGTGGCCCTCGACCAGCTCAGGCGGTCCGGTCCACGTCGTCGAACGTCCTGGGAGCCGCACGTCATGAGAACTCGGTCACGATTCCCGGTCCGGCGGTCGCGACTCGCCGGCCCGGTGGCGCTGGTCACCACCCTGGTCGGCGGGGTACCGGCGGCGGCTGCGGTCGCTTTCAGCTGGACCACGTCGGCACCGGCGGAGCGGTCGGTACCGGGACGGGACGCCCCGACCCGGCCGCTCCCGCCGGACCCGGCCGAGGAGATGGCCGTCACGTCGGCCCCGACGGTGTCCTGGCCGGCGCCGGCTCGGGCCGTCGTCGACCTGGCGGCGGCGTCCACCCGGGCCGCGGGCGGCGCCGCCGCCCGGACCCGAGCCGGCGCGCTGCCGGTCTACGTCGGCGCCGCCTCGGCCGATCCCGCGGCCGGCTCCCCGCCCGGCCCGGCGGCGACAGCGGCCGGGCCCGCCGGGGCGGTGGCCGCCGAGATCGCCATCCCGGCTCGGGTCGAGGTGAACCTGCTCGGCCGGCACGACGACGGACTGCTGCTGCGGATCCGCCGCGCCGACGGCATCGGCACGGCGGGGCAGGTCTCGGTGGAGGTGGACTACTCGGGGTTCCGGGACGCGTTCGGCGGCGACTGGGCGACCCGGCTGCGCCTGGTACGGCTGCCGGAATGCGCCGCGCGGACCCCGGCCGCCCCGGAGTGCCGGGGCATACCGGTGGCCACCCGCAACAACGGCTCGGGACGGCTCAGCGGCGACCTGCCGGTCGGCGGCGCGGAGTCCGGCCTGTTCGCGGTCCTGGCGGCCGCCGCCGGCACCGCCGGTGACTTCGGGCAGAGCTCGCTCTCCCCGTCCGCGACCTGGCAGGTCGGCGGACCGTCCGGCGACTTCAGTTGGCAGTACCCGATGTCGGTACCGCCGTCGCTGGGCGGCCCCACGCCGGAGCTGAAGCTGTCGTACTCCTCCGGAAGCGTGGACGGCCGCACCACCGGAACCAACAACCAGCCGTCCTGGGTCGGCGAGGGGTTCGAGTTCGCTCCGGGCGGATACGTCGAACGCCGCTACGTGCCGTGCTCGCTGGACATGAAGGGCGGAAACAACACGACCAAGACCGGCGACCTCTGCTGGAGCAGTGAGAACCTGACCCTCGTGCTCAACGGCCGGGGCGGCGAGCTGCTGTACAACAGCGAGACGAAGCGCTGGCACATGCGCAGCGACGACGGGTCCAGGGTGGAGCTGTGGAAGGACACCAGCCTCGGCAACGGCGACTACGACGGCGAGTACTGGGTGGTCACCACCCGGGACGGCACCCAGTACCACTTCGGCCGGAACAAGCTGCCCGGCTGGGCCGGTGGCACGCAGGCGCAGACCCAGTCGGCGTGGACCGTCCCGGTCTTCGGCAACCACGAAGGCGAGCCGTGCCACAAGTCGACCTTCGACGCCTCGCACTGCGCCCAGGCGTGGCGGTGGAACCTCGACTACGTCGTCGACCCACACGGCAACACGGCGAGCTTCTTCTATGGCCAGGAGAAGAACAACTATGCCCGGAACCTGGTCGCGACCAAGGTTTCCGGGTACGTCCGCGGCGGCTATCTCACCAGCATCGAGTACGGCCAGCGCGACGGCCAGGTCTACACCTCGCCCTGGGTCGGCCGAGTGCTCTTCGAGCCCGCCGACCGGTGCATCCCGGACACCACCTGCGTCAAGACGTCGCCGGCGAACTGGCCGGACGTGCCCTGGGACCAGGACTGCGCCAGCACCACCAACTGCAACAACAAGTTCGACCCCACCTTCTGGTCGCAGAAGCGGCTGAAGAGCGTGACCACCCAGGTCTGGGGCGGCAGCGGGCCGCGGGATGTGGACCGCTGGGAGTTCGTCCACTCGTACCCCAGCCCGGGCGACGGCACGAAGGCCCGGCTCTTCCTGGCGTCACTCCAGAACAAGGGCCTGGTGAACGGCGAGCAGGCGCTGCCCGCGGTGAACTTCGACGGCGTACAGCTGAACAACCGGGTCGATGGCAACGACTACATCCCGCCGCTGAACTGGTGGCGGGTCCGGGCGATCCGCTCGGAGAGCGGCGGCGAGGTCGCGGTCACCTACTCGCCGAAGGAGTGTACGCACCAGACCGACCTGCCGGCGCCGGCCACCAACGACAGGCGCTGCCATCCGGTGCGGTGGACCCCGGAGGGGCTGACCGAGCGGACCGACTGGTTCAACAAGTACGTGGTCACCAGGGTCGTCGAGAGCGACCGCACAAACGGCTTCACCCAGGAAATCTCCGACGTCGAGTACGTGGGCGCTCCGGCGTGGCGGCACGACGAGGAGGACGGGCTGGTCCCGGAGAGCCGCAAGTCGTGGAGCCAGTGGCGCGGCTACGAGCGGGTGCGGGTCCGCATGGGCCTGGCGAACCAGATCCGGTCACTGACCGAGATGGTCTACTTCCGGGGCATGGACGGCGACAAGACCGCCACCGACGGGGTCCTCAAGCGGGTCGACGTGGTCGACTCGACGAACACCCCGTGGCGGGACACCGACCAGTACTCGGGCATGCTGCGGGAGTCCATCACCTACACCGCCGACGGCGGCACCGTCCTCTCCCGGTCCATCACCGATCCGTGGCTCTCCCCCGCGAGCGCCACCCGGTCCCGGCCGTGGGGCACCACCACCGCGCACAACGTGCAGCAGAAGCGGCTGGTACAGGGCGAGGTGATCGGCGGCCGGTGGCGGGAGACGGCGACCATCCACACCTACGAGCCCGACGGCACCCTGGTACAGGAGCAGCAGCAGGGCGACCTGGCCAACGCCGACGACGACAGCTGCACCCGGTACAGCTACGCCCGCAACACCACCACCTGGCTGATGGAGCCGGTCGCCCAGAAGCGCACGGTGCTGGGCGACTGTGACCGGGAGCCGACCTCCGCCGCGGACATCGTCTCGGACGAGCGGTTCTACTACGACGGCAACGACACCCTGGATGCCGCGCCGGTCCGGGGGGCGGTCACCCGGCGGGAGGAGTTCTCCGGCTGGTCCGGCGGCACCACGACCTACCTGACCACGCTGCGGGCCAGCTACGACCAGCACGGGCGGTTGGCCGAGAAGACCGACGTGCTCGGCGCCCGGGAGCGGACCACCTACACCCCGGCCACCGGCGCCACCACCCGGGTCAGCTCGACCAACCACCTCAACCAGACCACCGTCACCGAGCTGGACCCGGCCACCGGAGCCGAGCTCTCGGTCACCGCCCCCAACGGCGCGCGCAGCGTGGCCGAGTACGATCCGCTCGGCCGGGTCGTGAAGACCTGGCTGCCCGGCCGGAACCCGGGCACGGACAGCCCCAACGCCACCTATGCGTACGAAACCCGTACCGACGGGCCGAACGTGGTGATCGCCCGAACGCTGGAGTCCGACGGCGGCTACCGGACCGAGTTCCAACTCCTGGACGGGAAGATGCGGCTGCGCCAGACCCAGGCGCCCTCACCGCTCGGCGGTCGGGTGATCACCGACGTCGACTACGACGCCCGCGGGCAGAAGGTGCGGGAGAGCGGCCCCTACTACAACGACGCCCCACCCGGCACCACCCTGTTCGTCCCGGACCAGGCGCTGCTGCCGGCCCAGACCGTGACCGTCTTCGACGGCGCCGACCGGCCCACCGCCGAGATCTTCCTGGTGTACGGGGTGGAGAAGTGGCGGACCAGCCACGTCCACGAGATCGACCGGCAGCACACCACGCCGCCGGCCGGGCAGACCCCGACCACCCGGATCCTGGACGCGGAGGGCCGGCTGGTGGAGCTGCGCCAGTACAAGGGCGCCACGGCCAGCGGCGAGTACGACTCCACGAAGTACACCTACAACCGGCGCGGCCAGCCGGAAACGGTCGTCGACCCGGCCGGCAACGTCTGGCGGTTCGGCTACGACGCCCGGGGCCGGAAGATCCGCAGCGAGGACCCGGACCAGGGTGTCATGACGTACACCTACAACGACCGCAATGACATCGTCAGCGAGACCGACGCCCGGGGCGCGACGCTCTGGTACGAGTACGACCTGCTCGGCCGCAAGACGGCGCTGCGGCAGGGGTCGGCGACCGGGCCGAAGCTCAGCGGGTGGACGTACGACAAGCTCGTCGACGGTACGCCCGCGCCCGGCATGCAGGCCAGCTCGACGCGGTACGTCGACGGTGCCGCGTACACCACGGCGATCACCGGGTACGACGCGGGCAACCGGGTCACCGGTCGGACCGTCACCATCCCGGCCGGGGAGGGAGCGCTCGCCGGGACGTACACGTTCCGGAACACCTACCGCGTGGACGGTGAGGTCGACACCGCCACCCTGCCGGCCGGCGGCGGGCTGCCGGCGGAGACGCTGCGGTACGGCTACAACAAGCTCGGGATGCCCACCACCCTCTCCGGCACGACCAGCTACGTCACCGAAACCCTCTACTCGGCCTACGGCGACGAGGAGGAGATCACCCTCGCCGCGGGCGGCAAGTCGATGCGCCGGTCGTTCCGGTACGAGGCCGGCACCCGGCGGCTCTCCCTGGCCGAGACGAGGCGGGAGACCGGCCCGCAACTGATCTCCAGCGTGGAGTACAGCTACGACCCGGCCGGCAACGTGACCCGGATCAGCGACACCCCGGACCCGGCGAACGGAGTGGCCCCGGACACCCAGTGTTTCCGGCACGACTACCTGCGCCGGCTCGCCGAGGCGTGGACGCCGGCCTCCGGTGACTGCGCGGCGGCGGCCAGCGCCACCGGGCTGGGCGGCCCGGCGCCGTACTGGCACTCGTGGACCTTCGACAAGCTGGGCAACCGGCTTTCCGAAACCCGGACGTCGGCGACCGGGGCCCGGACGACGAGCAGCTACGCCTACACCGCGGCCGGCGAGGCCCAGCCGCACGCGCTGCGTTCGGTGACCACGGCCACCCCGACCGGCAGCAGCGTGGACGAGTACGACTACGACGCGGCCGGCAACCTCACCCGGCGGGTCCGAGCCGGTGTCGGGCAGACCCTGGAGTGGGACGCCGAGGGTCGACTGGCGAAGGTGACCGAGAACGGCAAGGCGACGTCGTACCTGTACGACGCGACGGGCGACCGGCTGATCCGCCGGGACCCGACCGGGACCACGCTGTATCTCGGGGAAACCCAGCTCACGTTGCAGAACACCGGCGGGGTGACCGGCCTGCGGTACTACACCCACGACGACCGCGCGGTGGCGATGCGCAGCGGCCAGACCGGCAAGGTCACCTGGCTGGCCTCGGACCACCACGGCACGGCGGAGTTGTCCGTCGACGAGTCCAGCCAGTACGTCACCCGGCAGCGGCGGGACCCGTACGGCGGCAGCCGTGGCCCTGGCGACCCGAACCTGGCCGGGGACCGGGGCTTCGTCGGCGGCACCAACGACCCGTCCACCGGTCTGACCCACCTGGGCGCCCGGGAGTACGACCCGACGACCGGACGGTTCGTCTCGGTGGACCCGGAGATCAGCTACGACGATCCGCAGACCCTGCAGGGCTACGCCTACGCCAACAACAGCCCGGTCAGCTTCACCGACCCGGACGGCCGGGCGTACGTCACCAAGCGGGTGGTCACCTACAAGACGGTCTACCGTACGTTGATCAAGAAGAAGGTCGAGACGATTAAGCGCCTGGCCGTCATGTGGATCCTCTTCGTTGTACTTACCATTTTCATGGCCCTTGTCCCCATGATGGCCCCGGTGTACTACTGGGTCACTAAGATCATCATTAGGTACATCAAGGTGTTGGAGAAACGCCTGGTTAAGCTGACCAAACTGATCCGGGTCTTCGTGAAGGATCCGCCCAAGCGGAAGGCGGATCTGCTCAAGTTCAGTAACGGGCTCGATGAGATGTTCCGGCGGTGGCAGGAGTTCGAGCGGGGGTTCAAGGAAACGCTTCGGCAGGTGGGAAAGCTGGTGATCAGCGCCGTCTGGAACGGCATCCTGATGGGCGCGCAGAAGGGGCTCGGGATCTTTGCCCGGTTCGGCCACCCGCTGAAGTTCCTGATCAACCCCGCAGAGTCCTGGGCGCTGGGCAAGGGGGTGCAGTTCGGTACCTGGCTCACCGGCGGGCAGTGCAACACCCAGCACGGCATGCGGGTGTGCTCGGGTGGCTGGGCCAGCCTAGTCGGCTTCAATGGAGGCACCACCTACGGCGACACGTTCGCAACCGACGATCCTGATAAAACCGCGGACTACATTGCGCACGAGAAGGCGCACCGTCGCCAGTGGCGGCGCTACGGAAGCACCTTCGCCGCCATGTACCTCCTGGAGGCGTTGCGCACGGGCGGTAACCCATGCCGGAACTCGTACGAGAACGACGCCGATCTCAAGAAGGGCGGCTACGACCATTGCTGACCAGTCCCGTGTCACCGTGGCGGCGGCGCGCGGCGGGCGGGCTGCTGGGGCTGCTCTGCCTCGGTCTGACGGCCGCGCACTGCGACGGGCAACAGGTCGACGACGTCCTCGGGTACGTCGAGATCGGTGGCCGGACCGCGGTCTACGCGCCGCTCTGCCCCGGCGACGAGATACGGAAGGTGCGGGTCTACACCGCGCCGGACCCGGAGCGGGGTGGAGACTTCACCCCGCTCTGGGAGGCCGAGGGCCCAACCACCGATCTGGTGCGGCAGGGGTTGTTCGTCCTAGGGGACGACAGCCAGTTCAGCACGGTGATCCGGGAACCACCGGCCGCCTTCCCACGTCGGCTGTCGGTGGCTGCGGACACCGTCAGCGGGGTGATCCGCGACGAGGCTCGCGAGCACCCGGCCGAGCTGCCCCGATATCCGCTCGGGACCCCGCTGGAGGAGCTGACCTTCGACACTGAGGACGGCCCGATGTCCGCCGCCCAGCTACGCGAGACGCTCGAGAGCCAGCCGACCGCCTGCCCGACCAACCGCTGACGGGTCCGGCGCGGATCCACGCTAACTTTACGGTTGTCGCCACAGCTGGCCGAGAGAGTGGTTCCGGTATTCGTACCCGCCGCCGTGTTGCACTCCGCCGTTGTCGGCCTGGTCACGCTGTTCGCCGGCTGCGCGGTGCTGGCCGCCTCGACCGCGTACGCCGAGGCGGCGCGGCTGACCGCCGGCTACGTCGAGGCGTCCACCTGGAGCACCGGCTACGGCGGTGGCTACACCGTGACCAACGCAGGCGACGCCATGGCCGAGGGCTGGACGGTGGAGTTCGACCACCCGGCCGAAGCGTGGATGCACACCCGGATGACCACACATCACTCGGGAGCAGCCCATGGCTTGGATAGAAAGACGCGCACCCGCTACCGGGTCCGGCTCCGGCTACCCGACGGCACCGTCACCACCGACTCCTCCCACCCCACCTACAAGGCCGCCGACACCGCCACCGGCCCGGCGGACCGGCCGTGGGAGCAGGTGCTCGACCCGCGCCCCGGTCGACACCGCCAAGTACAAGAAGCCGGGACCGGTCGGGCAAGTCGAACGTCGTCAGCCCTGGCGACCTAGCTTTCGCCGAGACCGGTCCAGGCGACGGGACCTGTCGAAGTTCCTGGATCGTCTGGAACTCGCCAGTGCTGGCGATGCATCGATGCAGATACTCCTACTCGTGGGTAGTAGGTTGGGTCCGGGTGGTCGCCGCTGGGGCGATCTTGGGGAGGATCCACATGTCTTTCCGACATCGACGGGCCCGTGGGGTGGTGGGATCGGCGCTTCTGGGGGCGGCCATGCTCACCGCGGTTCCGGCCGCACAGGCATCGGTCCACACTGTCGCGCCGGCGCCAGCCGCCGTGACGACTGACTCGGTCGACGTTGCGGCGGAGCGGGTCCTGCGGGTCTACAACAACAACATCGAGAACCTCGTACGCAATAATCCGGACGGCACGTGTACCCGAATCTCCGGCCCGGACCACCTCACCTCGATGCTGGTCGACGACGGCGGGATGACGGGTACGTCAGGGGTGCAGGCTCCGGACCTGCTGATCGTGCAGCAGGTGCGGGGTATCGGGCAGGCCACGGCCTACGCCGACCAGCTCGGGGCGAAGTTCGGGTACTCGGCGGGCGCCTACAAGGCGATCGTGGCCTGGGACAACCCCGAGGAGTGGGGCGGCTCGCACCACTGCAGCTCGCAGGCGCTCGGTGACCTGAAGAAGCGGCAGACCAACGCCATCATCTACAACACCAGGACACTGAGCCTCGCCTCCGGCGACATTTCGAAGTACTGGAGCGCCGGGTGGTTGAAGGACGCGGAGTACGAGGACGGGAAGGGGTGCACGCTGTACAAGCCGCCGAACGCAGATACGGGGGCGACGTACCAGTACAAGTGGAAGCGGACGAGCGCCATCGCGGCCCGGTTCACGATCAAGGCCACCGGCACCACGGTCTTCGCCGCGACCATGCATCTGCCGGAGGAGAACCGGCGGTACGCGTGTGCCGGTGACGGGATCAAGGGCATCGCCGATTCGGGTATCCGCCTCGGAGCGGACGCGACGAGTCTGATGAACGCCTCGACGATCCGGGTGGTCGGCATCGACGCGAACCGTACCGACATCGCCGCGTCGACGTTGAGTGGCTACGGGATGACCGGCTACGGCACGAAGCAAACCACCAGCGCCAGCAAGATTGACTATCTGTTCATCAAGGGCAGCGTGCAGCCATCGAGCATCGGGTACACCGTGGACAGCACCAAGTCCAACCACCTGGCGTTGTACGGCTTCATCAACTTCTGACCGGTGCTCCACCTCGTCGTGACATCGTGACGCCCTGGCTGCCCAGTCGGTGCGGTCAGGGCGACACGCTGTCAGGCAAGGGACTGGTCGAGTTTCATCTGCACGTACGCCGACTCGATGTGCTTGCCGCCCAGCGAGACGCCGTTCGCCGTGGTGGAGAACTCGAAGAACGACCGGTAGACGGCACCGGTGTCCGGGTTCAACCCCACCCGGGCCGCGCTGTAGTCGGTGTTCGACGAGCCGTTGTTCGTCGCGTACGCCCACTTCGTCTTGTACACCGACCACGCCGGATCGACGTACATCGGAAACACCGCGTCCGGGGCGGTCAGCAACTCCGTGTCCGGGCGCAGCACCAGGTCCCCGCCCGACACCTCCACCTCCACCGGTGCGATCCGGGCAGCATCACCCGCCGCCGCAAACGTCGACTCCGCCCCCTCGGGCGATGCCTTCTGCCCAGAGGTACGCGCCGCGCCCGCGCCGGTGCGCGAGTCCCACATCACCGGCGGCTCCGCGGAGGCGATCACCCTCGTACCCGCCGCCACCCGAAGCCGCCCATCCGGACCAGAACGAACCTGCGCACTTCCACCAAGCCCGAACCGGATCCGACGCACCGCCGGATTCGCCGCCGCAGCCGCCGACTTGACCACGAGCACGTGACTGAACCCCGTCCACGTCGCCCGCACCACCAGATCCACTCCGGCCATCACATCCGGATAGGTCGCCGAATCACCCGACACGACCGGTGTGGGCAGCGCACCGCCCGGCCACGACATCTCCATCGTCTGGCCGTCACGCGCAAGCACCACCAAGGGCCCAGAGCCGCCCCCGGAGAACGCCACATCGGCCACTGACGCGCCGGGCCGCAACAAGCCGTCTGCCTCACGGACAAGCCCCAGATCGACGTCCGCCCAACGTCCCGCCTTACGGGTCCGCTGCGGCACGACTCCGGACTCAAGCCGCAGGCGCCCATCCGGCTGTGCCACCACCTGCGCGAACTCCGTACGCGAATCGTCGACCACGACAGGTTCGGCACAAGCGGCGGG
>NZ_BONX01000053.1 GCF_016862935.1 Plantactinospora mayteni
CGACGGCACCGGCCCGCCGCGCTGCGGGCCGGTGCCGCCGTTCGGCGGGACGCCGGCAAGACCAGGTAAGGCCGTCACACCGGGCCGGGGCGTCGCCACAGTCTCCGGCGCCCCCGGCCCGGCGACGTGTGCGAAGACCGGCGCGGCCGACGCAGATCAAGAGTGGTTTGCGGCCGCTACTCTGACAGCCGCCGACCGACGAAGGTTTCCCGGGCCCGCACAACGGGCACTGCCCTCGGCCGACGACACGACGCAAGGAGACCATCATGGAGATCAGTGGCATCTTCACCGCCCTCGTCATCGGCCTGATCATCGGCGCACTCGGCCGACTCGTCGTACCCGGCAAGCAGGACATCCCGATCTGGCTCACCCTGCTGATCGGCATCGTCGCGGCCGTGCTCGGCACCCTCGTCGCCGGCGTTCTCGGGGTGGCTGACACCCGGGGCGTCGACTGGATCGAACTGGCCATCCAGGTCGTCTTCGCCGCGGTCGGGGTGAGCCTCGCCGCCGGCATCTACGGCCGCCGCCGTAGCTGACCCGCCGACCCGCCCGCCCACCCGGCAGCAGGGCCCGGCCGAACACACGGTTGCGGCCGACGCGCACCGGACCGGGTGGGCTGACGTGGGCAACACGGATTTCGAGTACTCGCCTGCGCGGCTCATGCGCAGCAACGATCGGCGCATCGACTTGAGCGCGACCTGATCCCTCCTTGTTCGTGCTGCCTGCGCAGGGCGGCTACTTAGAGCGAGCGTTGCCATGACCGGGCCGGGTGACCGACCCGGCACCGCCGCGCCACCGCCGCGTTCCACCGCACCGTCAAGATCAAATGCTAGACCGGCTGAACCTGCCCCGATGTGTACCCGTCGCCATGCGGCGTCAGCCGAGGGTTGTCGACCGGTGAAATCACATTGAAATCGACCTGAAAGGCGTCGTCGCTGAGATGGGGACAGCCTTTGTGGAGAACGAAGGCCCGATGCGCTAAGGAGGATCCTGCTACGGCGGCACAGTCGGTACCTGGGACCTGGGCCAGCTCTACGTACAGAGTCTTGTGGGGGGCGGCTACTGGGGCAGGCTCAGGTGCGAGGATTGGCGCTCGACTCTGACGGAGTCGAAGTATCCGTGTACTTGCAGTCCGCCGAAGGCACTCACACGACGACGGCTTTCGTTTGAGCGAAAGGATATTGGAATCATGACCCACAGACGGAGGGCAGTGATCGGCCTGACCGCAACGATCACGGCAACGCTGAGCATCTTCGCTGGGCCAGCAGCTGCGGAGTCCCAGCCGGGACACCAGGTCGTCGGAGCGCCTCAAGCAAAGTGTGAGTTCCTGGACTTCACGCAGCCGGATGTCCCCTTGCACCAGAAGCCGAAGTTGGATGCTCCGGTGGTCGGGCGCGGCAGCCCAGGCGATTGCTTCCTGCCGTTCTGGGCCGCGGCTGGCGATCCCGTATGGTGTCCCGAGTACGACGATTTCCTCGAACACTGGTACGAGGGCTGGAACGTCCGCACCGGACAATACGGCTTCGTGAACTTCTGCTTTATCTGAGTCTGTCTCGAATAGACGGTGAGATGCGGATGGTTTAGTCGAACCCCCACCGTCGGGTATCCAAGTGGATGTTTGAGAAGGGACGGGAGTGTCGTTGACCCGTCCTAAGATTCGCGACGAGGGTACGTAGCCAGGGCTTGTCCTAACGCGGGATCGCGGCACGGGCGACGGCGTGGCGGCCGGCCCGGCTACGCCCTTGGGTGACCAGCACGGCGACCTCGGCGAGGACTGTGCCGGGTGCGGTTCGGTGAACGTCAGGTCCGGCGGCGCGCGGCGGCTGGTGGCGCCGGTTGCGTTTGATGCCGGCTTGATTACGATCTACGGTGCGGCGTATGAAACTGCGTCACGTAACGATCGATTGCGCGGACCCGTACGAGCTGGCCACGTTCTGGAGCAGGTGGACCGGCTGGCCGATTTCCGGGATCGATCAGCCCGGCGACGACGAGGTGCTCGTCGAAGCGCCGGACCCGGTGCCGGGTCTGCTCTTCGTCCGGGTCCCCGAGCCGCGCTCGGCCAAAAACCGGGTCCACTTCGACTGGAAGCCCGACGGGCGGTCCCGCGACGAGGAGGTCGAGCGGGCCGTCAGCCTCGGCGCCGCGATCCACGAGGACCACCGCGGTCCCGAGGATCGCGGCTGGGTAACCCTGCGTGACCCCGAGGGCAATGAGTTCTGCATCGAACGGCAATGAATTCAGCAGCAGCACACCCAGACCGGATGCGCGTCCGTGGTTGTTAAAGTCGACGCCTCGACCGGCGGGAGGGCGACGGCAGGACATGCGGGTGACGATGACGAGCGTCGCGGCAGGGACCGGCCGCCCGAACGAGGACTTCACCGGCGCCGTACCGACGGCGGCGGTGCTGATCGACGGCGCCGGCATCCCCGGCGCCGAATCGATCTGCCGGCACGGCGTGGCCTGGTATGCGAGCCGCCTCGGCGGCAGCCTCCTCGGCCTCTTGTCACTCGTGCGGGACGCCGGCCTTCCGGCGCTGCTCGCCGAGGCGATCGAGCGGGTGACGGACGAACATCGCGGCACCTGCGACGTCGGCAACCCGATCAGTCCGTCGGCGACGGTGGCCATGCTGCGGCTGTCCGACGGTCTCGTCGAGTACCTGGTGCTCGGTGACTCGGTCCTGGTGCTCGACAGGGCATCCGGTGCGCCGCTCGTGGTCTCCGATCCCCGGGAGGTGATCATCAGCCAGTCGTACCGTACGGCGTTGGAGGCCGTGGCCGAGGGGAGCGACGAGTACCGCCGAATTCTTCGGGAGTTGCGGGCCAACCGGAACCAGCCGGGCGGGTTCTGGCTGGCCAAGGACGATCCTCGGGCGGCGGACGAGGCGATCACCGGAAGCTGTCCGATCTCCGAGCTGAACGGTGCCGTCCTGCTCAGCAATGGAGCCAGCCGCATCGTGGACCGGTTCCGGCTGACCGACTGGCCAGGGGTGCTGGCCGTCCTGGCGTCGGACGGACCCGCCGAAGTCGTCCAGCGGGTCCGGCAGGCGGAGGCACGCCACGCGGTGGCGGCGGACGACGCGACGATCGCGCACTGTACCGACCTCGGTGGGGCCTGACCGTCGGCCAGCCGAGCGGCTCCGGCCACCCGGCGCGGTGTGCCTTACCGCCGCCGGTCACCCACGGCAGCGCCGCACCGCCGACCTCGCGCCCACCATGCCCCGAACCCACCTGGGGGTACGGGTACGCGTGTCCACAGGTGACACTCGGCGCCGAGGCGGGCCGGCTTGTCCAGCGGATCTCGCACTTTTGTCGAGCGCTATGAAAGTTGGAGCGTTTGTGACCAAACATCTAGACATCCAAACGTAACGATCGTAGGGTTTGCCTCGCCAGGCAGCGGCGTGCCCGGTCAGCTACAGGACGTAGCGACGTCGTCCCGTCGGCCACCACGGCGCGCCGCCGAGCGGTTTGCCCTGCCCGTGACGGGTGCGGCGTCGTCCCGCTCACCCCTGGGAGGAAACGTGTTCCTACCATCCCGACGAGCGCGTACGCCGATTCTGAGCGCGGTCGCCGTCGTACTCGCCGTCGCGGCCGTGTGCCTGCCGGCCGGCGGTGCCACGGCCGCGCCGCCGCCCCAGGAACCCGGTGTCACGCTGCGGGTATTCGACCTACAGGTGCCGCTGAACAACCTCTGCACCCTCAAGCCCGCGCAGACGCCCAACGTCGACAAGCTCATGCCGACGGTGAACTGGACGAGCGCGGCCGACTTCGGCTTCGAGAACTACTTCCTGGCCCACGTCCTCGGCAACATCAACATCGCCCAGGCCGGCAGCTACACCTTCCGGTTGCTCAGCGACGACGGGTCGCGACTCCTGATCGACGATGCCGTCGTGGTCGACCACGACGGGCTGCACGGACCGGACCCGAAGGACGGCACGGTCGAACTCGGCACCGGCTACCACTCGCTGCGGATCGAGCACTTCGAGCGCGACGGCGGCCAGCAGTTGACATTGCAGTGGCGTACGCCCGGCTCGACGTCGTTCGTGACCGTGCCCAACTCGGTGCTGAGCACCGACGCCGGGGTCGTCCGGGTGACCGCGCCCGGCCGCAAGGAGTGCGAGGCCAGCGGTGACGCGCCCGGCGACGGGCTGCCGCTCACCGCCGTACATCCCGACTACACGCTGACGAACCTGCGGCCAAGCGGCTTCGAGCCGCAGGTCACCGGCTTCGACTGGCTGCCGGACGGGCGCCTCGCGGTGCTCACCTGGGGCGGTTCGCTGACCACCGTCGGCGAGGTCTGGCTGCTGGGCAACGTCACCGGCAACACCAGCCCGGCCCAGGTCACCCGGACCCGGATCGCCACCGGCCTCCAGGAGCCGATGGGCATCAAGTTCGTCGACGGCAAGCTGTACGTGTCGGAGAAGCACCGGCTGACGGAGTTGAACGACACCAACGGTGACGGGGTGACCGACAACTACCGGACCGTGGCCACCTGGCCGTTCGGGCAGAACTTCCACGAGTTCGGCTTCGGGCTGCTCTACGCCGACGGGTTCTTCTACCTGAACCTCTCGGTCTCGATTAACTACGGCGGTGCCACCACCAATCCGCAGCCGGCGACGAACCGGGGCACCACCATCAAGGTGAACCGGACGACCGGCGCGGTGTCGTACATCGCGGGCGGGCTGCGTACCCCGCACGGCATCGGCTGGGGGCCGGAGAACGAACTCTTCGTCACCGACAACCAGGGCGGCTACCAGCCGGCGTCCAAGCTGCTGCACATCAAGCAGGACCGGTTCTTCAACCACTACCTCAACCCGGCCGGGCCGTTCGACAACAACCCGGTGACCCAGCCGGTCATCTGGTTCCCGCAGAACGAGATCGGCAACTCGCCGAGCACCCCGGTGATGATGACCCAGGGCGTCTTCGCCGGGCAGATGGCGATCGGTGACGTGACGTACGGCGGCCTCCAGCGGGCGTACCTGGAGAAGGTCAACGGGGAATACCAGGGCGCGCTGTTCCGGATGACGCAGGGGCTCGAGGCCGGCGTCTCCGAGGTCAGCGTCGGCCCGGACGGTGCCCTCTACACCGGTGGCCTGCACGGCGGCGGGAACTGGGGTCAGGAGGGCAAGCTCAGCTACGGCCTACAGAAGATCGCCACCAACGGCAGTACCAACTTCGACATGCTGGCGATGCGGGCCC
Organism: Plantactinospora mayteni; assembly: GCF_016862935.1. Lineage (GTDB taxonomy): Bacteria > Actinomycetota > Actinomycetes > Mycobacteriales > Micromonosporaceae > Plantactinospora > Plantactinospora mayteni. The sequence goes on from NZ_BONX01000053.1 coordinate 5,196, forward strand.
GTCCCAACGGGTTCGAGATCGAGTACACCAAGCCGCTCTCGGCGGCGACCGCGACCGCGCTGGCCTCGAAATACCGGGTCAAGCAGTGGCGGTACGTCCCGACCGCCGCCTACGGCGGGCCGAAGGTGGACGAGGAGACGCTCTCGGTCTCCTCGGCGACGCTGTCGGCGGACGGCAAGAAGGTCACCCTGGTCGTCAACGGGCTCAAGGCCGGCCGGGTGGTACACGTCCGCTCGCCCCGGCCGTTCAGCGCCAGCGACGGCCAGGCACTGTGGAGCACCGAGGTCTGGTACACCCTCAACGCCATCCCCGGCCAGGTGCCGCCGGTCAACCTCGCCCTGGGCAGGCCGGCCACGGCCGACAGCTCCTGCTCGGCGACCGAGGGCCCGGCCAAGGCCGTCAACGGGACCACCACCTCCGGGAACCTCGACAAATGGTGCTCGGCGGGCACCAACCGGTGGTTGCAGGTCGACCTGGGCTCGACCCAGAGTGTGAACCGGGTCGTCGTGCAGCACGCGGGTGCCGGTGGTGAGGCCGCCGCCTGGAACACCCGCGACTTCGCCGTCCAGGTCAGCACCAACGGCACCGCCTGGACCACCGTCGCGAACGTCACCGCGAACACCGCCAGCACCACCACGCACACCTTCGCGGCGACCCAGGCCCGGTACGTCCGGCTCGCCATCAGCACGCCGAGCAGCGACGGCAACAACGCGGCCCGGGTCTACGAGTTCGAGGTCTACGGCGGTGCCGCGCCGGCAGAGGCCAACCTCGCCCTGGGGCGGCCGGCGACGGCGGACAGTTCCTGCGCCGGCGCCGAAGGGCCGGCGCAGGCGGTCAACGGCAGCGTGACCGGCGGCAACAGCGACAAGTGGTGCTCGCTCGGCGCGACCAAGTGGTTGCAGGTGGACCTCGGCAGCACGCTCAGCGTGCACCGGTTCGTGGTCAGGCACGCGGGTGCCGGTGGTGAGAACGCCGCCTGGAACACCCGCGACTTCGCCATCCAGGTCAGTACCAACGGCACCGCCTGGAGCACGGTCGCGACCGTCACCGGCAACACGGCGAACGTCACCACGCACGACATCCCGGCCACCCAGGTCAGGTACGCGCGACTGAACGTGACCGCGCCGACCAGTACCACCGACAACGCGGCCCGGATCTACGAGTTCGAGGCGTACGGCCCCGGTGGCAGCCCCGGCCGGATCACGCTCTTCGACGGCACCAACATGAACAACTTCCAGCAGCCCGACGGGGCCAACCCGACCTGGCCGCTGGGCAACGGTGGGGTGGAGGTGTTCGGCGGCGACATCCGGAGCCGGCAGAGCTTCGGCGACTTCAAGCTGCACATCGAGTTCTGGCTGCCGAACCTGCCGCCGGAGGTCACCGGGCAGGCCCGGGCGAACAGCGGCATCTACCTCCAGGACCGGTACGAGTTGCAGGTGCTCGACTCGTACGGCGACACCACCCCGGCGACCAACGAGTGCGGCGCCATCTACGAGAAGCTGGCGCCGAGGGTGAACGCGGCGACCGCACCGCAGACCTGGCAGACCTACGACGTGACGTTCCGGGCCGCCCGGTTCGACGCCTCCGGGGCCAAGACGGAGCACGCCCGCGTCACCGTCGTGTGGAACGGCGTCACCGTGCACGACAACGCCGAGATCAACGGGCCGACCGGCGGCGGAGCGCCGGAGGGACCCTCGGTGGGTCCGATCCGTCTCCAGGACCACGGCGATCCCGGTCCCAACCTCTTCTACCGCAACATCTGGGTCGAGCCGATCAGCTAGTCGGCCTCCGGTGCACCGCCCGTCGTCGATGCCGGGCGGTGCACCGGGCGTCCCCGGCGCGATGACCGTGGTCGGGCGGGGCGGGAGCGGCCCTCGGACCCGCGACCCACGTCACCGGAGTTGGCCGGGTCGGGGAGTCAGACCTGTGCGCGCCGCCATTGCTGGTTGGTGGCCGAGCCGCAGGTCCACTGCACCAACTGGGCACCGTCGCCGGTGGCCGCGTTCAGCACGTCGAGGCACTTGCCGCTGTGCCGGGCCACCAACTGGAGGTAGCCGGAGCCGGCGTCCTGGATCCGCCACTGCTGGTTGGTGCCGCCGTGGCAGCTCCACTGGACGATCCGTGCGCCGTCGGCGGTGGTGCCGGCGCCGCCGTACACGTCGAGGCATTTGCCGCTGTTGACGCTGGTCACGGTGACGTAGCCGCCGCCGGTGTCGGTGAAGCGCCAGCGCTGGTTGCTCTGGGCGTTGGCCGACCACTGGACGACGTCGGCGCCGTCGTCGGTGGCGGCGTTGTAGACGTCGGCGAGCTTGCCGCTGTGCCGGGCGGTCAGCGTGTACGTGGCCGGTGGCGGGACGGTGCTGGTCGGGGTGAGCCGGTACAGGCCGGCGCCGTGGCCCGGGACGGATCGGGTCAGTGTGCCGCTGACGCTGCCGAGGCTGGCCCCGGACCAGAGGTCGGTGACGGTGGCCGAGCCGATGCCCAGGGACGACAGGTCGAGCGTGACGTTGCCGGCGCCGGCGTCGCGGTTGAACAGCGCCACGTACCGGTCGCCGCTGCCGGGCACGTCGGCGGCCCACACCTGGCGGGCGCCACCGACGAGCTGGCGGTTGTTGGTGCTGTTCTGGTCGACGGCGAGCACCCTGGCGTTGGTCATCAGCGCCAGCTCGGCGGGGCGGTTCTCGACCAGGTTGCCGCCCCACATCAGCGGTGCGCGGTTGATCGCCCACAGGGTCATCAGGGTGCGCTGTTCGTCCGGCGTGAGGTTGGAGTACCGGGGCGAGCCGACCGGCCCGTACTTGGACAGCCGGCCGATCGGGATCATGTCCGGGTCCGGCCACGCGCCGGTGGCCCGGTGCGGCGCCCAGTCGCGAAGCTGGTCGAAGAGCCGGTCCAGGCCGGGCCAGTCGTCCCACAGGTCGTTGACGATCCGCCACATGTGCGCGTTGGCCCGCACCTGCGAGCTGGCCGACAGCGGGGTCGCGCCGGGGGAGAGGCTCAGCACCATCGGCCGGCCACTGCGCTCGATCGCCAGCCGGTAGCCGGCCACCTCCTCCTGCCGGTACGTCGGTGCCGCGATGTCGTCCACCTTCACGAAGTCGACGCCCCAGCCGGCCAGCAACTGGAACACCGAGTCCAGGTACGCCTGCGCGCACGGGTTGGACATGTTCAGGCCCCACATCAGGTTCAGCCAGGCCGCGGTGGTGTTGTTGTTGATCTGGTTGGCTCGGCAGTTGGTGCCCAGGATCGGCACGTTGTCGGCGACCGCCTGCCGGGGGATGCCCCGCATCAGGTGTACGCCGAACTTCAGCCCCTGGGCGTGGACGTAGTCGGCCAGCGGCTTGAACCCGTTGCTGCCGGCGGCGGACGGGAACCGCGTGGTGTCCGGCAGCAGCCGGCCGTTGCCGTCCATCCGCAGCCGTGGGTTGAGGTTGCCGTCCTGGTTCGGGCTGCCGGTGTGTGCGCCCGGGTAGTACCAGGCCCAGTCGATGACGACGTACTGCCAGCCGTACTGGCGAAGGTTGTCCCGCATGTAGTCCGCGTTGGCCCGGACGTCGGCCTCGGTGACGCGCCAGTTGAACGCGTCGTAGCTGTTCCACCCAAGTGGCGGAGTGTTCGCCGTGCCGTTGTCCCAGGCCCGGGCCTGTCCGGGCGGGCTTACCACGAGGCCGACGGCCAACAGGACTCCCAGTAGGGCGAGCAGGGCGTAACGCGGCGCGGCCGGAGACCCGTGGAATCGGTTCATCGATCCTCCAAGGAACACGTCGCCCCGGTTGGCCGATCGTCTTCGGCCGATGTTAGCGATAACATGACGAGTGTCAATGGCTGGGCCGTCGTACCTCGAGCGGAAAGGCGCCGGGGCTCGACCGCGCCACCGACGTCATCCGGGAAGAGGCCGGGCGGCTGTCCCCCGCGCGAGCTACCCCGGACTGTCCACCGTGCGGTGACGATTCCGGGCCGACGAATCCATAGCGTTCGAGGTAGTTGCGGCGCTTCGGCCGTGGCATCTCTCGAAGGAGTCGTCATGCGACTGTTGAAGCAGCTCGGGGCCGTCGGGGCGGTCGCCCTCGTGGGCAGTCTGGCCGTCAACGCGGTGCAGGGGAACGCCTTCCTCACCCTGGGCCTCGGTGTCGCGACGGCGGCGCTCGCGCTGCTGGCGTACGCGTGGGTGGTGCGGCGGACCGAGCGCCGGGCGCCGACGGAGGTGGCCGGCGCAGGTGCCGGCGCTGCCCTCGGCCGGGGCGTACTGGTCGGCGTCGGGCTGTTCACGGCCGTCGTCGCGAACATCGCCCTGCTCGGCGGCTACCGGGTCGACGGCGGGGGCTCGGCGACGGGCGTGGTGGCGCTGTTCGGCTTCATGGCCGCCGCCGCCGTGACGGAGGAGCTGCTCTTTCGCGGCATCCTGTTCCGGATCATCGAGGAGCGGGCCGGCACGTGGGGCGCGCTGGCGCTGACCGGCCTGCTGTTCGGCCTGGTGCACCTGTTCAACCCGAACGCCAGCCTCTGGGGCGCGCTCGCCATCGCGGTCGAGGCCGGTGGCATGCTCGCCGCCGCCTACGCCGCCACCCGTAGCCTGTGGCTGCCGATCGGCCTGCACTTCGGCTGGAACTTCGCCGCGGCCGGCATCTTCGGCGCCGACGTCTCCGGCAGGAGCGGGCCGGCCGGGCTGCTGGACGGCGTGACGTCGGGCCCGATCCTGCTCAGCGGCGGCGAGTTCGGACCGGAGGCGAGCCTCTACGCGGTACTGGCCGGCGTGGTGCTGACGGTCGTGTTCATGCGGCTTGCCCGCCGGCGCGGCCACCTGGTGGCGCGTCGCCGCCGCACCGCCCAGCCCGACACGACCGCTACGCTCTCTCGGTGAACCCGTTGCAACCTCTCCTTGCGGTCTGTCGGGGCCGCAGGGGGAAGCTGGGGCGGACGCGCCGCGCGGTCCAGGTGGGAAAGGTTCAGTGATCGAGCTTCGGCGGGTTCCGGACCTGTGGCGGCGGTGCGACGTCACGGTCCGGGATCTCCCGTTCGCGCTGCTGCTCGCCGTCGGGTCGGTGCTACCGGCGCTGCATGGCTACGGGACGCGGGTCGGCGACCTGCCGAGCCGGCCCTTCGACGCGCTGGCCGTCGTGGCGGTCGCCCTCGAGTGCCTCCCGCTCGCCATCCGCCGACGATGGCCGGCCGCCTGTCTCGCCCTGGTGTCGCTCGGCTTCGCCGTCGACCAACTCCGCGGCTACCACGCGTTCGCGGGCAGCGCGCTGCCCATCGCGCTGCTGAGCGCGGGCGCCCATCTGGAACGTCACCGGCGTGCCACCGCGGTCCTCCTCTCCGTGGCGTACGTGCCGCTGGCGGTCGCGCTCGACCGGCTCGGCGCGGACGAGCGGCCGGACGAGTTCGTGACGTTCTACCTGGCGCTGGCCGCCGCGTGGGGCGTCGGGGCGTGGCTGCGCTCCACCCGGGCGGCCGAGGCCGAACGCCGCCTCCGGCTCGCCGAGGCCACCCGCGCCGTCGAGCGCACCCGGATCGCCCGCGAGCTCCACGACGTCGTGACCCACCACGTGACGGCGATGGTGGTACAGGCCGAGGCGGCGCGATACCTGACCGCCGCACCCGGTCGCCTCGACGAGACCCTGAGCGCCGTCACCGACACCGGCCGTCGGGCCATCAGCGACCTCCGACACCTGCTCGACCTGCTCAATCCCGACCACGGCACCGATACCAGGGCGCCGTCCGTCGGCGAGCTTCACGCGCTGGTCGAGCAGACGCGCCGGGCCGGGCAGCCGGTGGAGTTCACCGAGGAGGGCAGACCGGCGGAGTCGACCGGCAGCGCCGAACTCGCGGCCTATCGGGTCGTGCAGGAGGCCCTGACGAACGCCCTCAAGTACGCACACGGCGCCCGTACCGTGGTCCAGGTGCGGCACGGCGAACGGGAGATCGCGGTGGAGGTCAGCACCGACGGTTCCGGCTCGCGGACCGGGTCTCCGGGCGGGAGCGGGCGTGGCCTCGCCGGGCTCCGCGAACGGGTCGACGTGCTGGGCGGCGAGTTCAGCGCGGACCGGCGGGCCGGTGGCGGCTTCGTCGTGCGGGCCCGCATCCCCGCCGGGAGCCCGTCGTGACCGCGCCGGTCCGGGTCCTGGTCTGCGACGACCAGGCGCTGATCCGTACCGGGTTCGCGACGATCATCGACGCCCAGCCCGACCTGGAGATCGTGGGCGAGTGCGGGGACGGGCGGGCCGCGGTCGACCTCGCCGGCCGGTTGCACCCGGACGTGGTGGTGATGGACGTACGGATGCCGGTGCTCGACGGCATCGAGGCGACCCGCCTGCTGGCCGGTGTCGGGGTGGCGCATCCCGTCAAGGTGCTCGTGGTGACCACCTTCAACCTGGACCAGTACGTCTACGAGGCACTGCGCGCGGGGGCGAGCGGGTTCCTGCTCAAGGACGCCCCACCGGCGCAACTGCTGCACGGCATCCGCACCGTCGCGGCCGGTGCCGCACTGCTGGCCCCCGAGGTGACGCGGCAACTCGTCGGCAGGTACGCGGCGCGGATCCGTCCGGCCGAGGACACCCCGGACGACGTCGGGCTGACCCCGCGCGAACTGGAGGTCCTCCGGCTCATCGCCGACGGTCTGTCCAACAGCGAGATCGCCGCGACCCTGGTGATCAGCCAGGAGACCGTCAAGACGTACGTCTCGCGCATCCTCGCCAAGCTCGGCCTGCGCGACCGGGTGCAGGCGGTGGTCTACGCCTACCGCCGAGGGCTGGTGACCTGAGACCTCCGCCGCCCGGCCGGTGTCTGTGGCATCTGTCACGTTGCTCTGGTGTCACAAGGATCGGCTCGTCGACGTCACATGTCCGACCAGGCATCCGAGTGGGAGGCCGGTACCGAAGGAGAACGCTCATGAACCTCGCTCTCTGGATCGTCGCCGGGCTGCTGGCCGTCGCCTTCCTGGCCGGCGGCGTCATCAAGCTTGTCCTGTCCAAGGAGCGGCTGGCCGCAGCCCCCGGCGGGGGATGGACCGCGGACTTCGGCGCCGGCGCGATCAAGGCGATCGGCGCTGTCGAGGTGCTGGCCGCGGTGGGCCTGGTCCTGCCCGCCGTACTCGACATCGCGCCGGTTCTGGTGCCCCTGGCCGCCTCCGGCCTGGTGTTGCTGATGGGCGGCGCGATCATCACGCACCTCCGGCGGCACGAGCACAAGGCGATCGTGGCAAACCTGGCCTATCTCGCCCTGGCCGGCTTCGTGGCCTGGGGCCGATTCGGCCCCGAGTCCTTCACCGGCTGACCCGGCCCGCGTCGAGACCACCCGCCCCCGGGTACGACAGAAGCCCGGCGAACGTGACCGGACCCCGCGCTACCCGGTCGTGACGCGGGGCGCCTGGAAGCGTTCCGCGTGCTCCGTCACCCACTGGGCGAACGTACGCGCCGGGCGGCCGGTCACCTGCGCCACGGTGTCGACCACGGTCGTGGAGGTCTCGTCGGGCTCGGCGTACCAGCCGACGACGAATTCGGCGTCCGCCCGGGACACGCCGGTGGCGACCAGCCTCTCGACGGCCTGTTCGTGCGTGATCGGGACGAAGGCGATCTCGCGGCCGATGGCCCGGGACAGGATCGCGATCCGTTCCCGCGGGGTCAGCGACTCGGGCCCGGTGAGGTGGTAGACGCGCCCGTCGTGGCCGTCGTCGAGCAGCGCCGCCGCGGCCACCGCCGCGATGTCAGCCTCGTGGACCAGGGCGCTGGGAAAGTCGTACGGCTCGCGCACGATCCCTTCGGTCCGGATCGATTCGCTCCAGGTCAACGTGTTGGACATGAACTCCTGCGGTTCCAGGCGGGTCCATCGCACACCCGAGTCGGCCACAGCCTGCTCGACCGGCCCCACCTCGCCACCCCACAGCACGGTGATCCGGCCCACGCCCGCGTGCACCGCCCGGCGTACCAACTCGGGTCCGACCTCGGCGAGCCCCGCCGTCACCGTGACATGCAACCGGCTGACGCCGTCGAGGGCGTCGCCCAACCGCTCCGGCACAGTGTGCGTACCGGCCACCAGCTCTACTCCGGCCGGAAACCTGCCCGCGGCGGCGGCCGGATTCCGGGTCAGGGCCCGAACGCGCTCTCCACGGCGGACGAGTTCTGCCACCACGTGTCGTCCGGTGTTCCCGGTGGCGCCCGTTACCAGCGTCGTCACAGTCGTACTCCTCTCGTCGCCGACGACGCTAGAACCTCAACCGAAGTCGACGTCAAGAATCTCGTCGCGGCGGTCGGGCGGCCCGGTCCGTGCGACGGCACGAATCTCCGCTGTGGACCGCTGTTCCCCGAGGTCACCGACGAGCGGAGGCGACGACCGCCGGCTACCCGGGCGGGGTGGGCGTCGGGGCCGCGCCTGCGCCGACCGCAGGTGCGGCCCGGGCCGCCCACTCCTCGTCGGCGGCCCGCTTCCCGGCGAGCCCGTTCCGGCCGTCGTAGCGGACGAACGCCGGCAGGGCAGCCGCCAGCGCGAGTGTGCCGACGACACAGAGCACGCCGCCGGAGACGATCGACCCACCGATGCCGATGAACCGGGCGGCGACGCCGGAGCGGAGCTGGCCGAGCAGCGGCCCGGTGGCGTACGAGATCATCTCGATGCCGGCCAGCCGGCCCCGCAGGTGATCGGGGATGGTCTGGTTCCAGATGGTCATCCGGAAGATGCCCGAGACCATGTCGGCCGCGCCGGCGAAGGCGAGGAAGACGAGCGCCAGCCAGAGCCAGTCGGTCAGGCCGAAGCCGATGATCCCCACGCCCCACAGCCCGGCGGCGATCACCACCATCAGCCCGTGCCGGTGCACCCGTCCGGTCCAACCGGAGGTCACCGTCGCGAGCAGCGACCCGACGGCGGGTGCCGCGTAGAGCAGGCCGAGGACGGCGGGGCCGCCGAGCTTGCTCGCCATGAAAGGGTAGAGCGCCTGTGGCATCCCGAAGAACATCGCGTTGATGTCCACGAGGTAGGTGCCGAGCAGTTCGGGCCGACTCCGGGCGTAGCGCAGGCCGGTCACCACCGAGCGCAGCGACGGGCGTTCGGCGGCCGGTGGCGGCGGCACGGCCTTGATCAGGTACAGACAGATCAGTGAGAACGCGAACGTGCCGAGGTCGACCGCGTAGACCCACGGCATGTCGACCGACGCGATCAGCAGGCCGGCGACGGCCGGGCCGCCGAGTTGGGCGAGCTGCATCCGCAGGGCGTTGAGCGCGCTGGCGGCCGGGATCTCGTCCAGGGCGACGACGCGCGGGGTGAGTCCTTCGAGTGCCGGCCGCTGGATGCCGTCGATCGCGGCGGTGATCGCGGCGATTACGTAGAGCAGCCAGAGGTGCGGCCGGTCGACGAGCGAGTTGACCAGCAGGACGCCGCAGATCACGGTGAACGCGACCTCCGCGCCCAGTACCAGCGCGCGGCGGTCGAGGTAGTCGGCCAGGGCGCCGCCGACGAAGGCCATCACCAGCAGAGGTACGAGTTCGCAGACGCCGAGGAGACCGACGAGCAGCGGATCGTCGGTCAGCGCGTACACCTGGAAGGGGATGGTTACGTACGTGATGAACGATCCGAACCCCGACACACCGTTCGCCGCGAACAGGAGCCGGAAGTCCCTCGACGTGCGCAACGGCGTGACGTCGAGCGCCATCCGGCGGAGCAGCCGTCCCACGAACCGTGATGGTGCCCGAGCCTCGGGCGGGTGTCGATCGGATTAGCGGGAACCGGATCGGTCCCGCCGACCTGCGGCCGGGTCGAACGGCAACGACCGTTCCGGCCTGTCCCTCCCACCGGGTGAACCGGCGGGAGGGACAAGGTCAGCCCTCCGTGTCAGCCCTCCGTGTCAGCCCTCCGGCACGTCACGCTCTCGGCGTGCGAACGGTGACGGCGGGCCGGGAAGCGGCGAGCGGCTTCGGCTCGGGCGGTCAGCGGATCCGGACGAAGACCGGGTTCGAGTAGAACCACAGGTCGTCCCACGGGCTCTCCTGCCCGTCGGCGAGCGGCTCGGCCTCGTCGGTGCTGGTTCCGCGGACCCGGGCGTACATGTCGGTCTCGACGTTGCGCAGGGTGTGCTTGATGACGTACTCGTTGCCCTGCTTGCGCCAGTCGCGCGGGCCGAACCGGGCCACGACCTTGGTGGTCGGGTTGGTGTCGGCGTCGCGGTTGGCGACCGGGCCGGTGATCTGGCCGACGATGAGGTCGACCCGCCGGACCTCCGGACGGTCGCCGTTGTGGTTCTTGCCGTTGAGCGGCCGGAACCTGATCTCGATCTCGACGTCGGTCCGGTTGCGGCGGCTCAGGGTGACGGTCTCGCCCACGGCGGCGTCGCGGCCCTGGCCGGAGGCCGTGATGTCGAGGCTGGTGACCAGGTCACCGGTGGTGACCCAGATCCGCCCGTTACGCAGCCCGTCCATGATGTCGGCGTAGTCCTGCCGCGCATGCACGTAGGTCTTGCTGTACTCGCCCGGCCAGAAGTCCGAGCCGCCGCGGGTCCAGTGCACGTGCGAGTCCGAGGTGGCGGTGATCCACCAGCGCCGGCCCTCGCCGAGCAGCGCGTCCCAGAGCCCGCCGACCCGAGCGGTCATCTGGTCGTAGCCGCCGTGGGTCGGGTAGTTGCCGTAGCCGCCCCGGTCGCCGCCGTTGAGCGGGCCGGCCTGGTGGCCGGGCGCGCCCTCGAAGCCGACGTACACGTCGGGGGCGGCGTCCTGGTTGTTGCGGAACTCCCGTGGGGTGTCCTGGCCCCACTGGTAGAAGCCGGGCGCCGACCGGGCCGCGTGGTGCGCGATGACCAGCGGCTTGTGCCGCAGGTCCTTCGCGTACTTGAGGAACTCGATCATCTTCGCCTCGGTGTTCCAGCTCGGATCAGCGGGGAAGGGATCGTTCTTGGCGAACTTGCTCTCCAGGTCGTAGAGCATCTTCGCCTCGTCGTCGTGGCGCGGGATCATCAGCGTGTGGTGGTCCATCGCCGGGGCGTCGAACTCCATGCCCCAGAACTGGAGCACCTCGGGCACCAGGCGGCGGGAGAGCAGCAGGTCGGGGTACGCCTGCTCCAGGTTCACCTTCGAGTGGGTCGGGCCACCGTGGTCGGTGCACATCGCCCAGGTCAGGCCGAAGTTCTTCGCCATGATCGCGTTGGTCACGATCGGGTACACCGCGTCGGCGCCCTTGCTGAACACCGGCGGGTTCACCGAGGTGTCGAACTCACCGCTGTACTCCGAGTGGATGTGGTGGTCCCCCGCCCGCCACACCCGGTTGCGCGAGCTGTTCTCGTTCCCCTGGTGGTCGTGCCGGTCGTCCTCCTGCGCCCATGCCGCGCCGGCACCGACGAGCGGGCTCGCGGCGGCCAGGGTCGCACCGACGCCGGCGTACTTCACCAACTGGCGCCGCGAAAGCTGCGAACGCTCGGAATCATTCTCCGTCAAGATGAAAACCTCTTTCAACACGAGGTGATGGGCTTTGTCAATGTGAGTCTCGGGACACGTACTTAATGTGTGATGAACAGAGCCCACCATGATCGAGAACACCCCTTGCCGGCCGCCTAAATCGACCGTCACCGCCATCACAGAAACGGCGGACTCGGCTGCCTGCGCTGGTCAGCGAGTATGGAGACGGGTCGGCGACCATCTCGTGTCGCGTGATCTGGTACCTGCAAAAATGTGCAACAAATCGTGTCCCGGCTGTTCGCTCCCGCGTTGGTCCCTGACCCCGGCGCATCGCGAACATCCGCTGCCCGGACGGGGAGGTTGGGTGGGCCTGCGGTGGCCGGGCGGGTCGACAGGCCGACAAGCCTTTACAGCGAGCGGAGATACTCGGCGACCGTTCCCGGCTCCGCCGGGTCGGCGACCAGCCCGATGTGTCCGTCCGGGCGGACCAGGACCAGGGCGTCGGTGCCGTACGCGTGTGCCGCGTGGCCGCCGTCGTCGAGGAGGCCGCCCGGCCCGACAAGGTGGGGCTGGACGATGCCGGTGTCGACGTCGCCGAACCCGGCTGCGCAGCGTTCGCCGATGCCGAGCAGGGTGAAGTGCGGCCCACGGAAGAGGTCGAAGAGGCGAACTGCCGAGCCGGTGACCGGGTCGCGCAGCGGTGCGTCCGGTGCCCGGTCGCCCGGCCGAGATCCGGCGGAGCGGCTCGCGGTGTGCCGGGAGAGCCGGCTCCACGGGTACCTGAGCATGAGTTGGGTGAGTTCGGGCGTGGCCACGGCGTCCACGCCGCCGCCCCTCTCCTTGATCGCTTCGAGGACGACGTCGAGCAGCTCCGAGGTGATGTCGAGTAGCCAGCTCGTGATCGGCAGTCGTTCCTCTTCGTACGTGTCGAGCAGGCCGGGCGCGGCATTGCCGGCCAGCACGAGGCCCAGCTTCCAGCCGAGGTTGTAGGCGTCCTGGATCCCGCTGTTCATGCCGAGGCCACCCGCGATCGGGTGTACGTGTGCGGCGTCCCCGGCGAGGAACACCCGGCCCACCCGGAGTTGGTCGACCATCCGAACGTTGACCCGGTAGCTGGAGCGCCAGGCCAGATCGTGCAGTCGTACGCCCGGAACACCGGCGATCCGGTCGAAGGTCTGCTGGAAACGTTCCAGGGTCGGTTCCAGTGGCGAACCGTCCGGGTCGATTTCATGCGATGCCTGCACCTGGAAGGCGTCGGTGCCGGGGAGCGGACACAGCATGATCCCGCCGTTGCCGGTGAGCCACTGGTGCCAGGCGTCCCGGCCGAGCCCGTCGACCTCGACGTCGCCGACGGCCATGAGCTGGACGTCCGGCGTCTCGCCGCGCAGGCTCAGGCCGAGCGCCTTGCGGACGGTGCTGCGGCCACCGTCGCAGCCGACCAGGTATCGCGCCTGGACCTGCGCCTCGCCGACGGTGGCGGTCACCCCGTCGGCGGATTGGCGGAAGTCGCGCAGTTCGGCGCCCAGTTCGACGGCTACGCCGAAGTCGGCCAGCCGCTCGCGGAGGATCTGCTCCACCCGCCACTGCGGGATCATGAGCCCGGTCGGGTACGGGACGTCCGGGGTAGCCGCCACTCCGGCCTCGGGGTCGACCTCGGCGATCACCTCCGCTCCCTGGTACTTCCGATGCGGCAGGTGGGTGACCCCGGAGGCCAGCGTTCGGTCGACCACCCCGAGGTCGTCGAACACCTCCAGGCTGCGTGGGCTCAACCCCTTGCCCCGGGAGCCGCCCGGAAACTCCGGTGCCCGGTCGACGATCCGCACGGCGACGCCCCGCCGGGCAAGATCGCATGCGAGCGTCAAGCCGGTCGGGCCGGCACCCACCACCAGGACATCTGTCTGCGTCATGCCTCCATAAAAGCGTTACTGGGTTAAAAAAGCAACCTGGTCATTAATGTTACGCTGACCAGATGACCGAGCCGACAGGTCTGCGGGCCCGCAAGAAGGCACGCACCCACGACGCCATCGCCGACGCGGCGATCTCGCTGTTCCTGGCGCGCGGCTTCGACCAGGTCTCGGTCAACGACATCGCCGCGACGGCCGAGGTCTCCAAGCCGACCCTCTTCCGATACTTCGCCACCAAGGAGGATCTGGTCCTGCACCGCTTCGCGGACCACAACGGCGAGGCCGCCCGGGTCGTACGCGCCCGCCAGCCCGGCGACTCACCGTTGACCGCGCTGCACCGGCACTTCCGGGCCGGGCTCGACCGTCACGACCCGGTCACCGGCCTCAACGACCACCCCGAGGTGGTGGCGTTTCATCGGCTGGTGTTCGGCACCCCGAGCCTGGCGGGCCGGCTCACCCGCTACCTGCTCGACGACGAGGAGGCGCTGGCGGGCGCCCTCGGCCCGGGCATCGAGGCACGACTCCGGGCCGCCCAGGTGCTCGCGGTCCAACGGGTACTCGCCCGGACCAACTGGCAGAAGATCGCCGACGGACGAACCGCCCCCGAGGTCCATCCCGAGGCTGTCGCCGACGCCGACCAGGCATTCGCCCAACTGCGGTCCGGAACCGGCGGCACCACCCACCACGGCTCATAGGCTCGGGCGGCACACCTCTCGGCCGGCCACGATCGGGATGTCCGGGTGTAGAGCCTGGTGACATCCGTGGGCGCCGGACATCCGGCTAGCCCTACAACATCCCTTGAACGCCATCCCTGACAGCCGTCGTGCCGGTCGACTGGCAAGTCGTTCTGAGCACCTGCTAGCTTCTCTTGGCATGTGCGGGGTTTCGCTATGAGTAGACCCGGCCCGACCGGTGACGACCTGGTACGGGTGCTGGCCACGCTGGCCAACCCGCACCGGTTGCGGGTCGTCGCGGCGCTGGTCCGAGAACGCAACTACGTGAGCCGGCTCGCCCGCCAGCTCGGCATCAGCCGGGCACTGCTCCAGGTCCACCTGCGAAAGCTGGAGGCGGCCGGCCTGGTGTCGGCGCAACTTGAGTTGTCAGAGGACGGGAAGGCAATGAAGTTCTACGAGGTCAACCAGTTCGACTACCGGCTGACGCCGGACGCCGTAGCGGCGGCGGAACAGACGCTGAGCCTTCCGGAACCGGGCGAGCGGGGCGTCGAGGAGGGATCGCGGTCATGAGCGAACACGACTGGACGGAAGTCGTCGGGGCAGTCGGTCTCTTCGCCCTGGTCATCAGCGTGATCACCACGATCATCGTGCAGGTGGCCCGGACCTGGCGGGCCAAAGCGGTGCTCGCCCGCGAGGGGGAGTACAAGCGGCTCGCCGAGACGGCGGTGCGGACCCAGGAGGGCACCGAACGTCAGTTGGCCGAACTCGGCAGCCGGCTCAGCCAGATGGAAGCCCGGATGACATCCCTGGAGCGCGTACTCAAGGAGGTCGAGTAGCGGCTGCGGCCGTGCCGACCTGCTGCGGCCGTGCCGCCCCGGCGCCTCCGTGCCGACCCGCCCCGGTTGTGCTGAGCCGCTGCGGCCGATCCGGGCCCTGGGCCGTCGAGCGCCAACTCGACGGCCCAGGAGGAAGAAGCACCGCCTCGCCCACGGGCGAGTTCTGCGCGCAACACTCCTTCACCGAAAGGACATCACCCCATGCTGTACGAACGCAATCCGACCCGGCGTCGAGCCG
Source organism: Plantactinospora mayteni (assembly GCF_016862935.1). Lineage (GTDB taxonomy): Bacteria > Actinomycetota > Actinomycetes > Mycobacteriales > Micromonosporaceae > Plantactinospora > Plantactinospora mayteni. The sequence continues at coordinate 20,220 of NZ_BONX01000053.1, forward strand.
TCCGCCGGGCCACCGCCTGGGGTACGGCGATCGCCGCCGCCGTGATGCTGGCCGGTGCCGGTGCTCCGGGGGCGAGCGGAGCGGCGTTGCCGCCTGACGCCCCGGGCGTCGACTGGAGTCCGTGCGCCGAGGACGCCACCGCGCGGTGCGGCACCCTCTCGGTGCCGATCGACTGGGACCAGCCGGCCGGCCCGACGTTCGAGCTGGCGCTCGCCCGCCGCACCGCCACCGATCCCGCCGCCCGGGTGGGCACCCTGGTCTTCGGGCCCGGCGGCCCCGGCGACTCCGGGGTGAGCCGGGTGGTGGAGGGCATCAACCGGTTCAGCCCCGAACTCCGGCGCCGGTTCGACATCGTCAGCTTCGACCCGCGCGGCGTCGGCCGGAGCAGCCCGGTGCGCTGTTCGACCGACCTGCTCGCCCAGCGGCCCGCACCGGTGTTGACCAGCCAGGCCGACTTCGACGCCACGGTGGCGTACAACCGGCGGCTGTGGGCGGACTGCCGGGCCCGGACCGGGCCGGTCTTCGCGCACGCCGACACCCGCGGCATGGCGCGGGACCTGGACGCCATCCGGGCAGCCCTTGGCGAGGCGAAGCTGACGTACCACGGCAGTTCGTACGGGACCCTGCTCGGCGAGCGGTACGCCGAACTGTTCCCGCACCGGGTCCGGGCGATGGTGCTGGAGAGCGTGATGGATCCCAGCCTCGACACCCGGGACTTCCTGAACACCCAGACCGCCGCCGCACAGGACTCGTTCGACGCGTTCGTGGCGTGGTGTGACCGTACCGAGAGCTGTGCGCTGCACGGGCGGGACGTCCGCGCGGTCTGGGCCGAGCTGCTCGACCGGGCCGGGCGCGGGGAGGTACCCGACCCGAAGAACCCGTCGGCGACGCTGACCCCGTACGCCCTCAGCGGTTTCCTCGCGCCGCGTGCGCTCTACGACCCCGACTACGCCGGGCTGGCGCGGACCATCAGCACGCTGAGCACGGCGACACCCGACGAGGCTGGCGAGGCGGACGAGGCGAAGCCGAACGGCCCGGCCACGTCGGCGACCCAGACCAGCAGCAACTACCTGGCGATCTTCTGCCAGGACTGGCACCTGCCGATCCGGGACTACCGGGAGTACGCCGCCCGGGTCCGTGAGATGGCCCGGATCGGGACCGACCTGCCGTACCCGCAGGCGCTGGCGGCGCTGGAGTCGTGCCTCGGCACACCCCGGGTCGACAACCCGCCGCAGCGGTTGCAGATCCGCACCGACCGGCCGCTCCTGCTGCTCAACTCCGTGCACGATCCCGCCGCCGGGTACAACTGGGCCACGAACGTCGCCCAGCAGCTTGGCCGGCACGGTGTGCTGCTCAGCTACGAGGGGGCCGGGCACGGCGTCTACAACGTCAGCCCGTGTACCCGGGACACCATCGACCGCTACCTGACCTCGTTGGTCGTGCCGGCCAGCGGCACCAGTTGCCCCGCCGTCGAACCGTCCCCGGCCCGCACCGCCCGATAGTCCCGCACCGCCCGATAGTCCCACTCCGCCCGATGGGGAACTTTCCCGGCGTCCTGCCCCCGGGAAGGTTCCCCATCGCCGTCTCGCCCCTGACCCGAGCGGCGCCGAGGAGCCACCTGGCCGGCGCCGAGGAGCCATCGGCCGGCGCTGGGCAGCCGTCGGCCGACGCCGGGGAGCGCCACCCGGCAGGGGCGGGGTGGCCGTCTCTCACCAGTTCGTGCCGACCTCCGCCCGGCGGGCCGGGCGGAGCGCAGGATCCTCCGCAGACTTGATGCGGGGCGACCGGGTGGCGATCATCAGGTGGATGGCCGGCCGTCAGCCCCGGGACAACTCGACGGCAGATCCTGGTGGCAGTCGCCGGGAATGCTCGGTCGACCGGTTGAACGGAGAGGTGACCACGTGGATTCCGGCCTGGTACTGGTGAGCGGGCTGGCGGTGCTGGCCCTGCTGGTGATCGTCCCGCTGATCGCCGCGGTGCGCGGCTACAACCGGCTCGTACGGCTGCGTGCTCAGGTGCAGGCGTCCTGGGCGCAGGTCGACGTCCAACTCAGGCGGCGGCACTCGCTGATTCCGAACCTGGTGGAGACGGTGCGCGGATACGCGCAACACGAGCGGGCCACACTGGAGGCGGTGACCGCCGCCCGCGTCGCCGCGATGGGGACCCCGGGCGGTACGCCGGAGCGGGTCGCCGTCGAGGGTGCGCTGACCCAGGCGCTCGGCCGGTTGTTCGCGGTCGCCGAGGCGTACCCACAGTTGCGGGCCAGCGAGAACTTCGGTGAACTCCAGCGTGAACTCGCCGGCACCGAAGACAAGATCGCGTACGCCCGGCAGTTCTACAACAGCGCCGTACAGTCGCTGAACACCGCGGTTCAGACCCTGCCCACCAACGTCATCGCCGCGATGGGCGGCTTCCGTGCCGAGCGGTACTTCGAGGCGGCCGACGGCGAGCGTGCCGACGTGCCGGTGCGGTTCTGACGGCCGGACGAGGGCTGGAGCGGCACGATGAACCCCGTTGACCTGGCCATCGAGCTGGGGCTGCCGGTGGCGGTCCTCGCCGTCTGGACCGCCGTCTACCTGACCGCCCGGCTGCTCACCCGGCCGGTCACCCCCTCCGCCGCCCCGGCCTCGATGGAACTGCCCGGCCCGGAGTCCCCGGCGGTGGTCAGCCTGCTGGTCAACCGGTGGAGCATCACCGTCGACGCCGCCGAGTCGACCCTGCTCGACCTCGCCGCCCGGGGCTATCTCGAACTGCGGCAGGCCGGACCCGATCCGCGCGACAGTACCGTGCATCCGACCGGCCGCAGCGACGGGCTGAACAGCTACGAGCGGCAGGTCCTCGACCGGGTGACCGAGCGCGCGGTCGGTGGGGTGGTGCCGTTGACCGCGCTGGCCTTCGCCGACGAGAAGCGCGCCGCGAACTGGTCGGGTTCGCTGGGCCGGGCGGTCATCGCCGAGGCCCGCCAGCGCGGTCTGACCCGGCGCAGGTTTCCCCGGAGCCTGGCCACCGCGCTCGGGGTACTCGGCGGGATCGCCGGACTCGGTGTCGCGGCCGGCGCCTACCACTACCTGTCCCGGACCGGGGACACCGACCGGTGGGAAGGGGTGGCCGTCGCCTTCTTCGTCACGACGACGATCCTGTCCACCGTCGCCGGACGGAACATGGGCGAACGGGACACCCCGCAGGGTCGGGCCGTCGCCGCCCGCTGGCTCGGCCTACGCGGATGGCTGGCCGGGCACGAGGCGTTCGCCGACCTGCCTCCCGCGGCCGTGACGGTCTGGGGCCGCTACCTGCCGTACGGCGCCGCGCTCGGCGTCACCCGGGTGGCCTCGCAGGTCGTCCACCTCGGCCTGGCCGACCGGAGCCGCCTCTGGTCGGCGTACGGCGGCACCTGGCGCCAGGTCGACGTCAGCTACCCGCACACCCTGCCACGGTACGGCCAGTCGCTCGGTTGGCCCGCCGTTCGCGCGTTGGGTGCCGTCGGGTTCGGCTGGTCGCTCCTCGGCGTCGTCGGACCGGCGCTGCTCGGGGGAGAGAGCACAACTGCCACCGACCCGGGCGAGGACCTGCTCGGCCGTTGGCTCACGCCGTGGCGGCACCTTCCCGACCTGGACCCGGTCACCCTCGGCGTCATGCTGGTCGGGCTGGCCCTGCTCGGCTACGCCGGGTACACAATGATCCGGGTGTTCGTCGACCTGTCGACGCCGGCTACGGTCTCCGGCGAGGTGATCTGGCATCAGATGTGGCGGTTCACCACGCCGGAGAACAGCAGCGAGCGGATACCGGTCAACTACTACCTGGTCATCGACGACGGCCGGTCCGACCGGACCCGGGCCTGGATCCTGCCCAAGGAGATCGCCGGCCAGTGCGAACTGGGTGACGTGGTCAGCGCACGGGTCCGGCGGTGGACCCGCCGGGTCAAGAAGGTCACCGTGCTACGGGCGGCCCGCCGCGTGCCGGCCGTGGTCGAGGCCCCGACCGGCACGCCGACCGCGGCAAACCTGGGCGCGGAGACCCTGCTGACCGTCGACGAACTCGGCGCCGCGGTGGGTCGCCAGGTGCGACCGGACCGGACCGCGGGCCACGTCAAGGACAAGCGATTCGGGTACGCCAACTTCAACGACCTGGCGGGCAGATCGGCGGTCTCGGTGAGTGTGGTCCACGGCCGGTCCGGTCGACTGATCATGGTCATCGGCAAGGGAACCGGGCAACCACTGCCGACACCACAGGGCGACGAGGCGTACCTCGCCAGGGACCGGGTGGTGGGCCGTCGGGGCGACGTGGTGGTCATGCTCCAGCCGGGGCAGGGCGTCACCGCCACCCAACTGGCCGGGCTGCTTCCGGTCGCGCTGGCGCGGGCCGCCGACCAGAGCGCCGCCCGGACACCCTGACGACGCCGCGCCCGGACGCACGCTGACGGCACTGCGCCCGGACGCACGCTGACGGCACTGCGCCCGGAAGCGCTGACCACGGGGCTTTCCGGGCGTCCGGTCAGCTCCGTGTGCCGTGCGGGTCCCAGACGAACACGTCCTGTGCCTCGTTGCTGTCGGCGGGAACGAGGTTGGAGGCGGCGGACGTGAACACGACGTGCCGGCCATCTCCGCTGACCTGGCCCGGCAGCACACTGCCGTTGCCCTGGACGCCTGCGGTGGAGACGCTGACCCGGATCGTGCGGTGGGTTCGACGATCGTGGAGGAACATGTCCAGATCCTGGTTGGTGTCGCCCCGGACCAGGTTCGTCGCGGGCGAACTGAACGCGACGTACTGACCGTCGGCGCTGATGGACGGGCCGCGACCGGCCGCGTCGGCCTGGATGCCGCCGGACGACACGCTGACGAGGCGGGTGGTTCCGGCCCGGCGGTCCCGGACGAACACGTCCGGGAAGCCGTTGGTGTCGCCGGGCACCAGGTTGAGGGCGAAGGAGGTGAACGCCACGTACCGGCCGTCCGCGCTGATCGCCGGGCTGCGGCTGCCAAGCTCCGGTGCCGGCCCGACCGCCTCCGCCTCGTCGTCGGTGAGGCTGACCCGGCTCGTCACCCCGGTCCGCCGGTCGTGGACGAACACGTCCGGCGACTCGTTGGTGTCGCCGGGCACCAGGTTGGCGGCGTCCGACGAAAAGGCGACGAACCGGCCGTCCGCCGAGATCGCGGACTCCTGGCTCAACTGGTTGCCCTGCACACCGAGACTCGACACACTCACCCGGCTGGTGACTCCCCTTCGGAGGTCGCGGACGAAGACGTCCGCGGCGCCGTTCGTGTCGTCGGGGACCAGAGTGGACGCCCACGAGACGAAGGCGACGAACCGGCCGTCCGCGCTGATCCGCGCACCGCTGGCGCCGCCGTTGTCGGCCTGGAGACCGTCGGTGGAGACGCTGACGATCCGGGTGGTGCCGGTACGTCGGTCGTGGACGAACACATCCGGTTCGTCGTTCGTGTCGCCGGGGACGAGGTTCGACGCCCTGGAGGTGAACGCCACGAAGCGCCCATCGGTACTGAGGACGGGCTCCACGCTCCAGCCGTTGCCCTGGACTCCGTCGCTGGCGACGCTCACCCGCGTGGTGGTGCCGGCCGCGCGGTCCCGGACGAACACGTCGGCGTCCTCGTTGGTGTCCCCGGACACGAGATTCGAGGCGTACGACGAGAAGGAGACGTACCGCCCGTCCCCGTTTGTCGCGCCGTCGAAGGCGAGGCTGTTCCCCTGCTCGCCAGTGCCGGAGACACTGACCCGGGTCGTCGTACCGCGACCCTCCGTCGAGGAGTCGAGGGTTCCGCCGGCTCCCACGGGTGGCAGGGTCAACGTCGCCACCATGGCCAACGACAACGTGATGGTCATCGGGGCTTCACCTCCAGTCGATCCGTCCACGTTCCCGCGAGCGGATCGCCCGGGCAAGACTGACTGACTGGCCGCACAGACATTCAGTTGACGCCAAATGAAGTCCCCGCAGACCCGCCACTGTGGTCCAGTTGGGTCAATCGGACCGGATGGTCACCTGGTGGGCGTACGAGTTTCCGCTGCTCGCCGTGCTGGCCCGGGCCCGTACGCCGCCAGCGTATGTGGTCACGCTTCGGCTCACAGATCGGGCTGACGCCCAAACGCGCCGCCATGCTGGTCCGCTTCGACCACGCCGTGCACCGCCTGGTCCGAGGAGACAGCCCTGCCCGGGTGGCAGCGGACGGCGGCTATGCCGATCAGTCCCACCTGTACAGCGAGGTCCGCGCGTTCACCGGGACAACCCCCAGCGCCGCCGCGAGCGAGCCATGGTTGGCCGTCGACGACAGAGCCTGGCCAGCAGACGCCGACGCGGCCTGACCGGCCGGCACCATGAGCGGCCGTCGGCACCGCCGTACCACCCTCACCGCCGTTTGCGTGGCAGAGCGCTGAGGAGGGGCGGGGACTCCCAGGCGGGTTCCCCGCGACCCTGCCAGCGTTCCAGGTCCGGCGTCTCCAGGCGTGGCCGGCCCGACAGGTACAGCGCGGATGCGCCGACGAGCCCGACGGCGGCGATGCCGAGACAGATCCAGAGCGCGTCGCGGGTACCGGAGGTCTGGTCGTTGCCGAGGGTTCCGGCGAGGAACACCAGGATCGGGGCGGTCAGGAACGCGGTCACGGCCCGCAGCAGCTCGATCAGGGCGAAGACCCGTTGCAGCATTCTCGCCCGCAGGGACAGGCCGGCCAGGAACAGGGCCGGCGAGACCGCCGCCGCCACGCCCAGCCCGAGCAGGCCGGTGACCGCCGCGAGGGTGGGACCGACCGCCGGGAGTGCGGCCAGCAGCAACGCCGCGGACGCCACCACCATCAGCAGTCCGCCGGCGGTCAGTACCGGGGTGAACCGGGTCCGGAACAATGCCGCGAAGAGTCCGGCGATCGCGATGGCGGCGACGAACTCGGGGAGGAAGATGAGCGCCGTGGTGGTGGGTGTGCTGGCGGTACGGAGCACCGCCAGGAGCAGTTCCATCGCGCCGAAGGCGGCGGCACTGGTGGTGAGGGCGGCGAAGATCCCGGCCAGCGGGACCGAGGTGGCGAGCGCCTTCACCGGTACGAGCGGGTTGTGCAGCCGGTACTCGTAGACCACCAGGAACGCGATCAGGGCGACTCCGGTGACGAGGGGGACCACCGACTGCACGTCGGCGCGCATGCTGGCGAGCAGTTGGCCCGCGCCGTAGAAGGACGCGCCGCAGCCGGTGACGCCCAGCACCAGCGCGACGATGTCCCAGGGCGCGCTGGGGTCCTGGGGCGGGGTGTCGCGGAACGTGAGTACGGAGAAGAGCAGCGCCAGTCCGGCCACCGCCGCGACGCCCCAGAACAGCAGTCGCCAGCCACCCGCGGCAGCCTGTAGCGCGCCGATGGTCGGGCCGATGGCCACGGCGCCGAAGATGCACAGGTTCAGGATTCCGGCGCTGATCGGCATCTTGGCCGCCGGCCAGGAGATGACCAGCGGGGGTAGCGCGGCGATCAGCATCAGGCTGGTCAGCAGCCCCTGGGCGATGAAGGCCGTGATGAAGACCGGCGCGTTCGGGGCCCAGGCGGCGAGTACGGACGCGACGAAGAAGCAGACCTCGTAGCCGAGGAGCATTCGTCGCGGCGGGAGGTGCAGGGCGAACTGCGCGGCCAGCAGGGTGCCGACGGCGTACGCCCCGGCGGAGAGGCTGGCGACGACCAGCAGCGCGGGGCGGGAGATGCCGAGGCTCGCGGAGATGAGTTCCCCGAGCGGAAGGACTGCCACCGTCAGGACCAGGTACGGGACCAGGGAACAGACGACGAGGGCGACCGCCCCCGGATAACTGTCTGCGAGAGGTCCCTGGCGCACCTGCGCGCCTTACCCACGGTAGCCCTGGGTAAACCGAGGCTCGTAACATGGCAGTATGCGACCTGTCGGGCGGGTTCGTGTCGCTGGGACCGTGGTGGACATCGCGGTCCCGGCAGGTTCGGGCCCGATGGCCGGAGTCAGCATGGCCGGCTTTCGCGGTCGAGCCGAGGATTCGGTCGAGCTTCGGATGGTTCCGTACCCCGCGATCACGATGTTCATCGACTTCGGCGACGCGCTGCTCGTCGACGACGCCAGTGGTACGCGGAAGCGAGGCGGTGTCATCGTCGGCCCCGGCCTGGGCAGCGTTCGAGGGAGCGGGCGCGATGTCGACCTTCTACAGGTACGGCTCTCGCCGGTGGTCGCGCACGCGGTGCTGGGTGCCTCGTTCGAGTTAGCCGCGACCGTGGTCGCCCTCGAGGATCTGTGGGGCCGTGACGCCGAGCGAATGCGGGAGCAAGTTCGCGCTGCCGGGTCGTGGGACGACCGGTTCGCGGTCATGACGGCCGCGCTCGCGCGGCGGCGTGCGGCGGGCCGGGCGGTGGATCCGGAGGTCGCCTTCATCTGGCGGCAGATGATGACGAGCCGGGGGCGGGTTCGGGTCGAGCGACTGGCGGCCGAGGTGGGATGGAGCCGTAGGCGGTTGTGGTCCCGATTCCGGTCCCAGATCGGTCTTACCCCAAAGCGCGCCGCGACGCTGGTCCGGTTCGACCACGTGGCGCACCGCCTCGCCGCCGGGCACAGCGCCGCCCTGGTGGCGGCGGAGGGTGGCTTTGTCGATCAGTCCCACCTGTGTCGGGATGTCATGGCCTTTGCCGGGATGACACCCGCAGCCGTGGCGGCCGCGCCGTGGCTCGCGTTCGACGACGTCGCGTGGCCGGCGCGGGAGCGGGCGCTCGGGGTGTGACTGCGGGCCGGCGTTGTCGCGTGCCCGAAAGGACGGCCCGCCGCTACCCGCCCAGGCAGTGAACTACCCGACCAGGCACTGAACTACCCGACCACGGACTGGACACGAGACCATAGCCGACCACCCCGGCGTGCACGATGTGGATAACGTTACCCGTGGTCGACTCGGATGCGGGAGATGTCCGGGGACGGCAGTTAGGGCGCGGGTGGCGGGGCGGTGGTGTGCCGGGTGACGAGGGTGGGGGAGAGCCTCACCTGCGCGGCGGGCCGCTGCCGGTCGACGATGCGGTCGAGCAGCAGTCGGGCGGCGTTGGCGCCGATCTGGTGACCGGCCTGGTCGACGCTGGTCAGGGAGATGGGGCGGAAGGCGGCGAAGGTGGTGTTGTCGTACCCGGCGACGGAGATGTCCTCGGGCACCCGCAGACCGGCCTCGGCGATGGCGTCGAGGGCGCCCATGGCGACGATGTCCGCGCCGGCGAAGATGGCGGTCGGCCGGACCGGCCGGGCGAGTAGTTGTTGGGCGCCGAGATAGCCGCCGTCCTGGGTGTAGGTGGTGGAGGCGATGTCGATCTCGTCCGCGAGACCCCGGGCCCGCATCGCCTGTTGGTAGCCCGCGGCGCGGATGGCGTTGGGCATCTCGGCGAGGCAGTCCCGGTCGGTCTCGTGGTGCTCGATGTGCGCGATCCGGGTGTGGCCGAGGTCGGCGAGATGATCCACGACCAGCGCGGCGCCGGCGAAATCGTCGTCGGCGACGCTGTCGTAGGCCCGCGACCGGCCGTGTCGACCGACGACGACGGTGGGCACGGTCGCGGCGACGTGGTCGAGGTGGGCGCGCGTCGAGATCGGTGCGATGAGGATCAGGCCGTCCATGCTGCGGTCGATCATGGCGTGGGTGACCTTGGCCTCGGCCTCCCGGCCGTTGCAGCCCGGCCCGAGCAGGACCTGGTAGTCGGTGTCGGCGAGGTGGTCGGTGAGCCCGTCGAGGATCTCGGCGAAGAACGGGTTGCGGATGTTGGGCAGCATCACGCCGATGGTGTAGGTCTGGCCGCGCATGCCCCGCGCGGCGGCGTTGGGCCGGTAGCCGAGTTCGGCGATCGCCTGCCGCACCCGGTCCCGCATCTTCGGGCTGACGCCGTACGCGTTGCGTAGCACCTTCGACACTGCGGTCGTGGAGACCTGGGCGTGTTGGGCGACGTCGACGATGGTGATCCGCCGGGGTGGCGGCGCTACGGGGGTATCCATCCGGGGGGCCTCCCGGGCAACCAGGGGTGGGGAACGTTGCCTGGGGAGTTTAATCGGTTCATCTCCCGGCCGACAGGCCGGCCTCTTGACGTCAAACTCGTGAACTTCTAGGGTCAGGCGCAACATCTTGGAAAACGTTGCCCACTCACTCTCCGTGTTGTCGTGCTGTAGAAGCCCTCGGTACGGCGCCCCGGATGAAACGTTCCAAGGAAGTAGATCCAACGGATGACAACTATCCCGAAAAGACATAACCGGGAACGCCGCCTGGGCTCGGGCAGCATCCCCCCGTGGTGGTTCGCGGCGCCGGCGATGCTGCTGTTCGCCTTCGTGGTCCTGATCCCGAGCGCCCGTGGCATCTACTACGCCTTCACCGACTGGGACGGCCTGAGCCCGGACTTCTCCTGGGTCGGGTTCGGCAACTTCACCGACATGGTCGGCGACCCGAACGCCCGGCAGGCGGTCTGGCACACCCTCGTCCTCGCGGTGGCGATCACGATCATCCAGAACGGGTTCGGGCTGCTGCTCGCGCTCGGCGTCAACACGATGATCAAATCGCGGAACGTGCTGCGGGTGCTCCTGTTCGCCCCCGCGGTGATCACCCCGATCGTGACCGCCTACCTGTGGCGCAACCTGCTGGGACCGGACGGCGCGGTGAACAGCCTGCTCGGCGCGGTCGGGCTCGAATCGTGGCGGCAGGACTGGCTGGGCGACCCGCAACTCGCGCTGTGGGCGATCGTCGGCGTGATCGTGTGGCAGTTCGCCGGCTACTCGATGGTGATCTTCCTGGCCGGGCTTCAGTCGGTGCCGAGGGAGATCTACGAGGCCGCCGCGATCGACGGCACCGGACCGGTACGCCGGTTCTGGTGGGTGGTCCGACCGCTGCTCGCCCCGGCGTTCACGATCAACCTGATGCTCTCCATCATCGGCGGGATCAAGCTGTTCGACCAGGTGTACGCGCTGACCGGGGGCGGCCCCGGGCACGCCACCGACACGATCTCGACGCTGATCTACAAGGACGCGTTCACCCTCGGCGAGTTCGGCTACAGCATCGCCCTCGCGGTCGTGCTGACGATCATCGTCGCGGTCGCCTCGACCAGCCAGTATTTCGTGCTGTCCCGCAACGAGAGGGCGGCGTCGTGAACCGCTACCGCTGGCGCACCTTCGTCCTGGAGCTGGTGATGATCGCGGTCGCGCTGGTCGTCGCCTTCCCGGTGTACGTGCTGGTCAACCTGGCGATCCGGCCAACCTCCGACACCTCGTCGCCGATCCGGCCGACCACCAGCCCCACCCTGGACAACCTCACCCAGGCGTGGCAGGAGGGCGGGCTCGGCGGCGCGCTGGCCAACAGCGTACTGGTGACCACCGCCAGCGTACTGATCGTGCTCGCGGTCTCCTCGCTGGCCGCGTACCCGCTGGCCCGGGCGACCGCCAGGTGGTCACGGGGGATGTTCCTACTGATCCTGCTGGGGCTGATCCTGCCGTTCCAACTCGCCGCGCTGCCGCTCTACCAGACGATGCGCGACCTCGGCCTGCTCGGCAGCGTCTGGGCGCTGGTCCTGTTCTACGCCGGGCTCCAGGTGCCGTTCACCACGTTCCTCTACGTCGGCTTTATGCGGGCGCTGCCCCGCGACTTCGAGGACGCCGCGCTGATCGACGGCTGCCGGCCGCTGGAGGTCTTCCGGTACGTCGTCTTCCCGATGCTCAAGCCGATCACGGTGACCGCCCTGGTGCTCAACGCGATCGCGGTGTGGAACGACTTCTTCACCCCGCTGCTCTACCTGTCCGGCAGCGACCAGCAGACCGTACCCGTGGCGTTGGCCGGCTTCGTCGGCCAGTTCGTCTCGGACTGGAACCTCATCTTCGCCGCGCTCGTGATCAGCGTCGTGCCGATCCTGGCCGTCTACTTCGCGCTGCAACGCAGCATCATCAACGGATTCGCCGGAGGGCTGAAGGGATGACACCCTACGGCCTGACGACGGAACAGCGGCACGAGCCCCTCGGAGTAGACCCGCCACGCCCACGACTGTCCTGGAAGCTGGAGTCGGCGCGGCACGGCGCGGCGCAGAGCGCGTACCGGATCACCGCGGCCGAGCGCGCGACGGACCTGGACGATCCGGACCGGCTGGTCTGGGACAGCGGGCGGCGGGAGTCCGTGGACAGCATCGGGGTGCCGTGGGACGGTCCGGTGCTGCGGTCGGCGGCCCGCTACCACTGGCGGGTCGAGGTCTGGGACGAGACCGGCGCCCCGGCCGGGTGTGCCCAGACCTGGTTCGAGACGGGCCTGCTGCACCCCGACGACTGGACCGCAGTGTGGGTGGGCCGGGATCCGCTCGCGCTGCCGCACGCCGACCCGCCCGGCGACGACGTGCAGACCGAGTCGTCGCTGGTGGCGCCGCCGCTGTACCTGCGCCACGAGTTCCACCTGACCCGGCCGCCGGTGCGCGCCCGCCTCTACGCCACCGCCCGTGGCGTCTACGAGCCACGGCTCAACGGCACCCGCGTCGGCGACCTGGAACTGGCGCCGGGCTGGACGGAATACCACCACCGGCAGCAGTACCAGAGCTACGACGTCACCGACCAGCTCCGCGAGGGCGTCAACGTGCTCGCCGCGATCGTCGCGGACGGCTGGTGGTGCGGGTTCGTCGGCTTCGACGCCCGCCGCCCGGCCCGGCACTACGGCGACCAGCCGGCCTTCCTGGCCCAGTTGGTCGTCGACTTCGCCGACGGCTCCCGGCAGGTGGTCGGCACCGGTGCGGGCTGGACCGAGCGTCCGGGTGCGATCCGGGTCGCCGACCTGCTGATGGGCGAGCAGGTCGACGCCCGCCAGCACGTGCCGGGCTGGGACACCGTCGGCGAGCCCGACGGGTTCGTCCCGGCCGGGGTGCTCGACCCCGCGCCCGGGCCGCTGGTGGCCGAGCCGGACGAGCCGATCCGGGTCACCGGGGAGTTGCCCGCCGTGCAGGTGCGCCGGACCGGGCCGGGCCGGTTCGTCGTCGACTTCGGTCAGAACCTGGTCGGCCGGGTCCGCCTCACCCTCCGCGACGTCACGGCGGGGCGGCGGATCGTGTTGCGCCACGCCGAGGTACTCGACGGCGGCGAACTGTACCTGGACAATCTGCGCCGCGCCCGGGCCACCGACGTCTACGTCACGGCCGACGACCCGGTGCAGGTCTTCGAGCCCCGGTTCACCTTCCACGGCTTCCGCTATCTGGAGGTCGACAACCACCCGGGCGAGCTGCTCGGCGCGGACGTGACCGCGCGGGTGCTGCACAACGACACTCCGTTCACCGGCCGGTTCGAGTGCTCCGACCCGATGGTCAACCAGTTGCAGTCGAACATCACCTGGGGGCAGCGGGGCAACTTCCTGGCGGTACCGACCGACTGCCCGCAGCGGGACGAGCGGCTGGGCTGGCTGGCCGACGCGCAGATCTTCGCGCCCACCGCGAGCCGTAACGCCGACGTGTCGGCCTTCTTCGCCCGCTGGCTGCGTGACGTGGTCGACGGGCAGGACGCCGACGGCGCGTTCCGGGACGTCGCCCCGGTCGTCTCCGTCACCCGCGAGGCCGCACCCGGCTGGGGCGACGCGGGCGTGATCATCCCCTGGCACCTCTGGCGCACGTACGGCGACCGCCGCACCCTGGAACGCACCTTCGACGCGATGCTGGCCTGGGTCCACCACGTGCACCGGCACAACCCGGACCTGCGGTGGCGGCACCGTACCGGCAACTCCTACGGCGACTGGCTCCAGGTCGACGCGTACACCCCTCGGGACGTGCTGGCGACGGCGTACTTCGCGCACAGCGCCCAGCTCGTCGCGCAGGCGGCGGAGGTGCTGGGCCGGTACGACGAGGCGACCGAGCTGCGGGAGCTGCACCGGGGTATCCGCGCCGCCTTCATCGACTCCTATCTGGACGAAGACGGCACGGTCGAGGGCGGCACCCAGACCGGGTACCTGCTCGCGCTGGCGTTCGGGTTGGTGCCGGAGCGGCTGGTGCCGGCGGCGGTCGGGCACCTGGCCGCCGACATCGAGAAGCGGGACCACCGGCTCAGTACCGGATTCGTCGGGGTGGCGCTGCTCTGCCCGGTACTGGCCGAGCACGGCCGGGCCGACCTCGCCTACGCCCTGCTGCACCAGGACGAATACCCGTCCTGGGGGTACTCGATCCGGCATGGCGCCACCACGATCTGGGAGCGCTGGGACGGCTGGACCGACCACGCCGGGTTCCAGTCGCCGGCGATGAACTCGTTCAACCACTACAGCCTGGGCAGCGTCGGCGACTGGCTCTTCGGCCGGGTTGCCGGCATCGACCAGACCGCGTCGTCGGTGGCGTACCGCGAACTGCTGCTCCGGCCGCTGCCCGGCGGCCGGCTGAGCTGGGCCCGGGCCGAGCAGGAGACCGTACGGGGACGTGTCGCCTGCGGCTGGTCCATCGAAGAGGGCCGGATCACCGTGACCGCCGCGGTGCCGCCCGGCAGCACCGCACTACTGGAGATCCCGACCTCCGACCCGGAGAGCGTCCGTGCGGACGGCGCACCCGTGGCCGGTCGGCCGGGAGTTCTCGGGGTCGAGCCGGCAGCCGTTGGGGTCACCCTGCGGCTGGCGTCCGGCCGCTACACCGTCAGCGCCGCAGCACCCGGCGCGGCCACCTAACCGCTCCTTTCCCCCATGGGAGTCACCATGAAGATACGCACCCTCCCGGCCGTGGTAGCGGCCGTCACCGCGGCGAGCCTGCTCGCCGCGTGCAGCAGCGGTACCAACGCCGGCTCCGGCGGCGACGGCAACACCCTGACCCTCGCCTCGGTCGACCAGGGCTCGATCGAGGACGTCGTCAAGGCGTTCGAGGCGGCCAATCCCGGCGTGAAGGTCACCTTCACCACCAGCGGCGCCGACCAGTACCAGCAGCAGATCCGTACCCAGTTGGCCTCCGGTACCGCCCCGGACGTGATGACGGTGTGGCCGGGCAACGGCAACCCGGGCGCCACCTACGTGCTGGCCAAGCCGGGCTACCTGCTGGACCTGTCCGACCAGCCGTGGGCGGCCAAGCTGCCGGACGCGGTCCGCAGCGTCGCCCAGTACGAGGGCAAGACCTACAACGCGCTCTTCGGCCTCAACGGCATCGGCGCGCTCTACAACGAGCAGGCGATGGAGAAGGCCGGGCTGAAGCCGCCGGGCACCTGGACCGATCTGCTGGCCTTCTGCAAGGCGGCCACCGCCAAGGGCACTCCCGCGTTCGCCCTCGGCATCCAGGACAACTGGGTCACCCAACTCGTCCTGTACGCGTTGGTCGCCACCACCGTCTACTCCGCCGACCGGGACTTCGACACCAAGATGCAGGCCGGCCAGGCCAGCTTCGCCAACTCGCCGTGGACGGCCGCGATGGCGAAATACCAGGAGATGCAGAAGAGCGGCTGCTTCCAGAAGAATCCGCTCGGTACCAGCTACGAGGCCAGCCAGGAACTCGCCGCCACCGGCAAGACCCTCGGCATCATCCAGGGCAACTGGGTCGTCGCCCTGCTGAAGGGCAAGAACCCGTCGAGCACCTACATCCTCAAGCCGCTGCCCGCCACCGACGACTCCGCGTCGTTCTTCATGCCCGCCGCGGCCGGCGCCGGCTACGGGGTGAACGCCAAGGCGAAGAACAGGGAACTCGCGCTGAAGTTCGTCAACTTCGTCATGTCGCCGGAGGGTATGAAGGTGTTCAACGGCAAGCAGGGCAGCCTGCCGTCCCTGCCGGACAGCGGCTCCACCGTGGATCCGGGTATCGCCGAGCTGAACACGTTCATCCAGGGGAACCGGACCGTGCCGTTCATGGACCAGCTCTGGCCCAACGCCAAGGTGCAGCAGACCATGCTCGCCGGCCTACAGGAGATCTTCAGCAACCAGTCCACCCCGGACAAGGTCCTCGCGGCGATGGACGCCGACTACAAGGCCGGCAGCTAACCCCGAAGGCTCCATCCCGCACCGGCCCCGCCGGCGGCGCCACCGCTGGCGGGGTCACCCCAGAGCACCCACCGGACAGGCCGCACTCCGCGCTCACCGGTGTGGTGCGGCTTCCGCCCTGCCCTGTGGAGTGCGGACGTTCCTCGGCGGCGACATCACCAGCACGACCGATCAGACGCAGCATGCGTCGGCGCCTGAGGGTGGCCGGCGACAAGGGAGGGCACCAGTGTCAAGAGCCAGGAATCGTCGGCGCGTGCTGGCGGGAGTAGGGGTTTGCGTGACCCTGCTCGCGTCGCAGGCGCTCAACTCCGCCCCGGCTGCCGGGCAGGCCGGCGGCCAACCGCAGGTCCAGGTCGTCAACCTCCAGGTCGACGGCCGCCACGACGCACCGCTCGGCCTCGACAACACCACGCCGACCCTCGGCTGGCAGATCGCCGAGACACGGCGCGCCGCGAGCCACCCGTGCTCCCGGGCGGCGTGCCCCGGCGACCGGCAGACCGCCTACCAGATCCGGGCCGCCGGCAGCGAGCGTGACCTCCAGCGCGGCCGGCTGCTCTGGGACTCCGGCAAGGTGGACTCCGACCGGCAGACCGGCATCGCGTACGCCGGCCGGCCCCTCGCCTCGCGTCAGCAGGTGGTGTGGCAGGTCCGGGTCTGGGACGCCGACCGGCGCGCCTCCGACTGGAGCGGGCCGTCGGGCTGGGAGATGGGGCTGCTCGTGCCCTCCGACTGGGGAGCGGCGCACTGGATCGAGTATCCCGGCCGTACCGAGAACCAGCCGATGCCGATTCTGGCCCGCCAGTTCAGTGTCGACCACCGTCGTACGGTCACCGGTGCCCGCCTCTACCTGTCCGGCGTCGGCCTGCACAAGCCCACCCTCAACGGCCGTACCCTCACCGACGAGGTCCTCGCGCCCGGCAACTCCAACTACCAGCTCTCCAGCGAGTACCGGACCTACGACGTCACCGAGCAGGTGCGCCGGGGTGGCAACACGCTCGGGGTCCAGCTCGGCAACGGCCCCGCGTACGTGCGCCGCAGCGTCACCAACCCGGCGGTCGGCCGTACCGCGCCGTACTCGTGGTGGCAGAGCCAGCCCAAGGGCAGCGGCGCGCTGGTCGCCGACGCCGAGGCCGGCGCGAGCACCGTGAAGCTGGACAGCGTCGCCAACTACCACGTCGGCGGCACCATCAACGTCGACACCGGCGAGGGCGGCGACCGCCTGGAGTCCCGGGTCATCACCGCGATCGGCACCGCCGGCGCCGACGGTACCGGCATCACCCTCACCCCCGGGCTGACCAAGCCGCACACCGCCGGGGCGTTGGTGACCGGGTCGGGCAACAACATCGCGGCCAGCGACGCGAGCGCGGGTGCGGCGGTCACCCCGCGCCTGATCGCCCGGCTGGAGATCTCGTACGCGGGCGGCGGCAGCGACGTCGTCGTCTCCGACCGTCGCTGGCGGGCCGCCCTCGGACCGCTGGTCACCGACGCCTGGTACTCCGGCGCCGACTACGACGCCCGCCGCGAGCAGCCCGGCTGGGACCTGCCCGGATCCGACCTGTCGGCAACCGCGAAGCGCCGCGACGGTACCGCCACCGGCTGGGTCGACGCCGGCATCGCCCCGCCGCCGAACCTGGCCACCAGGCTGGTCGCCCGGGCAGCCGAGCCGGTGCAGGTCGTCGAGACGTTCACCCCGGTCTCGGTGACCAATCCCGTCCCGGGCACCTGGGTCTTCGACTTCGGGCAGAACATCGTCGGCTGGCCGCAACTGCGGCTCCAGGGGCTGCCGGCCGGTACCACCGTGCGGATGTCACCGGCCGAATCGCTCGCCCCGGACGGCACGGTCGACCAGGCGTCGCTGCGCGGCGGCGGTGGGAGCCGGGGTGTCGACCTGTTCAACACGTACACCACGGCGGGGCTGCCGGGCGGGGAGAGCTGGCATCCGGACTTCAGCTACTTCGGCATGCAGTGGGTCCAGGTCACCGGCCTGCCCGACGGGTACCTGCCGACGAAGGACACGATCAAGGGTCTCCGGTTGCAGGCGGCCACCCCGGTCGCCGGTGAGGTGGTCACCTCGAACGCCCGGATCAACCGGATCAACAAGATGGCCCGCTACTCGTTCGCCGGCAACGTCATGTCGGTCTTCACCGACTGTCCGGGCCGGGAGAAGTTGTCGTATCCGGCGGACTACACGATGCCGATGGGCGCGATCCACCGCAACCACCAGCTCGCCGCGTACCTGCGCACGACCATGCACCACCTGGTCGAGGGGCAGTCCCGGGCGGACACCCCGATGTTCGGCAACGTGGCCCTGAAGACCCCGGTGTACGACTGGGGCTACAGTGGACGATTCGGCGACGAGATCAACTGGGGCAACGCGATCATCCTCGTACCGGCGATGCTCTACGAGCTGTACGGCGACACCCAGACCATGACCCGCTACTACGACCAGATGGTCACCTTCGCCGACTACGTCCAGCGGCAGAAGGTCGGTACCGGCGCCGACGCGCACATCGTCGACGCCGCCCTCGCCGACTGGGTCTCGGCCGACCAGACCTCGGGCCGGATCACCGGTACCTGGGGCTACCACGAGATGATCAGCAAGCTCGCCATGATGGCCCGGCTGACCGGGCACACCGCCGACGCCGAGAAGTACTCGACGCTGGCCGGGGAGATCAAGGCGGCCTTCAACGCCCACTTCTACAACAGCACGCTGCGCCGCTACACCACGGCCGGCAACGCCGGCACCGCCGGCGCCACCCAGTCGGCGCAGGCGCTCGCCCTCGACGCCGGGCTGGTCCCCGACGGTGAGCGCGGCGCCGTCCTGGACGCGCTGGTCGAACTCGTCTACGCCTACCACCCGAACGGCGACGGGCCGCACTTCAGCGGCGGCACGATCGGCATGGCACCCACCGTGCGGGCGCTGGCCGCCGCAGGACGCGACGACGTGCTGTGGGACCTGCTCCAGGAGGACGAGCAGCCCAGCTACGGCTACTTCATGGAGTCCACCACCGCCAACCCGGGCGGCATGACGACGATGGGGGAGCGGTGGAACCGTGGCGACTCGAAGAACCACATGATCCTCGCCCAGATCGAGGAGTGGTTCCACAGCGGGATCGCCGGCATCCGCGAGGCCGCCGGCTCGACCGCGTACCGGAATCTGGTCTTCCAGCCGAAGGTCGTCGGTGACCTGACCTACGCCAGGGGCAGCTACCACACCCCGGCCGGCGAGGCCCGGTCCGAGTGGCGCAAGGACGCGCACTCGTTCCGGCTCACCGTCACCGTCCCCACCAACACCAGCGCCGAGGTCTGGGTACCGACCCAGGGCGGCCGGGTGGTCGGCACGCCGGACCGGGCCCACTTCGTCCGCGTCGACGGCGGTTACGCCGTCTACCGGGTCGGCTCCGGTTCCCACACCTTCGCCACCCGCACCGCATAGCGCCGCGTGGCCTGGCCTGCCCGTCCGGTAGGCCAGGCCACCCCTCTTCTCGGATCGGAGCATCGTGGGCATCGACTTCCCCGCCGACTTCCTGTGGGGTACCGCCACCTCGGCGCACCAGGTCGAAGGCGGCAACGTCAACAGCGACTGGTGGGACTTCGAACACGACCCGCGCACCGCCGCCCGGGAGTCCTCCGGCGACGCCATCGACCACTACCACCGGTACGCCGACGACTTCGCCCTGCTGGCCTCCCTCGGCCACAACACCCACCGCCTCTCCGTCGAGTGGGCACGCGTCGAACCGGCGCCCGGCGAGTTCAGCCGTGCCGCCGTCGGCCACTACCGGCGGGTGCTGACCACGCTCGCCGGCACCGGCATGACCGCGTTCGTCACCCTGCACCACTTCACGCTGCCCCGCTGGTTCGCCGCCGCCGGTGGTTGGCTCGCGCCCGACGCCGTCGAGCTGTTCGCCCGCTACTGCCGGTACGTCGCCGGCGAACTCGGCGACCTGATGCCGTACGTCTGCACCGTCAACGAGCCGCAGATGGTGGCGCTGCACGGTTACCTGGAGGGCTACCACCCGCCCGGGATCACCAACCCGACCCTGTGGAAGCGGGCCGGCCGTACCCTGCTCGCCGCACACCACGCCGGCGTCCGCGCGGTCCGCGACGGGTCACCGCGGTCCCGGGTCGGACTCGCCGTGAACCTCCCGCTGCTCGCGCCCATCCGCGACGACGACGCCTGCCACGCCTTCTGCCGCCTCATGCGTCACGAGATCGTCGACCGCTACCTCGACGGCCTCACCGGCCCGGACCGCGGCGACTGGCTCGGCGTGCAGTACTACCGCAAGCAGTGGGTCGACCCCGCCGCACCCACCTTCTTCGCCGACCCGCCCGACGGCTTCACCCGGACCCAGATGGGCTGGGCCAGCTATCCGGACGGGCTGCGTCAGATGCTGCACCGCGCCGCCCGGACCGGCCTGCCCCTCTACGTCACCGAGAACGGCATCGCCACCGAGGACGACGCCGAGCGCGTCGACTACCTGCACACCCACCTCGCCGCCCTCGCCCAGGCCCGCGCCGAAGGCGTCGACGTGCGCGGCTACCTGCACTGGTCCGCCTTCGACAACTTCGAGTGGAGCGAGGGGTTCCGGCCGAAGTTCGGTCTCATCGCCGTCGACCACGCTGACGACCTCGCCCGGATTCCCAAACCCAGCGCCCACGCCTTCGCCAGGATCGCGGCCACCGGACGCCTGGAAACGGCGGGCGGTTAGAAGTGCTCTGTCCCGTCTACCAGGCGCGCAGCGCATAGCCGACGGTCATGGTGACGGCGGTGGTCAGCACGACGCCACGGAGCAGCCGGGCCGGCAGCCGGCGGGCGAGGTGGGCCCCGGCGAAGCCACCGGCCAGCGCGCCGACCAGCATGGTGCCGAGCGGCAGCGGAGTGCGCAGCACGTCCGAGGCGGCCAGGAACAGCCCGGTCGCGGCCAGGTAGACGGCGGCGACCTGGGTCAACCGCACCGGGTTGCCGACCGAGGCGTCCAGCCCGAGCCCGACGCTCCACAGGGCCAGCAGCATTATGCCTACGGCGCCGCCGAAGTATCCGCCGTAGACCGTCAGCAGGAACTGGCCGGCCAGTACCGCCCGGGTACCCAGGCCGACCGGGCGGTCCAGTGCGGTGGCCAGCGCCCGGGACAGCCGGCGCCCGAACGCGAGGACCAGGGTGGCGAAGGCGAGCAGCCAGGGCACCGCCGCGTCGAAGGAGCTGGCCGGCAGCGCCAGCAGCAGCCCGGCACCGATGCCGCCGCCGAGCACGCTCGTCACGGTCAGCGCCCTGGTGGAGGCGCCGCCGACCGGTACCAGATCGTGCCGGCAGACCCACGCGCCGGCCACCGCCCCGGGCAGCAGGGCGACCGTGGTCGAGGCGTTCGCGGTGACCGGCGGCAGGCCGGCGGCGACCAGGGCGGGCAGGGCCACGAAGGTACCCCCACCGCCCACGGCGTTCAACGCGCCGGCGGCGACACCGGCCAGCAGTACCAGGATGAGCTCCGACACCCGCCGAGCATCCCGACCCGGCCGGCGGCGGCACAATGCGCGGTTGGCGTAGCCAGCCTAAGGCGGAGCCGTAGGCTGGCCCGATGCGGTACGACCTGGATGATCTTCGGCTCTTCGTGCACGTCGTCACGGAGGGGTCGATCACCGCCGGGGCCCGCCGGATGCACCTGACCCTCCCCTCGGCCAGTGCCCGGGTACGGACCCTGGAACACCAGGCCGGGGTGGAGTTGCTGGTCCGGGGGCGTCGCGGCGTCCGACCCACCCCGGCGGGGACCACGCTGGCCCGGCACGCCCGGGACGTCCTGGACCGGACGGCGCGACTGGAGAACGCCGTGACCAGCTACGGCAGGTCCCCGCGTCCCCCGCTGACCCTGCTGGCCGGCGGCTCGGCGATGTACCGGCTGGTGCCCCGGGCCCTGGTCAGTTTCCTGCGCGAGCATCCCGACGTCGACGTCACCACCACCGAGTGCCGTACCCCGACAACCGTACGCACCCTCGCCGACGGCGCGGCGGACCTCGGGGTGGTACTGGACGCCGAGGCGGGCGACTGCGGCCTGCCCACCGAACCCCTCGGGGACGACTCGCTGGTGGTCGTCGGGCAGGCCGACGGGATCCTCGCCGGCCGTACCGGGATGCCCTACCGCGAGGTCGCCGAGCACCCGCTCGTCGGGCTCGACGTCGACTCCTCGCTGCGCCGCTGGATCGAGAAGCACGCCGGCCCGCTCGCCCCGGTGCCCCGGTATCGGACCACCGTCGCCGGCCTGGGCACCCTGGTCGCGCTCGCCGCGGCCGGGGTCGGGCTCGCCGTCGTGCCGCGTCGCGCGGTCGACCCGGACCGCCGGATCGAGGTCTGCGACATCCAGGACCCCTGGGCCCGTCGCCGGCACCTGTTGGCCTGGGGATCCCGGGAACACACCGCCACCCCGGCGCTCGCCCGGCACCTGCGCGCCGCGGCCGGGGCGACTCCGGGCGGCGGACGTACCGATCGCCACTGACCTGGTGCCGACAACTCCGGGAGACCCCCACGCTGGGGTTCGGGCCCGGCGCGGGTACCTCACCGGCACCCCGGCGACGAAGGCCGCCGACCGGTGGCCGGACGGGGTGTACCCGCAGTACATCCCAGTTCGGCGCGGCGGGTCGTACCGTCGAGGGCGTGGACAACCGAGTCGAAGTGCACGAGTTCCTCACCTCGCGCCGCGCCAAGATCACGCCGGACCAGGCCGGGCTGCCGGCCCTCGTTCTGGGCGCGCAGTTCCGCGAGCCGGTCACGCTGCTCGCCTCCTGGGCCGCCACCACCAGCGACACCAGCCCCGCGACGTCGGATCGCCAGTCGACGGCGGCCAGCAGCCCGCACGAGCGGCAGGTAGCCGAGCGGGCGAACCCACGGTTTCGACGCTCGGCGGATACCGTCGGGTGATCAACAGTCGACGCAGGGGAACCGCAGACGCATCAGAATCATGATACGCGCGAGGGTGCTGCCGGGCTGCCCGATGTACTGATGACCGGCGCCGGCGACCTCCAGGTAGGTACGCTCCGTGCCGGCCGGGATGGTGTTGTACAGGCTCGGTGCGGAAGGTGCCGCGGCCCCGGCGGGCCACGGCACCCTTCGCGGGGATCAGGTGGTGCCGGTCACCGTGGTGCCGGACCTGGTGATGCGGTAGGTGGTCTGGGCGCCACTCCAGAAGTGGAACGTGAGGGTGACGGCGCCGTCGTTGACCTCGGCGAAGAACTCGGGCTTCAGGATGATGGTGTTGGCGTTGTAGTCGGGCTGGAAGTGCGTCCAGAACTCCTTGTACGAGGTCCAGTTGGCCGGTCCGGCGTTGCTGCCGTCGGCGTACCTGGCCTCCATGGTGGCGAGCTGGTCGCCGCGGAACTGTGTGGGAATGGCGAACGAGGCAGTCGTGCCGCTGGCCGCCGCCTGGGTCGGTGGGTCGTGGCTGATGATGCTGATCTGCCACGGCACGCCCTGGGAGAACCGGGCCTCGATGGTCGAGTTGACGCCGTAGGCGCGGTTGCCGACCAGCCGGGTGACGGCGGCGGCGGTGAGGGTGAGCGTGTTGCCGGCGACGGTGTAGTCGGTGCCGTTGACCAGGTTGGTGCCGCCGTGCCGCAGGCCCTGCAACGACGTGCCGTTGAGGTTGAGCGTCAACGACTTGCTGGTGATCGTGCCGGTGCGGGGCACGTACACCTGGTCCGAGGAGGCGGTACCGGAGCGAGTGGTCCAGCTCGTCCTGAACATGTCGTACACGCCCTGGTCGCGCCAGCGCAGCTCGTTGCGGTTCAGGAACTGGCCGGCGTCCCACACCATCGTGGTGAGGTTTCTGATCCGGGCGTGATGGCCGACGGCTTCGAGGAACTTCAGGAACTCGCCGCGTTCGATGACGCCGGGCCGGTTGTGGTCCCAGTTGAGCAGGGCCCATTCGCCGATGATGACCGGGATACCGCGGGACACGAACGTACTGTGCACGCGGTCGAAGGTTCCGACGAGGTCCTGCTCCACCTCCGCGTTGTAGCGGGTGAAGCCGGCGATGTTGACGCTGAACGGCCAGAATCCGTAGAAGTGGACGGTCGCGGCGAGGTTGGGGTCGCGAAGCTGGTTGAACTCGGCGGTCAGCGCGTCCAGCCGGCCCTGGTCGGCGTTGGTGTAGAGAGTGGGCAGCACCAGTAGCCGGGTGGCGTTGGTGCCGCCCGACGCCCGTACGATGCGGACGAACTCGGCGTTGAGGTCGCGCAGCACCTGGTAGTTCTGGTCGTCACCGGAGGTGCCGGCGAACTGCGGCTCGTTGATGCTCTCGAACACCAGCTTCGGCGAGTGGTTCCGGAACGCGGCGGTGATCTGCGTCCACAGTGCCCGGTACCGGTTCGTCACGTTCGCCTGGTCGGTGGGGTACGTGTTGATCCACTGCCAGGAGTCGTGATGCAGGTTGACCATCACGTAGAAGCCCTCGGCGAGGGACCAGTCGACGATCTGGCGGACCCGGTTGAGCCAGGCCGGGTCGAGGGTGTAGCTCGGGGCGGCTCCGTGGTGGTTGCTCCAGGTGATCGGGAGGCGGATGCTGTTGTAGCCCTGCGACCGTACGTGCCGCAGCAGGGCCTGGGTGGTCAGCGGGTTGCCCCAGGCGGTCTCGTCGGGGATGGCGTCGAGGGTGTTGCCCAGGTTCCAGCCGGGCTGCATCGCCGCGACCGTCGCCATCGGGTTGCCCGACGGGGGAGGCGTCGTGGGCGGGACCGACGGCGACACCGTCGGCGAGGCGGTGGGGGAGACGCTGGCCGTCGGCGGGCTGGTGCCGCCGACGCCGCCGGTGCAGGTGACGCCGTTGAGCGCGAACGACGTCGGTGCGGTGTTGCTGCCCGTCCACGAACCGTTGAAGCCGAACGAGACCGTCGCGTTCGTCGCGATGGCCGCGTTGTAGCTGGCGTTCACCGCGGTGGTCTGGCTGCCGGCGGAGGTGACCGTCGCGTTCCAGCCCTGGGTGACCCGTTGCCCGGACGGGAAGGCCCAGGCCAGACTCCAGCCGTTGATCGGGTCGCCGAGGTTGGTCACGTCGACGTTGGCGGTGAAGCCACCGGGCCATTGGGCCGAGATCGCGTACGCCACTCGGCACCCGGCCGCGGCCTGGGCGCTGACGGCCACCATCATCCAGGCCACCAACAGCGCTGCCATGGTGCCGGCGAGCATCCCGACGCGGAGCCGTTCCCTTCGTATGCGTTGCAGACTCATCGAGTTCTTCCTTGCGCTAGTCGGATGTCGGCGATGCACGGTGAGCCGCCCCACGGACCGTGGAGCGGCTCACCACTGTGGAGCTAGCCCGTCGCCGCGCAGCTCAGCGTGGGTGCCCGGTTCGTGTTGGCCCACGAGCCGATCAGGCCGAAGCTGGTACTGGCACCGGCGCCCAGGCTGCCGTTGTAGTCGACGTTGCGGGCGGTCGCCGTCGACCCGTTCGACGTGACCGAGGCGTTCCACGACTGGCCGACGGTCTGCCCGTCCGGGAACTGCATGGTGACCGTCCAACCGCTGATCGCGGTGGAACCGGCGGTCACCCGGACGTCGGCCTGGAAGCCGCCGCTCCACTGGCCGGTGACGGCGTACGTGGCCGAGCAGCCGGCGTTGCCGGCGGGCGGTGTGGTCGGGGGCGGACTGGCCGGGGGCGGGGTGGTCGGCGGTGGCGTGGTCGGGTCCGGTGTGCCGCCGGGGAAGCGTACGTCGGAGCACATGTAGTAGTTCTGGTCGGCGTGGCCGGCCCGCCAGACCGCGTACATGATGTGCCGGCCGGTCCGTCCCGGTGCGCTGACCTGGAAGGAGTAGTCGACACCGTTGAGCAGCGGGTCGTTCGGTCGGGTGGGCCATCCGGTGTCCGGGAACGGGCCGGTGTCCTTGACGAGTTCCAGGTCGCTCCAGCGCAGCCGCTGGGTGAGCGGATCGAAGCCCTGTCTGGTGACGTAGATCTGGATGTACGCGGCCCCGTGCCGGGCCTGGTCGTGCATGGTCCAGGTGAACGTGTTGTTCACCGCCTGGGCGCGCCACGGGCCCGGGTTGTCGAGGGCGGCGTAGGTGGCGTCGCCTCCGCCGCACAGCTTGCCGTCCGGGACGCGGGCCTGGTGGTTGTTGTTCACGTTGTCCTGGATCAGACCGTTCCAGGTCCACATCGCGGCTGGGTTGGCCTGGTATGCCTGCCAGCACATCGGTTCCTGGGTTTGCATGACCGGGTTCAGCCAGTCCACCCACCGGGTGGCGCAGCCGTAGTGGCGTGACGGCGGGTCGATCGCCGATCCGTGCGCCGAGGCCGGTTGCGGGTTGATCAGAATTGCGCTGAGTGTGAGCAGGGCGAGCGCGGCGACGGTCAACCGCCGGCGCGGCTTTGCGGTCGAGGACATGGGGCCTCCGTCGATTGGAAGGGCGCGCGACGCTGTCGCGGGGTCCCGCCGGGGCACTCCCGCGAGCGGGCGCAGGATCGATAGCTGGCGGAGGCTGCCCATTCCTCCGCGCGTGCCGCACGGCTCCCACACCGTGGCGCACTTTCGATGCCCGAGGGTCGAAAGTTTCGGGCCGGACGCTACGCCTTTCTTAGACCGTCGTCAATGCCGGGGTGGTTATGGGGTAGCCTGGCGGGTGGTTGCTTCCGGCCACATCGCCGGGATGCCAGGCGGCCGGGCTGCTGGCCGGAGCGGTCGCGCGGGCACCGGTCGAGGTGGCTCGAGGCGGGTTCCCCCGGGGGCTGGGCGTCGTTGACGGAATCGCTGACCTTCACTACGCTTCGTCCAGAAAACTGTCGAGGTCGCTCAAGAAACTTTCGGGTCTCTCTGTCGTGTTCGCGGGTGGTCGACGTCGGGGGTGCTGACGTCGGGGGTGCTGACGTCGGGCCCTGCCTTCTCGACGGCGCATCACCCGGCCGATGGCAGCCCGGGCCTCGGCCGGGATTCCGCCGCGACCCGCACCGGCAACACCTTTGGCCCGCCGAACGACCAGTGTGAATGGGAGATCCGCATGAGCGTGGCGCAAGACAGCGCTGTCGCGGCTGGCGCGACGACCGGTTCGGGTGACTGGGTCGACGGTCTGTTCACGAATCCGGTGGTCGCCGGCTTCCACCCCGATCCGAGCGTGTGCCGGGTCGGCGAGGACTACTTCCTGGCCTGCTCCAGCTTCGAATACTTCCCCGGCGTCCCGATCTTCCACAGCCGGGACCTGGTGCACTGGGAGCAACTCGGCAACGCCCTGGACCGACCCAGCCAGCTTTCCCTGCCGCCGGAAACCCCCTCGTCCGGTGGTATCTACGCGCCGACCCTGCGGCACCACGACGGCCGCTTCTGGCTCATCGTCACCAACGTCGCGCCCGGCGGGGGCAACCTGGTCGTCACCGCCACGGACCCCGCCGGACCCTGGTCGGAGCCGGTCAGGCTGGCCGGAATCGCGGGTATCGACCCGGATCTGGCCTGGGACGGCGAGGGGCGGTGCTGGTGCACGTACGCCGGGGTCCACCAGGTGCGCGTCGACCCGGACACCGGGGAGACCTTCGGCTCGCCGAAGCGGCTCTGGTCCGGCGCGCCGGGCGCCCAGGCCCCGGAGGCGCCGCACCTGTACCGGATCGGCGGCTACTGGTACCTGCTGATCGCCGAGGGCGGCACCGAGCGGGGGCACGCGGTCTCCGTCGCCCGTGCGGCGGCGCCCGACGGGCCGTTCGAGCCCTGCCCGGCCAACCCGATCCTCACCCATCGCGGCACCAACCGGCCGATCCAGAACACCGGCCACGCCGACCTCGTCCAGGCCGCCGACGGCTCGTGGTGGATGGTGCTGCTCGGGGTACGCCCGCGCGGTGGTACCCCCGGTTGGCACGTCCTGGGCCGGGAGACCTTCCTGGCACCGATCGCCTGGGTCGATGGCTGGCCGGTCGTCGGCGAGGTCGGGCCGGCCATGGCGGCGCCACCGTGGCCGCCGCAGCCGGTGGCCGAGCCGCCGCTACGGGACGACTTCGACGCGGAGCGCCTGCACCCACGCTGGATCTCGGTCCGCTCTCGGCCGGCCGAATGCTGGTCGACCACCGACCGTCCGGGCTGGCTCACCCTGCACGCGCGGGGCGGATCCCTCGATGATCCCGACGTCACCTTCCTCGGCCGTCGCCAGCAACACCTGTCCTGCCGGGTACGGGCGCTGGTCGACGCCGGCGACGGGCGGGGCGGGCTCGCCGTACGCCTGGACGAGCGGCACCACTACGAGATCGAGGCCGGCGACGGGCAGGTGCTGGTCACGGCGCGAACCGGCTCGCTCCGGTCCACGGTCGCCACCCGAACGCCACCGGCCGGACCGGTCCGGCTGCGGATCGACGTGGTCGCCTCGCCGGCCGAGAGCTGGCACCCGCGCGAGGAACCCGATCTGCTGCGCCTCGGTGTCGAAGCGTCGGACGGCACCTTCGACGTGCTGGCCGAACTCGACGGCCGGTACCTGTCGACAGAGGTGGCCGGTGGCTTCACCGGGCGGGTGATCGGGATGTACGCCGTGGCCGGGACGGTGCGGTTCGACTGGTTCGACTACGAGCCGGTCGAGGCGGGCGCGACGCCGGGCTCGGAGTCGGCCGGGGAGACTATCGTTGCGCCGTGATCGGCGCCTGACGGTGTCCGCACGGCTGGGCGGGGAGGGAGCCAGGTGTCACACGCCGAATCGGGCGACGTGGTCGCCGACCGGGAGGACCCACGTGGTGATCCGGCCCGTCCGGTGACGATCTCCTACATCGCGGAGAGCGCGGGGGTGTCGGTCCCGACCGTTTCAAAAGTGATCAACGGCCGCTCCGGCGTGGCCGCCGACACGCGCGCCAAGGTCGAGGCGCTGATCAGCCAGTACGGCTATCGCAGACCGACGCCCGCCACCCGCAGCAACATGATGGAGCTGGTCTTCGAGCAGCTTGAGCACATGTGGGGGGTCGAGATCATCCGGGGCGTGGAACGGGTGGCCCGGCAGAACCGGGTCGGCGTGGTGCTGACCGAGTTCGGGCCGGAGCGCAGCGCGATCCACTACTGGATCGACGACACCCTCGCGCGCCGCCCGGACTGCGTCGTCTCGGTGGCCCAGCTCTCGGACGAGCAGCGTGACCTGTTGCGAGCCCGGGGCATCCCGTTCGTGGTCTTCGATCCCACCGTCGAGCTGCCGGACGGCGTTCCCTTCGTCGGGGCGACGAACTGGACCGGTGGCCGTTCGGCAACCCGCCATCTGATCCAGCTCGGACACCGCCGCATCGCCACCATCGCCGGTCCCGACCGGGTGCTGTGCTGCCGTGCCAGGCTGGACGGCTACCGTTCGGCGATGGAGGCGGCCGGCCTGCCGGTCGACCCGGATCTCGTCGCTCGTGCCGATCTCACCACCGAAGACGGCCACGCGGCCGCCCTGCGTCTGCTCGACCGTCCGGGCCGTCCCTCGGCCATCGTCACCGGCAACGACCTCCAGGCGCTCGGTGTCTATCAGGCGGCGCGGGAACTCGGCCTGCGGATCCCGGCCGACCTGAGCGTGGTCGGTTTCGACGACCTGCCCGTCGCTGCCTTGGTCGAGCCGCCGCTGACCACGGTCCACCAGCCGCTCACGGAGATGGCCGTGGCCGCGACCGAACTCGCGCTCGCGCTCGGCCGTGGGGAGAAGACCGCACAGATCGGGTTCGAGCTGGCGACCACCCTCACCGTCCGAGCAAGCACCGCAGCGCCGCCCCGCTGAGCGCCGGCCCGTTGAGTCCCGGAGTACCACGCCGAGGTTGGCGGCCTTGACTCCGGCGCTGTCGGCGGTCTGTGTTCCGGTACGCGGGACGAGCACGGCTCAGCCTTTGACCGCGCCGATGAGCACGCCCTTGATGAAGTGCCGTTGGACGAAGGGGTAGACGGCGACGATGGGCGCGACGGTGAGGACGACGACGGCCATCTTGATCGCCTCGGTGGGTGGCATGGTGGTGCCGACGGTGGCCCCGGAGGTGTGCGGTGCCTGGCCGGCCAGCAGGTAGCTCTGTAGGACCCGCTGGATGGGATACATGTCGTTGCGGTCGATGAACAGCAGTGCGTCGAACCAGACGTTCCAGTAGCTGACGGCGTAGAACAGCCCGATCACCGCGACGACCGCCTTGGACAGCGGCAGCGCGATGCGGACCAGGATGCGGAAGTCGCCGGCACCGTCGATGCGGGCGCTGTCCAGCAGTTCCTGCGGGATGGCTTGGAAGAACCCGCGGACGACGACCAGGTTGAAGACGCTGATCGCCGACGGCAGGATCAGTGCCCAGATTGTGTCCTTGAGGCCCAGGCCGGTCACGACCAGGTATTTGGGCACCAGTGGTGGGTAGATCAGGAACGGCAGCAGGAAGTACGCCAGCAGCCAGCGGTAGCCCAGCGATCCGGGGCGGGACAGGCTGTACGCGGCCAGCACGGTCACGGCGAGCGCGACGGCGGTGCCGATGACGGTCACCTGGGTGCTGATCCACAGCGCGCGGGTGACGGCGCCGCCGGCGAAGATGGTCTCGTACGCGGAGGTGTCGATGCCGCGCGGGACGATCACGAACCCGCCGGCCTCCGCGATCGTCTCCCGCGAGGAGAGGCTGGTGACCAGGACCGTCCACAACGGAAAGAGCACCCCGAGCACCAGCAGGGTGAGCACGATCGCCCTGAGGAGCTGGCCGGCCCGGGTCGGCTGGTCCTCCCAGGCGGGGCGGTTACCGCGCCTCGGGCGTGGCTTCAGCACGGCGGTGCCGCTCATGGTGTGTACCCCGTCATGGTCGTGAGTAGATTCCTCGTTCGCCGAGTTTGTGCGCGACCTTGTTGGCGGCCAGGATCAGGCAGAGTCCGATCGCGGCCTTGACCAGGCCGGCCGCCGCGCCGTAGCCGTAGTTTCCGGTGGCGATGGAGAAGTGGTAGACGAAGGTGTCGAGCACCTCGGCGGCCTCCCGGCCGACCGCGTCCCGTTGCAGGATGAACTGTTCGAAGCCGACCGAGAGCGCGTCGCCGAGCCGCAGGATGAGCAGCAGCACGATCACCGGCCGCAGGCCCGGCAGGGTGATGTGCCACAGCCTCCGCCACCGGCCGGCGCCGTCCGTGGCAGCCGCCTCGTAGAGGTTGGTGTCGATGGTGGACAGTGCGGCGAGGAAGACGATCGTGCCCCAGCCGACGTCCTTCCAGACCGCCTCGGCGGTGACCAGCAGGATGAAGGTGTCCGGGTTGGACATGATGTTCCACGGCTGTAGGCCCGCGTCGCGCATCGTCTGGGCCAGTAGCCCGGCGCCGCCGAGCATCTGCACGAAGAACGTGATGACCAGGACCCAGCTGAAGAAGTGCGGGAGGTAGACGACGGTCTGGATGAAGCCGCGCAGCCGGCTGGAGAGCAGGTTGTGCAGCATGATCGCCAAGACGATCGGCAGGGGGAAGAAGAAGACGAGCTGGAACGCCGTGATGGTGAGCGTGTTGGCGAAGGCGTGCCAGAACGCCGGATCCTCGACGAGCAGCTGGAACTGGCCGAAGCCGATCCACTCGCTGCGTAGGAACGCCTCGAGCGGGTCGTCGCCGACGTAGGGGTTGTAGTCCTGGAAGGCGATGACGTTGCCGGCGATCGGCAGGTAGCTGAACACCAGCAGGATCACGAAGCCCGGCACGGCCATGACCAGCAGCTGCCAGTCGCGGCGTAGGCGTACCCGCAACGGCAGCCGGCGTCGTCGGCCGGTGCCCGCCGGCCTGGCCGGGCGGCGAGGCCCACGCGGCCGGGTCCGGTCGGCCCCGGCCACGGCGGTGACCCCGCTCGTCGTCATCGTCCGGCCTCGTCGAGCGCTCTGGCCAACAGGGCGCGTGCCTCCTCGCCGCCGTTGGACTTCCACTCCCGCACGATGGCGTCCGCGTCGGAGAGCGGTCGACGACCGCGCAGCAGGTCGGTGAACTTCTCCTCCGCCGGTACGGCGAAAGCCTTGAACCGGTCCGGCATCTCCAGCTTCAGCCCGTCCCACGGGTCCTTCTCCAGGTACTTGACCGTTTCGTTGGAGAAGGCCAGCAGGTCCGGTACGTACCGGGGGGTGTCCGGGAACGGGCCGATGGTGGGGTTTCGGCCGCTGACGAAGAAGTACTGGTTGGCGATCTCCTTGAAGGCCAGGTCGGTCTTCACCGGCCCGTTCGGGCCCCTGGTGTGGTGCTTGCCCGCCAGGCCGTAGTCGCGCAGTTGTGCCTCCTGCGTGCCCAGCGGTGCCGAGCACCAGTTGATGATCCGCAACAGTTCCTCGACGCGCTCCTTCCCGACGCCCTTTCTGACGAAGGTGTAGGAGATCGGCTCGGTGGCCACCCACATCAGCGGGTCGCCGCCGATGGCCGAGAAGACCGGCACGGGCTGGATGTCGAGCCTCGGGTTGACCTTCTGGTGCTCGGCCTGGACGCCCTGCCAGAAGCCCACCCCGGCCTGCTTGAAGACGACGCTGCCGGCCCGGGCGAACAGCAGGTTCGCGTCGGCACCCTTGCTGGCGACGATGTCCGGATGGACCAGCCCGTCCTGGTAGATCCTGGCCATCACTTCGAGGGCCTGCCGGTACTCCGGAGTTTCGTACTTGAACTCCGGGGTGCCGTCGGACTTCAGCCGCCAGCCCAGCTTGGCGCCGGGCACCTTGTGGTAGATCTGGATCATCGCGAAGACGTCGTCGAACGCCCACACCTTCCGGGCCGGGTCGGTGACCTGCCTGGCCGCGGTGAGCAGCTCGTCGAGGGTCTTCGGGATGGCCAGGCCGCGTTCGTCGAGCAGGTCCTTGCGGGTGAACAGCGCCCAGGGGAACGGGCCTTCGCTGGGGTTGGGGACGGCGGCGAGGCGCTCGTTCCAGATGGAGTGGCGCCACGCGGCGGTGGGAAAGCCGGCCAGCATCGGGTACGTGTTGACGACGTCGCCCTTGAGATGGTCGGTGAGGTCCTCGAAGAGCGCCTTGACCGCCTCGGCGAAGCGGGGGATCTTTCCCACTTCCCAGCCCGGCACACACAGCAGCTCCGGTACGTCCCGGGCGCCGAGCATCGCGTTGAGCTTGTCGGCGTAGGTGTTGCCGTCCTGGATGGTGAAGTTGATCGGCGTGCCGAGTTCGGCGTTGACCGCCTGTAGGTAGGCACTCTGCTGGTAGCCGGGCGGCGCGGGTCCCCACACCGGAGTCATCGCGGTCACGACCTGGCCGCTCGTGCCGGGCTTGCCGGTGATCGCGTCGACCAGTGTGCCGGGGTATGTCGTGTAGCCGTCAGGCACCGGCGTGCTGCCCCTGATGTCCGGCGTGATGCCCAGCGACAGCTCCCTGCGGGTGGGCAGGACACCGGCGAAGCTGTCGAGGTTCTCGGCAGAGCCGGAGCCGGTCGGCTTTTCGCTGCACCCGGCCAGCAGCGGCCCGCCGGCGACTGCCGCCGCGCCCATCCCGATGAGACCGAGAAGGCTGCGTCGTGAGGTTGTCATCGTTTCCCTTCGAGGTGGTGGTGGACGATCAGGCAGGCCGATGGGACAGCGGACGACGAGGGTGGCTGCCGAACCGCCTCGAAACGCGTACCGGTCCCCGGACGGGGTGCTGGATCCGACTGAGCGCCAGAAACTTTCGCTAGTGAGGCGGAAATTTAGCATGGGCCATCATCGAAATCTATGGGTAGACCGATGTGGATCCCGAGCCGTGTCGATGCCCGGCGGAACGCCCCTGGTAGCGCTCCCAACCCTGGTGCGAAGAGGTGTGGCGGTGTGCGGTCGGTACCGGGTGCCGGGTCGGATCCGCGCGGTCGCAAAGCGCCCTTCTAGCGCATTTGCCATGGAACAACGGTAGATAGTTTCTGGAATCTTGTCCGACGTGTTGCTTCGACATCCTTCGACTCAGCGAGGCGCGGGTCGCCGACACCACGGTCTGACGCTGGCGTACGGACAACCGGCCCGGCGGCCAACCGGACCAGAACCGTTAGAGGTCGTAGCCCTGCTCCGCGACGCCGGCGCAGGAAACCGTGGGAATCCCGCGCGTGCCGAGACGACCGCACCTTCGAGGTCGACCAGCCGGCCAGCCAGCAGGACAGGCGCGACGGGCGGCAACCGGCGCTATTCGATCGGCACTGTCCGGCGGTCGGGCGTAGCGGCCAGCAGGAGCGTCGACACGGCCGCGAAAGCGGCTGCACCGACGAAGACCAGACCTGGTGATGCGTACGTCAGCGACCAGCCGAACGCCAGGCCAGCGGTAACCGGCACCACGGTCTCCGCGACGGCACCGATCCCGGTCAGCGTGCCCTGCACGATCCCTTGCTCGTCGGCCCGGACATGACGGGAGATCCATGACTGCGCGGCCGGACCGCCGACCGAGCCGAGTACGCCGACCGCCTGTAGGACGTAGAGCATCCACGGAACGGACACGAACGCCGTACCCGCCAGCGCCGCGACGCCGAGCAGGCTGCCGGCCACCGCGGCACGCCTGTCGCCGAGCCGGCGGACGATCGGGCCGACGGCCCGCGCCTGGAAGACCGCGCCGACCAGCGCGCCCGCCGCCAGCACGACGCCGATCTGCACGGTGCTCCAGGCGAACTGGTACGTGAGGAAGAACGTCCAGGTCGACTGGTGGGTCATCCGGGCGACGTCGGCGCAGAGGCGGGCGTACGCGAGCCGCCCGAGCACCGGGCGGCGCAGGACGACGGTGACGGCGCCGACCGGGTTCGCCGTCCGCAGGGTCAGCGGGGTGGTCCGGTCGCCGGGCCGCGACTCCGGCAGCACGAACCAGCCGTACGCGACGTTGGCGAAGGAGAGCGTGGCCGCGGCGAAGAACGGCAGGCGTACGTCGACGGCACCGAGCAGGCCGCCGATGGTCGGACCGGCGACGAAGCCGAGCCCGAACGCGGAGCCGATCAACCCGTACGCGCGAGCCCGCGACTCGGCCTCCGTGACGTCCGCGATGTACGCGTTGACCACGGTCTTCGTGCCCGCGCACGCGCCGGCGAGAGCGTGGAACACCAGGAGTGTCCAGGGGCTGGGTGAGATCGCGTGGGCCAGCCAGTCGAGGCCGAGGCAGGCCAGCGACGCGAGCAGGACGGGCCGCCGGCCGTACCGGTCGGAGAGCCGCCCGAGCAGCGGCGAGACGGCGAACTGGAGCAGGCCGTAGATCGAGCCGAGCAGTCCGGACCAGAAGACCGCGGCGGCGGCGTCCCTGGTGACGGCCGACATCAGGGCCGGCACGATCGGCACGATCAGGCCGAGCCCGAGCATGTCGAGGAAGACGGTGCCGAAGAGGAAGGAGAGGGCGGGCGCCCGGCGCATTGCGGCTCCTGAGTGGTGAGAGGGCAGGGCCCCCTCACGACTCACGGTCCGCCGAAAGTACGGAGGATCAGACTATCTCGGCTGTCAAATTGTTTTTCCCCTCCTATCCACCGCGCCGGCATCGGTCGCCGATGACGGTTGCCGAACGGGGAACATCTCGCGAGTCGGTGCGCCCCCGCTGCCCGGGCCTGGTGTCAGTCGATCGCCTGGTAGAGCGTGGTCCAGAAGTCGTGGATGAGCCGGGCCGAACTCGGGACCGACATCCCGACCTGGGTGAGCAGGAGCCCGGTGAGCTGACTGTCCGGATCGGCGTACGTCGAGGTGCCGCTTCCGCCGTCCCAGCCGAACTGGCCGATGGACGCGTAGTCGCCACGGTGGGTGCGTACCGCCATCCCGAAGCCCCACCCGCCGTGCTGCCCCTGGCCGAACGACACGTGGACGTTGTCGCGGGCCATGGCGGTCCGGGCGGCCTGTTGCTCGGGCGTGAGGCTGTTGGTGGTCATCAGTTCGACGGCGGGCCGGGACAGCACCCGTTCGGTCCCGTGCATCCCGCCATTCAGCAGCATCCGGAAGTAGGCGTGGTAGTCGTCGACGGTGGAGACGAGCCCACCGCCGCCGCCCTGGAACGCCGGAGGTCGGCTCCACCGTCCACCCGCGGCCTCGTCCCACACGGTGAACTCTCCGGTCCGCGGGTCGGGGGCGTAGAGGGTCGGCAGCCGGCCGATCTTGTCGGCGGGCACGTGGAAACCGGTGTCCGCCATCCCCAGCGGCTCGAAGATGCGTTCGCGCAGGAACTCCTCGAACGACTGGCCCGTGACCCTGGCGACGAGTACGCCGAGCAGATCGTTGCTGATGTGGTATTGCCAGCGCTCTCCGGGTTGGTGCATCAGTGGCAGCGTGCCGAGGCGGCGCATCCACTCGTCCGGCTCGGGCATCGGCTCCGGCAGATCGGGCGTGAGCCCCTGCTCGAAGATCGCGCCCATGATCGGGGTACCCAGCGACGTCATGTCCATCCCGAGCCCGAACGTGGAGGTCAGCAGGTCCCGTACGGTGATCGGCCGCCGCGCCGGCACGGTGTCGTCGAGCGGCCCGTCGATCCGCTTCAGCACCCGCCGGTCGGCGAGTTCGGGCAGCCACTGCTCCACCGGGTCGTCCAGCCGCAGCCGGCACTCGTCGAGCAGGATCATCGCCGCCGCGACCGCGACCGGCTTGGACGTCGAGGCCATCCGGAAGATGGTGTCCCGCCGCATCGGCGCACCACCGTTGTGGCGCATCGTCCCGATTGCCTCGACGTGCGTCTCGACACCCCGGCTGACCAGGGCGACAAGCCCGGGAATCCGCCCGGACTCGACGTGCCGCGCCAGCACCTCACGCAGTCTGCGCAGCCCTGCTTCGGAGAAGCCGCTGTGCTGGTCCCTGAGGGTGATGGACATGGTTGTGTGCTCCTTTGATCGAACGGAGGGATGGTGGAAGGCGATCCGGTTCGTGCCGGTTACCTGGATCGCTGAGGTCAGGGCGCCCGAGGCGATCTCCCGCTCGGGCGCCCCGACCCTGACGGGAGAGCGGACTGTCAGCAGCCGAGCCGGTCGGCAATCACACCCAGCACTTGCCGCAGGTCACGGGACATGCGGGCGCGCAGGCCGAGCTCGGCGATCCCGGCCACGAACCCCGGATGGTCGGGGAGGACCCGGTGGACACGATGGGTCACCCGGGTGCCGGCGGGGCAGGCAGTGGCGGCGTGCACCCCGGCGTACCAGCTCTGCACCGCCACCCTGGACCGGGCCCGGTCCACCTGGATCTCCACCGGCTCCACCGGCCCGGCGAGCTCGGCGCGGTAGACGCCGGCGCCGGACCCGGCCACCACGGTCATCGCCCCCTGTCGTGCCGCCGAAGCCCTGGCCAGCACCAGCAGGTTGTCGTCGCCAACCCGCCCCTCGGCGACGGTCAGCAGGACCGCGGCGACCGCGGCGACCGGCGCGGCGAGCGTCCCGTGTACCTCCCACCGGGCGGGCAGCGCGTCCAGCTCGGCGAGCAGCGAAGGCGTCGTGTGCATGGCGAAGAGCCTGGACGCGGCGGCCTGTCCCGGACAACGCGTGCCGCGCCTTCCGGGACGCGGACCATCCCAGAGATACCCGGCTGACCTGCACCGTTACGCCAACGGACGGCTGTCGCGCGGGTGTCCCGGGACGGGACGGGACACCCGCGCCACCGCTGCGACGGGCTCAGGACATCCGGGCCAGACCCGCCCGCGCCGCGGACACCACGTGGTCGAGGCCGTGCGCGGTGGCGAGTTCCAGCACCGCCTGGAAGTGCCGTGCCGCGGCGTCCCGATCGCCCGTGGCCAGACATGCCTCCGCGTACGGGAGGAGGCTGCGCGCCAGCCGGTGCGGCTCGCCGGCCCGGTCGAGAATCCGTACGGCCTCGGCGTGCCTGTCCGTTGCCTCCTCGGCGCGACCGAGGTGGCGCAGGGCGACGGCGGTGTCCGTGAGGCTGGCCGCCTCGAAGATCGGATGGCGTGTCGCCCGGTTGAGCGCGACGGCCTGCTCGGCGAAATCGAGGGCGGTCTGGGCGTCACCCAGGCCGAGTGCCGCCCGGCCGAGCACTTCCAGGCACATCCGCTCCGTCTGCCGGTCCAGCCCCCGCGCGGTCTCGGTCACCTCCGCGACGACCTCGCGGGCCTCGTCGTACTTCCCCGACTGCACCAGAGCCTGGCCGAGACCGGTGCACACCCGCACGCGGACGGCGGCCTCACCGGGGGGCAGCACGGCGGTCGCCTGGCGCAGAAGTTCGACGGCACCTTCGGCGTCGTCGACGTACATTCGGATCTCGGCCAGCTGTAGCAGGGTGATGGCCTCGCTGACCACGTCGCCCTCCGCGGC
The DNA here is from genome assembly GCF_016862935.1 of Plantactinospora mayteni. Classification (GTDB taxonomy): domain Bacteria; phylum Actinomycetota; class Actinomycetes; order Mycobacteriales; family Micromonosporaceae; genus Plantactinospora; species Plantactinospora mayteni. The sequence goes on from NZ_BONX01000053.1 coordinate 58,217, forward strand.
CATCAGCACCCGGGCCGCCTCGAGTTCCGGCACCGCCTCCGCCAGCCGGCCGACGCGCATCAGCGCGGCGCCCAGCAGGTACCGGTGCGAGGCGAGCACGCGGCGCTCGCCGAGCCTCTCCGCGGCGGGCATGCTGACCTCGAGCCCGTGGCGCAGCTGCGCCATGCCACCGCGTCGCGCGTGGGCGATCAGGGCGAGCTGGCCGAGCCCGACCGCCGGCGCGTCGATACGCAGCTCCACGGCGAGCGAGAACGTCGCGGTGAGGTTGGCCCACTCGGTGTCCATCCAGTCGACGGCCGCGTCGTAGCTGGAGAGGTCCGGCAGCGCCGGAGGCGGCTGCGACACGGCGACCGGCAGCGGGATGACGATCTCGACCAGCTCCTTCACGGCCAGCATGCCGCTCAGGTAGTAGTCACCGAGCCGGGCGATCGCCGGCACGGGGTCGGCCGCGGCGTCGTCGGCACGGGCGGCCTGCCGCAGCAGGTCGTGCATCCGGTACCGACCCGCCGCCGGCTCCTGGACCAGGTGGACGTCGACCAGGTCCTCCAGCAGGGAACGGGCGTTGGCCAGCGGGATCCCGGCCAGCGCGGCGGCGCCGTACGCGTCGATGTCCTCGCCCGGCACCAGCCCCAGCAGCCCGAACATCCGCCGCTGGGCGGGGTCGAGCTGCCGCAGCGACATCTCGAACACGTCCGACACCGCCAGCTCGCCCTCGCGCAGCCGTTCCACCAGGGTGTCGAGCGTCCACGCGGGCCGGTGCCGCAGCCGCGCGGCGGCCACCCGGATGGCCAGCGGCAGGTTTCCGCATCGGCGGAGTACCTCGCCGACGTCACCGGGCCGAGCCCCGCCCGCGGATTCGACGAACAGCTCCGCCGCCTCCTCGGACGGCAGGACGTCCAGCGAGATCGGCTGGACGCCGTCCAGCTCCACCATCCGGCGGCGACTGGTGATCACGACGAAGCTCTGGCCGGCGCCGGGCAGCAGATCGCGTACGTGACCGGCGTCAGCGGCGTTGTCCAGCAGTACGATCGCCCGCCGCGTCGCCAGCTCCGACCGCCACAGCGCGGCCCGCTCGGCGACCCCGTCGGGAATCCTGCCGGGTGGCAACCCGAGCGCGGTCAGCAGTACCCGCAGCGCCTCGGCGGGCTCGACCCGCTCCCGGCCCGGAGTGAACCCGTGCAGGTCCAGGTAGAGCTGGCAGCCGGGGAAGTCGGCGGTCAGCAGGTGCGCGGCGTGCACGGCCAACGCGGACTTACCCACCCCGCCCATGCCGTCGATCGCCACCACCGACCTGTCCCGGGCGGCGCCGAGGAGGGCGTCCAACTCCGCCCGGCGCCCGGTGAAGGCGGTGATGTCGTGTGGCAGGTCATTGCGTACCGGCGCAGCGGCAGCCCGGCCCGGCTGGGGCCCGTCCTTGGCCCGCTCCCACACCCCACGCAGTGGCCTTGGGTCCCGACCGGCCGCCTTGCAGAGCGCCACCACCGTCGGCCAGGGTGGAACGGCCTGGCCGGAGAAGTAGCGCGACAGCGAGGAACTGCTGACGTGGATGTCGCGGGCGAGCTCGCGCAGGCTGCGTCCGGTCAGGTCACGCAGCTGCCGTAGCCACCCTGCCAACTCCTCGGGCACTCTTGTCAGCCTTTTTCCAACTTCACGCGCTGATCATAGAGCGGGTGCGGTGGGGCCGAGCGCGCGTCCGGAAATGGTCCGCGACGACGAGCGCCGTGACATCGCTATTTTGGTCGGGATGGACGGAGTGATCGTCGAGGCCGGCGCAGCGCCCGATATTCCTGGCGACCGATCCGTTGGGACGGCACGTCGCCACCCTCGCGGATGGCGTGTCGACCGTGCACGACCGGCCCGCGACCTGGCCGAAGTCGGGTCGCGATCCATGCCGCCGCCGCGTCACCTCACGGTCCATCCCAGCGGAACGTCGATCGCGGTGCTGTCCGAGCACGGAGAACTCGAGGTGTGCCGCCCCGGCGCGGCTGCCTATGCTGGTCCGGGTTCGGGTGTTGCTCCGAGTCCACTGTGGCCAGCGAATTCGGCGGTCCTGGGCAGGCATCGAACCTCACCATCCTGGAAGGGTGTGCCATGACCGATCACGCCGGGTCGCCGGACGCCGAGCGAGCGCCGAAGATCGACACCACTGTGCCGCATCAGGCCAGGGTGTGGAACTACCTGTTGGGCGGCAAGGACAACCACCTGGTGGACGAGCGGGCCGGCAAGGCGGTGCTGGCTGCCGCTCCGGGGCTGGTCGCGATGGCCCGCGCGTCCCGGGTCTTCCTGACCCGCGCGGTGCGCTACCAGGTCGAGCAGGCAGGCATCCGCCAGTTCCTGGACATCGGCACCGGGCTGCCGACCGCGAACAACACCCACGAGACCGCCCAGGCGCTCGCCCCGGAGTCCCGCATCGTGTACGTGGATTTCGACCCGCTGGTGCTGGTGCACGCCCGTGCCCTGTTGACCAGCGACCCGCTGGGTGCGACCGACTACATCGACGCCGACCTGCGCGACACCGAGAAGATCCTGCACCTGTCCCAGCGGACGCTGGACTTCACACGGCCGGTCGGGATCATCCTGCTCGGGATCCTGGGCGCGATCGAGTCCTACGCCGAGGCCCGAGTGATCGTGCGTACGCTGCTGGACGCGGTACCCGCCGGCAGCTACCTACTGGTCGGCGACGGCACGAACACCAGCGAGGCGATGGTGACGGCGGCCCGGGTCCGCAACGAGTCGGTCAAGCCTCCCTACATCGTGCGCAGCCCCGAGCAGATCGCGGGGTTCCTCGACGGGCTGGACCTCGTCGAGCCCGGCGTGGTCTCCTTCCCGCACTGGCGACCCGAGCCGGGTTCCGCCCAGCACCCTGCCCACGTCGACGGCTACGGTGGCATCGCCTACAAGCGCTGACGTACGACGGAGCGGGAGGACTCGCTGCCCGGCCTTGTCGCCCGGCGAGCCGAGCTGCGTACCGGGGCCGAGCTTCCGGGTCGACTGACGCGTTGCCGGCCCGGTGGCGACGCGTGGGCCGTCACCGGAGTGGCGTGCGGCTACTTCGTCGCCGGCCGGTACCGCACGCTCACCTCGGCCGTCGGATCGTCCGCGCCGACGTGGTGGAGGTAGATCGGGCTGCCGCCGAGGTGCTCGTACAGCCGGATGCCCTGGCCCAGCAGCACCGGCGCGATGTGCAGGTCGATCTCGTCGAGCAGTCCCCGCTGGAGGAGTTGGCGGCCGATGTCCGGCGACAGCACCTCCACGTTCTTGCCGCCGGCCGCCGCCAGCGCGATCCGCACCGCCTCGGCCAGGTCGCAGTCGAGGAACGTGACGCGGTCGGCTGGCTCGGCGTCCTCCGGGTGGTGGGTCATCACGAAGACCGGCCCGGTGACCTCCTGCACCAGGTCTTCGGCCTGGTCGAACGACCCGAGCATGCGGTAGCAGTGCACCCGCAGTTCGCGCCGGTGCTGTTCGACCCGTTGGGCGAAGGCGTCGTCGTCGGTCACCGGGCGACCGTACCCGTTGCCGGCGCGTGCACGCAGCGCCGCGGCGTGCTCGTCAGGTTGAAAAGGGTTCGTTGTTGCCACGGCCACCGTCCGTGATTCTTCGTCCCGCCGGGAAACCGAAGGATCATCGGACGGTGGCCGTTACGCGTCACGCCGACATCCGCAAGGGACCAGGCCGGCAACCCAGGCCGGCAACGACGAAAGGTCGAAGAACAGATCTAGATGTAGGCGAGAACGTAGTTGTAGCTTGCCGATCCGCCGTGCCGGCCACTGGCCGGGCAGGCGCTGGCAGACTGTTGGGGTCCGTAGTAAAGCCCCTGACACCTACTGCACCAGCGCCAGTTGGGTTGTTCCAGGGTGCCAATTGTCGTGTCGTGGAACAGGTGGTAGTTGTAGCTGGCGGTGAAGTTGTGACCTGAGCCGGCGGGGCACCGGCCCGACGTACCGTTGCCGGCAAAGGCCAGGCCCTGGCACTTGCGGCACCAACGCCAGTTCGATTGTATGTCTGGTGCGGAGACCGAAGGCTCCCCGAAGAGGAGTTGGTAGTTGCTGCTGGACGAGCCGTTGTGTCCGCCCCCGGATGGGCAAACTCCGTTCGTGCCGTTGAGTATGTAGAACAGCCCGCGGCACTTGCCGCACCACTGCCATCCAGCCTGAACTGCGTAATCCGCCGTGCTTGCCAGGCTCGCGAGCCTGGCGGATGCGGTCGCTGGCCGGCTCGCCGACTCGGTCGATGCGGATGCCGAAGATGCGATGGTGAGGTTGGCGGCGGCCACTCCGATCCCGGCCAACAGGCTGTTCCTCAACAGTACTCGCCGGCTGGTGTTGCCGGTTGTCGGCGGTACGCTGTCTGCCATGATCACTCTCTTTCGTTTCAGGCAATAGTTGTCGAAGGTGGCTGGTGGAGAGTCCGTGTTCCACGAACCGAGAATGAGGCCGCAGATCGTGCTGGTGCGGCAGAAACCGAATCTCTCCATCGCTATGTCATCCTTGCCTCCAAGCCTCGGTTTCCTCGCACACGTGGTCCAGGGTGAGTAAAAGAGGTGGGTTCGTCGGGCAGCCGGACCCGCAAGGCGGTTGTGGCGGTGAGCGGTTCAGGCGTCGCGGGGTGGCCGGCTCGCGCGTATCAAGGCGCGCAGGTCGCCGACCCGGTCGAAGTGCCGTAGCTTGTCGGGGTTGACGATGGAGTGGATTGCCTGGACATGGGTGTCGGTGATGTCCAGTCCGATCACGGCGATCAGTCGGTCCTCCGCGTCGAACGCGATTCCGCCGGGCTGGCCGTTGACCTCGGCGATCTGGACGCGGACGTCAACGCGTGCCGATGCGGACATCCCGGCTGCCAGGGTCCGTGCCACGCGGTCCCGGCCGATGACCGGCCTCGGTGGCGCCGGCACGTTGCCGCCGCTGTCGGTGTGCAGCGCCACATCCTGGGCCAGCAGCGCCTTCAGTGCGGGCAGGTCGCCTTGCGCGGCGGCGGCGAAGAAGCGCCGAGCCAGCTCTTCCCGCTGGCCCCGAGACGCGTAGTAGCGCGGTCGCCGCTTGCGAAGATGCTCGCGAGCCCGCGCGACCAGGTGCCGAGCGCTGTCCACATCGGTGTCGACGAACTCGGCGACCTCCGCGTACGGATAATCGAACACCTCCCGCAACAGGAACGCGGCCCGCTGCTGCGGCGACAGGGTCTCCAGCAGCACCAGGAACGCCAGCGACAGCGAGTCGGCGGTCTCGGTGCGCTCGGCCGGGGTCGGATCGGTGACCAGTGGCTCCGGCAGCCACTCGCCGACGTACCGCTCCCGCCGCACGCGCGCCGAGCGAAGATGATCGATGGCCAGCCGGGTGACCAGCGTGGCGATGTACGCCTGCGGCGAGGCGATGTGCTCGTCCCGCTGGAGGGTCTGGTGCATCCGCAGGAACGCTTCCTGCACCACGTCCTCGGCTTCGCTGACGCTGCCGAGCATCTGGTAGCCGATGGCGAACGCCCGCGGTCGCAGCTCGCCGTACAGATCCGAGATGGACATATCCGCCTAGCTCAACCCCTCGATGACCCCGTACTCGGAGTGGCGAACGAGATGGTTGCCGACCGGGCCGGACGCTCCGGCAAGGAAGATCTTCACGACGTCTCCGCTCGTTGTGCTTCCACCAACAACAGACGAGGCGCTCCGGTGCCCCATGACCGGCCGTGACCCAGCTCACAGGAGGGCTGCCGTCGGCGTTCGTTTGTACGGTCTGGCTCGGGCCGGTGTCGACGACGCCGTACCGGGCATCGCCGTCCGGTCACGGACCACCGTGCGGTGGCCCGATGACCGAGCAACCCGTACCCGATCGCGCGGATCTGTGCGACCCCGCCGGCCCATCGGCAGCTGCCGCAGGCAGGGCACTGCCGGGCGGTGCGGGGTCTGCCGGGTTACCGTTGCGGCATGTCCCGGGAGACGTGGACCGTGATCTTGGTGCTGGGTGGCATCGTGGCCGTCGCCACGCTGGCCGGCGCCGTCGTGCTCGCGGTGAAAGTGCTGCGCACGCGCAAGCTGCTTGGCGACCTGGGTGCCGGCGGCAAGGTGGCGTTCTACGGTGCGTTGATCTACGCGGTGCTGCCGGTCGACCTGCTGCCCGATCCGATCTACCTCGACGACATGGGCGTGTTGGCCGGCGCGTTGCTCTATCTGACCCGGCTGGTCCACCAGCGCCGGACGGCCCGCGCCGGGTCGGTGAGTCGTCCGTCTGGGGCCGACGCGCCGCCGTTGCCGCTCGACCGACCGGATCGGGCGGGTACCCGGCGATGACCGAGCAGGTGGAGTCCTGGATCACTCGCGCGGGGGGACCGATGCGCGGAGTTGGGTCGGGTACTGGCGGGCGAGCAGGGCTCGGTTGAGTTCGGCGACGTGCGCGTCCGCATGCCGTCCTTCCCGGTTCCGCCGTCGGCGCCGACGTGGTCCGCCGTGCGGTGAGACCTTCAAGACCTGCGGATGGACCCGTCCCGCTGTTCGCTGATCACGAAGACGACTGGGACGACGAGGACTGACAGTCAACCTTGTCAACCTGGACCGCGCGGTGCACCGCTGGCCGGGTGGTGGTGGTCCGCCCTACAAAGCGCCGATATAGCTGGAGTATCGGACCGCGCCGGAGGGTGTCGGTGGGCCGGCGTCGATCCCGACCGGCACCTCCGACACCCCGGTGAGGACGACGGCATGCTTCCCATCACCAGTGTCACCGGCCGGGCGCCGCTGGCGTCACTGCTGGGCTACGTCCGTCCGCACGCCGGTGGACTGCTCGGCGGGGCGGTCCTGATGTTCCTCGGCGGGCTGGCCAACCTCGCCCAGCCGATGGTGGTCAAGAGCCTGATCGACGCGCTGACCGGCGGCACCCCGTACCGCGAGCCGATGCTGTTGCTGGTGTCGCTGCTGATGCTCAGCGTGATCGTCGGGGTCTGGGGCATGTACCTCGTGGAGTTGACCGCCGAGAGCGTCGTGTTGACCGCGCGCCGGCGGCTTGTCGCCCGGCTGCTGCGCCTGCGTGTCGCGGTCGTGGACGGCGCCGAGCCCGGGGACCTGCTGTCGCGGGCGACGGGAGACACCACGCAACTGCGCGCGGCGGCCACCAGCAACGTCGTCGACCTGGTGGCGGGGATCCTCCAGATCGCGGGCGCGGTGGTCCTGATGGCGCGGCTCGACGCGGTCCTGCTCGCGGTGGTACTGATCGTGCTGCTGTTGCTCGCCGCCGTGACGCTGGCCCTGGTGCCGCGGATCCGCACCGCCGGGGAACAGGCGCAGGAGGCGGTCGGTGGAATGGGAGCGGTCCTGGAGCGTGCGCTGGGCGCCTTCCGGACGGTCAAGGCCAACGGCGCCGAGGAGCGGCAGGCCGCCGCGGTGCACGCCGCGGCCCGGCAGGCGTGGCGACGAGGACGGCAGGCGGCGCGGTGGGTCTCGCTGGCCGGCATCGCCACCGGCCTCGCGGTCCAGGTCGCGTTCATCGTGGTACTGGGGGTGGGTGGGGCGCGGGTCGCCGCTGGCGGTCTCGCCGTGTCGTCGCTGGTGGCCTTTCTGCTGTACCTCTTCTACCTCGGCGGCCCGGTAACCCAACTGGTGGGCGGCTTTACCGGGCTACAGGCGGGCCTGGCCGCGGTCCGGCGGATCGACGGGATCGCCGAACTCGCCGCCGAGGACCTGGACCGGTCCGTGGACGCCCCGGCGGACAGGGCGGCGCCGGTGACGGTGACGTTCCGGGACGTGTCGCTGCGCCATCGGCCCGGCGGGCCGGCGATCCTGGAGCACGTCGACCTGCGGCTGCCGGCGACCGGCCTCACCGCCATCGTGGGGCCCTCCGGTGCCGGGAAGACGACCCTGCTGGCACTGATCGAGCGCTTCTACGATCCCACCACCGGGCAGGTCGAGATCGACGGCCGCGACGTACGGGAATGGCCCCTCGCCAACCTGCGCGCCCGGATCGGCTACGTCGAGCAGGACGCTCCGGTCCTCTCCGGAACGCTGCGGGACAACGTGACGATGGGCTCGGCACACGCGGCGGAGCCGTGGCTGGCGGAGGTCCTCGAACGGACCCGCCTCGTCCCGCTGCTACGGCGGCTGCCGGACGGCCTCGACACCCTGGTCGGCCATCGCGGTGCGACGCTGTCCGGCGGGGAACGGCAACGCATCGCGATCGCCCGTGCCCTGCTACGCCGACCGGGGCTGCTGTTACTCGACGAGCCGACCTCGCAGCTCGACGCCATGAACGAACGTGCGCTCGGTGAGATCGTCGCCGCCGTCTCGCGGACCACCACGGTGCTGATGGTGGCGCACCGGCTGTCCACGGTGACCCGGGCCGACCGCATCGTCGTGTTGGACGCGGGCCGGGTTCGCGCGGTGGGCACGCACGCCGACCTCGTGGACGGCTGCGAGCTCTACCGCGGGCTGGCCGCAACCCAGTTGCTCACGGGAGCCGGTACGCAGGTGCAGGTGCCGAGGCAAAGCTCCGATATCGCGGCGATATAGATCCACCTCGGATAGTGCTCGCACGACGGGCTCGGGACGCCGGAGCCCGACCCACACCGAGGAGGTACATCGATGGTGAAGAAGAAGACCTACGAGCGGCCCACCCTGCGGAAGGAGGGCACTTTCGCCCGCAAGACGGCCGGCAGCCTGTTCACCAACTGCCGGGAGTCGTTCGTGACCCAGAAGCCGCGCTCGATCTGTAGCTGACGGCACGAGCCCACCGTACCGACGCAGAGGGGTAGGGCCCATGGTGGCCGTTCCGGACCTGGCATCCGGGCTTTCGTGGTTCGTGGCCGTCCCGGACACCGACGCCGGTCGCGCGCTCGCCGAGCCGCTCCGGCAGCGGGTCACTGGGCTGCGGATCCTCACCCATGCCTCCGGGCGCCCGTGGATGCTCGGCCGGTGGGCGGACGACGAGGTGGCGGTGGCCGAGCTGGGCGACCGCCGCCTCGTCGCGCTGGGCGAACACCGCCTCGCAGCGGGCGACCTCGAACGACGCGGTGCGGGCGCCCGTGACGCCGAGCAGATGTGTGCCGCCCTCCAGGGCCTCCCCGGAAGCTTCCACGCGCTCGCCGCGACCCCGGCGGGGACGGCGGTGCACGGCAGCCTGTCGGGATACCGGCGGGTCTATTACGTCTCCGTGGGGGAGCAGACCGCCGCCGGCGACCGGGCCGACGTACTGGCCGGGTTCAACGGAGCCCAGGTCGACGAGGAAGCGCTCGCCCTGCGGATGCTCGCCCCGTACGCCCCCTGGCCGATCTTCTGGCAGCCGGTCTGGCGCGGAGTGCACGCCGTACCTCCGGACGAGCGACTGCTGCTGGATCGCGGCGCGGCCCCGCGCACCGTGACCCGATGGCGTGCTCCCGAACCCGTGCTCGACCTGGCCACCGCCGCCGACCGCCTGCGTCGGGCGCTCTCCGAGGCCGTGGCCGTACGCGCGGGCGCCCACGACGTGATAGCGAGCGACCTGAGCGGGATGGATTCGACGTCGTTGTGCGCGCTGGCCGTGCACGGCGGGAGCCGGGTGGTAGGACTGACCTGCGTCAGCCCGGACCCGCTCGACGACGACCTGCCGTGGGCCCGCCGGGCCGCCGCCGAACTCGGCTCGGTGATCCACGAAGTGGTGGACGGCGAGGCGAACCCCCTGCCGTACGAGGGCGTCCTCGGGGCGGAGGACCGCTTCGACGAGCCGACCGCGGCAGTGCTGTACCGGGCGAGTTTCCTCGCGGTCTCCCGGCGGGCCGCGGCGCACGGTGCTCGTACCCGTCTCACCGGGTTCGGTGGTGACGAACTGCTCACCGCCGACCCCATGATGCAACTGACCTTGCTGACAACGCATCCCTGGCAGGCCGTTCGTCACCTTCGGCTGCTGCGCGCGGCATACCGGTGGCGACGCCGGGACACGCTGCGCGCGGTCGTGGACAGACGCTCGTACGGCCGCTGGATGGCGTCGCTCGGCAAAGACCTCGGCAGAGACCTTGACGGCGCCGGAGCCGCGCACGCGCGTCCGCTCCTCGGCTGGGGAGCACCAGTCGCGACAGCGCCGTGGCTCACCGCGGATGCCAGGGCAGGGCTGGCCAGGGCACTGCGCGAACGGGCGGTCGGGGCGGTGCCGCTCTCCGGCGACCGCGGGCTGCACGGCCGGCTCGCGGGGGTGTACGCAGGTGCGGCAAATGCCCGGCACCTCGCCCAGTCGACACGCCGGGTCGGGGTGACCGCGGCTCTGCCGTACCTCGACGACCAGGTTCTCGAGGCATGCCTGTCGGCGCACCCCGCCCACGTCACCTCACCCCGGGACTACAAGCCCCTGATCCGCGCCGCCATGCGGGGGGTGGTGCCCCCGGCTCTGCTCGCGCGCGACACCAAGGCCGACACCTCGATCGCCGCCGACCGTGGCGCCCACCGGCACCGCGACGACCTGCTCGCACTCGCCGACGATTCGCGGCTGGCCGGACACGGCCTCCTAGACGCCGCCGCGCTGCGCGCGGCCGTACGCAATCCGGACGACCGCACCTGGTACGACCTCGACCAGACGCTGGCCTGCGAGACCTGGCTGCGCACCGTGGAACCCGCACCCGCTATCCGATGAGGGAAAGACCATGACCTGGAAGCTCCCCGACCGGGTGTCCTGGACACCGACCGAATACGGCGGCGTACTCCTGGACTCGACATCCGGCCAGTACTGGACGCTCAACCCGACCGCGGCGACGGTGCTCGCCTCGCTGCTGGCCGACGGGAACCCCGAGTACGCGGCGGCACGACTCGCGGAGGAGTTCGACGGCGACCCGGCGGTGATGGCCGCGGACGTGCCCGGGCTGATCGCCGACCTGGAGGCGGCCGGACTGGTGGTCGCGGGGTGACCTCGGAGCAGGTACTCAGGCACGACCCCGGGCGCTTGGGTCTGCGGCGGCGGCTGGTCGTGCGCGCGGTCGTCGCCGTGGCCAGGCTGCTGGCCGTGCAGCGGCCCGATCGCATTCATCGGGTACTGCGGCGCCTGAGCCGTGGCGCGCGTCCGGCGAGCCGGGCGGAGGCGGCCACCGCACGCCGGGACACCGTCATGACCAGCGCTTTCTGTAGCGGTCCACTCGGCTGCCTGCCGCGTTCGATTGCCACCGTACTGCTGTGCCGGCTCGACGGCCGTTGGCCCGTGTGGCACGCCGGCGTACGGCGGTATGCGCCGTTTGGTGCGCACGCCTGGGTCGCGGTGGACGGTGTCGCGGTGGACGAGCCGTACCCCGACGACTTTCACATCCCGCTGCTGACCGTCGCCGCCGAGAACCGACGGGAACTCGGATGAGCGCCGCGCTCCCGTACCTCGCCCTCGTCTGCCGCGGCGCCGTTGTCGTGGTGTTCGCGCTCTCCGCGGTCAGCAAGCTTCGCAGCCGGGCGGCCTACGCCCGGTTTCGCCGTTCCACCCGCCTGTTGACGGGCCTGCCGGAGGCACCGGCCTCGGCGCTCGCCCGGCTCGTCATCGCCGGCGAGGTGACCGTGGCGGTGACCGCGTCCGCCGGCCCGCTATCCTCCGCTGGACTCGGGGTGGCCGGCGTGCTGCTGTGCGGCTTCACCTGGGCGCTGGCGCGGTCCCCGGAGTCCGGGCAGGCGCTGGAGTGCGGCTGCTTCGGCTCGTCGGTCTCCGCCACCCGCCGCACCGCCATCGCCCGCAACGTCCTGCTGCTGGGCCTGGTGATCGGTGGACTCGTCAGCACCCACGCCGCGACCGGGGCCGGATCGATGCGCTGGGACACCATGCTGGTCTGCGCGGTGGGCGCCGTCGCGCTGGCCGCTTTCATCACCCGCCTGCACGAGATCACGTCTCTGTTCACCGCTCGACTGTGAGGCCGCGTCATGTCCGTGCTCGTCGCCGTCGTCGTGCTCAGCAGCGCCGTGTGCGCGTTCAACACCGCGCTGCTGGTCGCGGTCGTGCGGCGCCTGCGTTACCAGTCCGAGCTGCTGTCCGAGGTGGAGAGGCAGGGCGTTCCCGCGCGTGCCCTTCCGCGCGGTGACACCGTGGGCGACTTCCTCGGGTACGACACCCGTGGCCGGGCGGTCACCCCGGACGTACCGGCGGCCACGCTGGTCGGCTTCTTCAGTCCCACCTGCGCGTCCTGCCGTCGTGAGCGCGCCCGGTTCCGGGCGGTGGCGGCGCGGTGGCCCGGCGGTTCCGAGCGGGTGCTCGCCGTGGTGACCGGGCCGGACGCGTCGGCCCGGTTCCTCGATCGGCTCGACCCGGTGGCCCGGATCGTCGTCGACGCGGACAACGCGATGCGTCACGCGTTCGGTATCGAGGGATTCCCGGCGATCTTCGTCCTGGCGGAGTCCGGGTGCCTGAGCTGGACCGGGATACATGCCGATGCGGTGCCGGGCCTGGCCGCAGACCCGGTCGCCCCGCAGCCGCGCCGACCGCACCCATGAGGCGGGCTGAAGGCCGGGATGATGCCAGCGACGGCGACCTTCCGGGGCCATCGCCCCACCATCAAGGCCGTACGCGACGTTGGCGAAGAGATCACGAACTTCGCTGGACGGGGGCCGGTGGCGACTCGGCCAGGTAGCCGGCGGCCTGTAGGTCGAACAGCTCCCGGTAGAGACCGTCCTGCGCCATCAGGTCTTCGTGGTTGCCCTGCTGGACGAGTCGCCCCTCCCGCATGACGTAGATCTGGTCGGCGTGCCGCACGTTGGCGAGCCGGTGCGTGATCAGCACGATCAGCCGGTCGGGGTGCCGACGCAGGTGCTGGAACATGGCGTGCTCGGCCCTCGCGTCCAGGGCGGCGGAGGGTTCGTCGCAGACCAGGAGCCGGGCGTCCCGATAGAGACTCCGGGCGGCGACCAGCCGCTGCCACTGGCCGCCGGACAGGTCGTGACCGTTCTTGAACTCGCGGTCGAGCAGGGTGTCGTAGCCGTACGGCAGTTCGAGCACCATGTCGTGGGCGGCAGCCGCTCGGGCAGCATCCTCCATGCTCGGCCCCGGCCCGTTCGCCGGCCGGTCGTGCCGGCCGATGAGGATGTTCTGCCCAGCGGTGAACGGGAACTTCCACCAGTCCTGGGTCATCACCGCGACGTGCGAGCCGAGGAGTTGCGGGTCGAGCTCGGCAGTGTCGGCGCCGTCCCAGCGGATGGTGCCGGAGGTCGGTTGGTACAGGCCGGCGATGAGCTTGGCGAGAGTGGTCTTGCCGGACCCGTTCTCGCCGACCAGGGCGATCACCTGACCACGCCGGACGGTGAGGCTGACCTCGTCCACCGCCGGGTTGTCGGTGTCCGGGTAACGCAGGCTCACCCGGTCGAGTTCGATGACGTCGAACCCGTCGATGGGTTGGCCGCCGCCCGGCCGGGTCCGGCCCCGGGCCCGCTCGAGGAAGTCACGGTAGTCCTGGTAGTAGAGGGCGTCCTCGTACAGCGAGTTGGTCGCGAAGACGGCGATTCCGAGACTGGAATGGGCGGTCTGCAACGCCAGCAGCGCGGTCGCGGCGGCGGCGAGCGCGACCCAGCCGCCCAGCAGCAGACCGCCGAGGACGGCGTAGACGGCGAAGCTGGCCAGCCCGGCGACGGAGGCGCCGAACACCCGGGTGGTGGTCTGCGAGCGGACCAGGTCGAGGTCGGCCTCGGTCTCGGCGTTCATCATCCGCCGGTACTCGCCGAGGAGGAACTCGCGCATCTGGTAGGCGCGAACCTCGGCGGCGGTGTGCCGGTTCGCCATCAGGGTGGCGAGCATCCACATCCGGCGGCGGCGGGTGATCCGGGCCAGCAGGTTGAGGTACTGCCGGCGGGCGATCCGCACCGCGGTGATCGCCTCGGGCACGGCCGCGAGCAGGAGGCAGGGCAGCAGGATCGGCTGGATCACCGCGACCGCGGCGGCGGTGGCGAGCACCCCGACCACCCCGGTGATGAGGTTGACGGTGTTGTCGACGATCGAGGCCGCCTCGCGCATCCCACGGTCCCGGGCGCGGTCCATCTCCTCGGCGAACCCGGCATCGTCGAACGCCGCCAGCTCGACCGCCGTGGTCGCCTCGAACATCCGCAGTTCCACCCGGTAGTTGATCTGGGGTACGAGCCGGGCCTGGGCCCAGCCGGCGGCGATGGTCAGGCCGCCCTTGGCCATCACGGCCGCCGCCGCGACCAGGAGCGCGGGCAGGGCCGCGCGTACCCGGTCCGGGGTGGGCCCGGCGGCGAACAGTTCGGTCAGCACGGTGGTCGTGGCCAGCAGCCCGAAGGTGGTCATCACCCCGGCGGCGATGTTCAGGCCGATCGACGCGACGGTGTCCCGGCGGCTGGTGGCCCACGCCACCCCGATCGCCTCCCGCACGAGGCGAGGCAGGCGCCGGGCCACCGCCCAGAAGCTCGTCTGTGCGATCTCTCGTGCGTGGTGCATCCAGTCGGGGTCCTCCAGCTCCGGCAATGCCGACTCGTCGACGCCGTCGCTGGCGTCATTCTGGTCCGAGGACTGACCGGGGCGAGTAACTGTCTGCACGCAACCTCCTCGAAGCGGTCGGGTCGAAGCCTGGCGACGCCAGCACTGATGGCACCGAGGCAGGCAGGGCGAATCGCCCGATTCGGCGCTGGGAACGGACGGTGGTGGACTACGGGTTGCCTCGGGCTTCGGTGCGAGGCACCCTGCCGGGGAGCCTACGTTCCGCGACGAGATCGAGTCATGTAGTTACCGGCGTGTCGCACAGGTGTGTCAACGGCGGGGGAGTCGAGGGCTGGGAACAACGCAGCCGCGGGCCGGTTTCGTCGAGGGAGACAGGTGCGGTGCAACCGGACGGTGGCGCCGCTGGTCCTTCCTGAAACGATCGTCGAACTGGGGAGAGCGTGTGGATGCCGAGGACAGGGTGCGCCAGGCGTACCAGGTCTACTACCGGCGGCTCGTGGCGCAGGTGTTCGGCTTGGTCGGCGACCTGGCCGAGGCGGAGGACGCGGTGCAGGAGGCGTTCGCCCGGGTGCTGGCCGCGCCGAGGTCCTTCATCGATGCTGACGACTCCGAACGTTGGCTGCGGGTGGTGGCCCTCAACGTCGCCCGGACCCGCTACCAGCGCCGGTGGGTCTTCGACCGGCTCGTCCGCGCGGGCCGGGTCGAGGTGACTCCGGCCGCTGTGCCGGGGCTGTCCGCCGACCGGGTGGCGCTGCTCGCCGCGCTGCGGCGGCTGGCACCGCCGACCCGCGAGGCGGTGGTGCTGCACTACCTCGCCGACCTGCCGGTCGGCGAGGTCGCCGCCACGCTCGGGGTGCCGACCGGCACGGTCAAGGCGCGGCTGGCCCGCGGCCGGGCCGCGCTCGCGCGCTTCCTCGCCGACGATCCCGCCCCGCTGTCCGAGGAGGTACCCCATGCATGAGCCGCACTTCGACGGGCTGCGAACCTACGCCGATGACGCCGCCCGGCAGCCCGACTTCGCCGTCATCCGGCAGCGGGCTGCCCGGGTGCGCCGGCACCGGCGCCGCGCCACCGCGTCGAGCGTCGCGGTCGTGATCGCCGCGCTGGTGGCGACCAGTCTCGGGTACGCGGTCACCGGCGGCCCGCAAATTGCCGCTCCGACACCGTCTCCCAGCGTCGACCCTGATACCGGCTGGCCCCGCGTCACCAGCGTCGTGGCCACCGGCCCCGCCGACCTCTACGCGGTGGTCGAGCGCTGCCGGGACTGCGGCCCCGAGCTGTACGCCTCGGACGATGCCGGTGCCACCTGGCTGCGCCGTTCCGTGCCGCCCACGGCGGACAGCGCCGCCCCGTCGCCATCCGCCGTGATCGTCCCGCTGGGCCGGGGCGTGCTCGCTTGGCAGCAGCTCAGGGTGGTCAGCCTGAAAGAACTGGAGCCGTCGCGCTCGCCGCAGGTGTCGCCCTCCGCTGAGCCGGCGGACGGCGCCCCGAGCCCGTCGGCGACCGACCGGCTCTGGACCACGGTCGACGAGGGCCGGACGTGGCGCCGGGCGGTGGTCGAACCGGAGCCGGTCGCCACGGTGCCGGCGGGCACCCGGCCGGTCGACTGCCGCTTCGTCGGGCAGCCCTCGCCGTGCCAGCTCTACACGGTGAACCCGGCCAGTGGCCGGTTCGCACCGCTGGCCCACCAGCCCACCGGGATCACGGTCCAGGACTGGTGGACGGGCCAGACGAACATCCCGCTCGGCGCCCACCTGTGGGTGCCCGGAGTGGACCCGGTCACCAACAAGCCGGCCATCGCGGCCAGCTCCGACCGTGGCCGGACCTGGCGCACCCACGTGTTCACTGCCGGCGTGCCGGCCACGGTGAACCACGGGAGGATCGCCGGAATGTACCTACCGACAGTGGCGGCCGACGCGGGCGGGACCGCGTACGCGCTGATCCGCCGCGACGACAACGTGCAGGATCCGTACCGCACCACCGACGGCGGTACGACCTGGCTGCCGCTGCCCGGCGGTGCGGTGGCCGACGTCCCGGGTCCGGGCTTCGTCACCGCCGACGGCGCTCACGTCCTCCTGTCGGACCAGGGGCTCCGGGTCAACCGCGACGGCAGCCGGTACCAGCCGATGAGACTGCCCGGCTGCCCGGCCGAACTGACGCAACTGGGCGCGATCACACCCTCGCACCAGGCGGCCGGTCGCTACCTGATCTTCTCGGACCAGCGAATCTGCCTCTCGGACGACGGCTGGACGTGGCGGACGGTGACGGTGCCGTAGCCCGATCCGGCGCGGGTGCCCGGGCCGGGCTCTCGGTACCGGCCCGGGCACCCGTAACGGCGTGCCGGTGGCGCTGGAGGTCGGTCACGGGCCGGTGTAGAGCATCAGGTTCGGTGCGCCCGCCGCGGAACCGAGAACTCGACCTCGGTTCCTTCGCCTGGACTGCTGGAGATCGTTGTCGTGCCGTCGAGGTCGGCGATCCGGCCACGCATCGACTGGGCAACGCCCAGCCGGCCCGCCTCGGCTGCCTCGGCCAGCCGCTCCGGGAGGAATCCGATCCCGTCGTCGCGGACGGTGACGCGTACCGTGTCCTCCTCGTCCTCCAGCAGCACCCAGGCGCGGGCGCCGGGGCCGGCGTGCCGGCGTACGTTGTCCAGGGCGGCCTGCACCGCCGCGGCCAGTTCCCCGGCGGTGTGTGCCGGCAGCAGTACGGGCTCGGCCGGCGCCGCGACCTCGAAGCGAGGAGATGCGAGAGCCGTCAGAAGCGCCCCCAGATCCTGATCACCGTCGGCATGGGGGCTGGCTGCTCCGGTGAGCAAGGTCCGCAGGGCCACCTCCTGTTCGGCGGCGAGCGTGGCCAGTTGGGTGCCCTGACCGCCGAGGTCGGAGCCGTGGCGCTGCACCAGCGTCAGTACCTGCAACACGCCATCGTGGATGGAGCGGGCCAGCCGTTCCCGCTCGGCGGTGGCGGCGTCCTGGCGGATCTGCTCCGCCTGCTTCCGCTCGGCCCGGCGTACGGCGATCTGCTGCGCGAAACCCAGGCCACCGATCGCCGCGCCCGCCACCAGTAGCAGCACGGCCGACGTGGTCAGGTGGAATACCGGGTTGAGGTAGGACCCTACCGGCGACCCGTCCCGCAGGTAGGTCGTCTGGACGGTCTGGAGCCCACCCGCGGCCAGTACGGCGGTTACCGGTCCCAGCATGGCGGGGAGGGCGCCGCGCGGCGCCAGCACCGGAGCCGTGGCGCCGACGACCGCGGTCGCCGCCGCGGTGATCACGACCAGGATGAGTGATGCCGGGATGGCGATTCGTTGATCCGCCAGCTTCTCGGGTTGTCCGGAGGTCGCCGCGTAGGCGATGAACAGCGCCACGGCGGCCAGCACCGTCAGCGCGCTGGCCAGCGGTATTCGCCACCGACTGCCGGCCACGACCGCACCGAGCAGCACACCGGCCAGCGCGCAGAGCCACCCCAGCGGCCCGCTGAACGCCAGGGCGGCCAGAGCGATGATCATCGGCGCCACGACGGCGATCCGCATCGTCGCCGCGATCAGCGCCGCGCCGACCGACCAGAGGCCCGCGACGAGGCCGATGCCGGTCGCGGCTACCAGGGTGATCGCCCCGACAATGGCGGATTCCACGAAGCTGCGCAGGTACAGGGCGGTGAAGTTCACCCCGAGCAGCGCGGCCATTCGCTCGGTGGTCAAGAGGGCCAGCGGAAGCGCCAGGCATGCCACCAGCGCGCCGATCACCACCAGCCGGCCCCGGCGCCACGACCAGCCTGCGGCGTCGACCAGCCCGATCGCGCCGGGGTCGCCGCGCCTGCCGCGCCACGCCGCCCACGACACTCCGACGAACCCGAGCACGGCCAGGCCGGTGTGCCAGGCGGGGATATCGCTGTTCGAGGTCAGCCAGCCCGCGCCGGCGATGACGGAGCCGAACAGTTGGGCGCCGGTGGAGAGGCCGGTGATTGCCGCGCCCCAGCCGGTCGAATGGGGTACGAGGCTCTGGGCGCACGCCAGCACGCCCAGGATCGCCAGCGGGTACCCGGCCTTGGCCACGGCGCTGACCGCAAGCGGAAAGGTCAGCCCCGCCGACGTCGACAACACGTCGGGCACGGTCAGTAGACCCGCGACGACCAGCAGGTACGGCCACCACCGCAGCGCGCAGAGCCCGACGACCGTGGCCGCGACGGGCACCAGCAGGAACGCCCATCCGCCGCCTTGGAGGCCGCCGTGCCGTGGGGTGTCGATGAACGGCGGCAGTCCGTTGGCGTAGCGGGGTGACGTCCACACCACCAGAAACAGGCAACCGCCCAACCCGCCCAGCAGCGCCGGCAGACACCGACCGGGTAGACCGGGAAACACCCGTGGCCGGGCCATCAGTTCGTCCACGCGTACATCATCACCAGTCGTGCCCCGCGGCACCTGCCCTGGCGCGGCGGCGGCCGAACCGAGAGGAGACATACGAGCAAGATCCCGGGATCGGTTCGTCGTGACCTGAGTTTCGCTACTCATCCTCGATAGGTATGGCCGCCTGAATCGACGCAGCGACACCGCCTCGCTCCGGTTCGAGGGCGGGCCCCATGCAGCCGTCTGCTGCGCTGGTCGACGCAGCCATCGGCCTCACGACCACGCACGCGGCATGGCCCACTTCGGTACCCAGGTCTCGGCGTCACGGTGCGGGCGCTGCGCGAAGCGGATGTAGTTGCGGAGCGTGGCGAGGCCGGGGTGCGGATTGTCGCGGTGCCAGATCAGTGAGTGCGGGTAGACCGGCGTCGGTTCGCGCACCGGAATGCGTCGCAGGTCGTAGTCTGCCGGCCAGAGCAACCGGACCTGCTCCCCGGTGAGGGTGGCCAGCGTCGGAGAGTCCGCGAGTACGTCCAGCAGGTGGTCGGTGCCGAAGTTGGGGCCGATCCGCTCGATGGTGAGCCCGAACGCGGCGGCAAGATCGTCGTAGTAGGCGGCCCATTCGGTGCCGGGCACGATTCCGGGTATCCAGATCCGGTGTCCGACGAGATCGGCGGGGGTGACCGCGCGGGCGGCGGCCAGCGGGTGGGCCGGTCCGGTGAGCAGTTGGTGGGGATCGTCCAGGACCCGCGCCGCCATGACGCCTTCCCGGAGTTGCTGTTCGGGTACGGTGACGGCCCGGAACGAGGCGTCGATCGCTCCCGATTCGATGGCGTCGACAGCCTGGTCGACACCGATATCGACGAGCGTCACGACGTCGAGGTCGATGTCCGGGTACGCCCGGTGGAAGTTGTGCAGTAGTGCCGCCGGTCCGACCCGACGATTGAGTACGTCGATCCGCAGCGTGCGGCGTTCGGGCCGCACCGAGGCAACCGCACGCGCCTCGACCCGGAGCAGCGTGCGCGCGTGCGGCAGGAACGCCTGCCCGTCGACGGTGAGCTGGGCGCCCCGAGAGGTACGGGTGAACAGCGCCACGCCGAGGTCCTTCTCCAGTACCGCGATGCGCTTGGAGACGGCCTGCTGGCTGATGCCGAGCCGGGCGGCGGACTCGCTGAAGAAGCGCTCCTCGGCGACCGCGACGAAGGCACGGACCGCGCCGACATCAAGATCCGCCGCACCCTTGTCCACAACCGTTGGTTGTGATTCGTCGGCGTGTTGATTGTTGGACAACTGGGTCTGCCCTCGGGTCGAATGCTCCGGTCGAGGGCGAGCCTACAGCCAGGGGGTGTGGTCGTCAGTGGGTTCCTTCGTGCATCTCCACGTGCACACCGAATACAGCATGCTCGATGGGGCCGCCAAGGTGGGCCCGCTGATGGCGGAGGTGTCCCGGCAGGGGATGCCCGCCGTGGCGATGAGCGACCACGGCAACGTGCACGGGGCGTACGAGTTCTACCAGTCGGCCCGCAAGGCGGGGATCACGCCGGTCATCGGCATCGAGGCGTATGTCGCGCCCGCCTCCCGGCATCACCGACAGTCGACGTACTACAGCGACAACCTCGGGTTACGCCGGTCCAACGACGAGACCGGGGAGGGCGGTGACGTCTCCGGCCGGGGTCTCTACACGCACATGACGATGTGGGCGGCCGACGCCCGGGGCCTGCGCAACCTGTTCCGCTTGCAGTCCCGGGCCTGGCTGGAGGGCCATGTCCAGAAGTACCCCCGGATGGACGACGAGCTGCTCGCCGAGCACCGCCAGGGCATCATCGCCACGACCGGTTGCCCGTCGGGCGAGGTGCAGACCAGGCTGCGGCTCGGCCAGTACGACCGGGCGGTCGAGGCCGCCGCGCGGTATCGCGACCTCTTCGGCAAGGACAACTATTTCCTGGAGTTGATGGACCACGGTTTGGCCATCGAGCGCCGGGTCCGGGACGAACTGCTCCGGCTCGGCAGGCACCTCGACCTGCCACCACTGGCTACCAACGACTCGCACTACGTCACCGAAGACCAGGCCCGGGCGCACGACGCGCTGCTCTGCGTCGGCACCGGCAAGCGGCTCGCCGACACCGACCGCTTCCGGTTCAGCGGCAGCGGCTACTACCTCAAGTCGGCAGCGGAGATGCGGGCGCTGTGGGACGATGCCGTACCCGGAGCCTGCGACAACACCCTGCTGATCGCCGAGCGGACCGGCGACTACGCCGAGGTGTTCGCGCACCGGGACCTGATGCCCCGCTTCCCCGTCCCCGATGGCGAGACCGAGTCGAGCTGGTTGCGCCAGGAGACCCTGCGGGGAGCACGTCGCCGTTACGGCGACGCCGTGCCGCGGGAGGTGCTCGACCGCGTCGACCACGAACTGTCGGTCGTCGACACCATGGGCTTTCCGGGCTACTTCCTGGTGGTCGCCGACATCTGCCGGTACGCCCGTGAGCAGGGGATCGGCCTGGGCCCCGGCCGTGGCTCGGCCACCGGCTCGATCGTCGCCTACTGCACGGGGATCACCGAACTCGACCCGATCGCACACAAGCTGATCTTCGAACGCTTCCTCAACCCGGAGCGCGTCACCATGCCCGACGTCGATCTGGACTTCGACGACCGGCGGCGCGACGAAATGATCGACTACGTCACCCGCAGGTACGGCGACGACCGGGTCTGCCAGATCGTCACGTTCAACACCATCAAGGCCAAGGCCGCCGTCAAGGACTCCTGCCGGGTGCTGGGTCTGCCGTACGCCCTGGGGGACCGCATCAGCAAAGCCTTCCCGGCGGCGGACGGCGGCAGGGAGATCCCGCTGGCCGCCATCCACGACGAGCGGCACCCCCGCCACGGCGAAGCGGCCGAGCTGCGCCAGATGTACCAGCAGGACCCGGAGGTCAAACAGGTCATCGACAGCGCGGTGGGCCTCGAGGGTCTGACCCGGGGCACCGGCATCCACGCCGCCGGCGTCATCCTCTCCAGCGCTCCGCTGATCGACGTGATCCCGCTGGTCAAGCCGAAGGCCGACGGCCCGGTGATCACCGGCTTCCCCTTCACCCAGGCCGAGGACATGGGCCTGCTGAAGATGGACTTCCTCGGCCTGCGCAACCTCACCGTCATCGGTGACGCGATCACCAACGTCCGGGCCAACAAGGGCATCGACATCGACATCCTCGACGTCCCGCTCGACGACGCCAGGACCTACGAACTGCTGGCCCGCGGTGACACGCTCGGGGTCTTCCAGCTCGACAGCGGCGGGATGCGGGTCCTGCTGAAGCTCATGCAGCCCAGCACCTTCACCGACATCGCCGCGGTGAACGCACTCTATCGACCCGGCCCGATGGAGATGAACGCACACACCAACTACGCCCTGCGCAAGACCGGCAAGCAGCCGGTCGAACCGCTGCACCCGGAACTCGAGGAGGCGCTCGAACCCATCCTCGGGGACACCTACCACCTGGTCGTCTTCCAGGAGCAGGTGATGGCCATCGCCCAGCAGCTCGCCGGGTACTCCCTCGGCGCGGCCGACCTGCTGCGCCGGGCGATGGGCAAGAAGAAGAAGGAGGTCCTGGACGCCGAATGGGACCGCTTCTCCGCCGGGATGCGTACCCGTGGCTTCTCCGACCAGGCGATCAAGGCGGTCTGGGACGTGCTGGTCCCGTTCAGTGGCTACGGGTTCAACAAGTCACACACCGCCGGGTACGGCCTCGTCTCCTACTGGACCGCGTACCTCAAGGCCAACCACCCGCAGGAATACCTGGCCGCACTGCTCACCTCGGTCCGGGACGACAAGGACAAGATGGCCGTCTACCTGTCGGACTGCCGACGCCTGGGCATCCGGGTGCTGCCTCCCGACGTCAACGCCAGCCAGTTGGACTTCGCCGCCGTCGGCTCCGACATCCGCTTCGGCCTGGGCGCGGTACGCAACGTCGGCGCCGCCGTCGTGGCAGCCATCACCGCCACCCGGGAGACCAGGGGCCCCTACACCGACTTCAACGACTTCCTCGGCAAGGTCCCGCCCGTGGTCTGCAACAAGCGGGCCATCGAATCACTGGCCAAGGCCGGCGCGTTCGACGGCCTGCGGCACCACCGCAGGGCCCTCGTCGCGGTACACGAACAGGCCGTCGACGCGATCGTCGACATCAAGCGCAACGAGATCCACGGCCAGGACTCGCTCTTCGGCGAGCTGGGCCAGAGTGCCGGCTTCTCGATCGCCATCCCGTCGGGAGAGTGGGACAGAACCACCCTGCTCGCCTTCGAACGCGAGATGCTCGGCCTGTACGTCTCCAGCCACCCACTCGACGGGGCCGAACGCGTGCTGGACGCCAACCGCGACACGACCATCGCCGACCTGCTCACCTCTGCACGGCAGGACCGGGCGATCCAGGTGAGCGGCATCGTGTCCGGCCTGCAACGCAAGATCACCAAGCAGGGCAACCCGTGGGCGATCGTCACCCTCGAAGACCACGACGCCGCCGTGGAGTGCCTGATCTTCCCCAAGACCTACACCCAGTACGGCGACGCACTGGCCCAGGACCGGGTGATCTCCGTCCGAGGCCGGATCAACGTACGGGACGAGACGACGAGCATCTACGGTGAGGAGATCACCCCGCTGGACGTCTCGCAGCCGAACACCGAGCCACCCGTGGTGATCGCGCTCCAGCAAACACAGGTGAACCCCCGACTCGTCCAGGAACTCAAGTACATCCTGACGACACATCCCGGTCGGGCGCCCGTACACGTACGCCTGGACGGCCACGGCGGACGGAGCGTGCTGTTGAACCTCAAGCCGTTCCAGGTCGCCCCGGGACCGGCGTTCTACGGCGACGTCAAGGCGCTGCTCGGCGCGGATGCGATCGGACGCGCATGACCGGTGACTGGCCGTGCCATCGTTGCGGCACCGACAACGTCCTCGCCGTCCTGCGTCGTCCCGGCACCTGGACGAACGCGGCAGGAAACCGGATCCCGGTTGTCCACGAGCGTCATCTGTGCGCCCGCTGCGACGCGGACGATCCCCTCTCCGGCCCGGTCGTCGAGTATCTCACCGCCGGCGAGGGCCGGGATCGGGAAGACGCGACCCAGCTCGCACGGGATCTGCTCCGCTGGATCGATCACGCGCGACCGGCGACACCGGACGAGGACGCGCTGACAGCCGAGATAGACGCCTGGTACCGCGGCGAGCGTGATCGGCAACTTCCCCAGAGCGGAACGGGATTGACGCGCGGCACGGCAGTTGACGGCGGCGAAGCCGGTGATTAGTTTCAGTCAGGCCGATGACTGTGACAACTATCTACACGTCGGGAGCTACGTCATGCGGTTGTTGCCCTGGTCCGCCCGTCGATCAGCCCGCCAGGTGGCGGCCTCGCTCGCCGCCAGCACACTGCTCGCCACCGCCGTGCTGGTCACGGCAACGGTCGCGCCAACCGGACCGGCGCACGCCGCGCTGGTGCAGGAGCCGATCTTCAAGCGGGACACCTTCGGAGCGCAGTGTTACCGCATCCCCGCGATCGTCCGGACCAAGGCCGGCACGCTGCTGGCCTTCGCCGAGAAACGGATCTCCGGGCCCGGGTGGTGTAACGACGGAGGCCACATCGACCTGGTGATGCGCCGCTCCTTCGACAGTGGGCGGACCTGGGTACCGCCGGTCAGCCAAGCGCCCGACGTGGTGCTGGAGGGCACCGACACCGACCCGTCGGCCGCGGCCACCCGGGGCAACCCGACGCCGATCGTGGACCTGACCACCGGCCGGATCATCCTGCTCTCCACCTTCAACCCGGGCACCACCACGCGGCCACGCACGCCGTACGTGCAGTACAGCGACAACGACGGGGCGCCGGGTTCCTGGAGCACGGCGCGCAGCCTGGCCGCCGAGATCGACATGCCGGACTGGGGCTGGTACGCCACCGGCCCGAGCCACGGCATCCAACTCGGCCGGGGCGCGCACGCCGGCCGGCTGGTCGCCGGAGTCAACTTCTCCGACGGCACCAACCGCAACGGCGCCGCGCTCGTCTACAGCGACGACGGCGGCGACACCTGGCGGCGGGGCGCTACCGACATCAGGGCGACCACCGACCTCATCCCCCAGGAACTCTCGCTCTTCGAGCGCACCGACGGCGGCATCTACGCCGCCGCCCGGAACCAGAACGGCGCCACCACCCCGACCCGGGCGTACGCGGTCAGTCGGGACGGCGCGGCCACCTTCGAGGCGCCGTTCGCCGGTGTTGCCAACCTGCCCACCACGCCCCAGGTCCAGGGCTCGACGCTGCGGCTGCGCGCCACGGACGACGGCGACCGGTACAACCGGGTGCTGTTCGCCTCACCCGCCGACCCGGGCGCCCGCAAGAAGCTGACCATCTGGTCCTCGTACAACGAGGGCAGCACCTGGACCTCGGCGGCGCCGAAACAGATCACCGCCGACCGGTCCGGCTACTCGGATCTGACCGAACTCGCCACCGGGGAGATCGGCCTGCTCTACGAGGCCGGACCGGACACCACGGCCGGCGACGCCCGCGACGAGATCCGCTTCGCCCGGTTCACCGAGAGTGACCTCGGCCTGCCGGACGACTACTCGGGCGTGGTCAGCCCGGACCTGTCCGGCGCGAACAACGACGCCCGACTGCGCGGCGGGGCCACCCTGGCCGCGGGCCGGTTCGACGACGCGGTCACCCTGGACGGCGTCGACGACCACGTACACGTGCCGTTCGCCGAGTCACTGGCGATCGGCGCCAGCGACTTCACCGCCACGGCCTGGATCCGATACGGCACCAGCACCGCCGACCAGGCCGTGCTCTGGGCCTACAACCAGGGCGACTTCTCCCAGCTCTGGCTGCGCGCCGAACCGGGCAGCAACCGGATCCGTGGCTTCATCCAGAGCGGCAGCGTCAGCGCCTCGGTGAGCAGCACGAACGCGTACAACGACAACGCGTGGCACCACGTCGCGCTGCAACGGGCCGCCGGGCAGCTCAGGCTCTGGGTGGACGGCGCCGTGGTGGCCAGCGCCGCCGCGCCGACCGGTTCGATCAGCCCGGGCCGGCCGTTCAAGGTGTACGTCGGCCAGCGGCTCGACGCCACGCAGCGGTTCAAGGGCCAACTCGACGAGGTACGGATCTACAAGCGGGCGCTCAGCAGCAGCGAGATCGGCGACATCCGTACCCGGAACGCCATCACGGCCTCCGGCGCGGTGCTGCGGCTGCCGTTCACGGCGAACAGCCCGACCACGCCGGACACCTCCGGCGCCGGCAACGTCGGCCTCGTCCGGGGCGGCGCGACCCTGACCGCTGGGAAGTTCGGCAGCGCGCTGGCGTTCGACGGGGTCGACGATCACGTGCACGTGCCGTTCAGCGGCTCGCTCGACCTGGGTTCCGGCGACTTCACGGTGGCTGCCTGGCTCAGGTACGCCGGCGGCCCGAACAGGCACACCATGCTCTGGGGGTACGACTACGGCACGGCCACCGGGCAGATCTGGCTGCGCGCCCATCCGGCCGAGAACCGGCTCATGGGCTGGGTGGAGAGCAGCACGGCGTCGGGCTGGGCGCAGTCCCCGGCGGCGTACGGCGACAGCGGCTGGCACCACGTGGCCGTGCAACGCACCGCCACCCAGGTGCTGCTCTGGGTCGACGGGGTGCGGGTGGGCACCGGGACGGCCCCGGCCGGATCGGTCACCGCTGGACACCCCACCGACATCCTGGGGCTGTACGTCGGCCAGCGGCCGGACGGCGTCGACCGGCTCGCCGGCGCCCTCGACGAGGTACGCGTCTTCACCCGCGCGCTCACCGCTGACGAGCTGAACCGGCTCTACCTGTCCAACGCGTCGATCACCGACGGCCTCGTCCTGCGACTGCCCTTCGACCGGACCGACCCCGCCTGAGACCCGACGGGCATCTCCGGCGAGGGCAGGTGCAAATGCTTGGCGCGGGGATGAACCGGATGTCCTACCCCGTCGTGTCTCCAGGTGAGGCCTCACCCGCAATCACCTGTGACGACACGAGAAGGACAACGAACGATGGCAGTGAACTCAGTACGCGCGGCGCGCGTGTGGGGAGCGGCCGTGCTGGTTGCCGGTGGATCGCGACATCTGGTGGTCCGTTCGCGCTGTAGACGCATCGGGGAACTACGTCTCACGGATGAGCAACAGTGTGCAAAGTCCCTGCCAGGAAGCTGGCTGACAAGGGCCGGAGCAGTTGATCCGACGGCAGGGGCCCGGGCCGGTCAGCTGATCAGCCCGGGCCCCTGCCCTCGGCAGTCTCGGGTGTCTCCGCCCGATCTCGGCGCGGATGAAACTCTCCACCAGGTCCCACGCCTCGTGGTCGCGGTTCCGGAGCGGTCCAGCGGCATCTGGCCCACCGCGTCGGCCTACCCGTTCCCTGCTGGTGAGACGAATCCGCCGAGATCGAAGTGATCACCGCTCACTTCGGCAAGCCATCCGTCGTGGACGTACTCGAAGGCGTACGTCTCGGTGTCCAGCAGACCGATGCTTCCCCGCGCGACCTGTTGCTCGGGGTTGGCCCGTTCGGGACGTCGTCGACTCGTCTTCGGGTAGACCAGTTCGGCGAGCGCATAGGAGAGGGTACGACCGTAGCGACGCGGTCCGTTCTCGTGGTGGTAGTGACCGCTGACGTGCAGTCGTGGTTGGAGATGCTCGATGAGTCTGGCCAACTTCACCGAGCCTTCGGCGCGCCCGTGCCAGTCCTGGCACATGCCGTGCGGGCCGTCGTGGGTGACGAGGATGTCGACGCTGCCGGGTTCGGCTGCGAGCAGGTTCGCGTATTCGGCGGTGTCAAGGTCCATGTAGCCGGCGGACTCGATCCGGCCGAGAAAGGCGGTCCTCTGACCCGCGATGACGGTCTTGTGGCCGCAAGCGACATGACGGAAGGCGCCCGACGGGTCCACCGGTACGACGTTGGCGCCTTCCGCCTGATGGAGGCTGGTGAGCCACTCGAAGTCCTCGTGGTTACCGCTCACGAACAGAACCCGCGGCACCTGCGCGAGGGCAAGGCTCACGGCCGATGAAAGTTGCGGCGAGGGGTCGAGCAGACGAAAGAAATCGGCCTGGGCAGGATTCTCCGCTGCGAATCGCCGGCTCGGCCCGTCCAGCCGATCCGGAGTGGGGTAGGCACCGAGATCTCCCACCTGGATCGCGGCGTCCAGCCGGATCCCCCGGTGGCGTTGCAGCGCCACCAACGCGCCGAGCGCATGCAACACGCAGCCGTGGACATCACCGATGAACGCGATCGTCGTCATCGCTGCCCCTGTCGTGACTCCGGTGTTCCGCCTCGGGGCGAGCCGGCTGGGTCGAGCCGACGCCCACCGTGATGTCGGTCGTCGTCGTCGACGACGGCGGGGTGCGGTCGTGGTGGAGCCGGTGAGAAGTCAACCCGAAGTGGCAGGTGGTCCGAGGGTTCGGTCAGCGACGGCAGCGCGGTGTCGCGAGAGAGCCTGGGCAGGGTAGCGGGGCGTGGCTGGAGTCGGCCGGCTGAGAACAGCAGGTAGTCGAGCTTGCGGGGCCGGCCGTTGACGGCGCTGGTGTCCCACGGCCGCTGGCTGCGGCAGCTCTCCTCCATACCTCGCTCCAGTGCGGGCGCCAGCACTATGCTCTGCGAGGTGGCGTTGAAGTCGCCGGCGAAGATCCACGTGGCGGTCGGGGCCACCGCGTCGCGGTGCGTGACGAGTTCGCGCATCTGGTGGTAGCCGACATGCTCGGCGCGCGGCGTCGACTCGGGTTGCCACGCCAGGTGGGTGCACGCGACGTGTAGCGGCTGGTCGTCGATGGTGAGCTGGACGACCAGTGCCAGGTTGTGGTCGCCGGAACGCTGCGTCTGGAAGTGCAGCTCATCGTGTCCGAGCCAGCCGAACAGGGAGCGACGGGCGAAGACGGCCGCCCCATCGGGGCGCTGGCGGCGCTGGACGTAGGCCGCGTGATGGGTGGTCAGCAGGCGAGCGCGCAGGTCATCGTAGATCGCGGGCTCGAGTTCCTGTAGGCACAGCAGGTCGGCGCGAAGCTCGTCGATGCGGGCGAGCAGCAGGGCGTGCCGGCGGGTCGGGTCGAGGGCCTCCGGACAGGACAGGGGATAGCGATCGCGGTGGGCGAAGGACTGGGCCAGAACGTTGTAGGTCACGGCCGTGAAGGTCGTCATGCAGCGCACGGTATTCGTCAACGTTGGGGCCACGGTAGGACACGTTTTCGGACATGGCCGTGACCGACACCTCCCCGACGGGCTGCACGTGGGGGCGCTATCTCGAACAACTGACCGACGAGCATGGCGGGTGGACCGCGCTGACCCACCTGCTCATCCGCCGCGGCGGCCCGTCGGTGGGGCTGCCGGACGATCCGGGAACGATCGAGCGCGGGCTACGCCGCCTCAAGACCCGGGGCAACGCCCCTGGCGGGCAGTACGGGCGCTGGCTGCTGCGCTACTTCGGTGTGCCGCGTCCGCTGGAGGACACCGCACGCTGGATGGGGCAATACCATGCCCGCTTCGCCGATCTGCCGCTGTCGCTGCGCGAGGCTCAGCTGTTGTTGTGGGACCGGCCGCCGATCGCCGAGTCACCCGCTGCGTGCTGGATCCACCTTGGCCTGGCCTCGGTCGCGCTGCGCCGAGGAGACATCGATGACGCCCGGCTCCGGCTCACCCGCGCCAGCGGCATGACGCAACCGGCGGCTCAAGTCGAATCGGCGCTGCTGGAGGCCCGCCTCGACATGGACGCCGGACTACCCGCCCGCGCGGACGAGGTACTCGCGAGGGCACAGGGGCAGATCACACGGCTGCCACCCGGTGGCGAGCGGGACTGCTACCACGCACGCTGGGCCGATCAACGTGCCTACCACCTCATCCACGCCGAACCGGTGGCACGCCTGTCCCAGGCGGCGGGGCTGTATCGCTGCATACCCGCCCGCAGCCCCGCCGCCTTTGCGCTCTTCCGCCGTCATCACGGACTGGCGTACTGCCACTGGAAACTCGGCGACCGCGACCGGGCGACCCGCCACGGCCGAGCAGCCGTCGAACACGCTGGCGATGCCGGCCTGCTCCGCTTCCGCGTGATGGCACTGCAACTCCTGGCCCACATCGAACCGGGTGAGGGTCGCGGGCTACGACGCCGGGCCGACCGCATCATCGCCGAGTTGGAGCACACAGACCTCGAACCCCGTACCACCCCATAAACAGTCACGAACCACGCAGACCTGACAGATGCCTCCAGGGGCTGGCACGCCGGGCGGATCCGAGTCTGGCTGACCCGACGGCTGGGGCGGACGCGGTGCTGCCTCGGCCGCTGCGCGACGCCGAGTTGGGGTCGGGTCGGCCGGCTTGGCAGGATGGTGGGCGTGCCAGCTCTCCAGCAGTCCGCCGCCCTCCAGCCTGCTTACCCGGTCCGCACCCAGCGGCTGTTGCTGCGTCCGCTCACCGCCGCCGATGTCGACGCGCTGCTCGCCTACCGGAGTCGACCCGACGTCTGCCGTTACGTGCCCTTCGAGCCGATGACCCGCGACGTCATCACCGAGCGGCTCGCCACCCTGTGGGCGAACACCGACCTCACCGACGAGGGCCAGGCCCTGGCCCTCGGCATCGAGGTCGCCGAGACCGGTCAACTGGTCGGTGACGTGGTGCTCTTCTGGCACAGCCGGGAACACCGTGGCGGGGAGATCGGATACGTCCTGAACCCCGACTTCTCCGGTCACGGCTACGCCACCGAGGCGGCACGCGCACTGCTACACCTGGGCTTCGACCACCTCGGCCTGCACCGCATCACCGCACGGATCGAGGAACGCAACGAACCCTCGGCGAAGGTCGCGCGACGGCTCGGGATGCGGCAGGAGGCCCGACTGGTGCACAACGAGCGTTTCAAGGGGGAGTGGAGCACCGAACTCGGCTTCGCGATGCTCGCCGACGAATGGCAGGCGTACCCTTCTCAACGATCTTCGCCCTGACCACCGCCCGATGGTCGCCACGACCAGCGCATCCCGCGGCGTCGCCGCCCGGAGCGGGGTAGGTCGATGCGGGCGGCCCGCCCGGGTCGGGTACCCGAGGTCGCGCCGTGCCGCGGCGACCAGGGTCCACGCCCCGGGCGGGCCGGGTGCGACCTTTCCTACCGATCAGCCCCTGTTGACCCGGACCTTCGTCGACGTCCTCGCGGACGCCCCGGCCGGCTGCTGCGGTACCACCACGAGGCCGTAGTTGTAGTTGGCCATCAGCGGATCCTTCAGGCCGTCGTCGTTGATGTCGGCAACGGCCAGCCCGCGCGGTGAAGGAACTCGCGGGCGGCAACTGGGACCTGAGGAACTCGTTGCCCAGCCAGCCGTCCGGCCGTTGCAGCAGTACGCCCACCGAACTCCAGCCGCCGTGCGTGATGGCGACGTCGTTCCGGCCGTCGTTGTTCACGTCGGCGATGGCGATCGCGTCCGGTATCTCGTAGACGGAATCCGCCCGTCCGCGAAGCGCACGTTCGCGATGAGCAGGATCCGCTGCCCCTGCTCCACCGAGCCCGGCGACACGGTGACCGTCGTCGTGGTGGCCGGTTGGTGCCGGTTGGTGCGCGGCACTACGCTCGGCGGAGTTCGAGGGCCCGACAAAGGAGTGGCCACTGTGCACATCACCGCCCACCTCGATGTCGACATGATCGCCATCGAGACCGACGACAAGTTGTCCGTGATGATCGAGCTGAACGCTCCGCCAGCGCCCGACGGCGGCGACGGCGTGCGGGTGCCGGGCACGCTGGAGGTCGTGCTCGACCGTAGCGGCTCGATGGAGGGTGGTCGACTCGACGGCGCGAAGACCGCGCTGACCAGTCTGGTCGACCGGCTCGACCCGCGTGACCACTTCGGCCTGGTGGTCTTCGACGACGCGGTCGACGTTGTGGTACCGGCCGGGCGGCTGACCGACAAAGCGGCGGTCAAGCGGGCGATCGCGGGTGTGCGGACGCGCGGCGGTACGGACCTGTCCGGCGGCTACCTCCGTGGGCTCCAGGAGGCTCGACGGGTGGCCCGCGCGGCGGGTGCCACCGTGCTGATCATCAGCGACGGGCATGCCAACGCCGGTATCACCGACCCCGACGCGCTGGCCCGGGTGGCGGCCGAGGCGTACACACACCGGGTGACCACCTCGACGCTCGGCTTCGGTCTCGGCTACGACGAGCGGATCATGTCGGCGATCGCCCGTGGTGGTTCCGGCAACGAGCACTTCGCGGAGGAGCCGGACACCGCCGTGGCGCTCATCGCCGGCGAAGTCGAGGGACTGCTCGCGCAGACCGCCCAGGCCGCGTCGCTGCACCTACGACTCACCCCGGCGGTGCGGGGCGTCCTGGTGGTCAACGACCTGCCGGCCAACGCGGTCGACGACGGACTGCTCATCGAACTCGGCAGCTTCTACGCCGCCGAGACCCGCAAGCTCGTGTTGACCTTCGACATCCCGGCCCTCGCCGAGTTGGGCCTGACCGAGGTGGCGACGCTGACCTTCACGTACGTCGAGCTGCCGGCGCTGGCCCAGCACACCGTGACGGTGCCGGTGCACGTCAACGTGGTGCCCGGCGACCAGGCCGCCGGCCGGGTACCTGATCCGGTGGTACACACCGAGCTGGTCTACCTGCGGGCGCAGCAGGCGAAGCGGCGCGCCTCCAACCTGCTCAGCGGTGGCGACTCGGCCGCCGCGCTGAAGGAGATCCAACAGGCGCAGCGGGAGATCGCCCAGGCGCAGTTCGGTGCGCCCGAAGAGCTGGCGGCCGACCTCGCCGAGGAAGCGGCGACGCTCAGCTACCTCGCTCAGGAGACCGAGACCGGATCGGCATCGCGGGCTGGAAAGTATCTCTCGGCCAGCTCCCAGGCCCGGCTCCAGAAACGCGGCCGTACCTACAACACCCCGCCCCTCCCACCTACCGGCGAGCCGAACACCGACCCAGACCCCGACCAGAAGAGCAGGTGAACGACTGGCGAAACACGCCGTGATGCCGTGATCCAGCCCTGCCCAGCGCGGTCGAGGAACTCATCCGGCAGCGCGACGAGCGTCAACGGGCCTGAGTGCAGCCGGCCGCCCGCGTCGGGTGAATCGCGGTGCGGCCCGTTACTCGTACCGGTACTTCAGCGAGTCCGCCTCCGTCTGCTCGATGTCGGCGATCGTCAGTTCCGGCATCCGTAGCTGGGCCAGCGTTACCTCGGCTGAGGTCGGCTGGGCGTCCGCCGGCAGCCACTGATCCGGCTTCCACGCCGCGCTGCGCAGCAGCGCCTTGGGGCAGTGCGGGTAGACCTCGTCGATCCCCAGCACCAGCGCACTGGCCGGCGGCTTGCCCACGGCGGTCAGCTGCGACAGCAGGTCTGGGCGGGTGGAGACGCATGCCCGGCCGTTCACCCTGAGCGTCGTGGTGCGTCCCGGGATGACGAACAGCAGCCCGGCCCGTCCGGTCGCGACGATGTTCTGAAGGGTGTCCAGACGCTTGTTGCCGGTCGCGTCCGGTATCGCCACCGTCCGTGAATCCAGGACGGTGACGAATCCGGCGGGGCCGCCGCGCGGGGAGACGTCGAAGTTGCCCTCGGCGTCCGCGCTGGCGACCAGGATCAGCGATGCGCAGCCGATCAACCGCCGGGTCTCCTCGGTGAGTTCGGTCATCTGCTTCCGCACGGCCGCGTCGCTGGGGAATTCGTAGGCCCGGCGCAGCGCCTCCTGGTCGGGAACGGCGTCGAGACGCAGCGAGTCGAAGGCACTGGCGGCAAGGGCTGGCGTCATGCCGCCGACCCTAACGGACCGACCTGGCTGACGGCCTGACCAGACCAGGGGTGATCGCGGCGATCCGGAGCTTGTCGCGGTGGTGGCTGCCGATCGTGTGGTACCAGCGGCGGGCCGCCGTGGGCCCGGGTTTCGGGTCTCACGGCGCCCGCCCTCGGGACCGGTCGGGCGGGACTCCACCGGGCACCGGGCACAGCCGCGTGGAGCGTTGGCATGATCGAGGCAGGTGTACGAGCCCCGGGAGCGGGTAGCCCACGGCCGTGTGTCTCCGCAGAGGGAGTGGCAATGGGTGGCGGGCGAATTCCGGGTTCCTTCACGGAGCAGACGGCGCAGGTCGGCGACGTCACGATCAACTATGTTCGGGGCGGTCGGGGCAGCACGCTGGTCCTGCTGCACGGCTATCCCCAGACGTGGTACATGTGGCGGAAGGTTCTGCCGGAGCTTGCCGAGCACCACACGGTCATCGCGCCCGACCTTCGGGGGGCCGGCGGCAGCGACGCCCCGGCAGGAGGCTACGACAAGAAGACCCTCGCCGGCGACGTCCACGGCCTGCTCACCCAACTCGGCCTCGATAGCGATGTCAGCATCGTCGGACACGATATCGGGACCATGGTCGCGTACGCGTATGCCGCCGCTCACCGCGATCGCGTGCGCAAGCTCGTGCTCACGGAAGCGCCGATCCCTGACCAGAGCCTGTACCAGGTCCCGTCACTGACCCCGAAGGGACCGGGCTTCTGGAACTTCGGCTTCTTCAACCTCCCGAACGGTCTGCCGGAACAGATCGTGGACGGTCGCGAGGCCCTCTGGGTGGATCGGTTCACCGATTCGATGGAAGTCCAGAAGACCGGCATCGGCGACGACGATGTCCGCGAGTACGCCCGGTACCTGCAAGACGAGGCTCACCTGCGGGCCAGCTTCGACTACTTCCGAGCGCTGCCGCAAGATGTCGCCGACAACGCTGAGTACGGCAAGACGAAGTTGACCATGCCGGTTCTCGCACTCGGCGCCCGAGCCAGCCTCGGTGAGGCGGTACCCACCCAGGTCGCGCAGTACGCCACGACGGTGACCGGCGGCGTCATCGAGGACTCTGGCCACTGGATCTTCGAGGAACAGCCGGCCGAACTCACCGCGCAGCTCAGAAACTTTCTCCAACAGACCTGAGCCGGCGCTACCGGTCGCCACGGGTGTTACCGAATATCGACACGAGTCGGGCGACCAGGGTAACCAGGTAGATCTGGCCGGTCAGCGCCTCGATCACGGCGAGGGTTCGGGCGGGTTCCCCGTTGGCGGTGAAGTCTCCGTAGCCGACGGTGGTCATGGTGACGAAGCTGAAGTACTGGATGGTCGCGCTGGTCGCTGGCTGTCCGGCGGAGAAGAACGGGGTCGTCCGGAAATGCCCGACGGCCGCGAACAGGGCCGCGAACAGAAAGCCGATCAACAGGTACGCACTCAGGGCACCGAAGATGGTCTGGAGGGTTACCACACGATGGGTCAGGATCCGCCGGACCACCACCACGATTGTCAGCGCCAGGATCACCGCCAACCACAGTGACACCAGCCCGGACGCCACCCGATGGCGTACCACCACGTCGAGTACGACGGTGCCGGTCGAGACCACAGTGATCACCGACCAGAACTGGCGTGGCCTCATGCCGGGTGGGCGGGAGTTGCGCAGGGCCAGCGCCAGCGAGGCGAGGTAGAGCAGCAGCGGCAGGGCCTGAATCCGTCCCTCGGGCAGGAACGCCGACAGGAGGAAGCTGGCCACCAACAGTAGAAGAACCAGGCCGTAGCGATCGGACCGTTCGACCCGCTCGCCGGGACCACGCGGGCGCCCCGGGTCACCGGTCCCGGTCGGCATCGGCCCCAGCCGGACGGGAGCAGGGCAAGCCCTCGCCGGTGCGGCTGACCGGCCCGGGTCGGCCCGGCCGTTTCCGGCCGCGCGTGGGAAGCCGTATCGCCTGCACGACCCCACGTACCCGGACAGGACCGCCGGAAACGTCGATTCGGGTGATCTACGCGCCGACCACGGCACCCGCCAGCGTCGGCTACGACGAGGTCAGGGACCAGGTACCCGGAGGGAGGCAGCCGCCGTCGCGGGAAGGCCAGGTGGTGTGGTGTGGGCGAGCGTGCGGCGGTCCGAATCGCGTCGGCGGCGGCCCGCAGCAGGCGGCGACTCTCAGGACGAGTCTCCGTAGCGGGTGACTATCGCGGCGGCGCGGTTGCGCAGGGAGGTGCGCAACGATTGCGGGGCCAGGGCTTCCGCGTTCGTGGCGAGCTGCCACAGTGCCCATTCGGCGTGTCGTGAATCTTGGAAGGTCACCTCCAGCCGCAGCCAGCCGTCTGCCTCTGGTTCCTCGGCGCGGACGGCCAGCGCGGTACTCAGCAGGTCTTCCCGTCGCGCCGGGTTCACCCGTACCAGCACGGTGAGATGGCCGTCGGACAGAAACTGCGCGCAGCGTTCCCGCCAGACCCGGTCCAGGTCGACCCGGTCTGGTCGCTGTGCCGGTTCGGGGAGTTCCTCGGCGGCCAGGACCCGGGACAGCCGGTAGGTGCGGTCGGCGCCAGATCTCGTGGCCAGCAGGTAGCCCCGGTCACGTACGGTGACCAGGCCGATCGGGTCCACGGTGCGCCACCGTGGGGTCTGGCCCATTGCCGCGTAGTGGATGCGCAGCTTGTGTCCGGCGAGCACCGCGCGCCGGACCTCGATCATCGTCGTGTCCGGCACCTCCTCGGTGACCAGCCGACGCGAGAGCAGGTCGGTCTCCGGTTCGACAAGAAATCGCCGGGCCGCGTCGCTCGCGGTGGCCTGATGGCTTTCGGGCAGCGCGTCGACCACTTTGCGGGTGGCCGAAGCGAGCGCCGAGCCGAGGCCGAACACCTGCTCGCCGCGCCCCGATGCGGCGGTCAGCAAGGCAAGGGCCTCGTCGTGGTTCAGTCCGGTGAGCTCGGTCCGGAAACCAGGCAACAACGCGAAGCCGCCGTGTCGACCGCGTTCGGCGTGGACCGGGACGCCTGCCGTGGAGAGCGCCTCGATGTCGCGCAGCACGGTGCGGGTGGATACCTCCAGCTCCCGGGCCAGCGTGTCCGCGGTCAGCCGACCGCGCTGGCGCAGCAGCAGCACCAGCGAGACCAGCCGGTCGGCGCGCATCCGCGAACTTTAGCAGAATACACGACACAGGATGTCGTGATTTGTTGGCAGGCTCGGCAAGACGGCGTCGAAGATGGCGGCTACCGAGCCGACCGACGTACGTACTTCCAATGAATCGCATGGAGCTGATGTGGCAATCGAACGAACGGCAGTCAACCCGGTGACGTGGTCGGTGGAGCTGGGATTCAACCAGGGCGAGGTCGTCTCCGGGCACACCCGGACCCTGTACTGCTCCGGGCAGACCGCGATGAGCGGCGACGGCAAGCCCCAGCATGACGGTGACATGGCGGCGCAGTTGGCGCTGAGCCTCGACAACCTGGAGGCCGTGCTCGGCGAGGCGGGCATGTCCCTCGCGAACCTCGTCCGGCTCAACGTCTACACCACCGACGTCGACCTGCTGTTCCCGCACTACGGCCTGCTGGCGTCGCGGTTGGGCGCCGCCGGGGTGGCCCCGGCCACCACGATGCTCGGGGTGACCCGGCTGGCGGTCCCCGGCCAGATGGTCGAACTCGAGGGAACCGCCGTCGCGTGACGTGACGTCGTCGCCTCGCTACTCGTGCCGGTTCGACCGGCACGAGTAGCAGGCAGACGCGTGGTTCCGGTGCTCCGAAACCACACCCTTCGCCACGGGCAGCGTGCTGGTGCCGTCAGCC
Source organism: Plantactinospora mayteni (assembly GCF_016862935.1). Classification (GTDB taxonomy): domain Bacteria; phylum Actinomycetota; class Actinomycetes; order Mycobacteriales; family Micromonosporaceae; genus Plantactinospora; species Plantactinospora mayteni. The sequence continues at coordinate 95,440 of NZ_BONX01000053.1, forward strand.
CGCCGTCGCGGGCCTCACGCTCCCCGAGCGGCCGACCCCGCCGTGTGCCGTACCGGGGTGTCGATGGTGGGGGTCGCCGCGAGCAGTTCCCGGGTGTACGGGTGGCAGGGGTCCGTGGTGATCTCCAGGGTCGGGCCCTGCTCGACGATCCGGCCGTCGCGCATCACCGCGATCCGGTTCGCGAGTTGCCGGACGACGGCGAGGTCGTGCGAGATGAACAGGCAGGCCAGGCCGAGCCGGTCTCGTAGGTCGCAGAGCAGGTTGAGGATCTTCGCCTGTACCGACACGTCGAGTGCGGTGACGGGCTCGTCGCAGACGAGTAGTCGTGGCCGGAGGGCCAGGGCGCGGGCGATCGCGACCCGCTGCTGCTGCCCGCCGGACAACTGCCGGGGCAGGCGCGTGCCGACCCGGCGGTCGAGCCCGACGAGGTCCAGCAGTTCGTCCACCCGCGCGGACCGTGATCGGGAGTCGCCGATCCGGTGGATGCGCAGCGGTTCGACAAGCGCCTGCCGTACCGTCTGGCGGGGACTGAGGGTGAGGTACGGGTCCTGGAACACCATCTGGACGTGGCGTCGGTGTGCCCGCAGCGCCCGGCCGCGTAGGGAGTGCACGTCGACTCCGGTGAACCGGACCACGCCGGCGCTGGGCCGGTGGAGTCCGGTGACCACGCGGGCGAGGGTCGTCTTTCCGCAGCCGGACTCGCCGACGAGTCCGACGATCTCGCCCGGCTCGATGCGCATGGTGACGTCCTCGACCACGTTCGCGTGGTCCTGGTCGCGGCGTCGGGAGTATCCGGCGGTGACGTGTGCGATCTCCAGCATCGGTCAGGCCCCGTCCCGCTCCGGGGCGGCCCCCACCACCAGGGTGGCGTTGCCGGACTGCCGGGGGCAGGCCGACCGGTGCCCCGGGGCCAGCGCCAGCAGTGTCGGCTGCTCCTGGGCGCACTCCGGGACGGCGATCGGGCAGCGGGGGGCGAACGCGCAGCCGTCGGCGTCGTCCGGGCCGGTGCCGGAGCGTCCGGGCATGGTGCGGAACCGGGTACCGGGCGCCGTGCCGGGACGTGGTACGGCGTCGAGCAGGCCACGGGTGTACGGGTGAACCGGGTTCTCGACCATGGTGGTGAGCGGTCCGGCTTCGACGATTCGGCCGGCGTACATGACGGCCACGGTGTCCGCCAGCCGGGTGACGACCGCGAGGTCGTGGCTGACGACGATCATGGCCATGCCCAGTTCGTCGCGGAGCCGGGCCAGCAGGTCGAGCAGTTGTGCCTGCACGGTGACGTCGAGGGCGGAGGTCGGTTCGTCGGCGACGAGCAGCTCCGGCTCGCCGGCGAGGGCGATGGCGAGCTGCGCACGTTGCCGCATCCCGCCGGAGAGCTGGTGCGGGAACTCACGGGCGATCCCGACCGGGTCGGGTAGGCCGACCAGGCGCAGTAGCTCCTCGGTGACCCGGCGGGTGGTGGCGCGTCGGCCGCCGCGCCCGGTGTTGCGGACGGCCTCGTCGACGTGTGCGCCGATGGTGCGTAACGGGTTGAGCGCGGCGAGGCTGTCCTGGAAGACCACGCCCACGTGCCGGCCGTTGATCTGGCGTCGTTGCGGTGGCGTGAGTCCGACGAGTTGGCGGCGGTGGGTCCCGGCTTCCAGGGTCGCCGACCCGATGACGAGCGCGGTGGGGTCGAGCAGGCCGAAGGGTGCCAGCACCGAGGTGGTCTTGCCGCTGCCGGTCTCGCCGACAACGGCCAGGATGTGCCCGCGCGGCACCTCGTAGCAGACGTCGGCGACGACCCGACGGCGTCCGTCGCGGTGCGGGTAGCTGACCGAGAGATCGCGTACCCGCAGCAGGGTGCCGTCGCCGCCGGACGTGGCCGAGGTGGCGGACGTGGCCGAGGTGGCGGTCGGACGTACCGTTGTCGGCGGCCGGGCGGGCGAGCGCCGGGGCGCCGGAGCGCGAAGACCCGCCGGGAGTACCCACCGCAGGATCGAGGGGCGCTCGTCGCCGGTGGCCAGGCGCTCTCCGAGCAGGTTGCTCGCGAAGACGACGGCGGTGATCGCGATGCCGGGCGGGTAGGCCAGCCACCAGGCGGAGGCCAGGTGGGGCCGGCCCTCGATGAGCAGTTGCCCCCACTCGGGATCCGGTGGCGGGATGCCGAGGCCGAGGAAGCTCAGCGTGGCGACGCCGAGCACGATGGCGCCGACGTCGGTGCTGGCGTAGACCAGGCATGGTGCGAGGGCCGGTGGAAGCAGGTGCCGACCGATGATCCGACCCGGCCCGGCCCCGAGCAGCCGCAGGGCGTCCAGGTGCGGACTGCCGCGCAGGCCGGCGACCCGGGCGCGGGCGATGCGGGCGTACGGGGCCCAGGCCCAGAGCGACACCGCGATGACGAGGTTCTCGATGCCGGGTCCCCGGACGCCGATGACGGCCAGTGCCACGAGCATCCCGGGCAGGGAGACGGCCATGTCGATGACCCGGGAGATGACCCGGTCGACCGGCCCGCCGAGGTAGCCGGCGATGGTGCCGGTGACGACGCCGACGGTCAGCGAGATCGCCAGGACCGCTGCGGTGACCGCCAGGGAGATGCGTGCCCCGTGCAGGAGCCGGCTGAGTTGGTCGCGGCCGAGCTGGTCGGTGCCGAGCAGGTGCTCCGCCGACGGTGGCAGCAGGCTGGCCGCCAGGTCGTTGGCCGTCGGATCGGCCGGGGCGAGCACCGGGGCCAGCAACCCCACGATCGCGAACCCGAGCAGGGGCAGCGCGACCAGCGTGCTGCGCAGGCGTGCCGGGATGCCCCGACGGCGGTGCCCGGCGTTCATGTCGGTCCCGTCCGAGGGTGTGCCGTGGTCTCGCCGGTACCACGGCGGCCCGGTCGGTCCCAACGTGGCCGAGGCAGGCGCCGCCGGGTACCGGAGTCGCGGCGGGATCGGGGGTCGACGAGCACCTGCGCGACGTCGGCGAGGCGGTTGGCCAGGATGAACCCGCCGCCCAGGACGAGCGCGCTGGCCTGCAACGCTGGGATGTCCCTGGCCGCGGCCGCCTTCACGAAGTAGGCGCCGAGGCCGGGCCAGCCGAAGATCTGCTCCACGACCACGGTGCCCACCAGCAGCATGCCGACGGTGAATCCGGCGACGGACAGGATCGGCCCGGCGGCGTTGGGCAGGCCGTCGCGGAGCACGATCGACGCCGGTCGGCTGCCCCGGGCCAGGGCGGCGAGCACGTACGGCCGGTCGAGAGCCTCGCGCAGCGTCACGGCCACCACCCGGCTGAGCGCGCCGGCGGCCGGCAGCCCGAGCACCGCCAGCGGCATCACCCAGGTCGCCGGCCCCGCCATTCCCGAGGTCGGTACCATACCCAGGCGCAGGGCCAGTACCAGCACCAGCAGGTAACTCAGCCAGAACGCCGGTACCGAGGTGGCCAAGAGCGCCCCGGTACGCAGGACTCCGCGCAGCAGGCCGCGCTCGAACACCGCCCCGGCGACGCCGACGAGTACCCCGAGCACGAGGGCCAGCACGGCGGCGCCGGCCACCAGTCCCAGCGTCACGCCGATCCGATCCGCGATCTCCGGTCCGATCGGGGTGTTCGTCCGGAGCGACAGTCCGAAGTCGCCGGTGACCGCGTCGGCGAGCCAGCGCAGGTACCGCAGTGGGGCGGGGGCGTCCAGGCCGAGTTCGGCGCGGACGGCCTCGACCTGCTCGGGGGTGGCGGGACGGCCGGCCCGGGTCGCCGCCAGCATCGCCGCCGGGTCACCCCGGGCGAGCAGGACGAGCGCGAAGGTGCCGGCGGAGAGCGCGAGGAGTACGCCGAGGGTGTCGACGACCCACCGTGCGACCCGGCCTCCGGCGGAACGCAGCCGCTCTGGCGCCCTCACCCGACGGTGACCCCGGTCAGTTCGAGGTCGACGTCGCTGGGTGGGACCGCGAAGCCGTTCACCTCGTCGCGGACGGCCCACACGCGTGGCCGGTAGACCAACGGCAGGAATCCGGCGTCGGCGGCCACGGCGTCGTAGAGGTCCTGGTAGGCCGCTGCCCTGCCGACGGGTTCCCGGGCGAACACCGCCTTGTCGACCAGGCCCTCGATCGCCGGGGTCGCCCACAGTGGCGCCCGCGCCTCGCTGGTGAACAGGGACACGATCGAGCTGGACGGGTCGTACGGCGCCCCGAGGGTCTCGAAGAACGTGATGTCGTACCTGCCCTCGGCCCGTTCGTCGTAGTAGGCGGCGGCGTCGACCGGGACGATCTCGACGCCGACACCCACCTCCTTGAGGGCTGCGGCGATCGCTGCGGCCATGGTGCGCGGATCGAGCTGTCCCTCGGCCGGGGTGGCGGGCACGAGCAGCCGCAGCGAGAGCCGCTTTCCGTCCTTGACCCGGGTGTCGCCGTCCCGGACGTACCCGGCCGCGTCCAGCACGCTGCCGGCGGCGGCCTGGTCGAAGCCGACCGGCAGGTCGGTGCCGGAGTCCGGCACACCCGGCGGGAACACCCGCCGGGCCGGCTCGGCAAAGTCCAGGAACAGCGCCTTCGCCAGCGAGGCGGTGTCGATCGCCTTGATGACGGCCTCCCGGACGGCCCGGTCGCCGGCCGGGCCGTCCGGATTGAACCCGAGCATGATCGAGACGTCCGGGGCGCCGGTGAGCAGCTTGACGTCGCCGCGCCCGCCGAGGGACTTCGCCTCGACCGGAGTGACCGGGGAGAGGTACGCGCCGCCGACCAGGTCGATCTCGCCGTTGCCGAGCGCGTCGGCGCGTGCCTGCGAGTCCGGGATGACCTTGAATTCGAGGCGTTCCAGACGTGGTTTCGGTCCCCAGTAGTCGGCGTTGCGCTCCAGCATCGCACCGGTGGCGGTGCTGGAGACGAGCTTCCACGCTCCGGTACCCACGGGGTTCTGGAACGTCCCGTCCGGAGCCGCCGACCTCGGGCTGAGCAGCCGGACGGGACGGACGATCGACAGCTCCTGCAACAGCGGCTCGTACGGCTCGGACAGGGTGAGCCGGACGGTGTCCGGTTCCGGGGCCTCGACGGCGGAGATGACCTGCGACGCCCGGAAGAACGAGAAGCGCTTGTTGCCCACCCAGCGGTCGAAGTTCCACTTGACCGCGGCGGCGTCGACCGGTGTCCCGTCGGTGAAGCGTACGCCGTCGCGCAGGTCGAAGGTCACCTGCTTGCCACCGTCGGCGACGGTCCACGACTGCGCCAGACCCGGCTCCAGCCGCCCGTCCTCGCCGTAGCTGACCAGCGGTTCGTAGATGGCGTCGAGCAGCAGGAAGTTGCCGGTGAAGGCGTGTGGGTCCAGCGCACCCGACTCCGTGCTCAGCCCGATGCGTAGCAGGGTGGACGAGCCAGCGCCGCCGGAGTCGGCGCTACAGGCACCGGCGAGCGCGACCGAGATGGCGACGGCTGCAACGAGTGGACGTGATCGCGGCACGGACTCTCCAGGCTGGGGGTGGTGGGTGCGGGCACGGCGGACAGCCGGGGACGTTCCCCGCTCAGTAGTCGGCCGCACCGCGCGGCTGGTTCCCGACCGCTACCGGCAACCGGGAACCGCTACCGGCAACCGGGAACCGGTACCGGCAACCGGCAACCGGCAACCGCGAGCTTCGGGCCTGGCGTGACCCGTCGGGTGGCACCGCAGGACCGTCGGCTCGGCCGAGCGGCGGAACCAACTCCGGCCAGGTGACGACTACTGCAAGGACGCCGGCTCCCGTGCCGGCTACGAGCCTGATCGGAGAGGTCATGTCCGTCACCTCTGCCACCGGCGCCGATAGGGCCGGGCCCGCGTCGAGCCCCGAGGGGGCAGCCACGGCTCCGGGTACGCCCCGGCGCCGGGCGTACGGGTGGGGGCCGCTGCTGCTGCGGCTGCACTTCTACGCCGGGGTGCTGGTGGCACCCTTCCTGGTCGTGGCGGCGCTGACCGGGTTGGCGTACACGGTCACCCCGCAGTTGGACGCGCTGGTGTACGGCACCGAGTTGCGGGCCGAGCCGGCCGGTCGGTCGGCGCGACCGGTGTCGGAGCAGGTGGCCGCCGCCCGGGCCGCGCATCCGGACGGGACACTGTCGTACGTCGCGCTGGGCGGGGACGGGGCGACCACGCAGGTGGTGTTCACCGCACCGGAGCTGGGGGAGAAGCAGCACAGCGTGTACGTCGACCCGTACACCGGGCAGGTGACGGGCCAGTTGACCACCTGGTTCGGGTACACGCCGTTGCGGACCTGGTTCGACGACCTGCACCGGAACCTTCAGTTGGGGGTGCTGGGGCGGCACTATTCGGAGTTGGCGGCGAGCTGGCTGTGGATCGTCGCGTTGGGCGGGCTGGCGCTGTGGTGGCGCCGGCACCGGGGCGGCCGGGGCAGGGCAGGTCGGCTGCTGCTGCCGGACCTGGCCGCCCGCAGGGGAGTGCGGCGGACCCGGGGCTGGCACGCCAGTACCGGCGTGTGGTTGATGGTCGGTCTGCTGTTCCTGTCCGCGACCGGGTTGACCTGGTCGCGGTATGCGGGGGCGAACTTCGGCGCGGGACTGGACGCGCTCGCTGCCGGTACCCCGGAACTGCCCACGTCCCTGAGCAGTGCGGCCGGCCCGGACAGCGGCGGCGGGCACCACGGCGGTGGCCCGGCCGGCGCGCCGGCGGTCGACCCGGCCGCGATCGACCAGGTGCTCCGGGTCGCCCGGGCGGACGGGCTGACCGGTCCGGTCGAGGTCGGCCTGCCGGCGGACGCCTCGTCGGCGTGGACGGTGACCCAGGTGGACGACGCCTGGCCGGTCCAGAAGGACCGGGCTGCGGTCGACCCCGCCGCCGGTACGGTGGTCGCGCGCAGCGACTTCGCAGACTGGCCGCTGCTGGCGAAGCTGAGCAGCCTGGGCATCAGCGCGCACATGGGCACGCTCTTCGGCCTGGCCAACCAGATCCTGCTCGCCGCGCTCGCCCTCGGCCTGCTCTGCGTGATCTTCTGGGGTTACCGGATGTGGTGGCAGCGCCGGCCCACCCGGGCAGACCGCCGGGCCTTCGTCGGCGCACCCCCGGTGGCTCGGGGAGCCTGGTGGAACCTGCCCACCTGGGCGATCGTCGTCGGCCTGCCGGCGGTCTTCCTGCTGTGCTGGGCGCTGCCACTGTTCGGCGCATCGTTGGTCGGCTTCCTCGCCGTGGACCTGGCGGTCGCGGCGATGCGCCGACGACGGCGGACGGACGGCGTGGTGCCGACCTCACCGGCGCCCGCCGGTAGCTGAATCCGGCGGGAACTCCGGAGCAGCCGGCAACGACCATCTTTTCGTCAGCCTTCGTCTCCACGTCACCCCCGCTCGTCGCCGACGTCGCCGTCCGGGGCGAGCAGGTTCTGGAGTACGGGCGGAGCGGCACGTCCGGTACCGCTGACCGCTGTTCGAGCGGTACCGCTGACCGGTGTTCGAGAGGAGTCTTCGATGGCAGAGTTGGACCAGGGTCGGCGGGCGATCCTGCGGGCCGCCGTGGCCGGCGGTGCGGGGGTGGGGCTCGGTGCCGCCCTGGCCGCGCCCGCCACGGCCGGAGACCGGGACGACGGGTCCCGCCCGGAGCGGCGACTGCGGATCGCGATCCTGCTCTACGACGGGTTCACCGCGTTGGACGTCGTCGGACCGTACGAGGTGCTGTGCCGGGTGCCGAACGCCTCGGTGGTGACGGTTGCCAAGCGGACCGGTCCGGTACGCACCGACACGCAGGTGCTCGCGCTGACCGCCGACCGGTCGCTGCGGCAGGTACCGGAGGTCGACGTACTGGTGGTGCCCGGTGCCGGTGACCGGGGCGTCCTCGCGGCCATGGCGGACGCCGAGACGATGGACTGGATCCGCCGGATCCACCGGCGTACCACCTGGACGACCTCGGTGTGCACCGGCGCGCTGCTGCTCGGTGCCGCCGGTCTGCTCCGGGGCCTGCCCGCCACCACGTACTGGGCGTCGCGGGGTTATCTGGAGTCGCAGTTCGGTGCCGTCGTCGTGCCGGAACGGGTGGTGCAGACCGGCAAGATCATTACCGCGGCCGGGGTGTCCGCCGGGATCGACATGGCCCTGCGGCTCGCCGCCCGGCTGGCCGACGAGCGGGTCGCCCAGGCGCTGCAACTCGCCGTCGAGTACGACCCACAGCCGCCCTACGACACCGGCAACCCGGAGCAGGCCGGGCCGGAACTCCAGCAGTTGGCGCTGAAACTGCTCGCCGACGCGGCCCGATAGGGCTGGCCCTGGGGCTGCCCGACGAACTCCGGCCGAGGCTTACCGAGCCGCCACTCGGCGACGTCGGCGTACCAGCACGAGCACGGCCGCGACGAGCGTGGCACCGACCACGGCGGCGCCGGCCCACCACGGCCCCGCCCCGGCAGCGCTGTCGCCGCTCGCCACACCAGCGGTGGGCGGCGCCGGCGCAGCGCCGGAGGTCGACGGCGGGTTCGGGCCGGCGGAGACCGGCGCCGGCTCAAGCGCCGGCGGCAGCGCGACGGTGAACCGGAACTGCCCCTCGATGGGGTGCCCGTCGGCGGAGACCACCCGGTAGGCGACCCGGTAGTTCCCGGACCGCACCGGCTGGACCGGCAGGTGGACCCGCTTGTCCACCGCCCGTGGCTGGCCCGCACCGTGCCGCGTCCCGTCCGGGGCGGTGAGCACGACGGTGCTGAAGTTGCCCCGGATCAGCTCGTTGAAGCTGAGCGTGATCTCGTCGAGCGGGGTCGTCACGGTCGAGTCCGCCCGGGGATCGCTGCCCAGCAGTTGGGCGTGCGCCGACGCCGGGCGGGCGGCCAGTAGTCCGCCCACCCCGGCGGCGGTGACACCGAGTAGGGCCAGCGTCGCCAGCCTCAGTCCGATGTGTCGCACCGGCCGTCCTTCCTGGTTCTTCCTCGGCACCGTGCCCGCTCGTGCCGCCGGTCGCGCCGGGCAAGGTCGTCGCACCGGTCGTCCTTCCTGGTTCTTCCTCGGCACCGTGCCGGTCATCCGAGTACCTGTTCGCCGATCCAGCCACCGGGCTCGCAGCCGGGCGGGATGGCGAAGACCGCGGAGCCGATCGGGGTGATCCACTCGTTGAGCAGGTCCCGCTCGGCGAGCCGTCGCTGGATCGGCAGGTACTGCCGGTCGATGTCAGCCTGGTAGGCGGCGAAGATCAGCCCGCTGTCGGCCCGCCCGGCCGCGTCCGGAACCCCGTCGTAGTTGTACGGTCGGCGCAGGATCTTCAGTCGGTCGTCGCTGACCCGCGCCCGGGTCATGTGCGCGAAGTCGGGGATGACCGGCAGGCCACCCTCGTTCAGCGCCGAGAAGTCGGGCTCGTCGTGCTCCCGCTGCCCGCTCAACGGCGCGCCGGTGTCGAGGCGCCGGCCGACCGCGAGTTCCTTGTCGGCCCGGCCCAGCCTGTCCCAGGTCTCCAACTCGGCCCGGATGCGCCGCAGGACCAGGGTGCTGCCGTCGCGCAGCCAGTCCGGGCCGTCGGCGATCCAGACGGCCTGCTCGAACGCGGCGCTGTCGGGCCAGGGATTGGCGGTACCGTCGAGCTGACCCAGCACGTTGCGCTGGGTGTGCGCGGCGGCCTGGGCGCCCCGGCTGCGCCGGAAGCCCCGCTGCACCCAGCGGACGGAGGCGAACGGCCGGGCATCCTTGACGAGCATCCGCTGGGCGTGCGTGACCGTCAGCGGATCGTCGGCGCAGATCTGTAGCAGCAGATCACCGCCGGACCAGGCCGGTCGCAGCCGGTCGATCTCGAAGGCGGGCAGCTCGGCGACCGAGGCGGGGCGCCGCTCGTCCCGCCCCGCCGCCACGTACAGGCCGGGACCGAATCCGAACGTGATGGTGAGCCGGGCCGGTAGGACGGCGAGTTCGGGTTCGGTGTCGGCCAGCGGCGCCCGGCCCTGCGTCAGCCGAGCCGCGTCGTCGGTGAGCAGCCGCATCAGCCGGCCCAGCGCCGCCCGGTCGGTCCCGCTGTGCAGGCTGAAGGCCACGAACGCGGCATGCGCCTGCGGGTCGGTGGCGATACCGGCCTGCCTGCGGCCGTGGAACGGCTCCACGTCCGTACCCACGGCGGTCGCGCCGGCCGGGTCGGCGACGACCGGCGCGGACGGCCCCCGGTCGGACGCGGTCGCGGCGATACCCGCCGCCGCCCCGGCAACCGCGCCGCCGACGGTCAGGGCGCCGCCGGTGAGCAGGTGTCGCCGGCTCACCGGGCGCGCCTTGGCTCCGCCGGTCACGGCGCCGGGCTCGGGTGCGTCCCCGGGCTGGAGCTGGTCGGCATGCTCGAACTCGGGTCGTAGCTCTCCTCGGCACCGGTGAACGGCTTCGCGACCGCGGCGAACTGAGCGGTCTTCCCGTCGGCGAAGGTGAGCGTGAAGGTCAGTTCGTCGCCGGCCCGGACCGGCTTGTTCAGCTCCATCAGCATCAGGTGGTCGCCGCCGGGCTCCAGCAGGTGCGTGCCGCCGGCCTTGACGGTGAGTCCGCCGGCCTTGGGCTGCATGACCATCTTGCCGTCCTTCATGGTCATCTCGTGGAGTTCCATCGGGGAGACGCTGGTCGTCACGCCGACCACTGTGACATCGGTGTCGGTGTTGTTGACCAGGGTGCCGAAGGCGGCGGTCATGCCTTCGTCGGCCGCCTTGATCCACGGGTCGCGCACCGTGAACGTGCTGCTGTCGGTGGTCGCCGACGGGGCCGGGCTGGCTGCGGCCCCCGAGGTGTCGTCGGTTCCGCCGCAGGCCGTCGTGGCGAGCACGGCCGCCGCGACGACCGCCAGTGCCGCCGCCCAGCGTCGTACGCCGGGTGATGCCGACTTGCGCATATGTCTTTCCTCCGGATCTGGCCAATCGTTCTACTACTGGTCGTCGTTGATCGGCAATTGGTTCCAGTCCGTTGGTCAGATTTCGCGGGGCCGGCCAGTGCTGGTACGAGGAACCAGGCCGTCGCCCCGGCGAAGCGGCCTCGGCCACGGCGCGGATACCCTTCGGCTGATGACGGCCTCGACCTCTTCCCGGACCGGGCCGGCCGCGCGCCGCCGACTGCTGCCGTTGCGGGGTACCCCCTTCACTGGCGCCCAACTCGCGTTGCTGCTGGGCGGTCTCCTGGTCAACGTCGGCTCATTCTCGGTCTACCCGTACCTGGCTGTCCTGCTGCGCGACCGGACGGGCGTCGGGATGGCGCAGGTCGGGGCCGTACTCGGGGTCGCCACGCTGGTGCAGTTCGCCAGTGCACCGCTCAGCGCGGCGCTGGCCGAGCGGATCGGGCTGCAACGCTCGCTGCGCGGTGCCATGGTCCTCTACGGCCTCGGCGGCGGCGCCTTCCTCCTCGGAGCGACAAGCCCGGCGTTCACCATCGCGGGACTGTTCCTCATCTCCAGCGGAGGTTCGCTGTATTCACCGGCGTACCGCAGCTATCTGGTACACGGAGCCGACCCGCAGCAGCGGCCCCGGCTGGTCTCCGCGGGCAACGCCGCCAGCAACCTGGGCGTCGCCCTCGGGCCGGTGCTGGGCGCCCTGCTCATCCAGCATCCGGGCAGCATGTTCGCGGTGGTCACGGTGGTCTACGCCATCCTCGGGGTCTGGCACTTCTTCCTGCCCAGGGAACGGATGCTCTCCGACGCCCCGCCCGTCGAGCCGTATCACCGGATGTTGCATGGCCTCGCGGTGCTGCCGTTCGTCGTCACCGCCCTGTCGATCTATCTCTACATGCAGTTCTACCAGTACCTCTCCAGCTACGCGGAGGGTCGAGTACCCGCGCTGTTCTACGGCGTGGCGATGATGGGGTACTCCCTCGGGCTGGTCCTCGTGCAGCCCCTCGTGGCGCAACGGGTCGAGCGGATGAGCCATCCGTCGGCGATGGCGATCGGTTTCGGCTTCCTGGCCACGGGAATGGTCGCGCTCGCCGGTGGAAACATGTTTACGATCGGGGCCGGAGTCGCGGCGATCAGCGTCGGCAACGCGGTGCTCTTCCTCAAGAACGACCTGATGGCGTTGGCGGGCTCGAAGCGGTCCGCGACGGTCGTCTTCGGTCAGCAGCGGCTGGCCGTCGGGGTCGGTTCCTTCCTCAGCGGCGTCGTCGGCGGCAGCGTGTACGGACTCTTCGAGGGGGTGGGGCAGCTCTCGGGGTTCTGGTTGGCCGTGGCCGCCCAGTGCATCCTGCTCCCGCCGCTGGTGGTGGCGGTGGGTCGGCGACTGCGTCGACGCGCCCGCGACACCGAGGAGGCCCGGACCGCCCGTTGACCGCACCGGTTTCCGGTGACCTCGCACCTCGGCTACGAGCTGCCGCTCCTTCGGACGGGTGCTGGCATCAGGTGTCGGTTGATCTCCGGCGACGCAGCAGCAGACCGCCGAGGAGAGCGAGCACGAGCAGCCCGCCCAAGCTCACCGCCCACCAGATCGCCGGGGATGTCCCGTCGTCGCTCCCGGTGGCGCCTGCGGCGGGCGACTGGGCCGGCGGCGTCGTGGGAACTGCCGTCGGTGTCGGGTCGGTTGTCGGCGTGGGTTCGGCGGTCGGGGTGGGAGGTGCGAACCTGTTGGTGAAGGTGAAGTCGCCCTTGATCGTGTGGCCGTCGGTGGAGACGGTGCGCCAGGTGACCGTGATGGTACCGACCGGCAGCGGCTTCACCTTCTGCGTGATGGTCTTGTCCAACACCTGCGGGTCGGCGTCGCTGTAGGAGACCTCGTCCGGACCGGTCACCAGCACACTGGTGCCAGGTTTCTTGATCAGTCCGCTGAAGGTCAGCGTCACGGCGGTCACCGGCTCGGCGACCGTGCTCCGGGCCGCTGGCGAGGTCCGGCTCAGCTCGGTGTGCGCCTGGGCCGGGCTGGCCGGCGAGACGACGACGAGCGCCGCGACGAGGAGGGCGGCGGCGGCGCGGAGCAGGCGGTTCCGGGTCACCGTGCCACGGTAGCGCTCCGCTCTTCCGTGGACGAGAGCGCCCGGCCGACCACCAGCGGATCGGTGTGGTGCGGGAAGGTCCTGACCGCTCTCGGCTTGCATCTGCGCCGCCCGAGCTGGCGATCTCTCAGCACCCGTCGGTCATGAGACCGGGTGCCGGGCATGTCCGCGGAGAGGGTCGTGACGCGGGGAGGCGGGGCCCGGGGTGTTCCGGGTGGGTTCGCTGGTCCCAGGCCATGGTCGACCACGGTGGCGCCAGATCTCCGAGGGTGCCGATCTCGGCGGGTTTCAGCGCGGCCCGGTCCAGCGCATCCCGGTGCCGGGTGAAGACCCTGTCCACGTATCGGTGCCCGGTGTCGGCGCCGATGACGAGATGCTCGCGTCCGGGGTGACGCTGCGCCTCCCACGCCGCTACCAGGAACGCCGCACCGGTGGACAGGCCGGCGAAGACGGCGTGCGCACGCATCAGGTCGATCGCGCCGGCCATGGCGTAGTGGAACGTCAGCCAGTGCAACTGGTCGTAGAGGTCGGGGCGGACGTTGTCGAAGGGGATGGCACTGCCGATGCCGGCGATGATGGCCTCGGGGTCCTGGAAGCGTTCGCTGCCGAAGCTGACGCTGCCGAACGGCTGGACCCCGACCAGCCTGGCCGACGGATCGTGCCGGCGTAGCGGCTGGATCAGGCCGGCGCTCGACGCCCCGGTGCCGACGCTGGCCACCACGGTCAGGGGCCTGTCGGGCAGCGCGATGTGCACCAGGCCGGCCAGTTCGGCGTACCCGAGGTAGTGGATGGGGTCGTGGTACTGGCGCATCCAGTGCATGCCGGGGTTGGCGCGCAGCAACTGGCGGATCCGCGCGACCCTGCGGTCCTGATCGAGGCGCAGGTCGGACTCGGCCGGCATCTGGTCCACCGTCGCACCGAGGATCTCGAGCTGTGACCGGATCGTCGGTGTCACGGTGGTCGAGGCGACGATGTGACAGCGGAGATCGTAGCGGTGACAGACCATGGCCAGAGCCAGTGCGTAGATGCCGCTCGAACTGTCGATGACGGTGTCTCCCGGCCGCACGGTGCCGTCGGCGAGCAGCGCCCGGACCGCGCCGAGAGCGGCGTAGATCTTCAGTGTCTCGAACCGGACGAGCACCATGTTCTCCGACAGGCGGATGAGGCTGGGCGCTCTGACGGCGTCGGTGACATGACCGTGGACGGTCGCGGAGACGTCGGGCGGGACCATGAACGGCATGGGCGGTCGTCCCTCGTGTCGTGCCGCGGGGCGGGGCGGCAGGGCGGCGGGTGTGCGAGGCCAGCCATCTCCGTCGATGTGCTGGCCCCTCGGGTAGGTCGCACCCACGGCCGGGTTAGTTCCGGCCGGTACGTCACCGCGATACGCCGGGCCAGGTTCTGAATCCTGGTCGCCAGGTCCCGTGGCCGGCCCTGTGCACGATCGAGATCTACAGTGGACGCCGATCCGACGGGAACTTTCCGGCCCGCCCGCCCGACATATTCACCGTGACCATTGCGTGCCTCGAGATGCTCTCCTTCGGCCTCGCCCACCTCGCCAGGGCCGCCCACTCCTCGGGCGAGCGGCTGGCGCTGCTGACCGGTGTCGAGCCGCTCTACCTCCACGAACTGGCCACGCTGCCGCCCGGCACGATCGACGTCGTACCGGTCGACACGCACGACCGGCAGGCGGTCACCGAAGCCCTGCACGCGATCGACGACCTGCACGGCCTGATCAGCTCGACGGACACCTGGGGAGTGACCGGCGCCGAACTCGCCGCCGAGTTCGGTCTGCCCGGCATCGACCCGACGGTGATCCGGCTGGTACGCGACAAGGCCCGCGTCCGCGAGCTGCTGCACCAGAAGAGCCTGAGCCGGGTCCTGCCCTTCCCGGTGGACGACGCGGCCACGCTGAGCCTCGATCGGCTCGCGTCGGCCGTCGGGCTGCCCGCCGTCGTCAAGGACACGGCCGGCACGAGCAGCGCGAACGTGTGGCTCGTCCGCGACGCCGAGGACCTCGTCCGACTCCGCCGCGAGGCCGCCGACGCGGCGTTGTTCGGGAGCCTGTTCGCCGAGCCGTTCCTGGCCGGACCCGTCTACAGCGCCGAGACCGTGACCTGGGCCGGGCAGACCCGGCTGCTGGGCCTGTCGAGCCGCCTCATGTCGGCCCAGCCCTGGTTCCGGGAGGACGTGACGGCGTTCCCCGTGGCGCTGCCACCCGGCGAACTCCGCGAGATCGAGGTGTGGCTCGGCGAGGTACTGGCGGTCCTCGGGTACACCGACCGGTTCGCCCACATCGAAATCGCCATGACCACCGACGGGCCGCAGTTGATCGAGGTGAACCCCCGGATCGGCGGCGCGCTGGTCGGTGAGTCGATGTGCCGCGCACTCGGGGTCAACGTCTACGCCGGCCTCGTCGACCTCGCGCTCGGCCGCCGCCCCCGCCTGCTCGACGCCGCCCTGCCCGGCGGTCCGGCGGTGGCGTTCGTCCTGGCCTACCCGGACCGGGCCGGTGAACTCGTCGCCGTGCACGGGGTCGACGACCTCGACCGCTATCCGGGCCGGCCGTGCTGGTATCCGACCAAGGCGATCGGCACCCGAGTCGCGTACGTCACCGACGGGCGTGGCTACGCGGGCATCGTGCTCGCCGAAGGCCCGACCGCGGAGATCGCCACGCACCGTGCCGTCGCCGCGGCGGGCGCCGTCCACCTCCACACCCGGCCGTCGTGCTAGAGGCTGTCTCGCGGATCTCTGGCGGGCTGCGGCGGGCCCAGACGGCGCCCGGCGGCGTTGGAGGTTCGCCCGGAAACAACACCGGCATCCGGACGAACCTCCGCCTTGCCGGATCACCGCCTGGGCTCCGCCTCGCTCCACCGAGATCCACGAGACAGCCCCTCGCCACGTCGGCCGCGCACGATCAGCCGCCGGGCGTGGTTGTCGAACGGCTCCGCGTCGAAGCCGCCGAAGCAGTCGACGTCGGCGAAGCCCGCCTCCCGGAGCATCGCCTTGAGTTCGGCGGCGCTGTAGAGCGTGTGCTCGATGACGGCCGTGCGTGCCCGACCGTCCCGGACCAGGAGGAAGTCGTCCCGGAACCGGGTCCAGTCGTCGAGGACCGTGCCGCGCACGAGCAGGGTGCCGCCGTCGACGTCGACGACCTTCGGTTCGTGGCCATCCCGGGCCGCGATCTCCTTGCCGTACAGGTCGACGAGCATCCGGCCGCCGGGCTTGAGACTGGTCAGCACGTTGCGCAGCACCCGCATGTTCTGGTCGTGGTCGGCGAACAACCCGAACGACGTGTACATGCTGATCGCGAGGTCGTACCGGTCCGGCTCGACGAACTCACGCATGTCCGCCCGGACGAGCCGGACGCCGACGCCGGCGGCGTCGGCGTCCGTCGCGGCCCGATCGAGCAGCGCCGCGCTGAGGTCCACGCCGGTTACCGTGGCGCCCCGGCGGGCCAGCGGAATCGAGTACGTCCCCGGCCCGCACCCCAGGTCCAGTACGGCGGCCCCGGCCGGCAGGCGCAGCAGCGGAGACGCGGCCACCCGCGCCTCGGCCTCGGCGGCACGCTCGGCGGAGAACATCACCTCCGTGAACCCGGTCCACAGCGCCTCGTCCTCGAACCACTCCATCACCACTCCATCCGCCGCCGTTGACGTCCGCCGTGTCCAACAGTCGCCACCAGGCCCGGTCTGGTTCCGGCGAGCCGCACGATCGGGAGGATCCGCCCATGGAACTGTCCGTCCGCCGCGAGACGCTGCGGCTCGTCGAGGTGGTGCGAAGCTCTCGGGGCGAGATCGACTCCGTTGGGACCTGCACGGTCACCCTGACGCACGACGGAATCACCGCCTACGGCGAAGGCACACCGACCGGGTACGACGGCGTCACCGCGGACGACGTCGTGACGGCCGTCGAAGCCGGGGGAGCGGCGGTACTCGGACGGGATCTGCGGGACCCGGAGGCCGTCCTCGACCGGATCGACCGGTGGGACGCACCGGCGGGCGCCCGGATGGCACTCGACGGCGCCGTACACGACTGGATCGGCAAGGCCGCCGGGCAGCCGACCTGGAAGCTGTCCGGGGCGGCCCGGACGCTCGGGCCGACCGTCTACACGATCTCGATGGCCGGCCCCGAGGAGGCGGCGAGCGCGGTCCGGAACGCGCCGGCGGTGGGCGCCTTCAAGGTGAAGGTCGGCGGCCCCGGCGACATCGAGTCCCTCGAAGCGATCCGGGCGGTGACCGCGCTGCCGGTCCGGATCGACGCCAACGAGGCGTGGGACCTGGCGACCGCCCAGGCGCTCACCCCTCGCCTGCGGCGGCTCGGCATCCAGTTGATCGAGCAGCCGTTCCCGGTGACCGCGATCGACGACTACCGCCGCTACCGGGAGGTGCCCGACCGGCTGCCGGTCTTCCTCGACGAGGGGTGCACCGACGAGGCGAGCGTGCTGGCCGCCGGGTCGTACGCCGACGGCTTGGTGGTGAAGCTGTGCAAGGCCGGCGGGATCCGCGGCGCCCGGCGGGTGATGGAGGCCGGTCGACGGGCCGGCCTCGGGACCATGATCAGCTGTATGTGCGAATCGGAGCTCGCCATCAGCCAGGCCGCGCAGCTCGCACCGCTGGCCGACCACATCGACCTCGACGGCCACCTGTACCTGCGGGAGCCGCCGTTCCGGGGGCTCGGTCTCCAGGACGGCCGGATCGTGTTGGGCG
Organism: Plantactinospora mayteni; assembly: GCF_016862935.1. Classification (GTDB taxonomy): domain Bacteria; phylum Actinomycetota; class Actinomycetes; order Mycobacteriales; family Micromonosporaceae; genus Plantactinospora; species Plantactinospora mayteni. Next base: position 112,979 of record NZ_BONX01000053.1, read on the forward strand.
ACGCACCCGGTCTGGGCGTCGTGCCGTCCTGAGGAACTTTTCCGGTCGTCGATGCGACATGTTGACAGGACGCGGGACACCGCAGGACGGGAGGTCACAATGAGCTGGTACGAGGATCTGTCCCTGTGGTCCGGTTTCTCGGACGTGCTCTTCTCCGCCGAGCGGGCGCGACACGCCGCCGACCTGGTGGCCACCTCGCCGCTGCTGGCGTTCCCGCCGGGAAGCCGCGTGCTCGACCAGTGCTGCGGTGTCGGCTTCTTCTCGGCGCCGCTGGCTCGCCGGGGCCACCGGGTGACCGGTGTGGACATCCATCGCGAGCTGCTCGAACGAGCCGAGGCCGAGTCCGAGGGGTCGTTCGTCCGCGCGGACGTGCGCGAGTATGTGTCACCGGACGCGTTCGACGTGGTGCTGAACATGTACACGTCGTTCGGGTACTTCGACGAGCACGACGACAACGTCCAGGTCTTGCGCAACGCCTACCGCTCGCTGGTACCCGGTGGGGAGTTGATCGTGGATCTCCTGAGCAAGGAGATCTACGCCTCCTGGGTGGGGCCACCGAAGATCGTCGACGTGCCCGGCGGCATGGTGGTCATGCGCGACACGATCCTGGACGACTGGACCCGCTATCGCACCGACTGGACGCTGGTCCGCGGGAACACGGCCGAGCACACCGCGCTCACCTGCTGGGTCTACAGTGCTGCCGAGTTGAAGGACATGTTCAGCCGGGCCGGGTTCGAGAAGGTCCAGTGCTTCGGCAACTTCGACGGCGGGCCGTACGACGGGGAGGCCACCCGACTGATCGTCCGGGGAACCAGGGCGTGACAGGCATTCGCTCGTTCACCCGGGTGCAACTCGCGCTGCTCGGAAGCGGGTTCCTCGTCAACCTGATCAACTTCTCCGTGTACCCGTACCTGGCGATCCTGCTCCGCGACCGGATGGAGCTGGGCATGGACCAGGTGGGTGTCATCCTCGGGCTCGCGACGTTCGTGCAGTTCGCCGGCGGGCTGCCGGGCGCGGCCCTCGCCGAGCGACTCGGCCTCCAGCGGTGCCTGCTGGCCGCGATGCTGCTACAGACGCTCGGCTCGCTGGGCTTCCTCGCCGGCGGCGCCTGGCCGGCGCTGACGATCGCCGCGCTGTTCCTGCGATCGGCGGCCTCGGCGGTCTACTCGCCCAGCGTTCGAGGCTATACGGTTCTCGGCGCGACCCCGGACGAGCGGCCACGGCTGGTCTCCGCGAGCTATGCCACGGGCAAGGTCGGCATCGCGCTCGGGCCGGTGGCGGGCGCGCTGTTCATCCACGACCCGGCCGCGATGTTCGCCGTCGCCACCGCGCTGCACGTGGCGATGACGATCGGGCACGCCCACCTGCCAAAGGAACAGCGGGACGACCAGCAGGTGGTCGAGCCGCTGCGCCGGGCGCTGCACGGCACGGCGGTACTGCCGTTCGCCGTGACCGCCCTGACCCTCTACCTGCACATGCACTTCTACCAGTACCTGTCGTCGTACGCGCAGGGCCGGGTGCCGCCCGTGTTCTACGGGTCGGCGATGATGGCCTATTCGCTGATCCTGGCCGTGATCCAGCCGCTGATCTCCAAATGGGTCGAGCGGATGCGGTACCCGCACGCGATGGCCCTCGGCTTCGGCGGCCAAGCCGTCGGCATGCTCGCGTTCATCGGTGGGAACGAGATCGCGATCGCCGTCGGAATCCTCGCCATCGGTGCGGGCAACTCGGTGCTCTTCCTCAAGAACGTCCTCGAGGCGCTCGCCCGTACGAAGAGATCTCCCACGGTCGTCTTCGGTCAGCAGCGGCTCGCAGAAGGCGCCGGCGCGTTCCTCAGCGGTATCGCGGGTGGTGGCCTCTACCACCTGTTCGAGTCCGCTGGGAACCTTCCCGGATTCTGGCTGGCCATCGCCGCCCAATGCCTGTTGCTGCCGCCGATCGTGCTCCTCGCGGACCGCATGCTCCGTCGTCCCACACTCGAACCGGCAGGTGTGTCATGAACCCGGCAGAGGCGATCACCACCGCCCACTCCATCGCCGAGCGGCTCCGCGCGGACGCCGTCGAGCGGGACCACGCCAACCGGCCACCGCAGGCCGAGATCGAGCTGCTCCGCGACAGCGGCCTGCTCGCCCTCGACCCCGACGACCACCCGAGCACACACGCCGTCACTCGAATCGTGGCGGCCACCGACGCCTCGATCGGTCACCTCCTCGGCTATCACTACCTTCATCTGTGGCGGGCCTCGCTCTACGACAACACCGAGCTGGCGACCTCGCTGCGTCAGGAGGCCGCCACCGGTCGGGTGTTCGTGGCTGCCGTCAGCAACCAACGCGACACCATCACGGCGACCATGACCGGCGACGGGCTCACCGTGTCCGGCCGGGGCGCGTTCGCCACCGGCTGCGCGGTCGCGGACCGCCTGCTCGTGAGCGCGATCCGTGACGACCACACGGCGCGCCTGGTCGTCGTCACACCCGGTGCCGGCGGCGGAGTCTCGCACCCGCCGGACTGGGACAACCTGGGCCAGCGGCTGACGGCGAGCGGAAGCATCGCCTTCGACGACGTCCGGCTCGTCCGAGGCGACGTGCTGGGCACGTTTCCAGCCGACGAAGAGGAGTCCAGCCCTCGCCGCCTGCGCCTGTCCCTCGTGTCGCTGGCCTTCCAGGCGACGCTCACGCAGGTACTCGTCGGCATCGCAGCCGGCGCGATCGACGAGGCCGCCAGGTACACGCGCGAGAGTTCGCGCCCGTGGCCCGCGAGCGGACTGGAGCAGGCCGTCGACGACCCGTACGTCCTCGCGGGTTACGGGGAACTCGCCGCGACCCTGGGTGCGGCCCGCCTGCTGGCCGACGACGCGACCCGCGCCCTCGCCGAGGCCGACAGCCGCGGTCTCGCCCTGACCTCGACCGAGCGCGGCCGGGCGGCGCTGACCGTCTCCGCCGCGAAAGTCGTGTCCACCCGGCTGGCGGCCGAGGCGACGAGCCGGATCTTCGAGTTCACCGGCGCACGCGCAACGACCCGCAGGGCCGGCCTCGACCGGTTCTGGCGCGACGCCCGCACGCTCACCCTGCACGATCCCGTCGTGTACAAGGCCCGGGAACTCGGCGCCTTCCTCCTCACCGGCCGGTATCCACCCTTGACCGCATACAGCTGACCCGGGTCTGGTCGCGGTTGGTCGGTTCGAGTGCTGAACGCTGGCGGCGTTCCACTCATCTGCCGGAGCCCGAGTCGGCGGCGGCGTCGTCCGTGCTGAGGTTTCAAACGCTGTCACAGCCAGGGGCCGGGGCGCCAGCCGGGTGCGGCGGACCGGGCTCCGGCGGCCGGTACGTCCTCCGGCGACGGGCCCGGACAGAACCGGTCCTGGGCTGGAAGCCGACCGCTGACCAGGAATGTGGTGGTGATGGCGTCGGTGCACGGCCCGGACCGGATGCCGTAGATGCCGTGGCCACCGGCGTCGACGGTGATGAACGCGGCCCGGTCGCCGAGGGCTTGGCGCAGGCCGTAACCGTTGCGCCAGGATGTTGCCGGGTCGCGCAGGTTTTGCAGGATCAGCACGTTGCGCGGGCCCCGGTCGGTCACCGTGACGGGCGGCTCGACCGGTCGGTGCGGCCAGAACGCGCACGGCCAGACGTTGGCCGGCATGCCGGCCGTCGCCGGGTGGGCGCGGCGGCTGGCGGCGGAGTTGCGCGCGTACCGGCCCGTGTCCCGCGACCAGCTCACGTCGCCGCAGACGATCGCGTACAGCACGGCGACGGCGTTGTCCACTGCCGGCTCGGCGAGCCTGGTCGGGGTGACGGTCTCGGTGCTGGGCGAGCCGGTCGGGTCGGCGAACGCCTGCCAGAACTCCGCGAGATCACCGAATGTCCGGTCGTCGTAGAGCGCGCCGCGGGTCTGTTCGCGGAAGACGTTGCCGTTGACGGTGAACCCGGGCAGCTCGACCGGCGAGCGGTCCAGCCGCTCGGCGGTTTGGTAGTAGGTGCGTTCGACCTCGCCCGGCGTGGCGCCGAGGTGGTAGACGTCGTCGCGGGCCGCGGCCCACTTGGTGAAGTCGGGCAACCGCAGCGCGACCGCCTCACCCCAACTGCGCCAGACGTCGTACCAGACCTGGGTTGGGTCGACCGCGCTGTCCAGCACGATCCGGTCGGTACGCTGCGGGAACAGCGAGACGTAGACCGCGCCCAGGTACGAGCCGTAGGAGTACCCGAGGTATGAGATCTTCGGCTCCCCGAGCGCGGCGCGGATGCGGTCCATGTCGCGCGCGGTGTTGGCGGTGGTGATGTGCGGAAGCAGGTCGCCGACGGTTGCGGCGCAGCTCTGCGCGGTGGCTCGGGCGTAGGCGATGTTCCGGTCGATCGTGCCGTCCGGTGCCGGGTACGGCAGGGGCAGGTCGATCGGTGTGGTCTCCGGAATGCCGCAACTGATCGGCGTGCTGCGGCCGACGCCCCGCGGGTCGAACCCGATCAGGTCGTAGCGGTCGAGAACGTCGGTGGGCAGGGTAGCGGCCAGGTACAGCGGCAGAGCCAGGCCGCTGCCACCCGGACCGCCCGGGTTGAGCAGCATGATCCCCCGACGCTTACCGGGGTCGGCCGCCTTGAGCCGGGAGACGGCGATGGTGATCGTCTTGCCTTGCGGGGCCCGGTAGTCGCGCGGCACGGCCAGGTCGGCGCACTCCAGGCGGGAGTCGGGGATGTCGGCGCACGCCCCCCAGGGCAGGCCGGGCCCAGATTGTCCGGGGTGGGCCTGTCCGGCGGCGGCAGGCGCGAGCGCCATGAGGACGGCGACGACGACGGTCGGTGCGAGTACCCGTTTCATCGGAATACCTCCATCGGTCGATGGTCTCGCATCCCCGCCACCGAGAGGGTCCCGCACGGCGTGCGGGACCCTCCGGACGGTGCTGACGCCGACCGCGGACGCCGCGGAGCGTCATGCCGCCGTCACCTCACCGGGTACGTGATGTTCGGCCGGGGCGGCGTGCTCATTCCGGCGCCGAGGAAGTAGTCGACGTGATGCGACTGCATGTAGCCCTCGGCGCCGTCCTCGCCGGCCACCTGGAGCGCATCTGACGGATCTTCTCGGTCGTTGTGCTGGGCGTGGCTGGTGATCTGACTGATGACGAGTGGGCTCGGCTGGAGCCGTTGCTGCCTTCCATGGCACCTCAGCGGGGTGGCCGATGGCGCGATCACCGTCAGGTGCTCAACGGGATCCTGTGGCGGATCGACAACGGCGCGAAGTGGCACCAGGTCCCGGACCGGTCGGCCCCTACAAGACCTGCTACCACCGGTTCGCGCAGTGGGAAGCCGACGGCACCTGGGACCGAATCCTGCAACACCTGCAGGCCGAGGCCGACGCCGCTGGTGACCTGGACTGGCGCGGGCAGATCGATTCCACCATCGTTCGTGCCCACCAACACGCCGCTGGCGCTCGCAAAGGGGGCTCACCGCGCAGGACTCCCGCACGGTCCAGGGCCTCGGCAGGTCACGAGGCGGGCTGACCACCAAGGTGCACCTGCTGGCCGAAGGCCGGGGCCGAGCCCTGGTCAAGCGGGTCACGCCCGGCCAGGCGGCCGACACCAAAGAGCTGGTGGCGCTGGTCGACGCGGTCGCGGTGCCCAGACCCGGCCGGGTGGGACGACACCGCAAGAGACTGGATCACCTCACCGCCGACAAAGCGTACGGTTCCAAGGCCAACCGGCGGTCGCTACGCGCCAGGGGTATCCCGCACACGATCCCGGAGCGGAAGGATGTGCGAGCCAGCCGCGCCCGTAAGGGTTCCCGAGGCGGCCGGCCTCCGAACTTCAACGCGGAACGATACAAGGACCGAAACCAGGTCGAGCGTGCCTTCAACCGACTCAAGCAGTTCCGGGCGGTCGCGACCCGCTACGACAAGTTGAAAAGCCGTTACGAGGTAACGGTCACCATCGCCTCGATCCTCGTCTGGCTCCGAGCGAAACGCGACCGCAAGTCACCATGATCCGTCAGACGCGCTCTAGACCGAATGGCGTAGTCGGTCAGCCGGCGTCGAGGAGTTGGGTAGCGACGGCGTGGTCGGTGATGAGCACGTTGGCGCGTTTTCCGAGCAGTGCGCCGCGGATGGCGGCGGTCTTTTCTGGTCCGCCGGCCACAGCGATCCGTCTCGGGATGGCCTGGAGTTCCTCCGGGCTGATGCCGAGGATCCGGTCGTCGAGTGGGGTGCGTACGGCTTGCCCGTTGACGTCGAAGAAGCGGAGGCAGACGTCGCCGATCGCGCCACCGGCTCGGAGCGCCTCCCGGTCGGGGTCGGCGATCGCGTTGCCGCTCTCCCGGAGTAGCGGCGAGGGGTCGAGGCTGCCGATCCCGACGAGCGCCATGGTCAGTTTCGGCCAGGTCCGGATGACCTCGGCCACGGTGTGGTCCTGGAGCAGGGTGTCGCGGGCGGCCTCGGTGCCGAGCATGGCGGGTGCGGGCATGAAGAGCGGTTCGGCTCCGGTCATCGCGGCGAACCCGCTGATGAGGCGGTTGGCGCGGACCTGCACACGGGGGTTGCCGACCCCGCCGACGATCTGGACGACCTGGTCGACGACGCGGGTGCGGGCCGGCCGCATCCGTTCGACGGCGGCGAGGAGGCTGGCGCTCCACGAGGAGATGCCGACGTTGTCGCCGCCGGTGAGGGTCGTCTCCAGGTAGTCGGCTGCCGCGGCGCCGAGGGCCGGAAGCAGGTCGTCGGTGCCGGACGCCTCGACCACGACCGCTTCGCGCAGCCCGTACCTTCTTTCGAGCGCTTCCTCAAGATCGGTGTGCACGCCGACGGGCAGGGACACGATGGTGCGGACGATGCCGATGTCAGTGGCGCGTTTGAGCAGGCGGGACACGCGGGCCTGGGAAATGTGCAGTTCGTCGGCGATGGTGGTCTGCCGCATGTTGCGCTCGTGGTACATGCGGGCGACCTTGGCCACGAGGCGGATCTGGTCGTCGGTGTACGCCGACCGTCGCGTCGCGCCGATGCTGCTGTCGTCGACCACTGCCTGGTCACGCCTCCGCGTAGTTCTTCGTGGTTGGCTAAGTATTCCTACTCCCGATGGTAGCGCCAGCGCGCGGCGCGCGGGTTGGTACTGTCTCCGCCCCGCGCGCCGTGGCGACCTCAGCGACCCAGCGCCAAGCGCGCGGCGTCGACGATGCCGCCGGGGGAGATGCGGAAGTGCTCCAGCAGCCACCGGGCCGAGCCGGTCGGCGCGAAGACGTCGGGTACGCCGACGAAGCGGACCGGGACGGGGTGGTGCTGCACGACGGTCTCGGCGACCGCTCCGCCGAGCCCGCCGGTGGTGAGTGCCTCCTCGACGGTGACGATGGCGCCGGTCTCGCGGGCGGCGGCGACCACGGCGTCGACGTCGAGGGGCTTGACCGTGGGCATGGACAGCACGCGGGCTTGGATGCCGAGGTCGGCGAGGTCGTGAGCGGCGTCCAGCGCGGGGGCCACCACGGTGCCGTTGGCGATGATGGTGACGTCGGTGCCGTCGCGGAGCAGGGCCGCCCGGCCGGCCTCGAAGCGGTACCCGGTGGGGTTGACCTCGGGTACGCCCATCCGGCTGACCCGCACGAAGACCGGCCCCGGATGGCTGGCCGCCCATCGGATGGCTTGCGCGGTCTCGTCGGGATCGCTGGGCACGATCACGGTGAGGTTCGGGATGGCCCGCAGCCAGGCCAGGTCTTCGATGGAGTGGTGGGTGGGTCCCAGTTCGCCGTATGCCATGCCGGGGCTCATGCCGCACAGCTTGAGATTGTGGTTGGAGTAGGCGGCGTCGACCTTGATCTGCTCCAGCGCACGGGCAGTCAGGAAGCAGGAGGCGGCCGACACGAACGGGATCTTCCCGCCGTTGGCGAGCCCGGCGGCGACGCCGACCATGTCCTGTTCGGCGATGCCGACGTTGATCAGCCGGTCGGGGAAGCGGTTCCTGAACTCGCCGAGCTTGCTGGAGCCGACGGAGTCGTTGACGACCGCGACCACCCGTGGGTCGGCCTGGGCCAGCTCGATCAGCGTCGCGGCGTACGCGTCGCGGCAGTCGTGCAGGACCTGGTCGGTGGTGCCGGTGCTCACGGGGTCTCCAACTCGGCGAGGGCTGCGGCCACCTGGTCGGCGTCGGGCACCTTGTGGTGCCAGGCGACGTTGTCGCTCATGAAGGAGACGGGGTGGCCTTTGACGGTGTGCGCGATGACGAAGGTGGGCTTGCCGGCGACCGGCGTACGGGTGAGGACGTCGAGCAGCGCGCCGTGGTCGTGCCCGTCGACCTCCAGCGTGTGCCAGCCGAACGCGCGCGTCTTCTCGGCCAGGGATTCCAGGTCGTTGGTCTCGGCGACCCGGGCGCCCTGTTGCAGCCGGTTGCGGTCGACGATGGCGGTGAGGTGTTCCAACCGGTGGTGGGCGCCGGCCATCAACGCCTCCCAGTTGGAGCCTTCCTGCAACTCACCATCGCCGAGGACGACGAACGTACGCCGACGCGACCCGTCGAGCTTGCCCGCCAGGGCGGTACCCACCGCGATCGGCAGGCCGTGCCCGAGCGGGCCGGTGTTGGCTTCCACCCCAGGCACCTTCTTGCGATCGGGATGCCCGTTGAGCTTGGACAGCGGCTGCATGAACGTGTCGAGTGCGGCGGGGTCGAGCAGCCCGGCGGCGGCCAGCGTCGCGTAGAGGGCACCGGCCGCGTGGCCCTTGGACAGGATGAGCCGGTCGCGCTCGGGGTCGTCGAGCCGATCGGCGGAGATGTCCAGGACGTGCAGGTAGAGCGTGGCGAGCACGTCGATGACGGAGAACTCGCCGCCGACGTGGCCGAGTCCGGCCGAGTGGATCATGGCGATGTCGCGGCGCCGAATCAGTCGCGCGCCGTCGCGGATGTGCGCGACGATCGCCTCCCTGCCGGCCTCCACATCGATACGGCCGAGGACCGGCAGGGACGTGCCTGCGGCGTCGGCGACGGCCGTGGAGGTGGCCGTGGACGTGGCCGTGGAGGTGGTGCCGGGCGCGGCGATCGGCCCGGCGCTCACCTGTCCACCGCCATCGAACTCAGCAGGGCGTCCTGCACCAGCCGCTGCGCGCCCAGCGCGTCCTGGCGGTGTTGCGCCTCGCGCAGGGCGGGGATGTCGAGCAGGTCCAGGCCCCGGTGGACGGCCTTGAGGAACCGGATGGAGAGTCGGGCCGCCTCGACGCTGTCCTCCCGGAAGGGGAACTGGTCGAGCTGCCAGACGCCTTCCCAGTCGTTGATCCGCAGGGTGTAGAAGAACTCGAAGATCTCGGTGAGGTGGACCGTGCCGACGACCAGGTCGTCGTCCCAGCCGCGCAGGTTGTCGTTGACGTCCATGCCGAAGAGCCGGCCGTGGTCGATGAGCAACTGCGCGGCGTCGGCCGGCGATTCGCCGCCGTAGAGGGAGTGGCCGAAGTCGAGCAGGACGCCGACGTTGTCCAGCCCGATCTGCTGCACGCCGAGCAGCGAGCGCGCGGCGGAGTCCCAGGTCATGTGTACCCGCGGCTCGCGCGGCTTGTACTCGATGGCGAACCGCAGGTCGGGATGGGCGCCGGCGAGCTCGCGCATGCCGTTGACGGCGAGCGCCCACAGTTCCCGGTGGTTGACCTGGAACGGATAGTCCCAGCCGTCCTGACCGGGCCAGATCTTGACGTAGTCGGCGCCGAGCTCGCGGACCACACCGGCGGCCTCGTGCATCAGGTCGAGGGCGGCGGCGCGGACGGCCGGATCGGGATTGGTGAACGCGCCCCGTCGGAACCGGCGCAGGTAGATCTCCGGGGTGATGCCGATCGCGGCGAGGCCGGCGGCGGCGAGCGCGTCCTTGACCTCGGACAGGCCCACACCGGGGGTGAAGGGGTAGTTGAGGTCGACCACGGAGAGTTCTCCGACCTCGCCGGCGCGGGCGATCGCGTCCAGGGTCGTGATGGCGGGTCCGTAGCCGTCGACGGCGTACCGGTCGACGTAGCTGGCGAAGTGCCACAGTCCGGCACCGAACTTCGGCTCACTAGGCATATTTATTCAACTCCGAAATGTGATTCAATTCGAGCGTACCAGAACCCGGTGGGGGCGCAAGATTGTGTCCGGCGCCCCCGCTCGGGTACGGCGGTTACTTGAGCGCGAACAGGGTGTAGGAGTTCGCGTTGTCCTTGTTGATCAGCACGCAGTCGATCGACTGCTTCTCGGACTTCGTGGCCTTGCCGGTGCGGATCACCTCGTCGGCCTGGGTCACCGCGGTCTCCGCGATGAGCACGGCCGGCTGGAGGCCGGTAGCGAGCAGGTCACCCGACTTGATCGCGGCGACGGCGTCCGGGCTACCGTCGAATCCGGCGACGATCACCTTGCCGCCGAGCCCGGCCGCCTTGACCGCGGCCACGGCGCCGAGGGCCATGGTGTCGTTGCCGGCGATGATGCCCTTGATGCCCTTGTTCTTCTGGAGAATTGTCTCGATCTTGGTGAAGGCCTCCTGCTGGTCCCAGTTGGCGGTCTCCTTGGCGGCCACCGTCAGGTTCGGGTACTGCGAGATAACGCTCGCGAAGGCACTGGACCGCACCCCGGCATTGGTGTCGGATGCCTTGCCGGTCAGCTCGACGTAGCTGCCGGCGCTGCCCATGGCCTTGACGAACTCCTCGGCCACCAACGACGCGCCCTGGGAGTTGTTGGCCACGATCTGCGCGGTGGCCACGCCGGTCTGGTTGATCTCCCGGTCGATCAGGAAGACCTTGACACCGGCGTCGACCGCCTTGCGGATCGGGCCGATGGAGGCGTCGGCACCGGCGTTGTCCAGGACGATCGCCTTCGCTCCGGCGGTGATCGCCGAGTCGATCAGCTCGGACTGCTTGTTCGGGTCGTCGTCGTGCGAGGTCGAGGTGGTGGTGTAGCCGAGCGCCTTGGCCTTGGCCTCCGCCGCGTCGGCCTCGGCCTTGAAGAACGGGTTGTCGTGCGAGGGGGTGATGATGGCGATCAGGCCGCCGGCCTTGCCGTCGGCGGTGCCGGCGGCGGGTTCGGTGTCCCCGCTGGAGCACGCCGTCAGCGCGAGCGCCCCGGCGACCAGCAGCGTGGCGACTCTCGACGCGGGTTTCGATGCGGGTTTCGATGCGTTGGGACGGAACATCGGTTACTCCTTAGTGGGGTGTCTCTCGGGGGTGGGATGCCGTTGACGGCGGTGCGGGGGCCCGGCTCGTGGCCGCGGTCGCCGCCGACGAGCGCTTGAGGCGCTGCTGGCCCTGGTCCAGCAGCACGGCGAAGATGATCACCGCGCCTTTGATCACGATCTGCCAGAACGTCGAGACGCCGACCATCACCAGGCCGTCGGAGAGGAATCCGATGACGAAGGCGCCGACCAGCGCGCCACGTACGGTGCCCCGGCCGCCGGCCAGGGACGCGCCGCCGATCACCACGGCGGCGATGGCGTTGAGTTCGAAGGTCTCCCCGGTCTGCGGCGCGGCCGAGGTCAGCTCCGAGGCGATGATCAGGCCGACCATCGCGGCGCAGAAGCCGGACAGCATGTAGACCCACAGCTTGACCCTGCGGATCGGCACGCCGGACAGCTCGGCGGCCCGCTCGTTGCCGCCGACGCTGTAGAGCCAGCGCCCGAACGGCATCCGGCGGATCAGTACGGTGGCCAGCGCGGCCAGCAGCACCATGATCCAGATCGAGGTGGGGATGCCCAGGATCCGGCCGCTGCCGAGGAACCCGAAGCCGGTGTTGCCCAGTTCGGGACTGCCTTCCAGGCGGGGGAAAGTGGCGCCGTTGGAGATCAGCAACGCGATGCCGCGGGCCACGTAGAGCATGCCGAGCGTGGCGATGAACGGCGCCAGCCTGAACCGCGAGATGAGCAGTCCGTTGAGCGCGCCGACCAGCATGCCGACCGCGAGGGAGATGACGATCACCGCCCACACCTGCGGGTAGAGGACGACGTCGAAGGAGTTGATCTGCCAGCCCTGCAACAGGACGCCGGCGACGATCCCGGAGAGCCCGACGATCGATCCGACCGACAGGTCGATGCCGCCGGTCAGGATGACCAGCAGCATGCCCAGCGCGAGGATCGCGTTGATCGCCACGTGCCGGGTCATCGTGATCAGGTTGCTGCTGGTCAGGTACGTGTCGGAGAGCGCCGCGAAAGTCACGATGATCACCGCGAGCGCGATGAACGCACGCAGTTCCAGTGCCGCGTCACCGAGACGCCGGATCCAGGCCGGTCGTGGCGCGGGACCGGGAGCATCGGCGCCGGCCGCCGTGCTGCGCCGCTCCGCGCGGGTGTCGGGGTGTGTGCTCGTGCCGCTCATGCAATGGCTCCGTTCGCGGGTGCGGGCGGCTCTGCCTCGCCGGAGGCCGCCATGAGCTCTTCCTTGCTGGTTGTCGCCGGGTCCAGGACCTGTACCGCCCGACCCCGGTACATCACCAGCACCCGGGTGGCCGCGTTCAGCGCCTCACCAAGCTCCGAGGTGGCGAAGAGCACCGCGACACCCTGGCGGGCCTGCTCGGCCATCAGCGCGAAGATGTCGGCCTTGGCGCCGACGTCGATGCCCCGGGTCGGTTCGTCCAGCAGCAGGACCCGCGGCTCGGTGAGCAACGCCTTGCCGAGGACGACCTTCTGCTGGTTGCCGCCGGACAGCGAGGTGATCGCCGCTGCCGGTCCGGCGGCCTTGACCGTGACGCTGGAGATCGTGCGGGCGATCGCGTCGCCCTCCCGGCGACCTGCGATGAACGGTCCGGCCAGGAGCCGCCCGATCGCCGCCAACGAGAGGTTGTCTCCCACCGACATGGTCTGCACCAGGCCGTCGCGCTGGCGATCTTCGGGCACCAGTACCAGTCCGAGGGCGATGCGCTCGGCGATGCTCGTCGAGGTGACGTCGTGGCCGCCGACCCGCACCGTCCCGGCCCGCATCGGCGACCGGCCGGCGAGTGCCTCCAGCAGTTCGGTGCGGCCCGCGCCCATCAGTCCGTACAGGCAGACGACTTCGCCGGCGCGGACGGTGAGGCTCAGGTCGTCGACGGCGAGGCGGGCCGGGTTGGTTGGGTCGACGACGCTCACGCCTTCGATCTCCAGCAGCGGCTCGCCCGCCGGGGCGGTCAGCCGGGGATACAGGTCGTCGGGGTTGCGCCCGACCATGTTCGCGACGATCCAGCCGAGGTCCACCTCGTCGGCGCGGCCGGCGGCGACCAGCGCGCCGTCGCGGAGCACGGCCACGTCGTCGGCGATCTCCAGTGCCTCCTCCAGGTGGTGGGAGATGTAGACGATCGCCACGCCGTTGCCGGTCAGGTCGTGGATCACCCGGAAGAGCACCTCGACCTCGGACGCGCTCAGCGCGGAGGTCGGCTCGTCCATGATGAGCACCCGGGTGTCCAGCGAGATGGCTCGGGCGATCTCCACGATCTGCTGCTGCCCCAGGCGCAGGTCGCCGACCAGGGTGTCCGGGTCGATCGGCTCCTCCAGACGGGCCAGCAGCGCGGCCGTGGTCCGCCGCTGGCCGCGGGCGCTGAGCAGTCCGCCCCAGCCGGTACGTTCCCGCCCCAGGAAGACGTTGTCGGTGACGCTGAGGTTGGGGCACAGGTTGAGTTCCTGGTGGATGATCGCGACGCCGTGCGCCACCGCGTCCGCCGCCGACCGGAACGCGACCGGTTCGCCGTCCAACTCGACCGCCCCGTTCGACGGTGTCTCCACCCCGGCCAGGATCTTCATCAGGGTGGACTTGCCCGCGCCGTTCTCGCCGAACAGCGCCGTCACCGCGCCGGCCCGGACGCTGAAGTCGACACCCTTGAGGGCGTGGACGCCGCCGTATGCCTTGGTGACCTCGCGCGCCCGCATGACCACCGGCGCGACGGGTGCCCGCGTCACGGCGCCACCTCCAGGCGTACCGGGGTCACCTGGATCAGCTTGGGGTTGCTGCCGTACGTGAACGCGCCGACGAAGGACACCCGCTTACCCTCGGCAGCCGCGCCGTCCACGCCAGCCAGCACCTTCGCCTTGACCTGGTTGTTGAGCTCGGTCGAGGCGTCGGCGTACTCCAGCTGGTTGAGGAACTGGTCGAAGGTGATCAGCCCGGTGGCGTCCCGCAGCGCGGTGCCGTTGATCGCCGGACCGATCTGGATGCTGACCTGCACGTCCTCGGGCATACCCTCGATCCGCAGTGGCAGCAACGTGCCCGAGACCTTCTCCGCCACGCCGGTGCCCGAGGCCGCGAACGCGTACCGCGCGTTCGGGCCGTCGCGGTGCCCGTACCGCTCACCGGCCGCCTGCGGGTCGGCCGCGATCGCCGTCAGCAGTTCCGTGACGTCGACCGCGCCCTTCTCGATCGCGGGTACGACGTCGGAGTCGTAGCGCTGGGTGGCGTACTCGGTGGCATCGAAGCGGTCTGCACCTCCGGCGGACGCCGCCTCGTCGGTGCCGACCACCTTGGTGGTCGCGGCGATCGCGGCCAGCAGCGCCACCAGGAGCGCGCCGACGATCACGGACGGGCGCCGCAGCAGGGGCGTCGCGGCGGGCTTGGCATTCTGGGGCATCGCGGAAGATCGTCCTCTCGTCGGCGGAAACGGTCGTCAACGGTCAGTCGCCAGCAGTCGCCGGCCCGGGCGGCACTACCGCGCCGCGCGACCGGGCTACCGCAGCGGCCCAGCCCGCCCGGCGCGAGGCCCGGACACCAGCGGCCATGAGGGGCTCCACCAGCGCACCGCCGGTGGCCTCCGGCACGCCGTCGCCGGTCAGGCCGAGCGCCTGCCGGGCGAGCGTCGCCACGCCGAGTGCGGACGCGTCCGGCGCGTCCGCCACCCGCAGCGGCCGGCCGAGCAGGTCGGCCTGGATCTGCATCAGCCGGCCGCTGCCCGTGGCGGCGCCATCCGCGTGCAGCACCTCGACCGCAGCCTCCGTACCGGTCTCGATGGCCTCGACCACGTCGGCGACCTGGTGCGCGACGCCCTCCAGCGCGGCCAGCGCCAGGTGTGCCCGGTCCGTGCCACCGGTCAGGCCGGTCAGCAGGCCGGTCGCGGACCTGTCCCAGTACGGCGCACCCAGCCCCGAGAACGCCGGCACGAAGTGCACGCCCCCGGTGTCGTCGGCCGCCTTCGCCACCTGCTCCAGATCAGCCGCGCCGCTCAGGCCGAGGGACTGCGCCATCCAGGCCAGCGCCGCGCCGGATGCGATGATGTTGCCCTCCCGGGCGTAGGTCGGCGCGTCGGTCAGCCAGGCGAGCGTGGTGGCGATGCCGGCCCGCGGGTCGTCGGGTCGCGCCACCGGTGCCATCACCGACGAGCCCGTGCCGTAGGTCGCCTTCCCCGTGCCGGGCAGCCGGCAGCCCTGCTGGTACAGCGCGGCGTGCGAGTCGGCCAGCACGGCCGCGACCGGCCGCCCCGCCGGCAGGAACCCGAGATCGGCGGTGACCCCGAAGCCCGCGTCCGAGGCACGGATTTCCGGCAGGACGGTCCGGGGCACGCCGAACGCGTCCAGCAGATCCTCGCGCCAGTCCAGCGCTGCCAGATCGAACAGCAGCGTGCGCGAGGCGTTGCCGGCCTCGCAGGCGAACACCGCGCCGCCGGTCAGGTTCCAGACCAGCCAGGCGTCGACCGTGCCGACCACGACACCGGACCGCTCGGTCGCCCGCGGGCCGGACAGTCCCGCCGACTCCAGCAGCCATGCCATCTTGGGCGCCGAGAACATCGGGTCCAGCGGGAGGCCGGTGTGCCGGCGTACGACGTCGCCGAGCCCCGTCCTGGCCAACCGGTCGCACCGGTCCGCGGCCCGCGCGTCCTGCCAGCTCAGCACCGGGCCGATCGGCTTGCCCGTGGCCCGTTCCCAGGCCACGACGGATTCCCGCTGGTTCGACACGGCGACCGCGACCGGCGCCAGCCCGCCGGCGGCGTCGAGGCAGTCGCGCACCGCCGACCGGACGCTCCGCCAGATCTCGGCAGCGTCCTGCTCGACCCACCCGGGACGGGGGAACGTGACACCGACCGGAGCGGAACCGCGCGCGACGACCACCCCGGCGGCGTCCACGAGCAACGCCTTCGTGTTCGTGGTGCCCTGGTCCACCGACAAGACCGCGTCCATCTCCACCTCTCGGTGAATATTCATTCGGAGTTGAATCAACTCTCGCCCAGGTTACGACTCGCGGTACGCGGCATGTCAAGAGCCGGTTGCCGAGTCGTTACCGCCGCGGTACGTAGCGGCGCTAGTCGTGCCTCACCCAAGCGATCATGATCGTCGCGGAGCCGCTCTGGGTACCTTGACGCCCGATTGCCGTCTGGTTACGGTGCCGTTGCATAGAAGATCCATCGTGAATTTCTATTCATTGCATCCCGGTGTGCCCGCCGCTCCGTCCTCCCGCCGACCCCGGGTGGAGCGTCGAACGCCGCTGCCACCACATCCGCATCCACGGGGAGACGCAGCAGGAGGAGCAGTATGAACACAGGAACGCCCAGGCCAAGATCGAACCGGCGGAAGAGGTACACCCGGCTGTGCCTGTCGATGGCCGTCGTGATCGCGCTGCCGGCCACCCTGGCCGTGGGACAAGCCAACGCTGGACCCCGACCGGCGGACTACTCGGCCGGGCAGAGCGACCACGACCGCCGGGACAAGCCGCGCACGATCGTCACGACCGACATCGAGACGGACGACTACAACTCGGTGATCAGGTATCTCATGTACACCAACGAGGTCGACACCGAAGCCATCGTCTACACCAGCTCCCGGTTCCACTTCGCCGGCGACGGCAAGGGTACGACCTTCTTCCTGCCCGGACGCGAGTACGACGAGCCGGTCACCTCGTGGCGGTGGACCGGCACGCAACACATCCAGGACCTCATCGGCGAGTACGCCAAGGGATACCGCAACCTGCTCAAGCACGACCGCGGCTACCCCAGCCCCGAGAAGCTGCTCAGCCTCGTCAAGGTCGGCAACATCAACTTCGAGGGCGACATGGCAGCGCCCACCGAAGGATCCGACGCGATCAAGAACGTGCTGCTGGACAACAAGGGCGGACCCGTCTACCTACAGGTCTGGGGCGGCAGCAACACGATTGCCCGCGCCCTGCTCTCCATCGAGGAGCAGTACCGCGACACGCCACAGTGGATGGCGATCTACGCCAAGGTCTCCGCGAAGGCCGTCATCACGATGCAGGGCAAGCAGGACACCACCTACGACAACTACATCAGCGTCAAGTGGCCCAACATCCTGACCACCAACGTGGGATCCGGCACCTGGGGCTTCTATGGCAAGAACTCCACCAAGCCGGTCGACCCGGAAGCGGTCAAGTACTTCGACGGGCGGTGGATCGCCGCCAACATCCTGGAAAACGGCCCGCTCGGCGACAAGTACCGGGTCTGGGGCGACAAGAAGGCCCTCGCTGGCGACCCGCTCGACATCTTCGGTGACCTGACCAACACCAGCGGCTGGCTCCCACCGCGTGAGCGGTTCGACTTCCTCTCCGAGGGCGACAACCCCGCCTTCATCTACCTGTTCGACACCGGACTGCGCAGCCTCGAAGACTGGACGTACGGCGGATGGGGCCACCGCGTCGTACAGAGCACGTCGACGCCGAACTACTGGGTGTCCGGACCGGCCGAGAAGAACAAGGCGGGGGTCGACGTCCGCGGGTACGGCAGCGGCCGGTGGGCCGAGGCGGGACAGCTCGACTTCGCCGCCCGGCTGGGCTGGATGAGTGCGTCGAACTACGACGACGCCAACCATCACCCGGTCGTCAGCGTCAAGAGTGGGCTGGACGTCAACGCCAAGCCCGGCCGCAAGATCACCATCAGTGGTGACGTCCGCGATCCCGACGGCGACCGGGTCACCACCAGGTGGTGGCAGTACCGCGAGGCCGACACCTACCCGGGCGAGGTCGGCATCGCCGACAGCTCCGCGCTCAGCACCACCGTCACCATCCCCGCCGACGCCAAGCCCGGTGACACCGTCCACCTCATCCTCGAGGCCACCGACAGCGGCAAGCCGGCGCTCACCCGCTACCAACGGGTCATCGTCCACATCGTCAAGTAGCACGTCACCAGTTGGCACCGTGACGGTATCGACGCAGGACTGACGTCCATCCCTGTGCCCCATGGGTGCTTGGCCCACCTCGCCACCACCACGGCGACCGCCGCCGTTGCCGTCGGAGCCGGCACCGTCACCTTTCCACCTGAAGTAGTAGCCACCGGGTAAGGATTTCGATCGGGAGTACGGCGCGAACCGGTCTGCGGCTCGCGCCGTACTTCCGTAGATCCCGGTCGATTCGGGTGACGTCCCCGGAACATCCGACTGGGATGCGCGGTAAAGCCCTGGAACGTCCGTCGGTCGGTTCGTTCCAGGGCTCTCGCCGGTGGACCGGGCCCAGCCGTCGACGCGCCTCACCCGTCGACCGCACCTCACCCCAGCTACGCATCTCACCCATCTACGCGCCGCGCCCTCGACAGCGAAACTCGATCGCTGTCGAGGGCGCGGCTCGATCACGCCATCTGAGCACACCACGACCGGCGTGTCACCAGCCCGGTGAACCTTCTTGGCCAGCGCACTAACGGTCGTTCCGGCCGGAACCGAGGTCGTCAGCGCTTCTCGCGCACTTTCCGGCGCCAAGACCGGGGCCTCCGGCGACGGTGGCGATCACGCGAACGTAGCGCGTCATGGGCCGCTCGGCGCGATCACGGACCTCCAGGATCATGTGGATCGTCTGGCCAGGCTTTGCGTCTCGCGGTACGACGAACGATGTGGTGGCCGCCGAAGGGCGTGCAACGGCGACGACACCCGGATAGGTGCCCGCTTCACGATAGTGCCACCACGTGCTCGTGAGCTTGTCGCCGTCGGGGTCGGAGAGCCTGGCCGACAGGGGTACCCGTGCGCCCGGCCGCACGCATCGGTCGATCCGGTCACCGGCGATCCGTACCACGGGCGGATGGTTCGCTTCGTCGTAGGACTTCGTCTGCCACTCGGCTCGTGCGGCGAGCTCGTTCTGCAGGGCCGGGATCCACCGCGCCTGCGGATATGCGACGGCATAGCTCTCGCCGTACGGGCCCGCGTCGCGTACGCGGCTCGGCTCGTGGTCGTATCTCCGCTCGCCGTAGGCCCAGTTGTCGTCCGTGACGTACGTCGGGAAGTCAGACCAGCGATGCGTGCTCGCCTGCGCGAAGCGTCCTCCCCAACCCCCATAGGTCGGGTCCTCCCAGCTGCGCAGGCCGTTGTCGAGCAGTTCGAAGTAACTGGGCGAATCGCCTTCGGAGAGAAACTCGTCGGTGTTCGGGTAGATGACGGCTCCGGATGCGTACGCGTCGGCTGAGACCGGGTAGCTCGAGAGAAGCGGGCCGAACCGGATCCGTTGCTGGATGAACGGGGGCTTGAAGTAGGCGTTCTCGATCTCGCCTGGTACCCGGGGGAGGCCGCGCTCACCCGAGTACCGGTAGCGGAAGTACGCGACCGTCCAGAACTGGTCGCGGTTGACGATGACATTGAGGTCCGGCCAGCGCGGATCGATGTAGTCCTTATATGTCTCGTCCTGATCAAGAATGATGTTGACGCGAGCCTTGGAGACGACGCGTGAGTAGATCGAGGGCCAGTCGCGGGTGCCCTTGTACTCGTCCTCGATCGAGCGAAGCGCGGCCGCGATGGTGTTGGTGCCACCCCAGACCTGGAGGTGTAGCGGGCGAGGATCGTCGTCGAGCAGCGCCTGCTTGATGAGGTCCGACCCTTCGGTGTCCGCCTGCATCTCGCCGCGGTAGCTGATGTTGCCCACCTTGATGAGGCTGTTCAGGTGATCAACCGACGGATAGCGCGGGTCGTGGCGGCGCAGATTGTCGACGATGGCCGCGTACCCGCCGCCAGCACCCCACTTCGTGCCGGTTCCGTTGATCATGTCTTGGAACACCTCGGTGCCGGCCCACTGGTAGGCGGGGATCGGCGGGTTCGCCGTCGGATCGCCGGCCCAATGGAACGTCGAGCTGGAGTAGACGATCCCCTCGAGGCTGCCCGCGAGATCGTTCGCGTGCAGCAGCAGGCGATGGAACGACGCGACATCGTCGATCTCGGCATCACTCGTGATGATCGTGCGGAACGGCGACTCGGGCTCCGGCCTCGCGGCCTGGGCGGTGTCGTTGAAGAGGGGGACGAGCAGAGTCGCGACCGACAGCATGACTGCGGCAAGGCGCCGCCTTCGTCTCGTGGCCATGCGGGGACTCAAACCTGCTGTGAACATCTGGGTCTCCTCCTGTGTTCGTCGCTGATGCCGCCCGTAGTCGCGGTGCCGTGGCGTCTTGCTGACGACGGGTCCGCGCCTGCCCCCATTCGCAGTGAATATATATTCAGGACTGAATCCTGTGACGATCATGTTACTCACGCATTCCGAGTGGGTGTCAAGGGCTGACTTTGCGGCGCTTGCGGCCTTGCGCGAACGGCCCCGCGTCGGCTGCCTCGTGCTACGAGTGAGGCTGGCCGGCCTATGCCGTTGGGGGCGCCACGGGCCTACGCCGCACAGGTCGTGGTCGGCGCCTGCCGGTGCACCCGATCGGGTGACCGTAGCTCTCAGGTATGACCGCGCCGTTGGCGCCTCGGTGTGACGACGTCCGACGTGGATCGGTGGTTGCCTCCCAGCCATGGGATCCAAGGGTGTGCTCAGCTATCTCCTCATCGCTTTCGGACTGTCGTGGGGGGCCATCTTCGTCGCGCACGCGGTGCTCGGCTGGTCGATGGCCGATCCGGTGACTCAGCTGACCGTGGGGCTCCCGATGGCGTTCGGGCCGGCGATCGCGGCCGTCGTCGTACGCCGCTGGGTCACCAGGGAAGGCTTCGCCGACGCCGGCCTGGCGCCGCGGCTGCGGGCCGCGAGACGCTACTACCTGATCGCCTGGATCGGCCCTGTGCTGGTGCTGGCCGTGACCGTGGGTTTGGCCACCGCCGTCGGGCTATACGAGCCGGACCTGGCCGACCTCCCCGGCCCAGCCACGCTGCTGGTGCTCGTGGCCCCCGTCGTCCTGACTCCGTTGTTCTGGGGTGAGGAGTTCGGTTGGCGGAGCTACCTCCAACAGCGGGTGGGTCGCAGCCCCGCCCACGGCGCGCTCATCACCGGTCTCGTCTGGGCCGCGTGGCACTACCCGTTGGTCCTCACCGACTACGCCAGCTACGCGAGTCCGCTGCTCGGGATCGTCACCTGGACTCTCCTGATCGTCGCCCAGGCCGTGATCCTGGCCTGGCTGTTCCTGCGCTCCGGCAGCGTCTGGGTCGCGTGCCTCGCCCACGCCGGGAACAACATGGTCATCGGGACGCTCTCTGCCGCCCTGCTGATCGACGCCGGTGGCCTCGACCCGGCATCCGCCGACCTGCTGGGCCTGGTCCCGCTCGCGGCCATCTGCGCCTGGATCCTGCTCACCGGCCGGTTGGCGCCATCCGAGCAGCGGGTTCGGCCCACGCAGGTGGCCGGTCCTTGACGGAAGGCGAGCCGTTGCCGGGCCGCAGCGGGGATGTCGGTGGGAGGCGGACGGTCATCACTCGTCGCCCACGGGGACGAGGCATCCGATTTCGGAGAGTTCGTCGCGTCCCAGTGCAGAGGTGAGATTGATGGATCATCCGATTCCACCGGGGGCGAGAAGTCGCCGCAGGTAGCTCAGGCCGTCCGTCGCGAGCCGGTCCTGGGTTTCGGCGAGGGGACGCCAGATCGAGGCGGCGGTGGCGATGGTCTCGTTCTCCGAGGTGAACGACTCGATGCAGATCGGTCCCCGGTAGCCGGTGTTCCGCAGCGCGGCGAGGAAGCGCGGCCAGTCGAGGTGGTCGCGGCCCGGAGCGCCGCGATCGGTGCCGCTGACCTGGACATGCTTGATGTACGGGCCGGCGACGCCGATCGCGGCGTACGGGTCGGACTCCTCGATGTTCATGTGATAGGTGTCGATCATGATGCCCACGTTGTCGGGCAGCCCGTCGCGCAGTTGCAGTACCTGGCTGATGGTGTTGGCCACGCTGGTCTCGTAGCGGTTGAGTGCCTCGATGCCGAGGCTGACACCGTGCCGTTCGGCGTACTCGGCCACCGGCGCGAGGTGGGTCCGGAACTCGGTGTAGCAGGTCGCGCGCTCGGTCGGGGACATCCGCCAGGTACGTCCGACGGCGGCGTACAGCGGCCCGCCGACGACGGGTGCGCCGAGTGCCGCCGCGCTGTCGACGCAGTATCGGAGGTAATCCTGGGTCCGGGCCACGGTGCCGGGATCGGTGCGGACGAGGTCCCGCCCCGGTGGGGTCACCGCACAGACCCCGGCCGCCAGGAGTCCGTACCGGTCGAGCAGCTTCCTGGTCCGGTCCGGGTCCCAGTCGCCGACCTGCTCGACCGGCAGTTCGACCGCGTCGAAGCCCCACTCCGCGATTCGCGGCAGCAGGTCGGCCAGGGCGGTGTCGTCGACCGGGGACGACCAGACCCACGGGTTCACGCCGATCGGGAACATGGTGGGTCAGTCACTTCCACCGCTGCGGGTAGCCCGGCAGGTCCGTGCAGCCGCACATCGCGTAGTGCAGCGGCGGCATGGCGTCGTCGACGTACTGGTCGAGGTTGTCCTGGGTGATCGTCGGTTGCGGCAGTTTCCACGGGCTGGAGACCGGCTCGCCGCGAAGGATGCGCAGCGCGGCCAGGACCGGGGTCCGCCACTGGTACGTCGGGTACGTCGGTGCGACGGCGGTGAGCTGCTTGTCCTTCCACAGCTTCAGGAAGTCGAGCTGGTCCTCGCCGTTGATCGCCGGCAGCGGCTTGCCGGCGTCCTGGAACGCCTCGACCGCGGCGACCGCCGTGGCCCCGGCGTCCATCCAGATGCCGTCGATGGTGCCGTGCCGCTGGAGGTAGTTGGTGACGATGGTCTTGGTCTTCGCCGGGTCGCCGTCGGTGAACTCGACGCCGACGACGTTGACCTTCGCCTTGTCGAACTGGACCTTCGCGGCCGACCAGCGGGTCTCCAGCACGTCGACGCCGGGCAGGATGCGCAGGGCCAGGATCTTTCCGCCGGAGGGCACCTTCTGGCTGAGGAACTCGGCGCCGACGTGGCCGAATCCGTATCCGCCGATGGGGTTGATGAAGGTGACCGGGCAGTCGGTGTCGACACCACGGTCGAAGACGATCACCGGTACGCCCTTCGCGCAGGCCGTCTCGACCGCCGGGGTGAGCGTCGCGGTGGTGTTCGGCGAGACGATCAGCGCGTCGCAGCCCTTGCCCAGCAGGTCGTTGATGTCGGTGATCTGCTTCGGGTCCTTACCCTCCGCGTCGACGTGCACGAACTCCTTGATCAGCGCCTTCTGGGCCTCGACCTCGGCCTGCATCGTCTTGTATCCCACCTGCCGCCAGGGGTTGTTCAGCGCGGCGTTGGAGAAACAGATCTTGTATGGTCCCGGCTTCTTGTACTTGGCGGTGTCGACCGGGCGCGGGTCGAGTACCTGCTCCCACGGCCGGTCCGCCGGGCCGGTGGCGGTCGCCCCGAGCAGTGCGATCTCCCGGTCGTAGTCGGCCTGCACGAAGAACTTCGACTGCGCGCCGGTACCGGCGTCCGCTGTCGCTCCGGACTGCGACGGGGTCGGCGTGGGGGTGTCGGTGGCGCAGCCGGCGAGCACGAGCGTCGTGACCGACGCCAGCGCCACCGCGATACCGGGTCGTCTCATCGATCTCCTCCTGGGGATGGAAAGGTGGTTACCTGCGACGGAGCGCGCCGACTGACACGGCGGCCAGAATGATCAAGCCCTGTACGGTGGACTTGAGCGCCCCGGAGACGCCGTAGAAGTTCATGAGGGTGAAGAGGGTTTCCAGGGTCAGCGCGCCGAGCATGGCGCCGAGCAGCGCGCCCCGGCCGCCGCCGAGGGCAACCCCGCCGAGCACCACGGCGGTGATGGCGGTGAACTCCAACCCGAGCCCGGCCTGGAACGACACGCCGCTGTAGCCGCCGAGCAGGATCGCCGCGACGGTGGCGGCGAGGCCGCTGAGTACGAAGGCGACGGTCTTGGCCCGGCCGACCCGGACCCCGGCCAGCTCGGCGGTCCGCGGGTTGTCGCCGACAGCTACCAGGGTTCGGCCGGGGTCCGAGCGGCTGAACAGCAGCAGCAGGCCGGCAACCGCGAGCAGTACCAGCAGGGCGTACGGCAGCCGGCCGAGCAGCGGGACATCCTCGACGGCCAGCCGGCCGAACCGGCGGAACTCGTCGGAGAGTCCGCCCCGGGGTGCCCCGTCCGACCAGAGGTAGACGGCGCCGACCAGGATCAGGTACATGCCGAGGGTGGTGATGAACGACGGGACCCGCAGGGCCGTGGTGATCAGCCCGTTGGCGAGGCCGACCAGCAGACCGAAGCCGAACAGCAGCAGCACCACCGGCCAGGTCCGGCCCGGGTCGCTGTCGATCAGCCGGGCGGCCACCACCACCTGGGCGGTGACCAGCGAGCCGACCGACAGGTCGAACTCGCCGGAGACGATCACGAAGTACTGGCCGGCGGCGAGGATGATGATCGGCGCGGAGCGGCCGAGGAAGGAGAGCAGCGAGGCGGGCTGGAAGAAGTCGGGCTGCTGGATCGCGATCAGCACCAGGAGCAGCGCGAGGATCGCGACGATCGGCAGTACGCCGCCCGGCCGGGTCAGCCGGCCCCGGGCCGCCGCGCCGGACCGGCGTTGCGTGGCGGTACCGTCGGGATCCCGGGTCAGCTCGGCGGTCATGACGGCGCCCCGGTCCGCTCGCGGTGCCGGCGGTGCCGGCGTCTGGCGTACAGTGCCACCGCCGCAATGATGATCACGCCCCGGACGACCTGCTTGAAGAACGCGTCGACCTCCAGTTGGTTGAAGACGCTGTCGACGGTCGCCAGCAGCAGGACGCCGCCGACGGTGCCGGCCACGCCGCCCCGGCCGCCGGCCAGGGCGGCGCCGCCGAGTACCACGGCGGCGATCGACTCGAGGTCGTAGAAGCTCTCGACGCCGACCCGGGGCGCGCCGGAACCGAGGCGGCTGGCCAGGTAGATGCCGGCCAGTCCGGCGCAGAGGGCGCAGAGCACGTGGCTGAGGATCAGTACCCGGTCGTTGCGTACCCCGGAGAGCCGGGCGACGTCCGGGTCGCCGCCGACCGCGACCAGGTGGTGGCCGTACCGGGTGCGGCGCAGGGCGAACCAGATCGCCGCGGCGACTCCGAGGAAGAGCAGGAAGGCGACCGGGACCGGCCCGACCCGCTGGTAGCCGAGGGTCTGCACCAGGGTCGGGGCGGTGCTGCCGGCCGGCCCGTCGTAGCCGTTCTCCAGGTAGCCCTTGAGCAGCAGACCGACGCCGAGCGTCGCGATGAACGCGTTGATCCCGACGGTGGCGACCAGGACGCCGTTGACCAGTCCGATGGCGACGCTGACCGCCAGCACGAGCAGTACCGCCGGGGTGATCCGGCTGTCGCTGCCGTTCATCGTCTCGGCGGCGACCAGGGTGCTGAGACTGACCACGTAGCCGACCGACAGGTCGAGTGAACCGCCGAGGATGACCAGGGTCTGACCGGCCGCGACCAGGCCCAGGCCGGTGGCGACGTGCAGCAGGCTGACCACGCTCGACTGGTTGAGCAACTGCCCGCCGTCCAGGGCCACCACGAGCCAGCCGATCACCAGGGTCAGGGCGAGCGCGACGAAGACACCGCGTGCCGGATCGGCGCCGACGGCGGTACGCAGAGTCCGGACCGGCCGGCGGGGGACCGCCGGGGTGCGCTCCGGGGCGGAGCGTGTGGCGGTCATCGGGACTCCGCCCGGTCGGCACCGGTGGCCAGACCCATCACGTCCTCCTCGGTGGCCCGCGCGGGGAGTTCGCCGGCGATGGTGCCGTCGCGCATCACCACGATCCGGTCGCTCATGCCGAGCAGTTCGGGCAGTTCGGAGGAGATCATCAGGACGGCCGCCCCGTCCCGGGCCAGCCGGCGTACCAGGTCGTGGATGGCGGACTTGGCGCCGACGTCGATGCCCCGGGTCGGCTCGTCGAAGAGCAGTATCCGGGGGGTCAGGGAGAGCCAGCGGGCCAGTACCACCTTCTGCTGGTTGCCGCCGGACAGGAAGCGGATCTCCTGCTGGTCGCCGGCGGCGCGCACGTCGACGGCGGCCAGCAGGTCACGGATCCGCACCGTGCGCGCGGCTCGGCCGGCCCAGCGCGGGAACACGGCCCGGCCGGCGAGCAGGGCGTTGTCCAGTACCGACTGTCCGGCGGCGATTCCCTCGCCCTTGCGGTCCTCGGTGAGGTACGCGATGCCGGCCCGGATCGCCGACCGGGCGGTACGCAGCCGTACCGGGCGCCCGTCGAGGCGTACCTCGCCGGAGGTGAAGGGGGCGGCGCCGAAGATCGCCCGGGCCAGCGCGGATCGGCCTGAGCCCTGTAATCCGGCCACTCCGAGCACCTCTCCGGCCCGTAGGTCGAGGTCGATGCCGCGCAGCCGGTTGTTGGCCCCGTCCCGGACCGACAGCCGGACCTCGCCGATTCGGTCCGCCTCGGCGCGGGGCGGGTAGTAGTGCGCCAGTTCCCGGCCGACCATGTGTCGGACCAGTTGGTCGTGGCTGGTCTCCGCCGTCGGCGCGGTGGTCACCCGGTGCCCGTCCTTGAGCACGGTGATCCGGCTGGACAGGTCGAAGACCTCGACCAGCCGGTGCGAGACGTAGAGGATGCCGATGCCACGCTCCTGCAACCGGCGGACCAGCGCGTAGAGCAGTTCGACCTCGTGGTCGGCGAGCGCCGCGGTCGGCTCGTCCATGATGAGCAGCCGGGCGTCGAGGGCGAGGGCCTTGACGATCTCGACGACCTGCTGCCGGGCGACACCGAGCTGTCCGACCCGGGCGGTGGGCGGGAAGGACGTCTCGCCGACGGCGTCGAGCAGTTCGGCGGTACGTCGCAGCATCGCCCGCTTGTC
Source organism: Plantactinospora mayteni (assembly GCF_016862935.1). GTDB lineage: Bacteria > Actinomycetota > Actinomycetes > Mycobacteriales > Micromonosporaceae > Plantactinospora > Plantactinospora mayteni. The sequence goes on from NZ_BONX01000053.1 coordinate 139,806, forward strand.
CACCAGGCCGCGTCGCAGCGGTTCGTGGCCGAGGAACACGTTCTCGGCGACGGTGCGCTCGGGCAGCAGGTTGAACTCCTGGTGGATGATCCCGATGCCGGCCGACTGCGCCTGGCGGGGGCTGCGAAAGCTCACCGGCGTGCCGTCGAACTCGACGCTGCCGCCGTCCGGTGGGTACACCCCGGAGATGATCTTCATCAGGGTGGACTTGCCCGCACCGTTCTCGCCGACGACGGCGTGCACCTCGCCGCGCCGCAGGTCGAGGTCGACGCCGTCCAGGACCCGGACGTCGAGGAACGCCTTCGTGATGCCGCGCAGCTCGAGCAGCGGCAGGTCCCCGTCTGACTCGGTGGTCTCGCTACGGATCGTAACCAACGGGGCCCTCCAGTTGCCGCGCCACGCGTCTGCCGTACGCGGGGACCGAGTGACATGAGCCGACTTCCGAGGTGTGACCGAGTGAGCTTTCGCCGAAAGATGTCGAACTTTTGTCGAACCCGACAAATACTTGTGTGAGGAGGGTAAATGTTTCGATGGGTGCTGGCAACACCGCAACCCGCCGGAAACGTAGCTGTCTCGGGATCTGGTTGTCCTTTCCGCCGTTCGGTCGATGTCAATGGGCCGTCCGAATGACAGTGAGGGAGCGCTCTATTGGTCGAGTGTCGACTGTCGATCATCCTAATTGGATTCATCTGGCCGACAAGCAGGCACTTTTCATCAGTTCTCTGCCTGAGGGGCGTCGATCCGGTGATCGACATGTTGACATCTGTCCATACGCGGCGCAATCTGGCCTCCAGGCCAGGGCACCGAAGCACCCCACACTCGTGACACCGAGTCACGCCCGGTGCGAAGAACGGGGAAGCCGGCATCCCGTTGCGGCGAACGGTTGCCGGACCACCACCTCAGCAACCTCACGTCCGATCCTGCCCGTGGATCGGACGGATGCCCCGCGCCCGTGGTCAGTCAGCCCGTTGTCCCGCCGAAAGGAGACGGCAGTGCGACGTCCCGTCCTGTTATCAGCTCTGATCATGGGCGTACTTCTCTCGCTGACCCTGGTCAGGCCAGCCGAGGCGGCGCCGGTGTTCCGGGCGCTGCTGTTCACCAAGACCGTCGGCTACCGACACGACTCGATCCCGGCCGGCGTCGCGATGTTCCAGCAACAGGCCACCGAGAACAACTTCGAACTCGTGCACACCGAGGACGCCACCGTGTTCACGCCGGCGAACCTGGCCACCTTCGACGTACTGATCATGTTCCAGACCTCCGGCATGGTCTGGACCACCGCCGCGCAACGCCAGGCCGTCGAGGGCTTCCTCGCCAGCGGCAAGGGAATCGTCGCGGTACACAACGCGACGGACATGGGCATCGAGGGGGAGTACCCCTGGTGGGACCAGACGGTCAACGCCGGTGCCCACATGCCGGAACACTCGCCGGGCGTACTCACCGGGACCGCGATCGTGGCCGACCGGGCGCACCCGTCGACCGCCGGCCTGCCGGACCGGTGGGTCCGCGGCGAGGAGTGGTACAACTTCGACCGGAACCCCCGTGGTGACGTTCATGTGCTGGTGACCGCCGACGAGCGCACCTACAACCCGGGCGGGGCGGCGATGGGCAACGACCACCCGATCTCCTGGTGCCGCAACATCGGTACCGGCAAGGTATGGACGACGGCGATGGGCCACGCGACCGCCTCGTACAGCGAACCCGACTTCCGCAACCACGTCCTCGGCGGAGTGAAGTGGGCGGCGGGCAACCAGCCTGGCGACTGCGGCGGCACCGTCTGGGGCAACTTCGAGAAGCGGACCCTCGACGACAACACCGCCGACCCGATGGCGCTGGCGGTGCTGCCCGACGGCCGGGTGCTCTACGTCCAGCGGGCCGGCCAGGTCAGGATCTTCAAACCGAGCACCAACACCACGGTCACCGCCGGCACGCTCAGCGTCTACACCGGCGGCGAGGACGGCCTCACCGGCGTCGCGGTGGATCCGAACTTCGCCAGCAACGGCTTCGTCTACCTCTACCACTCGCCGCTGAGCAGCACCACCGACATCAACCGGGTCTCCCGGTTCACGCTCACCGGAGACACCCTGAACACGGCCAGCCCCACAACGGTGATCGACATTCCCGCGTACCGGGACCGCACCCACCCGGAGCCGGGACACACCGGCGGCTACCTCGCGTTCGGCCCGGACAGCAACCTCTACATCGGTACCGGTGACGACACGCCGCCCAACCTGGACAGCAACTGGCAGGGCTACGCCCCGCTCGACTGGCGGACCGGGCGCTCCCACCTCGACGCGGCCCGCAGCGCCGGCAACACCAACGACCTGCGTGGCAAGCTGCTGCGGATCCGGCCGGCAGCCAGCGGCGGCTACACCATCCCGAGCGGCAACCTGTACCCGCAGGGCACCGCGCAGACTCGACCCGAAATCTACGCGATGGGCTTCCGCAACCCGTTCCGATTCTCCATCGACCCCGCCAACGGCTGGGTGTACCTGGCGGACTACGGACCGGACCGGGGCGGCCCCGCCACCGACCGGGGGCCGGAAGGTCTGGTCGAACTCAACGTGATCAAGTCGCCCGGCAACTACGGCTGGCCGTTCTGCCACGGCGACAACCAGGCGTACGCCCCGTTCAACCCCGACACCGGGGCGATCGGCGCCAAGTTCAACTGCGCGGCACCGGTCAACAACTCGCCCAACAACACCGGCCTGGTCAACCTGCGCCCGAGCGTCGCGCCGAACATGTGGTACGGCTACGGCGCCTCCCCGACCTTCCCCGAACTCGGCAGTGGCGGTTCCGCCCCGATGGGTGGCCCGGTCTACCGGTACGACCCGAACAACCCGTCGACGACGAAGTTCCCGCCCTACTACAACGGCGTGCACTTCTTCTACGAGTGGTCCCGCAACTACGTCAAGGAGGTCCACTTCGACGGCGCCACGGCCGTGACCCGGACGAATCCCTTCCTGCCCGCCACCGGATTCAACAAGCCGATGGACATGACATTCGGGCCTGACGGCTCGCTCTACCTGCTCGAATGGGGCTCCAACTTCGGCGGCGGAAACAACGACTCCGGGCTGTACCGGATCGACTACGTCCAGGGCGGGCGGGCGCCGGTCGCGAAGGCGGTGGGTACGCCGACGAACGGCAACGCGCCACTGACCGTACAGTTCTCCAGCGCCGGCTCCGCCGACCCGGATCCGGGCGACACGATCAGCTACGAGTGGACCTTCGGCGACGGGACGACGTCGACCGCGGCCAACCCGTCGAAGACCTACACCAGCAACGGCAACTACACCGCCCAGCTCAAGGTGACCGACAGCACCGGCAGGGCCGGCTACTCCAACGTGCAGATCACCGTGGGCAACACCGCACCGGTGGTCACCATCACCACCCCGGTTGACGGCGGCATGCTCACCTTCGGCGAGCGGGTGCCGTACACGGTGACAGTCACCGACCCCGGCGGGGCGCCCGTCGACTGCGCCAAGGTCCTGGTCAACCCGGCCCTGGGCCACGACGACCACCAGCACGAGACGACCGACTACCCAGGCTGCTCGGGCACCATCTCCACCGACCTGCTCGGCGGGCATCCCGACGGCGCCAACCTCTACTACGTGCTCAACGCCAAGTACACCGACGACGGCGGCGCGGGCGGCGCGGCGCCGCTGACCGGTTACGGTCACGCGATCCTGCAACCGAAGCACAAGCAGGCCGAGTACTTCACCGCCCAGTCCGGCGTCCGGGTCGTCAGCCAGGCCGGCGCGGAGAGCGGCGGGCGGATCGGCGACATCTCCAACAACGACTGGATCTCGTTCACCCCGATGGCCCTACAGGGCATCAGCACCGTCAGCTACCGGGTCTCGTCGCCCTTCGGGGGCGGTTCGGTCGAACTGCGTGCCGACTCGCCGACCGGTACCCTCCTGGCGACGACGCCAGTGCCGAACACCGGCGGCTGGGACAACTACCAGTCGACGGCGGCGGTGAACACCACCGGCATCGCCGGCAGCCGTACCCTCTACCTCGTCTTCAAGTCCAGCACCAACAACTCCTTCGACGTCGACTCGATCACGTTCGGCGGCACCGGGGTCGGCGTACCGGCCAGCGGTGGTGTGGCCGGTCGCACCTGGACGCTGGCCGCCGAGCACAGCGGCAAGCTTGTCGACGTCAACGCCCAGTCGACGGCCGACGGGGCGATCGTCCAGCAGTGGGCGCCGAACGGCGGAAACAACCAGCGCTGGCAGGCCGTCGACGCCGGTGGCGGAACGGTGCAGCTCCGCGCCGTCCACAGCGGCAAGTGTCTCGACGTCACCGGGAGCTCAACGGCACCGGGCGCCTTCCTGCAACAGTCCACCTGCAACGGTGGCGCGAACCAACGGTTCCGGGTCGAGGCGGCCGGTACCGGTGGTGTCTACACCGTGGTCTCGGCGCTGAGCGGCCTCTGCCTGGACGTCAACGGCAACTCGGTGCTCGACGGCGCACGTCTGGTGCAGTGGAACTGCCAGAATTCGACCAACCAGAGATTCCGATTCGGCTCGGTCTGAGTTCCTGAACGTCGCGCCGTTCCACCCGTCACGGGGTGGAACGGCGCGACACTGTCACGGGGCCAGCGCTGCCGACCGTGCGCGGAGGACTCATCAGTCGAGCGCGCTCTCCGTGGCGATGGCCGCGTCTTCCCAGACTTGCTGCGCCGTGTCCTCGTCGAGCTCGACCGTCGCCGCGTGTTCGCGCTGATTGCCCAACTCGACGCCGTGGCCTTCCGCAGACGTGATGACGAAGGTGAGGGCTTGGTCGTAGTCACCGAACCAGTGGGCGACTTCGGCGGCGAGGGAGCCGATAGTAGTCATTGGACCCTGCTCTTCCCGAGCGGCTGCCGCATCATGTGGCAAACCAGGCGAGCCGGCCGCGCAGTCGAGCGCCTGGTCAGAAGGAGGTCGCAGAGACATGTCCGAGACAGACCAGGTCGACGGTCCCGGTTCGAACCCCATCCCGGCTGCAACCGTACCGCCGACCACGCAAGAGGTGGTATGGAGCACCAACGCGCAGTCCGTCGATACCGACCTGGACCGGGTGGTCAATCGGTATGGCGTTGTCAACACGCTGCTGGCGGCAGGCATCGACCCAACCGGCATCCGTGTGTATCAGGAGCCCGTGGACTACGCCGTCCACTGGGTCGTCGTCTTGGCCGACGGGCGCAATGTCGTGCTCACCGACGACACGGAGGAGCATGTGAGCTGGTTGGAGGGGCGGTGGCCGTTCGCGGCCACCTTCAGCGGCCGAGACGGTGTGCGAACGGAGATCGATGGCTCCATCGATCGACTCATGGCCCGGATCGTTGCCTGGTGTATCGCTTGACGCAGGGCGAGCAATGACGCTCCGAAGTGTAACCGCCGGGTTGCACCTGCCTGAGATCATGTGTAACCTCCGGGTGACGCTAGCCTTGAGGAGGCGTGACATGGTGGACCGGATCCAGCGCGAAATCTTCATCGATGCCGCAGTCGAGCGCGTGTGGGAACTGATCACGCAGGCCGAACACGTCCAGGTCTGGTTCGCCTTCGATGGTGCGGACATCGACCTGCGCCCGGGTGGGGCGCTCGTGCACAACTGGAAGGAGCATGGCACCTTCCGAGGCGTCATCGAGCAGGTCGATCGGCCCACGGTCTTCTCCTACCGGTACTCGTCCGTGCCCGATGAGGAGCCACGGCCGGGGTACCAGACCCTGGTGACGTTCACCCTCGCAGCCGCCGACGGCGGCACCCGCCTCGTCGTGGTCGAGAGCGGGTTCGACGAGCTGGCCATGGATCCCGAGCAGCGGCGCATGCATATCCAGGGCACAACCGACGGATGGGCCGGCGGCCTGTCGGCGTTGCGGGAGCGGGCGGCAACCCTCGAACATCCGACACCGCGACCATGACCCAGCCACAGACCCAGGTACTGGCGGCGCTGGCCGACCCTACCCGTTGGCACGTTCTGCAAACGCTCGCAGAGAGAGGCGAGCAAACAGCCACCCAGCTGGCCGGCCCGCTGCCGGTCAGTCGACCAGCGGTAATCAAACACCTCACCACACTGCAACAGCACGGTCTGGTATCCAGTCGCCGACGCGGGCGCGAGGTGCTCTACAGCGCGAACCCCTCCCGACTGATCGAAACCGCACGGTGGATGGCGAACGTCGCGGCCACCTGGGAGGCCGGCCTCCTGAGACTCCGGGCGCTCGCGGAAGACACCCGGTGAGGTCCTCGACCAGTTCCGCCAGGCCCGTACCGGAGTCAGCGTGCGGTGCGAGCGTCCGGATCGGACACTCGCACCGCCGTCGCCGCCGTTCAGGGGTACGCCGTCGCGGCGCTCACCCGTGGGCGGCGGCCCGCCTCCGTCCGGAGGTCCGGGTCACTATCGCGGCCACGCGCAGTGGATGTGCGTGGCATGGTCGGCGTCGTCCCCCGGCCCCAGCACCTCCGTCGCCCCGTACGCCCGGCAGGCGTCCTTGAACGCCTGGTTGAACGGATTGCTCGTGTTCACCCGTGCGCCGTTGATGGTGTCGACATCGAATGCCTTCCCGACGTAGTGCCGGGATGTCGCACTGCCGTGCCTGCTTCCGGCGATCGCGGTCACCCGGAAGTTGTAGCCGTTCAGCAGGTGCAGGCTGAGGATGCCGCGCAACATGTCGAGGTCGAGGTTCACGCTGGTCCGACCTACATGGCTGAAGTCGCTGGTCTGGGCGGGCAGCCCGGCCGCGGTGTCCACGATGTTCTGGCGGGCCGTCGACGCCGGGTCGGACTGCCCGCCCACGTGGGAGGGGAGCAGATCGATGGCGGGAATGTCCCGGATCGCCGCCGCCGGGTTGTACGCCGGCAGGCCGGTGCTGAACACCCCTGACCCGACCGAGACGGACAGGTACGAGGTGCCCAGGCCGTAGCACGGGGACAGGTAACGCTGCGGGGCGGGAAGCGCGAAGCAGCCGCCCCACGGCGTTCCGTCCAGGGTCTGCAACGCCAGGTCGAACCCGATCTCCAACTGGCGACCGCCGTCGTAGATGCGACCGTCGATGATCACCGCCCCGATGCTGTACCCGTAGTAGTAGGAGGAGAAGTAGAAGGGGGCGGCCGCGGCGATGACGGAACCGTTGTACCGGGAGCCGGCCGTCCGCTCGATCAGGTACGCCTGGCCGGCGCCCGCGAGGTAGAAGTTGCACACGATCTCGGCCAGATAGTCGACCCGGGCCAGGGCGGTACCGTTTCGGGTCACCTGACCGCTGATGTACGGCACGCAGGTCGGCGGATTGTTCGGGTCCTCCAGATCCTCGACCATCCGGGGTGCCGGGCCGGCCTTCGGCTTGCCCAACGTGATCCCGGTGCCCGGCGGCACGGACGCCGTCCGGCGGCTAGCGGCGGAGCGCAGACCGGCATCCGGTGTCAGCCCGGATACGCCGGGCACGGCCTCGGCGGCCCGGCCGGGCAGGCTCGGCGCGGGCTCCTTGGACACGTCTGCCTGTGCCGGTACCGCCTGTCCCAGCACTCCGACCAGCGCGAGCGCCAAGGCCAGCACCCCGGCCATCCACCGCCGACGGCGTGACCCCACCGATCCCCGCCCGGCGCGGTCGATCCCGTACCCCGGACCGGCGGGCGCGGCCAGCCCGGCCGTCGAGGCCGGCGACGCGGTGACCGCCGGCACGCCCTCCGGCATCGGCAGCTCGTCGCGTGCTCTGCCTGTTCCTGTCATGTTCCCCTCCATCGGCGAGGCAGCTATCCGGCCACGCTTTCAATCCGGACTGAACGGCAACTGGACGGTGGTTGGACGCGCCCGATGGTGGGACGCGGGTCTCCTGGCCGCCACCGACATCGACCGTGAAGCAGGCCCGGCCGTCGGAGTTGTCAGCAGTCCGCCAGCCGGCGGGGCGTAGCGGCTTCGCTCCCTTCGGACGGCCGCATCGCCGGCCGACAGCGGCAAGTCCGACGCCGCGCATCGGCCATTCGGTCGGGGCTCTGTGCGGATTCTGTGCACGCCGGTTGACAGGCTGCGCTGCGTCGGCGGACCCGCCGACGACGTACCGAGGAGGAGTGACGTATGACGATGGTGCCAACAAGCGCGCGCGGTCACAGCGGCTGGACCGCCGTGCTCCTGGCGGCGGTGATGGTGGCGACGTCCGTTCTGGTCGCCACGCCGGCGACCCAGGCGGCGACGGTCGAGGCCGGCGGCGAGGCGACGCCGACCGTCACGGTGCGACCGGGTGGCCCGGGTACCTACGCCGTGGGGGATACCGTCGCCACGATCGAACGCGTGCCGTCGAGCACGGGACCAGCAGGCGACGACGACCCGCAGATCTACCCAGGCTGGGACGTCTGCGTGTTCGACATGTACGGCTACCGGGGCTGGGTCATCTGCCGGATGGAGTGGTCCGCTATCACCTGGGTCAGCGGCACCGACACGTACGAGGAGGTCTTCGTGATCGGGCAGGACTGGTCGGTCTGGCACATCTGGCGCGGTAGCGGCGGGTGGAAGAGCCTCGGCGGCCGGGCCCTCGCCGAACTCGGAAACGGCGCCTTCGTGGACGTCAATCCGGTGCGTGCCATGACGTTCGGCCTGGACGCGGACCTGTGGTGCCGGTACCGCGGCACCGGCAACTGGGCCGGTGGTTGGAGCCGCTGCTGAGCTGTCGTACCCCGTTCCGCTCCGCCGTCCCCCGCAGGACCGCCTCGGCGATGACGTCGAGGCGGCCCATGGCACCGGTGTCGGTGCCGGCGACGCAGTCCGAATGGGCGCGAGAGGAGGCCGGTGCGGTCAGGACCACGCTGTCCCGGCTCACCCCGGCCAACCACTGAACCTTTTTCAACCTCCCCTCGCGGTCCGTCGTGGTCGCAGGTGAAAGTCGGGGCGCACCCGCCGCGCGGTTCAGGTTGAAAAAGGTTCACTGACCACCTCAACAACAAGACTCGGCCGTCGGGGGAACGGGTGCCCTCGGGGAAGACGGCTACCAGGCCGCCGGAGCGGAGTACGGGCGTGGCGGCGTAATGCCGTGAGCGCCGCCCGGCCGCCGCCCCGCTCGACCGGGATGGCGCCCATGCCGGTGACGACTCGCCGGGATCGGTGGCGCCGGTCGCGAGGGTGAGGCTGCCCCAGTTTCACAGTTGGGCGATGCCGTGCAGGCTGGCCCACAGTGCTCCTGTGACGACCTGGTTCGGCGGTTCGGGCTCGGGCCGAGCCTGCGTGACCAGGTCGGTGAGAAATCGGAAGAGCGGCAGGCTGGTGTCGCGAAGTCCCAGGTGGCTGCTCTTCAGTAGGTCGTGGCGAAACATCAACTCGTACCGGCCGCCGCCGAACTCAACGGCCGCCTACGCGGACGCTCGGCTGGGGTGCCCCGGCCGAGCGTCGTGACAGGCCCATTGCCGTCGCCAGTTAGACCGCGTGTTGCAACGATCCCTCGAAACTGTCCACTGTTCCTCTGGCTGAGGCCCTGCTTCGTTCGGGGCTATGGACAGCCGATGTAGCCGATCGGGACGCCTGGTCGTTCGGGGCAGAGGTGAAGCTTCCGCTCGTGGCTGCTGCGGCACTCGAGGATGGCAACGGACTCGGTTGCGGGATGCCGACGATTGGCGCGGAAACTCAAATCCTCACTCCATCGGAATCGGCCGGATGGATCGGCCGCGCCCACCGACGACCGAGTTTGGTCGGAGTCCGGTCGAGCCTCGATCACCAGCTCCGGTTCCGGTCGACGCCAACGCCCGCCATTGCGCGACAACCACCCCATGAGCTGCCATTTCGTGCGATGGGCGGGGTAGTGCGGAGTGCCAGCACAACCCTTGATCAAGAGCCGCGAAGAGGTATGTAAGCATGCCACAATATCACGCCAATCGTGATCTTATCGCGATGTTTGGGTGCCGCCCGAACCGCGATCCTCCACATAGGATTCATCGGAGTTGGCGCGTTCGGGCGCTTGGCGACGCACCCATTCACATCCACCATGGAGGCTTTACGTGTCCTGGTTTATCGGCCAATCTCTTTTCCTTATCCTGGCGGCCTTCCTTCTGGGATTGCTCGTCGGTTGGCTCGTCTGGGGCACGAGGAGGCCGTCACTGCCGCCGTCGCGCGAAGCTGCGGTAGCCCGGCCGGGCGAAGCGGAGAATAGTGACAGCGTGGCGGCACCGACCGCGCATGCCGAACCGCGCCACGCGAGCCTTGCGACGATCGTGGACGGTGGCCGACGGGCCACAGATGGCCAGGACGTCCGGCCGGCGGTCAAGGGCGACGGCACTCAGGCGACCGACGGTCCTACCGCGAACAAGCCCACCCCGACGACCGCCGAGCCGGCGGCAACGCCGACCACGCCCGTCACGACCGCGGTCGAGCCCGCCGAGACCCGAGGCGACGAACCGGCGGCAACGCTGACCACACCCGTCACGACGGCGGTCGAGCCCGCCGAGACCCGAGGCGACGAACTGGAACGCATCGAGGGTATCGGCCCGAAGATGGCCTCCGCGCTGCGGGCCGCCGGCATCCACACCTTTCGGCAGCTCGCCGAGGCCGATGACGACACGCGGCGCGCGGCGATCGAGGCGGCCGGCCTCACCTTCGCGCCCAGCCTGGTCACCTGGGGTCGCCAGGCTCGACTGCTCGCCGACGGTGACGAGGCCGGCTTCGCTGAACTCACCGAGCTGCTGGTGGCCGGCCGGGACACGGGGCGGGCCTGATGAAGAAGAGTCTGATGAAGAAGAGCCTCTTGACGAAGAGCCCCATGCCGAACAACGAGTCCCGTCGGTTCAGTCCACTGCTGGGGCTGATCGTGGCCATTCTCGGTCTGGCTGTGCTGATGGTGGCACAGCAGGCGCCGAACCGGCACCGGATGGAGGACGATCTGACTCAGCGCTCGACCCGGGCGCTGCACTCGGCTGGCCTGTCCGACGTGTGGGTCACCTTCACCGGACGCGACGGCCGGCTGACGGCGAACTCGTCCGCCGAGGCCGAACACGCCCTCGACATCGTCCAGGCCATCCAGGGCGTACGGGTCGCCGAGGCGCAGGTGCCTGCCGCGTCCGTACCGCCCTCCGTGCTGGTGGCACTGGGCCAGGGCACGGCATCGGTCACTGGCACCGTTCCCAGCGAGCGTGCCCGTACCGCGCTTGTCGGCGCGGCGACCAGCCTCGGTACGGCGAGCGTCGAGGACCGGCTCACGGTCGACGGCGCCGTGACCGACACGGCACTCGGCGGCCTGGCGGACGTGCTGCGGGCCTTCGGCAGGAGCTCCGACGGTACGACCGTGCGACTCGACGGCGGCACCCTGAGCGTAGGCGGTCGGGTCTCCTCCGAGACGCACAAGAACGCGGTGCTGGCGGCGGCCCGAGCCACTGGCGCCACGGTGGTCGATCAGATCGAGGTCCCGGACGTCCGGCGACAGCTACAGGAGCTGCCCCGGCTCACCTTCGCCTCCGGCGGCGACTCCCTCACCGCCGCCTCCCAGGCGATTCTGGTCCGGGTGGCCCAGATCCTCGACGCCAATCCGAGTAGCCGAACGCGCATCGAGGGCCACACCGACACCACCGGTACGGCCGAGTCGAACCTCGTCCTCAGCCGGACCCGTGCCGCAGCGGTGTATGACTTCCTGGTCGGCAAGGGCGTCGCCGCCGATCGGTTGAGCGTCAAGGGGTTCGGCGAGACCCGTCCCAAGGTGACCGAGACCACCGCCGCCGACCGAGCCGAGAATCGACGGGTAGAGCTGGTCGCCGGCACCGCCGGGTCCCCACCGGACCGGCAGCCGCCCGGCGCCGGACCACCCGGCGCCGGACCGACCGGGTGACACGCTCGGTCCAGGCGGCTCGGCGGAACGGCTGGCCGCGCCGTCCGCCGGGCCGGCGGCGACCCGGGTCACCGCCGGCCCAGCCCTGTTCCCGGGCCCGTACGATCGCCTGGCTCCGGTCACCGGCGCCGACCTGACGAGGATGTTCGACAGGTGGTTGCGTACCGTCCTGGGCACCGATGCGG
>NZ_BONX01000054.1 GCF_016862935.1 Plantactinospora mayteni
GGGAATCTCCGCCCTTTAGAGCGGAGAGGATGTCAATTCTTGACTCGGCCGCCAGCGTCCATCACAGTCAACCACCACCGTCCAGGCCATCTGACAGCGATGGGACATGCGAGCTACCCGTACGAACGAGACGAGTCTGGTCGTCGCCGCACAGGCCGGCGACCGGCAGGCGCTTGACGAGCTCACCGTCGCGTACCTGCCGATCGTGTACACGTTGGTGCGCAGGGCGCTGAGCGGCGATCCGGACGTCGACGACGTCGTGCAGGAGAGCATGCTCCGCGCCCTGCGGGAACTGCGGATGCTGCGGACGCCGGAGAGCTTCCGGCCCTGGCTGATGGCGATCGCGTTGCGCCAGGTCAGCACGCATCTACAACGGCAGCAGCGCGCCGCCGAACGCGCCGTACCCCTGGACGAGGTGGTCGCGGAGCCGGACGCCGACGCGGACTTCGAGGATCTGACGCTGCTGCGCCTGGACCTGTCCGACCAGCGCCGGCAGGTGGTACGCGCCGGTCGCTGGCTCGACCCCGAGGACCGGGCGCTGCTGTCGCTGTGGTGGCTGGAGACCGCGGGGCGGCTGAGCAGGGCGGAACTGGCGGCATCGCTCGGCGTCGGCGTGGCCCACGCCGCGGTACGCGTCCAGCGGATGCGCGGCCAGTTGGACCTCAGCCGGACGCTCGTGGCCGCGTTGGACGCCAGGCCCGGCTGCGACCGTCTCGGGACCGTGCTGGTCGGCTGGGATGGCCGGCCGAGCCCGCTGTGGCGCAAGAGGATAAGCCGGCACACCCGGTCCTGCCCGGTCTGCCTCCGCCGCGCCGACGGCCTGGTCGCGCCGGAGCGCCTGCTGGTGGGTCTCGCGCTGATCCCCGTGCCCCTGGCGCTGGCGGCGGCGCTGACCGCCAAGGGCGCGGTGTCGGGAAGTGCCGTCGGTGCCGTCTCGACGGCGGTCGTCTCGGGCGCGAGCGGCGTCGGCGGCTCCGGGACGCTCGGCGCGGGCCTCAAAGCCGGGCTCCTCGGTCAGCTCGGCCAGCTCGTCGGGGCGCACCCCGTCGTGGCCGCGGTCGCCGCCGGTACGGTCGTCGCCGGTGCCACGGTCACCACGGCGACCTGGCCGACGCCGGACCCACGGCCACCGGTGGGCATCGCCGCGCCGACATCGGCACCTGCCGCCGCCGCGCGGTCGGCGTCGGCACCCGCGGTCGTCGTCCCGCCGACGTCGGCGCCCCGCCCGGCCAGCCCGAGCCCGAGCCGCCGGAGCCCGACCGACGCCACGCCGCCGAGCAGCGGACCGCGACCGCTTCCGCCGGGGGACGTGTCGATGGAGTCGATCAACCAGGTGGGGCTGGTCGTCACGACGGCCGAGGGTCTCGGAGTACTGGCTCGGGTCGGCGCGGACAGCGACGGGGCAGCCCGGCAGCGGGCGACGTTCGAGGTGGTTCCGGGCCTGGCGGACGCCGGCTGTGTCTCCTTCCGTGCCGAGGACGGACGGTACCTGCGCCACTCGTCCTGGCGGCTCCGGTTGAGCGGGGACGAGGGCAGCCGACTGTTCCGTGGTGACGCGACGTTCTGCGTGCGTGCGGGCACGGCGCCGGGCTCGGTGTCGCTGGAGTCGTCGAACTACCCCGGCTGGTTCCTGCGGCACCGCAACCTCGAGCTGTGGGTGGACCGGGCGACCGACAACCCGGGATTCCGTACCGACGCGTCCTTCCGGGTCCGGCCCCCGCTGGTCGGGTAGCAACCGCCCGTCGCTGTTCCCGTCGCTGTCGTCGTCCCCGTTCCCGCCGGCGGCCTCGGCGTCGCGACCGTCCGGCACCGGTGTCGATAACAGAAAACGACGTGAGACTTCTGCCGGTAGCCGATCCGCTCGTCGTAGGTGAAAGGTGTTATCGGTCGCCGGTGTCCGGGGCGGAGTAGGAGTGAGCCCGTGTACGCCTTCCGGGGAGCGGGGTTCCGGTTCATGTATTGACGAGTCCTCTTGAAAGACCTCGAAATAGTCTGCCAATGTGCGGTACGTCCGCCCGAGCGGTTCACCGAGGTTCCGTTTGATGTGGTGGGACATCCCGATGTCAGCGCTAACACGCGCTCGCCCCGTTCGGCGGCTACCAGCAGTCCGGCGACGGCCGCGAGTTCGGCTGCGCCGGGCCCGACGGGCTGGGTACGCGGATCCGCGGCTCACCTTCGACGAGGCCAGCGGCCGAGGACGCACCGACAACCAGACGCGGCGGGACGCCTAGTATTCACGTCCTCGCCACCGGCTGGTCGGTGCCCGGCGATAGACACGCGGACGGATATCAACGCCTAGGAGGAAGCATGTCCCTGAGTTCCAGGCGAACCGGCCGGCTCGCGGCCCGTGCGGGGTTGCTCGCCGCCGCCGTCACCGTCGCCGGTCTCCCCGCCGTCGCGTCGCCGGCCGTGGCGCACGGTGGCGGTGAGGTGCGGTTCGCCACCTTCAACGCATCCCTCAACCGTGGCGCCGAAGGGGCGCTGCGGTCCGACCTTTCCACTCCCGGCAACGCCCAGGCCCGGACGATCGCCGAGATCGTGCAGCGCACCCGGCCGGACGTGGTGCTGATCAACGAGTTCGACTTCGACCCGGTGGCCGCGCGGCTGTTCCAGGAGAACTACCTGTCGGTCGGCCAGAACGGTGCCCGGCCGGTCGGATATCCGTACCGGTTCATCGCGCCGAGCAACACCGGCATCGCCTCCGGCTTCGACCTGAACAACGACGGTGTGGTGGTCACCCAGCCGGGCGCGGCCGGCTACGGCGACGACGCGCTCGGCTTCGGCGCCTTCCCCGGGCAGTACGGCATGGTGGTCTACTCCCGCTATCCGATCGACGTGCGGCAGGCCCGTACCTTCCAGAACTTCCGCTGGAAGGACATGCCCGGTGCGCTGCTGCCGGACGACCCGGCCACCCCGGCGCCGGCCGACTGGTACTCGCCGGAGGAGTTGGCGGCGGTCCGACTCTCGTCGAAGAGTCACTGGGACCTGCCGATCCAGCTCGGACGCCGTACGGTGCACTTCCTGGTCAGCCACCCCACGCCGCCGGTCTTCGACGGCGCGGAGGACCGCAACGGGCGGCGCAACTTCGACGAGATCCGGTTCTGGGCCGACTACGTACGGCCGGGTGGTGGCCGCTACATCCACGACGACCGGGGCCAGCGGGGCGGCCTGCGGCCCGGCGCGGAGTTCGTGATCGCCGGGGATCTGAACTCGGATCCGTACGACGGTGACAGCATTCCCGGCGCGGCGCAGCAACTGCTGGACCACCGGTGGATCGACGGCCGGTTCGTGCCGTCGAGCGCGGGCGCACCCGAGGCCAGCGCCGCGCAGGGGGGTGCCAACACCACGCACCGGAGCGACCCGGCGCACGACACGGCCGACTTTGCCGACGTACCGGGGCCGGGCAACGTGCGCGCCGACTACGTGCTTCCGTCGCGGGGGCTGGACGTGCGCGGCGGGGGCGTGTTCTGGCCGGCGGCCGGCGATCCGCTGTCGCGGCTGACCGGGACGTTTCCGTTCCCCAGCTCCGACCACCGGCTGGTCTGGCTGGACCTGCGCGTCCGGCGGTAACGACTACCGGTCCTGATCCGGCGCATCCGTCGGTGCCCCTGGCGAGGCAGCCCGGGGCACCGACGTCCGGGCTACGGAGGACGCGGGAGGTGGCAGGCGTACCAGGCGTGCCGGCCGATCTGAACGGTTGACTGGGCGGCGGTCGACGGCGGACTGTCGGGGGCGGGTAGTAGCTTGCCCGGGTGACCGAGATCGACGCCGGAGAGTTCGCGACGCTGCTGCACGCGTACGGCCGGGCCAGCGACACCCCCGAGCACCTGGCCGCACTGGTCGATGCCGACCCGGCCGGCCGGCGGGCCGCGCTGGAACACCTGTGGTCGGCCGTGATCCACCAGGGCACGCCATGGACGGCGACCCCGCCCGCCGCCGTCACGGTCGCCGCGTTACTCGGCGATCCCCGGCTCTCCGGCGCCGCCGACGCGGAGCTGCGGGCCGACCTGCTTCGATTCCTCGCCGCCGTCGCCGAGGCCGGCCGGTCGCACCCCGACCCCGACGAGTTCGCCCCGCCGGCCGGGTTCGACGTGGACGCCGCCCTGACCGCCGCGCTCGACTCCGGCGACGAGGACGAACTCTATGCGGACGAGGTGATGGCCAACGCCCTGTACGCCCGCGCCGTACTGGGCTGCCGCGAGATCGTCCCCACCCTGCTCACCGCAGCCGCGTCGGCGCTCTCCGACCCCGAACCGACGGTACGCGCGGCGGCGGCGCACGCGGTCGGCGCGTGCTGCGCGGCGCCGGCCGCCACGACCGAGGTGATGCCCCTCGCCCGGCGCCTCGACGCCCTTGCCGCCGAGGCCGGGCCGGACGAGCGTGCCGCGCTGGTCCTGGCAATGGGCGAGCTGGGGCTGGAACCGCGCGGCTACCTGGACGACCCGCATCCGGGTGTGCGAGCCTGCGCCGCGCTGGCACCCGCCCTGGCCGACGATCCGGCCGCCACCGCCGAACTCCTCGCCGCCCTGGCGGACCCGGCCGCCACCGACGGCTGGTTCACCCACCGCCCGCCGCAGATATCCACCTGGATCCGGTTCACGCTCGTCGCCGCGGCGATCGCCCGGGTCGACGGCCCCGGCCGCCTGTTGCCGGCCGCACTGGCCATCGCTCCGATCGCCAGCCGCTACACGGCGCAGCGCGACTGGGGACCGCTGCTGCACGCGCTCTTCGCCGGCCGCGACCCCGGTCCGCTCTCCCCGGCTCAGCGCCGCTACCTCGGCGCGCTCGTCGACAACGAGGATCTGTGGGACCCGAGCAACGGCAGCGTCGGCCTGGTATTCCGCGACGCCGGCCTGCCCTACGACCGGGACGCCTGCCGCGACCTGGTCGGGGAGAGCACACCGTCCGCACCGACACGTTAGGCTCGGCCCTTCGTCGACGACCCCCGGGCGGTCACCGCGTGCCGGGACCGCGCATCCGCCCGGAGCAGCCAGCCGACAGGGCGGAAGAGCGGCGTTCAGCGGCGGGCCGCCAGGAGGTCGACAACCGACGCTCAGACCCGGGTGACCCGCACCGCGTCGGCGATGACGTAGCCGGTGCCCGATGTCCATCGGCTCACCCCCACCGTGTTCGCATCTCCCGCGGCCAGGGTGAACACCCCGAGTGACACCCATCGGCCGCCGTTGCCGCGCTGGTTCACCCGTACCGTCTGGTTGCCGCTGGTGGTGGCCACGATGAACGGCGTCGAGTCGTTGTATCCGGGGTCGGCCGGATACCAGACCGAGACCGCGTAGCTGGCGGTCTCCGGGATGTTCACCCGGTACCAGGCGACGTCGCTGGACAGGACCGGGTCGGCGAATCGGTAGTCGGCTCCGAACCGCTGGCTGGAGTAGCTGGACGTTCCCCAGTTCGCGCTCGCGGTGAACCGGTCGGCGGTGGTGTTGTCGACCGTACTGCTCCACGGCTGTGCGGTCGAGACGAAGCCGATCCCGTTCGGCACCGCTCGTTGCGCGCCGTCCGACGGCGTGTTGCGGACCGACACCGAGGTCGCTCCGGGCATCCGGGCGACCAGGGTGCTCGAACCTCCGCCGTCGAGGTTGATCGCGTCGTCGGCACCGAGCGACTTCATGTAGTTGGCGAGTTCCACATAGGTCATGCCGACGCTCGCGCTGGACCGCCCGTCCACCACGACCATCCACATGGTGAGACCGTCTGCCGAGAAGCCGACCGCGGTGCGGGGATTCCGGGGATGCGACACCGTGGTGGCCGCCCCGTCCTTGACCAGTACGAGGTTGCCGCCGATCGCGACCTGGGCTCCGGTACCGCCCCGCGGCGAGTAGTTGACCGTGACCGTGTCGCCGACCACGATCCCGGCCAGGGCGTCGGCACCGGTGTTCACGCCGAGCACGACGACGGACCCGGCCGCGACCTTGCCGCCGGGAGTACTGCTGACCCTGCTCACCCGGCCACCGGCAATCTCCACCTCCCGGCTGCGGGTGGCGCCGTCGAGTACCTGACTGCGGGGCTGGTCGCCCCAGAGCGCGTTGTAGACGCCGATGCCGTTGGCGGCGATGTTCGGCGAGTTGAGGTTGGTGGCGGTGAGCTGGGTACCGCCGGGCAGGGTGATCTTCGCGTCGAGGAAGATCTCGGCCAGGCCGCCCCGGCTGCCCGCGCCGTTGGCGTAGAGCGCGGCCACGTTGTTCCAGCCGGACGCGGGACCGTGCAGCAGCGTGCCGTCGTCCAGCCCTGTCCCCCGGGGTGCTCCGGTGGCGCCGATGTCGAAGAAGTCCCCGTTCACGGCGGCGACCGCACCCACCCGGTTCGCCTGGGTGGTCAGGGTGGCGGTGGCGCCGACGGTCCCGGGATTGAGGTATTTCGGTTTCAGGGTGGGCTCGGACAGGTTCGCGGTGAGGACGTTGATCTGATTCGGACCGGCCGCCGAGCTGGTGCTCAGGGAGAGGCCGGGGGCCAGCGACGTGGTGGCGAGCGTTCCGACGTCGGAGCCGACGACGACCGCGACCGCCGGGGCGGGTGTCGCGGCAGCGATGCCGACGAAGGCGATCAGTGCGGAGAGCGGGACAGCGAGGGCTGATCGTCGCATGGCGTCTCCCGTGAGCGCAGGGGGGCGAGATCGGAGATCGGCGAAACCGTGCGAAAGTTATTGTCACGTGCCGATGTGCACTTGGCAACAAACTCCGCCGCACCCATGCTCCCGGGAGGCGGCACGACCGTACCTTTCTGGACGCGTGAAACCCGCGAGGAGTTCGCGATCTCGTCGAAGCTGGCCTTGGACCGGCCGTCGGTTCGGTCGTACTCGTCAGCGCACTTGTTCAGCGTTCCCGAATTCGTCGACCCTGGTCGTCGCGTCCCGGAACAAGCCGGAGAACCAGTACGTCGGATCTTTCTCTCGGGTGGCCTGTCGCAGGGTCGCCCGCGCGTCGTCGGCTATCGCGTCGGCGTCCCGCGCGGCGATCCGCGGGTTGACCTCCGCGCTCGCCACCGTGAACCCGACCAGTGTCAGGTGGAACAGGCCGCGGGGTCCGGAGATCGTCCTCGGCTCCGCCGAGTCCCGGGTCTCGACGACCCGGTCCGCCGCCGCCATGGTGTCGTATCCCCGTTGGACCCGTGCCTCCGCCGCCCCCCACTCGGCCCAGATGTCCCCTGGCCGGGCGGCGAACTCGTCGTGCTGGAACCGGTCTCCGGTCGGTGGGGCCGGCAGCGTCCGACCGTGGCGACGCAGCACGGCCATGGCCAGCATCGCCTTGTCCTGGGCGTACTGGAGCGCGTCGAGGATGGCTGAGGCGACCCCCGACGGACCCAGCGTGTACCACCAGTCGGAGCGGACGCGCAGGTCCACGAAGTCGCCCCGGGCGTCGACCACGCAGGTGACCGTGCCGGTCTGGTCGTCGCCCCCGATGCGGTCCAGCCCGTCGACCGGCAGGTGACGGGGCGTGCTCGCCAGCGACTCCTCCAACTGCCGCACGAAGCGCCGGGCCTGATCCAGCCGGGGGTCGTCAGGAGTGACGGTGCGCGATGTCTGCAACATGCTTCCCCCATGCCCCGTCGCCGTGGCGGAGAACGGATCCGATCCAGGATCCCGGCCTCCGGCCGGCCCACCTCGTGGTTCTCAGGGGCTCGATGGTAGCCGATCAACGCCGGTCCTGGTGGCGCCCTGTGAGCGGTCGACGTCGCCCCGTGAGTCGGAGTACGGTGTGCCGCTGGTGGCGTTCCTGCGCCGCACCTGAGGGCGGTCGGCCGGGTGCGCCGCCGGTGCCGGGACCACCGGCCCGACCCGCCGTCGGGCGAGTTCACCGCCCCGTGGCTCTCCGCTCGAACGTGCCCGCGACCGCATGGTCGGTGTCGGTCACCGTCCCGGTCTCCAGTACCTGCTTGAGCCGGCGCAGGTTCGCGGCCACCTCGGCGGCGGGCGGCTTGCCGACCAGGGTCAGCACGATGCCGCGCGGGCCCACGATCGGCCACCGGAACACCGCTGGGCCGACCCGTTCGACGGGCATGACGTCGCCGAGCAACCGGGGCAGATTCTCGAAGTTTCGTCGAGACATCGAAAAGTCTATTCAGATCTAACAAAAGCGGTTAGCCTCGCGGAAGGTTTCTACCCGAGAGCCGAGGTACCCGATGGGTCGTGCGGCACCGCGCCTGCTCGCCGCCGTTGCGCTGAGCCTGCTCACCGTCGCGCTGGGCAGCACCGTGCCGGACCCCCGACCGGCGTACGCGCACGGGCAGCTCGCCGTCTCCACCCCGGCCGACGGCGGCACCCTGACCGCGCCGGTCGAGTCGGTGTCGCTGGCCTTCACCGAGCAACCCGCGCCGTTCGGGTACTTCACCGTGACCGCGCCGAGCGGGGTCCGGGTCGACCGGCGCTGGTCGACCGGCGCCCCGATCCGGCTCGACGAACCCGTGCGCGAATACCAGTTGGTCGACGGCGCATGGCAGCCGCGGCTGTACCACGTCGGGTTCACCGTGCAGGTGCCGGTGGCGTACTGGCCGGAGCAGGGCCGGTACGTGGCGCGCTACCAGACGGTGGCCTCCGACGGCGAGGAGGTCGAGGGCGAGGTCCGGTTCACCTACACCGGCGCCAGTACCCCCGCCCCGGCGGGCTGGCAGGCCCCCACCGACCAGCCCGCTCCGGAACTGGTCGCGGCGGCCGGGCAGGCCCGGCCCACCGCCGGAGCGACGGTACCCCCGTCGGCCCCGCCGTCGGTGTCGGCCGCGCCTCCGGCCTCCGACGGTGGACCGAGCGTCTCCGTCTGGCTGGTGCCGGCGCTGCTGCTGGTCGGGGCCGCCGTCCTGATCGCCGGGGTCGCCCGCCGCCCGGCTCGCGCCGGCCCGGCCGCCGCCCGCCGCAGCACCCGGTCCGGCTCGGCCGGCTCCCGCGCCACCTCCCGCTCACGCGACCCGGCCGGCGCCTCGACGCGCCGCCGGGCCGGCCCCGCCCCCGCCGCGAACCGCCGCAAGCGCCGCTGACCGCCCGTCCCTCCCGACACCCACAGGCGTCGCCGACCGTCCCCCTGGCGGATCGCGGATGTCGCCGACCGTCCCCTCCCGGCGTCACGGGCGTCCTGAACCCGCTCTCCCGGCGCCAACAGCGTCGTCAACCCGCTCTCCCAGCGCCAACAGCGTCCTGAACCCGCTCTCCCGGCGCCACCGGCGTCGCCAAACCGCCCCTCCCAGCGCCGCAGGCGTCGCCAGACCGTCCCTGGAGACCACGCAAGCGCCGCTGACCGTCCCCTGGAGACCCCCGCCATGATGCCGCCCCACCCCCGGCGACCCCGGTCGGCGTACGCCGCCGTCGCGCTGCTCGCCCTGCTCCTGATCGGACCGACCGCGTGCGGGGACGGCGAGCCGGCCGCCACCGGTACCGTCGAGACCGTCACGGTCACCGTCGCCGGCGGCACCGTCTCGCCCGCACCGAGCCGGATCGAGGTGACCCGGGGCCAGACCGTCCGGATCACCGCGACCAGCGACGTCGCGGACATGGTGCACGTGCACGGGTACGACAGGTCGGTGACCCTGCAACCCGGAGTCGCCGGCACGGTCGAGTTCGTGGCCGACCGCGACGGGCTCTTCGAGGTGGAGACGCACGGGCAGGACCTGCAACTGTTCCAGCTCGTGGTCCGGTAGCCGGCGTTGTGGCTCGCACACGGCGTCGGTGGACGCCAGGACCTGCCCATCCCGTTCGGACTCGCCCTGACCGGCGCACTGGTCGCCCTGGTGGTGTCGTTCGTGGCGCTGGGTGCGCTCTGGCGGGAGCCGCGACTCGGCACCGGTACCGAGCCGCCGCGACCGTTGCCGGCACCGGTACAGCGGGTGGCGTCCGCCCGGGCCTGGCCGTGGCTGTGCCGGCTGGTCGGGCTGGTCGTCGCGGCGTACGTCGGGCTCGGCTTCGCGGGTCCGGACACGGCCGACAACCCGACGGCCGGCGTGGTGTACGTGCTGTTCTGGGTCGGGCTGCTCCCGCTGTCGCTGCTCTTCGGTCCGGTCTGGCGGGCCCTGAACCCGCTGCGTACCCTGCACCTGCTGGCCTGCCTGGCGCTGCGCCGGGACCCGTCGCGCGGCCTGCGTGACCTCCCGTCCGGGCTCGGCTACTGGCCGGCGGCCGGTGGGCTGTTCGCCTTCGTCTGGCTGGAACTGGTGGCGCCGCATCGGGTGAGCCTCCCGGTCATCGGCGGCTGGCTCGGCGGCTACGCCGTCGCCATGCTGGCCGGCGCGGTCGTCTACGGTTCCCGGTGGTTCGACCGGGGCGACGCGTTCGAGGTCTACAGCGCCGTCGTCGGGCGGCTGGCGGTACTGGCCCGGCGCCGGGACGGGACGCTGGTCCGACGGCATCCGCTCGACGGGATCGCCGGGCTGCGACCGGCTCCCGGCCTGGTGGCCTTCGTGGTGGTACTCCTCGGCTCCACCATGTACGACAGCCTCTCCAACGCCCCGATCTGGGTCCGTGTACTCCAGTCGGGCGCCGCGCCGGCCCCACTGCTCGGCACGATCGGGCTCGCCCTGGTGTGCGCGCTGGTGCTCGCCGCCTACCTGGGCGCGACCGGTCTGGCCGGCCGGTTCGGTGGCCGGCCGGTTCGGGAGTGCGCCGGGGAACTGGCCCACTCGATCGTGCCGATCGCCGTGGGCTACCTGGTCGCACACTACTTCACGCTGTTCGTGCTGGAGGGGCAGCGTACCCTCGCCCTGCTCGCCGATCCGCTCGGTACCGGCGCGGACTGGCTGGGCACCGGATCGTGGACCGTACGGGCGCTCGGCACCTCGCCGGCCGGTACGGCGCTGCTCCAGGTGACTGTGATCGTTCTCGGCCACGTCTTCGGCACAGTACTCGCGCACGACCGGGCGTTACGGCTCTTCGACCGGCGTACGGCGGTGGTCGGCCAACTGCCGCTGTTGGCACTGATGGTGGTCTACACGACGGCCGGACTGCTGCTCCTCTTCGCCGCCTGAGCGACGGCTACCGCCGGGACGCGCCGGCCAGGCGGTCGAGCCGAGGACGTCACCGTGAGGCAGCGGCCGAGGACGTCACCGTGGGTCAGTGGCCGAGGACGTCGCGGTGGGTTCAGCGGTCGAGGGTGTCGGTGGGGGCCATCACCCGCAGCGCGTTGGCGTCGAGTCCGATCCGGATCGGGGTACGGCCGCGTACCTCGCCGTCGACCTCGACCGGCGCCGGCCGGTCGGTGGAGAGCAGGATCTCACCGGCGGTCAGGAAGGGCTCGTCGTCGAGGGTGCGGCGATGGCCGGTCGCCGCGTTGCGCGCCGTCGCCCGCAACAGGTCGCGCCGGGTCGGACCACCCACCGGGTACGCGACCAGCAGCCGGTCGTCGGCGTTCGCGTCCGCGGTGATCGGCCGGCCGGCGTGGAAGCCGCCGTTGGCGACGTAGAGCTGGTGGGTGACGAACTCCCGGGCCTGCCCGTCGGCCAGCACCGTGACCCGCATCGGGCGGTGTCCGGTGAGCAGCGCCAGGGCGGTCACCGGGTACGCCAGCCGGCCGGTGACCCGCTTGAGCCGGGCCGGTGCCCGGGCCATCACGTCGGCGGAGAGCCCGATCCCGACGTGGTTGGCGAACGGCATGCCGTCGGCGAGCCCGAGGTCGACGTCGACCACCTTGCCACCGGCCAGGGTCGCGACGGCCGCGTCGAGGTCGAGTGGGATGCCGATGGTCCGGGCGAAGTTGTTCGTGGTGCCGAGCGGCAGCAGCCCGAGCGCGATGTCCCGGTGTGCGAGCAGCCGTGCGGCGGCCCCGATGGTGCCGTCCCCGCCACCGACGGCCAGCAGGTCCGGGGCCAGCTCGGCGGCGGCGGTCAGGCTCGCCTCGAGTTCACCCGGCCGGTCCGCCGGGAACGTGCCGAGCAGCCTGAAGCCGGCACCGGTCAGCCGGGTACGCGCCTCCGCGTAGAGCCGGCGGCCCCGGCGGGAGCGGGCGTTGACCACCAGTGCCGCCCGGCGCTCCCGCCGGATGTCGGCGTCCAGCTCCTGCTTCGACCGCATGGGCCAAGACCCTATCGCCAGCCGTCCACCCGGCCCCCGGCGGCGGGGAACCGGCGCCACGGTCGGGGGCCGGGGTCAGCCGGGGCGCGCGGTGAGCAGGTAGTCGTCGGTCTCAGGGCTCCACCGCAGTTCGACCGCACCGCCGGTGGCAGCCGCCTTGCAGAACTGGAGGAAGCTGCGGTAGCCGAGCTTCTTCTCGCTGAAGTCGGGGCGGGCCCGGCGGAGCTGGTTCTTCAGCCCGGAGAGCGCCACCGAGCCGTCCGTGCCGGCCAGGTCGAGGACCACGGTACGCAGCAGCCCGAACGCCACCTCCCGGTCGCCGTGCTCGGGCAGCGACACACCCGGGTCGCCCTTTGCCGGGCCCTCGGTCAGCTCGACCACGTTGTGCTCGGCGAGGTGCCGGAGCAGTTCGCCGAAGGCCCGGAACCCGTAGTCGGACTCGCTGAACGTCGGGTCCTTGCGCAGCAGGGTGCGCTTGAGCGTGGAGGCGGTCACCTCCCCACTGGAGCTGCCCTGCAACCCCGCCACCGTCTGTGCGACCAGTTCGGCGAGGGTGTCGACGTCGCGTACCGGCTCCTCGATCCCCTGCGCGGGCTCGGCTCCCGGCTCCGCCTGCTGGCCAGGCTCGGCCTGCGGCGCCTCCGGGCCGGCGGGCCGGGCCGGCCGACCCCGCCGGGGGCGGGCCGAGGGGATGTCCACACCTTCGAGCCGGTCGTAGTAGAGGAACTCGTCGCAGGCGGGTGGCAGCAGTGCGGAGGTGGACTTCTCCACGCCGACGCCGATCACCCGCTTGTTGAGTTCGCGGAGCTTGTGCACCAGCGGAGTGAAGTCGCTGTCGCCGGTGCAGATCACGAAGGTGGAGAGATATCCGCGCTCGAAGGCGAGTTCGACGGCGTCGACCGCCATCTTGATGTCGGCGGCGTTCTTGCGGCTCGCACCCATCCGCTGCGGGATCTCGATCAACTCCACATGTGACCGGGTGAGCATCCGGCGGTCCTCGTCAAAGAACGACCAGTCGGCGTACGCCCGGCGGACCACCACCCGGCCGCGCTCGGCCAACGCGTCGGCGATCGGGCGGAAGTCGAAGACCAGGCCGCCGAGATGGTCCCGCGCGCCGAGCGCGAGATTCTCGTAGTCCAGGAAGAGGGCGATCCGGTCTTCTTGATCCACGTGGCTCAGCCTACGCCCGGCGGACCGCGCTGGCCGGGCGCGTGGGCGGTGCCGCTCGGCGTGTCCGGTCTCGTCCGGGTTGTTGCCTGAAATCACGCTCGGTACGCTCCACCACGGCAGTCTTCGATGATCACGGGGGAGGAACTGTGCCGGAGCACGTCAGTCGCCGCGCGGCGATCGGGATGGGAGCGGCGGCAGCCGCACTGGTGGCGACCGGTCGGCCTGCTGCCGCCGCACCGGCCAACACGGTGGCGGTCGGTCGGGCACCGGTCGCGGGGCCGGGCGTACCGGGCGGCTCGCTGGGCCCGACCGGCACCTCGCAGACGGCGATCCAGCAGGCGTACGCCACCCAGAAGGCCCGGGCCGGCGGGGTGTGGCACTCGCACATCGCGATGGTCAACGCCGCCGGAACGCTGGAGACCGTCGTGGCGGACGACGCCGACCGGGTGACCCACGGCTACAGCGTGCAGAAGCTCGCGGTGGCGGTGGCGGTGATGGACAAGATCGACCGTGGACAGCTCCGGCTCGACCAGAAGCTCGACCTCACCGCCGACATCATCCTCGGCGGCACCGGGATCTACTTCCTGCACACCGTCTGGGGCGACGACGTCACGGTCGCCAACTTCCTCACCGCGATGCTGCTGGTCTCGGACAACACGGCGGTCCGGATGTGCGGCCGGGTGGTTCCGGCGCTGGAGATCAACGAGATTCTCGCCAGCAAGGGCTTCACGCACACCAGGGTCGAGCCGGTCGCCAACCCGAACCGGTTCTTCCTCGGCGTCACCACGCCCCGGGAGACCCACGACCTGCTGTGGCGACTGGCCAACAAGACCATCGTGACGCCGAAGTCGGCCGACTTCCTGCTCGGCATCCTGCGCTGGATCAACGGATACCACGACGGGGTGCGCCGCAACATGTCGTCGGCCGAGCGCAGCCGGGTCGCCACCAAGTACGGCGCGGACTTCGACGAGCGGGGCGCGGCCCGGCACGAGGCCGGGATCATGTTCGACGCGGGCGGCGCACCGACGCTGACGTACGCGATGTTCGCCGACTCCCTCGGCGACCGGGACAACTACGGGGCGACGCACCCGGCGGTGCAGGCGCACGCGGCGCTCGGCCGGGTCATGTTCGGCGCGATTGCGACGATCACCAACCGGACGGCGAAGTCCCGGCACTCGGTCGACCCGTTCCGCCCGGTCAGCGGCGGCTGACCAGCGCCGATGCCCGGCCGCCGGGGCGACCGAGGTCGCACCGGCCGCCGGGCGGGCGCTCAGAGCGTCACGACCACCTTTCCCGCGCTGTGCCCCTCCTCCTGATAGCGGACGGCCGCCCGGATCTCGGCGAACGGGTAGCGGCGGTCGATGACCGGGGTGACCTTGCCGTCCTCGATGAGTTCGGTCAGCAGCCGCAGGCACTGCTTCTTCTCCGGGGTGCGGACCGCGTCGGCCAGCGCGATCCGCTGGGACACCAGCGGGCTCACCGCGAGTGCCGCGAAGACCCGGCCGGCGGGCTGTAGCCAGCGGCTGGCCGGGCCACCGACGACGACGAGGGTGCCGTTGCGGGTGAGCGCCCGCCGGTACGCCGACACGGAACGGCTGCCCGCGTTGTCCAGCAGCAGGTCGTAGCGGCGCCCGCGCCGGGTGAAGTCCTCGGTGGTGTAGTCGACGGCCTCGTCCGCACCGAGTGAGCGGACCAGCTCCACGTTCCGACCGCTGCACACCCCGGTCACGGTGGCGCCGAAGACCCGGGCGAGTTGTACGGCGAAGGTGCCCACCCCGCCTGAGGCGCCGTTGACGAGTACCTGCTGGCCGGGCTGGAGCCGACCCGAGTCGCGCAACCCGACCAGGGCGGTGACGGCGGCCATCGGCACCGCCGCCGCCTGCTCGTAGGAGAGGTTCGCCGGCTTCGGTGCCAGCAGGTCCTCCCGGACGCAGACGTACTCGCCGAAGCCGCCTCCCGGCAGCAGGGCGTAGACGTCGTCGCCGGGGCGGAACTCCGTCACGTTCCGACCGACCGCCTCGACCTGACCGGCCATGTCGCAGCCGAGGATGCCGATGCTCGGTCCACGCAGCGCGGGGCCGTCGGGCATCAGGCGGGCCACCAGCGGCTCGCCGCGGATGTGGTGCCAGTCGTACGGGTTGACCGAGGTGGCCCGGACCCGGACCAGTACCTCGTCGTCGCCGGGAGCGGGCTGCTGGACGTCGGTGAGGTCCAGGGCATCGGGTGGGCCGTACGAGCGCAGGACTGCCGCCTTCATCGTCGTCTCCTCGTCCGGGGTGGTCGGGGGGCGGATGGGCGGCGTCCGAGTGGACCCGGCAGCCGCCCTTACGTTGTAAGTCTTACGACGTAAGGTACTCGTACGGCGTAAGGTTGTCGAGGGGGTTCGGGCGGGGCGATACCAACGGGGGAGTGGAGTCAGGCCGTCCGGCCGAGACGAGCGGGACTGGCGGGGCGGGCGGGGCGGGTCAGGCCCGCTCGCGGATCCGGTCCAGGCCGTCCAGGATCAGGTCGAGTCCGAACTCGAACTCGCTCTGGTCGTCACACCAGCCCAGCGTCGAGTCGGGATCGTCGTGGGCGATCTCGGCCAGCATCCCGACCAGATTGGGGAACTGCCCGGCCATCTCCGCCAGGTCGGCCGCCTGATCGGTGGCACCGGCGCCGCTGTTCGGGTCGAACAGCTCCTGGGTGAAACCCAGCGCCCGGCTGCCCAGCGCGTGCAGCGCGTGGTGCGCCAGGTCGTTCGAGAAGCCGCCCGCGCGCATCAGCCCGAGCAGGGCGTCGTAGTAGCGCAGCACCGCCAGGCTGGTGTTGGTACGCGTCTCGAAGACCCCGGGCGCCCACGCGTGCCGGAGCAGCACCTCGCGGGCGGAGAGGATCCGCTGGCGTACCGCCTTCTTCCAGTCGGCGCCCTCGGCCGGTACGTCGATCCGGTCGACGACCTCGTTGATCTCCGTGGCGATCACGTCCACGACGCCGTCGAGCACGTCTTCCTTGTTGGCCACGTGGTAGTAGAGGGACATCGCCTCGGCCCCGAGATGCTCCGCGAGACGGCGCATCGTCAGCGACTCGATCCCGCCGGAGTCGGCAACGCTGATCGCGGCCCGCAGCACCCGCTCACGGCTCAACGGGGTCCGGGGCTCGGCACCGGGCACGGCTTGGCTGGCCACCTACCTCAACTTTCCTCCGGGACGACATCGTACCGGGCACGCCGGGACCCGGACCGCAGGTGGCGGCTGGCCCGGCGGGGTCAGTAGATCCGTCGGCCGTGCGCGTCCGGTACTCCGGACTTGCGGAGGAAGTAGGTGTTGACCTTGTCGCGCCACTCCTCGGCACAGCGCTGCTGCTCGGCGAGCCGGTCGGTGACCCGGGCGTGCAGCGCCGGGTCCACCAGACCCGCCGGGCCGATCCGCTCCCACCGCCGTACCAGCTCCGCCACCTGCTCGACCCCGGCGAAATGGGTGTCGTAGATGTGCTGGATCACCGTCGACCCGGAGTGCAGCACGTGCCGGTAGGGCACGTGGTGGAAGAAGAGCAGCAGCTCGTCCGGGCAGGTTTCCAGCGACTCGTAGCGGTCCGCCCAGGGCTGCGGGTACTGGCCGGTGAAGCCGGTTCCGGCGGCCCGGGTGCGGTCTACCCCGACGCCGTCCCGGTCGGCGAAGTGGTAGGTGCCCCACCGCGAGTACTCGTAGCCGTCCACGTCGGGGCCGTAGTGGTGGCCCGGCGCGACCATGAAGCCGACCCCGAGCGGTGCCGTGTACCGCTCGTACGTGCGCCACGAGTCGTCCAGCAGCGCGTGCAGGGTGTCGCGCAGCAGTTCGGGATCGGTGCTTGCCGACGGGGTGAAGGTGAGGTCGATCCACTCGTCGAGTACGGCCAGCGGGTCGAGGTCGGGTGCCCAGCCGAGCCGGCCGATGGCGTACAGGTTGGCCTGGGCGAGCGGGTGGCCGGTCCAGTAGTGGTCGGCACCGACGTTGGAGACGACCACCAGACCGCCGCCACCCGACGGGGCTGCGCCGTCGTCTCCCGCCGAGCCGGCGGCCACCGAGGCGACCGTCGGCCGGCCCGGTCCCCAGGGGGCGAACCGCAGCACCTCGCTCCACCATGGACCCAGATAGCAGACGTGCCGCTGCTGCCCGGTGTATTCCTGGGTCGCCTGCACCTCCAGAGCCAGCCGGGTGTGCGGCATCGCCGCGAGCACCGGGGAGACGGGCTCGCGCGTCTGGAAGTCCATCGGGCCGTGCTTCACCTGCACGATCACGTTGTCCCGGAACTGGCCGTCCAGCGGGGTGAAGTGGTCGTACGCCGCCCGGGCCCGGTCGGTGGAGCGGTCGCGCCAGTCCTGCCGGTGGTCGTAGACGAAGGCCCGCCAGTGCACCATTCCGCCGTACGGGGCGAGGGCGTCGGCGAGCATGTTCGCGCCGTCGGCGTGGGTCCGCCCGTACCGGTACGGGCCCGGCTGCCCCTCCGAGTCGGCCTTCACCATGAAGCCGCCGAAGTCCGGGATCGTCCCGTAGACCCGCTTGGCGGCCTCGGCCCACCAGGCCCGCACGTCGTCGTCGAGCGGGTCTGCGGTCGGCAGCTCGCCGAGGGTGACCGGCGCGGCGAAGTTGACCGACAGGTGCACCCGGATCCCGTACGGGCGGACCAGGTCCGCGATCGCGGCCACGTCGTCGAGCCGGTCGGTCAGCAGCCGGGTCGCCGTGCCGTGCACGTTGACGTTGTTGACCGTCATCGCGTTCATGCCGCAGGCGGCCAGCAGTCGCGCGTAGTCGCGTACCCGCTCGGGGTCCTGGCGTGGCGCCCCGTCGAGCCAGAAGATCGACCCGCCCGCGTAGCCGCGTTCGACCTGCCCCATCACCGGATGCACGTCGACGTTGTCCCAGTGGCTGACCAGCCGTAGCCGCAGCGCCGGCCGGTGCCGCTCGACCGGGCGGTCGGCGCCGAACGCCGCCGGGCCGAGCCGGACGACCTGGAACAGGCCGTGGAGCAGCCCGGCCGGCTCGTCGGCCAGCACCACCGTGACGGCGTCCCGGCGGGCCAGCGCGAAGCCCTCCGGGCCGAGTCCGCCCCGGTCCGCTCCGAGTTCCCGCCCGACCTCGGCCGCCGGCCCCGCACCGGCCGGCAGCGACCCGGCCGTACCGAGCGCGAGCACCAGGTCATACGACCCCGCTCCGGCCCGCCCTGGCTGCGCCCCTTGACCTGGCTCTGTCGGCAGGCCCGGCTCTGGCGGCTGGCCCAGCTTTGTCGGCTGGCCCGGATCTTCCGGCTGGCCCAGCTTTGTCGCCTGGCCCGGATCTTCCGGCGGGCCTGGCTTTGCCGCCTGGCTCGGCTCTTCCGGCGGGCCTGGCTCTGTCGGCTGGCCGGGCTGGGGCGGCTGGCTGGGGACGTGGTCGACCGTGCCGCCGTGGCGGGCGCAGGCCACGGTGACCTCGTCCCGCACCGTGTCCACCAGGGTGCCGGTGCCGTAGACGAGTGTCCGGCGGGAGCCGATCGCCTGGAACGCCTCCGGCGGCAACCAGGCCGGATGCGTGGACGCCGGGTCGGCGACGGTCATCGCGTCCCGTCCCGGTCCTCGTCGGAGTTCGTCGCCGGTCCGGCCGGGGAGGACTCCTCGCGCAGCACCAGTACGCCCTTCGCGGCGAGCCGGATCGGCTGGCCCGGCGCGATCCGCTCCCCGCCGAGCAGGTCCGTACCGGCGGCGTGTGCCGTCGTCTCGACCGGCTCGGTACCGTGGTTGAGCAGGAACCGCAGCCGCGTCCCGTCCGGGCCGACCCGCACCGTCGACTCCAGACCGGGCACGTCCGCGTACGGGCCGACGAGGTCGTGCCGCTCCAGTACCCGACGGACCACCCAGGAGACTCCCGGCTGGTCGAGGCCGGCGGCGACGTACCAGCCGTGGCCGGCACCGTAGCTGTTCCGGGTCACGGCCGGGGTGCCGGCGTAGAAGTCCGCCTGGTAGGTGCCGACCACCTCGGCACCCTGCGGGATCACCAGCTCGAAGAGCAGCCGCGACTCGACCTCGATCTCGGCCTCGGGGCCGGCGCCGTGCAGGCGTACCGGATTGACCACCTCGGGGCCACGGGCGTCCCACTCGTCGATCCGGATGCCGGTCAGCGGCCCGAGTGGACCGGGCACGTCCATCAGGAACGCGTTGTCGTCCTCGTCGACCCGGCCGGAGAGGAAGGTGGTCAGTACCGAGCCGCCGCGCTCGGCGACCGCGGCCAGCCGCTGCGCCAGGTCGCCCTTGAGCATGTGCAGCGCCGGCGCGACCACCACCTGGTAGCCGGCCAGGTCCGCGGTCACCGGCAGCACGTCCACGTCGACCCCGGCCTCCCAGAGCGCCCGGTAGTAGGCGTGCACGATCTGCTGGTAGCGGAGCAGCCGGGACGGGCCGTCGGAGATCTCCAGCGCCCACCAACTGTCCCAGTCGAAGAGCAGGGCGACCCGGGCCGGGGTCCGGGCGCCCAGCGTCGCCGGGCCGAGCCGGTCCAGCTCGGCGCCGACTTCGGCCACCTCGCGGAAGATCCGGGTGTCCTGCCGCCCGGCGTGCCCGACGACCGCGCCGTGGTATTTCTCGCAGGCGCCCCGGGAGGCGCGCAGCTGGAAGAAGAGTACGGCGTCCGCGCCGTGCGCCACCGCCTGCCAGCTCCACAGCCGCATCACCCCGGGCCGCTTCAGCGGGTTGACGTCCCGGGACGCGGTGTAGCTCGGGGTCTGCTCCATCAGCCAGAACGGCTGGCCGTCCTTGAGTCCGCGCATCAGGTCGTGGGCCAGCGCCATCCAGGCCGGGGAGTTGTCGTCGGGCGGGTAGTTGTCCCAGGAGGCGAAGTCGAGGTGCGGGGCCCAGCGGTGGTAGTCGATCGGCCGGTACATCCCCATGAAGTTCGTGGTCACCGGGACGTCGGGACTGGACTCGCGGATCGCCGCCTTCTCGTCCCGGAAGTTGCCGAGCATCGCGTCGGACATGAAGCGCAGGTAGTCGAGGGTGATGCCCTGGAAGGCGGTGTGGTTCGGCCCGCGCCAGTGCTCGGTCAGCGCCGACGGCGGCTCGATCTCGTCCCAGTTTGTGAAGGTGTGCGACCAGAACGTGGTGTACCAGGCCGCGTTGAGCGCGTCGAGGCTGCCGTACCGGTCGCGCAGCCAGTCGCGGAAGGCGGCGGCGCAGAGGTCGCAGTAGCAGGCGCCGCCGTACTCGTTGCCGACGTGCCAGGCGACGATCGCCGGGTTGCCCGCGTACCGCTGGGCGATCCGGCGGGCGAGTTCGGTGGAGAGTCGACGGAAGACGGGGGAGCTGGGGCAGGAGTTGTGCCGCTGGCCGTACCGGTGCTTGCGGCCCTCGAAGTCCGTCCGGGTCACCTCCGGATGGGCCCGGGCCAGCCAGGCCGGGTGCGCGCCGGTGCCGGTGGCCAGGCAGATCTGCCGGCCCTCCGCGCTGGCCCGCTCGACGATCCGGTCCAGCAGGGCGAAATCGTAGACGTCCGGGGCGGGCTGGGTCAGCGCCCAGTCGAAGACGCCGAGCGTGACGGTGTCGATCCGGGCGGCGTCGAAGAGCCGGTAGTCCTCCTTCCAGACGTCCTCGGGCCACTGCTCGGGGTTGTAGTCCCCGCCGAAGGCGACCTTGGAAATCCCGGGCAGGCTCACGCGGTGAACTCCTTTTCGACCTTGCTGACCAGCGGGCGGCAGTTGCGGAGCAGGGCCAGCGTCAGCACCGAACCGAGGAGCCCGAGGACCGCCTCGGAGGAGACCCAGACGACGCCGGCGGCCACCACCAGCAGGCAGGCGTTGCCGAGGGTCACCCCCGGGGCGTACCCGAGGAAGTGCAGCGCCAGCCGGGCGACGTCCCGGACCCGGAAGCGGAACAGCGACGTGATCACCAGGGCGTTGATCCCCCACAGGGTGACGCCGAGCGCGACCAGCAGCAGTGGTACCCGCCACCAGCCGGGCACCCCTGCGGCGCCGAAGTAGCTGAGGTTCAGCGCGACGATGGTCAGCCAGGCCAGCCACGGCACCCAGATCGCCAGTACGCCCCGGACGTTGGCTCGGTAGCCGCGCCAGAACAGGGTCGTCGGGTTCAGCTCGGTCAGGTCCGGGCGGTGCTGCCGCAGTGCGTACAGCGCGGCGGAGAGGGCCGGCCCGAGCGGCAGCGCGCAGAGCGCGACCAGCGGGAGGTTGCTGGCGTGCCGGTCCAGCAGGAAGAGCGGGACCAGGCCGGGCAGCGTGGTCAGCACCAGCAGCAGCTCCACCACCAGCAGGCTGTAGACCAGCGCCATGGCCCGGGAGAGCGGCCCGGTGCCGAACCGGCCGCCGGCCTCCACGGTGTTGTTCATTCCCGCTCCTTCCCTGCTGCGCCGACGTCCGGTCCGGTCGTGCCTGTCGAGGCACGACCGGACCGGGGGCGGTCAGCCGTGGTCCTTCTGGTACCGCTCGTACGCCTCCTGCACCTTGGCCATGTAGGCGTCCATGTTCTTGCCCTTGAGTTCGGTCAGGTAGGCGTCCCACTGGGCGAGGTCCCGCTGGCCGAGGATGAACTGGAGGGTCGCCTGGTAGACGAAGTCCCGCAACGGCGTCCGCCACAGCGACACCTGCTCGCGTTCCTCGTCGGTGAACGGGAACGGCGGCATCACCGCCCGCGGCGGCCGGGCGTTCATCACCTTCTGGAACTCCTGCTCCTCGGCGGAGAAGAACGACTGCACCAGCTCGGGCTTGCCGCCGTAGGCGAAGACGCCGTTGTAGAACCCGAAGTCCTTCTGGAGGTGCTTGGGTGCCTTGGGGTTGAGCCCGATGACGTTGACGTCGGGGGCCAGGGTGGACTTGCCGGAGCCGTCCTTGACGAAGGTCGTGCCCTCGACGCCCCACCGGGCGAACTGCTGCCCGTCGTCGGAATAGAACAGCCAGTCGATGAACTGCATCATGGCGACGAAGTTCTTGCTGTCCCGGGCCTTCTTGGAGATCATGACGCCGTTCTCCAGCCGGCTGGAGGGGTTGATCTCGCCGGCCGGTCCGACCGGCAGCGGGATCTTGGTCAGCGTCGCGTTCGGCAGGGTCTTCGCCAGGTCCGGGCGGTAGTCGTTGACCAGCGTCTGCGCGTTGCTGCTGATCACGAACGACTTGCCGTTGGCGAGCTTCTGTCGGGCCTGGTCGTCGGTCTGGGTGAAGCTCTCCGGGTCGAGCAGTCCTTCCTTCACCAGCTTGTTGAGGTAGGTCAACATCTGCTTGTACTGCTCGCTGGCGCCGGTGTAGAAGAGCTTCTTGGCGTTCGGGTCCCAGCTCACGTGCTGGAAGTTCCAGCCGGCGCCCTCCAGGCCGTACGAGGCGGCGAGGATGTTCAGCAGGTTGCCGGCCGGGTTGGGCTGGCTGAACCGGTCGGAGAACGGGGTGCTCTCCGGGTACTTCGCCTTCATCGCCTTGAGCACGGTGTAGAGGTCGTCCCAGGTCTTCGGGATCTCCAGGTTCAGTTCGGCGAGGATGTCGGTACGGACCGCGAGCGAGTAGTCGTGCCAGGGCTTCTCGTGTACCCCGGGCAGCAGATAGAACTTGCCGTCGGCCTGGCGCCGCTGGTTGATCTCAGGAGCCAGGTTCCACTTCTCGATCTTGTCCTTCAGGTTCGGCATCAGGTCGAGATAGTCGCTGACCGGCAGGATGGCCCCGGAGGAGACGAAGGTTTCCTCCTGGGGCGGGTACGTCTTCGGGATGATCATCGGTGCGTCGCCGGCACCGATCAGCAGGCTGCGCTTCTGCTCGTAGTCGCTCAGCGGTACGGCGACCGGCTCCAGCGTCACGTTGGTGCGCTTGTTCAGCTCCGTCCAGAACAGCCAGTCGTTCTTCAACGGATAGTTCGGGTGGTTGTTGTAGAGGATGGAGAACGAGACCGGTTCGGTCGCCTTGAACTGCTGGTTGACGCCGAGTTCGGCCATCGCGCCGGCGCGGTTCGCCGAGAGGTCCTCGGCCTCCGATTCGTCGCCACTGCCGCAGGCGACGAGCGAGAGAGTGAGCGCGCCGGCAGCGACCACCGCTGCTCGGCGCCGGGCTCGTTGGAACATCAGGCTTCCTTTCGCTGGTGGTTCGTGGGTTCGACGGCTCACCTCCGCCTGCCGGGCTATCCCTTCACCGCGCCGAGCATCACGCCGGACACGAAATACCGCTGCACGAAGGGGTAGACCAGCAGGATGGGCAGGGTGGTGAGCACGATGGTCACGGCCTTGAGCGTCGCCTCGGCCTGTACCTCGTTCGCCTCGTTGATGGCGCCGACGTTCTCCGCGCCGACGGCACCGGCGATCAGGTTGCGCAGATAGACGGTGACCGGCAGCAGGTCCTGCCGATCCATGTAGAGGAAGGCGGAGAACCACGAGTTCCAGAAGGAGACGGCGTAGAAGAGCACCATCGTGGCGATCACCGCCTTCGACAGCGGTAGCACGACCCGCAGCAGGATCCCGTACGTGTTCAGGCCGTCGACGGCGGCGGCCTCCTCCAACTCCACCGGCAGGCTCTCGAAGAACGCCTTCATCACCAGCAGGTTGAAGACGCTGATCGCGTTCGGCAGCACGATCGCCCAGATGGTGTTCGTCATGCCCAGGCTGCTGATCAGGACGTAGTTGGGGATCAGCCCGCCGTTGAAGAACATGGTGAAGACCGCGATGCCGATCAGCGCGGTACGACCCTTGAGGTGGTGCTTGGAGAGCACGTAGGCGAAGCAGGTGGTCAGCACCATCGCGATCGCCGTGGCGACGACGGTGTAGACCACGGTGTTCCGGTAGTTGGTCCAGAACAGCGAGTCCCTCATCACCAACCCGTACGTGTCGACGTTGAACCCGCGCGGCCACAACGTCACCCGGCCGGCGATGATGTACGCCTCGTCGCTCAGCGACCGGGCGACGATGTTGAGGAAGGGATACAGCGTCACCACCACGACGCCGGTCAGCACGATGGCGTTGACCACCTGGAACACCCGGTAGCCCCGGGTGGTCTGGATGCCGCGCCGCCGCCGGGGCCGGCCGAGCCGCTCGGCGGCCCGTTCCGGGTCGGTGGTCTCCGGCTCGACGGTGCTGGAATCCACGGTCACCACAGGCTCGTCCCCACTGTGCGACGGGAGATCGCGTTCGCGGACAGGATCAGGGCCAGCCCGATCAGGGCCTCGAAGAGCCCGATCGCGGCGGCGTAGCTGAAGTTGCTCGACTGGAACGCCATCCGGAACAGGTACGTGGAGATCACGTCCGCTGTCGGGTACGTCAACGGGTTGTAGAGCAGCAGGATCTTCTCGAAGCCGACCGCCATGAACGTACCGATGTTGAGGATCAGCAGCGTGACCATGGTGGGCCGGATGCCGGGCAGGGTGATGTGCCAGGTCTGCCGCCACCGGTTGGCGCCGTCGATCCGGGCCGCCTCGTAGAGGTTGTCGTCGATCGTGGTCAGGGCGGCGAGGTAGAGGATGGTGCCCCAGCCGACCGTCTGCCACACCTCGGAGGAGACGTAGATGGTCCGGAACCACTCCGGCTGTTGCAGGAACGGGATCGCGTCGCCACCGGTGGCCTTCACCAACTGGTTCATCGTGCCGTCGGTGGAGAGCAGCTGCATCACCATCGCGGCCACGATCACGATCGACAGGAAGTGCGGCAGGTAGGAGACCGACTGGACGAACCGCTTGAGCCTGCGGGTCCGGACCTCGTTGAGCAGCAGCGCCAGGATCACCGGCAGCGGGAAGCAGACGATCAGGGTCAGCGTGCCCAGGACCAGGGTGTTGGTGAAGACCTCCCAGAACGTGGGGTCGGAGAGGAACATCTTCACGTACCGCAGGCCGACCCAGTATTCACCGAAGACGCTGCCGCCGGGCTGGAAGCGCCGGAACGCGATGACGTTGCCGAGCATCGGCAGGTACCGGAAGACCAGGAAGAACAGCAGCGGCAGGATGGCCAGCGAGTAGAGCTGCCAGTCCCGGCGGATCGCCTGCCGCCACGTCCGGCGGTGTTTGCGGGACCGGCGGCGGGGCGCCCCGGAGGCCGGCCGGTCCGGGTCGACGGTCACGGGCGGCGGGCCTGCGGTGGAGGGTGCACTCATCGGAGTACCTCCGGGACGGTGGACGGGGACGTGCGGAGCGGCTCGACCCGGGCCGGCGACAGCAGGCGCCGCCGATGGTCGACCTCCCGTTCGGGGCCGGTGAGGCAGAGCCGGATCGTCGCCACCTGGTCGCCGCTCGACCGGCCGAACCGCAGCTCCACGTCGCCCGGCTCGACGATCCGCCGGCCGTCCAGCCCGGTGAACGAGGTGACGTCGGCCGGGACCACGAACGTCGCGTACGCCGCCTGGCCGGCCTCCAGCGGCACCCGGACGTAGCCGACCAGCCGGACCACCGGTCGGGTGGTCTGTGCGACGGGATCGTGCAGGTAGAGCTGCACGACCTCGGTGCCGGCCCGGGAGCCGCCGTTCCGGACCGCGACCCGCACCGTCACCTCGCCGTCGACCGGCCAGTCGGTGGCCGGCTCCGGATCGCGGTCGAGGTCACCCGCCGGCTGCCCGGCGGCTCCGACGACCTCCGGGGTACCCCACTCGAACGTCGTGTAGCTCAGCCCGTGCCCGAACGGAAACGCCGGGGTCGGGTCGACCGACGACACCTCCGAGCGGCGGCCCAGCGGCGGGGCGAGATAGCTGGTGGGGAGCCCGCCGGCGTCCCGGGGCACGCTCACCGGCAGCCGCCCGGACGGGTTCACCGCGCCGGTGAGCACCTCGGCGAGCGCCTGGCCGCCCCGCTGACCGGGGAAGAAGGCCGCCACGACGGCGGCGGCGGAGTCGAACTCGTCGCCGAGCGCGTAGGGCCGGCCGGCCAGCAGCACCAGCACCACCGGGGTACCGGTGCCGAGCACCGCCGCCACCAGTTCGGCCTGTACGCCCGGCAGCCGCAGGTCGACGGCGTCACATCCCTCGCCGGAGGTGCCCCGCCCGAACAGCCCGGCCCGATCGCCGACGGCGAGTACGCAGACGTCGGACTCCCGCGCGGCGGCCACCGCCTCGGCGAATCCGGAGGTGTCGTCGCCGGTGATGGCGCAGCCCGGCGCGTAGCGCAGTTCGGGGTGGAGCTGGCCGAGGGCGTCGCGCAGCGAGGGGATCTCCACCCCGAGCCCGTGCTCGGGATGCCGCACCCCGACGTGGGCGGGGAAGGTGTAGCAGCCGAGCATCCCGATCGGGTCGTCGGCGAGCGGGCCGACCAGCGCCACCCGTTGCCCCGGGGCGAGCGGCAGCACGGCGTCGTCGTTGCGCAGTAGGACGACGGACTCCCGGGCCAGCCGCAGCGAGATGTCCTGACCGGCCTCGTCGTCCAGGCGCAGCCGCTCGACGTCGTCGGGCAGCGGCTGCCAGTCCTCGTCGAGCAGGCCGAGTTCGGCCTTCTGCGCGAGTACCCGGCGCAGGGCCCGGTCGACCAGCGTCTCGTCGACCCTGCCGGCGCGTACCGCCTCGACCAGCGGGGCGCCGAAGGCATCCACTGTGGGCAGCTCGACGTCGATCCCGGCCCGCAGCGCGAGCCGGGCCGCGTCACCGGCGTCGGCGGCGACCCGGTGCAGGGTCTGGAGGAACCGGACCGCGAAGTAGTCGCCGACCACCGTGCCGGTGAAGCCCCACTCGTCGCGGAGCAGGCCGGTCAGCAGGCTCTGGTCGGCGGCGACCGGTACGCCGTCGATCTCGGCGTAGGAGTTCATCACCGAGCGGGCGCCGCCGAGCCGCAGCGCCATCTCGAACGGCGGCAGGATGACGTCGGCGAGTTCCCGGCGCCCCATCGACACCGGGGCGTGGTTGCGACCGCCCCGGGATGCCGAGTAGCCGGCGAAGTGCTTCAGGGTGGCGACGACGCCACCGTCCTCCAGACCCCGGACGTACGCCGCGCCGATCGTGCCGACCAGGTACGGGTCCTCGCCGATGGTCTCCTCGGTCCGGCCCCACCGGTAGTCGCGGGTGACGTCCAGTACCGGGGCCAGGCCCTGGTGCACCCCGGCCGCCCGCATGGAGTGGGCGATCCGCCCCGCCGCCTCCTCGACCAGCTCGGGGTCGAAGGAGGCGCCCCAGCTCAGCGGGGCCGGATAGACGGTGGCCCGCCAGGCGGCGAAGCCGGTGAGACACTCCTCGTGCACCTGGGCGGGAATGCCGAACCGGCTCGCCGCGACGATCTGCGCCTGGGAGGCCGCCAGCGAACGCGCGCCGGCCACCGGGTCGACCGGTGCGGTGCCGAACGGGCGGGTGAGCTGGCCGAGCCCGTGCCGGATGACGACGTCCCACCGCGGCGCGTCGTCCATCATCTCGAACTGGTACGGGGCGACCCCCTCGCCGGAGGCGTCGGCGCCGACCCAGACCCCGACCAGTTGGGCGACCTTCTCCTCCAGCGACATGAGTGGGACGAGCGCCTCGGCCCGCTCGGTGGCGGAGAGTCGCGGATCGCGCCACGCCTCGGCGGTGTCCGTCGTGGCGCCGTCGGCCACGGGCAACTGGCTCTTCATGCCACCCCTTCGGGCCGACCGTGACACTGTCCGGTCTGGACGGTGGGCTGGTCAGGCCGGCGAGTTCTCGAAACTTTCGGCAATGTCCGCGTTACCTGTGCGGGGCAACCTATGCGGCGTGGTGAAGCTGTGTCAAGGGTGTCTGAACTGCTGGATCCGTGACCACATCGCATATCGTGCGCAGAGCGGACCGGGCGGTCAGCCGGATGTCCCTGCAAGATCGAGCCGCGGTCGGCCCGCCCGGTGTTAGGGTTTCGCACCGAAAGTTTCGGATAGTTGCGGGAGGCTGTCGATGACGAGGTCCCGGCGGATGGCCAGTACTGGTGCCGCGACGATCGCGACCATCGCCGACGAGGTCGGGGTATCCCTGACGACCGTCTCCAAGGTCCTCAACGGCCGTTCGGACGTCGCGCCCGAGACCCGGGCCCGGATCGAGGCCAGCCTCGAACGGCACCGGTACCGCCGCCGCGCGAAGCGCCGATCGACCGAGGTGGAGCAGATCGACCTGGTCTTCCACGAGTTGGCCTCGGGCTGGGCGACGGAGATCATCCACGGGGTGCACGCGGTCGCCGACGCCGCCAGGGTCGACGTGGTGCTCTCCCAGTTGGGCGGCAGGCACCGGCCATCGCAGCAGTGGTTGGAGAAGGTACTGCTGCGGCGACCACTCGGCGTACTGCTGGTGCTCTGCCACCTGACCGAGTCGCAGCGGCAGCAGCTCCAGCGCCGGTCGATCCCGCTGGTGGTGGTCGACACCGACAGCGCTACCTCGGCCTCGGTGCCGACCGTCGGCTCCAACAACTGGAACGGAGGGCTGCTCGCCACCCGGCACCTGCTGGAACTGGGCCACCGCCGGGTCGCCTGCATCTCCGGTCCCGAGGACGTACTGTGCAGCCGCGCCCGGGCCGCCGGCTTCCGCTCCGCGCACGACGAGGCCGGGATCCCGGTCGACCCCGCGCTGTTCCGGTACGGCATGTTCTCCGCACATGCCGGCTACCAGCACGGGCTGGAGCTGCTGAGTCGGCCGGACCGGCCGACGGCGATCTTCGCCGGCTCCGACATGCAGGCGCTGGGGGTGCTCCGGGCGGCCCGGCAGCTCGGTCTGGACGTGCCGGCGGACCTCTCGGTGATCGGCTACGACGACCTGCCGGTGGCCTCCTGGATCGGCCCGGCCCTCACCACGGTCAACCAGCCGTTGCGGGACATGGCGGGGACGGCGACGCAGATGCTGCTCGACCTGGCCCGGGGAGCGGAACTGTCGACCAGCCGGATCGACCTCGTCACCGAACTGGTCGTACGGGAGAGCACCGCGCCACCCCGGCAGCCCGGCTGAGTACCGGCGGGGCAGCGCGGTCCGGTCGGCGAGCCTGGTCGGAGGACTCCCGGGAGTGGCGGAGCGGCGCAAACGCGTACGGCGCCACCCGAGGGTCCGCCCGGGTGGCGCCGTACGGTCCGGTCAGGAGACCGTGGCGGTGGTCCGCTCCCCGGTCGGGGTGACGGTCTCCGGTTTCTCGTCCGGCTCGGCACCGTGGTGGTCGAGCATGGTGCTCTCGTCGAACGGGTCGCCGCCGGCCAACACCACCCGGGCCCGATCCCGGTCGAACTCCCCGGTCCAGGTCCCTACCAGCAGGGTGGCGACGGCGTTGCCGGCGAAGTTGGTCAGGGCCCGCGCCTCGGACATGAACCGGTCGATACCGACGATCAGTCCCACCCCGTCGACCAGGTCGGGGCGGTGGCTCTGCAACCCGCCGGCCAGGGTGGCCAGCCCGGCGCCGGTGATCCCGGCGGCCCCCTTCGAGGCGATGATCATGAAGACGAGCAGGGAGATCTGCTCGCCGACCGAGAGCGGGTCGCCCATCGCCTGGGCGATGAAGAGCGAGGCCATGGTCAGGTAGATCGCGGTGCCGTCCAGGTTGAAGGAGTACCCGGTCGGCACCGTGATCCCGACGACCGGCCGGCTGACCCCGACGTGCTCCATCTTGGCGATCAGCCGGGGCAGCGCCGACTCCGACGACGAGGTGGAGACGATCAGCAGGAACTCCCGGCCGAGGTAGCGGAGCAGGCTGAAGATGTTGATCCCGGAGACCAGCTTCAGCAGCAGGCCCAGCACCACGAAGACGAAGATCAGACAGGTGGCGTAGAAGCCGAGCATGATCTGCGCGAGGCTCTTCAGCGCGTCCACGCCCGTCGCGCCGACCACCGCGGCGATGGCACCGAAGGCTCCGACCGGTGCCAGCCACATGATCATGGCGAGGATCTTGAAGACCAGCCGTTGGAGGTGCCCGACGGTGCGCAGTACCGGCTGGCCGCGCTCGCCCATCGACTGCACCGCGAACCCGACCAGCAGCGCCACCAGCAGGGTCTGGAGGACCTCGCCGCCGGTCAGCGCGGAGAAGAGGCTCGTCGGGATGATGCCGAGCAGGAACTCGGCGGTGCTCTTGTCCGGGGAACTCCCGGCGGCGTTCTGCCCGGCCTCGGCGACCGACGGGTCGAGGTGCAGGCCGGTGCCCGGGTGGATCAGGTTGCCGACCACCAGGCCGATGGCCAGGGCCACCGTCGACATCAGCAGGAAGTAGCCGAGGGCCAGGCCGCCGACCTTGCCGACCTTGGCGGCCTGCCGGATCGAGCCGACACCGAGCACGATGGTGCAGAAGATGACCGGGCTGATCATCATCCCGATCAGGTCGACGAAACCGGTCCCGATCGGCTTCAGTTCCACGGCCACGTCGGGGACGAGGAAGCCGACGGCGATACCGGCGAGGACGGCGACGATCACGGCCAGGTACAGGTAGTGGGTCCGGTCCCGCCGTACCCGCGGGGGAGGGGTGGGGGTCTGCATGCCGCAGACTGTGGTCGGTGTCTCAGTCCGGGGCATCATTGCGTTCATTCTGTTCATTACGAGGACCCGGATCGGAAACAAGCCGATGACCCGACGCTGGAGCATCGCCCGGGAGCTGTTCGTGCTCCAGGTGCTGGTGGTGACCCTGCTGGTGGCGATCGGGATGGCCGGGGCGGTGCTGCTCGCCCGGGAGGACGCCCGGAACGCGGCGATCGAGGAGGTCACCGCCGTCGCGGAGACGATCGCCCGGTCTCCACAGGTCGCCGACGCGCTGCGCAGTTCCGACCCGAGTGCCCGGCTCCAGCCGTACGCCGAATCGGTCCGGGTCGGCACCGGGACGGACTTCGTCGTGGTGATGGCGCCGGACCGGACCCGCTACACCCACCCCAACCCGGCGCTGATCGGCCAGCCGTTCGCCGGCTCGGTGGCCGCCGCCCTGGACGGCGGCACGGTGCTGGAGGAGTACACCGGCAGCCTGGGGGAGTCGGTC
Organism: Plantactinospora mayteni; assembly: GCF_016862935.1. Lineage (GTDB taxonomy): Bacteria > Actinomycetota > Actinomycetes > Mycobacteriales > Micromonosporaceae > Plantactinospora > Plantactinospora mayteni. The sequence goes on from NZ_BONX01000054.1 coordinate 30,978, forward strand.
CGGACGGTGGTGCCGGTGCGGGCGGACGACGGGACGGTGCTCGGGCTGGTCTCGGTGGGCATCACCACCGAGGCGATCAACCGCGAGCTGCTGCGTCAGGTGCCGGCGGTGGCGGTCGCGACGGCGGCGGCGCTGGCGCTGGCCGCGGCCGGGGCGGCACTGCTGAGCCGCCGGCTGCGCCGCCAGACGCACGGGCTCGGGCCCGCCGAGATGCGCCGGATGTACGAGTACTACGACGGCGTCCTGCACTCCGTGCGCGAGGGACTGGTGGTGGTGGACCGGGACGGCCGGGTGGCACTGGTCAACGACGAGGGGCGGCGACTGCTCGGGCTGGCCGGGGACGCCCCGCTCGACCGGCACACCGACGACCTCGACCTGCCGCCGGAGATCGCCGCCCTGCTCCGCTCCCGGCGTACCGCCGCCGACGAGCCGGTGCTCGCCGGCGACCGGGTACTGGTGGCCAACCAGCGGGTGACCCGGTTCGAGGGCCGTACCCTCGGCACCGTGCTGACCCTGCGTGACCACACCGAGCTGCGCGCCCTCACCGGCGAACTCGACCAGGTACGCGGACTCACCGAGGCGCTGCGGGCCCAGGCGCACGAGGCGGCCAACCGGCTGCATACCGTGCTCACCATGGTCGAACTCGGCCGCACCGACGAGGCGGTCCGGCTGGGCACCGCCGAGCTGGCCCTGGCCCAGCAGCTCACCGACCAGGTCGTCGGGGCGGTCACCGAACCGGCGCTGGCCGCCCTGCTGCTCGGCAAGTCGGCCCAGGCCAGCGAGCGGGGCGTGGAACTCGTGGTCGACGCCGAGTCCCGGATCGACGGCGAACCGCTGCCCAGCCGCGACCTGCTCACGGTGGTCGGCAACCTGGTCGACAACGCCCTGGAGGCGGTGGCCGGGACGGCTCCGCCGCGTACCGTGACCGTGCTGGTCACCCGCTCCGACGCCGAGGTGGTCGTCCGGGTCACCGACACCGGGCCCGGACTCACCGAGGAACAGGCCGCCGCCGCGTTCACCCGGGGCTGGACGACCAAGCAGCAGGGGCGGGGGCTGGGGCTGGCCCTGGTACGGCAGGTCGTCGAGCGGTACAGCGGTGGCTACCAGGTGTCGACCGGGCCGGCCGGCGGTGCGGTGGTCACGGTGCGGCTGCCGGTGCCGGGGTGACCGCCATCCGGGTACTCGTGGTGGACGACGAGCCGTTGATCGCGGACGCGCACCGGGCGTACACCGAGCGGGTCGACGGGTTCGAGGTGGTCGGTGTCGCGCTCAGCGCGCGGGACGCGATGGCCGCGTTGCGGGCCGAGCAGGTCGACCTGGTGCTGCTGGACCTGAACCTGCCGGACGTACCCGGTCTGGAGGTGTGCCGGGCGCTGCGTGCCGCCGGCAGCGACACCGACGTCCTCGCCGTCACCTCGGCCCGGGACATCGCGATGGTCCGGGCCGCCGCCGCTCTCGGGGTGACCCACTACCTGCTGAAGCCGTTTACCTTCGCGGCGTTCCGCGACAAGCTGGACAGCTACGCCCGCTACCGGGGTCAGTTGCTCGGCCCGGGCCAGGTGGCGGCGCAGCACGAGATCGACCGGGTCTTCGCCACGCTGCGGGCCACGCCGCAGGACTCGCTGCCGAAGGGGCTGGACGTCGGCACCCTGGACCGGGTGCTCGGGGCGCTGCGGACGGCACCGGGCGGGTCCGGGCTGTCGGCGGCGGAGGTGGCGTCCATGATCGGCGCGTCCCGGGTCACCGCCCGCCGCTACCTGGAGCACCTGGCCGAGACCGGTCGGGTGGTCCGCAGTCCGCGCTACGGCGGCCCGGGCCGGCCGGAGGTGGAGTACCGCCCGGCCTGACCGTCGCCGCCCGTCCCAGCCACGATGCCCGCTCCGCCCGCCAGTTCGGCGGTCCCCGCTCCCCGCCAGTTCGGCGGTCCCCGGTCCCCGCCGGTTCGGTGGTCACCAGTCGGCGTCCTGGCAGACCTTCTCGGCGGTGGGCGGCTCGATCTGGAGCGTGCAGTGGTCGATGCCGAAGCCGTCGTGCAGCCGGGCGCGCGCGGCTGCGAGTACCGGCGCGACGTCGGCGCCCGGTGCCAGGGCGAGGTGTGCGGAGGCGACGTCCATCCCGGAGGTCAGGGTCCAGACGTGCAGGTCGTGCACTCCGGCCACCCCGGGTACCCCGGTCAGGCTGGTCGCCACGGCGGCGACGTCGATGTGCGGCGGCGCGGCCTGCACCAGTACCCGGATCGCGGCCCGGGCCAGTTGCCAGGTGCGGGGCAGGATGAACAGGCCGACGGCGACCGCGACGACGAGGTCGGCGTAGCGCCAGCCGGTGGTGGCGATGATGACGGCGGCGATGATCACCCCGACCGAGCCGAGCAGGTCGCCGAGCACCTCCAGATAGGCGCCCCGGACGTTGATGCTCTCCTCGGCACCCGCGCGCAGCAGCAGGAACGCCACGATGTTGGCGGCGAGGCCGACGATCGCGACCACCAGCATCGGCCCGGCCAGCACCTCCGGCGGGTTGCCGAACCGGCGTACCGCCTCGACGATCACGAAGATCGCCACCCCGAAGAGCAGTACGGCGTTGGCCAGCGCGGCGAGCACCTCGAGCCGGTAGAGCCCGAAGGTGCGGTGGGCGTGTCGGGCGGCCCGGTTGGCGGCGGTGATCGCGGCCAGGGCCAGCCCGATGCCGAGCACGTCGGTGAACATGTGCCCGGCGTCGGAGAGCAGTGCCAGCGAGCCGGTCCACCAGGCCGCCGCCGCTTCGAGCAGCAGGACGGTGCCGAGGACGACTATCGCGGCCCAGAGTGGCTTGCGATGGCGCTCCCCCGCCCGAATCGCCTGGCCGCCGTGATCGTGACCCGCGCCCATCTGCCCAGCCTCCCGCCGTCGACGCCAATGGAGACAACATATGCTCACATTGCAATGTATGCAAGTTGAAACTGGATGCCGATGCAAGATGCCGAGGCGGGGGGATGCGAGGCGAGGGGGAGACGAGGCGAGGGGGAGGCGAGGTGGTGCGGTGCTACGCCGCCGACGTCAGCGCACACCGACGGCCCACCCGGCCGGGGCCGGCGGGATCGGGAACGTGGTCACCTGCCGATGACCGGTCAGGCTGTCCGGGCCCGGCCGGACCTGGACAGGCGCTCTCCCGGCGTTCTCTCGGAGGTGACCCGGTCGGGCGCTCTCGCGGAGGAGACCCGGTCGGGCACTTTCCCGGACGAGGCCCGGTCGGGCGCTTTCCCAGAGGAGACGTGTCAGGCGCTTTCCCGGAGGATCAGCGGTCAGGCGCTGTCGCGGAGGAGACGCGTCAGGCGCTCTCGCGGAGGATCAGCTCGGACGGGTAGGCGGTGGCCGGCGGTACCCAGGCCCGGTCGAGTACCGCCGTCGCCGCCGCCGTGGCGATCTGCTCGACCGGATGGCTCGCGGTGGTCAGGGCCGGCGCGCTCAGCGCCGCGAACGGTACGTCGTCGAAGCCGGCCACGGCGACGTCGCCCGGCACGTCGACTCCGTGCCGCCGCAGCGCCGCCAGCGCCCCGAGCGCCATCGCGTCGCTGTTCGCGAACACCGCGTCGGTGTCCGGCCAGCGCTCCAGGATCGTCAGCATCGCGGCCTGGCCGCCGGTGGCGGTGAAGTCGCCCGGCACCAACCGGATCGGCAGTCCCGCCGCCCGGATCACCTCCCGGTAGGCGGTGACGGGCCGCCGGGTGCAGGGCATCCAGTCCGGGCCGGTGATCATCGCGATCCGGCGCCGCCCCGAGCCGAGCAGGTGGCCGAGGATGGTACGGGCCGCACCGCCGTTGTCGACGTCGAACGACGGTACGGTGCGGGAGCCGATGCCGATCGACACCGTCCGGCCCTGTAGCGCGCTCGGTACCGCCGCCAGGATCAGTTCCGTGGTGTTGACGATCAGTACGCCACGGACGCCACGGTCCTCGGCCAACTGCCGCAGTCGGGCGGGCGCGTGCAGCGGCAGCCACTCCAGCGAGACTCCGACCTCCCGACGTGCGCAGACCTCGGCCGCGGCCCGTACCACCCGGTCGACGTACGGGTCGTGCAGCACCGTCGGCACCGCGCCGGCGACCGCCACGACCAGGCGTACCCCGGCACCGGTGGCCAGGGCCCGGGCCGCCGGGTCGGGTGCGTAGCCGAGTTGCGCGGCGGCTGCGACGACCCGGTCCCGGGCGGTCGCGGAGGCGGCGCCGTAGCCGGCGATGACCCGGGAGGCCGTGGACCGGGAGACTCCGGCCACCCGGGCCACGTCCTCCAGGGTGGCCCGGCGCGGCGCCCGGCTAACCACGCCGGCTCCCCGGCGCGACCTGGCACGGACACTCGGGTGGTGCGGCGACGTAACGACCGGGCTGACGCATGGGGAAATGATGCACCCGCGAGGCCGGCGCCGGCGAGCCGGTGGTCGGGAGCGGGACAACCAGCCTCTGCCGACCTGCCCTCGTGGTTCGTGGTGGCCGCCGGTGGCCACCGGGCGCGGTCGCCCCGCGCCGTTCCGGTCGCGCGACGTTCGATCGGTGGACGCGCCGTTATCGGGTTGCGTCGAGAGCGTTCCCAGGGGTGCGATCACTGGAGCCCCTTCCGAGCCGGCCAGCGCGGCCCGTGCGCCTCGACTCCCACCCATGGGACACGACGGACCGCGAGCGCAGGTGGGAAAGGGGCCACTCGGCGGCTCGGCCGACCGGGAAGTCGAGGAAGCGGAGGGAACCAGGTGAACGCGTCTGCCGGCACGGTCCGGCCACCGGTCGTACCGCGGCAGGTCCTTACCGCCCGGACCGGCGTCGCCGTCGTCTTCGGGCTCAACGGACTGGCCGTCGCCTCGTGGTTCGGCCGCGTGCCGGCGGCCCGGGACGCGCTCGGGCTCACCCCGGGACGGTTGGGCCTGCTGCTGCTGGCGCTCTCCGCGGGCGCCCTGCTGGCCCTGCCGGTCGCCGGGGTGCTGACGCAGCGGCTGGGCACCGCCCGCACGGTGGCCGCCGCGGCCGCGCTGGCCGCGCTCGGACTCGCGCTGGCCGGGGTCGCCGCCGGAACCTGGCACGCGGTACCGGCGGTCGCGGTCGGGCTGTTCGCCCTCGGGTACGGCTCCGGCACCTGCGACGTGGCCATGAACGTCGAGGCGGCGGCGGTCGAACGGCGGCTCGGCCGCACCGTGATGCCCCGGTTCCACGCGGCCTGGAGCCTCGGCACCGTGGCCGGGGCGGTCGCCGGGGCCGGCAGCGCCCGGTTCGGCGTCCCGATCGGGCTGCACCTCGGGCTGGCCGCCGTGGCGATGCTCGCCGGTACGCTGCCCGCGGTCCGGTCGTTCCTGCCGGCCCGCGCGACCCCGCCGCCCGACCCGGCGACCGGCCCGACCCGGGGCACCGGCGCGCTGGCCGCCTGGCGTGAGCCGCGTACCCTGCTGATCGGCCTGCTGCTGGTGGTGATGGCCTTCACCGAGGGGACCGCCAACGACTGGCTGGCGCTGGCCTTCGTGGACGGCCACCGGGTCTCCGACGCGGTCGGCGCGCTGGCCTTCGGGGTCTTCGTCGCCGCGATGACGCTCGGCCGCACCGCCGGCACGATCGCGCTGGACCGCTGGGGTCGGGTACCGGTACTCCTCAGCACCATCGTGCTGGCCGCGATCGGCGCCACGGCGGCGGTACTCGCCAGCCCGTGGCCGCTGGCGATGGCCGGGGTGCTGCTCTGGGGGCTCGGCGCCTCGCTCGGCTTTCCGATGGGGATGAGCGCGGCGGCCGACCAGGAGGACCGGGCCGCCGCCCGGGTCAGCGTGGTGGCGGCGATCGGCTACACCGCCTTCCTGGCCGGGCCGCCCCTGGTCGGGCTGCTCGGCGACCGGGTCGGCAGCCTCCGGGCCCTGCTGGTCGTGCCGCTGCTCCTGCTGCCCGCGCTCCTCCTGGTGCCGGTCACCCGCCCACCCGCCGACGCCCGAGCCGAGCCTGCCGACAGTCGAGACGGATCCGCCGACGCCCGAGCCGAGCCCGCCGACAGTCGTGACGGATCCGCCGACGCCCGGGACGAACCTGCCGAGGGTCGTGACGGATCCGCCGACGCCCGGGACGGAGCCGAGGGGGAGCGGTCGGCGGTCAGTTCTCCCGGAGGTGCCAGCGCTGGTGGAGCCGCCTGAGCGGCGCGGGCGCCCACCAGTTGGCCCGACCGGCGAGCCGCATGACGGCCGGTACCAGCAGTCCACGGATGACGGTGGCGTCCACCAGGATCGCCAGCGTCAGGCCGATCCCCATCAGCTTCAGGAAGCTCATCCCGCTGACTCCGAAGGCGGCGAACGAGACGGCCAGCAGTACGGCCGCGGCCGTGATCAGCCGGCCGGTCCTGGCCAGCCCGGTGGCGATCGCCCGGGTGTTGTCGCCGGTGCGGTCGTACTCCTCCTTGATCCGGGAGAGCAGGAAGACCTCGTAGTCCATCGACAGGCCGAAGGCGACGCAGAACATCAGGATCGGCATCGACACGTCGAGCTGGCCGGTGGCGGTGAAACCGAGGAGGCCGGAGAGATGCCCGTCCTGGAAGATCCACACCATCGCGCCGAAGGTCGCCGTCAGGGAGAGCAGGTTCAGCAGGATCGCCTTGACCGGTACCAGGATGCTGCCGAAGACGGCGAAGAGCAGTAGCGCGGTGGTCGCCGCGATCAGCGCCAGCGCCAGCGGCAGCCGGTCCCCGATGGCGGCCTTGGCGTCCACGAGTTCCGCCGCGTCACCGCCGACAGCGAAGTCGAACGGCGGGTCCAGCGCCCGGATCTCGTCAACGAGCCGCTCGCCCTCGGCGGAGCGCAGCACGACCGAGGGGACCACGCTCAGCCAGGCGCCGGCCGGCGTCACCTGCGGCGCGACCTCGGCGACCCCGTCGACCGCACCGACCTGGCCGGCAAAGGTCGCCACCGCCCCGGCGTCCGCACCGTCGGCGTCGACGCCGGGCAGGGCGATCCCGAACTCCTCGGTCCGGTTGCCGGCGAACCCGGTCTTGATCGCCTCGACCACCTGCCGGGCCTCATTGGACGGCGGCAGTGCCTGGTGCGACGGCAGCCCCGGGTCGACGCCGAGGAACGGGATGCCGAGCGCCAGCAGGAAGAGCACGACTCCGGTCGCCACCGGCACCGGTCGGCGCATCACCGCACCGGCGAGCCGGTACCAGAAACCCGACTCGGCCGGCCGGCTCGGTCCGCCCGTACGCCGGCGCCACCGCAGCGATCCGGCGTTCACCCTCGGCCCGAGGACCGCCAGCAGGGCGGGCAGGGTGAGCAGGGCCCCGGCTGCGGCGCTGACCACCACCGCCACCCCGGCGTAGGCGAACGAACGCAGGAAGGACAGCGGGAAGACCAACAGCGCCGAGAGCGAGACGGCCACGGTGAGCGCCGAGAACGCCACGGTACGGCCGGCGGTCTGCACCGTACGCACCACCGCCTCGTACGTCGGCCGGCCGGCGGCCAACTCCTCGCGGAACCGGCTCAGCACGAACAGCGAGTAGTCGATCGCCAGCCCGAAGCCGAGCCCGGTCATCAGGTTGATCGAGTACACCGAGACGTCGGTGAACCGCGCGATGCCGGAGAGCGCGAGGAGCGCCCCGAGTACCGCGACCACCGAGACGGCCAGCGGCAGGGTCGCCGCCACGATCCCGCCGAAGACGATCAGCAGCAGGAGCAGCGTCACCGGGACCGCGATCAGTTCGGCCCGGATCAGGTCGGTGTCGAGCTGCTCGCCGATGGCCTCGTCGATCGCGTACCCGCCGCCCACCCGGACGGTGAGCGGGCCGTGCCCTCCGGTGTGCTCCGCCGCGATGCCGGCCGCCGCCGCCTCGACCTGCTCCTCGTCCCCGGCCAGGTCGACCACGACGAGCGCCGCGCTGCCGTCGGTCGAGCGGAGCGCCGACTGCCCACCCGTCGACCAGTACGAGCTGATCCCGAGTACTGCGGGATCGTCGGCGAGTTCCTCGGTCAGCGCGGTCCCGGCCGCCGCCACCGCCGGATCGTCCACCCCGGTGCCGTCGGCGGCCTCGACCAGCAGCACCAGTTCGGGCCGGGGTGCGCCGACCTCGGTCAGGAAGGCTTCGGCCCGGGTCGACTCGGCGTCCGGGTCCGCGAAGCCGCCGCCGCCGAGCTGGCCGAACACGCCGGATCCGGCCGCACCGGCGGCGACGAGGAAGAGGACGGTCAGGGCCAGCACGAGCCGGCGACGGCGGACGACGAAGTGACCGATTCTGCGGAACACGGTGATCTCCTCGGTACGCGAAAAGGGGCTGGCCGCCATCGTCTGCTCCCGCCCCGTCCGGCCACATCGGACCGGCGACCGCTTCCGGCCCGGGCCCGGGTCGGGTCCGGACCCGTACCGGGGAACGGATCGGGGCGTACCCGGGGACGGGGTGTCCGGTCCGGCCCGGCGGTAGTCTGCGGACGTGGAGCAGACGGGGTTGCGGGCGTGGGGTGGCTCGTTCACCACCGGCCTGGCCTTTCCGCTGGCGGCCCTGGCGGCGGCGCTGCTCGTCTTCCTGACCACCGGCATCACCGCCGGGCTGGTCGGCACCCTCGTCGTCGCCCTGGTGCCCTGGGCGCTGCTGGCCGGCCAGGTCCGGGTCGGGCCGTGGCCGATGGCGGTGCTCGGCGTCGGCGTGCCGGCGCTGGTCACCTTCTGGTACGACGCGCCGGGCGCCATCTTCCTGGCCATGCTCGCGGTGGCCTGGTTGGCGGCGCTGGGCCGGTCGTGGCCGGCCGAGATGGTGGCCGCCGTCGGCGCGGGCGTCGTGCCGGTGGCGCTCGTCGCGGTCGAGGGCGAGTGGCGCGAGGACTATCCCGCCGTCGTCTTCTTCGGCACCGGGACGCTCTTCACCTGGCTGATCGGCCGCATCCTCCGGCGGGAGCGGCAGCTCGTCGCCGCGCTGACCGAGGCACACGACCGGCTCGACGTCGCCGCCGCCGCGGCCGAGCGCCGCCGGATCGCGCACGACGTGCACGACGCGGTCGGGCACGGGCTCACCGTCGTACTGCTCAACCTGGTCGGCGCCCGACAGGTGCTGGACCGCGACCCGGCGGCGGCGGCCGAGGCGCTGGACCGGGCCGAGCAGGTCGGCCGGGACAGCCTCCAGTCCGTACGCGCGATCGTCGGCCTGCTGCGCGATCCGGCCGAAGGCGGTGGCGCCGCCCGACCGCCACTGCCCGGTGCGGCGGACATCGTCGACCTGGTACGGGGCGCGGCCGAGGCCGGGCTGCCGGTCCGTACCGAGCTGGTCGGCGAGCTCGGGTCCGTCGACACCTACACCGGGCTCGCCGCGTACCGGATCGTGCAGGAGGCGGTCAGCAACGTCCGGCACCACGCCCCGGGGGCCGAGGCGGTGGTCCGGATCGTCCGGCACCCCGACCGCCTCGCGGTGTCGGTACGCAACGGTGCCCCGACCCGGACCCCCACCCCGACCGGTCGGGGCGGCGGCACCGGGCTGGACGGCATGCGCCAGCGCGTCGACCCGCTCGGCGGCACCGTGTCGGCCGGACCGGACGGCGACGGTTGGCTGGTCGAGGCGTCGCTGCCGGTGCGGCGTACCGGCGCGGGGGTGGCCGGGTGATCCGGATCGTACTGGTCGACGACCAGGAACTCGTCCGGGCGGGACTCCGGCTGATCCTGTCTGCGCACGACGACCTCGCCATCGTCGGCGAGGCGGCCGACGGCCGGGCCGGAGTCGACCTCGCGGGTCGGCTGGAGCCGGACGTCGTACTGATGGACGTCCGGATGCCGGTGCTGGACGGGATCGAGGCGACCCGGCGGTTGGCCGGCGCCGAGGGGGCACCGCCGGTGCTGGCGCTCACCACGTTCGAGGACGACGAGGTGCTCTGGGGGGTCATCGAGGCCGGCGCGGCCGGTTTCGTGCTGAAGGACGCGCCCGCGGCGGAGTTGGTCGGCGCGATCCGGGTCACCGCCCGGGGCGGCTCGTGGTTCGACCCGCAGGTCGCCGCGCGGGTGCTGGCGCTGGTCCGGGGCCGGCGCGCGGGCCGGCCAGCGTCCTCGGTGGCCGCGCTGACCGGCCGCGAGCTGGAGGTGCTCCGGCTGGTGGCGTCGGGTGCGAACAACGTCGAGATCGCCGCTTCGCTGCACCTGAGCGAGCGGACCGTGAAGGGGCACGTCTCGGCGATCTTCCTCAAGCTCGGTGTCCGGGACCGGGCCGGCGCCATCGTCCGGGCCTACGACGCCGGCATCGTGCCGGGACGGTGACTCCCCCCGGCCGCCCTGTCAGGGACGGTGTGCCGCCGGTGGATCATCCAGCCCGCGACCACCAGCAGGGTCAACCGCCGAAGTCGGCGCTCGCCTGGGCGGCGACGAACTTGGTGGCCTGGCCCAGGGAACTCCGATAGTCCAGGTGCGCGGCGAGGCTGGTCCCGCTCTGGCAGAACTGGTCGTTGGCGTTGCAGTAGGACTGGATCCGGTCGGCGAACGCGCTCAGCTGGCCGGCTCTGCGGGGGAGGATGCCGGAGGCCGGGCGATTGGTGACGTTGAACGACTCGCCAGCGGTGAACGTCGGGTCGCCGAAGAGCAGCACGGAGGAGATCCGGGAGGCGAGATCGGCGGTGAGTGGCGAGCTGCCAGCGAAACCTCCGCCGACCAGCGCATCGCCCATCACCTGGGCGCCCTGCGAGTAGCCCGCCAGGACGAAGCGGGTGTCGGCGCACTTCGCGGCGGTGGCCGTCATGACCCGCTGGACCTCGGCGACGCCCTGTCGGACGCTGCCGGTGTAGTTGAACAATGTCGCCGGGTAGGCCAGTGCGGTGGCACGGACGGTCTGCGGCAACTGCTGCGTGATCTGCTGGGCCAGCGGCGTGAGGTTGAGGCCGAGGCCGGGAGCTTGGAGGCTGCCCCGGGCGCCGATGATCTCCACTTGCGGGCAGGTGTTGGCGGGTGCTTGGGCGGCGTAGGTCGGCGACGCGACCGCCAGCCCGGCTATCGTGGCCGCGCCGGCGACCACGAAGGCCGGCAGCCGCCGTAGGCGTGTTCGGGTACTGCTTCCGTTCATGTTCTCAGCTCCTTTTCCCAGGTCAACGAGGGTAAGGGCTCGGGAGCAGGAAGGATAGGGGCCTGGGTAGAGATTAAACAATTTCGATGAGCGTTCTCGCAATCCGCGATGGTCGTGTGCCATCCGACGGGCGTTTTGTGTGCCTTGCGACTGGCCGGAGTCGCACCGGACAGGCGGCCTCGACCACCGCCCGGGACGGCGACCTGCCGGCAGCCGGAGGGTCGCTCAGCGGTCTCCTAGGCGATCTCGATGTGGTCGAGTTCCGCCCACCGGCTGCGGTGGTTCAACCGCAGGGTGTTGACTCCGGCGGCCAGGGTGACGCTGACCGCCACCTGCCGCCAGTTCTCCCAGCCGGAGTTCGGATAGTCGACGACCTGGGCAGCGCCGCCGTTCACCGTCAGCGTGTGCTGGGCGTCGCCGTAGCCGGCGGCATAGCTGACGTACGCGGTGTAGCCGCCGGCCCGGGGCGCGAAGACGCTGACCTCGACCCAACTGTCCGGATGGTCGAGGTACGCCACCACCTGTCCCTGCGATGCGCTCGCGGTACTCCGTACGGCGCAGTTGTTGAGTACGCCGCGCTCGGCTTCGTAGCGCACCCTACTGCCCCGGACCACGGGATATCCGCCGCTCCAGCCGAGCGCCGCGACGTACATGCCACGGGCGGTGTTCCCGGGCAGCCAGCCGTGGAAGACGACGGAGTCGCCACCGGGCTCGCGTACCAGATCGGCGCCGCCGGGTCCGGTGACGTGCGCGTCGGTGCTCGCCGTCGTGATCAGCGACCGGTACGCCTTGGTGTACGGCCCGGTCAGCGAGGTCGAGGTGGCGTAGCTGGTCTGGTATCCGGTGCCGCCGTAACCGCCGAGCGAGTAGAACAGCACGTAGCGGGAGTCGACCCTGGTCAGCACCGGTGCCTCGATCACGCCGGCCTCCTCCGGGCGATCATTGCGCAGCAGTTCGACCCGGGCGCCCTGCGGGGTCACCCCGTCGGCGGCGACCCGTTGCAGCCAGAGGCTGGTCGGCTGCCCGATCGCGTTGCCGTCGTCCTTGTAGAGCAGGTAGCGCAGTCCGGTGCTGTCGACGAAGCTCGACGCGTCGATGTCGCCGCCCTCGCCGCCGTTGCAGACCAGCGGTTCGGTGCCGACGGCGCTGAACGGGCCGAGCGGGGAGTTGGCGACGGCCGCGCCGATGCACTGCCGGCCGACGGCTCGGCTCCGGGCGGTGTAGTAGAGCAGGAACGTGCCGTCGGCCCGCGCCGAGACGTCCGGCGCCCAGGTCAGGCCGCCGCTGGCCCAGGCGCCGAGGCTTGGCAGCGCGTCCGGCCGCCGGGTCCACGGGCCGGTCAGGGAGCTGGCCGTGGCGACCGGGACGTTTCCGTTGCCGTTGTTGGTGGAGTAGGCGTAGTAGGTGTTGCCGTGCCGGATCACGTCCGGGTCGGGGAAGTCGCTGCCGATGACGAGTGTGGCCGGCACCGTCGCGGCGGCGGCGACCCCGGGACTGACGAGCACTGGGCTGGCCGCGAGCGCGGCGACCGCGAGAGCGAGACCTCGACGCATAGAGAACTCTAACTTTTTCGATCGAAAACGTGAAGCATGCGTCCGAGTCGGCGGCTAGGGCTGTCTCGCGGATCTCCACCGAGATCCACGAGACAGCCCTAGCCGACGCTGGACGACCAGCCCGGATGGGCCGGTCGTCCGGATCGCACGTGGCCCGCCGGCCGGGTCACGGCCGGCGGGCACCGGTGGGCACGGTCAGCGCCGGGTCGCCGCCCCGTCCGGGGCCGGCGATGCGCCGTCGACCGGGGCGCCGTCGATGGCACCCGCCGCGGTGGCGGCGCTGGTGGCCGGGTCCGGCAGGTCGAGGCTGGTCCGCAGGGTGACCGGCTTGAGCAGGGCGGCGGCGATCACCCCGATCACCGCGATGGCCGCGGAGATCAGGAAGATGTGCCCGGTGGCGTCGCCGTAGGCGTTGCGCACGATCTGCACGACGGCGTCCGGCAGGCCGGACAGGTTGAGACTGCCCCCGGCGCTGCCGGCCCCCGAGGCCGGGATTCCGGCCGCGGTCAGGTCCTGGGTGATCTGCTCGGTGACCCGGCGGGCGAGCACCGCACCGAGTACGGAGACTCCGATGGTGCCGCCGAGCGAGCGGAAGAACGCCACCGAGGAACTCGCCGCGCCGATGTCCTTCAGCGGTACGGCGTTCTGCACCGCGAGTACCAGGTTCTGCATGGTCATCCCGACCCCGATCCCGACGAGCAGCATCGCCCCGCCGATGAAGACCAGGGAGGTTTCGTGGTCGATGGTGCCGAGCATCAGGAACCCGGCGACCAGGACGATCGCCCCGACCACGATGTACGGCTTGATCCGCCCGCTGCGGGTGATCATCCGCCCCGTCACGATCGACGACGCGAGTACCCCGGCCATCATCGGGATGGTGAGCAGGCCGGCCTCGGTCGGGCTGTAGCCACGGCCGATCTGGAAGTACTGGCCGAGGAAGACAGCCCCGCCGAACATCGCCATCCCGACCGCCAGGCTGCCGACGATCGACAGTGCCGTGGTGCCCTGCCGGACGATGTCCAGCGGTACGACCGGCTCGGCGGCGCGGGCCTCGACCAGGACGGCGAGGGCGAGCAGGACCACGGAGGCGCCGACCATGGCACCGGTCTGCCAGGAGAGCCAGCCGAACGAGCCGTCGACGAACGAGATCCAGATGAGCAGCACGCTGACCCCGGCCGCGATCAGGCTGGCGCCGAGATAGTCGATCTTCACGTTCTCCCGACGGACCGTGACCAGGTGCAGGGTGGCCTGGAGGACGAGCAGCGCGATGATCGCGATCGGTACCCCGACGAAGAAGCACCAGCGCCAGCCGAGCCAGGAGGTGTCGACGATGAGTCCGCCGAGCAGCGGTCCGCCGACGGTGGCGAGCGCCATCACGCCGCCGAGGTAGCCGTTGTACCGGCCGCGTTCCCGGGGCGGGATCATCGCGGCGATCACCACCTGGACCAGGGCCTGCAAACCGCCGACCCCGATGCCCTGGAAGGCGCGGGCGGCGATGAGCTGGCCGGCGTCCTGGCTCAGCCCGGCCAGTACGGAGCCGACCAGGAAGATCACGATGGCCGTCTGGACCAGGGCCTTCTTGTTGAACAGGTCGGCCAGCTTGCCCCAGATCGGGGTGGTCGCGGTCGCGGTGAGCAGGGTGGCGGTGACCACCCAGGTGTACTGGGTCTGCGAGCCGTTCAGGGTGCCGATGATCTTGGGTAGCGCGGTCGAGACGACGGTGCTGCTGAGCATCGCGACGAAGAGCACCAACAGCAGGCCGCTGAGCGCCTCCAGGGTGCGCCGATGGCTCATCGGCTCCGCTTCCGGCGCGGGTGCGAGGGTTGTCGGTGCGCTCATCGCGCGGCCTCCAGGTTTTCTTGAGAGTTGATCTGTCCAGGGGCCCGGTCGAGGCTGGCCTGGATGTCGGTGACGAACCGGTCGAGCGCGCCGGTCAGCGCGTCGATCTCCGCCGGGCTCCAGTCGGCGAGTGCGGCGCCGAGCAGTTCGCCGTACCAGTCGCGGGCGTCGGCCAGTGCCGTACGCCCCTCGTCGGTGAGCACGACGAAGTTGGCCCGCCGGTCGGCCGGGTCGGCGTGGCGGGTCACCAGGCCCCGTGCCACCAGCGCGGCGACCGCCCGGCTGACCGTCGACGGGTCGAGTCCGGAGCGGTCGGCCAGTTCCTTGGCGTGGCAGCCGGCCGCCTGGTCGGCCAGCTCGTCGATCTGCAACAGCATGCCGACCAGGCCGGACGGCACGGCCGGCCGTTCGATCGAGCGTCGGTGCCGGATCAGCCGCAGGGCCGACATCAGGTCACGGAGCCGGTCACCGAGCCCGGTGTGCCGAGCGGTGGTGTCCACCTCGCCTCCTCGGGCGGTTGGTTGTCACACACAAGGATTCCCGAATAGCTGCCCAGTGTGCAAGTTTTCGCTTTGAGAAATGAGTCACCGACACGTACGCTGTTCCCGATGGATGAGACGGTGGGGCGGCGGGAGCGCAAGAAGGCCGCGACGCGGGAGGCACTGCACCGGGCGGCACTCCGGCTCGCCGCCGAGCAGGGGCCCGACCGGGTGACCGTGGAGGCGATCGCGGATGCCGCCGATGTGTCCCGCCGGACATTCTCGAATTACTTCGCGAACAAGGAAGAAGCTCTGTTCCACGCCGATCTGGTGCGGATCCGCCGGCTGCTGGAGTTGGTACACGCCCAGCCGCTCGACGAACAGCCCTGGCCCGCCCTGACCCGGGCCGCCGAGCAACTGGCCCGGGAGAGCGACGGCCTCGACCCGCTGTGGCTGGCCCAGCGGCGCCTGATCCGCAACCATCCCAGCCTCGCCGCCCACCAGATCACCGCGTACGGCGCCGTCGAGCAGGAGTTCACCGCCGAGATCGCCCGTCGGCTGCCCGAGGCACCGGAGACCCCGCTACACGCCCGGGTACTCGCCGGGACGTTCCTGCACGCGCTGCGTGCGGCCACCCAGCACTGGACCGACCATCAGGAGCGCCCCCTGGTCGAGGTGGTGCGGGCCGCCCTCGGCTACGTGACCCCATGACCGGCGGACCGGCTCCGACCGGTCGCCGGAGCGGGCTCCGGACCGGTGACACCCGGGCCCGGATCCGGGACGTCGCGCTCGACCTCTTCGTCGCCGACGGCTACGACCGCACCTCGCTGCGCGAGGTCGCCGACCGGCTCGGCCTGACCAAGGCCGCGCTCTATTACCACTTCCCGGCCAAGGAAGACATCGTCGACAGCCTGATCGAGGAGCGGATCGACGCCCTCGACGAACTGTTCGAGTGGGCGGAGCAGCAGCCGGATCCGGCCCGGATGCGCCGGGAGTTCGTCCGGCGCTACGCCACCGGCCTGTACGAGACCGGCCGGCAGGCGGACATCAGCCGATTCGTCGCCCGCAACCCGACCGTGGTCAGCGCGCTGCCCAGCGGTCGGCGGTTGGCCGCCCGGATGCGGCGGGCCGTGGAACTGCTCGTCGTGCCGGACGAGCCGCTGGGCGCGCAACTGCGCCGGATCCTGGCCATCTTCTGCCTGCACGCCGGTGACCTGCTCGGGGAAGGGCTCGGCGACGAGCGGGAACGCCGGGTCGCGCTGCTGGAGATCGCGCTGGAGACGATGGAGAGCGCGGACGGCGCGGCCCGCCGGGCACCGGCGACCCGGCCGAACTGAGCACCCGTCCCCGCCTGCCGAGCGGGTCTCCGGCAGCAGCTTCCCGAGTCGCCGGTCAGGAGGTCTCGGGCGGCGGCTCCCCGCGCCGCCGCTCAGGCGGCTTCGGCAGCGGCTTCGCGTCTCGCCGGTCAGGCGGTCTCCGGCAGCGGCTCCCCGCGCCGTGCCGGATCCTTCGCGAGCCGTGCCTGGGGCTCCGCCGCGAACGGCGAGCCGATCCGGGTGAACAGCTCCGCCGCCTCCCGCCACCGTTCCGCCGCCTCCGGGTGGTTCCGGAGCGCGGCGACCTCGCCGAGCAGGACCAGCGCCTGCGCCTGGCCGAGCCGGCATCCCGACTCCCGGTGCAGCGTCAGCGCCAGCTCCGCGTCGTCCGACGCCTCGTCGAGCCGACCCCGCCGCAGCCCCACCCGGGCGCGCAGCACCAGGGCCTTCGCCTCCATCAGCCGCAGTCCGGCCGCCCTCGCCCGGGCCACCGCATCCGGCCGATCCCGGGTTGTCGCGGTGCCAGCTGGGTCGGCGCGCATGGTCGACGGCGTGCCGGGGCCTCCGGTCGCCGGCGTACCGGCCACCGCGATCGGTGCGTCCGGCCGGGACGGCGACGGGTCCGGGACCTTCGGAGCGGGCGCGTCGGTGTCGACGGCCTCCAACAGGGCGATGCCGGCCAGCGACTCGATCTCGACCCGGGGGTAGCCCAACTCGACCGCGAGATCGTGGCTGCGCGCGTAGTGTGCCGCCGCCAGCTCCGGCCGGTCGGTCAGCAGGTAGACCGAGGCGAGGGTGGCGAGCGAGTCGGCGGCGTACCGCCGGTGCCCGATCTGCTCGGTCAGCTCGACCGCGAGCCGGGCCTGCTCCTCGGCCCGGTCGTAGCGTCCGGCGTCCCGGTGCGCCGTCGCCAACCCCTGCCGCGCGATCGCCTCCTCGGGGCGTGCCCCGCACTCCTGGTATCTGCCGAGCGAGTCCTCGAAGAGGATCAGTGCACGGTCGAGATTGCCCAGCTCCAGCTCCACCCCGGCGAGGTTGACCAGCGCGGTCGCCACGCTGAACGGCGAGCCGTGCGTCTCGGCCAGCAGCAGGGCACGCGCGAAGTAGGTCCGGGCCCGGTCCAGCTCGCCGAGTTCGAGGCGGGCGACGCCCAGGTTGATCAGGGTGGAGATCGTCCGGGGCCGGGCCGACTCACCGATGACGTCGACCCAGCGCAGCGAGCGGTCGAACTGCTCGGCGGCCTGGGCCAGCTCGCCGAGGTTGAGGTGGACCAATCCCCAGATGTTGGCGATGCTCGCGGCCAGCTCGGCCTGCTGGTGCGCCTCGGCCAGCGGCTGCGCCTCGGCGAGGTGGTCGAGCGCCTCCTGGAACCGGTTGGTGGTCACCCCCAGCGTCCCCCGGGTCAGCAGCATCGTCGCCTCGGCCCGCTGGTCGGCCGTACGCCGGGCGGCGTCCAGCGCGGCCTCGCTCATCGCGTCCAGCTCGGCCATGTGGTAGCGGAGCAGCATGTCCGGCCGGATCGCATAGGTGAGCAGCCAGGCGTACGGGGTCGGGCCGTGTCGCGCGGCGTGTTGCACGGCGGCGCCGATGCCGGCCCGCTCGGCGTCGAGCCAGTCCAGGGCGGCCCGGGCCGACTCGTGCTCGGGTGTGCGCAGCTCGGACGGTGGTTCGGGCAGGTTGGCCGGGTACATCATCGGATAGCACCGGATCGCCGCGTCGTTGGCGCCGTGGAGATACCAGTCGAAGAGGCGACGCAGCGCCGCCGCCCGCTCGTCCGCCGACTCGTCGGCGCAGGCCCGGTCGGCGGCGTAGAGCCGGAGCAGGTCGTGCAGGCGGAACCGTTCCATGGTGTGTCGTTCCACCAGGTTCGCCGCGGCGAGCTGGTCCAGCAGCCGGCCGGTCTGCTCCTCGTCGAGACCGAACAGCGCCGCCGCGCCCGGCACCGACACGTCCGGCCCGGGCACCAGCCCCAACAGTCGGAACGCCCGTCGCTGCGCCTCGTCGGAGCTGGCGTACGACAGGTCGAACGCCGAGCGGACGGTGAGGTTCTCGTCCCCGTCGGCGGTGAGCTTCGCCAGCCGGTCTCCGGCGGCCAGTTGGCCGGCGTAGCGGGCCGGGCTGAGCGAGGGCCGGCCGGCCAGGTTCGCGGCGACGATCCGCAGCGCGAGCGGCAGCCTGCCGCAGAGGTCGGCCAGCTCCGCCGCCTCGCGGGCGCCGAGCTGGTCCGGCCCGACGATCCGGCGGAGCAGCTCGTGTGCCTCGTCGGGGACGAGCAGGCCGAGCGTCAGCCGGCGGGCACCGTACAGTGCCGTCACCCCGCCGAGGTCCGACCGGCTGGTGATCAGGACGGCGCAGCCCGGCCGGCCGGGCAGCAGCGGCGCCACCTGTGCGGCGTCGGCGGCGTCGTCGAGGAGCAGCAGTACCCGACGGTCGGCCAGCCGGGACCGCAGCAGGGCGGCGCGTTCGTCCGTCCCGTCCGGCAGCCCGACCGGGTTCACCCCGGCGGTACGCAGCAGCTCCGCGAGTATGTGTGCCGGGTCCCGCCGGGCCGGGCCGGCGCCGCGCAGCCGGACATACCACTGGCCGTCCGGGAAGTCGGCCCGGAGCTGGTGGGCGACCCGGATGCCAAGTGCGGACTTGCCCACCCCCGGCGGCCCGCTGACCACGACGACGGCTGGCCCGCCGCCCGCCGGTGGCCGCAGCCCGTCGAGGAGGTGCTTGAGTTCCCGGCCCCGGCCGACGAAGTCGCCGACGTCCAGCGGCAGTTGCCAGGAGTTCGTCCACGGCGCGGCTGCCGGGACGGCCCCGGTCGGGTTGGCGGTGTCGCCGGTCGGCGGCGGGTCACCCCGGAGCAGGGCGAGGTGGACCCGCTGCACCTCCTCGCCGGGGTCGACGCCCAGCTCCTCGCGCAGGCGCCGCCGCACCTCGCGATAGACGGCGAACGCCTCGCCGCGCCGGCCGGACCGGGCCAGGCCGATCATGAGCTGTACCCAGAAGCGCTCCCGCAACGGATGCCGGCCGGTCAGGCCGTGCAACTCGGCGACCAGGGCCGAGTGGTCGCCGGGCGCCCGCAGGTCGAGGTCGATGCGGCGTTCCAGTGCGGCCAGCCGGAGTTCGACCAGTCGGGGTACGACCTCGCGGTCCAGATAGTCCGAGCGGATGTCGACCAGGGGCTCGCCCCGGCACAGGTCGAGCGCTGCCCGGAGGGCCGCCGCCTCCGTCGCGGGCTCCGCCGCCTCCCGGGCTGCCTCGGCCCGCCGGAGCGCCGCCTCGAACCGGCCGAGGTCGACGTCCTGCGGGCCGATCGCCAGCCGGTAACCGCCCACCTGGCGCTCGATCCGGACCGGTTCGGTGCCGGCCGCTTCGAGACTGCGGCGCAGCCTGGTAACGCAGGTGTGCACGGCGGCACGGGGATTCTCCGGCGCGGCCGACCCCCAGATGGCCTCCACCAGATCGTCGACCGCGACGGACCGGGCCGGGTGGACCAGCAGAGTGGCGAGCAGTGCCCGCTGCCGGTTGGAACCGATCCGCACGGGACCACGAGCCGAGTGGATCTCAAGTGGTCCCAGGATCCCGAAACGCATTCCTCGCCTCCCCCCGCAAGGATGCTCTGAGTCTATGCCCCGGGTACGTCACTCTCGCCACGGGATGTCCGGGTTGCGATCGGGGAAGAACCGATGTCTCGCTTCCTCCTGGTGTTCGTGCCCAGTCCGCTGCTCAGGCCGTACGGCTGGGCACCGACAGCCGACTGTGGGCAGAGCGGGGCAGGCCGTCGCCACGCCCGATCTGCGGGGGCGCCGACGAGCTGCGCCGGGCGATGGGGCGCGGGAGTCAGCCGAGGGCGGCGGGTGACTCGGCCTCCGGGACGAGCAGCCGGGGCGCGCCGGTGCCGTCGGCCGGTACGGACCAGACGTCCGGCCGGCCGTCGCTGTCGCGCAGCGTGTAGCCGAGGGTGTCGGCGTCCAGCCAGGCGGCCTGGTCGTCCACACTGGATCGCTCGGCCGAGGCGGTGACCCGCATGCTGGCCAGGTCCAGCACCGAGAGTCGCCAGCCCTTCGCCGGATCGCCGTCGACGGCCCGTTTGAAGGCGATTCGGGTGCCGTCGGGGGAGAGCGACGGGCACTCCACGTTCTCCGCCATGGTGCGTACGGTCCGGGCGGCGAGGTCGCCCTGCACCAGATAGCGCTTCCCGGCCGTCGACATGGTGGCGTAGAAGCGGTTGTCGTCGGCGGCGAAGGTGACGCCCCAGAAGTTGACGTCGGCCGCCCGGTACGGCCGGCCGTCCCGGGTCACCGCGAACTCCTCCAGACTCGACACACGCACCCCGGTCCGGGTGTCCAGGATGCCGGTACGGGTGGAGAAGCCGCCGCTGTTGTAGGAGTCCCCGCCGACGAAGGTGGTCCAGGCGACCATCCGGCCGCTGCCGGAGACCCGGGCCCGGTTCGGCAGGCCCGGTACCGGAAAGGACCGGGTCGGTCGCAGGCCGCTGTCCAGTACCACGAGCTGGTAGGACCAGGCCGTGTCGGGGCGCAGGCAGACGCCGGTACCGGCGGCGGCGTAGACCCGGACGCACTCCAGGTCGGCGACGTTCCGCCCGCCACCGGGGTCGTCGGCGGCGACGATCGCCAGGTGCCGGTCGGTGACGGTGAGCAGCCGGGGACCGGGCGCGAGGGTGAGGTCGGCCTGCCCTGCCGCGCCGCGTACCGGTGGCTCGTCCGGGGGGTCGCCGCCGCTGACCACGGTGTAGCCGACCGCAACCCCGGTGAGCAGCACTGCGGCCAGTGCGGTGAGCATGATCCGCTTCTGTCGGGACAGGCCCGGCCCGCCACCGCCGCCGATCACTCCCGTTTCCTGCTCGGCTGCGCGGCTCATCCGGCCACCCCCGCTCGGGCGGTCGGCCGGGCGGCCAGCAGCAGTACCGTGCCGACCAGTGCCGCGCCGACGCAGGCCGCCGCCACACGGGTCGCGGTCGCCGGTCCCCAGGTCTGCCAGGCCAACCCGAACAGCACCGAGGAGAGCAGGTAGGCGAGTGCCTGCCCGGTCTGCACCAGCGCTATCCCGGTGGTGCGCAGCCGCTCCGGCAGCAGCGGGCCGGCGAGCGCGATCAGGACGCCGTCGGTGGCGGCGTAGAAGAGGCCGTACAGGCCGAGCACCAGGGCCAGCAGCGGCCAGCCGTGCACCGGGCCGGGCAGCAGCAGGTACGTCCCGAGCAGCGCCAGATAGCCGCCGAGCACCACCGGCAGCCGCCCCACCCGGTCGGCGAGTACGCCCAGCGGGGCGGCCAGCAGCAGGTAGCTGAGGCTGGTGCCGACGGCCAGCAGCGGGAACCAGACCGCACTCAGCTCCTCGCGGCGCTGCAACAGCAGGTAGACGAAGCCGTCCCCGATGGTGGCGAGCCCGAGCAGTACGGCGGCGAGCAGCAGCCGCCGTACGCCAGGGGCGCGGAACAGCCCCAACGCCTCGGATACCGTCACCGGCTCCGGCCTGCTACTCGCCAGCACCGGCCGGCCGCCACTCCCGCCGACGGCGGCGGCCTCGGGGCGGGCCGGGGCGGGACGGTCGCGTACGAAGAGCACCAGCACCACCACCCCGAGCGCAGCCACGCAGAAGCTGCTCACGAAGACGGCGTCGTACGACCCACCGGCGGCGGCCAGCACCGCCAGCGCGACCAGCGGGCCGAGGAAGGCACCGGCACCGTCCATCGCCCGGTGCACGCCGAACGCCCGGCCGAGCGAGCCGGCCGGGGTGGAGAGGGTGATCATGGCGTCCCGGGGTGCGGTGCGCAGTCCCTTGCCGAGCCGGTCGGCGGCGATGACCAGCCCGATCGCCCCGGCCGACCGACCGGCGGCGAGCAGGCCCAGCTTGGCGACGGCGGAGAGGGCGTAGCCGATCCCGGCCAGCAGCTTGCGGGCCTGGATCCGGTCGGCGACGAAACCGCCGACGATCCGCAGCAGCGCCGTCGCCCCGGTGTAGACGCCGTCCAGCACGCCGTAGGCGAGCGGGCTGAGCTGGAGGCCGAGTACCAGGTACATCGGCAGCACGGCGCTGACCATCTCGGACGAGACGTCGGTGATCATGCTGACCGTGCCGAGCGCGACGACGTTGCCGCCGACCAGCGCCCAGCCCCGGCGGCGGGACCGGGACCGCTCGGCCCCCGCACCAGCGTCCGGGTCGGTCGGGTCGGGCCGGCCCACCGTGGACAGGTACACCGCCGATCACCTCCGTACCCGCTGCCGGCACCGGTGCAGGTGCCGAACCGCCCGGCACCCGGCCGCCCGGTCGGCGCCGGGCAACCACTGTGCAATCCGGTACCCGCCGGGACAACCGGAACGGGGCGGCCGGCAGGTGTGCGTCGGGTGAACGGGCGGTGGCGCGGGAAGCGTTCGCCGGCCGGGCACCGAACTGTTCATCCGGACGTGCGACGGCGGTTCATCCACGTCATTAGATTCCCGACGCCTGAACCTCCCGAGGGAAGGAAAGACCGGATGGGTACCCGCCACATTCGACTGGGAGTCGCCGCCGGTGCCACGGTCGCACTGGTGGCCACGACCGCCACGGTGCTGCTCACCGCGACCGCCCCGGCCGGGGCCGCGACCGCCACGTTCACCCCGGTCGCCGACACCTACGTGCAGAACGACACCCCGAGCACCAACTACGGCACCTCGGCCCAGGTCGTGGTGGACAACTCGCCGGTCCGGCGTACCTTCCTGCGGTTCACGGTGAGCGGCGTCAGCGGGCAGTTCACCGGGGCGAAGCTGCGGCTGCGGACGATCAGCGGCAACAGCGGCAGCCCGAGCGGCGGCAGCTTCCGGGCGATCTCCAGCAACGCCTGGTCGGAGACCGGCACCACCTGGAACAACCAGCCCGCGATCGACGGCGCCTCGGTCGGCTCGATCGGCTCGGTGACCAGCAACGCCTGGTACGAGCTGGACGTCGCCGCCGTGGTGACCGGCAACGGCACGTACAGTTTCGCCGGCACGTCGAGCAACGGCGACGGGGCGTACTTCGACACCCGGGAGACCGGGGCGGACGCGCCGCAACTGGTGGTCACCACCGGCAGCACCACCCCGCCGACCACCCCGCCGTCCTCCGGTGACCCGGTGCTGGTCGGCGCGGGTGACATCGCCACCTCGGGCTCCGGGGACAGCGCCACCGCCGCCCTGCTGGACAGCATCGCCGGTACGGTCTTCACCACCGGCGACAACGTCTACGACAACGGCACCGCCAGCGAGTTCAACAGCTATTACCAGCCGACCTGGGGCCGGCACAAGGCGCGGACCCGGCCGTCGCCGGGCAACCACGACTACAACACCTCGGGCGCCACCGGCTACTACAATTACTTCGGCTCGACCGCCGGCCCGGCCGGGCAGGGCTACTACTCCTACGACCTCGGCAACTGGCACGTCGTCTCGCTGAACTCCAACGTCAGCATGTCGGCCGGCTCGGCCCAGGAACGCTGGCTCCGCGCCGACCTGGCCGCCAACACCCGACCGTGCACGCTGGCGTACTGGCACCACCCGCTCTTCACCAGCGGTGCCAACCACGCCCCGTCGACCGCCACCCGCCCGCTCTACCAGGCGTTGTACGACTACGACGCGGACGTCGCGGTCTTCGGGCACAACCACCAGTACGAGCGGTTCGCGCCGCAGAACCCGAGCGGTGCCCGGGACACCAGTCGGGGCATCCGGTCCTTCGTGGCCGGGATGGGCGGCGCCAGCCACTACGGCTTCGGCACGATCGCGCCGAACAGCGAGGCCCGGAACAGCGACACCTACGGCGTGCTGAAGTTCACCCTGCACGCCAACGGCTACAGCTGGCAGTTCGTACCCGAGGCGGGCAAGAGCTACGCCGACAGCGGCACCGGCACCTGCCACTGAACCTTTTCCACCTGAACCGCGCGGCGCGCACCCACCGCGTGCACGGCGGCCGGCCGGAGACCCCGGGCCGGCCGCCGTCGGTGGTCCGCGTTACGCGGCCGGGTACTCCGCGAGGTAGACCGGTGCGCCGACCCGGGTGGTGTCGGCCGGCCCGCCGACGCCGTTGACCACGTGGTCGATGACGCCCGCGCTGAGGTTGACGGTCATGATGTGGTGCAGCCGGACGCCCGGCCTTTCCGGCACCTCGAAGCCGTTCTCGGTGTGGATCGACGGGTTGTTCTGGTTGAAGACGTACACGCCGCCGCCGTAGAGGGTGTGCCGCTTCACCCGGTCGCCGACCTTGTAGCCGGCCCAGCCCTCGACGTCGCCGTTCATCCAGTCGGCCTGGGTCGGCGGGTCGTACGGCAGTTCGTTCTGGTAGAGGATCGTGGTGCCGTCCTCGCCGTTCCAGACCGTGTTGTACCGCTGGAAGTGCTCGACGAAGAGGCCGGTCGCGGTCACGTGGTCCCCGTTGATGACGGCGCCGTACCGGCCGGTGTTGGTCCGCCAGCGGTCGGTGTCGCCGTTGACGCCCTCGGTGAAGCCCTCGACGCCGTGGTCGCCGCGCCAGACCCAGGTGTGGTCGATGAGCACGTGGTCGGCGTTCACCTCCAGGGCGATGTTCGTCCGGCCGATGTGCGGGCCGCCGACCCGGAAGTACACGTCGGAGAGGGTGATCGGGTTCTGCGGGGTGCTGTGGTTGCGGCCGTGCCGGCTGCCGACGCGGAGCAGCACCGGCGACTCCCGCGGCCCGGCGTCGACGGTGACCCCGGCGACCACCACCCCGGGCACCCCGGCGACCTCCAGCGGAACCGCGCCGTTCACGGCGGTCAGCGTGGCGTGCCCGATGCCCAGCACCACCGTGTCGGGGCGGTTGACCTCGATGCTGCGCGCCACGTCGTAGCCGCCCGGGGTGAGCAGCAGGTGCTTGCCCCGGGCCAGTTCCCGGTTGATCACCTGTACCGGGTCGGACGGCCGCGCGACGAAGAAGTCCCGCAGCGGGATCGTCCGGCCCGGCGTCAGCCCGGCACCCCAGGTGATGCCCCGGGTGTCCCGCCGCACCGCCGGCACCCGGACCTGGTAGGCACCCTTCGCGTCCACGAAGAGGTACGGCTTCTCCCGGCTCAGCGGCGTGCTCTCCAGCGTCGTGTACGGCGGGTCGGGGAATCCGGCGTCGTCGGGAGCGCCGACCACCCCGGCGAAGACCTGGTTCCAGACCGCGTTCGACCAGCTCGCGACCTCGGTGTTCCGGGTCAGCCACTGCTGTTGCGAGCCGTTGGTGGTGGCCGGCAGCCGCGAGTCGGCGATGAAGCCGCCGCTGGCGTACTGCGGGCCGGCGGTGCAGTAGTCCATCAGCGACAGTCCGCCGCCGCCGATGTTCATCCGGCGCAGCGAGACCGCCTGTGAGACGGCCCAGAAGTTCGCCGACGCCCGGCAGTCGTCCTGCCCCTTAGCGACGATGTTGAGCGACAGGTTGGAGAGGGTACGCCAGAAGTTGACCAGGGCGATGCAGTTGCCGGTGCCGCCGCCCTCCAGACAGCGGTTGTAGACCTCGACCTTGCCGTTGATCACGACATCGGTGGGTGAGGCCCCGAGCCCGGAGATCTCGGTGTAGTAGCCGACCTTGATCTGTAGTGGCTGCTCGGCGCTGCCGTAGCTGCCGGGCTTGAAGAGGTACGCGTACCGGTCGGTGCCCATCTCGTTGCCGACCTGCCGGGCGTGGGTCGCGTCGAGGGTCGCCTGGATCTCGCTGACCGGCATGCTCGGGTCGAAGACGGTGACGTTGCGCCCGAGGTCCGGGGTACTGGGCCGGGGCGGGTGGGCGTTGGCCGGCACGTTCGTCGCGGCGGTGGCGGTGGCCAGCACGAGGCCGAGCACGAGCACCCGGCGGAACCGGTGGCGCGCGGTGCGCCGCCGGAGGCCGGGGGAGTGGGTCGTCATGCGGTTCGTCCGTCCTTTCCGCTGGCCGGGGCCGGGGCCGGGCCGGTGCGCCGGTGGCGGACCGGGTCCGTCGGAGCCGGGCGCAGCGACGGGGTGGGGTTGCTGCGGTGGGGTGCCCGAACGGAATCGGGCACCGGTGCTGCTGCGTCGTCGTCGACGCACCTCTTCGGAGGGTGGCGGTGGCACCCGGGTCGGATTCAGAGAGCGCTCTCTGCACCGTCCGACGAGCACCACCTCGCCGCGCGAAGTGGATTGAGATGTTTCTACCGGCAACCCGGGCCGTACGCCATTGGGCGAGGGGTTGGTCTCCGGTGTCGGCACCACGGTGTGACGTCGTGATGGCCGGCCTGGGCCAAAAATGTTGATCTCTATTGCCCGAGGGTCGGTCCGACTGGTACTCAATGGAGGCAGGTGATCAACGAACGGCCGGGAGGCGTCGATGATCGTTGCCATCCCTGGGCCGAACCGCCGTCGAAACCCCCACACCCAGACCTACTGGTAGCGGCGCGGGGAGTGCTCTCTCCCCGGGCCAGACGACGGCCGGCCGTGCGAGCCGGCCACGGAAGGCGGCACCAGATGACAAACAGTGAAGGCTCAGGGCTGTCCCGTCGTACCCTGCTCAGGTCCACCGCGGCGGCCGGCGCCGCCGCGACCGCGGTGACCGTGGCCGCCCCCGACGTCGCCGCGGCGCAGCCCGCGACCCGGCCGGTCGCCGCGCCGGACGTCGTGGGGAAGGCCGCCGCGATCCCCACCCCGGAGCAGTACTTCGGGTTCCGGATCGGCTCCGACGGCAGGCTCGCCACCTGGGACCGCATGGTCCCGTACTTCCGGCTCATCGCGGACCGCAGCGACCGGGTCAGCTTCCAGGAGGTCGGCAAGACCACCAACGGCAACCCGTACGTGCTGCTCACCATCACCTCGCCGAAGAACCACCGGAACCTGGACCGGCTGATCGCGATCAACGACCGGCTGGCCGACCCGCGCGGCCTGTCGCCGACCGAGGCCCAGGAACTGGCCCGGACCGGCAAGCCCTTCTACTTCGTGTACGCCGGCATCCACTCCACCGAGGTCGGCAACTCGCAGGCCACCATCGAGTGGGCACACCGGCTGGCCACCGAGAAGTCCGAGTATGTGACGGAGATCCTGGACAACCTGGTGATCCTGCTGGTGCCGGCGCAGAACCCGGACGGGCTGGTGCTGGTCAACGACTACTTCGTGGCCACCGAGGGGACCAACTACACGCGTACCTACCCGGACCTCTACCAGAAGTACACCGGGCACGACGACAACCGCGACTGGTTCATGTTGACCCAGGTCGAGAGCCATCATGCCGTCGCGATCCAGGCGAAGTACCACCCGCAGGTGTTGCAGGACTCGCACCAGGCCGGCGCGGGCTCGCCCCGGATGTTCACCCCGCCCTACCTGTCGCCGTACGACCCGAACATCGACGCGATCACCGTGCAGCAGACCGACGCGCTCGGCCTGGCGATGCAGCGCGGCATGACCGCCGCCGGCATGAAGGGCGTCGGCTGGGGCATGACCTACGACTACTGGACCCCGTCCCGGCAGTACTGCGTCTACCACAACACCGTCCGGATCCTCACCGAGGCGGCGAGCTGCTCGAACCTGGCGTTCCCGAACGTCAGCGACCGGCCGATCGGCAGCCAGGAGTCGTCGATCAGCTTCATCGAGCCGTACGACCAGAAGACCTGGACGCTGCGGCAGATCGTCGACTACGTCTCGCAGGCGTTCTATTCCGGCATCGAGTCGGTCGCCTACGACAACTACAACTGGCTCTACAACTTCTATCGGGTCGGTCGCAAGGCGGTGACCCGGACCAGTCCCCGGGCCTACGTCATCCCGGCCGGTCAGCGCGACCCGCAGGCGGTCCGGGACGCCCTCGACATCCTGCACCGGGGCGCGGTCGAGGTACGCCAGGCACAGTCGGCGTTCACCATCGGCGACCAGCGCTATCCGGCCGGCTCGTACGTGGTCTACCTGAACCAGCCGTACGGCGGCTTCGCCAAGACCCTGCTGGAGGTGCAGGAGTATCCGCACCTGCTGCAATATCCGGGCGGCCCGCCGCAGCGCCCGTACGACGTGACCGCGCAGACCCTGCCGATGCTGCTCGGCTTCCGCGCCGACCTGGTCGACACCTCCTTCGCGGCCAGCACCAAGCTGCTCACCGAGATCAGGCCGGCCCCGGTCAGCATGCCGGCGGCACCGCCGGCCACCGGTGCGTACACCATCGGCCCGGAGTCCTACGGCGTGTTCCGGATCGTGGCCCGGCTGCAACGGCAGGGCATCCCCGTCTTCCGGGCCGCCGCCCAGTTCACCGACGGCGGGCGCACCTTCCCGGCCGGTACCTTCGTGCTGCCGCCGACCGACGCGGCCCGGCAGATGCTCCAGGAGCAGTCGCGCGACACCGGCATCCCGGTGGCGGCCATCTCGACCGTGCCCCGGGTCGCCGGGGCGCAGCTCAAGCCGGGCACCCGGATCGGGCTGCTCAAGCCGGCCAACAACATGCAGTCCGGCTGGCTGATGTGGCAGTTCGACCAGTACGGGGTGAACTACTCCGTGGTACGGGCGCAGGACTACCAGAACCTCGCCGGCCGGTTCGACGCGATCGTCATGCCGCACGGGGTGAGCCGGAACTCGATCGTCAACGGGCTGAACCGGAACAACTATCCGGCGGAGTGGAGCTGGGCGTTCGGGGTCGGCGAGGAGGGCTGGACGAAGCTGCGCGAGTTCGTGACGGCCGGCGGCACCCTGGTGGCGTACGGCAGCGCGACCCCGACCGCACAGGCGCTCTTCGAGTTGCCGCTCCGCTCGGTGCTGCCGACCGACTCGTCGGTCTTCTACTGCCCGGGGGCGCTGCTCAGCCAGGAGATCGACACCTCCGAGCCGGCCGGCTGGGGCATGGACCCGGACAACCCGGTCTGGTTCGACGAGGACCGCGCCTACGAGGTCACCGACCCGGACAAGTACCCGGTGCGGGTGGTCGCGAAGTATCCGGACAGCGGGGAGCAGTTGCAGAGCGGCTGGCTGATCGGCGGCGAGTATCTCAACGGCGCCGTCAACGGTCTGAGCTGGACGGTCGGCACCGGCTCGGTGGTGACCTTCGGCAGTGAGGTCGCCTTCCGTACCTGGAACCGGGGCGAGGCCAAGATGGTCTTCAACGCCTTGTACCACGGTCCGTCCGCGAAGCTCACCCCCGAGCAGTTCGCCCGGCTCGGCCGCTAGGAAACGTCCGGGCGGGACCGGGTTGCCGGTCCCGCCCGGCGCAGCGCAGGATCAGCACCGCCAGGGTGCCGATCGGTCAGCCGCCGATCAGGTCGAACCGTTCCCACGGGCCGATCGCCGTCCGGTTGGCGATCAGCGGGGCGGCTCCGGCGTTCTCGGCGACCACGTACCGGTTGTTCACCGTGGCGCGCAGGCTGACACTGCCGTCACCGTTGCGGACCAACTGGAACGTCTCCCAGCCGCCGACCGCCGTTCGGTTGGCGACCAGCGGGTTCGCCCCGGCGTTCTCGGCGGCGACGTACCGGCCGTTGGCCCGGGCACGCAGCGCGACGTTGCCGCCGCCGAGCTCCACCAGCTCGAACTGTTCCGCCGTGCCGATCGCGGTCCGGTTGGCGATCAGCGGGGCGGTACCGGCCGGGTCGGCGGTGACGTACCGGCCGTTGGCGTGGGCACGCAGGCTCACCGGGCGACCCGGTTCCGGCTGCGGTCCCGGACCCACCGCCGGGTTGTACTGGCGCACCCAGTACCGGGTCCGGTCCAGGTAGGCGGTCTCGGCGGCGGCGCCGGTCTGCCCGTACGCCCCGGAGTAGGTCAGGTAGCCGTGTCCGCCCGGCGGGCTGCTGCTGGCCGGTTCGATCGTCGAGCCCTCGTGCCACTCGTTGAACGAGGTGATCGAGACCCAGCTCGGCGGTCCGCCGTTCGCGGCGCTCAGGGCGTTGCCCCACTGCCGGTCGTAGGCCGCCCCGTTGGCCCGGTCGACCGTCGGGGTGGTGTTGCCGGGTACCGCCCGGTCGTCGAGGTAGCCGGGCGCCACCGAGGGGGCCCAGACCAGGCCGTTCGCCTTGCAGAAGGCGTTGGCGTTGGCCCAGCCGGGCGCGGTCGCCCCGGCGATCCCGTCGTAGGTGTACATGCCGCCGAAGTGCGCGACCTTCGTGGTGTCGGTGGTCTGGGCCAGCACGATGCTGTTCCCCTTGACCTGCTCCAGCGGCGTCCAGTCGGTGATCCGCAGGCTCTCGAAGACGTAGAACGCCGACCGGTTGCCGTGCGCGGCGTCCCGGTGGAAGGCGGGGTGGCCGCCGTACCGGTTGTGGATGTAGTTGATGTCGGCGACGGTCGAGGCGGCGGTCCGCCCGCTGTACGGCTCCAGGTGCCAGGCGACCTGGAGGCCGTGTTCGGCGGCGGCGTCCAGCACGATCGGGGTCAGGTTGTCCTCGAAGGAGCCCTGTCCCCACCAGCTGTAGACCAGCACTCCGACCCCGGCCCGGCTGATCCAGGCCATGTGCTGCCGCACCGCCGCCGGATCACCGGAGTCGTACGCCCCCAGCGTCGGATAGAAGTTGGCGCCGACGTCCTGCGGCGGGGTGTGGTTGCCCTGCTGCCAGTGCCGGTAGCTGCCGGAGTGCGCCGGATTGCCGTACCACGAGTAGTAGAAGATGTGCACGTTGTCGGCGGTCTGCGGCGGAGCTGCCGCCACGGCCGGTACGGCGGTGCCGGGCGGCGCGGCGGCGGCCGGCGGTGTGGCCGGCGCGGCGAGCCCGGCCGCCAGCAGCAGGGTGGCGGCGGTGCTCCGCAGCCAACGCGTTCTCAGGTACATCAGGATTACCTCCGTTGTCGCGCCGGAACCAGGGGCGGTGCGGTCGGTGGCCGCCGACCGCACCGCCCGGCCCGGCGGTGCTCAGCGAGCCCCTTCCAGTTCCCGCTGCGGTCCGTCGTGGCCGCAGGTGGAGGTCGGGGCGCGTGCGCCGCGCGGTTCAGGTTGGCAAGGGTCCAGCTATTGACGAGGGGTTCAGCCGGTTGGCAAGGGATCAGCTATTGACGAGGGTTCAGCCGTCGACGAGGGTGAACTTCTCCCACGGGCCGATCGCGGCCCGGTTGGCGACCAGCGGCTCGGTGCCGGCGTTCTCGGCGACGACGTACATGTTGTTCACCGTGGCCCGCAGGCTGACCGTGCCGTCCGGGTTGCGGACCAGGGCGAACGTCTCCCACGCCCCGGCCGCCGCCCGGTTGGCGACCAGCGGGTTCGCCCCGGCGTTCTCGGCGCAGACGTACATCCCGGTGTTCCGGGACCGCAGTGCGACGTTGCCGCCGCCCAGGTCGACCAGGTCGAACTGTTCGGTGGCCCCGATGCTTGCCTTGTTGGCGATCAGCGGGCTACTGCCGACGGCGCTGACGTACTGGTTGTTGGCCGTGGCCCGCAGCCCGGTCGCCGGTCCGCCGCCGGTGCTGCCGGTGGCGAAGGTGAACGAGTCCACGTCGAAGAGGTTGCCGGCACCGCCCTTGAAGACCAGGAAGAGCGTGGTCGTCCCGGACGGCTGGTTGGTCAGGTTGGTGGAGACGTTGGTGAAGGTGTCCCAGCTACCGGTGTTCGGCACGGCGACGGTGCCGAGCAGGGTACCGGTGGCCGAGCCGGTCCGGACCTCGATGGTGCCGCCCGGCCCGCCGGAGGAGACCCGCGCGGTGAACCGGGTGGCGTTGCCGAGCTGGTACGGCTGGTACGAGATCCAGTCGTTGTTGTCGATGAATCCGGCGGTCCGACCGCCCTCGGCGGCGGCGTGCTCGGCGGTCTGCACCCCGCCGGACTGGGCGCCGAAGTGCTCACCCTGGCGGTGCCTCGGTTGCAGCGTCCGGATGCTGTGCGAGGTGAGGTTGCCGTTGTCGGTGTAGCTGGCGTCGAAGACGCCGTAGATGTTCGCGGCGGCGTCGTGCTCACCGTCCACCGGCACGCTGATGGTGCCGGAGCAACCGGTCTTGGAGGTGATCTCGTGGGCGTGGCTGTCGTGCCCGAGGGCGTAGGTGAGCCGGACCCGGGCGCAGTCGATCGTGCCGTCCTCCGGATCGCTCACCGTCACCTGGAACGGAACGGTGTCGCCGAAGCTGAACAGCGCACCGTTGCCGGGCACGGTCAGGTTCACCGTCGGCGCCGAGTTGCCGACCGTCACCACCAGGCTGGCGGTGCCGGTCAGCCCGGCCGGGTCGGTGACCCGCAGCGTCGGGCTGTACGTCCCGTTGGCCGTGTACGTCTTCGTCGGGTTCGCCGCTGTCGACGTCGTCCCGTCGCCGAACGTCCACAGGTAGCTCAGCGCCCCACCCTCCGGGTCCGAGCTGCCGGCCGAGGAGAAGTTCACGGTCAACGGGCTCGGACCGGAGGTGCGGTTGGCGGTGGCGACCGCGATCGGGTTCCGGTTGCCGCCGCCGATGTACTCGATCCGGTACAGCGCCTGGTTGTTCGCGCCGGTGCCGTAGTCGAGCACGTAGAGCGCGCCGTCCGGGCCGAACGCCTGGTCCATCACCTGGGTACCCCGCCACGGGAAGTCGCTGATCTCCCCGGGGGAGCCGTCGGCGTTCACCGCGATCGCCTTGATCCAGCGCCGGCCGTACTCACCGGCGAAGAAGCGGCCGTTGAGCGAGGCCGGGAACTTGACGCTGGAGTTGAGGTTGGCGTCGTACCGGTAGACCGGGCCGCCCATCGGTGACTCGGAACCGCTGCCGAACTCCGGCGGTGAGCCGGCGTCGCCGTACTTGATCCAGCTCGGCTTGGCCGGCGGCAGGGTGGTCAGCCCGGTGTTCCGGAACGAGTTGTTGGTCGGCCCGCCGGCGCAGTTGTACTTCGCCTGCGACGGCCCGGACGGGAAGGTGTACTCGTTGTACGTCTCCGCCGTGGTGTTCGTGCCCGTGCAGTACGGCCAGCCGTAGTTGCCCGGTGAGGTGATCCGGTTGAACTCGACCTGCCCGCCCGGCCCCCGGTTAGCGTCGCCGACGCCCGCGTCCGGCCCGTAGTCGCCGAGGTAGACGATCCCGGTCGCCTTGTCGACGCTCATCCGGAACGGGTTCCGGAAGCCCATCGCATAGATCTCCGGCCGCGTCCCGGCGGTGCCCGGCGCGAACATGTTCCCGGCCGGGATCGTGTAGGTGCCATCGGCCTGCGGCTTGATCCGCAGCACCTTGCCCCGCAGGTCGTTGGTGTTGCCCGACGAGCGCTGCGCGTCGAACTGCGGGTTCCGGTTGGTCCGCTCGTCGATCGGGGTGTACGAGTTGGACTCGAACGGGTTGGTGTCGTCACCGGTCGACAGATAGAGGTTGCCGGCGGCGTCGAAGTCGATGTCCCCGCCGACGTGGCAGCACTGCCCCCGGTCGTTCGGCACCTGGAGCACCACCCGCTCGCTGCCCATGTTCAGCGTGTCGTCGGCGTTCATGGTGAACCGGGAGAGCCGCAGGTGCCCCTTCCAGCGCTCGAAGTCGGCGGCGGTGCCGGTGGTCGGGGCGTCCCCGGCCGGGGTGCTCAGCGGCGGCGAGTAGTAGAGGTAGACGTAGCGGTTGCTGGCGAAGTTCGGGTCGGCGGCGACGCCCTGCAACCCCTCCTCGTCGTGGGTGTAGACCGGGATGGTGCCGGCGACCTTGGTGTTGCCGGCCGCGTCGGTGACCCGGACCGTGCCGTTGCGGGCGGTGTGCACCACCGACCGGTTCGGGAGCACGGCCAGGGACATCGCCTCGCCGATCTCGGCCGAGCCGGTGGCGAGGGTGACCTGCTGGTAGTCGGCGGCGGGGACCGGATCGGCCTGGGCCGCCACCATCGGCAGCGCGGCGAAGATCGCGGCGGCGGTGGCGACCGTCGCGGTCGCGTACGACCACGGTCGTCGTCTGGTGGGGTGCGGTGTCACGGGGGACCTTCCTTCGGGTGGCGGGGGTGCGCGGGCCGCGCCCCGGGTCGCGGGGCGCGGCCCACGTGTGGTGGGGACGGGCGGAGTGGCGGTCAGCCGCCGTAGACGTTGAGGTCCCAGAGCGAGTAGCCCCACTGGGTGGCGCGCTGGGTACCGGTGATCCGGACGTACCGGCCGGACGCCGAGATCGGCACGTCGTCGACGCCGCCGTCCCCGGTGGTCGTCGCGTAGACCTGGGTCCAGGTCGAGTTGTTCGGCGAGACCTGGATCTGGTACGCCCGGCCGTACGCCGTCTCCCAGTTCAGCCGGACGCGGTTCAACGGGTACGACGCGCCGAGGTCGACGGTGATCGACTGCGGGTCGCTGTACGCGCTGCCCCAGCGGGTACCGGAGTTGCCGTCGACCGCGTTCGCCGCCACGTGCGGGCTGCCCGGCTCGACGCTGGTGGCCGTGACCGACTTGCCCCGGGCCAGGTCGGTGGCGGGCGGCTGGGTCGGCCCGTCGGTCTTGATCCGGACGTTCCGGTAGTTGATGTCCAGCCCGGCGCCGTCGTTCTGGAGTCCGATGTAGCCGTTGGCGATGTTCCGGCCGCTGGTGTAGTCGTTCACCTTGACGCCGTTGAGCCAGACCTCGACCCGCTGGCCGTGCACGCCGATCTCGTAGCTGTTCCACGAGCCGGGCGGGTTCAGCGCGGCGTCCCGGATCGCGGCGTTCGGCGCGGAGAAGCTGTAGACGCTGCCGGTGGTCCGGGACGGGTCGCCGTCGGTGGCGTCGATCTGGATCTCGTGGCCGGCGTCGACCGGCCGCCACGGGTCACCCTGCGGGTCGGGGAAGCCGATGAAGACCCCGCCGTTGTCGTCGCCCGGCATCATCCAGTCGACCTTCAGCGAGTAGTTCGCGTAGGTGCGGACCGGGAACCAGAGCAGCCCCATCCCGCCGAACGAGGTCAGCGTGCCGTCGGCCAGGGTGAAGCCGCCCGGCCCGGCCTGCCGCCACTGCCCGAAGGTGGCCTGGGTGCCGTCGAAGATCGCCGTGTAGCCGGTCTCGGGCCGGCAGTCGGCCGGGGCAGCGCCCGCGGCGATCCGCAGGCCGCCGAGCAGCATCCGGGTGAAGTTCGGATCCGAGTACGACTCGTCGGTGTGCCCGAGCCCGGTATACCAGGCACGCCCGCCGCCGTAGTTCTGGCACCAGGTGATCGGGTGGTCGCCACCCATCGACCCGCCGCTGTACGACGACTCGTCCAGACTGGCCAGCACCTTCACCCGGGACCGGGGATTGGTCCGGTAGTTGTACCACTCGTCGGTGCGGGTCCAGCTCGCCGGCAGGTGCGAGGTGGAGACGTTGCCCCGGTCCTCCACCCGGATCCTCGCCTGCTGGGTCGCCGGATGCGAGGCGAAGTACGCCCCGACCAGCCCGCCGTACCAGGCCCAGTCGTACTCGGTGTCGGCGGCGGCGTGCACCCCGACGTACCCGCCACCGCCCGCGATGTACGACTCGAAGGCGCTCTGCTGCCCGGCGTTGAGTACGTCGCCGGTGGTGTTCAGGAAGACCACCGCCTGGTACTGGCCGAGGTTGCCGGTGCTGAACGCCGCCGCGTCCTCGGTGGCGGTCACGGTGAAGCCGTTGGCGGTGCCGAGCTGCCGGATCGCGGCGATCCCGGGTGCGATCGAGGAGTGCCGGAAACCGGCGGTCTTGGAGAAGACCAGCACCCGGGTCAGCGGGGCGGCCTCGGCCGGTGCCGGTGCCGGTGTCAGCACCGTGATTGCGCCGGCCAGGGCGAGTCCGGCGGCCACCGTGGCGGCTGCCGAGGCGAGAAGACGTCTGCGCATTTGCGAACTCCTAGCGAGGGGGTTGGGGCCCGGGGGCTGCCTGTCGGCAGGGGCAGCCCCCGGGCGGTTCCGTCGCCCGGGACACGGGCGGCGGTACCGACGACCGGCCATCGGCGTAGCCGGCCGCCGGGTCGGATCACTGGGGGATCAGCCGATCGACGGACGTGGTTCGGTCGGGGTCAGGGCAGGGTCCAGTTCTGTGCGCCGGAGGCGTTGCAGTCGTAGATCTGCAACTGCCGGCCGTTGCTCGGGTTGGAGGCGGGGATGTCCAGGCACCGGTTGGCCTGCGGGTTGCGCAGGCTGCCGTTGGCACCGGCCGCCCACTGCTGCGCCCCGGTGCCGTTACATGTCCAGAGCTGCACCAGCGTGCCGTTGGTGGTACCGCTGGCCGCCACGTCCAGGCACTTGCCGAGCGCCCGGACCGTGCCGTCGCCGGGCAGCGTCCACTGCTGGTTGGCCGAGCCCGCGATGCAGTCCCACATCTGCACCCGGGTCCCGTCGGCGGTGCCACCGGCGTTGACGTCGACGCACTTGTTCATCCCCCGGATCGGCCCGGTACGCGGCCCGGGTCCACCGCCGGCCGGGGTGCTGACCCCGGCACCGGTGAAGGTGTAGCTGTCCAGGTCGAGCAGGGCGCCGCCGCTGCCGCCGGTGAAGACGACGTAGAGGTCGTGGGTGCCGTCGTCCGGCTTTGTCACCGGGGCGGTGACCTCGGTGTAGTTGTCCCAGCCGCCGGTGTTCGGCACGGTCACCCTGGCGACCTCCGGGCCGGTCGGCGAGTCGTACCGGAAGGAGACGACGTTGCCGGCCTTGTCCGACGAGACCCGGGCCCGTACCCCGGTGATGCCCTTCAGGCTGACCGCGTGGTGCCGGACGTACTCGCCGGTCTGGATGTCGCCGAGCCGCCGGCCGCCCTCGGCCCCGGCGGCGTTGATCACCTGCGGGCCGTTCAGCGAGACGTAGTGCTCGGCCTGCCACTGCTTGGGCCAGAGGGTGATCTCCTTCTCCCCGGTCAGCGGCACCGATCCGGTGGCGCCCCGGTCGGTGTAGCTCGACCGGAGCACGAAGAAGAGCACCGCGTCCGGGCCGGCGTGCACCGGTCCGGTGTTGACGGTGAAGCCGCAGCCGCTGCCCTGCCCCTCCTCGTGTGCGTGCTCCTGGTGGCCGAGCGCGGCCCGGATCACCACGTTGGCGCAGGGCACGGTGCCGTCCTGCGGGTCGCTGGCGGTGCCGGTGGAGGTGACGTTCTCGTCCCAGGAGATCAGGCCGCCGTTGGGCAGTCCGTCCAGGGTGACCGTCGGCCGGTTGTTGCCGACCACGATGGCGACCTGGGTGGTGCCGGAGCGGCCGGTACCGTCGTTGACGGTCAGCCGGGCCCGCTTGTCGCCGTTGCTGGTGTAGGTGTACGTCGGGTTCGCCGCCGTCGAGTCGACGGTCCCGTTGCTGTCGAAGTCCCAGGCGTACGTCAGCGGGTCGCCGTCCGGGTCGGAACTGCCGGCGCTGGAGAAGCTGACCTGGAGCGGGGCGAGCCCGTTGTCCCGGTTGACCGAGGCGACGGCGGTCGGGGAGCGGCCACCGGCGACGTAGTTGATTTTGTAGAGCCCGGCGGCGACGTCACCGGAGAAGTAGCCGTTGCCGTACTCCAGCAGGTAGAGCGAGCCGTCCGGGCCGAACTCCATGTCGATCGGGTGCACGAACTGCATCCCGGCGAGCACCGGCTCGATGATCGTCGGGCTGCCGGTACGGGCGTTGCCGTTGTCGAACTGGACCTCCTTGATCCAGTTGCGGCAGTACTCGGTGATGATCAGCTTGTTGTCGTAGTACGCCGGCCACTTCACCTCGGAGTTGAGGTTCGGGTCGTAGTGGTAGACCTCGGCGTGGTTCGGCGAGCCGCAGCCGCCCGGGTTGTCCAGTGCCGGCCACTCCTTGCTGCCGCCGTGCTGCTCCCAGACCAGCGCGCCCCGGGTCGCCGGCAACTGCCGCTGGCCGGTGTTGTTCGGCGAGTCGTTGACCGGACCGGTACCGCCGCCGCACGGGAACCAGCCGCGCGGCGAGTTGGTGGCGAAGTTCCAGTCGTTGTAGGCGACGTTCGGCCCACCGCAGTACGGCCAGCCGTGGTTACCCGGCGCGGTGGCCCGGTTGTACTCGTCGTACGCCGCCGGTCCCCGGTTGGCGATCGTGGCACCCGCGTCCGGCCCGACCTCGCCCCAGTACAGGGTGTTCGAGTTCTTCCTGTCGACCCAGATCCGGTACGGGTTGCGTACCCCCATGATGTAGACCTCGGGCCGGGTCTGCGCGGTGCCCGGCGCGAAGAGGTTGCCGGCCGGGATCGTGTAGGTCCCGTTGTCCTCCGGATGGATCCGGTTGATCTTCCCGCGCAGGTCGTTGGTGTTGCCCGAGGTCCGCTGCGCGTCATACTGCGGGTCGCGGCCGGGGCGCTCGTCGATCGGCGCCATCCCGGCCGAGTCGCCGCCGGAGTTGGTGTTGTCACCGACCGCGAAGTAGAGGTTCTCCTGACTGTCCCAGGTCATCGAGCCGGCCGAGTGGCAGCAGAGCCGCCGCTCCGTCGGCCACTCGATCAGCCTCGTCTCGCCGCCCAGTTGCAGCGTGCTGGTGTTGAAGGTGAACCGCGAGATCCGGTTCACCAGCGGGGTGGCGACCGGCGAATAGAAGAGATAGACCCAGCGGTTGGTGGCGAAGCGCGGGTGCAGGGTGATGCCGATCAGCCCGTCCTCGAACCGGGCGTCGAGCGGCAACGTCAGGGCGACGGTGGTCGAGCTGGTGGCCGGGTTGTAGAGCCGGACCTGCCCGCCGCCGGAGCTGGTGCCCCGGTTGATATAGAGCACCTTGCCGTCGGGCAGCACGGACAGCTCGATCGGTTCGCCCATGGAGAGCCCGCCGTCGAGCTTGACCTTCTCGAACTGGGTGGTGGGTGGCGGTGCGGCGGTCGCCGGTGGGGCGGCGACGCTGACCGCGACCAGCGGCGGCAGCAGCGCGGCGACGGTGGCCAGCACGACGGCGGCGACGGTACGACGCGGAGGGGTTCTTCGGTTCATTGGCGCGCTCCGGCGGTTTCGGTTGGTGGTGGGTGGGGTGCGGCCCGGTCGTCGACGGGCGTACGGGCCCGGGGCCGGGACCCGACCGGGCCCGGTCACCCGGGACAGGGGTGCAATGGTGCGGTGTGGTCCGGGGCGGGGCCGCCGACGCCCGACCCGGAGGTGCTGCCGGCGGGACACCCGGGATGCGACTGTCCCGCCCCCACGGCCGACGGGTCGGGGGTGGACCCGCCGGCCGTGGCACGTCTCAGACGGAGACCAGGTCGAACCTCTCCCAGGGGCCGATCGAGTCCCGGTTGGCGATCAGGGCCGCCGCGCCGCCGTTCTCGGCGACGACGTACTTGTTGTTCACCGTCGCCCGCAGGCTGACCGAGCCGTCCGAGTTGCGGACCAGGGCGAACGTCTCCCACGCCCCGGCCGAGGGCCGGTTCGCGATCAGCGGGTTGGCCCCGGCATTGTCCGCGCAGACGAACTGGTTGTTCACCCTGGCCCGCAGCCCGATGTTGCCGCCGCCGAGGTCCACCTGGTCGAACTGCTCCCACGACCCGACGGCTGCGGCGTTGGCGATCAGGTTGCCGGCACCGGCGTTGCTGGCGCTGACGTACTGGCCGTTGACCTGGGCGCGCAGCGCCACCGCGCCGGTCGGCTGGGTGCCGCCGGTGAGGATCCGAAGCGCGTCGATCATGCCGACCGAGGTGGTCTTGTTGACGATCCGGATCGTGTGGCTGCCGTTGGGCAGCCCGGTCCTGCGCCAGACGACCTGCTGGGCCTGGCGGGCGCCGGAGGCGTTCAGGTTGACGTTCGCCTGGAACACGTTGTCGAGATAGACGTCGACGTTCCCCATGTCGCTGAAGCGTTCGGAGAGATATTCGACGCCGGTCCCGGTGAAGGTGTAGGAGGCGGTGGCGTTGACGGTGTTGCTGTGGTGGGTGTCGTCGTTGTAGTCGCCGTAGCCGCGTGCGGTGGTGAGGTGCCAGTTGGCGTCGTAGGTCAACAGGGTGTTGTTGACCAGGTCGCCGCCGCCCGGGTTGCCGGGGCCGCCGCCGAGGCCGAGCGTCGAGGCGGTGCCGGAGAGCGACTTCACGCCCTGGTTGGCGCTGCCGGTCAGCGTGGTCGCGGAGTAGCTGGAGAGCGGCTTGCCGGTCCGCTCCACCACGTAGTTCGTGTTCGCCGCCGTGGCAAAGGTGATCTCGCCGGCCGAGCTGGTCGTCAGGATGGCGTTGTCCGAGGTACGCCGGACGCGTACCTCCTGGCCGCCCCACGGGTTCACCACCCGGGCCTGCTTGCCGTGCAGGCTGCGCAGCCCGACGTACTTGATCTCGCCGGCCTCCCGCTCGGAGCTGACCACGAAACCGTCCTTGGCCAGTAGGCTGAACTTGCCGACGAAGCTGGAGTCGGTCGGCACCGCCGGAAAGACCCGGATCTTGTCGTTGTACGACTGCATCAGCGACTCGTTCATCGCCGCCAGGTGGATGCCGAGATACTCGAAGACCCCGTTGGTGTTGTTGGTCATCCCGTTCGGGTAGTTCTGGTATTTCTGGAGCATCGTCTTCATGCCCTGGAACGCCTGGTTGCCCAGCCCGAGCCGGGCGGCGTGCACGTGGTCGTTCGACCAGACGTTGCCGTACGGGTGCGGCCGGACGTTCCAGGTGTTGACCGCGGTCTGCTGGTCGGGGTAGCCGATCCCGGTCTGGTCGTAGGGCCAGACGAGTTCCAGCGCCACGTTCTCGTTGTTCCGGGTCTGCGAGATCGGCGGGTCGTGCGGCAGGTACGCCCCGTTCTGGATCTGGTACGGCGCCAGGTTGTTGACGATGTTCTGCCAGTTCGCCCGCAGTCCCGGGTCCAGCCCGAGCTGCTGGCTCACCTGGATCGTCAGCGGGAAGAGCAGCCGTACCGCCGCCAGGTCGGTGATCGCGTTCCGGACGTCCCAGTACGTCTCGTGCGAGTTCGAGTTCGCCATGTAGTAGCGGCCGGAGGAGTCCCGGCTCAGGATGTCCTCGTAGAACTTCACCGCCTCCCGCATGTACGGGTACGCGGTGTTCCGCAGGTACGCCTCGTCGTTGGTGTACCGGTATTGCAGGTACATGTTGTAGGCGGCCTCGGTACCGGTGGAGTAGAGGTCGTTGACGTAGTCGCTGTTGATGGTGCCCCGGGCGTTGCCGTCCCAGCCCATCGTCTCCGGTACCCAGAGCCCGTCACTGCCGTAGCGGGTCGTGGTGTAGGACTTCAGCGCGGCAAGATTGCGGCTGTAGAGCCGGTTGAACCCGGCCATCAGGTCGACGTGGTTGCTGGCCAGGAACGAGTTGTAGACGTCGCGCTGGTTCCAGTACCAGTAGCCGTTGCTCCATTTCGAGTTGTCCTGGGTGGCCCGGAAGACGCCGTTGATGAAGTGCAGCGGATAGTTGCCGAACCCGCCCGCCGCGATCATGTAGGTGGCCAGGTAGTAGACGTTCTCCAGATAGTCGGCGTCCCCGCCCGCGTTGGAGTACTGCACGAACGACTTCGCCCAGAAGTCGTGCCACCAGTTGCGGTAGTTGTTGAGCGTGGTGTTGTAGCCGGTCGACTTCACCGCCGCGAGCTGGTTCTTCGCCTGCTGCACCGAGTTCTGCCCCGGGGAGTTGACCCGGGAGGCGGCGGTGAACCAGACGGTGTAGCTGCTGGTCGGGGTGATGTTCAGGCGTACCCGGGTGCCGTTGACCACCTGCGACGTATAGCTCGCGCCTTCGACGGTGGCCGCCAGGGTGTAGCCGAAGTTGTTCGGGTCGGCCTGGCCCCGGCTGATCCCCACCCCGGTCGAGTCGGCGAAGGTGCTCGCCGTGCGCCAGGTGGTCAGGTTGGGTACGTCGGCGATGTTCTGGACGCTGTTCAGGTCCCAGAGGCTCAGGTCGAGCCCGACACTGGTCACCCCCGGCCGGCTGTCCTCGACGTGGATGCCCATCACCTCGGAGTTGGGCGAGCCCATGATGGTGATGGTGCGATTGTTGTCGTAGCGGGTGGTCAGCGTGCCGTCATAGAGCGACAGTCGCTGCTGGTAGGTGCTGTAGCCGCTGTCGAACTGCGGATTGCTGAACAGGTTGACGTTGCCGGCCGCATAGGTCGACTGCTGGGCCAGGTCGACGTTGGAGACCTGCATCGACAGGCCGTTCTGGCTCCACACCATCGCCCCGGTGCGCCCGTTGCCGACGGTCAGCCCGTGCAGCGGGTTGGTGTTCGGCCGGTTGTAGACGATGTCGTGCTTCGACAGGTAGTTGGCATAGTTGACGTTCAGCGCGCCGGTGCTCGAATTGAACGCGGCGTCCGTGGGCGCCGCTGCGGCCGGGACGGCCGGGCCGGTGGCGACGAGGCCGCCCGTGAGCAGGGCGGCGAGCATGACGCGGATCGGCGTACTCACCTTCATCGACACGATCCCCTTCTAGATCGTCCGGTGGGAAGATGTCTCGCGCCCCGGAGGCCGGTGCAGCTCCCCATCCGCCGAAAACGGGGAGCGACGTCGAGACGGACCGGGCCGGTGAGCCACCCGAGGTCGCTGACCTGTGGGTAACCATCGACTCATGTCTGTGACTTGCAGTTAACATTGGATGTCTTGCATCCGTCAATCCCTTGCCGTGATGTTTTTGAACGCTCTGGCGCTAGGGGATGCCGCGAGATCGCCTACATACATCGGAGGTATGGCCCGACCTGGGCCTGGCCGGAGTGCGGCAAGCGGCCCGCCCCGGACCGGGGGAGGCGGTCCGGGGCGGGCCAGGGGGTGATGAGGCGGTCAGGGGCAGGGGATCAGCGGCGGCGGCGGGGCACCCAGTAGAGGAGTTGGCCGGCGATCAGCGCGGGGTGCGTGTCTGGCAGGGCTTGCAGTGCGCGGGC
Source organism: Plantactinospora mayteni (assembly GCF_016862935.1). Classification (GTDB taxonomy): domain Bacteria; phylum Actinomycetota; class Actinomycetes; order Mycobacteriales; family Micromonosporaceae; genus Plantactinospora; species Plantactinospora mayteni. Next base: position 73,672 of record NZ_BONX01000054.1, read on the forward strand.
GAGGTGGGAGGCGAGGTACATCATCAGACCCACCCGGTCACCCCGGAAGCCGATCAGCAGGGCAAGGCGGGCCGGCGCGCACGGCCAGGGGTCGGAGCAGGTCTGACACTGGTACGACTGCGTCGGGCTGTGCCGACCGGCCGGGTAGCGCCGCGCGTTCCGCCGCATGTGCCGGTACCAGCGCTCCTGCGGCCCGATCACGCGGTCACGACCGGGCGGCGCTGTGCCGGGACCGGTGCTGCTGTGCCGGAGTCAGGCCGCCCGCGCGGCCGTTGGCCAGGTGGGAGTGGGTGGGTCCGTCCCAGCCGTGGCGACGGTTGGTGGCCCTGGTGCGGGGTGTGGTCGGTGGGGCCGGCACGGATGCCGTCGCGCGGACGGCGGCCCGGTAGTCCGCGCGGGACAGCGGCGGAGTTGGTGGTGGCTGGTAGGGCATCGGCACCAGCTCGACCGAGTCCGGGCAACGCCACCGAAAGCCACACCGGCAGTACCGCCAGAGTCGGCGCCAGTCGCGGCGGTGATACGGCCTGATTCTGCGGCGCAATTTCATGCTGCCTCCCGTCGGCGGAATGTGGACGGGGGCGGCGCCCGGCTCCGACCATTGGCACCGCCCCCGTAGGCACCCACCCGAATTGGAAGGTCACGGGGGCGGGCAAGTGCCTGGATTCCACCCTGGACCGTGGCCCCATTACGGCGGAAGATGCTGGTCGGGCACGGGAAACCCGCAGGCAAGCCATCGAATATGACCATGAACGCCGAAGTCATTTGGGGGACGTGAAAGCCTATGTCTGCAAGCGAATATCTGGTAAAGGACCTTCGCCGCACACGGGATCTCCTCGGCCTGACCCAAGAGGCGTGGGCGGGGCGGGTCCACTTCTCCGCAAAGCACGTCGGCGCCGTGGAGCGAGGCGAGCGCGCAGCGCTCCCGGACTATCTGACAGCCGTGGATCGCGCGTTCGGGACCACGTTCATGGAGTTCTACCGGAAGTTCGTGATGGGGGAACTCACTCCGATCTGGTATCGGCCGTTCTTCGAGAGCGAGGGCCGGGCGAGCCTGCTCAGGGTCTATCAACCTCTGCTGGTCCCGGGCATCCTGCAAACCGAGGCATACGCGCGGGCCGTCCTGGCGGGATACCGTGTCCACCCGGACGCCGTGGATGGCATGGTGGCGACGCGGCTCGGTCGACAGGAGATCCTGTACCGCCGGCCCGACCCCTGCCAGTTGGTCGCGGTCGTGGACGAAGGGGTCCTGCACCGCCAAGTGGGCGATGCGACGGTCATGCGTGACCAGTTGAAGGCTCTGGTGACAGTCTGTGAGCATCCCAACGTTCGGGTGCAGGTCGTTCCGTTCGGCGCCGGCGTCTACGCCGGGCTGGACGGCCCGATGGTGCTCGCGACCGTCGACGGCCGGTCGGTCGGCTTCCTCGAAGGACACCTGAAGGGTCACGTTGTCGAGAGCCCGGACGCCACGGCGGACCTTGAAGGCGCATGGGAGGCCATCCGGGACTACGCTCTGCCCGGTAACCAAAGCCTGGAACTGATCATGAGGACGGCCGAGAAATGGACGTGAACACCGCCCCGAACTGGCACAAGTCGTCGCGCAGCGACACCGGACAGTGCGTCGAGGTGGCCGACAACCTCCCCGGCCGCGTCCTCGTACGGGACAGCAAGAACCCGGAGGGGCCAGTTTTGACGTTCAGCTCCCGACAGTGGCGCGGGTTCATCGCCCAGACCACCGCTGGCTTCTGAGTGGGTAAGGCTCGCGGTCTACCTGCTGCCATCGGTTACGAGGGGTCGTCCCGCCCGATGCCGGTGGTATTCGGCAGGTCGTGTGAATCTGTCGGGGTCGTTGAGCGAGTCCCTGTATGGCCGCACGTTCCGCACGTTCCGGACGTTCCGCACAGTCCGACTGACGGCGTCCCGGTGCGGCTCGGATCGTGGTCTCCTACTACCCCTCAGGGGGCAGTAAGAGACCACGCAACGACAGCCGTACGGTTAGGAAGCCTGCTCCCCGCGCACGCGGGCCGTCGGCTGATGCTTACCCAACCGATCCGGCCGCTCCTGTCCGGCTGTCCCGGAGACGGCCGTCGCCGCCCGCGCCGGCCGCAGCATCCAGGACCTCCGCGAATCGCCCCGGCTCTCTGATGCCGTATCAGGCGCCGTCCTGCGGAACCGACGCGACGATGCGCTGGTAGCCGTCCCGGTCACGCGGGACGCGGGGCTCCTCCAAGGCGCGAACCGCGACGGGATCGCCGGTGGGCTCGAGCACCGCTCCCGCGATGTTCTCCCAGGCGAGTCCCTCGGCGTAGAAGTCGATCCCGTACTGCGCGACGATCTTCGGCTCGCCGTCGACCTCCATCGCCCTGTACTGGTACGCGTAGGCGATGTAGTTGGTCTCCTTGCCGCCGCCGACGTCGGCCGCGAAGCAGGTGCCCCACCCGGGCACGTCGTACTCCACGACCAGGTACAACGGGCGGCGTACCGGCGTCGACGCCTTCTCCGCGATCTCGGCCAGTTCCTCGGCCGGCAGACCCCGAGGACGCATGAACGGGGACGTCATGCTGGTGCCGGGTGAGGAGTACATGAAGCTCTCCGTACGCGCGACCCGTTGTTCGAGCTGATCGTCCGGCTCCGCGAGGTTGGCGACGTCCTGCTCGTACACCGCCGTGAGGAACTCCTGGAAGAAGGTCACGGCCTCGTCGATGTTCACGTCAACTCTCACTCTTTCTCACGAGGTGCCACACATCGAGCATTGTTCAGAACGGTGCGTCCACTGACCAACCAGGGCATCACCCCTCGGACACGAGGGTTTCCAGTGCGAAGAGCACCACGTGCTGCCAGAACATGGCCGGGCTGTCGAAGGACGGCCGGTCGACGTCGCGGATCTCCCCGACCAGGCGGCGCACCTCGTCCCCGATCTCTTCCTGCGACTCGTCCTCGTCCACGCTGTAGAGCAGGTCGAGGCCCTTGAACTTCAACCGGAGCTGGTACGCGGTCTCAAGGAATCGCTCCAGGGACGTGTTGATCAGCGCGAGCTTCCGGTCGCCGCTCCCCGGCTCGTACCAGTAGATGTGGTTGTCCGACCGCGACAGGCAGGCGAAGCCGCCCATGCCTGCGGCGATCACGATGTCATCCCGAACCTCCGGCGGGAACTTGTCCGGAGTCGCGGTGTCAAGGGCCTGGCTGATGGTCTGCGGCGGGTCGGTCCGGACGTTGCCGAAATACAGTTGGCCCAGGAGTGACTGGGGCATGCCGACTTCGGTCAGCAGCCGCCGGTCCTCGGGGTTGGCGAAGTGGCGCTCGGCGACCTCCGGCGGCATCGTCTCGACCCAGAGCGGGCCGAACGCCGACACCAGTGCCGCATGCGTGACCATCTCGGGCTCCTCAGCCGGTCATCGAATCGGATATAGAACGTGCTGGAATCTGTGCGGACTCCGGCATCCTACGTAGATCGTCCGGCCGGTCCTCGCCGTAGCGACTGTGCGCGACCTACTCCGACGCGCTCCGGCCGCCCTGCTACGGCCTGGCGACGATCTACTACGAGGCGGTCCGGATCTTCGGCGCGTCGCATGCTCCCGCGCCGTCGCCATGACCTCGACACATCCCTCGCACGCCCGCTCCCGGTCCAGGCCCGCAACATCGCGCGGGCTTCGCGGGTGGCGACCTCGATCATCGGGTACGGGCTCAAGCGCGAAGCCGATCTGAAGTCGGTGCGACATACCGTGCCGGTGCACGTTGACCGCAACCAGTTGCACCCGGCGCCGACGGCCGTGGTCCGCCAACCACCGCCCGACGGCGGTGCAGGCGTTGGCCCCTGCCCGGCTCACGTACGAGTACCTCGGCGGACCCAACTCGCCCCGCCGCGTACGGAAATTTCTCGACGAAATCTCGGCGGAGCGTGTCGGATCGAGGCTGCGCCGTTCGTAGCAGAAGTGAAGGCAGCCCGAGGACGGCCATACCGAACGACGATCAACCAAGGCCATCAAACGACGGGAAGGGAACCACGATCATGAAGCTGACCACCACCACGATGGTCACCGTCGACGGAGTCATGCAGGGACTCGGCGCGCCGGACGAGGACCGTCGGGGCGGATTCGAGCGTGGCGGATGGCAGGCGCCGACGTGGGACGACGAGGCCGGGACGTTCCTGAACCAGGTCTACCGGCCCACCGGCCGCCCGCAGTACGCAACGGCGACGGCCGACTCGACCACGTGACGTAGCTGCCGCACCGGCCCTGACCTGCCGGTCGGGTGAGCAGTGACCGAAACACGTCGATGTATTGGGCAACTCGACGGGTGGCCAGTCTGTCCCACCGCACCCCGATCAACCGTTACTCGATTCGAGGAGAACATCATGACCGCTACCTACACCTTCGACATCTTTTCCAGCCTCGACGGCTTCGGCGCCGCCAGCGGCAACTGGACCGGCTACTGGGGCAAGCAAGGCCCGGAGCTGCTCGACCACCGCCTCGCCCTGTACGACCAGGAGCAGCGGATGGTCTTCGGGGCCAACACGTATCGGGCGTTCGCGCAGATGGTTGCCGCGAGCACCGAGGAGTCCGAGGTGCGTGACCCGTGGGTCACCCGGATGCGGAACCTGCCGGCGACGGTGGTGTCGAGCACGCTGGAAGGATCCCTCGACTGGCCGGACGCGACCGTCGTGCGCGGCGACGCCGTCGACATCGTCGCCCGGCTCAAGAAGGAGTCCGAGGTGCCGTTGCGCTCGCACGGCAGCCTGTCGCTGAACCGGGCGTTGATGGCCGCCGGACTGGTCGACCGCGTCCAGGTGACGATCTTTCCGGTGATCACCGGGCAGACCGGGCTGGACCCCATTTTCCAGGGTGCGGCCGACTTCGACCTTGAGCTGATCGAGAGCCGGACGCTCGACGGCCACACCCAGGAACTCATCTACCGGCCCATCCTGCATATCTGAGTCCGTGCTGTTGTTGGCGCGTATGTGATTTTCCGATATGCCGACGATATGTCGCGGCCGGTACGGTGAACCAGCCTCTGTGTTGCTACCGCCTCGGCTGTGTTGCTGCCGCCTCGGCGGGGCGCCGCACTGGAAGGAGAACACATTGGCTAATGACGGAGAATGGGATCGGCGTTCGGTGTTGCGGGGCGCTGCCGTGCTGGCCGGTGCCGCCGCGACCGTCCCATTGCTGGGTGAGTCGGCCATGGCACAGGCCAGCCCCGGCGGTGACGCGGACGCACTGTTCAAGGCCGGGAAGTTCGAGCGGGCCGGGCGTGCGTACGAGGCGATCCTGAAGAAAGACCCCACGAATCTGCACGCGGCCCGCCAGCGCGGCTATGTCGGGCTACTGGCCAACCGGTTTCCCGAGGCTGAGAAGTATCTCGGGATGGCCCTCGAACTCGCACCCGACGACAAGGACACCAACCAACTCCTGGGTGACTGCTACATCCGGCAAGACAAACTGTCCCTCTCCATACCACGCTGGCAGGCGGCCGGCGAGGGAATCTATGCCGAATGGTTCGCGGCGGTCCGCGGCACGCCGTATCAGATCAACGGCGACGTCGCGCGGCTCCCATGGCAGCAGCTCGACCCGTTTCCGCTGGTAGAGGCCACCGTCAACGGCGGACCGCCGAAGCGCTTCACGTTCTACACCGGGGCCCCGTGGCTGGGCGTGTCCTCGACGGTAGCCGAGGAGGCCGGGCTGAGCGCCGTGGCCAAGCAAAAGATCGATTACAAAGACGGCGCCATATGGATGTACTTCGGGGTGCTGGACTCGTTCAAGATCGGCGGCATCGAACTGCGCAACATCCCCGTGGGCTGGTCGGAGTCGGAGTCGGGTGGAGATGTCACCACCGAGCACGACGGCATGATCGGCACGTGGGTCTTCTACCACTTGCTGACCACCTTCGACTATGCGGGCCGGTCGCTGATCCTGCGGCGCAGCACCCCCGAAACGACCAGGAAGGCACGCGCCGACGCCGACCGGGTGGGCGCGAAGCCCCTGCCGCTGTGGCTGGCCCGTGAGCACATGCTCCACAGCAGGGGCAGCATCGCCGGCTCCGGCACCCGGGTGATGGCCGTGAACTTCGGCGGAACCGGCGAGATCGCCGCGGGCATGTCCGTCGAAACGGCCGAGCAGTTGCGGATCCGCACCGACTACGACCGCCCGGTCGAGACTTTCGCCCACAGCCACCCAGCCGTCGTCTACCCCTGCTATCCGAAGGAGGTCCGCATCGGCACCGCCGCCGCCAGGGACGTCTACTGCTACGCGAACGAAAACCGTAAGCCCGCCCCGTACGGGTTCGACGTGCTGGGCCACTTCTCCCACAGCTTCTGGAAGCCCTACCACATCACCGTCGACTTCACCGGCATGAACGTCTACATCGCCCGAGGCAGAGCCGCCTGAGGGCGCGGGCCGGGGCCGTCCGGTCATGGGGGGCGCAGAAACGCGGCCTCACCATCGAGACCTCCGGCGACATCACCCCGACCATCGGCTCCCACGCGCTCCTGCTTCAGATGACGGCGAACCTCGTGCACAACGCGATCGTCCACAACCTGCCCGCACAAGGCGCCGTCTGGGTCACGACCCGTGTCCACGCCCGAACTGTGGTGCTCACTGTCGACAACATCGGCGAGCAGCTCACCCGACAGATGGTTTCCACGCTTGTCGAGCCGTTTCAGCGCGGTACCACACGCATCCGCACCGACCACTCAGGCGTCGGCCTCGGCCTGGCAATCGTCAAGAGCATCACCCAGGCACACGACGGAACCCTCACCCTCACCCCCCGCCCCGATGGCGGGCTCCGTGTCACGGTGCAACTACCCGCCGCGCCACCGCACCCTGGCAGATGACGGGCAGGGGAAGTCTCGGACGGTCTTCGCACAGACCTGCCGGCCCCTGGCGAGGCCGGCAGGCGAGGACGCTCTTGGTGGCTCAGGGGCTCAACGCTGTAGCACCCAGAGTTCATACGGCGTCAGTGGCTTGTTCTGGTTAGTGGAGCATTCAAAACCAACCCACTTGTCAGGATGATGGTCAACTAGGTAACTGCCCTGCTCTAGGCATTGTCCCCACCACGCGTAGTCACCCCAATGCACCCACGCGTCGACCGGAGCCTGCGTCTGCGTCTGCTTCGGGGCTGTGGTGATGCTGGCCGCAGACGCCTGTCCTCCGACGGCAATCGGCGCCATGAGCGTCACTGCTGCGGCCAGTAGCGTCAGGATCCTTCGCATCGTTCACTCCTTCGGATCAGATGGTGCGTTGGTCCCCGGTTACCGATGCGAACTCAGCGGGGATATCCCCACAGCTCGTACGGATACTGCGGCGTGCCCATGTTCGTCCTGCACTCGACTGCGGAGTACCAGTCGGGGTGCTGTCGGACAATTTCTCGACCCCAGTAGATGCAGTCCTCGATATAACCAAAACGCCCGAGGTAAACCCAGTCGGCCGCCTTCGCTTCTGCTGACGAGGTGATCGTGGCGGTATCGACCGTTGATGCCGACGCCGGCGCGGCGCCAGCAAAGGGGATCGCGAGAGCGCCGATCATTGCCAGCAGTGCGAGAAACTTGCGCATCACTCACTCCTTCGGGAGGCGTATCAGACGTGGTGGAGCCAGAGTTGCCAACTGCCGTCCACGTTCAGGCTGCACTGCCAGTTGTCGTAGAGGTGAGGGTAATGCATGGCGAACTTGGCTCCCCAGTCATTGCAGACGGTCCAGTTTGCGAAATACGACTGGGTGTCAAACCAGAACCCGCTGGTCGTACTCGCGGTCTGCGTCGACGCCTGTTGGGCGGGCTGTGGCGGCGTGGCCGCGGAGGCCGGTGCCGCACCGGCAAACGAGATGGCGACGGCGGCTACAGCAGCCGGCAGTACGGTCAGGATCTTCCGCATCAGTCGTTCCTTTCAGGTGATTGTTCGGGCTAGTTGGCCTGCGTGTCGTGCGCGCTCAAAGGTATTGCAGGGTTTTCACCTCCCTAGATGCCGCGCCGGTCAGCTCTCGATGACGGATCCGTACGGCGGAACCGTGATAGTGCGGGCTCCGGCGGTGCCACCGAGGACGATCTTGCGTATAACCCTGTTGTTGGATCCCGTTGTCTCGACGAGGTTCCCGTTCGGATTGGCGATGATTTCGACGAAGTACTCGCCGTTGGGGAGGTCCGTGACGTCGAAGGACTGACCGGGAAGAGTCTGCGCGTAGGTGTCTCCCCAGCCAACGGCCAGCGCCTGGCTGACGGCGAGCGACGAGACGTTCCCACAGGACGAGTGCAGATCCCGGTTTCCTGGATCGAGGCTGGCATTGTCGACAAGAGTGTCCACGGCGTCGGTATTCGCGAGACAGAATGCCTCTTTCTGGCTGCGGACGATCTCCTGTTGATCAGCGCCGAGTAGGCTGTAGCGAGCGAAGTCCGTGAAGTGCCAGTGCTCGTGCCCCCGCCGTGCGTCCCACTCCATCGTGCCGACCTGCTCGAACCCGGACGGCCGACCAGACCCGTCGACGGCGTACTGATATGCGTCCATTACGTCCTGACCCGGCCGACGATAACCACGCACGATCATCGGCGCCGGTCCGGCGTTCCAGACTGTCGCGCTGAAGATGACGTGGTCCCGGCCGTTCCTGCTGTCGATGGCGAGCCCCTTGGGTGGCAGTGGCCGAAGATCCGGTCGTTGGTGGCTGGCCTTGGCCGTTGAAGGTGCCCGGGCCGCTGAAGGTGCGTGGTGTGGTGGGTCCGCCGACGGGACGCCGGCCGGGTGCGAGGCGGGACCAGCGGGCGTGACCGGTCCCTGGCTGATCGTTCGCACCGTGACGTGTACGACCTTCACCTCGGCAGGCATGTCGAGGAAACCGCGATACGGCTCGTTGACCGAGATGGTCGCCGTGTATTCGCCGTTCGGAATGTCAGGTCGGAAGGTCTCCGAGGAGTTCACCGGCGCGGCCCACCCGGTGTTGATTCCCCAGAGCGCGCCAAGCGCAAAGGGGTTCGTGGCGCACGCGGTCGGGAAAGACGAATTCTGGACGGCGTCAGGTCGCGCCGCAACGGCCGCCGAGTTGGGACAGAATGTCTGGTCACGATCCAGGGCGATCACACCCGCCGCATTGGTCAGGGTGATGTGGAAGAAGTTCGTCAGACCCGAGAGGTCCTGCACCAGACCACTCGGAAGTGGCCTTTGGACAGTTCGGCCGCCCTGGTTGATCACCTGAGTTGCCGTAACCGGTTTGTCGTACGAGCTGCGTACGGCCCGGACTTGGAACGATAATCCGTCGGCTCTGATGAATGTGCTCAGATCGAGCCTGGGTGGAATGACCACCCCTGGAGCCACCTGAATCCGGTCCAAGGTAACCGAGGCTGCTCCGACCACAAGCCGCAGCCCTGACGCCGATGAAGGCGCAGCACCTCCCGGCGCCGAGCTGAACAGGGTCAGCGTCAGGGCGATGCTCACGACCAACCGGCAGACGACTCGCACGCGGCGCACCTCCGTGGTGTAGACACAGGGCCAGCGAGGGCACACAATTCCAACGTGATTTGCCGTGTGCGGCGATCAGGCTGGCTTTGTAGCTGTCACTTCACTCTGCGGCGAGCACCTTTCAGGCACCTTTCACAAGACTTTCGGAGGACGTCATCCGCGTGGGGTCAGATAGCCCCGGGAGAAGGCGGTGGCCACGGCTGCCGCCCGGTCGTTGACGCCGAGTTTCGCGTACACGTGTAGCAGGTGGGTTTTGACCGTCGCCTCGCTGATGAAAAGCTGCCTGGCGGCCTCGCGGTTGGTCGACCCCTGGGCGATCAGCTCCAGGACCTCCAGCTCGCGCTGCGACAGCGGCTCCGAGGCCGGCTGGCGGATCTGTCCCATCAGCCGGGTCGCGACGGCGGGGGAGAGGACCGCCTGTCCGCGCGCGGCAGCCTCGACCGCCCGGAACAGTTCCTCCCGCGGGGCGTCCTTCAGCAGGTACCCGGTGGCGCCGGCCTCGATCGCGGGCAGCACGTCGCTGTCGGTGTCGTAGGTGGTGAGCACCAGGATCCGGGCCGGCACCCCGCGGCTGGCCAGCTCCTTGATCGCGGTGACCCCGTCGGTCCTCGGCATCCGCAGATCCATCAGGATCACGTCGGGTCGGAGCCTCTCCCCGGCGATGATGGCCTCGGCGCCGTCACCGGCCTCGCCGAGCACCTCGAAGCGCGGATCGGTGCTGAACATGCCCCGCAACCCGTCCCGCACCACCGGATGGTCGTCGACGATCAGCAGCGATATCAGTGAACCTTTTTCAACCTCCCCTTGCGGTCCGCCGTGGCCGCAGGTGGAAGTCGGGGCGCATGCGCCGCGCGGTTCAGGTTGAAAAAGGTTCAATCCGCACCCCCGGCGGGGATGGCCGGCACGACCGCCGAGATCGCCGTGCCGCCACCCGGCTCGGACTCGATGTCCAACCGGCCCGCGAGGCGCTGCACCCGCTGCCGCATGCCGGCCAGTCCGAACCCTCCGTTCGGGGCAGCGCTGGCCCGGTTGGCGCCGGGCTCGAAGCCGACCCCGTCGTCCCGTACGTCGAGCGTCACCAGATCCTCCATATAGGACAGCGTCAGGCCGACCCGGCTGGCCCGCGCGTGTTTCGCCACGTTGGCCAGCGCCTCCTGCGCGGTACGCAACAGCGCCACCTCGACGTCGGCGTGCATCGGCCGGGCGTCGCCGGTGGTGGTCAGTACCGTGTCGACGTGGTGCACGTCCGCCCAACGCCTGGCCACGTCGTTGATCGCGTCCGGGAGCCGGGCCTCGGCGAGCATCGCCGGCTCCACCGCGTGTACCGTCCGACGCGCCTCGGTCAGGCTCTCCCGGGCCAGGTTCATCGCGTTCGTCACGTACCGGCGTGCCGTCGACGGCTCGTCCAGGGTCTGCTCGGCGGCCTGGAGCTGGGTGAGGATGCCGGCGAGCCCCTGGGCGAGGGTGTCGTGGATCTCCCGGGCCATCCGCTGCCGCTCGTCGAGCACCCCGGCCTCGCGGGCCTGTACCAGCAGTTGGGCGTGCAGGCCGGCGTTCTCCTCCAGCGCCGCCTCCAGCTTGACGTTGGCCTCGTGCAGCTCGGCGAGCGCCCGCTTCTGCCGGTGGTTGCGCTGGTCGGCCAGTTCGGCGAAGTAGAAGAACGCGCTGGCCAGCACGACGCTGACCAGGCTGACCGCGATCCATTCCCACCACGCCCCGGCGATGACGTCGGCGGCCCGACCCAGGTAGCCCACCGCCGAGATCGTCGCCGTGGCGGCCACGCCGGCATAGCGCCAGCGGCCATTCAGGTACAGGAACGCCTGGGGATACCCGACGAAGATGAAGATGGTGAAGAAGGGCGCGACCGCCACCAGGCCGGCGGCCAGCACCATCAGGCCGGTGTAGTAGAGGCCCATCAGCGGGCCGTTCTGGTGCCATTCCGGGTGGAGGGTGTGGAAACAGATCAACCAGAGCGTGACCGCGAGCGTCAGCCCGAGCACGGTCGGGACGTGCACCGGCATGTCCCAGGTCGGCTGGAGCAGCGTGAGCAGGGTGCTGGCCGCCAGGAGGAGGTAGGGGAGGACGTTGAGGACCCCGATCTCCCTGCGCTCCCAGCGGTCGAACTCCGCACGCAGCTCCGCCTCGATGCTCACGACCTACTCCCAGCGGAAGTACCGCGCGGCCAGCCCTCCGGCCACGATCGTCCATCCCAGCATGACAGCCAGGTGTAGCGGCTGCGGCCAGTGCCCGGCCGTCGCGTCCTGCAACGACTGCACGGCGGGGCCGAGCGGGGTGAGGTCGCTGATCGTCCGCAGCACGCCGTTCATGTTGTCGCGTGGTATCCAGAGGCCGGCGAAGAAGACGATCGGGAAGAACAGCACGGTTCCGATCGCGCCGGCGCTCTTGCCGGTCGGCGCGAGCGAGGCGACGAGCAGGCCGATCGCGAACATCGCCAGCGCTGCCAGTACGTAGCCCAGCAGGTAGGCCGGTAGCTGCCGGGGCAGGCTCACGTCGAACGCCAGCCGGCCGACGGCCAGTACGACCACCATCGTCAGCACGGACAGGATCGTGGACATCAGCAACTGCGCGCCGAGCATCGTCCCCGGCTTGACCGGGGTGGTCCGCATGCGCCGGAGCACGCCCTTCTCCCGGTAGGTGGCGAAGAGCTGGGACAGGCCGTTGAGGGCGAACGTGGCGAGGCCCAACGCGACGACGATCGGTACGTACAGGTCGATCACCCGCAGGCCGCCGATGGACGGGTCGGGTTCCCGGAACGACGGGACCGCCCCGAAGATGACGAGCAGGATCGGCGGGAACGCGAGCGCGAAGAACACGATCATCGGCTCGCGGAAGAAGAGTTTGGTCTCGGTGACGGTGAGCCGGGACAGGGCGGACACGATGTCGTTCTCCTCAGGCGTCGAAGGGTCGGCCGGTCAGCGCGACGAAGGCGTCTTCCAGCGAGGTCTGCTCGACCCGCAGGTCGGCGGCGACGACCTGGTTGCGGGCGAGCACGGTGGTCACCGCGAGCAGCAGATCTCCGGTACCGCTCACCACGAGCTGGCTGCCGGCCCGCTCCACCGACGTGACCTCCGGCAACGCGGTCAACACGGCGTGGTCCAGCGGTGCCGACGGCCGGAACCGGATCCGCTGCCGCTCGTCGACCCGGGAGACCAACCCGGCCGGGGAATCGAGCGCGACGAGCCGACCAGAGTCGATTACGGCGAGCCGGTCACAGAGCCGTTCCGCCTCCTCCATGAAGTGCGTGACCAGCAGGATCGTCACGCCCCGGTCGCGGATGTCCTCGATCAGGTCCCAGGTGTCGCGCCGCGCCTGCGGGTCCAGCCCGGTGGTCAGCTCGTCGAGCACCGCCACCCTCGGGTTGCCGACCAGCGCGAGCGCGATCGACAGCCGCTGCTTCTGCCCGCCGGACAACCGCCGGAACTGCGTGCCGAGCTTGCCGCTGAGCCGCAGGGTGTCGACCAGATCCCGCCAGTCGGCCGGGTGGCGATAGAAGGAGCTGAACAGCTCCATCGCCTCGCCGACCGTGAGCTTGTCGGGCAGCTCGCTCTCCTGGAGTTGCGCACCGAGCAACTGCCGCAGCTCACCGGTGTCGCGTCGCGGGTCGATGTCGCAGACCCGGATGGTCCCGCCGTCCGGGGTACGCAGCCCCTCGACGCACTCGACCGTCGTGGTCTTGCCGGCCCCGTTGGGACCCAGGATGCCGAAGATCTCGCCCTGCTCGACGGCGAAACCGACCCCGTCCACCACGGTGTGGTCGCCGTAGCGCTTGACGAGGCCGTCAACCTCGATGATTGCCATACCAGCAGCGTGCCGTCCGCGCTCCGGCGCCGAATCGACCACGCGGTCACGGCCGGCGCGGGCCGCGATGGGTACGCCGATCAACCGATCGGTGGATGCCAGCCGGACCACCCGGGCGGCTGCCCAAGCGGGGCAGCTCGACAGTCTGCTGACCGGACACCTGGCGGCTCGTCGGCTCTGTCCGGCAAGGCTGCGTCCGGGTGATGCCGGCGGCCCGGCTAACCCATCGACTTGGCCCCGTCGATCGCCTCCCGGACGATGTCGGCGTGCCCGGCGTGCTGCGCCGTCTCGGCGATGACGTGCTGGAGTACCCGCCGCGCGCTCCACCGCGCCCCCGGCTCGAACCACGGCGCGGGCGGCAGCTCGTGGTCGGCGTCGAGATCGGGGAGCGTACGCACCAGCTCGTCCGTACGCCGCGCGACCTCCTCGTACTCCTCCAGCAGCCCGGCCAGGGTCTCCCCGGCTTCCATCCGGAACCCGGCCGCATACGCCTCGTACGCGGCGGGATCGTCGCCGGCCGCCATCGCCGAGCCTCCCTCGACGATGAACCGGGTCCACTGCCGCTCCGTCGCCGTGACGTGCTTGATCAGCCCGCCAACGCAGAGCGCGCTGACCGTGCTGCGGGTGGCCGCCTGCTCGTCGCTGAGCCCGCGCGCGGTGAAGCGCAGGAAGAACCGCGCCTTGCCCAGGGACTCCAGCAGGTCGGCCCGCTCGCCGGTCAGAGTCTTCTCGGAGGTCGTCGTCGCCATGGTCGTCTTCCTTCGTCTCGAAGTGCCATCGCCGTGTTCTGCCCTGACGCTACGACCCATTGCGGTCACTTCCTGGCCGCTATGGCTCGTACCGACGCGAAGTTCGTCGGTCGTTGCTGGCACCATTCGCCAGATGCAGAGCATGACGTCTCCCGATGGTCAACGGGTGTGGGTCCCGGCCGGCGACGGATACGAGCTGAGCCTGGACGGCACGGGTCTGGCATGTCGCGACCGGCAGGGCCGACCCTGCGCGCCGATCCCGCGCCAGGTAGGGGCGACCAGGACCTATCCGGCCTGGGCGCTGATCCAGGACCCGGACGGGGCTCAAGCGGCTCTCGCGGTCATACCCGGCCTGGACCGAGCCGCCAGCGGCAAGCCACACGACGCCGCGGCCGTCTACAAGGAACTGTCCAGCCGGCTACCCGTCGCGCACCAGCCGGTGTTCCTGGAACACGCCGGCCGGGCGCTCGTTGCCGCCGGTGACCCGAAGCGAGCCGCCGTGATGTTCGCCCGGGCGCGCGAGGTCGAGGAGGCGCACCACCTGCCGGTCGACCCGGCGATCTGGTTGGCGGCACACCGGGAGTTCGCGACGGCCGGGGCGTTGAGTGCAAAATCCGCCGACTCGTTCGGGCGCCGGTTGGCGGATCTCCTCGATCCGGAGCCCGCTCTCACGGCGCTGGTCGAGTTGGCGGTGCTCCGTACCCGGAGCGGGCTGCCGCCCTGGCCCGCGCTGCCCCGGCAGCTCACGTCGGCGACCCGTCGGGCCGGCCGGGACGTGGGAGCCGAACAGCAGCGACTCGTCGATCGGCTGCTGCCGCTGCCCGCCTTCCGCGAGTCGCCCAGACCGGTCTGGTCGTACTGGCGCCCGGCGATCATCGCCCTGGCGAACTCCTCCCCGGAGGTGCGGAGCCGGTTGCTCGACCTGTTCCCGGTCGTCGACGGTGGCTGGTGGCTGGGTGTGCTCCAGGACGGCGGCGCGCTGACCACGTTCAGCAGCGATGTCGGGGCCCCGGCCGACTGGCTCCGCCGGGCTCTGCTGCAAGCGAAGAAGCTGCGGGGGGTCGTGCCGGTCGAGTTCGTGGGACTGATCGCCCGGTTGAGTGCCCGACTGATCGCCGACGGGGTGCCGGTCCGGCTGCATGGCCTGGGCGGTTGTGGCGTGCGGATGCTGGAGGTGTGCCTCCAGCATGGCGTATCCGTGGTGGCGCCGGCCGAGGACAGCTTCCCGGGCGACCTGCACGACTGGCTGCGTTACCGGCGCCCGAACGAGGACCTTCCCATGCTGGCCGCCCATCCCACCTTCGCGCCTCTGTTGGACCAGGAGCTGAGCGACCCGTCCGACCGTGACCGTGCCGATCTGGAGCGTGTTCCGGCGCTTCGGGCCCGGCTCCGGAAGGTTGCCGGCACCCGGTCGGCCGCCCTCGCGGAACTGCCCCGGCATCCGGCGGACGACGCTGCGGTCTTCCACGCGCTGTCCGGGCTGGAGGGCCGGGGCAGCGCCGAACCCGGAATGCTGTACGGCATCCAGTTCGCCAGCCGGATCCTGGCCGGCTCGCCGGACGTGACCGGGTGGGACAACGGCCCTGACCTGCCGGGCGGCGACACCTGGACGTCCCTGATCGGCCGTATCGGTGTGGTGGCCCTGCGCGCCGTGGCCGCCTCGACCCGCCCCGAGCGTCGCGAGCGGTTGCTGGCGCTGTTGGAGGTGTGGGCGGAGACGATCTTCGCCGAGCCGGACGGCCGGTTACGGGTCGGGGTGGCCGAGGCCGAGCGCGTCCTCGCCGCCGACGCGACCGGAACGGCCATCGCGACGGGTTGGGGCGAGAGAACGGGCGAGCGCCGGTTCGTCGACCTGCGTACCGGCGACGGCGAGCCGCCGTCCCTGGGGCGGGTGGTCGAGGTGGCCGACGTACCGCGCGGCTGGGGCGGTGCCGACCGGCTGCGTCGGCTCGTCGCCCTCGTCCGGGACCGGGGTCCGGTGCCGTGGGACACGGACGCCGTACTGCTGCTCGCGGAGCGTACCGGGCTGAGTCGCGCCGGGGCGGCACTCGTCCTGGCTGGGGTACCCGGCGCCTGGCGCTACTACACGCCGTTGCTGGACGCGACGGAACGCGACGTCCTGCGGATCACGACCGT
This sequence comes from Plantactinospora mayteni, assembly GCF_016862935.1. Taxonomy (GTDB): domain Bacteria; phylum Actinomycetota; class Actinomycetes; order Mycobacteriales; family Micromonosporaceae; genus Plantactinospora; species Plantactinospora mayteni. The sequence continues at coordinate 89,807 of NZ_BONX01000054.1, forward strand.
CGAGGTCGACAGGGCCAAGGAGGAACTGCACCGGGTCACCGACGAGCAGCGGCTCGACCTGCTGGCCGACGTGCTGCCCGATGAGCCGGCCGAGCTGTGGGAGCCGGGCGGCCTGCGCACGGTGGCCGAACGGGTGGCGGAGACCTGGGTCTGCTTGTTCGGTCGCAGGGTTCGGATTCCGGAGGAGACCGTGTCCTCGGCCGGATCGCTCGCCACCGAGATGTCCGCCGTCGACCTCTGTGCCTCGCTCGCTGAGCCACACACCGTTCCGCTGCTTACCACCGACGTGGACACCTGGTTGGAGAAGGCTGGTTTTGAGCACTACCGCTACCTTCGCGTGGCGAGCGCCGATGACGAGGCCGACGTCGAGCGGTTGGTGGCCACCCTCGCTCTTGGAGTCCGCTGGGCCTACGCCGCGTTGCCGGCTGGCGATCCGGTCCGCGCGGGCGTACCCGCAACGGTAGAGTTGCTGCGTGCGCGGCTGGCCAATCCGGGGCTGATCCTGACGGCGGGCTCGCCCGCCTTCGGCTATCGAACCCCCGGGGAGGCTCGCGCCGCGTTCGGGGCCGAGCCGTACCGTGGCCCGGTGCCGCTCGAGCTGGAGACCGTCGACGACGGGCTGGCGATCGTCGTGCCACAGGGCGGGGACGTTCGGGAGCGCCTCTATTTCCGGCCCGCACTCCTCACCGGTGACGACCGATGCCGACGCCTGCTGGACGTGTGCCAGTACCCGGAGGCACTCGACGTCGTCAGGTGGCTGCTCGGCGAGGACTGCGATCGAATGCTTTCGCGGATCAGGTCCGGCGCCCTGCCCGAGGGCGCCTTCGAGGCGGATCCGTCGGTGACCGTGCCCGACCTGGTGGCGGAGGTGTCTGAGCGGTTTGATCTCAAGCCCGAACCGGCCGCTCTCTACCTGCAACTCCTGACGCTGCTCAACCCCACCGATCGGCACGTACGTCGCTGGAACGGCTGGCAACCAGTGCGGCACAAGCAGGCGGTCGCGGCGCTGGTCGAGCGGGGGCTGGTGGTCGAGGCGAAGCGGGCGCGGGCCGGGCGCGGGGTGTTCCTGCCGGGCGGCTGGACCGAGTGGGCGAAGCCCAGCCTGCCGCTGGAGACCTGGAAGGCGGACCTGTACGGACTGAAGCTCTATCACGGCGAGGTGACGTCCGACGGCGTGTTCTGGCCCCACCGGCCGCTACCCGAGCTGTACGCCACCGCCTGGCAGCGGGTTCGTACCGGCGACCAGCCCGGCTAGCTGGCGCTGCTGCGGATTCTCGCGGACCGGGCCGGGTTGACCGGGGCGTTGTCGGCCGGGCTGGCGCGCAGATAAACGGCGCCTTGCCGGACCTGTACCTCGGTCGGTCGTGCTCGTCCGCCGCCACGAGCGCGGTCTTGACCCGGGCGTACTCGGTGGCGAGGTCCGGGTGGCGGTGCAGGTGGTCGCGGAAGAGCGGCAGGTGTCGCCAGTGCGGGGAGGGCGGCCTCCCAGATGTGCAGGTGGTGGGTGGTTCAACAAGATCGCCGGACCACCCCCACGGGCGTGGGGGTGGTCCGGACGGCGTCGCTCTTGCCGTGCGCCATGACCCAGACGCTGCCACGGCAGACACCCTGGCAGCTACAAGGCAGCCGTGGTCTTTTCCAGGATGCTGGCAAGTGCGCTGTAGTCGACGTCCTGCCCTTCTTTGATGTCGACGGTCTTGCGCTCGCCGTTGCCCATCGCCCGGAGGAATCCCTTGACCTCAGGGATGTCCGTCGCGTTGAACACCATGAACGAGACCTTGGCCTTGGCTATCGCGATGACGGCCGCGTGGTGTCCGTTCTTGACGTAGTGCGGCTTGCCGTACTCAAGCCGTTCCTCGACACCTGGAATGGCCTGGCCGATCATCGCACGTAGTTTCTCGCATACGTCGATCTGCCACGGCTGTGCCTTGTTGATGTACTGGGTGACGTCGTCGTTCACGGTCTTCTCCTGGCTTGCTGCTCGCGGGAAATCGAAGTTGCCTTCGCGGGGCGCGCCCGAGCGGATCCGGGTGGTGTTCGTCAGTCGGTGGTGGGGTGGTAGGTGAGGACGACGACTCCCGAGGTGAATGTCGTCGTGCCGGTGAGTTGCACGGGGGTGGCGCTGTCGGGCCGGAAAAGGGGTTCGCCCCCGCCCTTGATGACGGGGTAGATCCAGATGCGGTACTCGTCGAGCAGCCCGTGCTTGGCGAGGTCGTCGGTGAGCCGGCCGCAGCCCCAGGTGAGGATGTCGTTGCCGGGTTGGGACTTCAGCTCGGTGACCTCGGAGATCAGGTCGCCACCCGGGATGATCGTCGAGTTGTCCCAGTCGGCGGGCTTGTCCAAGGTGGCGGAGACCGCGTACTTGGCGATGCTGTTGACGTGGTCGCCGTAGGGGTTGCCGCCCATGTTGGGCCAGGTTTCGGCCATGCCCTGGTAGGTGACGCGGCCGAGTAGCAGTGCGTCGCAACCCAGAGTGAGCTTCAGGGCGTACTCCATGGCGTCCTGGCTGTTGTGCTGCATAGACCACAGGTGGGGGTTGTCAATGTACCCGTCGAGCGTGGTGTACGTGGAGGCGATGATTTTCCGCATGGCTGGTTCCTTCCGAGTGATTTGTGGCAATCAACTGATACGGCATGTGCGATCGTGATCGCTGGCCGTCGAATCTGCCTGGTGACCTCCTAGGGTCGGCGATGCCCCATGGTGCGGGTCGGGGCGTGCCGCGCGAGGCGGGCGTCGCGGGTGGCCGGTGCGCCTCTACTTGAGACGGAAGACGTGGACCATGTGGGGTGCGTCGATGAGGGTGTGCGGCGCCAGTGCGTGGTATGCCCAGACGTGAACCCATGCGTTGCCGGTTCGCACCGTGAGCACCGTCTTGAACATTCCCGGCGCGAAGTAGGTCAACAGCAGGAAGGCGACCGACAGGGCGGCGTTGCTCGGTGTGGTGAACACCGTCCATGCGTCCCAGATGTGCAGCGCCGTATAGGTGAGCCCGCCCAGGATTACCGTGGTCGCGGTCGATCCGGTGAGTCGGAGAAAGCGCGGCACCAGGATTGCGTAGATGAAGATCATGGCGGGTAGCACGGCGCCAGCGAGGTACAGCGTGAAGGTGAGGGAAGCCCCGAGCACGAGTTGACCGGTGGTGAGATCGAAGATCCCTGGAGCGAGCACGGCGATCTGGACGAGTGATTCGATCAAGAGGATGGCGCCGATGAGAAGGCTGTCGGCCCGGCGGTTGCTCGAGCGGAGGTTGAGCGCCTCGGCGGAGTAGCGCCGCCGGAAGAACAGGAGCGGAACGACCGCGTAGACGAGGAGGTTGTAGGTCGCCCACGCGATGGACTCGGCGGGGCTGACGTGTTCGTGCGTTCCATAGATCGAGCCGGCGAGGTGAAGCCCGAAGGGGTGCCATCCGGCGAGTCGGGCAAGGATGAAGCCCAGCCCCAGCCCACCAGCCCCATAGAGGAGCAGGAGCAGCGTCTCGCGGGCGGCCACCGAGCGCTCCGGCGCGCGGTCGGCCAGGTTGGGCAGCGTCCGCTTGCGCGTGAGCCAGTACGTCAGCACGGTGAGCAGGACTACCTCGGCGAGGGCCAGGTTGGCGTCCAGCAGGTGGCCGACCGGCGTCTGGGTCGCAGCGGTTGACCAGTCGAACGGCAGCGCGTCTCCCGCCACGGCAAGGACCACCGCGTTGATCCCGAGCCAACCGATGGCGGTGAGGTGGACGGCGCGACTGTGGAGCAGTGCGGTCAGGCCATGCCGGGGCGGTCGTGGCTGTACGTCGGCCTTGCGGGAGAGCGTCACCATCTATCTCCGGAGGTTTTTGTGATACGACTGTGCTACGACGGGCTACCCTAACACAACTGTGCTATAAAAGTTCCATGCCCAAAGTGGTGGATCCGGCAGAGCGTCGACGAGAGCTGGTCGAGGCGGTATTGCGGGTGATGCGCCGCGACGGTCTGGAGCAAGCCTCAGTCCGCAACGTCGCCCGTGAGGCGGGACTGTCGATGGGCTCGCTGCGTCACTACTTCGCAAGCCAGTCCGAACTCATGGTGTTCGCGTTCCGGACGGTCATCGACCGGATCGAGTCCCGCCTCGCCGCGTTGGAGCCCGAGCCCGACCCGACGCGACGAGCGCAGCGCCTACTGGCGGAGCTGCTCCCGCTCGACGACGAACGGCGGGCAGAGAACGAAGTCTGGTTGGCCTTCAACTCCCGGGCCATGGTCGACCCTGCGCTTCGGGCCCTGCGTGACGAGGGATACGACGCCCTGCGGGCCGGCTGTCAAGCGATGGTTACCGACCTCTCGGCGGCCGGTCTGGCCCCGACCGACGTACGGACGGAGGCCGAACGGCTACACGCCCTGCTGGACGGCCTTGCCGTGCACGCGGCCATGCGGCCGGACATCCACACGGCCGAGTCGTTGACAGCCGCCATCGCACGTCACCTCGACGCCCTCGCGATCGAACGCTCTGCGCGCGACGCGGCTGAGGGCGAGGACCCAGCGTGAGCGACCCCGATCCGGTTTTCATAACGGTGGCATCGGGACGTGGCGCCGCCCGACGGGCGACCGGGTAGGTCGGCCCGCCGGGCGGCGGTGGGGGTGGGGTGGAACGTCCTGCGGGTCAGCCGAACGCGCGGGCCTGCCAGGTGCGTACCTGGTCGGCCGGTAGCGCCTCCGGCAGGATCGCCATCCGGTCGACCTCACCGGTCAACCGCTGCCCGCCGCCCTGGTCGGCACCGAACCGCAGCTCCCGGGTGGCGCAGCCGACGATGCCGCCGTCCGGCACCTTGGCCGTACCGGCCTGCTGGCCGTCGAGGTAGACGACGATGTTGCCGGCGTCGTCCATCGTGACCACCAGGTCGACGTACCGGCCGGTGGGGATGGTGGCGTTGCTGGTGACTCCGGTGCCGGAGCCGATGAACCGGAGTTGGTTGCTCGGCGTCAGGTCGATCAGGATCCCGTCCGTGCCGGGGTCGCCACCGGGCTGGAAGTCGAAGAGCCGTCGGTAGCTGCCGCTGGTGGTCACCTTCACCTCGGCCGCGAACGTCGCCTTCTCCAGATAGCCCAGGGTGGTCGGCGCGGTACGCAGGTACCGGTTGCCGTCCAGCACCAGCGCGCTGCCGGTCGGCCCGTCCGCGACGTACGCCCCGCCGGTCTGCACCGTCGCGGTCCGCCCGTTCGGCGAGTGGTCGGTCACCGTGTCGCCGGAGACCGGGTCCCAGGCGACCAGTGGCACGCCCGGGGCGGGCCGGGCGCACGGCGGCGGCACCGGTAGCGCGATCGACGTGCTTGCGGTGGCCCGCCACTTGTCGTGCACCAACCGCGCCTCGATCCGGTTCGGCCCCGGTGCGGCTTCCCGGCTCGGCGTGACGGTGAACCGGTAGGTCTGCGAGTCAGCCGGCCACAGCCTCGGCACCTGGACCTGTCCCGGCCGGACCTGCCAGCCCGCCGGCAGCGCCAGCTTCAGCGCCGACGGCGGCACCTTCGCGTCGCCGATCGCCGAGACGGTCACCGCCACGGTCCCCGACTCGTCGGTCTCCAGCGTCGCCGGAGCGTCGATGGTGAACCCGACCTGGGCAGTGGCGACGTACCGGTGACCCTGGCGGGCGGTGAAGGTGAGCCGATCACCCTTCGCCTCCCCGTTCACCTTCTTGCCCGTCGTCGCGTCGACCAGCTCGTACGGCCCGGCGAAGAGCGGACTGCGCACCGTCACGTCGCCGGTCTTGTCGGCGGTCACCGCGATCTCGGTGGCGGCCCCGGCCGACCACTTCGTGTCGACGGTCACCCCACCCCGGGCCCGCAGCCCGCTCACCGCGCCGTCCTTCCAGGCACTCGGCAGCGCCGGTAACACGTGCACCTCACCACTCTGGCTCTGCAACAGCATCTCGGCGATCCCCGCCGTGGCGCCGAAGTTGCCGTCGATCTGGAACGGCGGGTGGGTGTCCCAGAGGTTCGCCAGGGTGCTCTGCCGAAGCTGCTCGGTCAGCATCTTGTGCGCGTGGTCCCCGTCGAGCAGCCGGGACCAGAAGTTGATTTTCCACGCCTTGCTCCAGCCCGTACCGCCGTCACCGCGTGCGGTGAGCGAGACCTTGGCGGCGGCGGCCAGCTCCGGGTCGTCCAGCGCGGTGATCTGGGCGCCCGGGTGCAGGGCGAACAGATGCGAGACGTGCCGGTGCTGGTCGTTCGGGTTGTCCAGGTCTGCCTTCCACTCCTGGAGCTGCCCCCAGGAGCCGACCCGCAGCCCCGGGTCGAGCTTCGCCAGCGTGTCCCGCAGCTCCCGCCGGAACGCGTTGTCGCCGCCGACGATCCCGGCCGCCTCGATCGTGTTGGTGAAGAGTTCCCAGACGATCTGCTGCGACATCGAGGCACCGGCGGTGAAGTCGCCGTTCTCCGGCGAGTAGCTCGGCGAGACCACCAGCTTGCCGTCGCGCGGGTCGACGACCAGCTCGTCCAGCCAGAAGAGCGCCAGCTCCTTCATCAACGGGTACGCCCGCTGCCGGAGGAACTTGTCGTCCCCGGTGAACCGGTAGTGCTCGTAGTAGTGCTGGGCCAGCCACGCCCCGGCCTCGGGGAACCAGAACGACTGCGGATAGCTGTGCAGGCCGGTGAAGCCGTAGACGTTGGTCTCGTTGTTCACCACCCAGCCCCGGTTGCCGTAGACCTGCTCTGCGGTGACCTTGCCCGGCGGCACCATCGCGTCGACGTAGTCGAAGAACGGGGCGGTGGTCTCCGACAGGTTCGTCGTTTCCGCCGGCCAGTAGTTCATCTGGAGGTTGATGTTGACGTGGTAGTCGGCGTCCCACGGCGGGTTGGTGACGTTGTTCCAGACGCCCTGGAGGTTCGCCGGCAGCGAGCCGGCCCGGGAGGAGGCGACCAGCAGGTAGCGGCCGTACTGGAAGAAGAGCGCCTCCAGCGCGCGGTCCGCCGCCGACGCCCCGCCCCGGTATGCCTTCAGCAGCTCGTCGGTGGGGATGGCCGGCATCTCCTGGCCGATGTCCAGGCGTACCCGGTCGAAGAGCGCGCGGTAGTCGGCGGTGTGCGCGGCGAGCAGCGCGGCGTAGGACTTCCGGGCCGCCGCGTCGACCGTGGCGGTGACCTTGGCGTGCGGGTCGGCTCCCCGGTACGTCGGGTAGCTGCCCGCGTAGTCCGTACCGGCGCCGAGCACCAGCGTGGCGGAGTCGGCCCCGGCCACCGTGACTGTGCCGTCGGTGCCGTCGCTGACCGTACCGCCGTCGGCGGTGACCTGGATCTGCGACTCGTATTTCAGCTTGTTGTCGTTCAGGGTGCCGGCGAAGGTGATCCGGCCACCGCTGGCGGTGACGTTCTTCGACCGGTTGTTCGGCGCGGTCACCCCGGTGGTGAAGCCGATCTTCCCGGGCTGGTCGGCGCTGAGTCGCACCACCAGCACGCCGTCGGGCTGGCTGGCGAAGTACTCCCTGGTGTAGCGCACCCCGTCGTCGGTGTAGGAGACCTTGGCGACCGCCCGGCCGATGTTCAGCTCCCGGCGGTAGTTGCTGACCGTGCCCGGGTCCTCGGTCAGCCGCAGCGACAGATCCCCGAACGTGTTGTACGACCCGAAGCCGCTCTTCGGCTGGCCGAGCCGGTTCGCCACCTCCTGCGGGCTGAGCCGGCCCCGCTCGTTGATCAGGCGCTGCACCTCTTCGATCGCGCCGGGGCGGGGCGAGGTCCAGTTGCCGAAGTTGTAGCCGCCGGCCGAGCCGGGGCCACCGGTCCAGAGGGTCTTCTCGTTGAACTGCACGGTCTCGGCGGCGACCCGGCCGAAGACCATGCCGCCGAGCGCGCCGTTGCCGATCGGCAGCGCCTGGGTCTCCCAGTCGGCGGCGGGTTCGTCGTACCAGAGAGTCAGCGCGTCCTCGGCGGAGGCGGCGCTGCCCGACGTGTGGTCGGGGGCGGCGGAGGCGGGGGTGGTGGTGGAGAAGGCGGGCACGAACGCGGTCAGTGCGGCCACCAGCGCGGCGGCCGTCCACCGGCGCGGCATGGGCCGCCGGTTAGGGTCATCCATTACTGTCTCCGGGTCGTCCAGATGGGCCGGGGGAGAACTCTGGCGGGGCGGACGTCGCGGCCACGACCACGCGTCCGGCACGCATCCGATGTTTGGCGATGAGGTTACAAAGGCCACCTCGGAGAAACAAGAGCGGATCTTGGGTAGCCTTCCCTGGTCACCCGTGCACGACGCGCTCGGTTCCCGGTTCCGTCCAGGCTTGCCGGCCCGCTGGCCGGGTCGGCAGTACGCCGTGATTACCGTCTTGGTCTTGTGCCCCCACGAGCCCACCTGATAGACATCGGATGTATTGCTGACGGGTTACCACGGAAGTCTGGGGGGCGACGGGTGAGGCTGTTGCGGGTGGGCGCACCGGGGCAGGAGTCCCCGGCGCTGCGGGACGAGGCCGGGCGATTGCGTGACCTCGGTGGAGTGGTCGACGACCTGGACGGATCGTTCCTGGCCGGCGGCGGCATCGAGCGGCTGGCCGGGCTCGACGTCGAGGGACTGCCGGTCCTTCCCGAGGGCCTGCGGGTCGGGCCACCGCTGCGGCCGGGAAAGATTATCTGCATCGGCCTGAACTACCGGGACCACGCCGCCGAGACCGGCGCCCCGATCCCCGCCGAGCCGGTGGTCTTCATGAAGGCTCCGGACACCGTGGTCGGCCCGGACGACCCGGTGCTGGTGCCACGCGGCAGCACCAAGACGGACTGGGAGGTCGAGCTGGCCGTGGTGATCGGACGGACCGCCCGTTACCTGTCCAGTCCGGCGGAGGCGCTCGGCTGCGTCGCCGGCTACGCGCTCTCGCACGACGTGTCGGAGCGGGAGTTCCAGCTCGAACGCGGCGGCCAGTGGGACAAGGGCAAGAACTGCGAGACCTTCAACCCGTTCGGCCCCTGGCTGGTCACCGCCGACGAGGTACCCGACCCGCAGGACCTCGGGCTGCGGCTCTGGGTCAACGGCGCGCCCAAGCAGGACGGCAACACCAAGGACATGGTCTTCCCGGTCGCCGAGATCGTGCACTACCTGAGCCAGTTCCTGGTGCTCTATCCGGGCGATGTCATCAACACCGGCACCCCGGCCGGCGTCGCGCTCGGCCAGCCCGAGCCGAAGCCCTACCTGCGCGCCGGTGACGTGGTCGAACTCGAAATCGACGGGCTGGGGCGGCAGCGCCAGACGGTGGGGCAGGCATGATCTTCACCGGACTGGAGATCGCCGACATCCGCTTCCCGACCTCCCGCGAACTCGACGGGTCCGACGCGATGAACCCCGACCCCGACTACTCCGCCGCGTACGTGGCGATCCGCACCGACGCGGGGGACGGGCACGAGGGGCACGGCTTCGCCTTCACCATCGGGCGGGGCAACGACGTGCAGGCGGCGGCGATCGCCTCGCTGCGGCCGTACCTGATCGGGCGCCCGGTCGAAGCCGTCCTGGCCGACCTCGGCGGCTTCTGGCGCGAACTGGTGCACGACTCGCAGCTTCGCTGGCTCGGGCCGGAGAAGGGCGTGATGCACATGGCGATCGCCGCCGTGGTCAACGCGCTCTGGGACCTCCGGGCCAAGCGGGCCGGACTGCCGCTCTGGCGGCTGCTCGCCAGGATGAGCCCGGAGGAACTGGTCGACCTGGTCGACTTCCGCTATCTCAGCGACGCGCTGACCCGGGACGAGGCGCTGGCGATCCTGCACGCCGCCCGCCCCGGCTGGGCCGAGCGCGAGGAACACCTGCTGCGCGAGGGCTTCCCCGCCTACACCACCTCGCCCGGCTGGCTCGGCTACGACGACGACAAGCTGCGCCGGCTCTGCAAGGAGGCGCTGGCCGATGGCTTCACCCAGATCAAGCTGAAGGTCGGCGCCGACCTGGCCGACGACATCCGGCGGATGGGCATCGCCCGGCAGACCTGCGGGCCGGACGTCCGGATCGCCGTCGACGCCAACCAGCGCTGGGACGTGCCGCAGGCGATCCAATGGGTACGCGAGCTGGCGCCGTTCGACCCGTACTGGATCGAGGAGCCGACCAGCCCGGACGACGTCGTCGGGCACGCCACCATCGCCCGGGAACTCGCCCCGGTCCGGATCGCCACCGGCGAGCACGTTGCCAACCGGGTGGTCTTCAAGCAACTGCTCCAGCTCGACGCGGTCTCGTACGTGCAGATCGACGCCAGCCGGGTCGCCGGGGTCAACGAGAACATCGCGATCCTGTTGCTCGCGGCGAAGTTCGGTGTGCCGGTCTGCCCGCACGCCGGCGGGGTCGGGCTCTGCGAACTCGTCCAGCACCTGTCGATGTTCGACTACGTCGCCGTTTCCGGCTCGATGCAGGACCGGGTCATCGAGTACGTCGACCACCTGCACGAGCACTTCGTCGACCCGGTGGTGATCCGCCGTGGCCGGTACGTGGCGCCGACCGCACCCGGCTTCAGCGCCACGATGCGCCCGGAGACGCTGACCGAGTACGCCTATCCGGACGGCCCGGTCTGGGCCACGACCGCGACGCCCGAAGTGGGGACTCAGGCGGCCGAGGTGGCGGTGCCATGACCAGCGAAGACGTGTCCAGCGAAGACGTGTCCAGCGAAGACGTGCCCGGCGAAGACGTGTCCGGCGCCGGGGCAGGCGCGGGCCGGGGCGAGTTCGCCGGCCTGGCGGCGGTGGTGACCGGGGGCGCCTCCGGCATCGGGCTGGCCACCGCCACCCTGCTGGCCGCCCGGGGCGCCCGGGTCGCCTGCCTGGACCTGAACCCGGGCGGCGTACCCGAGCCCCTGCTCGGGATAGCCACCGACGTCTCCGACGACACCTCGGTACGCGCCGGGGTCGCCGCCGCGGCCGAGGCGCTCGGCGGCATCGACGTACTCGTCAACAACGCCGGGATCGGCGCGCAGGGCACCGTGGAGAGCAACCCGGACGACGAGTGGCACCGGGTCTTCGACGTGAACGTGGTCGGCATGGTCCGGGTGAGCCGGGCCGCGCTGCCGTACCTGCGCCGCTCGGCCCAGGCCGCGATCGTCAACACCTGCTCGATCGCGGCCTGGGCCGGGCTGCCCAACCGGGCCCTCTACAGCGCCAGCAAGGGTGCCGTGCAGTCGCTGACCCTGGCGATGGCGGCCGACCATGTCCGGGAGGGGATCCGGGTCAACTGCGTCAACCCCGGCACCGTGGACACCCCCTGGGTACGCCGGCTGCTGGGCTCCGCCGACGACCCGGCGGCGGAACTCGCCGCGCTCCAGGCCCGCCAGCCCACCGGCCGGCTGGTCGGTGCGGAGGAAGTGGCGGCGGCGATCGCCTACCTGGCCAGTCCGCTGTCCGGCGCGACCACCGGCACCGTGCTGGGGGTGGACGGCGGCATGCACGGACTGCGGCTGCGACCGGCCGCACCGAGCTGACGGTCCCGACCCCGGACCTCCGATGTGGAGCGGCGACTCGCGGGTAGGTCGCCGGTCCCGCTCCCTGCTGCCCGCCGATCGGTTGTCCGCGCTCGCCGCCCCAACACCCATCCGATGTAACGATTCCGCACCCTCGGGCCCGGGTCGCCAGATTGCCGGTCCTGGGTCTTGCGGGGGCAAGGACGGACTGATAGACATCCGATGTATTACCCGCGTGTTTCCGATTGCCTCCAAGAATTGCCCACCGTATCCGCACCGGATGGAGGACCACAGTGAGACATACCGCCAAGTCCCTGGCGGGGATCGCGATGGCCGCGACGCTCGCCGTCGGCACGGTCGCCTGTGGCGACTCGTCGTCGACGGAGCCGGGCGCCGGGGCCGGACAGAGCCCGCAGATCGGCATCGACCTGCCCCGCGCCGACTCCGACTTCTGGAACTCGTACGCCAAGTACGTCCCGCAGTTCGCCGACGAGTACGACATCAACCTGATGTCCCCGACCAACTCGCAGAACGACGTCGCCAAGCTGGTGGCGAACGTGCAGGCGATGGTGAGCCAGGGCGCCAAGGCGATCGTGATGGCGCCGCAGGACACCGGCGCGATCGCCTCCACCCTCACCACCCTGGAGTCGAAGAAGATCCCGGTGGTCTCCGTCGACACCCGCCCCGACAAGGGCAAGGTCTTCATGGTGGTCCGGGCCGACAACCGGGCGTACGGGCAGAAGGCGTGCGAGTTCCTCGGCGAGAAGCTCGGCGGCAAGGGCAAGGTGATCGAGTTCCAGGGCTCGCTCTCCTCGATCAACGGCCGGGACCGCTCCGAGGCGTTCGCCGAGTGCATGAAGACGAAGTTCCCCGGCATCACCATCTTCGAGGAGCCGACCGAGTGGGAGGGGCCGAAGGCCGCCGCCGCCCTACAGACCCGGCTCGCCCAGCACCCTGACATCAAGGGCATCTACATGCAGGCCGGCGGCGTCTTCCTGGCGCCGACGCTCCAGGTGCTGAAGGCCAAGAACCTGCTGGTGCCGCCGACCGACCCGAAGCACATCTTCGTGGTCTCCAACGACGGCATCCCGCAGGAGTTCGAGGCGATCCGCAAGGGCGAGATCGACGCCACCGTCTCGCAGCCCGCCGACCTCTATGCCAAGTGGGCGCTCTATTACGCCAAGGCGGCGGCCGAGGGCAAGACCTTCCAGCCCGGTCCGACCGACCACAACAGCACCATCATCGACGTCGGCAACGGCCTCGAGGACCAGATCGCCGCACCGCTGGTCACCAAGGAGAACGTCGACGACCAGGCGCTCTGGGGAAACCAGATCGGCAAGTGATGACCGGTCAGACGCAGACCGCAGGCACCGTGGCCGGGGCCGTCGCCCCGGCCGCGGAGGCCCGCGACATCTCGAAACGGTACGGCGCGACGGTCGCCCTGCACTCCGCCGGCATCACCATCGCACCGGGTGAGACACACGCCCTGGTCGGGCGCAACGGCGCCGGCAAGTCCACCCTGGTCTCGATCCTCACCGGGTTGCAGCGGCCGGACAGCGGCCAGGTGCGCTTCGACGGCACGCCCGCGCCCGCGCTGGCCGACCGGGACGCCTGGCGGCAACGGGTCGCCTGCGTCTACCAGAAGTCCACCATCATCCCCACCCTGACGGTCGCGGAGAACCTCTTCCTCAACCGCCAGGCCGGTCGCGGGCTGATCGACTGGCGCGGCCTGCGGCGCCGCGCCGCCGACCTGTTGGAGGGGTACGCCGTCGCCGTCGACCCGGCCGCGCCGGCCGGCAGCCTCACCGTCGAGCAGCGCCAGCTCGTCGAGATCGCCCGCGCGCTCTCGTTCGGCGCCACGTTCATCATCCTGGACGAGCCGACCGCCCAGCTCGACGCCGCCGCGATCGAACGGCTCTTCGGCCGGATGCGCGAGTTGCAGGCCGCCGGGGTGACCTTCCTGTTCATCTCGCACCACCTCCAGGAGGTGTACGAGGTCTGCCAGACCGTGACGGTGCTGCGCGACGCCCGGCACATCCTGACCCAGCCGGTCGACACGCTCTCCCGGGAGGCGCTGGTCGCCGCGATGACCGGCGACGCCGGGGAGACCCTGGCCGGGATCGACCGGCCGGCCGTACCGGAGAGCGCGCCGGTGGTGCTCGACGTGGCCGGGCTCGGCCTGGCCGGCTTCTACCAGGACATCGACCTGCGGGTGCGGGCCGGTGAACTGGTCGGGCTGATCGGCTCGGGCAGCAGCGGCAAGGTGGCACTCGCCGAGACGATCGCCGGACTGCGCCGCGCCGACACCGGCACGGTCAGCCTGGCCGGCAACACCCCGAAGCCGGGCAGCGTGCCCGCCGCACTCGCCGCCGGTCTCGGTTACCTGCCGCAGGACCGGCACCGGGAGGGGCTGGTACCGCTGCTGTCGGTGGCGGAGAACGCCACCCTGCCGATCACGGACCGGCTCGGCCCGGCCGGGATCATCGCGCCGACCCGGCAGCGCGCCGTGGCTCAGCGCATGATCGAGGCGTACGACATCAAGACCGACGGTCCGCACCAACCGGTCAACGGCCTCTCCGGCGGCAACGCCCAGAAGGTGGTACTCGCCCGCGCCCTGGCCAACGACCCGAAGGCGCTGGTGATGGTGAGCCCGACCGCCGGGGTGGACGTCCGCTCCAAGGATTCGCTGCTGCGGGCGGTCGCCGAGGCGGCAGCCCAGGGTACCGGGGTGCTGATCGTCTCCGACGAACTCGACGACCTGCGCTCGTGTGACCGGGTGCTGGTGATGTTCCACGGACGGGTGGTCCGGGAGGTCTCCCGGGGCTGGGCGGATGCCGAGCTGGTGACCGCAGTAGAAGGAGTTGAGCAGCCGTGACCGGCACCCAGACAATCGCCAAGCCGCCGGCCCCCACCGGAGGTCGCCCCGGACTGGGCGGCCGGATACCGCTGGCCCGGCTGCGGGACCTCGCCCTGGTCCCCGCGATCCTGCTGCTCGTCGTGGTGGGCGCGATCATCGACCCGGTGTTCCTCTCCAGCGCCAACATCACCAACGTGCTGCAACAGCAGACCGAGCTGGCCCTCCTCGTACTCGCCGAGGCGATCATCCTGATCGCCGGCAAGTTCGACCTGTCGCTGGAGTCGACGATCGGGCTCGCCCCGGCGCTGGCCCTGGCGCTGGTCATCCCGGCCGCCAGCAACGGGCTCGGCACCGAGCTGCCGGCCGGCCTGGCGATCCCGATCTGCCTGCTCGTCGGGGTGGCGATCGGGGCGTTCAACGGGCTGCTGATCCTGCGCTTCAAACTCTCCGCCTTCATCGTCACCCTGGGCATGCTGATCGTGCTGCGCGGTCTCCAGATCGGCATCACCGGCGGGCAGAACCTCTTCGACATCCCGCCGTCGGTGCTCTATCTCGGCAACGCGGTCTGGTTCGGCGTACCGGCGTCGATCTGGATCAGCGGGACGCTCTTCGTGGTCGGGATCGCGGCGCTCGGGTTCTTCCGGCACGGGCGGGCGGTCTACGCGATCGGCGGCAACACCGACGCGGCCCGGGCGGCGGGGATCCGTACCGACCGGGTGGTCTGGATCATCCTGATGGTCGGCGGGCTGCTGGCGGCCCTGGCCGGGCTGCTGATGACCGGCCGGCTCGGCTCGGTCGCGGCGGCACAGGGCGACGGCATGATCTTCACCGTCTTCGCCGCGGCGGTGATCGGTGGAATCAGCCTCGACGGTGGCAAGGGGACGCTCTTCGGCGCGCTCTGCGGCGTCATCGTGCTCGGTCTGATCAACAACATCCTGACCCTCGCCGGGGTCTCCGCCCAGTGGATCCAGGCCATCTACGGTGCCATCATCCTGATCGCGCTGATCCTGGCCCGACTCACCTCCGGCAAGGCACAGGACTAGCGGACCGCCGGCCCCGGTCCCGTGGCGACGCCGACCCACGGGACCGGGTTCCGGTCCGGCCGGACAGGCATCGGAAGGAGCTTCGCAGCCATGCAGCGGATCGCCCTGCACACCCGGCTCAAGCCGGGGCGGGAGGCTGAGTACGACCGCGTCCACCAGGTCATCCCCGCCGAGCTGGCCAGTACGCTGCGGGCCGCCGGGGTGCACACTTGGCGGATCTGGCGGGACGGGCCGGACCTGTTCCACCTGGTGGAGGTCGAGGACTACCAGCGGATGCGGCACGAACTGCGCGACCATCCGGCGAACGTGCCGTGGCAGGCCCGGATGGCGGAACTGCTGGAGGTGCGGGACGACTACTCCGGCAACGACTCGGGCCTGTCGCTGGTCTGGGAGTTGCCGACAGACGGCGAGGAGACGGCATGACGGGGATCAGGGTGGGGCACTCCAAGGTGGCCGTGAGCCGGCTCGGCCTCGGCTGCGCCCCGATCGGCAACCTCTACACGGCGGTCGGCGAAGCCGAGGCGCTGGCCACGGTGGCGGCGGCCTGGGACGCCGGCATCCGCTACTTCGACACCGCCCCGCACTACGGCCTCGGGCTCTCCGAACGGCGGCTCGGCGACGCGCTGCGTACGCTGCCGCGTGACGAGTACACCGTGAGCAGCAAGGTGGGGCGGCTGCTGGTGCCGGACCGGTCCGGGGCGGGGCGGCGGGACGACGAGGGTTTCGACGTACCGGCCGACCACCGGCGGCTCTGGGACTTCAGCGCCGACGGTGTGCGACGGTCGCTGGAGGCGAGCCTGGTCCGGCTCGGGCTGGACCGGATCGACCTGGTGCTGATCCACGATCCGGAGGACCACCAGACGCAGGCGTTGGAGCAGGGCTATCCGGCCCTGCACGAGCTGCGCGCCCAGGGGGTCGTCGGCGCGATCGGGGTCGGCTCGAAGCAGTGGCAGGTGCTGCACCGGTTCGTCGCCGAGACCGAGGTCGACGCGGTGATGGTGGCCGGCCGGTACACCCTGCTGGAGCAGCCGGCACTGGACAGCCTGCTGCCGGAGTGCGAGCGGCGCGGGGTCTCGGTGCTCAACGCGGGCGTCTTCAACAGCGGACTGCTCGCCGTCGAACGGCCGCACGCCGGACTTCCGTACGACTACGCCGACGCCCCGGCCGAGATCCTGGACCGGGCCCGGGCGATCGCCACGCTCTGCGCCGAACACGGCAGCACGCTGCCGGCGGCGGCGCTCGCCTTCGCCGGCGCGCACCCGGCGGTCGCCTCCGTGGTGGTCGGCGCGAACAACCCCGAGCAGGTACGCCGGAACGCCGCGCTGCACGCGGCGGCGCCGCCGCCCGGGGAGTTCTGGTCGGAGCTGGTGACCGTGGGACTGCTCCGCCCGGACGCGCCGGTCCCCACCCAACGGGTCGGTACGCCGTGATCGTCGACGCGCACCACCACCTGTGGCGGATCGAGGACGGCTACCGGTGGCTGGACGCACCCGAGCTGGCCCCGATCCGCCGCTCCTTCCAGCCGGCCGACCTGCTCGCCGAGCTGACGGCGGCCGGGGTCGACCGGACGGTGCTGGTCGAGGGCGGCCGGTGCGACACCGCCGAGGCGGAGATCCTGCTCGGGCACGCCGCCACCACTCCGGCGATCGCCGGAGTGGTCGCCTGGGCGGACCCGGCCGATCCGGAGCTGCCGGAGACGATCACCCGCTACCGCCGGCTGCCCGGTGGTGAGCTGCTGGTCGGGATCCGGCCGCAGGTGCAGGCCGAGACCGATCCGGGTTACCTGGACCGGCCGGAGGTGCGGCGCGGTCTGCGTACCATCGCGGAAGCCGGACTGGCCTTCGACGTGGTGTGCCGGGCGGACCAGTTGGCGGCGGTGGCCCGCGCCGCCCGGGAGGTGCCGGAGCTGCGGTTCGTGCTGGACCACCTCGGTAAGCCGGCGATCCGGGACGGTGCGGCCGGGCTGGCCGCCTGGGCCGGTCCGGTCGCGGAGTTGGCGGCCGTGCCGAACGCCACGGCGAAGCTCTCGGGGCTGGTGACCGAGGCGGACTGGGGGCGGTGGCGGCCGGCGGACCTGCGGCCGTTCGTGGCCGAGGCGGTCCGGCTGTTCGGGCCGGCGCGGCTGATGTTCGGCTCGGACTGGCCGGTCTGCCGGCTCGCCGCCGGCTACGGCGCGGTGCTGGCGGCGCTGACCGAGGTACTGCCGCCGCTCTCGACGGCCGAGCGGTCGGCGGTCTTCGGCGAAACGGCGGTGCGGACCTACCGGCTCGGCAGCTAGCCGGCGCCTAGGGTTCGCGGTACAGGTAGGACGTGGGAGGAACGCGTGGCGGTCACAGACGAGGCGATCGACAAAATCAAACAGATGATCGTCGCCGGCGAACTGCGCCCCGGTGACCGGCTGCCCCGGGAACCCGACCTGGCCGAGCGGCTCGGACTGTCCCGCAACTCGCTGCGGGAGGCGGTCAAGGCGCTCTCGCTGATCCGGGTCCTCGACGTACGCCAGGGCGACGGCACGTACGTGACCAGCCTCGACCCGGCGCTGCTGCTGGACGCGCTGAGCTTCGTCGTCGACTTCCACCGCGACGACACCGTACTGGAGTTCCTGGAGGTACGCCGGATCCTGGAACCGGCCGCGACGGCGCTGGCGGCGCAGCGGATGACCGAGGAACATCTGGGAAACCTGCGGGCGGTGCTGGACGGGCTCGGCGACGACCCGACGATCGACGAGCTGGTCGCCAACGACCTCGAGTTCCATCGGCAGATCGCGGCGTGTGCCGGCAACAACGTGCTGACGTCGCTGCTGGACAGCCTCTCCGGGCCGACGACCCGGGCCCGGGTGTGGCGTGGGCTGACCCAGGAGGGTGCGGTCAGCAAGACCCGGGAGCAGCACGCGGCGATCCTGGACGCGGTCGCGTCGGGGCAGCCGGAACTGGCCCGGGCGTGGGCGACCGTGCACATCGCCGGGGTGGAGGAGTGGCTGCGCCGGGTGCTGTGACGCCCTCGCGACAGCGCCGTCGCTATTCGCCGTCAGGCCGGGTGTGGGGAGTCAGTTCGGGCGCAGGGTAACCGAGAAGGTCGACGAGGTCGCCGGTCGCCGCGGCGAAGACCTCCTGGACATCGTCGTCGAAGTGGTTGCGCCAATCGCCGGGCGCTCCCTTACGGTAGTGAGAGATCGACCCGACGCTCTCTCGGCTGCTCCGCATTCGTGAGAAGCTGTACCTGGACAGCAGGGTCGCCAGATCGGATGGCGAGAGCGGGATCCCGCAGTGGCGCATCAGCCGGTCCACCTCTTCCGCCTGCTGCTCCCCGGTCAGGTCCTCGTACTTGAACAGGCGGATGGCTTCCGTGCTCGGCGCACTCGCCCACCCTCGAAGGATTTTGAAGGTGCCCTTCTTGGCGAGATGGTCGATGACGTGCAGCAGGCCCTCCTTCTTCGGCTGCTCCTGGAGGACCTTCCGCACCTGGAGGATGTCACCCATCGCAGTGTGCGAACTCCGATAGGAGAAATAGCGGGAGACGATGATGTCACGCGGATCCCGGAGGATGAAGAACGCCCGGTAGTGGTCGGGCTTCGGGATGTTCATGAAGCCGTTGTAGGAGAGGAAGAGAGTGGAGACCAAGCGGCCTGGCGGGAAGGCTTGCGGGTAACGCCACTTGTGGGGGCGTGGATCGAGGGGCAGTAGTCCGGAATGGCGATACACGATCGGATCGTTGAGCAGGGCCTTGATCCATTGGCTGGCCGTCTTTTGCGTCGTGCAGTGATACACGTTTCCAAACTCACTCGGCGACTCCACGGGAACCGTGAGTCGCAGTCTGGCGTTGTGGGCTTCACTCATCACGCGTCGTGCCACCACACGCAAGGAATTGGATGTGTGCTGCTTGGTGAACTTCACGGCACGCTTCATCATCGGCTAAACCCTCTCCATACCTGCGCGGCGGGGAACACCGCAGGACAGTGAACCTTTTTCAACCTGAGCCGCGCGGCGCTCGCGCACCGCGTCTGACCGCACGGTCCATCGGACCGTAAGGGGAGGTTGAAAAAGGTTCAGTCGGGACATCTGTTCAGGTGGTCCGGGTCGTGTCAGGATCCAGGCTGCCGAGCACGGCGGATGTGGGCTGGGAGGTGGGCCGGGCCAGCGATCCGCACGTCGTCCGGGAACCTCGCGCTGGGCGTACGCCCGGCAGGCGACCACGGCTGAGAGGCGTCGGCTGAGCCGTCAGTCCGTGATCACCGGGGATGCCCATCCATACAAGCTACAAGATCATATCGGCTTACGTAACATCGGCTTAACAACTGGACATAGCTCGGCCGCAGGATGGCAGGACGCCATGTCGAGATTGCCATCCGCGACGGTCAGGTCACGCTGGCCCTGTCAGCAGGCACTCAGCGTCGTGGATCGACGTGGATTTTCGGGGCGGCGCCCCAGTCCGGATCGCGCTCGCCGCGCAGTACGCCCGCCACCTCGTCCAGCCCGACCGTCGCCGCCACCAGCGGACGCGGGTCGACCGCCCCGGAGGCGTACAGCTCGATGGTGCCGGCGAGCCCGCCGGAGGCGCTGAGTACGCCGACCGCCGTCACGTCCCTGAGCACC
Source organism: Plantactinospora mayteni (assembly GCF_016862935.1). Lineage (GTDB taxonomy): Bacteria > Actinomycetota > Actinomycetes > Mycobacteriales > Micromonosporaceae > Plantactinospora > Plantactinospora mayteni. Next base: position 109,649 of record NZ_BONX01000054.1, read on the forward strand.
AGTTCACGGGTGTCGAGCAGGCTCGGTCGTTCGGACAGTCCGATGTAGACGACCCGGCCACCGGGCTCGACCCGCCGCACCGCGAGCGCGGGCAGCCGTTCGTCGGTGGCGGCGTCGGCCACCGCGTCGAAGGCGAGCGCGGCCGGCTCCGGCAGCGTTCGCGCGGTCCAGGCGTACCCGAAGCCGAGCCGGCGGGCGAAGTCGAGGGACGGCTCGTCCCGGCCGAGCAGGTGCACCTCGGCACCCCGGGCCGCCGCGATCTGTGCCACCAGCAGACCGATCGTGCCCGGCCCGAGCACCAGCAGCCGGCGGCCGGGCCCGACCCGCGCCGCCTCGACCACCCGCAACGCGTTGCCGCCCGGCTCGACCAGCGCACCGAGCGTCACGTCGACCTGGTCTGGCAGCGGGTGCAGGGCCCGGACCGGTACCGGCAGCCGCTCGGCGAGCGCACCCGGCCAGCCGCCCCGGATACCGATCTCGTGGCGGTCCGCGCAGAGGTGTTGCCGTCCACCGAGGCACCGGGCGCACCGGGCGCAGCCGAGCATGGTGTCACCGGTGACCCGCCGGCCCAGCCAGCTCTCGGGCACACCGGGGCCGACCGCCGACACCACCCCGCACCACTCGTGCCCGATCCGCAGCGGATAGCGGGCGTCGCCGCTGTGCAGGTATGCCATCTGCCCGGAGAAGAACTCGGCGTCGGTGCCGCAGACACCGGCCCGCAGTACGTCCACGACGACCTCGTCCGGCCCGGCGACCGGCGGCGCGACCTCGCGTACCTCGGCCGCACCCGGACCGGTCAGCACGAACGCACGCACGGTCAGCTCGCCGTCCCCGACGCGGCGGCACGGTGCGGCAGCGGCGCAGTTCGAGGAAGACGGCGGAAGCCGTATCCGAAGTTGTTCTTGATAATGGAGAGTATGCCTGCACTCCGGAGCGATCAGTGGTACGCCGGCTCGGACCGTAACGCCTACCTGCACCGCGCGTGGATGCGGCGCGGCCTGCCGGACTCGGCGTTCGAGGGGCGCCCGCAGATCGCGATCGCCAACACCGCCTCCGACCTCACCCCCTGCAACCGGCACCTGGACGAGGTCGCGGCCAGCGTCGCGAACGGGATCTGGGAGGCCGGTGGGGTGCCGCTGAACCTGCCGGTGGTCTCGCTGGGGGAGACGCAGGTCAGGCCGACCGCGATGCTCTGGCGGAACATGGCCGCGATGGCGATCGAGGAGATGATCCGGGCCAACCCGGTCGACGGGGTGGTGCTGCTCGGCGGCTGTGACAAGACCATCCCGGCGCTGCTGATGGGCGCCGCCTCGGTCGACCTGCCGGCGGTGGTGCTGCCCGGTGGGCCGATGCTGACCGGCACGTTCCGGGGCGTGCCGCTCGGCTGCGGCACCGACGTGTGGCGGCTCTCCGAGGAGGTACGCGCCGGGACGCTCTCCCCGGAGGGCTTCCTCGACTCCGAGTCGTCGATGATCCGCAGCCGTGGCCACTGCAACACGATGGGTACGGCCTCCACGATGGGCCTGCTCGCCGAGGTACTCGGGATGACCCTGCCGGGTACCGCCGGCCTGCCGGCCCCGGACAGCCGGCTGCTGGCCCGCTCGCACGGTACCGGCAAGCTGATCGTCGAGATGGTCGCGCGGCAGCGCCGGCCCAGTCAGGTGCTGACCGAGGCGTCGTTCCGGAACGCGATCGTGGCGCTGGCCGCGCTGGGCGGCTCGACCAACGCGGTCGTGCACCTGCTGGCGATCGCCGGCCGGGTCGGCGTGCCGATCACCCTGGACGACGTCGACCGGCTCGGCAGCGGCGTACCGCTGTTGGTCGACCTGCAACCGGCCGGCCGCTTCCTGATGGAGGACTTCCACCGGGCCGGTGGCCTGCCGGCGGTGCTGAACCAGGTCGCCGACCTGCTCGAGGGATCGGCGTTGACGGTGACCGGCCGGCCGATCGGCGACTACCTCGCCGGGCACGAGATCAGTGACCCGGAGGTGATCCGGGCCCGGAGCGCGCCGCTGATGCCGGAGGCGGGCATCGCGGTGCTGCGCGGCAGCCTCGCCCCGGCCGGCGCGATCATCAAGCCCGCAGCCGCCTCGCCGCACCTGCTGCGGCACCGGGGCCGGGCGGTCGTCTTCGACTCCGTCGAGGAACTGCATGCCCGGCTCGACGCCCCGGATCTCGACGTCGACGCCGACTCGGTACTGGTGTTGCGCGGCTGTGGGCCGAAGGGCTATCCGGGGATGCCGGAGGTGGCCAACCTGCCGCTGCCGGAGAAGCTGCTGCGCCAGGGCGTACGCGACATGGTGCGGATCTGCGACGGCCGGATGAGCGGCACCGCGTACGGGACGGTGGTGCTGCACGTCGCGCCAGAGGCCGCCGCCGGTGGGCCGCTGGGTCGGGTACGCACCGGTGACCCGATCGTGCTGGACGTCGAGGCGCGACGGCTCGACGTGGACATCCCGGCCGACGAGTTGGCGGCCCGGCCGCCCGCCCCGGCGATGGTGTCCGCACTGGCGCAGCCGGCGCGGGGCTGGGAGCGGCTCTACGTGGACACCGTGCTCGGCGCCGACACCGGTGCCGACCTGGCGTTCCTGGTCGGCGGCAGCGGCGACCGGGTGGCCCGCGAGTCGCACTGACGAGCCCGGCGCCGGCCCGGGTGTGGCGGCCGGCTCGGGGTCGGCCCGGGTGTGGCGGCCGGCTCAGGGCTGGCCCGAGTGTGGCGGCCGGGAGCGGCTGCCGGTCAGTGCCGTCCGGCTCTGGACAGCGCCTCCTCGGCCTGGGTGGCCAGGGTGCCGACCAGGTCGGCGGCGGGCGGCAGGTCGGTGATCAGGTCGATGGCCTCGCCAGCCCAGACCGGTAGCGGTGGTATCGCGCCCCGGGCCACGTCGTCCTGGTAGTCCTGTCCGGCCCGGGAGTCGCCGACGAGTTCGGCCTCGCGGCCACGCCACCGGTCGAGGTGCGGGTGGCCGAGCGTCCGGGCGGGATACTTCGACGGCCATCGGGAGCCGCGGAGCACGTCCAGTACGCTGCTGCGCTCGGTCTCCTCGCCCCGTCCGTCGACGATCGCCTTGGCGATCTCGGGCGGGACCAGCGCCTCGGCGGTGGCCTGGAAACGGCTGCCGATCAGGGCTCCGGCGGCGCCCAGGGCCAGGGCTGCGGCGAGGCCCCGGCCGTCGGCGATCCCGCCGGCCGCCAGCACCGGCACCGGCGCCGCGAGATCCACCACGACGGGTACGAAGGGCAGGGTGGAGCGTCCCCGCCGGGCGCCGTGGCCACCGGCTTCGGTGCCCTGCGCCACGATGAGATCGGCGCCCAGCTCCACCGCCTGCCTGGCCTCCGCCAGGTCGGTGACCTGGATGACCAGGACCGCCCCCGCCCGCCGGACGGGTGCCACGAACGGGCTCGGGTCGCCGAAGGAGAACATGACCGCCCGGGGGCCGTAGTCCAGCGCACGCTCCACCGCCCCGACGTCGATCGCCCAGGTCAGGAAACCGACGCCCCACGGCCGATCCGTGCCGGCGGCGACGATCGGCGCCTCACGGTCCAGCCACGCCCGATCCCCGTGGGCCGCGCCGAGCATCCCGAGGCCGCCGCCGCGCGAGACGGCCGCCGCCAGTGCACCACCGGCCGACCCGCCCATCGGCGCCAGCGCGATCGGATGCCGTACTCCGAACAACCGCGTGAACTCCGTCGACAACGCCATCGTCGTATCATCGCTGCCACGCCGTCGGGTCGGGTGCCAGATAACGTTATCCTGCGTCCACAATTGACTGTGACGGCAGTCACAACGCTCAGTCCGGTGGCGGCAGCTCGCCGGAGCCCCGGGCGATCAGCTCGACCGGGACCGTGACGGTCTGGACCGGCCGGGCCGGATCGGCCGACCGGGCCACCAGCAGGTCGATCGCGGTACGGCCGATCACCGCGCTGTTCTGCGCCACCACCGTCAGCCCGGGGCGCAGGATGTCGGCGAGCGGGAAGTCGTCGAAACCGACCAGGGCCACCCGGCCGGCGTCGGCGCCCAGGTGCCGCAGTACCTCGATGGTGGTCTCCGCGTTGCCGGTGATCAGTGCGGTGGCCGGGGTCGGCCCGCTGAACACGGCGGCCAGCGCGGCGGAGATCCGGCCCGGCGAGACCGCTCCGGGATGGGTCATCCCGTCCAGCGGTCCGCCGCTGGCCGCGACGCAGGCCCGGAAGGCCGCCGCCCGCTCGCGGCCGGTGAAGATCCGCTCGTCGTCGCCGATGTAGCCGATCCGCTGGTGCCCGTGCAGGGCGAGTTGCCGGTACGCCATGCCGATCCCGGCGGCGTTGTCGGAGAGTACGGCGTCGGCCTCGACCCCACCCGTCGGCCGGTCGACCGCCACCAGCGGCAGCCCGGCGGCCAGTTCGGTCGAGAGGTAGTCGTGGCTCATCCCGATCGGCTCGATCACGATGCCGTCCACCCGGCGCCGGCACATCGACATCACCGCGGCGCGCTCACGCTGCTCGTCGTCCTCGGTCGACATGGCGAGCACGGCCAGCCCGGCCTCCCGGGCCGCGTTGTCGACCGCGCTGAGCACCGGGTGCGCGTCGGCCAGATTGCGTACCGCCGCGCCGACCGTGCCACTGGTGCCCCGGCGCAACTGCTGGGCCCGCTCGTCCGGGGCGTAGCCGAGGGCGCTGATCGCCGCCTGTACCCGGCTGGCCAACTGCGCGCCCACCGTCGGGTCCTCGTTGACGACCCTGGACACCGTACGGAGCGCGACGCCGGCCTCCCGGGCCACGTCGAGCATGGTCGGCCGCTTCCGCCGTCCACTCCGGCCGGACGAGGCAGCCACCCGCTCGGTCATCGCCTGATCCTCCCCTCCGGGCGCCACTTCCGGGCAGCGCCCCGGCAACACCCTTGACACCCACCCGAAACTTCCCTAGCTTGCGGGATAACGTTATCTCACCCTGATCTTCCTGCCTAGTGCGAGCCGCGACACGCCCGCCGCCCCCGCAAGGCCCGAAGCCAGCGCCGCAGCACGTGTCACCCCAGCGCCACCCACCCCGTACTCCCTGGAAAAGCCCGTCCGTAGGAGGACCCCTTGATACGGAAGCCGCTTCTCGCGGCGTGCGTCGCCGGTCTCCTCGCCCTCACCGCCGCCTGTTCCGGTGGCGGCGGCGCAGGGGGCGAAGGCGACGAAACCGCCCTGACCTACCTTGTCTTCGAGACTCCGAGCCTCACCGCGAAGTTCTGGGACGACTCGATCGCGGCGGCCCAGGCCGAGGTGCCGGGAGCGAAGATCAACAAGATCGTCGCGCCGAGCACCGACCGGGACGCGTACGCCAAGCAGCTCCAGCAGTCCGGCCAGTTCCCGGACCTGCTCCAGTCGATCACGCCCGCCAACTTCGTCGGCGCCGGCCTGCTCAAGCCGTACGACAAGACCTGGATCGACGCCAACTTCCTGCTGCCGTCGGCCAACACGCTCAAGGGCGAGGTCTACATCCCGCCGACCAACTCGCAGATCGTGCCGCAGGTCTACTACAACAAGGAACTCTTCACCAAGGCCGGCATCACCGCCCCGCCGAAGAACTGGGCCGAGTTCCTGGACGCCTGCGCCAAGCTGAAGGCCGCCGGTACCACCCCGATCGAGCTGGGCGGCGCCGACCCGTTCGCCGCCAGCATGCCGCTGGTCGGCATCATCAGCGCCGACATCCTCGGCAAGAACAGGAACTGGCTCCAGGACCGTCACGCCGACAAGGTGAAGTTCGCCGACGCCGACGTGGTGACCGCGGTGCGGAAGTACCGGACGCTGGTCGGCAACGGCTATTTCGACAAGGGGGCGCTCGGCGTCAAGTACGCCGACTCGATCACCCGGTTCACCGGCGGCAAGTCCGCGATGTACCCGATGGGGAGCTGGTTCCTCGGCTCGGTGCCCAGGGAGAACGCCGACAACTTCGGCTCCTTCCCGTGGCCGACCGACGACGGCTCGGTGGTGGTGCCGTTCGTGGGCGGCGGTTCGATGGCGATCAGCGCCAAGGCCAGGGACACCGCGCTGGCCGAGAAGTTCGGCCAGGCGTGGTCGCTGAACCCGGCGAACCTGAAGGCGCTGATCGAGACCGACGGCGCGTTCCCGATGATCAAGGGCAAGACGCTCGACGACTACGGCGTCACCGTCACCCAGGTCTTCGAGGACTCCTACGCCTACGTGACCGAGCAGAACAACAAGGTCAACGCGATCGGCTGGGCGACCAACGACGACGCGCTGCCACCCGGCCTCAACGACGCCTTCTACTCGTCCGCGCAGGCCCTCTTCACCAGCGACGACGTCGCCGGGGAGCTGAAGAAGCTCGACGACGCGTGGAAGACCGCCACCCAGTGAACCTTCTCAACCTCCCCGTGCGGTCCGTCGTGGCCGGAGGCGGAAGTCGAGGCGGACGCACCGCGCGGTTCAGGTTGAAGAAGGTTCGGTAGGAACCGGCAGGTGGCCGGGGACGACCAGCGCCCCCGGCCACCCCCGCTGCAAGGAGACGACCACATGTCCGGCCCCCGCCGACGCCGAAGAGGTACCCCCGACCGCGGCCTCGCCCTGCTCGCCGCCCTGGCCCTCGGGCTCTACCTCGTGTTCCTGGTGCTGCCACTGCTGCTCAGCCTGCGCAGCAGCTTCACCAACGAGAACCCGCTGCGCGCCACCAACGACTTCATCGGACTGCGCAACTACACAGAGATGGCCGGCGACGACCAGCTCCGGGCCAGCCTCAAAGTCACCCTGCTGCTCGCCTTCGGGGTCACCGTGGCAGCCAACGCGCTCGGGGTCGGGTTCGCGATCCTGCTCAACCGGACCAGCCTGAGCTACCGGGTGATGCGTACCGTCGCGTTCCTGCCGCAGGTGCTCTCCGGGGTGATCGTCGGATTCGTCTGGCAGACCATCCTGACCCAGAACGGCGTACTCAACACCGCGCTGATGACGGTGGGCATCCTCGACGAGCCCTATCCCTGGCTGGGCAGCCCGAACGCCGCACTGCTCTGCATCGGCGTCGTCGTCGCCTGGGTGCTCAGTGGGTTCACCACCGTCGTCTACCTGGCCGCGTTGCAGAGCATCCCGCTCGAACTGCACGACATGGCCTCGCTCGACGGGGTACGCGGCAGCCAGCGGTTCCGGACGGTCACCTGGCCGATGATCGCCCCCGGTACCACCATCAGCGTCACCATCTCGCTGATCACCGTACTCAAGCTCTACGACGTGATCGCCGTGCTCACCGCCGGTGGGCCGGCCAACTCGACCCAGTCGACCGCGCTCTACATCGTCAAGCTCGCGTTCACCAGTGACCGGGTCGGGTACGCCAGCGCCGTCGCGATGCTGCTGCTCGCGCTCTCCGCGCTGGTCGCCCTGACGGTCACCGGTGCGCTGCGCCGCCGGGAGGTGAGCCTGTGACCACCGTCGCCCCGTCCGGAGGTACCCGGGAACGGACCCGCCTGGCGTCCGGGATCGGCGCCGTCCCGCCGGCCCGGACCGGCACCCGGAGCACCGCCCGGCCCCGCCGGTTCGGCGGTCGGCTCCGGGTCCTGGTCGCCGCCGCCGTCACGCTGCTCTTCGTCGCGCCGATCTATCTGATGCTGGTCAACGCGTTCAAACCGCAGGACGACATCCTGGCCAACCCGATCGCACCGCCGTGGCCGCCGACCCTGGAGAACATCACCCAGGCGCTGACCCGGCCGGACAACCTGATCCCGCTCGGGCTGCGCAACTCGCTGATCGTCGCGGTCGTCTCGGTGGCCCTGCTGGTGCCGCTCGGCTCGGCGTTCAGCTTCTACATCTCCCGCAAGCAGGGCCGGACCAAGGCGGCGATCCTGGTCGCCTTCGCCGCCGGCCTGATGATCCCGCCGCAGGTCACCCTCCTGCCGACCATCCAGATCCTGACCTGGCTCGGGCTCGACCACAGCTATCCAGGGCTGATCCTGGCCAACCTCGGCGGCGGGTACCTCTCGTTCGCGGTCTTCGTCTACGTCGGCTTCATGCGCTCGGTGCCGGACGAGATCATCCAGGCGGCCCGGCTCGACGGCGCCAGCGGGCTGCGGGTGTGGTGGCAGATCGTGATGCCGCTGGTCCGGCCGGCCACCGCCACGGTGGTGATCTTCCTGACGCTCTGGATCTGGAACGACTTCCTCAACCCGCTCTTCATCCTCGGCCCGCTCCAGGGCCAGACCATCACCACCGGCCTCTACCTCACGATCGGACAGTACTCAGTGGACTATGGCCAGCTCTTCGGCATCATGTTCCTCGCCGGCATCCTGCCGGTCATCGGTTACCTCACGGTGCAGAAGCAGTTCGTGGCCGGGCTGACCTCGGGCGCCACCAAGTGACCGGGATGCCGGCGGGCAGGCCCGAGCTGTCCGGTGTCCCGGAGCTGGACGATGTGCCGGCCGGGGAGCCCGGGGCCCGGGAGGCCGGAGTTCCCGAGTTGGACGACGTGGCCGGGGCGGAGGTGCCGGCCGAGGAACTGCACCACCTGCCGTCGCTGCGTAACCAGCGCGGTCAGGCACACGTCAACCACGACCTCACCTCGGTCTCCTGGCTGGCCGCGCCGCCGTTCTCCGGCGGCTACCACACCGGCGTGCTCCGGGTCGACGGTGTCGCGCCGGGCGCGCAGCGGTTCCGGTGGAAGCCGTGGGGGACCCGGCGGGAACACCGGTCACCGCTGGTCTCGGTCGTCACCGACACCAGCCTGGCGTACGACGCCGACCGGCTGCTCTGGCGGATCGAGGTCACCAACGAGCGGGCCGAGCCGGCGACCGTCGAGCTGACCCAGGACCTCTTCGCGCCGATCGGATACTCCGAGACCGGCTGGGGCTGGCTGCACACGGTGCCGTGGAACGCCGAGGACCAGTACGACTACCACGCGCTGGAGCGGATCCGCGAGACCACCCGGGCGGGTGGGGAGGAGGCGGCGTACCTGCTCGGCTCGGGGCCCCGGCGGCTGCGGCTGGGTCGGCCCCGGCCGCCCGGCATCCAGCGCGACGAGGAGACCGCGCCGATGCTGCTCGAGTTCGAGCTGCCCCGGCACGTCAGCGCCGACACGGTCTATCCGCACACCTCGGCGGTCCGTGGCACCGTCCGCGAGCTGCGCTGTGCGGGCCCGGCCGAGCGGACCGTCCTCGAACACGTCGGGCCGGTCGGGCTCGCCGACGACGTGGAGGTGACGCTCGACGCCTTCACCCTCGCCCCCGGGCTCCAGGTCGAGCTGGAGTTCCGGCCGGACGATCCTGGGCACGACGGTGTGTTGCTGACCCACGGCAACCATCCGGACTCGCTCCAGCTCGGGCTGGCCGGCGGCCGACTCTGGCTCGGCATCTGCGGCGAGCGCGAGTACGCCGACCAGCCGCTGGAAGCCGGCCGCTGGCACCGGCTCCGGGTACTGCTCGACGCCGACCACGCGATCCTGCACGTCGACGGGGAGGAGGTGGCCCGTACCGGGCACTGGAGTCGGGCGGTCCGCTGGCGGTCCAGCGTCGAGGACGGGGTACTGGCGATCGCCGACAGCCGGTCATTGGCCCGCGCGGCGTACGCGTTCGGCGTACCCCCGGACGAGCTGGTGCCGGACGGGGCCGGCGGGCGGGCGACCTGGCGGCTGGCGCTGCGGCCCGGCGAGTCGGTCGTGCTCGGCGTCGCCTGCGGCTACGGCACCGACGCCGCGCAGGTCGCGGTCGCGGCACGGCGGGCGGCCGGAGCGATCGAGTCCGCCCTGGCCGGCACCGCCGACGCCTGGCGGCGGCTCTGGCGCAGCGCCTTCACCCCCGGAAACGACGAGTTCAGCGGGCACCTGCCGACCCTGCACACCCCGGACCCGGAGCTGGCCCGCGCCTACTACATGGGCGCGCTGCTGGTGCTCTACCTGCGCAACGTCCGGGTCGGCCGGACCGGGCGGCCGGTGTTCCTGACCGGCGGTCCACGGCTCGGCGCCAGCACCACCTACTACTGGGACCACACCGAGTGGAGCCGGATGTACGCGATGCTGGAGCCCGCCGGCCTGCGGGACTGGCTGCTCCAGGCGCTCTCCGGCCGCTACGACGCGTCGTTCGGGTTCGACGTGTGGGGCGGCGGGCCGCTCGGCAACTACTACGTGTCCAACGACTATTCGCTGTTCCGACTGGTGGAGCACTACGTCGGGGTCACCGGTGACGTGGCGTTCCTGGCCGAGCCGGCCGGGGACCGGTCGGTGCTCGGGCACGTGGAGCGGCTGGCGTACGGCTTCGCCGGCCGGCGTACCGCCGCCACCGGCGGGATACTCGCCGACTACGGGCCGGACGCCTGGGGCGTACTGGAGTGCGTGCCGAACTACGTGCACGCGATGGCCTCGTTCAACGCCGCGTACGTGCACATGCTCCGGTCGTACGCCGCGTTGCTGCGGTTCCTCGGTCGGGACGGCGAGGCGGCCCGGGCCGAGTCGGAGGCCGGTGACCTGACCGGCGCCGTGCTCGACCTCTATGCCGGCGGTGGCCGGTGGCAGCTCGCCCGTCCCGGCGGGCGGGAGACCATCGGGCACGTGCTCGATTTCGGGCTGGTCGCCGCGTCCCTCCCCGACGACCTGCCGCCGGACCGCCGCGCCGAGATGGTCGCGTTCGTGGTCGACTCGCTGCTCGCCGGCCCGTGGATGCGGGCGCTGGCCGCCGACGACCCGATCGCGCCGTACTCGGACCGGCCGGACCACGGGGCAGGCGGCGCGTTCGGCGCCTGGCCCGGCGTCACCGCGTACGGGCTGGCCCGGCTCGGCCGGCCCGACCTCGCGGTCGGCGTACTCCGCAGGACTCCCCGAGCCGCCTCCGGCGCGCTCTGGGGACAGGCGATGGAGATCGTCACCGACGGCGTTTCGGCGGACGCCGACCCGGTGGTACGCGTCGCGGGTCGCGGCGTCGCCAACCGGGACTCCATCGCCGGGGCCGCCACCACCGAGGCGGTCATCGCCGGCCTCTTCGGCGTGGAGCCCGGCTACACCTCGCTCAGTTCCACCGTCCCCCGTCCCGCCACGGTCACCGTCCCCGATCCGGGGATCGGTGTGCTGGCCAACCTGAACCTCCGGCCGGCCCCCGAACCACTGCCCGCCCCCGCGGCAGCCGCTCGCTGACCGCGGGCGGCGCCCGTCGAACGCAGGTGCTGCCCGCGCAACGCGGGTGCCGCCGACGCGACGCGGGTGCTGCCCGCACAAGGCGCGTGGTGTCCACGCAACGCAGGTGATGCCCGCGTAAACGCGGCTGCTGCCCGCGTAACGCGGCTGCTGCCCGCTGGATGCGGGCGCCCGGATCGACCGGCGGTGATCCCGCCGTACCAGGAAGGACCACCGTGATCCCACGACGGCCGCGACACCTCCGGCGGATTCTCGCCGGAGCTGTCGTCACCACGGTCGTTGCCGGCCTGAGCGTCGTCTCAGGGCCGGCCCAGGCCGCGACACCCACCCCCGACCAGCAGTGGGCGGCGATCCAGTCGCTGCTCGCGAACATCAAGGGTCGCTGGACCGACCAGTCCTATCCGAACGCGATCGTCAACGGCATGCCGAGTACCGCCCTGCTCGGCAACGGCGACATCGGCGTCACCTCGGCCGGCAGTACCGGCGTGAAGACCTTCCTCGTCTCGAAGGGCAACTTCTGGCGGGGCAACCCCGGCCCGGCGGTCGCGCCGGTCGGCGGGGTGACCCTGGCCGCCGCTGGTGGTGGCTCCGGCTCGACCAACCTGGCGCTCGGCGCGACCGCGACCGCCACCAGCTCGCATCCGTCGTTCCCGCCGTCCCGCGCGGTCAGCGGGCAGTGGGGGAGCGGCTACGAGGGCTGGGTCTCCGAGATCGGCAAGCCGCAGACCCTCACCGTCGACCTGGGCAGCGCCAAGACGTTCACCCGGTACCTCGTCCGGCACGACAGCGCGGCCCGGCCGGCCGAGACGGCCAACAACACCCGGAACTTCCAGGTGCAGACGTCGACCGACAACCAGAACTGGACGACGATCGACACGGTCACCGGCAACACGGCGGCGGTCACCGACCGGACGGTGGCGTCGCGTACCGCCCGCTGGGTGCGGCTGGTGATCAGCGAGCCGACCCAGGGCAGCACCCCGGACTCGCAGCAGAACCCCCGGGCCCGGATCGGGCAGCTCGAACTCTACGGTCCGGGTGGCGGCCCCGGTGGTCCCGGCGGGGCGTTCCTGGAGGAGCAGAACATCCTCCGGGGCGAGGTCGACACCACGATGACGATCGGCGGGCAGCCGGTCGTGCTGAAGACCTGGCTGGCGGCCGACGACAACCTGCTGGTCACCTCGATCCGGTCCACCGGTACCGCGGCGGTGCGGCTGGAGGCGCGTACCTGGTCGGGTGCGACCAGCCCGATGGGCGGCTTCACCCAGACCTCCGGGGTCGCCGGCAACACCACCTGGGCGTCCCGGACCACGCCGTCCGGCGCCCGCTGGGTGTCCCGGGCTGCGCTGGCCAGCCGGCTCGTCGGCACCAACCCGGTCGGCGCGCCGACCTCCTCGGGCAACACCGCCCGGTTCCAGTTCGACCTGCAAGCCGGCCAGACGGTACGCCTGACGACGGCGGTCGCCGGCGGTGGCGCCAACCCGGCCGACCCGGCCCCGAACGCGCGGAGTCTCGCCGACGCGCAGACCGGCACCGGGTTGGACAGCCTCTACAACCAGCATGTCGAGTGGTGGAAGCAGTACTGGCTGCGCTCCTACGTCGACCTGAACGACGACGTGCTGGAACGCTTCTACTACGCCGCGCAGTACTTCCTCGGGTCGGCGAGCCGCAACGGCAAGACCGCGCCGGGGCTCTACGGGCTGTGGATCACCAAGGACGACCCGTACTTCAACGGCGACTACCACATGAACTACAACTTCAACGCCAACTTCTACGGGGCGTACTCGTCGAACCGGGCCGACTTCGCGCTGCCGTTCATGGACGCGATCACCAGCTACCTGCCGGAGGCGCGGCGGCTCTCCGTGCAGGAGTTGCAACGGGTCAAGTCCGACTACGTGACGCCGAGGTTCGGCACCGGCGGCATCCCCGGCGGGGTGCTCTTCCCGGTCGGGATCAGCCCGTTCGGCGGCACCCCGGACACCAACTACTGGCAGCAGGTCGGCAACTCGCTCTTCGCCGTCGTGGAGTTCATCCGGTACTGGGACTACACCCGGGACCGGAGCTACCTCCAGAACCGGGCGTACCCGTTCATGAAGGAGGTGGCGACCTTCTTCAGCCGCTGGATGGAGTACGACTCGGCCACCGGCCGGTACACGACCTGGGGCGGACCGCACGAGGGGACCTGGGCCCGCAACCCGAGCCTCGACGTCGGGATGCTGCGCTACCTGCTGACCTCGCTGCTCGCCGCGAGCAACGAACTCGGGCTGGACGCCGGGTCCCGGCCGCTCTGGCAGCAGATGCTGAACGGCCTGCCACCGATCGCCACCACCACGCACAACGGCAGGACGGTGTACGCGCTCGGCGACCCGGGTACGGTCTCCGACGGCCGGGCGATCCGGCCCGGGGACAACACGGTCAACCTCGAGTTCATCCACCCGGGCGAGGCGCTGGGCCTCAACTCGCCGGCCGCCGACCGGCAGCGGGCGATCGACACCCTGGACGCGATGAACTCGTGGGGGCAGGACAACAGTTTCCCGAAGGTCTTCACCCAGGCGGCCCGGGTGGGCTATCCCGCGCAGAGTCTGATCGACCGGCTCAAGGCGCAGATCACCGCCAAGACCGACCCGAACCTGCGGATCCGCGACGAGTGGCACGGGCTGGAGAAGTCCGGCGCCACCGAGGCGGTCAACAACCTGCTGGTGCAGAGCGACGACGGCGTCGTGACGGTCTTCCCGGTCTGGCCGACCGGCCGGGACGCCAGTTTCGTCAAGCTGCGGGAGCGGGACGCCTTCCTGGTGTCGAGCCAGCTCACCGGCGGCCGGGTGAGTTATGTCGACGTGACCAGCGAGCAGGGGCGGCAGCTCCGGCTGCGTAACCCGTGGCCGGGCCGGCCCGTCGTGGTGACCAGGTCCGGCGGCGGGACGGTGACGCCGACGGTCAGTGGCGACGTGGTGTCGTTCCCGACCCAGGCCGGCGTGACGTACTCGATCACGTCGCCGTAGTTTCGCGCGGCGACGGACTCCACCGGCCCGGCGAGGGACTTCGCCGGGCCGGTGGCCTGTCGGCTCCCGGCTGGCTACAGCCGGGCGCCGAGCTGCGGATAGTCGCGGGGGCGCAGGAAGTCCGAGCCGCGGATGTTGCCGTTCGCGTCGCGCGGACCGGTCAGCGTGCCCGAGTTGGTGCTGACCAGGTCGGCCGCGCTCCACGAACTCTTGATGTTCCAGGAGTTGCCGGTGGCCGTGGAGGAGCCGAGCGAGACCCCGGCGCCGTTGGCGACCGCGAGGTTCCCGGTCAGCCGGGAGGTGGAGTTGGCGAACTTGAACCCGCCGTCACCGTTGCACCAGGCGCTGTTCCGGTCCACGGTGATGGTGCCGGGGTTGCCGTTGTCGATGAAGCCGCCGACGGCGTTGTCGAAGGCGATGCTGTTCCGGATGGTGTGGTTGGCCGGCGGGTCGGGGTCGCCGCCGCCCATCTTGAAGCCGTTGCCGTCGCCGACGTAGTCGGGCAGGTTCCACCGGTTGACGCCGTTGCCCCAGGCGGCCGAGTTCTCGACCAGGATCGGCGAGGTGAACAGCCAGGCGTCGAACCCGTCGTCGGAGTTGTTCCAGAGCCGGGCGCCGCGTACGACGTTGCCGCTGCCCGAGCCCTCCTTGATGGCGAGCCCGTCGGCGCTCTCGCCGTTCTTGCGCGGGTCGCGGTTGCCGTACGCGTCGAGGTTCAGCACCTGGTTGTTGCTGGACGCGCTCTGGATCTGGAGGCCGGACTCGTAGTTGTCCCGGGCGACGATCCGGTCGAAGACGTTGTTGTTGCAGTCCCGGCAGAAGATCGCGTACGGCCCGTGGATGATCTCCAGCCCCTGGATGCGCCAGTAGTCGGCCTCGATGTGCAGCACCCCGCGCTCCAGGTTGGGGATGCTGCCGCCGACCGGCGCCGGGGTGTGCGGCAGGTTCTCCCCGTCCAGCACCACCCGTTCGCCGTTGTAGTTGCCGATCGTGTACGGGCTGCCCGACGTCCCGTCCTTCATGATCCGTACGTTGGTACTGAACTGGTAGGTGCCGCCCCGCAGCGCGATGGTGGTGCCCGGGGTGGCCAGGGTGACCGCCCGGCCCAGCGTCGCCAGTGGCGCGCTCAACGTGCCCGGGTTGGCGTCGTTGCCGTTCGTCGCCACGATCAGCGTCGACGCCGCGGCCTGGGCGGGGACGGTGGGGCCGAGACTGGTGGCCGCGGCGGCGGCGACGGTGGCGGCCAGCGCCGCGGTCAGTGCCGTTCGGTGCAGTCGTGACATCGAGAAACTCCCTGGTGGTGGTCGACCGGGTGGGCGGGCCCGCGCCGTGTCGCGCGGACCCGCCGGATGCGGCCCGGGGGTTACCGGTAGGTGAGGTCGGACGAGGAGTAGATGCAGTTGGTGCCGTCGGCACCGGTACCGACCTGGGTCGGCTCGTCACCGTCGTCGTTGCCGTTGTACTTGCGGCAGATCACCATGGACCGGCCGGAGTCGTTGACGATGGTGATCCCGGTGAACCGGGCGGTGTCGCCGTAGTTCACGTTGATCCCGGCGACGGTGTTGCCCGGCCGGGTCAGCGTGACGTTGCGGATCACGACGTTGCGCCGGTACTGGGTCGAGCAGTTTCCGCAGGAGCGGTAGAAGGTGCCGAAGTTGCTGGCCTGGAAGTTCTGGATGGTCAGCGTGCCGGGCCCGTTGTGCTGGAACACCTTGTCGCTGGCGCTGCGCGCGCCGCCGCCGTCGACCAGGAAGCTCGGCGATCCGCTGCCCCGGAAGGTGGCGGCGTCCTCGCCGACGTCCTCCCACCAGACGTTGCGCAGGGTGCACGGCCCGGCGCAGTGCACGCCGTCCCCGGCGGGTGCGCCGATGATGACGTTCTGCAGGGTGGCGCCGGAGGCGAGGCTGAACATCGGGTCCTGGTCCTCTTCCTGCCCACCGTCGCCGATGCAGCAGTACCGGCGCATCCCGCCGTCGAGGGTGCCGGAGACCGGGATGGTGCCGTTGACGCCGACCTGCCCGGTCGGGGTGGGCCAGCCACCGGTCGGCGGCGGGTTCGTCGGCGGCGTGCCGCCGTTGACGGTGACCAGCCGCCACTGCTGGTTCGCGCCGTTCAGGTCGGCGAACTGGGCGATCGGGGCGCCGTCGGCGGTCGACCACTCCCAGACGTCCAGCGCCTTGCTGGTGTGCCGGTTGATGAACCGGACGTGCCCGCCGTCGGAGTCGGCGAGCCGGAAGTGCTGCCGGGTGTTGTTGTTGTCGGTCATCTGGACCAGGCCGGTGCCGTCGTTGGCGTTCGGCAGTTCCAGCACCTTGCCGCTGTGTACCGAGCGGATCTTGTAGTAGCCACTGCCGGCGTCGACGAACCGCCACTGCTGGACGGCCAGGTCGTTGCGGGCGAACTGGACGATCGGCGCACCGTCGTTGGTGGCCCAGTTGTAGACGTCCATCGCCTTGCCGCTGTGCCGGGAGATGATCACGTAGGTGGCGTTGGTGTCGACGGTCGCGGCCGAGGCGGTGCCGACGTCGACGACGCCGATCGTCGCCACCGCGGCGAGGGTGGTCGCGCCGGCCAGGACTGCCGCCCGCCAGCGTCTGGCGGGGCGGGGGACGCCGGCCGCCGCCATGGACTGCGTCATTTCGGAGGACCTCCGGGAGCGTGGGTGGTGTTCGGGGGTACGAGGAACGCGCTTTCCTGTCGAAGTCGGAATCCTGTCGATCGATCAACCTCCAGTGCTGGTGGTGCGGCCCGGAGCCGGATGTCGGCTCGCCGGTGCGTCGGGCCTGGTCCTCGGGCCCGCAGGCGCGGCGTCCGACCCTGCGGTCCGCAAGACCGCAGGGGGACCCTGAAAAGGGTCACTGTAGAGCGGATACTGATCTCGGTCAATGGTTTTCGGCAATGCGCGAGGAGTTTGTTTCATCGGTTGACGTAACTCGAAATCCGGTCGTAACCTGTCCGGCGCCAGCCTCGAACGCCCGCCGCGCCCGACCGCCGGCCCGCCGGCAACTCCTGAAGGGACTGGGATCCCGTGACTGACCGAACGGCAAGAGTTGCCCGGGCACCGATGAGCCGCCGGACCGTGCTGAGGACGGCCGGGCTCGCGGGTCTCGGTGTCGGTCTCGGCACGTCGGCCTGCGGCCGGGGGTTCGGCGGCGGTGACGACCCCGAGGGCGGCACCGTGCGGCTCGACATGGTCTGGTGGGGCGACGCCACGCGCGCGGAGAAGACCCAGGCCGCGTTGGACATCTTCCAGCGGAAGAACCCCGGCGTGACCGTGCAGGTCGAATACCAGGACAGCGGGCCCTACAAGGACAAGCTGGCCACCCGGTTCGCCGCCGGGGACGCCCCGGACGTGATGGCGATGCGGATGGACAGCCTGCGCGAGTACGCCGACCGGGGCGCCCTGCTCGACCTCGGGCAGTACGCCGACGCGGTGGACCTGACCGGGCTGAGCGAGAACGCCCGGGCACTGGCCGCGGTCGGCGACAGGACGTACGGGGTACCGGCCGGGCTCAACGCGATCGGCTTCGTGGTCAACCGGACGCTGACCGAGAAGTACGGCGTCGCCGTGCCGGACGGCAACACCTGGAACTGGCCGGACCTGGCGACGTTCGCCCGGGAGGTGACCAGAGCCAGCGGCGGCAAGGTCTACGGCACCAACTTCGAGGCGTACACCCTGGCGAACGTCATCGTCTTCACCCGGCAGCGGGGTGAGGACTTCTACACCGCCGACGGTGGGCTCGGGGTCAGCGAGGCGACCGTCGCCGACTGGTTCGGGATGGTCGAGTCGATGCGCGCCGAGGGCGGCTTCCCGCCGGCCGGGTTCATCGAGAAGATCGGCGCCTCGGCCGAGCAGTCCTACCTGGCCAGAGGCTCCATCGCGGCCCAGATCATCCCGACGAACAACCTGCTGGCCTTCAACGCGGCGGCCGGGGGCAACCTGGCGCTGCTGCGCATCCCGGGCGAGACGCAGAGTCCTCGCCGGGGCCAGTCCGTCGACTGCCCACACCTCTGGTCGATCGCCGCCGCCTCGAAGCACCGGGACGAGGCGCTGCGGCTGCTCGACTTCCTGGTCAACGACGTGGAGGCGTCGAAGGCCAGCGGCACCACCCGGGGGGTACCGGCCAACTCGACGGTGGCCGACGAGATCAAGCCGACGCTGAGCCGGGACGACCAGGTCGCCACCGAATATCTCGGCGGGTTGCAGCGGGAGCAGTTGCCGCGCTCGTACACCTATCCACCCGGCTCGTCCAAGATCGCCGCCAGCCTGGAGTCGATCGCCGCCGAGGTCGAGTTCAGGCGGCAGACCCCGCGGCAGGCGGCGAAGGCGTTCGTCGAGGCCGGTCGGAAGGCACTCGGCAGGTGACCGCAGCCTTCCCGGCGGGGAACGACCGACCGTGAGCACCGCGACGGGAGCGCCGGCCGGCGCCCCGGTCCGACTCGCCTCGGGTACGCCGCCGCCAGCGCCCGCCGCCCGCCGGTCCCGGCCCCGCAAGGACCGGGCCGGCTACCTCTTCCTGCTGCCCTGGTTCCTCGGGATGCTCTTCACGATCATCCCGTTCTTCGCCTCGCTCTATCTGGCGTTCACCGACTACAACCTGCTCAACGCGCCCCGCTGGATCGGCGCGGAGAACTTCACCGAGATGCTGCACGACCCGCTGCTGCGCCAGTCGCTGAAGGTGACCTTCGTCTACACCTTCGTCTCGGTGCCGCTCTCCCTGGTCGTGGCGCTCGGGGTGGCGATGCTGCTCAACCGCGGCATCCGGGGCCTGGCCGTGTACCGGGCCGTCTTCTATCTGCCGTCGCTGCTCGGCGGCAGCGTCGCGGTGGTGCTGCTCTGGCGGTACGTCTTCGGCCTGGACGGGATCGTCAACGCCTTCCTCGGCTGGTTCGGCATCGACGGGCCGGGCTGGACCTCGGACCCGGACCATGCGCTGACCACCCTGATCGTGCTGCACATCTGGACCTTCGGCTCGCCGATGGTGATCTTCCTGGCCGGACTGCGCCAGATCCCCACCATGTATTACGAGGCCGCCGCCATGGACGGGGCGTCGAGGTGGCGGCAGTTCCGCTCGGTGACGCTGCCGCTGCTCAGCCCGATCATCTTCTTCAACCTGGTCCAGTCGCTGATCACGTCGTTCCAGACCTTCACCCAGGGATTCGTGCTCAGCGGCGGGACCGGCGGCCCGGCCGACTCCACGATGTTCTACAACCTCTACCTCTACCAGCAGGGATTCTCCCAGTTCAACATGGGCTACGCCTCGGCGATGGCCTGGATGCTGCTGGTCGTCATCGCCGCCTTCACCGCGCTGAACTTCCTGGCCGCAAAATACTGGGTCTTCTACGACAACTGAGGTCACGCCATGTCGATCGACACCAAGGCACCGGCCCGGGCTGCCCGGCGACGGGCCGAGGAGGAGAGCCACCTCGAACGGGTGGGGAGCAGCCGCCGCTCCCGGTTCACCCGGCACGTGCTGCTCTGCCTGGTCGGCGCGGTCATGCTCTATCCGCTGCTGTGGATGCTCTCCAGCTCGGTCAAGCCGAGCCGGCTGGTCTTCACCGACCTGTCGCTCTGGCCGGCGGACTGGGACCTGGGCAACTATCCCGACGGGTGGGTCGCGCTGGAGCAGCCGTTCGGCGTCTACCTGGCCAACTCGTTCGTGATCGTCGTACTGAGCATCGTCGGGAACCTGCTCTCCTGCTCACTGGCGGCGTACGGCTTCGCCCGGTTGAACTTCACCGGCCGCAAGCTCTTCTTCGCCCTGATGCTCGGCACCATGATGCTGCCCGGGCACGTGCTGCTGGTGCCGCAGTACATCGTCTTCGCCAAGCTGGGCTGGATCAACACGTACTATCCGCTGCTGGTGCCGAACTTCCTGGCCACCAACGCGTTCTACATCTTCCTGATGGTGCAGTTCATGCGGGCGCTGCCCCGGGAACTCGACGACGCCGCCCGGATCGACGGCTGCGGGCCCTTCCGGACCTTCTGGAGCGTGATCATGCCGCTCTGCATGCCCGCCTTCGCCACCACCGCGATCTTCACCTTCATCTCGGTCTGGAACGAGTTCTTCGGCCCGCTCATCTACCTCACCGACTCCGAGCTCTACACCGTGCCGCTGGCGCTGCGCCAGTTCGTCGACTCGGAGGGCCAGTCCCAGTGGGGGCAGATGTTTCGCCATGTCGTTCCTGTCGCTCGCCCCGGTGATCGGATTCTTCATCGCCGGCCAGAAATTCCTGGTCAAGGGCATCGCCACCACCGGCCTGAAGTAGCCGGCCGAGGACGGGGAGGACGGCACGCGGATGGCAGCGCAGCGACGACCGGCCGGACCGACCGGCATGACGGCCGGGCAGCCATCCCGCCCGGAGGCGACGATGCCGGACCAGGCCGCCCTGCCCGACACCGTCAGCCTGAGCGTGGGCGGCCGAGCCGTCGCCGACTACGTGTGGCAGCCACGCCTGCCCCGCACCGTGTCGCCCCGACCGTTCCTGCACCCGGTACGCACCCTCGCCGGCACCGAGGTCACCGAGTCGATGCCCGAGGACCACCCGCACCACCTCGGGGTCAGCGTCGCGGTCGCCGACGTGGGCGGCGCCAACTTCTGGGGCGGGCGCACCTTCGTGCCCGGGCACGGGCCGGTGCAACTGCCCAACCACGGCACGCAACGCCATCACGACTGGACCGCCCGGACCAGCACCGCCGTACGCCACGAGCTGCGCTGGGTCGGACCCGACGGCACCGAGCTGCTGCACGAGTACCGGCGGATCGCCGCGTTGCCACTGAGCGGGCAGGCGTGGGCGCTGGACTTCGGTTTCGAGTTGACCAACGTGACCGCCGGGCCGCTGACCTTCGCCAGCCCCGCCACCAACGGGCGGCTGGGCGCCGGATACGGCGGATTCTTCTGGCGGGCCCGGCGCGGCGACCGCCGGGTGCACGTGCTGGGCCCGGAGCGTACCGGCGAGCGGCACCTGCACGGCCGGCGAACCGCCTGGCTGGCGCTGACCGGCAGCGGCACCGACCCGTGGACGTTGATCTTCGTCGCGGCAGACCAGCCCCGCCGCACCGACCTGTGGTTCGTGCGCAGCCGCGACTACGCGGGCGTCGGATCCGCGCTGGCCTGGACACAGCCGCTGGTCGTCGCGCCCGGCGGCCGGGTGCGGCGGCGCATCGTCACCGTGGTCGCCGACGGCAGGCTACGCTCCCGACAGGTCGCCGACCTCGCCGGCACGGTGGCGGCGATCCCGGCCGAGGCGGCGCAGTCGTGACCACCAGCCGTCGGGTCGAGCCCGGTAGCGCGGCCGTCCGGGCCGGTGCGGAACCTCGGCGGTCGGCGTCCGACGGGGGCCAGGCAACGAGAGGCGGCGAGGCGACGATGGCACGTCCCGGCGTACCGGATCCGGTGCTCGCGGACCAGCCGCCCGGCACCGCCGTCCTCCGGGTCCAGGGTCGCGACGTCGCCCGGTACACCTGGCGGCCCGACCTGCCGCTGGCGATGTCCCCCCGCCCCTACCTGCACCCGGTACGCACCCTCGCCGGCAGTACGGTCACCGACGCCGGCCCCGACTCGCACCCGCACCAGTTCGGGATCAGCATCGCCGCCCCCGACGTCGGCGGGCGCAACTTCTGGGGCGGGCGCACCTTCGTCGCCGGCCACGGCCCGGCCTGGCTGGACAACCACGGCATCCAACGGCACCAGCGCTGGCTCCGGCACAGCACCGAGGAACTGGTGCACGCGCTGCTCTGGACGGACGCGCACGACCGCACGCTGCTGGCCGAGGAGCGCGCCCTCACCTGCCGGCCGCTCGACGGCACCGCTTGGGCGCTGGGCCTGCACACCCGGTTGACCAACGTCGCCGATCGGCCACTGACCATCCGCAGCCCGGCCGCCCAGGGCCGGGCCGGGGCCGGCTACGGCGGCTTCTTCTGGCGTGGCCCGGCCGTCGCCGAGACCGCCCGGATCCTCAGCCCGGCCGGCACCGACGCGCCTGCGGTCAACGGCAGTCTCGCCGGCTGGGTCGCGGTCACCGGCACCGGCGACGCCGGCGACTGGACCGTACTCTTCGTGCCCGGCGACGACACCACCGCCCGGGACCGGTGGTTCGTCCGGGCCCGCGACTATCTCGGCGTCGGCTCGTCGCTGACCTGGGACCGCCCGCTGGTGCTCGGCCCGGGCGAGACGATCACCCGGCAACTGGTCACCGTCGTCGTCGACGGCGCCCTGTCGGCGGTCACCGCCGCCGTACTCGCCGACACCGTCCGGCCGCCGAGATGACCGGGCCGATCCGGCCGAGCCGGCCCCGGCAGGCCGAGCAGCCCGTCCGGCAGCAGAGTCTGCGCAGCATCAACCTCGAACTCGTCTTCCGGCAGATCCTCGGCGCCACGCACCCGATCTCCCGTACCGAACTCGCCGCGGTCACCGGGCTGACCCGGCCCACCATCACCCGGATCGTCGACGACCTGCTCACCGGTCGGCTCGTCACCGAGACCGGATTCGCCCACGACGGTCGGGCCGGCCGGCCCCGGGTCGGGCTGACCATCTCCGACCGGGGACCGGCCGGACTCGGCCTCGACATCCGCGCCGACGGACTCGCCGCGGGTGTCGTGGACCTCACCGGCACCGTCCGGCACCTCGCCTTCGCCCCGGCGACCTACGCCGACCGGGGCGCCCCGACCGTACTGGCCGACCTGGCCCGGATGGCCGAGGCCGCCGTGGCCGCCGTCGCGGCCGAGGACCTCGCCGTCGTCACCGCCACCCTCGCCGTGCCCGGCCCGGTCGACGCCGGGCTGGTCAGGTCCGCCCCGGCGCTCGGCTGGCGCGACGCCGACGCCGGTACGCTGCTGCGGGCCGCCACCCGGCACCTCGACCTGCCGATCACCGTCGACAACGAGGCCAACCTCGCGGCGCTCGGCGAGCTCTACGCCACCCACCGCTCCCTGGACAGCTTCGTCTACGTCTCCGGCGGGCTCGGCATCGGTGCCGGGATCGTCCTGGATGGACAGCTGATGCGCGGCTCCCGGGGCTGGAGCGGCGAACTCGGCCACGTCACCGTCTATCCCGACGGCAAGCCCTGCCCCTGCGGCTCCCGGGGCTGCCTACAGACCTACGCCAGCCTGGAGGCGATCCTCGGCGCCGAACCGGCACCTCCGGGCAGTACTCCGGACGCCGAGATCGCCGCCCGGGCCGACGCCGGCCGGCCGGACACCCTCGCCGCGCTCGACGCCGCCGGCACCGCGCTGGGCGTCGCGCTCTCCGACATGCTCAACATTCTCGACATCGGCTCCGTACTCCTCGGCGGCAGCTTCTCACTGCTGGCGTCCTGGCTCACCGCCAACGTCCGGACCGAGATCGACCAGCGGGTGCTGACCACGGACTGGGCACCGGTGACCGTCCGACCCGCCCTGCTCGGCCCGGACGCGGCCGTGATCGGCGCCGCCCTGACCTCCGTCGATCAGGTCCGGCAACAGCCGGCCGGCTGGCTGCTGCGCCAACCCGGGCGCTCCGGACCGGCCCGGTCGCGGCAACCGGCGAAGCGGTCCGGCTAACGGTCCCGGCAACGGCGGACCG
This sequence comes from Plantactinospora mayteni, assembly GCF_016862935.1. Taxonomy (GTDB): domain Bacteria; phylum Actinomycetota; class Actinomycetes; order Mycobacteriales; family Micromonosporaceae; genus Plantactinospora; species Plantactinospora mayteni. The sequence continues at coordinate 133,290 of NZ_BONX01000054.1, forward strand.
CCCGGCGGTTCAGCGGCGGGACTCGGCTGTTCCGGCCGCGTTCCCTGGTTCCGGCCGCGTTCCCTTCGGGGACAGGGTGTCGGGAGCGCCGCTCGACGCCGGGCACGGAGGGCTCGGTGCACATCGTGCGGTACCGGTCGAGTGGTGCCGTGGCTGCTCGCCGGGAACGTACGTGATGGACCGACAAGCGCGAACTGCCCGGCCTGGACTGTTGTGTGATCCCGAAAGGACAACGGTGGTTGTCCATGGTCGTGCCGTCGCATAGCGTCCCTGTCGTTGCCCGCGTGTCCGAGTGGATGCGCCGGGTGACTGCTTCGCTCACGCATGCGCGGAAGGGGAGGGACGTGCGACGACTGACAGTCAGCGGGGGGATGAGATGGGCAGGTGGGCGACGGCGCCTGCTCGCGGCGTCGGTACCCGTGCTGCTGGTCGCGACGGTCGGGGTGGCGGTCAGCGGTGCCGGGCCGGCGACCGCCGACCGGGCGGCCCGGTTCACACCGACCGAGCGGGACTACTACATCAACTACGTCGACCCGAAGGTCGAGCGGCCCAGCGACGGTCCCGAGGTGGTGGTCGACGGCGGTAAGCGCAAGGTCAAACAGGAGAGGCCCGATCCGGTCGCCGCGTTCGGCCGGAAGTTCGCCGAGGGGAACCCGGTGGCGGCCCGGGGCCTGGCCAAGACCGAGGCCGAGGCGATCCGGACCGGCAAGAACCCCCGGCACATCCGCTACAAGCAGGCCGACGAGACGCAGGTCGCGAAGCTGCTGACCATCCTGGTCGAGTTCAACCCCAACGCGAACGACGACTTCACCGGCGTGATGGTGCCCCGGGCGACGTTCGACGACGCGACCACCCCGGAGAACGAACGGGAGTGCGTGCCCGGCAACGTCCAGAACGGGCCGCTGCACAACAACATCCCGAACCCGGCGAAGGCGTCGCACCCGGACAACAACTCGATGTGGGTACCGGACTTCTCCACCGAGCTCTACAACAAGATGCTCTACAGCCGGGACGGCATCACCGAGCGGGTCCGCACCGACCTGCGCGGGCCGGACGGCAAGCGCGGCATCGACCTGCGCGGCTACACGATGCGCAACATGTACCTGGAGATGTCGAAGGGCGCGTACACGGTGGACGGTCAGGCGACCCCCTGGGTCACCGTGCCGCACTCCGAGGCGTGGTACGGCGCCGACACCTGCACCCAGGCCGACGGCGAATGGGTGGCCGGGGCCAGCCAGGACATGAACGGGCACCCGGACAACCCGTCCGGCGCCGGCGCGCTCGGCATCGACGCGGTGAACGTGCTGACCGCGCAGAACCCGGACTTCCCGTGGGCCGACTACGACATCGAGGACGTGGCGGACGCCGACGGCGACGGCAACTTCAACGAGCCGGACGGCGTCATCGACCACCTCGTACTGGTGCACGCCGGTGAGGACAAGTCCGGCGGCGGCGGCGCCGAGGGGCCGTACGCGATCTGGGCGCACTCGTCCGCGATCGTGCCCGGCTACACCATCCCGGGTACCGACAAGATGATCAGCAACTACATCGTCCAGCCGGAGGACTCCGGCGTCGGGGTCTTCGCCCACGAGTACGGCCACGACCTCGGCCTGCCGGACCTGTACGACATCGGCTCCGGCGGCGACTCGGACGTCGATTTCTGGGACCTGATGTCGGCCGGCTCGCACACCGGCCCGATCTTCCAGGGCATCCCCACCCACATGGGTCTCTGGGACAAGTTCGTGCTCGGCTGGGCCGACCCGGTGATCCTGAACCCCGGTGACGACCCGGCCCGGGTCAAGCTCGGGCAGACCTCGCGTACCCCGGTCGGCACCGAGGACGGCGTCCGGGTGAACCTGCCGGCCAAACAGATCAGCCTCTCCACCCCGCACAGTGGGGAGGGCCAGTGGTGGACCAGCAACGACCAGTCCTGGGCCGACGTACGGCTGTCCCGCACCCTCCAGGTGCCGGCCGGTGGCGACGTGCGGTTCTGGCTCTGGAACAACTACTCCATCGAGGAGGACTGGGACTTCGGTTTCGTCGAGGTCTCCACCGACGGTGGCAGCACCTGGACCGAGCAGAAGGTCTTCGACTCGGCCGGCGACCTCGTCTCCACCGACGACGGCTACGCCGACCCGAACGGCCGGATGCACGACTACGGCGACAAGAAATACGGCCTGACCGGCGGCACCGGCGGCGAGTGGCGACACGACTACGTCAACCTGACCGGCTTCGCCGGCCAGACCGTGCAACTGCGGCTGCGGTACGCCACCGACGCCGCGTTCGAGGACACCGGCTGGTTCACCGACGACTTCTCGGTCACCGCGGACGGCGCCACCGTCTGGTCGGACGACGTGGAGAGCGGCGCCAACGGCTGGACCGCGACCGTCGGCACCTTCACCAACACCACCGGCGCCGGCTGGGCGATCTCGCCCGGCGAGTTCTCCTACGCGCACTACTACCTCGCCGAGTGGCGTAACCACGACGGCTTCGACGAGGGCCTGAAGTACGCGTACCAGACGAACTACAACCGGGACGGTGCCTGGAAGGTGGACCGGGTGCCGTACAACGCGCCCGGCATGCTCGTCTGGTATCGGGACACCAGCTACGGCAACCTCAACCTGACCCTGAACAACCTCTTCGACCCGCCGAGCGTCGGCACCAAGGGCGGTCTGCTGATCGTGGACTCGCACTTCGACCCGTACCGGCGGCAGGGTCAGGCAGCGGCGAAGGACCCGTCGGGGCTGGACAACCTGCCCTCCCGGCCACAGTCGTCGAACGCGGCGTTCGGGTTCGGCAAGACCTACCCGTTCACCGAGTGTTTCGAGGCGCCGAACGAGCCGTTCAGCGCGTACTGCACCAAGTTCAAGGCGCAGCCCGGGGTCAAGTCCTTCACCGACAGCAAGGGCTGGTACCCGGGCATCGAGTACCGGCCGGATCTCGACGCCGCGAACCCGCTGTTCTTCCGGGACGCCGACGCCTCGGTCGTGCTGCCCTCCGAGGGCAACTCGCCGTACTCGGCCCGGATCGTGGACAAGAACGGCAAGCCGGCGCGCGGCCAGTACGGCATCGACCTGGGTGGCGGAGTCCTGACCGGCACCGGCAACCCGGGCGAGGTCGGGCTGAACTTCGGCGTCCGGTTCGACCTGCTCCAGCCCGGCCACCGCAACCAGTGGGCGGTCGTGCAGGTGGTCCCACCCGCCGCACCGTAACCAGCACCGGGTCGGATCCACCGATCTCCAGGGGCCGTCGCCAGCATCCCGCTGGCGGCGGCCCCGCCCGCCACCGGAATACGGGCCAGTGCTCCGCCCTTCAGGGCGGGGGTGAAGGCCCGCGCGGGGAGGGCCGCCAAGGCCCGAGTCGTGCC
>NZ_BONX01000055.1 GCF_016862935.1 Plantactinospora mayteni
GCCGGGGATCGATGGTGCTGAACGGGAGGCGGAGCCGGAGCTGCCCGGCGATGGGTACGTTGTGCTCCCGGATCTCCCGCAGTTCCCTGGCGCTGAGGGCGCGGCCGTAGATGCGGAACTCGTCGAGGGCGCCACGGAACGGGTTGTTCAGGCCGTCGACGCGTCGACCGAGGTAGACGCTGCGGATGCCGAACTCCTTGCCGGTCGTCACTGAGCCGCGGGGAGCGGCCAGGTCGGCGACGGTGGCGCCGTCGATGAGGACCGTGACCCTGGTCGCCGTTCGTTGCATGGCGACGTGGTGCCAGCGCCCGTCGTTGTATGCGCCCGGGATGGTGATGTTCGCGTCGCCCTGGCCGGTGCCGACGACACCCCGGATGCGGTTGCTCGCCGGTTCGGCCCGCAGCCAGATCTGCGCGGCTCCCGTCCCCACCTGGTAGAACCACCAGATCACGATGCTGCCGGTGGTTTCGGTGTACCGGAACCACGTCATGATCGTGAACTCGTCGTCTCCGAGGTCGACGCCCGGGCTGTACGGCACTTCCACGTGGTCGTCCACGCCGTCGAGCGCGAGCCCGGTGCCGTACCGCCCCTTACCCAGGGTCGCGTCGCCGCGTACGTAGGCGGTGTTGTCGTAGCGCGGTGCCGCGTCCGGGGTCGTCGGTCCCGGCTCCGGTGGCGGCGGCAGGCTCGGCGGCGGGCCGTTCGGGGTGTCGAGGTACGCCTCGTTGAACCTGACGAACTGGATCACCTCGTACAGGGCTGCCACGCCGCCTTCGTACAGCACGCCGGCCACGGGGCCCGCGATCGGATCGGTCTCGATCTTGACCAGATCGGAGTACCCGCCCGGACCCCAGCTGATGACCTTGCCTTCCTGCCAGGTCTCCCAGGTCCGGGCTTCGTCGTACGAGGACCGGATCGTCAGGGCCTCCCGCTTACCGGGGTTGGCGGGTCCGGAGAAGAGGATGCGGTCCCGCGCGTCACCTTCGTCGGTGGCGGTGAGGCGCAGCAACGCCGCCTGCACGACCGGCATGGTCAGCTCGGGCACCATCTGGAACGGCGCGTCGTAGCTGCCGCCGCCGTCGCTGGAGATCGCGTACGCCCGCGTGCCCTCGGCCGTCCCGGCTTCCCGCACGTTGACGTAGATTCGCCCGTCGGTCAGTTCCACCAGGGTCGACTCGTTGACGAAGATGTCCTCGCTGGCGCCGCCGGCGCTGGCGCCGAGCTGCCAGGTGTCGCCGCCGTCGTCGCTGTACCCGAGGTGGATGCCGGCGACGGGCCGCCCGTCGGGACCGGCGGACTCATGGTTGGCGCTCATCACCAGCCGCCCGGCGTGCGGACCGCGGTTGAGCTGGATGGCGTGCACCGGGCCGGTGGCGTACCAGTGGGTCCACTCCGGCAGTATCAGCTCGGTCATTTCCCGCGGCGCGCTCCAGGTCGCTCCGTCGTCGTCGCTGACCTGGAGGTACGGATCGCGTCCACCGCTTCCGGTGCCCGGGTTGTGGGTCGTGAACAGCAGGACCCGACCGGTGCGTTCGTCCACGATCGGCATCGGGTTGCCGTGCGTGTCGCCGTTGCCGCGCGACACGACCTGGAGCGGCCCCCAGGTACGACCGCCATCGTGGGACCGCTTCAGCACCAGGTCGATGTCGCCCCTGTCGTCACAGTTGTCGATCCGGCCTTCGGCGAACGCCAGTAGGTCCCCGTTGGTGGCCTTCACGATCGCCGGGATCCGGAAGCAGAAATACCCGTCCGTCTTCGCCGTGTAGACCGCCCGTTCCTCGTGGTACGGCTCGGCGGCGTGCGCGGTGCCGCTGGTGAGCAGGGCAGCAGCCATCGCGGCGATCACCACGGTGGACAACAGTCGACGGCGCCGCTGGCTGTTTCTTCGTCTCGTCATGAAGCGATACCTCCAATGCTCGTCGCCGGGGCGGATCGGGGCGAACGGCAGGTGAAGCGGCTCGGCCTTGGTGAACGCTAGCCTCGAACATCCTACGTCCGACCTCGGGCACCGCAAGCCCTCCGGGCGGCTTGTGGGCCGGTTTGGTCGACGCGTCCCTCCCGGGGCGCTTCGCGCAACCCGGCGCGAGGCGGCTCGACATCACGCCCCGCAAGGCGACGTCGAGGGGCCGCAGCCTCTTGTCTCTTCGGTAACAACGGGTCAGGTGATCCGCTTGCGTCGATCCCTCTCCGTGCTCGCGGCGGACTCGAAGAACAGACCGCGCCGTGCCGGACGGCGGGTCGAGGGGACTGTTGACCGTGATCAAGGTGGGGGGCAAACTCGTTCTCGACCGTGAGGAGATCCCATGTCCTACGCCCTCAGAATGACGAAAACCGCCGGCACAGTGCTCGCGCTGGTGCTCGGCCTGACGAGCCCGGCCTCCGCGACCGGCCAGGACGGCCGGTCCCCGGCACCACCGGGTGACTGGGTCGGCACCTGGGCCGCCTCGGCCTCCGGCGTCGTCCCCAACCTCCCCACCGGATATCCGGACCGGACCATCCGCAACGTCGTGCACACCAGCGTGGGTGGTTCGGGTGTGCGGGTCTCGCTGACCAACGTCCTCGGCACGGTCGCGGCACGGATGGACGCGGTGACGGTCGCGGTCGCCGATGCTCCCGACAGGCCGGACGCGGTCGCGGGCACGATGCGAGCACTCACCTTCGGCGGCGCGCCGTCGGTGACCATCCCGGCCGGCGGCGAGGTACTGAGCGACCCGATCACCTTTGCCGTACCGGAAGATGGCGACCTCCTGGTCAGCGTGTACACCCCGGTACCGTCCGGGCCGGTGACCTATCACCAGGTGGCCAACCAGACCTCGTACCTGTCACCGAACGGTGATCACGCGGCCGACGAGTCCGGCGCGGCGTTCACCGAGACGATCACCTTCTGGCCGTACGTGAGCGGCGTCGACGTCCTGGGACGCGCCACCGGCGCGGTGGTCACGCTCGGCGACTCGATCACCGATGGGAACAACTCGAACCGGAACGCGAACCACCGCTGGCCGGACTACCTGGCCGACCGGCTGATCGCCGCGCCTGGGCCGACACGGCTCGGTGTGCTCAACGCCGGCATCAGCTCGAACAGGTTGCTCAACAGCACCTGGAACCCCAACGCGCTGGCCAGGTTGGACCGTGACGTGCTGACCGCGACCGGCGCGCGCTCGGTGGTCGTCCTGCTGGGGATCAACGACATCGGTGGCCAGCCGCAGCACCGCGAGCCGTCGGAGATCATCGCGGCGCTGGGCCAGATAGCGGCTCAGGTCCAGGCGAAGGGGCTGCGGGTCACCGGTGGCACGCTCACGCCGTTCGGCGGTTCGAGCAACTACACCGAGGAACTGGAGGGCGTCCGGCAGGCGGTCAACGACTTCGTCCGCAACGGCGGCGCGTTCGACGCGGTGGCCGACTTCGACGCCGCGCTGCGGGACCCCGCGGTGCCGAACCGGTTACGGGCGGAGTACGACTCCGGCGACCACCTACACCCGAAGGACGCCGGTTACCAGGCCATGGCAGCGGTCGTCGACCTGGACAAGCTCGACAGCCGCCCGCCCGGCCACCGGGTCGACACCTGGGTCGGCACCTGGCAGACGGCCATGGCGCGGACGACGCCCGGTACCGACCAGGGCATGCCGAACCACTCGATCCGCAACGTGTTGCACACCAGCGTGGGTGGCGACGCGGCTCGCGTGCGCCTGTCCAACGCGCTCGGCACGGCGCCGGTACTGGTCGGACGGGCGACGCTGGCGGTGGCGACCAGGCCCGACGCACCGGACGCGGTACCCGGAACGATGCGCGGGCTGACCTTCGGCGGCACGACGTCGGTGACCATCCCGGCCGGCGGTGAGGTGCTCAGCGACCCGGTTTCCCTTGCCGTGCCGGCAGACGGGGACCTGCTGGTGACCGTATACACCCCGGCGCCGTCCGGCCCGGTGACCGAGCACCCGCGCGCGTACCAGACGTCGTTCATCACTGCGGACGGCGACCACGCGGCGGACGAGCAGGGCACCGCGTTCACCCAGCCGACCACGTCGTGGTACTACGCGACAGCCGTGGACGTCCGGTCCAGGTCCGCCCGCGGCACGGTGGTGACCTTCGGCGACTCGATCACCGACGGGGACAAGTCGACAGTCAACGCGAACCGGCGGTGGCCCGACGTCCTCGCCGACCGGCTCGCCGCCAAGCCGGGGCCGACCGCGCTCGGCGTGGTCAACAGCGGCATGAGTGCCAACCGGATCCTGGACAGCAGTACCGGAACCGGGATCGGTGGCCCGAACGCGTTCGCCCGGCTGTCCCGGGACATGCTGACCACGTCCGGGGCGCGTACGGTCATCGTGCTCGAGGGCGTCAACGACATCCTCAACCTCGCACACCTCGACCCGGAGACCCTGAAACTCGCCCTGCGGCAGATCGCCGCCCAGGCACACGCCCAGGGCCTACGGGTCGTCGTCGGAACCATCACGCCGATCAAGGGATGGCGCTCCTACACCGAGGAGCGGGAGGGCGTGCGGCAGGCCGTGAACGAGTTCATCCGGACGAGTGACGACTTCGACGCCGTCGTCGACTTCGACGCGGTGCTGCGTGACCCGGCCGACCCGCAACGGATCAACCCGTCGTACGACTCGGGCGACCACCTGCACCCGTCGGACGCGGGCTATCGCGCGATGGCCGAGGCGATCGACCTCGGCACACTGCGCTGAGTGCCGGCTGCGTGCCGCTCCATCCAGGTCGGCACGCAGCCACCCGCCGGCACGGACACGCGAGCGGCCCAGACACACCGAGGTGAGCACTCCGGTCAATCCCCTGCGCACTCCCTGCGCACTCCCTGTGCGGAATCTGTGCACGCACAGTCGATGATCGACGTCGAGCGATGTCGGCGTCGGGCGGCGCCGATGGGACGGTGGGAGGGCCCGGATGCGGACCATCAGGCGGGCAGTCGTGGGCGTGCTGACCGTGTGCCTTGTGATCGCCGTCGGTGTGGCCGGGCCAACTGGCCCGGTCCTTTCCGGTCCTGCGGCTGTCGCGGATCACGAACGGCAGGTGCCGGGCACGCTCGCGGCAGGGACGGTCCCGCCTGCCCAGGTGCGGGACGAGTCGGTGGCGCGGGTGGCGGCGCGCCGGTCCGGGCAGAGTGTCGAGATCACCGGAATGCGCACGGAGACCCGTACGGTCGTGGCGAACCCGTCCGGGACGCTGACCCTCCGGGAGTACGCCCGCCCCGTGCGGGTGCGGCAGGGCGACGACTGGGTGGCCGCCGACCCCACGTTGCGCCAGCGTGCGGACGGGGCGGTGGCACCGGTCATGACGCAGTTGGGACTGCTCCTCTCCGGTGGCGGTGCCGGTCCGCTGCTCCGGGTCTCGTACCAGGACAGTGGGTTCGCGCTCCACTGGCCGGGCCGGCTTCCCGCGCCGGTGCTGGACGGGGCGACCGCCACCTACCGCGACGTGCTGCCCGGCGTCGACCTGCGGATGACCGCCGACGTGCTCGGCTACCAGCAGGCACTCGTGGTCCGGGATCGGGCGGCGGCGCTCGACCCGGCGCTGCGGAGTCTCCGTCTCGGCCTCTCCACCGACGGTGCCACTGTCCGGGTCGACCCGGCCGGCAACCTGAGCGTGCTGGACCGTCGGGGCGGAACCGTGCTGCACGGTCCGGCACCGCGGATGTGGGACTCCCGTCCGGGCGGGGCGCGGCAGGCCCGGGCGGGGGTGTCGGTGAGCGGCGGCGCGCTCACCATCCTGCCGGACCTGTCGATGCTCACGGACTCGGCGACCAGCTATCCCGTCTTCGTCGAGCCGTACCTGTACCACCCGGCGAGGAAGTCCGCCTGGGCGCATGTCAGCAAGCACTTCTCCACGACCTCGTACTACAACTCCACTGGCGAGGCGAAGGTCGGCTACTACTCCGACCGGTACGCCTCGCCGACCTCCGACACGTACCGGGCGTTCTTCCGGATGGACACCGCGCCATTGAACGGGAAGCAGATCTTCAGCGCGACGTTCTCCGGGTACGAGATCCACTCGTACTCGTGTCAGGCGCGGGATGTGGAGTTGTGGCTGACCGGTGGCATCAGCAGCGGCACCACGTGGGCGAAGCAGCCAACCTGGGTACGCAGGCTGGACACCGTCACCGCGGCCAAGGGGTGGGGGGCGAACTGTCCCGCTGGTCCGCTGGAGTTCGACGCGACCAGCGCCGTGGTGGAAGCGGCGGCGAGCAACTGGTCGTCGACCACACTGGGACTGAGAGCCACGAGCGAGTCCGACACGCACGGCTGGAAGAAGTTCCGGAACAACCCCACGCTCACCATCGAGTACAACTCGGTCCCGCAGGTCCCGACCGCGCTGCGGGTGGCACCCGCCTATGTCTGCGCGCCCACTCCGGAGGCCGCGCCGGCGGTCTCCAGCGTCGCGCCCCGGTTGATCGCCACGCTGACCGACGAGGACAGCGCGGTGCAGAGCGTCCGGGCCCAGTTCGAGCTGGCCCGGGACGGCGCGCCGGTGTGGAGCCACGAGACGGAGTTCAAGCAGGCGTCGAGCTTCTCCGCGTCCGCGCCGCCGCTCGTCGACGGGCAGACCTATGCCTTCCGGGTGCGGGCGGACGACGGGATCGCGGCCAGCACGTGGACCGGGTGGTGCTACTTCACGGTGGACACCACGGCGCCGAGTCTGGTGCCCGGGGTCGCCTCCACGGACTACCCGGAGGCGGACCCGACAGATCCGGTGCGTGCGGGCGGCGTCGGCAGGCCGGGCACCTTCCGGCTCCTTGCGAATGGGATCGCCGACGTCGCCGCGTACCAGTACGATATCGACAACCCGGAGCCGGCGACGCGGGTGGCGGCGACCGGCGCCGACCGCGGCGCCACCGTCTCCGTCACGCCGGGTCCGTCGCCGAGCCCACTGCGCACGCTGTACGTGCGCAGCGTGGACTCGGCGGGCAACCAGAGCGCGGTCCGGGCGTACGACTTCTACCTCGCGCCGACGAGCGGTCCCGCCGCGGCGTACCGGCTGGACGAGGGTGCCGGGACGGTGGTCGGCGATTCGAGCGGGAATGGGCGTACCGCCACGCTGAGCGGTGGCGGGTGGGCCGCCGGCCGGTTGGGCGCGGGTACCACGGCGGACGGCGGCACCGTGGACGACAAGGCCCTCACCCTGGGCGGTGGTGGGCAGTACGCGGCCACCTCCGGTCCGGTCGTCCGGACCGACACCAGCTTCGCGGTCACCGCCTGGGTACGGCTGCGGTCCGGCGCCGCCAACGCGACCGCGCTGACCCAGGCAGGTGCGGTGAACGGCGGTTTCCAGCTCTACTACTCCAGCACGTTCGGCTGGGTGTTCAACCGCCACGTCACGGACGCGACCGGTACCGCGATCGTCCGGGCGGCAGCCCCGAACCCGGCGCAGCTCACCAGGTGGACCCACCTGGCCGGCGTGTATGACCTGTCCGCCCGGCAGCTCCGGCTCTACGTCAACGGTGCGCTCGCGGCGACGACGCCGTTCACGGATCCGCCCTGGTACGCCTCCGGCGCGTTGCAGATCGGCCGGCTGAAGTATAACGGCGCATTCGGCGAGTACTGGCCGGGCGAGATCGACGACGTGCGGGCGTACGACCGGGTCGTCTACCCGGCCGAGATCGCGGAACTCGCCAACCGACCCGCCGGCCTGGCCGGACACTGGCCGATGGACGAGGGCACCGGGGTCAGCGTCGCCGACGCCTCCGGGCGCGACCATCCGCTCACCGCCGCCGGCGGCGTCACCTGGGTCGCCGACCGGTTCGGCGTGCCCGGCGCGGCGGTGGCCACCGACGGCTCGACCGGCCGGCTCACGACGACGACCGGCATCGCCACGACGGACCGTAGCTACAGCGTCAGCGCGTGGGTGAGCCTCTCCGCGCTGCCGAGCACCTACGCGACCGCGGTCGCCCAGGACGGCACCTACCATTCCGGCCTCTACCTTCAGTATTCGGCGGCGGCCCGGAAGTTCGTCCTCTCCGTGTCCAGCAAGGACGGCAGCGGGGAGGCCGCCAGCCGGGCGTTCGCCCGGACCGAGGCGGTGGTCGGGCGGTGGACCCACCTTGTCGGGGTCTACGACGCGGCCAGCCAGCAGATCCGGCTCTACGTCGACGGCGAACTCGCCTCGTCGGCGGCGTTCACCACCGCGTGGCAGGCGGGTGGGCCGATGCAGCTCGGCCGCTCCCGTTACGCCGGCGCGTACGGCAACCACTGGCCCGGCAGCCTCGACGACGTTCGCGTCTACCAGGGCGTACTGAGTCAGGCCGAGATTGACAACCTGGCGTTCTCCTGAGCCGTCGGCGACCCCGGCAGGACTCGATCCCCGACGACCCCCACGATTCCCAACCCCAGGTGAGACCCGTGAGACCCGTGAGCCCCGGGAGGGCAGCGATGCGCGACCTCAACACACGATGGCGACGATGGACCGGCTACTCGACTGCGGCGGTGATGGCGGTGTCGCTGGCGAGCGTGCCGAGCCGGGCCGAGGCGGACTCGGGCCCGACCTGGGCACCGCTGTCGAAGGACCCGGTGGTGTCGGGTGCTCCGGCCCGGGTGACCCCGCTGCCGGCGGACTCCACCGCCACACTCCAGGCATTGCCGGCGCCCGCGTGGCCGGCGCCGGGATCGGCATCGGTCGACCTGGCCACGGTGGGCACCGCGCGCGGTGGCGCCGTCGCGGCGACGCGGGCCGGAACACTGCCGGTCTGGGTGGCGCCGGCCGCCTCGGCCGCGGCCGGCGAGGCGTCCGGCCCGGGCCGGGTACGGGTGGAACTGCTCGACCGGGCGTCGACCGAGCGGGCCGGCGTGCGGGGCCTGCTGGTACGGCTGGCCGCCGAGACGGACGAGGCGGTGGAGAGGGCGGCCGGCAAGGCGGACGCCAGGGCGGTGACCGGCAGCGCGGCGGTGACCGTCGACTACGGGGCGTTCGCCGGGGCGTACGGCGGTGACTGGGCGACCCGGCTGCGGTTCACGCCGTTGCCCGAGTGCGCCCTGTCGACGCCGGACCGCCCGGAGTGCCGCCCGGGCGACCCGGTGCTGACCCACAACGACACGGCCAGGAAGCGGATCACCGCCGAGGTGGACACGGGCGCGGGACTGTACGCGGTGATCGCCGGTGTCTCCGGCAGCGCCGGTGACTACGCCGCGACCCCGCTGGAACAGTCCGCCACCTGGCAGGTGAGCCCGCAGACCGGCGACTTCACCTGGCAGTACGAGCTGGACGCACCACCGGGGTTGAACGGGCCGGAGCCGCAGCTCGGAATCGGCTACTCCTCGGGTGCGGTGGACGGCCGGATCGCCTCGACGAACAACCAGACGTCGTGGGTGGGGGAGGGGTTCGACCTCAGCCCGGGTGGGTTCATCGAGCGGCGCTACAAGCCGTGCGCCGACGACGGCTCGGCCGGCTCGCCGAAGCGTGGCGACCTCTGTTTCGCATACGACAACGCGACGATGTCGCTGAACGGGTCGGCGACCGAGCTGCTGTACGACGACGCGACCAAGACCTGGCAGCCGAAGAACGACGACGGCACCCGGATCGAGCGGCTGGCCGGGGCGGCCAACGGAGATCAGGGAACCGGCGACGCGGACAGGGGCGAGCACTGGCGGGTCACCACGACCGACGGCACCGAGTACTACTTCGGGCTCAACCGGCTGCCGACCTGGGGGAGCGGCAACCCGGAGACGAACTCGACCTGGACGGCGCCGGTCTTCGGCAACAACCCGGGAGAGCCGTGCTACAAGTCGAGTTTTGCCGACGCCTGGTGCCAGCAGGCATGGCGGTGGAACCTCGACTACGTCGTGGACCCCCGGGGCAACGCGATGGCGTACTTCTATGCGAAGGAGCTGAACTACTACGCCCGGAACCGGAGCACCGCCACCCAGTACGTCCGGGGCGGCTACCTGACCGAGATCCGTTACGGCCTGCGGAAGGAGACGCCGTACGCGACCGCGCCGGCACGGGTGCGGTTCGGGGTGGACGAGCGGTGCCTGCCCAGCGGCACGATCACCTGTTCGGACGCGCAGTTCACCACGGCGAACGCGCAGCACTGGCCGGACACGCCGGTGGACCAGAACTGCAAGTCGGGGTCGAGTTGCAGCACGAACATCGCCCCGTCGTTCTGGACGCGTAAGCGGTTGACGTCGGTGACCACGGAGGTGTTGCGGGGCACCGCGTACGCCGGGGTGGACGTGTGGAAGCTGCGGCAGACGTTCCCGGTGTCGGACTCGGGTACCCCGGCGTTGTGGCTGGCGGGCATCACCCACGAGGGGCGGGTGGGCGGCAGCCTGGCCCAGCCGGAGGTGGAGTTCCAGCCGGAGCAGATGCCGAACCGGGTGGATGGTCAGGAGAACATCCCGCCGATGGTGAAGCACCGGGTGCGGACGATCACGTCCGAGTCCGGTGGGGTCGTCACGGTCAACTACTCCGGCCTCGACTGCGCGGCCGGCGCGCTGCCGGTGCCGGACAGCAACGTCCGAAGGTGTTTCCCGACGATCTGGCAGGCGGAGGGTGAGACCGCGCCGAAGCCGGACTGGTTCCACAAGTACGTCACCACCCAGGTGGTGGAGGACGACCGGATCGCCGGTTCGGTCGACGAGGTCACCAGCTACGAGTACGTCGGTGGGGCGGCGTGGCACTTCGCCGACGACGACGGGTTGGTGAAGGAGAATGAGAAGACCTGGTCGCAGTGGCGCGGCTACGAGCGGGTACGGGTACGGCAGGGCACGGCGACCGAGTTGCCGTCCGAGACGGAATACCTGTACCTGCGCGGCATGGACGGCGACAGGCAGTCCTCCGGTACGCCCCGACAGGTCACCGTCACCGCCTCGGAGGGTCCCCCGATTGTCGACGCGCCGCAGCTACAGGGCTTCGTGCGGGAGGAGATCGAGCGGTCCGGACCGGGCGGGGCAGAGATCTCCAGCAAGATCAACGATCCGTGGGTGAACGGTCCGACCGCCGTCCGTGACCGGCCATGGGGCGTCACCCGGGCGTACACGGTGAACGTGGCCCGGGTCCGGACCCGGGTGCCACTGGCCGCGGGTGGGCAACGGCGTACCGAGACGGCCACCACGTACACCGCCGAGGGTTTGCCGGCCGAGATCGACGACGCCGGGGACACCGCGGTTTCCGGTGACGAGAAGTGCACCCGGCACAGCTATGCCCGCACGGAGTCGGAGTGGATGCTGACGTACCCGAGTCGGGTGACGACGGTCGCCGCCCTCTGCTCGACCGCCGTCCGCACCCTCGCCGCCGAAGACGTCATCTCGGACGAGCGGACCAGCTACGACGGGCAGGCGGCCGGTGCGTCGCCGACCAGGGGGCTGCCGACGCTGACCGAGGAGATGAGCGCGGCGGGCGGTCTCCGCACGGCGGCCCGGAACGTGTACGACGTGTACGGCCGGGTGGTGGAGTCGTACGACTCGATGGACAACAAGACCACCACCGGGTACACCCCGGCCACCGGCGGGCCGTTGACGAAGAAGACGGTGACGAACGCGCTCGGGCACGTCGAGACGACCGAGTACGACCCGGCGTGGGGCGAGGAGCTCGCCACGGTCGACGAGGGCGGCAAGCGGACCGAGTTCGCGTACGACGCGCTCGGCCGGCTGGTCAAGGTGTGGCTGCCCGGCCGGTCCCGCAGCCAGTCACCGAGCGAGGAATACAGCTACGAGATCACCAAGGACAAGCCGGCGGTGGTCGCCACCCGTCAGCTCCAGAACGACGGCGCCAGCTACTCCACCAGCTACGAGATATTCGACGCGCTGCTGCGTCCACGGCAGACCCAGAGCCCGGCCCCGGGTGGGGGACGGGTGCTGACCGACGTGTACCACGACACGCGTGGGATGGTGGTGCGGCAGAACGACCCGTACTACTACGACGCCGAACCACCCAGCGGCGACCTCGTCGCGGTGCCGGACGCGCAGATCCCCGCCCAGACCAGGTTCCTGTTCGACGGTGCGGGGCGGGAAACCGCGGAGATCTTCCTGGTACGCGGGGTGGAGAAGTGGCGAACCACCACCGCGTACGGCGGTGACCGGGTCAGTGTGGATCCACCAGCGGGGGAGACCGCGACCACGACGATCCTGGACGCCGCCGGCGCCACCCTCGAACTGTGGCAGTACCACGGCGACAGCCCCACCGGCGGGTACGACGTGACCAAGTACAGCTACGGCGACGACGGTGAGCTGGCCACGGTCACCGATCCGATGAACAACGTCCGCCGCTACCACTACGACCTCCGGGGCCGACTGATCTCGACCGACGACCCGGACAGCGGCACCGTCACCTACAGCCACGACGAGGAGGACCGGCTCGTCTCCAGTACCGACGCGCGGGGACGCACCCTCACCTACACCTACGACGCCCTGGACCGGGTCACCGCCACCTACGAGGGCGCCACGAAGCTGACCGCGTACACCTACGACACCATCGTCAAGGGCGAGCCGACCAGCAACACCCGGTACGTCGACGGGAACGCGTACACGACCGCGGTCACCGGCTACGACGAGGCGGACCGCCCGACCGGCATCCGATACAGCATCCCCGCCTCCGAGGGAGCTCTTGCCGGCAGCTACGAGTTCCGGTCGTCATACCACCTCGACGGTTCGGTGGCGACCAGCAGTGAGCCGGCCATCGGTGGCCTGCCCGCCGAGACGGTCCGGAACGGCTACGACGCACTCGGCCTGCCGACGACCACGACCGGCCTGACCTCCTACGTCACGGAGACCCTCTACTCGAAGCTGGGTGAGGAGATCCGCCAGGTGTACTCCACCGGCGGCAAGTCCGTGGTCCGCACCCACGAGTACGAGGACGGCACCCGCCGGCTCAAGCGGGTCGTCACCGAACGGGACGGCACGCCGCAGCGGGTCTCCGACGTCAGCTACGCCTACGACGACGCCGGCAACATCCTGCGGACCAGTGACGCGCCGCCGGAGCAGGAGGCGGACACCCAGTGCTTCCAGTACGACTACCTCCGCCGGATGACCGAGGCGTGGACCCCTCGTGAGGGCAACTGCGCCGCCACCAGGTCCGCGGCGGCGCTCGGCGGCCCCGCACCGTACTGGTATTCGTACAGCTACGACAGAACCGGCAACCGCACCAAGGAGGTCCGGCACGCCCTCGGCGGCGATACCACCCGTACCTACACCACCCCGGCCGCCGGGGCTGCCCAACCGCACACCCTTTCCTCGGTCACCACCAGCGGCCCGGACGGCACCCGCGCCGACAGCTACGCCTACGACGCCTCCGGCAACACCACGAAGCGGGTGGTCAACGGGGCGACCCAGGCACTGGAGTGGACGGCCGACGGCGACCTGGCGAAGGTCACCGAGGGCGGCAAGGTGACCAGCTACGTCTACGACGCCGACGGCAGCCGCCTGATCCGCCGCGACCCGACCGGCACCACCCTCTACGTCGGCGGGACGGAGCTGACCCTCAAGAACGGCCAGGTCAGCGGCCTGCGGTACTACGGACACGGCGACGACGTGGTCGCGGTCCGCACCGCCGCCGGGGTGAAGTTCCTGTTCAGCGACCACCACAACACCGACGAGCTGAGCATCGACGCCACCACCATGGCCGTCACCCAGCGGCGCTTCGACCCGTTCGGCGCGCCACGCGGTCCCCAGCCGACCGACTGGACCGGCGAGCGGGCGTTCGTGGGCGGCACCAGCGACCCGTCCACCGGACTGGTCCACCTCGGCGCCCGCGAGTACGACCCACTCGTCGGCCGGTTCATCAGCCTCGACCCGGTCATCGACGTCGATGACCCGCAACAGATGCACGGCTACGCCTACGCGAACAACAGCCCGGAGACGTTCTCCGACCCGGATGGCAAGTGGTCGTTCTGTGGCTGGTGCAAGCGGGCCTGGGCCGCTGCCAGACGCGCCGCAGCCGCCGCGTACGCCAGGTGGAAGGCGTGGATGGCCTGGAAGGCGTGGAAGGCCCGGGTCGAGGCCGCCCGCCGCTGGGCCAAGCAGAAGGCCGAGGCGGCGAAGCGGGCCGCGAAGAAGGCCAAGCAGCTCGCCCGCAAGGTGGTGCGCAAGGCCAAGCAGGCCGCGCGTAAGGCGTACCACGCGGCGAAGAAACAGGTGAAGAAACACGTCCGCGCCTTCAAGAACGTCGCCAAACGCGCCACCAAAGCAGCGACCAGAGCCGCCAAGAGAGCCGGCAGAGTGGTAACCAAGGCCGCTAAATGGGTCGACAAAAACGTCGACTGGGGCAAGGTGTGGACCGTCACGAAGGTCGCACTGGCCGTGGTCGCGATGTTCACCTGCACCGTCTGCGCTGTGGCCGCCTACGCCACCATGGCCATCAGCGCCGTCGAAGCCGCCAACAGCGTACGCACCGGCGACTACACCGGAGCCGCCATGGCAATGGTGCCCGGCGGCGCCGCCGGCAAAGCCGGACGACGAATGGTGTTTTCAAACGGGAAGATAAGAGACAACGCCGTTGAACCGAGGGACCCGAGCAAGTGGAGCGAGCAGAAGCCGACGGTGAAGGAGGAACGTGACCATCAGAACAGGTACGAGCCGAACGCCGCTAATCCCTATGAACGATACCGTTCGGATACGCCGAAGGCCGGCAAGAAGGGCAAGGTCGGGTACGCGGTCTACAAGATCTGGGAGATAATCGAGCAGGGCATCTCGACAGGAAAGAACCGGTAGCGGGCGTGGACAAGGCTATGGCTCGTCGATCGGCCGGATCGCCGGGTGTGGGAGTTGACCTGACGCGCGGCTGACCGCGTACCGACAAGATTTGCGACGTCCTCTGGGGCCAGGGCCGGCAGCGACCCTGGCCCCACCGTCGTTGCGACATCCGGTGTCCGTCCGGGTGCCGGGACGATGCCGTCCGGCGTACCGCCCGCCGCGTCGTTCCGCGGCGTGGCGGCCGGGCGATCGACGCGCCGGGCGCGGGCTGTCGCTGACCGACGCTGACCAGCCGTCCCGCCAGCGTTGTCATCCCTCTCCACATATTTGAACGATAGTTCTACTTGTACTATCGTTCAAACAACTTCGTGCGGGAGGAGAGTCGTGTCAGAAGTCGCAACCCGGTCCGCGGGAGCACGGGAGTGGCTGGGCCTGGGACTGTTGGCGCTGCCCACGGTGCTGCTCGGCCTGGACGTAACGGTGTTGTACCTGGTGCTGCCGAGCATGGCCGCGGCGCTGGACCCGTCGGCGACGCAGACGCTGTGGATCATGGATGCGTACGGGTTCTTCATCGCCGGATTCCTCATCATGATGGGTACCCTGGGCGACCGGATCGGCAGGCGCCGCCTACTGATGATCGGGATGACGGCATTCGCCGGGGTGTCGGGTTTCGCGGCCTTCGCTCCCAGCGCCGAGCTGCTGATCCTGGCCCGTGCGCTGCTGGGTGTCGCGGGCGCCACGCTGATGCCCTCGACACTGTCGTTGATCTCGAACATGTTCCCCGACGTGCGTCAGCGCGCGGTGGCGGTCGGAGTGTGGGCCACGATGTTCGCCCTCGGCATGGCGGCCGGACCCGTGGTCGGCGGCGCGCTTGTCGATGGGCTCTGGTGGGGCGCGGCGTTCCTGCTCGCAGCCCCCGTCGCCGTCATCGTCCTGGCCGGCGCCAAGGCCATTCTGCCCGAGTACGCGGACCCGAGCGCGGGACGGCTGGACCTGATTAGCGTTGCTCTCTCCCTGACGACGATTTTGCCGGTCATCTACGCGGTCAAGCACGCCGCCGCCCACGGTCCTGACGCGGGCACCCCGATCCTCCTCACGGCTGGCACGGCCGCAGGGGTGGCTTTCGTACGCCGGCAGCGCCGCCTCGCCTCGCCGCTGCTGGACGTCACCTTGTTCACCAACCGGGCCTTCTCCGCCGCACTCGCCGTACTGCTGATCGGACTCGTCGGGGTGGGCGGCAGCATGTACCTGGTCACCCAGTACTTCCAACTCGTCGAAGGACTGTCCCCGTACGCCGCTGGCTTGTGGATGGGGCCGCAGGCCCTGGCGATGTTCGTAGCTGCTATCGGCGCACCAGTGATCGCCAGGCGGGTGCGGCCCGGCCTGGTCATGGCCGCGACCCTGGCCGCGTCGGTGATCGGCTACGCGCTGCTGGCCAACGCCGGAGTCGGTGACGCGGTCACCGTGGCGGCCGGGTTCGCGTTCATCTATCTGGGCCTCGGCGCCATCGCCGCCCTGGGCACTGACATGGTCGTCGGCGCCGCACCGGCGAGCAAGTCCGGATCGGCTGCCGCGATGTCGGAGACCGTCCAGGAACTCGGCATTGCCGTCGGCGTCGCTCTGCTCGGCAGCCTCACCACCGTGCTCTACAGCGCGCGTACGGATGCCCCCTCAGACGCCCCGCCTGAGGTCGCCGACCGGGTCACCGGCAGCCTCGCCGGGGCTCTGTCAGTCGCTGACCAGGTGCCCGCCGAGGTCGTTCGGGCCGCACGAGAGGCATTCACCACCGGGGTGAACCTCGCCTCCGCTGTGGCAGGGGTCGCCGTCGTGGCCGCGATCGTGCTGAGCCTGGTGGTGCTCCGGCACGTACCTCCGCTGGGCGAGGACCAGGACGTCGAAGATGCCCAGCGGTGACCTGCCCGACTATCCTGGAGCGCCAGGAGGGAACATGGACGACGAGGAGAGGGAACTCATTGATGGGCGCCGGGCCAGGGGCACCAAGCGCCGCGCCGAGATCATCGATGCCACCCTCGCGGTCGTCACCCGAGACGGCGCCGCCGGGGTCACCCACCGCACAGTCGCCACACAGGCCGGCATCACCACCAGCCTGAGCACCTACTACTTCGCCACCCTCGACGACCTGCTCGTCGCGGCCCTGTCCAGCGTCGCCGACGCCTACACCGCTCGCATCCGCCAGATCATCGACGGACCCGGCGACAAACTGCGTGGCCTGGCCGAGCTGATCGCCGAATCCGGTGGACCTGGCCGCGAACGCGCCCTGGCCGAACGCGAACTGTCCACCCTGGCCGCCCGCCGACCCGCCTTGGCGCCGGTGGCCCGGCAGTGGCGGGAGAACGTCGCCGAACTCGCCGCCACCCTCACCGCCGCCCCCGAAGCCGTCGCCGCTCTCGTCGCCACTTCCGACGGCCTGTGCACCGCGATCCTCATCGACAACGTTCCCGCCGACAGCGACTACGTCCACCGGGTACTCTGCCAAGCCCTCGGAGCACACCGGGACGCAGCCGCCACAGCACGCTGACATGCCAGGTCGGGGCGGTGGCTGGCGTCAGCGGACGCCGGCGACCGCGGCGTCGGTGCCGCCGCGCCAGATCAGTCCGGTTTCGGAATATCCGGCGTCACGGAGGGCGCTGAGGTGCCAGGAGGCCGGTGGGGTCCATTCGGCGGCGTGCCCGTCGGGGTAGATCCGCTTGCGTCGTTCGGCCAGCGGCGCCATGGTCGGGTTGGCGGCGACATGGTCCCACCACGCCCGCCAGGGCATCACTGCACCAGCGGCGTAGCGGGCTTGGCGGCGGGCGTCGGCGTCGGCGGCCATCCGTTTGGTCAGCGTCGGCAGCCCGTCGTCAGGCATGTGGTCGGCGTTGACGAACACCCCGCCGGGGCGCAACAGATCGCGGACCTCGCCGTACAGGACGGTGAGCCGGTCCGGGGGTAGCCAATGAAGGGCGGTGGCGGTGAGTACGGCGTCGAAGTGGTCGTGTGGCAGCGTGCTGGCCCATTCCGGCGTGTCGAGATTCGCGGTGACGATCGTCGCGCGGCCAACCAGCGACGCACCGGCGATGGCAAGCAGGACGGGGTCCTGGTCAACGAGGGTGACCTCGGCATCGGGGAACCGGGCCAAGGCGCGCAGGGTGATGGTGCCGGTGCCGCCAGCGAGGTCGAGTAGCCGTGGCGGGCGTCGACCAGTCACGGCGGCTGCGGCGTCCAGCATCGCGGCGATGCGCTGTTCCCGGTCCGGCAGGTACGCCTCCTGTTGACGGTCCCAGCTCTCCTGCCATGCTGCGGGCGTGGTGACCACGTAAGGATCCATACGTGCCACGGTAGTTACATGGTCAGTCGGTGTCCAGATGGCGTCGACGCTTCGGGTTCCTTGCGTAGGCAGGCCCGCGGGCGGCAGCGAGATCTCTGCGGGCGCCGACTGCGACGGGCCGGTGAGTGGCGTGGGGAAGATCAGCGAGGGTCACTGGTACGGGGCCTCGGTGTGACACATTGTGGGCGCGAAGGTAAGCCTGTAGGAGGTAGTCGACGTCGGCACCGACGTCAGCCGTACCATCGGCCGATGACCACCTCCGCCGACGCAGTCAAACACGCGATCGCCCTCGTCACCCTCGCGATCGAGGCCGGTGCCGACGGCGAAGCACTCGCTGACCGCATCGCGCCCCTCATCAACGGACAAACGGCCGGCACCTCCATCAGTGGCCTGATCGCTCTGGCTTCCCTGCTTGCCGACCTCGCCGCCAACCGTGGCGGCGACACTCCAGCGGAGGTCCTCGAGGAGGTGGGCCTGGCCGTTGCGGTGCATGAGTCCGGGCACGATCCCGGCTCGTCGGACTGACCGTCGGGCATCCGATTTAGGCACTCCACAATTCCGCAACCGTGTTCGCATCGGCCCCAGGTCCCGGCGGCCACATCAGAGCCGCAGCGACCCACGATGAACATGATCGATCACAAGACCATGGTCGGCCGGCCCGTCGGCACCTGCACGCCCTGGCAGCCGGCCGACATCGGCGTCAGTGGTTGCGGAGGATGACGAGGGTTGCGCCCGATCGGCGGTAGATCCGGATGCCGGCGTGCTGGTTCGCCGTCAGCGCCGATGCGGTGCTTGTATAGGCGTGCCTCCCGCACCGCCGCCACCAGCCGGCCGTACGCGCCGCGGCGGGCGTCCTCCCACTGCCGCATCTGCTCGCGCTTCCAGGCCCGGCCCTGTGCCCAGGCCGACAACAGGCCGCCGATCCCGACACCGACGAGGGCGAGTAGGCCGCTCAACCAGGCGGCAGCGTCCATAACTCCTCCAGATCCCGATCCCGGGGCGCGCGATGTCGGCCGGATGGTCGTGGCCCACACCGCAGAACCAGCACCGAGGACACCCCTGAGCATGGTGATTCGTGACGAGTGGCCGGCGATCGGCCGGCGGTGCTGGCGCCGGTACGTTCGGCATCCTCACCCTCGGCGACGACATCGTACTGACGTCGGTGCAGCGCGGCGTGCGGTAAACTAGCCATCGATCTCGTACCGATACCAACGCTGGCGGTCCCCATCCACCTGTAGCCACAGCGTTCCGTCACGGCCGACCTTTCCACGTGCCCAACCGGACGGTTGTCTGCCGTCCGGCAGCACCAGGCGTTCGCGTCCCTTCTCGACAACGACTCCGCCCTCTCGGTGTGCTCGACGGGCCTCCCAGTGAAACGCGCCCCCTGCCCGGCGCTGGTCGAGGAAGGCGAGCTCGGAGCCGGCAACGGCCAGGCCAGCGCATCTCGTGATGGTGTTCGGTGTGATCGCCAGGACAGCGGCCCGGTCGAGCTCGACCAGCGGGAAGTCGGGGTAAGGACAGGCGTGGACCCGCTCCCGGCCCACATTCAGCGCGTAGCAGTCGCACCAGGCCACTCCCGGGGTGTCGGACGACGCCATCCAGGGGTCGCCTCCGTTGCCGTCCCAGCGCGCCAGACCGATCATGAACCCGTACGAGCGGGTGCCGTCCGGGTTAGCGGACCAGTAGCTCGACTCGTCGAAGTAGCTGATCCAGATGTTCCCATGGGGATCCGTTACGAGTTGTTCGATGCCGTCGCCGGCGTAGAAGGCCGTTCGGATGTGTCCATGGCTGTCGAACACCTGGAGGTTCGCGGTGAGGTGAAGTTCATCCTCGGGTACCGGCTCCCCGTAGCGGTGGTGGGGAATACCCGGCGGTTCGCAGCGCGCGGCGGTCAGCACGACGCCGTCGCCGAGAGCGTCGGTGCCGGTGAATTTCAGGTCGAGATCGTGCAGTGGGATCTCGTGGACTTCGGCACCCGCACAGATGAGGGCGATCGCGTCGTAACGCGGCGGCGGACGGAGCTCGGGGAGGTGTGGGACAGAGAGGAAGCCTTGGACGGGGTTGGCGACCAGGGCGACGACCCGACCGAGGTGGTCGATGGTGGAGGCTATGACCTCGAGGTGGGCGTACCGGTCGGGAAGCGTCGCGTGGAGCGCGAGCCGGCGGTCAGCGGCCATGGGCCTTTCTGCTTGTCATGGTCTGATGTTACAGCCGTCTCTTCGGACAAGTCACAACCCGGACCCGCCGCGGAAACCCTAGAACAAACTCACCACGATCCCTTGACATGGAGGGGATCCAGATCCGCGCGCCTGATCTTGAGGTCGGTCAGGACCGCAGATAGGCGAGGACGGCCAGTACCCGGCGATGGTCGTCGGCGGCCGGGGGCAGGCCCAGTTTGCTGAAGATGTTGTTGACGTGCTTGGCAACCGCCGCCGCCGAGACGTCGAGCCGCCTCGCCACGGCCGCGTTCGACCGGCCCTCCGCCATCAGCGCCAGCACCTCCCGTTCACGCGCGGTCAGCCGGTCGATCGGAGCTCGGGCCCGGCGCCGGCTCAGCAGTTGGCGTACCACGTCGGTGTCGATGACGGTGCCGCCCCTGGCGACCCGGTCCAGCGCGTCGACGAACTCGGCCACGTCGCCGACCCGGTGCTTGAGCAGATAGCCCACCCCGGCGCCGGTGTCGACCAGTTCGGCGGCGTAGGTCTGCTCGACGTACTGGGACAGCACCAGCACCGGTAGCTCGGCGTGCCGGCGGCGCAGCTCCAGCGCGGCCCGCAGGCCCTCGTCGCGGAAGTCGGGCGGCATCCGGACGTCGGTCACCACCACGTCCGGCAGCTCCTCGGCGACCGTGGCGAGCAGTCCGGCACCGTCGCCGACGGCCCGTACCTGGTGGCCGAAGCGAGCCAGGATCTGGTGCAGGCCCTCGCGCAGCAGGGCGGAGTCCTCGGCGATCACGATCCGCACGGCCGCTCCAGCTCCACTCCGAGCACGATTCGCACCCCGCCGTCCACCGCGTCCACCCCGTCCACCGCGTCCACCCCGTCCACCGCGTCCACCCTGGTCACCGCGTCCACCCCGTCCACCCTGGTCACCGCGTCCATCATGGTCACGCCGCCCACGGCAGCTCCACGCGCAGCACCGTCGGGCCACCCGGCGGGCTGGTCAGCAGGATCCGGCCAGCCAGTACCGAGACCCGGTCGGCCAGACCGACCAGACCGCTGCCCCGGCCCGGGTCCGCGCCGCCGATCCCGTCGTCGCGTACCTCGACCGTCAGGTCGTCGCCGTCCCGTTCCACCGTCACCCTGGCTCGGCCGGCCCGGCTGTGCCGGACGACGTTGGTCAGCGCCTCGGCGACGACGAACCAGGCCGCCGTCTCCACCGGCTCCGGCGGGCGCGCGTCGAGCCGGACCGCCACGTCGACCGGTACGGCACAGCGCCCGGCCAGTTCGTCCAGGGCCGGCGCCAGCCCTCGGTCGGTGAGTACCCGCGGCGCGATGCCCCGCACCAGGTCCCGCAACTCGGCGAGAGCCTGGTTGGCCTCGTCGTACGCCCGGTGTACGAGGTCCCGGGCCAGGCCCAGCGTCATGATCAGTCCGGTCAGCCGCTGTTGCGCACCATCGTGCAGGTCACGTTCGATCCGCCGCCGCTGGGCGTCCGACGCCTCCAGGATCCGCGCCCGGGAGCGGTTGAGCTGCACCACCTCGGCCCGGAGGAACTCCTCCGGCTGCCGGGCCAGTACCGAGCGGGTCAGCGCGGCCCGGCCGGCGGCGTACGCGGTGCCGAGGTAGAGCAGCACCGGCAGTACGACCACGCCGGCAGCGGTCACCAGCAGCGACTCCGGATTGCCGGTCACGTCCCACCAGAGCACCTCGACCGGCCGGTACTCCACCGGGGTGAAGTGCAGGACGAGCGGAAACCCGAGCAGGTACGCCCCGCACAGCACCAGCAGCGCCACGCAGAGGTCGAGCCAGGCCAGCCCGAACGAGAAGAGCAGCGCGTAGCCGAGCTCCCGCCACGTGCTGGTCTCCCGGAACCGGGTGGCCAGCCAGGCCCAGAGCCCGGGGCGGCCGGGCCGGCGGTGTGCCGACAGCGCGGGCGTCCGGTCGACGAGCCGCAGCCGCCACCGCTCTACCCGGCCGAACGGGATGCCGGCGAGCAGCACCACGATGCCGGCCGCCGGCACGAAGACCAGCACGAGGACACCGGCCAGCCAGAGGCTCGCGACGAGGACACCGGAGAGCAGGTAGCCGAGGGAACGCCAGGGCCACCACGAGCCGAGGAACCGCCGGGGATGGCGGGTCAGCGCGTACCAAGCGGTCGGGGCGGGAGCCGGGCCGGGCTGTGCCTGCTGGAGCCGGACCTCCGCCACCGGCACAGCCTACGCCCGGGTCGGGTGCCGGGGCGTACGCCACCACCGGTGGTAACGCTGGCACTACCCCGCCGGGTAAGTTCGGGCCAGTGACGGCGGGTCGGCTCGCCGTGAGGCTGGAACCCGTGACGACAAGCATGCAACCAGCCGTACGCCTGCGGGACCTGCATCGGGTCTACGGCGCCCGGGGTACGACGGTGCGGGCCCTGGCCGGGGTGTCGGTTGACCTCCCGGTCGGCTCCTTCACCGCGGTGATGGGTCCGTCCGGATCCGGCAAGAGCACCCTGCTGCACTGCGCGGCGGGGCTGGACCGCCCCACCTCCGGCGAGGTGCACGTCGGCGGCACCCGGCTGGACGACCTCTCCGAGACCCGGCTGACCCTGCTGCGGCGGCAGCGGATCGGCTTCGTCTTCCAGCAGTTCAACCTGCTGCCCGCGCTGACCGCCGAACTCAACGTGGCGCTGCCGCTGATGCTGGGCGGGCGCCGGCCGAAACGGGCGGAGACCCGGGCCGCGCTGGCCGCCGTCGGCCTCGCCGACCGCCTCGGGCACCGGCCCGCCGAACTCTCCGGCGGGCAGCAGCAGCGGGTCGCGATTGCCCGGGCCCTGACCACCCGGCCCGAGGTGCTCTTCGCCGACGAGCCGACCGGTGCGCTGGACTCGGCCACCGGACGCGAGGTGCTGACGCTGCTGCGGGGCATGGTCGACGACCACCGGCAGACGGTACTGATGGTGACCCACGATCCGCTCGCCGCCGCGTACGCCGACCGGGTGCTCTTCCTCCGCGACGGCCGGCTCGCCGGTGAGCTGGTCGGGCCGACGCCGCAGGCCGTCGCCGAGCGGATGACCCGGCTGGAGGTCGGGTCGACCGGGGTGACCCGGTGATCGCGATCGCCCGGCGTACCCTGGCGGCCCGCCGGGTGGGCTTCGCCGGCTCGTTCGTGGCACTCGCCCTCGGCGTGGCGCTCTTCGCCACCGCCGGCCTGACCCTGGCCGCGGTACTCGACGGACCGACCGAGCCACCCCGCTGGTACGCGCACCCGCCGGTGGTGGTCGCCGGGCCGGACGGTGCAGGCGTGACCGCCGAGGACCCGGACGGCCCACCTGGCAACCCCGGCCTGCCGCCGGGTGAGCGGGGCTTCGTCCCGCCGGACACCGACGCGATCCTGTCCACGGTGCCGGGCGTCACCGGCGTGGTCGTGGACCGTGCCGGCTACGCGGTCCTCACCGACGCCCCGGATCCCACCGGGCCCGAACCCGGGACCGGCAACGGAACCGGCAGCGGCGACGGAACCGGCAACGGAACCGGCGACGGAACCGGC
>NZ_BONX01000056.1 GCF_016862935.1 Plantactinospora mayteni
CCGGCAGCGGCAACGGAACCGGAAGCGCTGGCGACGTCGGCGGGACCGGGAGTATCGGCGGCAGTGGTGACATCGGCGGGACGGGGAGCGGGACCCGGAGCGCTGGCGGGGGTGCTGGCGCGGCGACCGGTGGTGGGGACGGCGAGGCCGGTGGCGGTACCGAGGCGCATCCGTGGGCGGCGAGCCGGTTTCATCCGTACCGGATGGTGGCCGGTGGGCCACCGGTGGCCGACGACCAGGTGGTGCTCACCGCTCCGACCGACCGGCGGCCCGGCGACACCGTCGTCGTGTCCACCGTGGATGGTCCACGGCGCTTCACGGTCAGCGGTGTCGTCGAGACCGCCGCCGGCCCTGCGCTGTACGTCACCGGGCCCACCGCCGCCCGGCTGGCCCGGGGCCGGGTGGCTGCGGTGGCGGTGTTCGCCGCACCTGGCACCGACCCCGAGGCACTGGCCGGACGGGTGACGGCCACCCTGAGCGGCCGGTATCCGCAGCTACGGGTGCTGACCGGTGCACAGCGGCGCTCCGCCGAACCCGACCCGGACGCCGGGCTGCTGGTGGCGACGGCATCCCTGGTCGGCAGTACCGCCGGACTTGCCGGGTTCGTCTGTGTCATCGTGGTCGCCGGTACGTTCGCGTTCACCGTCGCGCAGCGCCGACGGGAGTTCGCGCTGCTGCGTACCGCCGGTGCCACGCCCCGGCAGGTGCGCCGGCTCGTACTCGGGGAGGCCGCCCTGGTCGGGATGGTGGCCGGGGCGGCCGGCTGCGGCCTCAGCCCGGTCCTCGCCCCGCTCTTCGCCCGCTGGCTGGTCGACAACGGCCTCGCACCCGCCGGTTTCACCGCCCGGCCCGCTTGGTGGCCGCTGCTCGCCGCCTTCGGGCTCGGCCTGCTCGTCGCGGTAGCCGGTGCCGGCACCGCCGCGCGCCGGGCCGGTCGGGTACGACCGATCGAGGCGCTGCACGCCGTCACGGTCGAGCTTCGCGGCGGCACCGTGGTCCGCTGGATCTGCGGGCTCGGCTGCCTCGGCGGCGTCGTCCCGATGCTGCCGTTCCTGGCCACCCCAGAGGGACCCGCCTACCTGCTGGTGGTGGTGATGCTGCTGGTCGGAGGCTGCGCGCTGCTGCTGCCCGTACTGGTCCGGCCGGTCGGTCGGCTGCTGACCCCGGGCCGGGGGCCGGTCGCGGTACTGGCCCGGGCCGGGGTGCGGACGGAGCGCCGCCGGTACGCCTCGACGATCGCCCCGGTGCTGGTCACCATAGGGCTGGCCGGCGGCTCGCTCGCCGGCACCGGGACCATCTCGGCGGCCGAGGCGGCGAGCCTGCGCGCCCAGCTCACCGCCCCGCTGCTGGTGGTACCCGCCGGGCACGCCAGGCTGCCCGAGCCGGTGGCCCGGGCGGTCGGGGCGGTGCCCGGGGTGACCGCCGCCGCCCGGGTGAAGACCACCGGCGTGTTCGACGCCGGGCGGAACAACACACTGCGGCAGCGCACCGCCTGGTACGTCGACGGCCCCGCCGCCGCCCGGGTGGTGCGGCTGCCGGTCGCCGCCGGTTCGCTGCACGACCTGGCCGGCGCGACGGTGGCGGTCAGCGCCTCGATGGCCGGCGCGGCCGGCTGGCGGGTCGGCGACCAGGCCGAGCTGTGGCTGGGCGACGGCGCGCGGGCCTCGCTGCGGGTGGTCGCGATCCTCGACGACCGGCTCGGCCTGCCGGACGCCCTGCTGCCCTGGTCACTCACCTCGGCGCACTCCGGCGTCCCGCTGCCGGACTCGGTCTACCTGGGGCTCGCGCCGGGGGCCGACCGGGCCGGCATCGAGGCGGCGGTCGCCCCGCTGGGCGGGACGGTGACGGAGACCCGGACCCGGCTGGCCGTACTCGACGAGGAGTTCGACCGGCTGAGCCGGCTGTCGCTGCTGGCGATCCTCGGCATGGCGCTGGTCTACACCGCCATCTCGATCGCCAACACGTCGCTGATGGCGACCACCGGGCGGGTACGCGAGCTGCTGACCCTGCGCCTGGCCGGCGCGACCCGCCGGCAGATCCTCGGACTGGTCGGCCGGGAGGCGCTCACGGTCGGGTTCGCCGGGGCGGTGTTCGGCGCCCTGGTGACCGGGGCAACCCTGCTGACGGTACGGATCGCGTTGGGCGGCCACTCCGACACGGTACCGATCCAGGTGCCGTGGTCGGTGCTGCTCGTCGCCGTCGCGGCCTGTTCGGTGACCGTGTACGCCGCGAGCGTCGCGCCGGCGGCCGTCGCGCTGCGCCGTCGCTCCTGACCCGGCCGACCAGGCGGTGCGGCAGGGGGCGGTCGTCGCCCTCCGCGTCGGCAGCCCGCACCGCCTCCTCGACGATGGCACCACCGATCCATGGGCCGTTCCGGCGCCGACCTGACCGTCGCCACCGCCGACGCCAGGAGGAGGGGCTAATTGCGGGGCAGGCCCATCGCGGTGCCGATGACCCGGTCGAAGGCGCGGTCGGACAGCAGCCGGCGGGTGGTGATGAGCGGTTTGGCGGTGAAGCCGATCGCGTAGCGGGTGCGGGGCCGCCGGGCGGTGACGGCCTTGCCGATGGCGTCGGCGATGACCGACGGAGGGGACTGGCGCTTGGCGATGGCTTCCGAGCGCATCGTTTTCGCGACAGCCGTGATCTGCGGGGCGTAGGCGCTGCCCCGTGCGGTCTCCTCCAGGTGGTCCGCGGCGATGCCGGCCCACTCGGTGCGGATGCCGCCGGGCTCGATCACCACGACGTTGATTCCGAACGGGGCGACCTCCATGCGCAGGGCGTCGCTGAAGCCTTCGACGGCGAACTTCGTCGCGTGGTACCAGCCGCCGAGCGGGGTGTGGAGCTTCCCGCCCATCGATGAGACGTTGACAATCGTGCCGGATTTCCGGGCACGCATCTGCGGCAGGACGAGCTGGACCAGCCGGCCCAGTCCGAACATGTTGACCTCGAACTGGCGGCGGGCCTCATCGATAGGCACGTCCTCGATCGCGCCGTAGGAGCCGTAGCCGGCGTTGTTGACCAGCACGTCGATGCGGCCGGTCTCGGCGATGATCGTCTCGATGCCGGCGGTCATCGACGCGTCGTCGGTGACATCCATGGCCAGTGGTCGGATGCCCTCGCCGGCGAGCTTCTGGAGCCGGTCGGTGCGGCGGGCCGCACCGTAGACGGTGTAGCCCAACGACTGGAGCTTGCGAGCTGTTTCTTCCCCGATGCCTGCCGATGCCCCGGTGACCAGCGCGGTCTTGGTCATGATGACCCCTCCCTGTTAAAGTGAATCAGTGTTCAGTTTGTATCATGAACCATGATTCACCTTGGCGCAAGTTGCCAGAAGGGTGCCGGCACGTGAGGGGGACGCATGACGACGCCGAGAGGCCGGCGCGCAGACGCGGTGCGTAACCGGGAGAAGATCCTGGAGACCGCGCGGGCACAGATCACGGAACACGGGCCCGAGGTCGGCATGGTCGAGATCGCCAAGGCGGCCGGGGTTGCCGTCGGGACCCTGTACCGGCATTTTCCGACCAAGACCGATCTCGTTGCCGCCGTCGTGATGGAACACATCGGACGCCTCGCCGACGCCGCCGAACACGCCTGGGACCGGGTCGAGAGCGGGCGGTCCGATGCGGGCGAGGAAGTGCTGGCGTTCGTGGGCCGGGTACTCGAAGCCTCGGCCGGTGATCAGGCCGTCAAAGCCGCCGCCCGGGCGCTGGGCGCCGAACTGGAGTACTCCGAGGACGAGGCCCGGGCTACTCAGGCTCTGGCCCGTCTCGTCGAGGCCGGCAGCGAGACGGGGCTGCTGCGCTCGGACCTCACCGTCAATGACATCTACCTGCTTGCGACGACCGGCCCCGTCGAGCACCCGGTGGAGGTCCGGGAGCGCTGGCTCACCCTG
Source organism: Plantactinospora mayteni (assembly GCF_016862935.1). GTDB lineage: Bacteria > Actinomycetota > Actinomycetes > Mycobacteriales > Micromonosporaceae > Plantactinospora > Plantactinospora mayteni. The sequence continues at coordinate 3,890 of NZ_BONX01000056.1, forward strand.
GTTCAGCCCGGTCTGCTGCGGGCTGCCGAGAACCTGAAGCTGCCGGGAAGTCGGCAGGACATCGCCGACGGCAGCGGGCGGCACGGCGGCGAGGCACCTGGACCGTACCAACCGGCGAGCCCAGAACGGGCGCCGTGACGACGGCAACCTGGAGGAGAACCCGTCGCGCGGTGGCCCACCGCGCGACGAGATCCGGTGCCCGCCACTGTTGTCGGATCAGGCTGGTGCGAGGGCTTCGTGCAGGTATTGGCTGAGCTTGCGTACCGGCAGCGGTGTGTGGGTGGTCTGTAGTCGGCAGGTGTAGATGTAGCGGTTCAGACCACGGGTGATGGGGCGGCTGACGATTCCGGGCGGGGCGTCGGCCAGTGCGAGTTCAGGCAGCAGGGCTACACCGAGGCCTGCGCCGACGAGGTTCAGTACGGTCCGGAAGTCGTCTCCGTCGAACTCGAGCCGTTGCGGACTGCCGGCATCGGAGACCCGGATGTTCGGCAGGCCCTGCGCCTCGACCGGTGTCGCGATCCATTCCGCAGTGCTGATGCCATCGACGTCGATCTCATTCTCGCCAGCAAGTGGATGGCCCGCGGGCACGACGATGAGCACCGGGTCGGTACGGATCAGCTCGCGGTGGATGCCCTTCGGTGGCGGGTCGGCCGCCTGGTCGTAGTCGAAGGTGACCGCGATGTCGAGGTCGCCGCGGAGCAGCGCGTCGTAGCTTCGCAGTGTCTCGGATTGCTGGAGCCGGACGCTGATCCCCGGGTGCTCACGCCGGAGTCGCGCGAGGGAAGCCGGGACCAGAGTCTGCGCCGCGGACACGAAGGCCCCCACCCGCAGGCTTCCGGCCGCACCGTCGGCAAGCGCACCCAACTCGGCTGACGCCCTGCTCATGGCGGCCCGCACCGACGACTCGGCGTCGAGTAGGACGGACCCCGCGGCGGTCGGCCGTACCGGTCGGCGCGTGACGACGCGGGCGCCGACGCGGCGTTCCAGCTCCGCGATCTGCTGCGACACCGCCGACTGGGTGTATCCGAGGAACTCTGCCGCGGCGGCGAAGGATCCCAGGCGGACGACTGCTTCCAACGCGACCAGGGCGCGCGGCTCGATCGGCCATGACATGACGCGAATATTAGCCACACTTCTGGCCCTGTTAGAAACAATCGTTTGATCTTATGTTCGGTGGTCCGCATGCTGGCGTCATGGAAGCTTCGCAGTTGATCAACGCGATCTCGTCGCTGCCCCGCAAGCGCATCGGGTTCTATCCGACTCCGTTCCACGGTCTGGGTAACCTCTCCACGGCGTACGGCATCAGGCTCTTCATGAAACGTGAGGACCTGGCCGGGCCAGGAACGATCAGCGGGAGCAAGACGCGCCTGTCCGAGTTCATCCTCGGTCGGGCCCTACAGGACGGGGTGACGCATGTGATCACCCAGGGTGTCTATCTCACCAACTCAGGACTGCAGTTCGCGGCCGCCTGCCGCAGCACGGGTCTGACACCGATCCTGTTCCTCACCCGCGACGCCACCCGGCACGGCGAGATCGAGCAGTACCGCGGCAACCTGCTGCTGAACATGACCATGGACGTCGAGACGCACTTCTTCACCACCAGCGGCGGCGCCTACTGGGACGCCGAAGAAGACCTGGCCCGAATGAACGACGCCATGCACGCCCGCAAGACCGAACTGGAGGCACAGGGCCACCAGGTCCTGATCGTGCCGACCGGCGGCGCCCACGAGGACGGATTCGTCGCCCATGCCCTGACCTTCGCCGAGATGATCGAACAGGCCCGAGCAGCCGACGTGGAACTCGACTACGTCTACCACACCATCGGCACCGGCACCGCCTTGCCGGGAATGCTCGCGGCCAAACTCATCACCGGCAGCCGGGCGCGGTTCCGCTCGATCGCCATCTGCTCCTATGACGACGGCGACTGGATGAATCCCCAGATCATCGTCGACCGCACCAAAACAGTTCTCGACCGGCTCGGCGTGCCGGCGCCGGACGACAGGACCATCCGCGCCGAGATCGACGTCGACCAGCGGTTCATCGGCGAGGACTACGCCGTACCCTCCGCCGAGAGCACTGCGGCGATCCGTGAACTCGCCCGCCACGAGGGAGTGTTCGTCGGGCCGGTCTACACCGGCAAGGGCCTCGCGGGAATGCTCACCCACGCTCGGGAGGGCCGCATCGAACCCGGCAGCACCGTCGCCTTCCTGCACACCGGCGACACCGGAAACCTCTTCGAGATCGGACAGGTGGTCGGCGCCGTCACCGGATAGTTCTGGTGGCTCGACGCCGGCGCCCGGTTCGTCCTGCTCCCACTCATGTCTGCCAACGACTGCTCGCCACCGGCTTCCGCAGCCCCACACCACCCGACGAACTCGCCGCACCAACTGCCGCCACCGGTGAGCTGCCCGCCATCACCTTCAACGACCGCTTCGCGGTGGCGATGAGCGTCGTCGCGGCGGCGGCGATCCAGAACGGTGTGGCCAGAGCCCGTGTGCGGGCCAGCGCGCCGCCGAGGAGTGAACCGTCACCGCCACCCAAGGACATCACGACGGGCCGCGGGATTCCACCCGGAGCCAAGCGGAAGGTGGGTGTCGGAGTCCACGCAATAGCGGCGGAACGGGCCATTGACCGGCTGCGGCGTCCCGGTGAAAATGCACCGTGAACTCCGCGTTGATCATAGCCAGCCTGCCGATTGCCCTCGGCGTCGTCATGCTCGGCTTGGGCCTGAGCCTGACGATGGACGACTTTCGGCGGGTGGGCCGGCATCCGAGGGCGGCTGTGGTCGCCCTGTTGTGTCAGCTCGTGGTTCTGCCGGTGATCTGCTTCGGCTTGGTGCTCGCGTTCCGGCTTCCGCCGGAGCTGGCGGTCGGGATGATGGTGCTCGCCGCGTCGCCGGGTGGTCCCACGGCCAACCTTTACAGCCACCTGTTCGGCGGGAACGTCGCGCTGAACATCTCGCTCACCGCGATCAACTCGGGGCTGGTCGTGGTCACCCTGCCGATCGTGGTGAACCTGTCGGCCGGGTACTTCCTGCCTGACAGTGCCACTCTCGGGCTCCAGTTCGACAAGGTGTTGCAGGTCTTCCTCATCGTGGTCGTCCCGGTCGCGGTCGGGATGCTCCTGCGCACGCGGGCGCCCGAGGTGGCGCAGCGGCTCAACCGCCCGGTCCGTGCGCTGTCCGTCGTGGTCCTGGTCGTGGTCATCGGCGCCGTGCTGTACGGGGAGCGGGCCAACCTCGCCGGCTATTTCGTCGCGGTCGGGCTGGCGGTGCTGGCCTTCAACATCGTGAGCCTGCTGATCGGCTACGCGGTGCCGCGCCTCGCCGGGGTCGACCGCCGCGCGGCGATCGCGGCCGGGTTCGAGATCGGCATCCACAACACCGCGTTCACCATCACCGTCGCGCTGAGCCCGGCGCTGCTGAACAACGCCGAGATGGCCATCCCGGGCGCGGTGTACGGCATCGTCATGTTCTTCACCGCGGCCGCGTTCGGCTGGCTGGTCACCCGCCGCCGGGCCCAGAAGTCCGTTCCCGGTGCACCGACGCCGGTCGAACTCGGGTGAACGCACCTGTGCCCCCGGCCGGCACCGACTCCCTGCGCCTGCGGATCCTCGGCCCGTTACGGATGTGGCGCGGCGCTGCCGAGCTGGATGCGGGCCCCCGGCAACAGGCGTACCTGCTGGCCCTGCTCCTGGCCCGGGTAGGCCAGCCGATGACGACGAGCGAGCTGATCGGCCTGATCTGGGGCGACGACGCCCCCACCAGCGCGCTCAACGTCATCCAGAAGTACATCGGTGCACTGCGGCGGCTGCTCGAGCCCGCGATCCCCGCCCGGGAAACCGGCTCGTACCTGCACCGCCGCGGCAACGCGTACCTGTTCAGCGCCGGCCCCGGCACGCTGGACCTGGTCGCCTTCCGGGAACTGCTCGACGCCGCCAGGGCCGCCCTGGCGCAGCAAGAGCACGAAACCGCGCTCGAGCACTACGTCGACGCGCTCGCCCTCTGGCAGGGCCCCGCGGCGGAAGGGTTCACCCACGGAACAACCGCGATGGCGATCTTCGCCGCTCTCGACGACGAGTTCCACGCCGCCTGCACGGCTGCGGCCGACCTGGCCGTGTCGCTACGCCGACCAGAACGGGTACTCCCGGCGTTGCAGCTCGCCACCAAGATGGCGCCGTTCCACGAACCCGTACAGGCCAGTCTCATCTCCACCCTGGGCGCCGCCGGTCGCCAGGCCGAAGCGCTGTCAGCGTTCCGCGTACTCCGGGATCGCCTGGCCGACGAGCTTGGCATCGACCCTGGCCCGGCGGTGCAGGCGGCATACCTGCGGGTGCTGACCCAGGCCCCGGTGTCCGCGCCCGAGGCAGTCCCGGGCGGCGCGGCTGGCGGCGCGCCCGCACGGAAGGCCGCCAGCCTGATCGGCCGGGCCGAGGAACTCGCCGTGCTGTGGCAGTCCACGGCGGCGGCGCTCACCGGCAGCAGCGGCCTCGCCGTCGTCGAGGGCGAACCGGGCGTGGGTAAGACCCGCCTGCTGGAGGAGGCCGCCGACGTGGCGGACCAGCGCGGCATGCGCGTCGTCTGGGCCTCCTGCCTGGAAGGCGACGGAACTCCCTCGATGTGGCCGTGGGAGCAGGCGCTCACCACCGTCCTCGACAGCCTGCCCGCGTCGTCGCGGGAGAAGTGGCTGGCCAGCGAACTCGGTAGCCTCCTCGAATCGCGGTACGACGACACGGCGCCGGTGGTCTCCGGCGGCCGGGCCCAGTTCCGCCTGTTCGAGCAGGTCGTCACCGTTATCGGCCAGGCCGCCGCCGAACGGCCGATACTGCTCGTCCTGGACGATCTTCAATGGGCCGATGCCGCCTCGCTCCAGCTCTTCGGCCACCTGGCGGGCCGGCTGCCGACCGGCACCGCGATCATCGGCGCCCTCCGCGACCGGGCGCCCGCACCGGGCTCCGACCTTTCCCGGGTACTGGCCGCCGCCAGCCGGCTGCCCAGCCACCGCAGGATCCGACTCGGCCCTCTCAGCCTGGCCGACGTGGCCGAACTCATCCGCCGCGAAGCCGGCCAGGAGCCCGGCGCCGACGTCGCCCGCAGCATCCACGCCCGTACCGCCGGCAACCCGTTCTACGTCCGGGAACTGTCTCGGCTGCTCAGCGACCGTGGTGCGCTCGCCGACGACACGGCACCGGTGCGGGCCGGGGTGCCGTCGACGGTGCGGGACGTCGTCCGTGGCCGGATGGCCGGCCTCGACGACGGCGCCCGCGACCTGCTACAGATCGCCGCGCTCATCGGCCGCGACGTCGACCTCGGCCTGCTCGCCCGGGCCGCCGACGCCGACGCCGCGGACTGCCTCGAACGCCTCGAACCGCTGCAAGCGCTCGGTCTGCTCGAAACGAGACCCGAGGACCCGTACTCGTTGCGCTTCGCGCACGACCTGGTACGCGAGTCGATCACGGAGACGACGACGCCACAGCGGGCGATCCGGCTGCACCTGCGCGTCGCGGACGCGCTCGAAGCACGCCAGGCGGACGACGAGTCCAGTACCGAGAGCCTCGCCTACCACCTGTGGGCCGCCGGCCCCCTCGCCGACCCGGTACGCACCGCGGAGGCGCTCAAGCGCGCCGGCCGTCGCGCGGCGGCCAAGCTCGCGTTCGCGGCCGCCGACCGCCACCTGGAGACGGCCGCCCAGGTCGCACGGAACGCCGGCCTGCCGGAGCTGGAGCTCTCCGCCCTCTCGCTGCTCGCCATCGCCCCGCGCCGGCAGGCCGGGTTCGGCGGCACGACGTTCGACCTGCTGGAGCGTGCCGAACACCTGGCCCGCCAGCTCGGCCGCGACGTCGAGGCCGCCGGCCTCCTCTTCGCTCGCCTGTTCGGGGCCTACACCTTCCTGGAGCCGGACCGCGAACGTCTGGTCCGCCGGCTGTACGAGCAGGGGGAGGCGTCTCCCGATCCGATCCTCCGGGTGTACGGCCGGCAGGCATGGGGCCTGCACCAGTGGGACATCGGCAACATCGGCGAGGCACACCGGTACTTCATGGCGAACGACCCCGCCGTGCTGCACGGCGCCGTCTCGGCGCACAGCGAGACCTCCGTCCGGCGTGACGTCTCGGGTGAGTGGCCCGGCTGGCGGGCCGTCGTGACCGCACTGCACGGTGACGCCGAGACGGCGGGCACCATGATCGACGAGTGGAACGGCCCGGCCGACCCGATGGGGGTCGCGACCTGGGCCTACTACATCACCATCATCGCCTCCATGGCCGGTGACCCGGGCTGGGTGATCCGCACGATCGAGCGGTGGATGGCCATGGGCACCGGCCGCACCGCCGTCCAGCAGGAGCACTACGTGCGACTGAACTGGTACTGGGCCCGGGCCCTCACCGGCGACGATCCGGCCGGGATCGCGGTAGAGGCCGAACAGTTGCTGGCCACGACGCTGGTCGACCCGCCGCGCTGGGGCATCGCGTACCACAACGGCCTGCTCGCCGAGATGTGGCTGGCCGCCGGGAGGCCGGACGAGGCCGGCGCCGCCCTCGACCGGGCGGACCGGGCGCTCGAGGCCCACGGCCAGCGCTACGCCGAAGGACTTGTCCGCCTGCTGCGGGCGCGCCTGTTACAGGCCCGGGGCGAGCCCGTCGACGTCGTCCGGGCCGCCGCCGAAGCGGCCCGCGCCTGGTCCGCCGATCGCGAGACCCACCTCTTCGCCCGCCGGGCCGAGGAGTTCGTGGCCTCGCTCGACTGACTCCCGTCAGTGAACCTTTTCAACCTCCCCTTGCCTTGCGGTCCGACGAACCGCAAGGCAAGGGGAGGTGCCTGAGCGCCGCGCGGTTCAGGCTGGCGACGGTCACCAGGTACAGCAACAGCCCGGCCGCGGTGAGCATGAATCCGGCCCAGACGGTGGACGGCGTGTGGTCGTCCTCGATCACCTCCAGCACCTCGCCGCGCTCCGTCTCGTTGCCGCCGGCCAAGGTCAGCACGGCGTATGTGCCGCGCCGGTCATGGCTGACCAGTGCCGGGCTGCCGGTGCTCTAGACGTGACGGTCCTGGTCACCACGCTGCTGGGCAGTGCGTCGAGCGTCTCGGTGACCGCCCGCCGGAACGCCGGGTCGTCGAACCCTTCGGTGGTCAGCGCGCCGAAGATCTGCGTGCCCCAGATGCCGCCGAACGCCATGAAGGCCACGGCCGCGCTGATCACCCACCACCGGCGGCGGTACATGGTCCGACCGAGACGCTCGAACATCAGCGCGCTGCCCGCTTGACGATCTCGGCCGTCACGTCGGGCTGCGAGATCATCGCGACGTGCGATGCGGCGACCTCCCGGACCTGCGACCCGGCCCGCTGCGCCATGAACCGCTGCGCCGCGGCGGGCAGCACCTGGTCGTCGCGGGCCACCAGGTACCAGGACGGAATCGTCCGCCACGCCGGTGCGCCGGACGGCTCGCCGAGCGTGCGCGCGTCAGCCGGCCGCTGGCCGGCCCACATCAGCTCCGCGGTCGCCCTCGGCACGTCGCCGGCGAACACGTCGCGGAAGACCTCCTTCTTGATGTACCCGTCGACAAGGCCCTCGCCGTAGGGACGGAAGTCCAGCGCCGCCTCGTTCAGCCTGCTCCCCGGGTACTTCGTCTGTAGCCCCAGGAGGGTTTCACCCTGGTCGGGTACGAACGCGGCCACGTAGACCAGCGCCTTCACGTTCGGGTTGGCGGCCGCCGCGTTCGTGATGACGATCCCGCCGTAGGAGTGCGCCACGAGCACCACCGGCCCGCTGAGCGTCGCCAGAACGCTGGCCAGGTAGGCGGCATCGCCGGAAACGCTGCGCAGTGGGTTGGCCGGGGCGATGACCGGGTAGCCGTCGCGGACCAGCCGTGCGGCGACGCCGTTCCAGCCGGAGGCGTCCGCGAAGGCGCCGTGCACGAGTACCACGGTCGGCTTCGGCTTGTGCGCCTGCGCGGCAGGCGCCCCGAGGAACGCACCGGCGGCGGCCACGGTTGATCCGGCCAGTATTGTTCTGCGAGTCGTCATTGTAGGGATTTCCTTTCCAGCAAGGGGTCGATCGCCGGCCAGCGTAGGGACGGCCACTTGACGGCCACTGACGGAGCGGATTCAGTCGCCGTAAAGTGCGCGGCCCTAGCCTTCCCACCATGCGATCGACGAAGAGCGAAGCCGCCACCAAGTGGGGCCTGCGAATCCACGCCCTGGGGTATGTCCTGGCCAATGTCGGCCAAATCTTCACCTGGTACTACGCCACGCCCGAACACTTCTTCTGGCCGCTGTGGTCAATCGTCGGCTGGGGCATCGGACTCGCGTTCCACGCCTGGGCGGTCAACCGAACCCCGCACCGGGTCTGAACGGTGTCGTTCTTCCTGGAGCCCTACAGCGGATCCGCGAACACTGCCTGCCGTTGGAGTTCCAGCGGGTGCAGGAGGCGACCGGGCAAGGCTCGTTCGTCGGGAAGATCCTTATCTTCGAACGCGAGGCGATCCCGGACCGAACGGCGGTCATCCTGATCCGGGAGCCCATCGGTTTTTGAGTCCCCTTAAGACGCACGAACGCGGACGGAGATGCCCGGACTTAGGGGCGGCACGGCCTGTCTGAGGCAAGATCAGGTGCACTCACAAGCCGCAATTCGCGTGCTGCGAAGCGTGGCTGGCTTGCCGGGTAGAGCGTCGTCTGGGCGGGCGTTCCGTATGGCTCGGCTCCTGATCAGGCGGCTCCCAGCAGGCCGGTGAGGATCCGGGCCAGGGTGTCCTCGAAGCGCTCTGCTGGTGTGGCCGGCATCAGGGAGGCTCCGGTCAGTGCCGCCGCTAGGTGGGAGTGTCGGCCTGCGGCGACCGCGTGGGCGAGGTAGGCGCCCTGCCGGTGACGGGTGCCGGAGGTGATGCTGAGTTCGTTCAGAGCGAGGGCGGCGGTGAGGGTGTTCATGACGGCGAACGCCTCCATCTTGCGCGTCGTGTCCGCCGGGTGTTCTGCGAGGACCGCCAGGACGTGTTCGAGCAGGTCGACGCCGTGTGGGCCGAGGGCGGGCCGGGTGAGCACCAGTTCGGGGAGCCAGCGGTGGCGGAGCATGAGTACCCGTCCCTGTCGGCCCACCTCCAGCAAGCCCGTCAGCCACGGGCCACCCGGGGCCGGCAGGTCGTAGCCGGCCGCGACCTCGTCGGCCATGAGGTCGAGCAGGTCGTCACGAGCGGCGACGTAGCGGTAGAGCGATGCCGCTCCGGTGCCCAGCTGAGCGGCGACGCGGCGCATGGAGACTGCCGCCAGACCCTCCCGGTCGGCCAGTGCGATCGCTGCGGCGGTGACCTCCGCCCGGGAGCGCTCCGCAGGCCGGCCCACCCCCGTTCGACGTTCCCGGAGCCATACCGGGATCGCCTGTTCCCCTGCCTCCATGGTCCTCCTCCCGTCGGTCGGGCTCACCGTACCAACGCTGTTACCATCGTTCGCGAACAGTGTTCCCAAAGGTGGTCTGCTTCCGGGCAGGGCTTCAGGAGGTCGAGATGGCCAGGACGCCGCGCATCGCACACAACGGCGACGTGATGCTCGCGGTCGACGAACTCGGGGGCGTCGGCGGCGAACCGCTACTGCTGGTCATGGGCCTCGGCGTCTCGCGGTACTGGTGGCCCGACGGCCTGGTCGACGCCCTGGTCACCGCCGGATTCCACGTAGCGGCCTTCGACGGCCGCGATGCCGGGGGCTCCACACACTTCGACGACGCCCCGGCCGGCAACCCCCTCAGCACGCTGCTGCGACCGCGACCAGCCGCCTACACCGCCGAGGACATGACCGACGACACCGTTGCCGTGCTCGACGCCCTCGACTGGCAACGTGCCCACCTCTTCGGCCTCTCGCAGGGTGGACTGGTGGCTCAGCGCACCGCGCTACGCCACCCGCAGCGGGTGCGGACGCTGACCTCCTTCGCCGCCGCGCCCAGCGACGCCCGCGGCGCCGCCGTCCTGCGGTACGTGCGCCTGCCCTTCCTGGCGCGCCTGGCGCGCCACCGCTTCCCCGCCGGCCACGAGGGCGACGTGGCGGCCGGCCTCGCTCTGGCGCGATCGGTCGCCTCACCCGGGTACCCCTTCGACGAGCAGGACGCCCGAACCCGAGTGGAACGCGAACTCGACGCCGGACTACCCAGCGGGATCCGCGACACCCGCGCCCAAGCACGGCAGACCGGCGCATCCTGGCACGGCCCACGGCTACGGGATCTACCCGTACCGACCCTGGTGCTCCACGGCGAGCAGGACCCGCTCCTACGCCCGGCCGCGGGCCGCCGCATCGCCAAAGCGGTGCCGAATGCACGCTACGTGGAACTGCCGGGCACCGGTCACGACCTGCCCCGAGCCATCTGGCCCACCGTGGTGCAGGAGATCCGCGCACTGGCAGACGCCGCACGCCCCTGATGGGCACGCCGCACCGCACGTTCACCGCCCCGGTGTCCACTCATAGCCGCGATGCGAGCGCGTGCTGCCGCAACTCTGTCGCGTACGCGGCGGACACCACCGTACGGTCGGGCGTGGACGGCACGGTGCTCCGGGTAGATCGGGCCGACGTACGGAAGGCCGATGACGAGCTGACACTGATCCTCGGCGCTGCCGGCGTCCACGTTGTGCTGATCCGGTTGCGCTACGACGGCTGGGTGGACGAGGTGATCAATAGCGCTGGCTCGGTTGCGAGAGGGCCGACTGCCTGGGCCCTCATGGATCACAACCTTTCCCTCGAACTCGATGCTCGGTCCGCCGCCGCACTCGGCTTTTCTCGCGATTGCCGACTGCGACTCGACCTGGACGAGGACACGATCCGACGGGTCCGCGCCACGCTTCTGGAGATCCTGCAATGCGCGTGCTTCGTAGTCGATACTCCGGAAGGCCGTATCGTCGGCTGAACTCCTCAGCGGGGACGAAGGCGAACTCCCGCCGTGTCCGTCGGCACGCCAAGCAAGGTCAGTTGCGCGGTAGCCGCAGAGCAGGCGCGGCGACGGGCTGTGGACCGGCCACGGAGCATGGCGGCGTACGGCTGGCGCAGCGCCCGGTCAGTCAGTAGCCGAAGAGCGGATCCGCTGTGACCGGCGTCGGGCCGGGGGCCGGCCCGTACAGCACCCCCTTTTACTGAGGCGGGGACGAGCCGCCGTAGTCTACGTTGATCATCGACGCCGGAGGCAAGATCGATGGGCGCCAAGACCGCACTGCTCGCTTTCACCTAGGCGATCTGCGCCCTGCTCTGTGCGGAGCGGTCCGGTCGGACCCGGGCACCGAACCTTGCCAACCACCGCCCAGAGGATGTCATCACCGCCGCCGATGGACTGAACGCGGACTGAACGACGAATCAACTATCCATCCAGAGTGGCATGACACGATCGCTCCGAATTCGACGGCTTGCGTCGGGCAGGGTGCCCGATCAGTACATTGTCGTCGCCGTCGGCGGAAAGGTGTGATCCGGAGATGCGAAATGCTGGTGCGCGAGGTGCGCTCGCTTGGCTCGTCTCGTTGGTGACCACGGTGGCGTTCCTGATGGCGGTACACCCGTCGGCTGCGAAAGCCGACCCATCGAGACCGCACACGACGATCGATTGGGATGTGTCTCATCTTTCGGACGAGACGAACTACGGCCGCCAGATGGCGGCGCAAGCCTACGTCAACATGGTTACCAACCTGCGTCGGGTCGCCGGCCACGAGTTCCTGAATCGAGTCGGCGAGACGACCGACCGTGGCCAGCAAGTGATCGAGATCCGAGTGCTGCGCGACGGAGCCCACGACCTGTCGATATACCTCTGGGCCCGGAGCCTGTACGTCATCGGATTCTGGGCGCGCAGCGGCGGGCTGGTCGGGCACCGTTTCTTCAACGATCCTGCGGTGACCGCGGCGGCTGGGGTCTTGGGGCTCCAGCAGCAGCCGCCGCGCCTGCCGTGGACTGGCAACTACGCGACGATGCCCGGCGGTTCGTACCGCCAGGACATGCGCTTCACGGCGGAACACCTGAACGAAATGCTCTACACCCTTGAGGACATGCCGGCCCAGTTGAACGGGAGCAACGCGCAGCGGAATCATCTCGCTCAGGAAATGGTTCGCATCATCGGCGCCGTGGCAGAGGCAGCCCGCTTCGGGGCGATCGAAAATTTTGTCTATCACCGCATCCAGGATCAGGTCGATGTCGGGCTCGGCAACGCGAACCGTGAGATCGAGAATAGCTGGGCTCGCGTCTCGGACTGGATCCTGGACATCGCCTACGACCCCTCAACGGCGCCGCTGCTCCTGAACAACACATATTTCCGCACGCTGGCGGCCCTCGTGAACACGATCCATTACGTGATGATCCGGAACCCGAGCACCAAGTAAGCGGGATTACGTCGGTGTCCTCATACGCCGCGACCAGGCGGGCGATTGAGGGCACCGGCGTTCCGGACGCCGACGCTGATCGGAACCTACGCGGCCGTCTGCTTCTGCGGCCAACCTCGGTACCGGCCTGGTGGTACGCCGTACTGGCGCTTGAACGCATTCGCGAAGGCGAACTCGGAGCCATAGCCGATCTGCCGTCCCACCGATGCCAGCGGTGCGTCGGATTCGCGCAACAGACGAGCGGCGAGGGTCATCCGCCACCAGGTGAGGTAGGTCAACGGCCCCTGGCTCACCAGGCGTTTGAACCGGCGGGCGAAAGCGGCTCGGGACATGCCGGCAAGCGCCCCCAGATCCTCGACCGTCCACTGCCGCGACGGGTCGTCGTGGATCGCCCGTAGCGCGGTGCCGACGACCGGGTCGGTGAGCGCGGCGCCCCAGCCGATGTCAGGGCTGCCTTCGTACCAGGCACGAAGCAGGTGTACCAGGAGCAGATCGAGGATCGCGGTGACCGCTGCCTGGGTGCCGGGACGGGGCGCTCCGAGTTCGTTGGCGAGTAGGTCGACCGTGGTTCGCAACTGGTGGTGCTGCCCCAGCCGGGCTGGCAGATGCACCACATCGGGCAGATCTCGGATGAGCGGGTGCGGGCGCTCCCGCGCAAAGCGGTACATGCCGCACAGCATCACGGTGCCAGGGCCGTCGTGAGCGGCGCCGTCCGGTCCGATCCGTACGGTGTGTGGATCGGTGGGCCGGCGCTGTTCCCGCGCCGGGGTCTGGTCGGGCCGGTACGTCATGGGCAGCAGGGGAGTTCCCGGCCGGTCGACCATCCCGTGCCGGTCTCCGTGTGGCAGCAGAAGGATGTCGCCGACGCCGAGTGCGACCGGTGGACCGGTCTGATCGACCAGCCAGCACGATCCTTCGAGGATGACGTGGAAGCCGGCCCCGGCGACCGGCTGGTACCGGCGGCCCCACGGCGGCCGGCACTCGACACGGTAGGACGTCGGCAGGCCGGTCCGGGCAGCGGTGACGGCATCGCTCAGTACGTCCACGGTCCGCAGACTACTCGTCTGCCCGATCGAGACGATCGCGTATGCAACGGGCACGCTGCGGCATGGCTCGTGCCCGTGCACCCGCCTAGCGTTTGCCGGCAAGGACAGACCGAGGGGGCAGGATGACGAAGATCGCCATCATCGTGGGCAGCACGCGGCCGGCTCGCGCCGGCACCGCCGTGGCGCGTTGGGTCCATGAGATCGCGCTGCGGCACGGCGACGCCGACTACGAACTGATCGACCTCAAGGAGGTGGATCTTCCCGCGCTGGACGAAGACCTGGCGCCAATGCTGGGGCGGTACAGCCAGCCACACACCCGTCGATGGTCCGAGCGGATCAGTCCGTTCGACGGGTACGTGTTCGTGACGCCCGAGTACAACCACGGAATGCCGGCGGCCCTGAAGAACGCGATCGATTTTCTCTACGCCGAGTGGACCAACAAGGCCGCCGCGTTCGTCAGCTACGGCAGTGAGGGCGGGGTTCGGGCGGTGGAGCAGCTCAGGCAGGTGATGGCCCAGGTCAGGATCGCGGACGTGGGCAGCTCCACGACGCTCTACCTTGCCGAGGACTTCGTCAACTACACGGAGTTCCGGCCCCGGCCCTTCCAGGAGCAGAGTGTGCGTACCATGCTCGCCGAACTGATCTCGTGGAGCGAGGCGCTGCGTACCCTCCGCGGCCGGTCCGGAACCGGACAGGCCACCCTCACGTCCGCCCGTTAGAAGGCCCGGCCGCGCCGGGCTCACCGTCAGGTGACCGGGTACCCGGCCGACTTCCGGGCACCTTCGGGAAGTCAGCCCTTGCGGCCCTGGGTGGCGACGCCCTCGACGAAGTAGCGCTGGCCGACGCTGAACAGCAGCAACATCGGCAGCGTGACGAGCAGCGAGGCGACCATCACGTACTGGTAGTCACCCTGCCCGCCGGCCGTCGGGCTGTACTTCGTCATCGCGTACGCGATCCCGAGCGGGGCGGTGAAGTCCTCGACCGACTCGCCGTTGAGATAGATCAGGGCGGCCTGGAAGTTGTTCCAGGCCGCCTGGAACTCGAACAGGAAAACGATGATGAACGACGGGATGGACAGCGGCATGGCGATCCGCCAGAACAGCTGCCAGTAGCTTGATCCGTCGATCCGGGCGGCCTCGAACAGTTCCCGCGGCAACCCGAGGTAGAACTGTCGTTGCAGGAAGATGTAGAAGGCGGAGCCGAACAGGTTGGCCCCGAACAACGGCACCCAGGTGCCGAGGAGGCCCGTCTCCTTCCAGATGAGGTAGGTCGGGATCATCGTGACCGAGCCCGGCAGCATCATGGTGCCGAGGACCAGCCCGAAGAGGATGTTGCGGCCGGGGAAGCGGAAGTAGGCGAATCCGAACGCCACCACCGAGCTTGCGATGGAAACCGTCGCCGCGGCGAGCAACGCGATCGACACGCTGTTGAAGATCCAGTGTAGTAACGGCAGTTCGTCCCAGACCTGGACGTAGTTGTCGAGGCGCCACGTCTCCGGGACGAGCGAGTTGTCGAAGACCTGACTGGCCGGTTTGAGACTGGCCGCGACCAGCCACAGCAGCGGGTACAGGAACAACGCGGCGAACCCGACGAGCGGGATCGTCAGCAGGACCCGTCTCACCGTCCAGCTCTGCCGTCGAGGGCCGGTTTCCCGAGGCTCCTCGGCGGGACCGACGGCCGCCGCCGGCCCCGGGGCGGGTACGGTGCCGCGGCTGATCGTCGCCATTACCGGCCTCCCTCGTAGTACACGAAGCGGTTACCGACCCTCACCTGGATGAAGGTCAGGATCATCAGGATGACGAAGAGCAACCAGGCCATGGCGGCGGCGAACCCGAAGTTGAACTGCCGGAACGCCTCCTGGAACAGGTAGACGGCGTAGAACAGCGACGCGTCCGGCGCCGCGTTGTTCTGGTCCCGCCAGAACAGCAGGTACGCCTGGTCGAACACCTGGAAGGCGTGGATCGTCAGGATGATGACGTTGAAGAACATCGCGCCGGAGATCATCGGAAGGGTGATCGAGAAGAACTTGCGTACCGGTCCGGCCCCGTCCAGCGAAGCCACCTCGTAGAGGTCCCGCGGTACGTTCTTCAGGGCCGCCAGGAAGATGACCATGGTGCCGCTGACGCCCCAGAGCGTCATCAGCACGATCGACGGTTTGACCCAGCCGGGGTCGACCAGCCACTGTGGGCCGTCGATCCCGATGGACCGGAGGCCCTGGTTGATGGCGCCGGTGTTGCCGTTGAGCAGGAGGAGGAACATCGACGCGGTGGCGACCATCGGTGTCATCTTGGGCAGGTAGTAGACGGTCCGGAAGAAACCGGCGCCACGTCCCACCCCGTTGAGCAGCATCGCCAGGAGCAGCGCGAAGCAGATCTCCAGCGGCACGGCCAACACCGCGTAGAACAGGGTGTTCCCCAACGACGTGGCGACCTTCGGGTTCTCCAGCAACTCCTGGTAGTTGCTGGTCCCGGCCGGCCGGATGACGTTCGTCGCCAGGTTGTAGTGGCTGAACGAGATGACCAGGCTGTAGATCATCGTCCCGGCCGTGAAGACGAGGAAGCCGACGATCCACGGCGAGATGAAGAGGTAGCCGGCCAACGCCTCCCGGCGGTTGTACCTGGCCGTCCTGGCCGGCCGCGTCGATCTGCGGCTGCGGCTGCGGGTGCCGGTGTCGCGCGGTGTGACGGTGCTGGGTGTCATCCAACGCCTTCCTGATCTGCCGCAGGCCGGAGGGAGGTCTCCGGAATGGGGTGTGGCGGGCCCGCGCCGCGCGGGGACCCGCCACGCCCGTCGTGAACGCCGGTGTGGGTCAGCCGCCGGTGACGGTCTTGTAGGCGTCCATCGACGCCGCCTGCGCGTCGGCGAGCGCCTGTTGGGCGGTCTTGCTTCCGAGTAGCGCCGCCGTGAGGGCGTTCAGCAACTCCTGCTTGATCTGCTGGCCAGCCGGCGACGCGCCCACGCTCTTACCCTTGTCCACGATGTCGTAGTAGGTGCTGATCACCTGGTCGAAGCCGGCGTTTCCGCTGGGCTTGACGAACTGCTCGCGGATGGCCTTGTCGGCCACGGGCGACCCGGTGAACAGCCCCGTGTCGATCGAGTTCTTCTGCTTGACGGTCGCGGCCCGGGCCTCGGCGGCTGCCGTCCACGACCCGTCCTCGGTGAGCGCCAGCGCCCACCTGCACGCGGCGGCGGGATTCTTGGCCTTGGCGGGAACGACGAAGGACGTGCCGCTCGACGCGGTGACCGGATTGCCGTCCTTGCCCCTGAACGGCACCGCGGCCAGCTTGATCTTGTCTTTGTACGGGGAGAGGACGTTCGGGTACCACTGGGCGTCCACTTCCGCGCCGACCTGGTTCTGGACGAACTGGTTCTTCTCCCCGAACATGTCGAACGAGTCGGTGAAGCTCTTGTACTTCGCGAATCCGCCCTGCGCGTCGACGATCTTCTTCAGCAGTTCGAGCGCCGCGACGTTGTTCGGGTCGTCCAGCGCCGGCTGGCCGTTTTCGTCGGCGAGCCGGCCACCCATGCCGACCAGCCAGAGGTTGGTCTGACCGATGGCCTGGGGGTTGAAGCCGAGCGTGCTGGGCACGTCACCGTTGGCCTTGTACATCTTGCCGATGGCGGCGAGCAGCTTGTCGGGGTTCGAGGTGTCGATGTCGGTGTCCTGTACGCCGGCGGCGTCCATGACGGTCTTGTTCAGGATGATGGCCGGCGGCTGGTAGAACTGCGGGACGGCCCAGATCTGGTCCTTGTACGTCACGCTGTCGACGACCGACGGGTACCAGCGGTCCTTCCCCACCTTGTTGGCCGACAGGCACGTGTCCAGCGGCAGGATGAGGTTCTGCGCGGCATAGGTCAACACCAGCTCCCGGTCCATCTGGACCACGTCCGGGACGTTGCCGCTGGCCAGTCGGGTGGTGAACTTCTGCGCGTCGAAGCCCGTCTGGTCCGATTCGATCGTCACGCCGTCGAGCTGCTTCGCCGCGTGGTCCAGCCGGGCCTGGCCGACGTCGTCGGGGTTGTCGAAGCCCCAGTAACTCATGGTGCCGGAGGGCTTCGCCTCGAAGTTCGCGGCATCGCTGCCGCCGTTGTCGCTTCCGGAACCGCAGGCGGTCGTCGCGGCAAGTGCGGCGGCAACGCCTGCGGCTACGAAGGCCGCTCGCCTCTTCCTCATCGGGGTCCCTTCGACAACGTGGGGGATCGGTGAAGCCGACCCAGAGGTGGTCAGGTAGATATGGAATCCGTACCAGGCGGGACCGTATCGGAACGAGAGACCGGACACAACAGCCGAGGTTTCCGAAAGATGTCTTAGCAGGTCAAAGGCCCTACGGGGTTGCTATCGCCACGACACTAGAGTTGGATCAGGCATGACAACGATGCCACATCCCCAGGGGGCAGACGTGCCCGCAATCGAGCAGATCCTGCTTATCGGTCATACACACCACGACGTCGGCTACACCAACAGTCCACGCATAGTGGACGAGCACCATCGGCGCATCGTGGCGGAGGTGCTGCGGCTGGCCGAGGCCGACGCCACGCCGCGGCCGGACCAGTTCCGCTGGACGTTCGAGGTGGCCCGGCCGGTCCTGCGCTTCCTCGACACCGCCGAGGCGCCAGAACGCGAGGCGCTGCGACGGCTCGTGACCGAGGGCCGGATCGCCGTGACCGGCGGCTACCTCAACATGACCCAACTGCCGTCGGACTTCGAGCTGGACGCCGCGTACGACGCCCTGGGCGCTCTTCGCGCCGCCGGGCTGCCGGTGCGTACCGAGCAGCACGGCGACGTCAACGGCATTGCCTGGGGCACCGTCGAGGCGGCACGCCGGGCGGGATTGTCCCGACTGGTGATGGCGCTGAACCCGGATCACGGCCGGCCCCCGTACGAGCAGCCCACCGGATTCTGGTGGGAGGGGCCCGGCGGGCACCGGATCTTCGTCTGGTTGTCGACGCACTACGGCTTCGGCGAGGAATGGGGGATCGTCGACGGTGACGTGGTCGCCGCCGAGCGCAACATCGCCGCCTTCGTCGAGCACCTGTCCGGCCGCCCGGACTATCCCTACGACCTGGCGCTGGTCCACGCGGGCAACGACAACCGCTGGCCGACACCGCTGTTCCTGGACGTGGTGCGGCACTGGAACTCCGTGCCCGGACGTCCACCCATGCGTACCGCGACCATCGACGAGGCACTCGACCTGCTCGAAGCGCAGGCGAGCCGCGCGGACGTCCCGGTCGTACGCGGGGAGTGGTCCGACTGGTGGGCGCACGGCCACGGGTCGACGGCCCGTGAGGTCGCCGTCTACCGGGAGGCTCGCTCCTTCGCCCGGGCGGCCCAGACGAGCCTCGGGCTGACCGTGCTCCGGCGGGCCGGCACGCCCGCCCTCGCGCACGTGCTCGGTTACCGGCGAGGCCCGGTACGGCTACGGGACGAGCGCGAGGTGGTCGCCGACCTGGCGCGGGTGGACGAGGACCTGCTGCTGTTCGGCGAGCACACCTGGGGCTCCTGGGAGACCTACTCGAAGCCGCACTCGACGTTCAGCCACTCGCACTGGAACGCCAAGGCCGGGTTCGCGTACCAGGCGTACGACCTGGCCCGGGATCTGGCGGTCGAGGGCATGTTCCGGCTCGCCGCGAGCGCGCCCGACGCGGTCACCGGCGACGGCGTACTCGTGGTCAACCCGACCGAGCGCGACCGGGTCGAGCCCGTGGACGTCGAGATCGACGGCGCGCGCCGGGGCCGGCTGGTCGCCCGGGCACCGGCCTTCGGCGTGGCCGTGCTGCCCCGGCCCGAACCGCTGCCGGCCGGCCGACCTGGACGAGAGATCACCAAGGGTGCCTACCGGGCGGTCGTCGACCCCGCGCGGGGCGGGGTCGTCTCCCTGGTCGACCTGCGTGACGGCCGGGAACTCGTCGACCGGGACGTCGCGCACGGGCTGGGCGCGATCGTCGTCGAGACCGTTCCGTCGGACTGTGACCATCCGATGATGCGCTCTGGAAAGGACTTCCATCCCGACTTCCCCGGCCCCGACTTCGACCGGCACGTCGCCCGGGGCGACGCCGATCCGGAGATCACCGAGTCGGACGACCTCGCGACGATCACCTGGCGAGCCGCCCCGTTCGGCCTGCCGACGGCGACCATGACGCTCACCCTCTACCGCGAGGTGGATGTCGTCGATCTCGACGTGCACCTGGTCAAGCCGGCTCGGCTGGAGCCGGAGAGCATCCTGGTGGCCTTCCCGTTCGCGGTGGCCGACCCGGAGTTCCTGATGGAGACCGCCGGGGCGGTGTACGCGGCCGGGACCGAGCAACTCCCCGACACCAGCATGGACTGGTATTCGATCCAGCACGCGATCGGCGTGACGAACCGGCGGCACGGCATCCTGTGGGGGAGCTTCGACGTCCCGCTGGTGCAGGTGGGTGGTTTCCACACCGGGTTGTGGGCGCGCACCCTCGACGTGGCCGGCGGGCAGGTGAACAGCTGGCTGATGAACAACCTGCACTTCACCAACTTCCAGGCCAGCCAGGACGGCACTCGGCGCTACCGCTACCGGTTCGCCGCCAGCGGGTCCGCCGTGACCGCCGAGCAGGTCCGGGTGTACGGCCGGAACCTGCTCGAACCGCTCCAGGCGAGGCAGTACGCCGGCCCCGTCGCCGCCGGAGGCAGCGGCCTGCGGGTGGAGCCGGCGGACCGACTGCTCGCCGAGGTCCGGCCGGTGGGCGACGGCGCGGTGCGGGTACGCCTGCGCAACATCGGTGCGGAGCCGGTGGCGGCGGAGGTCTGCTGGGACGGTCCAGGGGTGACCGGGGGCGGACCGGTCACCGTGCCCGGCCACGGCCTGGCTGAGGTGACCCTGCACCGCTCGCGCGCCGTTGCACCATCTACGCCTACAACGCGGGCCCGCTGACCGCGCCAGCGGTCACCCGGGTCAGCCCACCCGGGGCCGGAGCCGGAGGGTGACGACCTGGAACGGTGCCAGCGCGAGGTCGACCACGTTGCCCTCGACCGAGACCGGAGCCAGCGCGCTGACCTCGGCGTCCTCCCGTTCGAGCAGGTCGCGGACGCTGACGTCGGCCAGCTCGAAAGAGGCGCTGAGCCGGGTACGGGTCCGGCCGCCGAGCGCCTCGTAGAGCCGGACCACCAGGTCGCCTGACCGGTCGTCGGCCAGCTTCACCGCCTCGACCACGACGTTCGGGTTGGTCACCTCGACCAGCGGTGCCACCGGAGCCGCGCCCAGGCGCCGACGGGCCGGCAGGTTGCTCCGGTAGCCCTCGCGTACCGCGTCGGCGATCTCGGCACCGCAGACCAGCGCGTACCCGAAACGGTGCCGGCCCTGGTCGGTGTCCGGGTCGGGATAGCGGGGCCCGCGCAGCAGGGAGAGCCGTACGGTGGTCGGCCGCGCCCCGCGCGCGTCACCGGGCGGTTGTCGGGTCACGTCATGGCCGTACGTGCCGTCGTTGACCAGCGCCACGCCGTACCCGGGCTCGCCGACGTGCAGCCAGCGGTGGGCGCAGATCTCGAACCGCGCCGCGTCCCACGAGGTGTTCGTGTGGGTCGGCCGCCGCACGTGCCCGAACTGGATCTCCGAGCTGGAGTGGGCGGCCTGCACGTCGACCGGGAAGGCGACCTTGAGCAGGGTCTCCCGCTCGTGCCAGTCCACCTCGGTCTCGAAGCGCAGCACCCGCTCGCCGGCCGCCAGGGACACCGTCTGGACGTACGCCGAGTTCCGGTCGTCGCGGGTGACCTGGATCCGGGCCTGGCGGGGGTCGTCGGCCTCCACCGTGATCTTGGTGACCTCGGTCAGGTCGCGGCGCCGGTTGCGGTAGAACTCGTCGATGTCCCACGCGTCGAAGGCGTTCGGCGTGTCCGCGTGCAGTTGCAGGACGTTCGCGGCGGTGCCGGGCCGGAGCACGTCCCGGTCGGCGACCAGGTCCCGGATCGCGGCCACCGTGCCGTCGGGCGCGACGCGCACCCGGAGCAGGCCGTTGTCCAGGACCGTGCCGTCCGGTCCGGTCGACACCGAGACGTCCGGGGCGTCGCCGGAGGCGACCGTGGCCGGCGCTCCGGCGGTGGCGGCGGACCCGGTGGCGGACCCGGTGGCGGCGGCCACCCCGAGTGCCGGGACGCCGGCCCGCGCGTGCGGCGCGGCGTTGGCGACGAGCGGCACCGGCCCCGAGCCGGTCAGGGCGGTCAGCGCCGAGTCGATCACCGCCTCCAGCCGGTCCGCCAGCTTCGCGTACGTCTGCCGCGCCTCGCGGTGCACCCAGGCGATCGAGCTGCCCGGCAGGATGTCGTGGAATTGCAGCAGCAGTGTCTCCTGCCAGACGCTGTCGAGCTCCTCGTACGGGTACGGGTGCCCGCCGCGCAGCGCCGCCGCCGCGCACCACAGCTCGGCCTCCCGCAGCAGGTGCTCGGTACGCCGGTTGCCGCGTTTCATCGCCGACTGGCTGGTGTACGTGCCCCGGTGGTGTTCGAGGTACATCTCGCCGCTCCACACCGGAGCGTCCGGGTACTCCCGCTCCGCCTCGGCGAAGAACTCGGCGGGAGTGCGGATCTCGACCTTCGGCGATCCTTCCAGGTCGGCGACCCGCCGGGCCGTCTCGAGCATCTCCCGGGTCGGGCCGCCACCGCCGTCGCCGTACCCGAACGGGAGCAGCGACACCGTCGACCGGCCGTGCTCGGTGAAGTTGTCCACCGCGTACGCCAACTCCTTGCCGGTCAGCTCCGAGCTGTACGTGTCGGCCGGCGGGAAGTGGGTGAAGATCCGGCTTCCGTCGACGCCCTCCCACCAGAAGGTGTGGTGCGGGAAGCGGTTGGTCTGGTTCCACCACATCTTCTGGGTGAAGAACCAGCGGAACCCGGCCAGCCGGGCGAGCTGCGGCAGGGCCGCCGAGTAGCCGAACGAGTCGGGTAGCCAGACCTCCCGGGGTTCGACGCCGAACTCGCTGGCGAAGAAGCGTTTGCCCTGGGTGAACTGGCGCACCATGGCCTCGCCGCCCGGCATGTTGGTGTCCGACTCCACCCACATGCCGCCGACCGGCAGGAACTGCCCGGTGGCCACCTTCTCGGCGACCCGGCGGTAGATCCTGGGGTGGTGCCGGCGCAGCCACGCGTACTGCTGGGCGGAGGAGCAGGCGAAGACCAGCTCGGGGTACTCGTCGGCCAGGGCCACCACGTTGGAGAAGGTCCGCGAGCACTTGCGGATCGTCTCGCGTACCGGCCACAGCCAGGCCGAGTCGATGTGGGCGTGTCCGACGGCGGTGATCCGGTGGGCGCTCGGCACCGCTGGGGAGGCGAGTGCGTCGGCCAACCGGGCGCGGGCGGCGGCTGCCCCGCCGGAGATGTCGGCGACGTCGAGTGCGTCGAGCATCAGTTCGAGGGCACGACGGATCTCGTGGTGCCGGGGGTCCGTCTCGGCCAGCGTCAGCGCCAGGCCGTGCAGTACCTGCACGTCCAGGACGAGGGCGTGCACCTCCTCGTCGAGCACGGCGAGTTCGGCCCGGTCGAGTCGGTACAGCGGGCGGTCCGGGACCGTACCGGGGTCGCCGAGCGGGGAGACGGTGCCGTCGAAACGGGGGTTGGCGGCTGCCTCGACGTACACCTCGACCCGCTCACCGCCGGTCGCGGACCGGGTGATCGGTACGTAGCCGGTCCGTGGCTCGATGCCCTTGATCGGCGTCCCGTCGGCCGTGTACGCGAGTCCTTCGGACCGGAAGCCCGGCCCGGCCCCCTCGAAGCCGAGGTCGACGATCAGCTCGACCCGGCCGCCCCGCATCCGCTCCGGCACCTCACCGGTGAACCGGAACCAGGTGGTACTCCAGGCCCGCCCCCACGGCTGGCCCACCTGGAAGGGCGAGTACGCCAGAGCCAGCCCTTCGCCCGCCGCGACCGGCTCGCCGGGCAGGTGCGCCGCCTCGACGCGGACGGGTTCGACGTCCCGGTAGATCGCCGGGATGAGCCGTTGGTTGAGGGCGCGTTCGATTCGCAGGGTCAGGTTGGACAGCGACCGGTGCATCCGGAACTCCGGGGTGGGGGATGGGATGGGGACGGGCGTTGTGTGGAATCGTGGCCAGAAGCGCATCCGGTGCTTGCCAGCCATGTCAGTGCCGGCAATGGTAGCTCTGTGTCTCCTCAGGCCCAGGTGCTTCGGGTATGTTTTAGGCCCCGTATCTGGTATCGATCCCATCCACCAAGGGTGTGACTCGTACGGTGTCCAGTGCGCTACCGTCCCCGGTTTCCGTTCCCGACGGCGACGAGTCCGCACCCGGCCCCGGCACGGTCGAGCTGATCTTCGCTCGCGGTCAGTCTCCCTCGCGGCGGCGCTGGCTCGGTGCCATCCGTTCGGCCGGCATCGTCGCGTCGGACGAATCGTGGTCGGGTTCGGTGTGGCGCCGGCCCGTCGGGGCGGACGGCATCGGGGACTCCGACAGCGCCCCGGCCGGCCCGTCGGCCAGATCCCACTCGATCAGGTCGACCTCCCGGACGGCACCCCCGTCCGCCGGCAGCCGGAAGGTGCGGATCTGGCTCGGGCCGAAGTCGGCCTCGACGACCCGACCCGGCATCGGCAGCTCGATCCGGCCCCGGCCGGGCCGACCGGTGCTCTCCACCGCCCGGACGACCAGGTCCGGGGTACCGTCGCCGTCCTCGCAGCCCTTGACCGCGGTCACCATGATCTGCCCGCCGCCGTCGGAGAGGAAGCTCTGTTGTGCGGGGAGCGAGCCGGGGTGGAAGCTCTCCAACATGGCGCGTACCGGCGCGCCCAACTCGGCGGCCCGCCGGGGCAGGTCCGCGGTCCGCCAGTCGCCCGAATGCGGTACGAGAAGGTAACGGAACGACTGGATGCCCTGGTCCTGGTAGGAGTAGAAGCCCTCCGGATCGAGCTGCCGGGGATCGTGCCAGGAGTAGACGGGGCTGCGCACCGCCGTGATCCCGATGCTCGGGGTGTCCCCGCCCGGTGAGCCCGGCGACACGTCGTAGCCGTGCTTGGCGTTGTTGACCACCGCGAGGCCGGCCGGTCGGCCGGTCACCGTCCCGCTGACGTCCACCCAGGACTGGCCGGCGTTCTCCCCGCCGTCGACCGGCCGCTCGATGGACCCGAACGGGATCTCGTAGCTGGACACCGGGCCGGCCACGGCCGTCGGGAAGCAGAGCTTGAGCAGGTGGGCCTGCTCGCGCCAGTCGATCGTCACCCGGACCTCGAGCTGGTCGTCGCGGTGCCCGAGGACGAACTCCTCGACCATCGTGGAGCGGTTCCACTCCCGTTCCACCCGGAGCCGGGCCCGCAGCGGCCCGGTCTCCCGCAGAGTCACCCGGGTCGTCCGCATCGCGGCGCCAGGCCAGCGGTAGGAGACGACGCGGTGGCCCCAGGTGTCGGTCGGGTCCTGGCAGATCTGGGTGTGCTCGCCCCGGGCGCCGGCGACGAGGTCCACGCCGGTGCGCTTGTCCAGCAGCGAGGTTAGCCACCCGGTCTCGGGGTCGATCTCGGCCCGGAGCAGCTCGTTCTCCAGCACCGTGTCGGTGGCGTGCAGGAGACCGGCCGGCCGCTCGCTGACCGTCGCGTCCAACGGTGGCGTACCGGACCGCAGTCGGTAGAGCCGGTAGCCGAGCGGCGGCACGACCGCCTCGAACACGGTCGCCCCGCGCCCCTTGTCGTCCGTCGTCGCCACGGACTGGGTCCGTTGGGACGTCGTCACCCTGCCGGCGGCGTCGACCACGTGTACGCCGGTGGGCTGGGCGCCGTACTGCAACTCGACCTGCGCCGTCACCGGCCAGGGATGGGGGTTGAACACCAGCACCGGCTGGGTGCCCTGGTCAAGTGGAATGTGCACGTTGCGGGCGATCACGTTGTGGGTACGTGTGATGATCCGCTTCGCCACGGCCACCGCCTCGCCGAGCTGGTCGCGGGCGTCGTCGTACGCGCTCTCGATCGCGGACCCGGGCAGGACGTCGTGGAACTGGTTGAACAGGATCTGCTTCCAGGCGCGCCCGAGGTCCTCTCTCGGGTAGTCCAGCCCGAACAGCGTCGAGCCCACCACGCCCCACCGTTCGGCGGCGAGGATCGCGGCCTGCGCCCGGCGCTGCCAGAGCTTGATCCCGGAGTGTGCCGAGTAGCAGCCCGGGGCGTGCATCTGGAGGTCGTCGCGCCACACCGGGAGCCGGGCCAGTCCGTCGTCGCCCTGGTTCTTGGCGAACTCGTCGAAGTACCGGCCCGGCGAGGAGATGACCATCCGGCCGAAGGAACCCATCCGCTCGTACCGGTGGATGGACTCGATGTTGGCCCGGGTCGGCCCGCCGCCGTGGTTTCCGACGCCGAAGAAGATCATCATGTCGCCCAGCCCGTGGTCCAGCACGCCGAGCGACTTGTCGGTCTGGCCGGCCACGTCACCGGGGGGACTGCAATACTCGAACGGGATCCGGTACGCGAGCACCCGCGACCCGTCCGGCGCCTCCCACCAGAACGCGGTGCCGGTGAGACTGGATTCGTGCGGACCCGGCCGGAGGAAGCAGTACGCGTGCATGCCCTGGCCGCGCAGGATCTGCGGCAGCATGCCGTTGTGCCCGAACGGGTCGACGTTCATCCCGACCGTGGCGGTGACCCCGAACTTCTCCCTGAGATAGCGCTGGCCGTACAGGCCCTGCCGGACGAACGACTCGCCGGACGGCAGGTTGCAGTCCGGTTCGACCCACCAGCCGCCGACCAGTTGCCAGCGGCCGTCCGCGACCCGCTCGCGGATCCGGGCGAACAGCTCCGGGTCGGACTCCTCGACCCAGGACAGCAGGACCACCTGGTTGCAGGTGAAGACGAAGTCGGGATATTCCTCCATCCGGTGGATCGCCGACCAGAAGGTGGCCCGTGCCTCCTGGTAACCCTCCTGCCACGGCCACAACCACACCGGATCGAGATGGGCGTTCCCGATCATGTGCAGGGTGCGGTCGGGGGTGGCGGCGGGACGGTCCGCGGGGTGCGGGTCGGCCGGCTGGTCCCCGGACGGGGCGTTCGACACCGGTGCCACCGGGCGTTCCGGGCGCGGGTGGTCGGTGGGGGTGACGTCCGTCGGGCCTCCGACGCCTTCGATCGTGGTCACGCCGCCGGCTCCTCTCCGGCGGCCCACGCGTCGACCATCTCGCTGATCACGTGCAGCATCAGGGTGTGCATCTCCTGGATCCGCTGGGTGCTCTTGGACGGGACGAGCAGCGTACGGTCGGCGTGGTTCGCGGCCGGACCACCGTCCCCGCCGCTGAACAGCAGCGTGGTGGCCCCCCGCGCCTGCGCGGCGGCGAGCGCCGCCACCACGTTGGGTGAGCGCCCCGACGTCGTGAAGGCGACGACGACGTCGCCGGGCCGCGCGAGCGCCTCCACCTGCCGGCGGAAGACGTCCTGGTACGAGTAGTCGTTGGCGATGCAGGTCATCGCGCTGGCGTCGGTGCTCAGGGTCACCGCCGGCAGCGGACGGCGGTCGCGGTCGTAGTGGCCCACGAGTTCGCCGGTCAGGTGCTGGGCGTCGGCCGCGCTGCCGCCGTTGCCGAAGGTGTACACGGTGCCGCCGCCGGCGAGCCGCTCGCAGACGAGGGCGCCGGCCGCACGGATCTCTCCGGACAGCGTGGCCGTCGCCTCGGCGACGGCCACGTGCTCGCCCAGTTGCGTCTCGAGCCAGT
Organism: Plantactinospora mayteni; assembly: GCF_016862935.1. Lineage (GTDB taxonomy): Bacteria > Actinomycetota > Actinomycetes > Mycobacteriales > Micromonosporaceae > Plantactinospora > Plantactinospora mayteni. The sequence goes on from NZ_BONX01000056.1 coordinate 30,911, forward strand.
CAGACATGTGCCTTCTCCACCCGTTGGTTCCGCTCCAGCTTCCGCTTCCGTCCTGCTTCTCCGGTGGGACCATCGCCGGTGAGCAGGTCATGCCCGATGGCCCCGGCGCCCACCACGCAGACCAGGTCGCCGAGTTCGGCCCGGACGACCCGGGCGGCCCGGCCGGCCGGCGCCATGGCCTCCCGCGCGACCAGTTCCCGGATGGGGTCGATCAGCATGGCGCCCGCGCGGGTGACCCCGCCCCCGAGCACGACCAGGTCGGGTTCGAAGACGTTCACCAGATCGGTGACCGCCGTGCCGAGCAGGTCCACGGTCTCGGCCCAGACCTCGGCGGCGAGCGGGTCGCCGGCGGTGGCCGCCGCCGAGACGTCCGCGGCGGTCGGGGCCGGCAGCGCGGCCAGTGACGACGGGACACCGTCCGCCAGCGCCTCGCGGACCCGCTCGGCGATGGACGTGCCCGAGGCGTACGCCTCCACACAGCCGCGCCGACCGCAGCTACAGAGCCGGCCGCCGCGGTGGACGGTCAGGTGGCCGAACTCGCCACCGTTTCCGGCGGCGCCGTGGTGCAGCCCGCCGTCGATGATCGCGCCACCGCCGACGCCCGTCGACACGGTCAGGTAGAGCATGGTGCCGGTGCCCCGGCCGGCACCGAACCGGTATTCGGCGATGGCGCCCACGGTGGCGTCGTTCTCCAGCGCGAACGGCACACCGAAGGAGTCCGCGGCCAGCGGCCCGATCGGCACGTCGATCCACCCGGGCAGGTGTGGTGGGCAGAGCAGCACCCCGGCGGGCGCGTCCAGGGGCCCGCCGCAGGCGATGCCGACGGCCCGGACCTGCCCGACCCCGGCCTGCTCGATCGCCCGGTGGCCCAGCTCGAAGAGCCGTCGGGTCACGACGGGCCAACCCTCCTCGCGCCGGGTCGGCTCCACCAGCACCCCCTGGGTGGAACCGTCCGCCGTCACGACGCCCACGGCCAGCTTCGTGCCGCCGATGTCGAGGGCCAGGACCGGGTCGCCGGCGGGCGAGGGGGCGAACGGGTCAGGGTCGGTCATGCGAGTCCTCTCGTCGGCTCCACCGATCTGCGGGAGGTTTCGGCGGGTCGCCGGTTCGGCGGTCAGCAGAGGAGCGCCGCCTTGTGTGGGATCGATCCCAGACAGAGCCTAGGAGCCCCTCGGATCGTCGTCAAGCGAGGTGGCGGGCACGTCGTCGTACCCGGTGTGGCCGCCGGGAACCGGGGGAGTCCGGGCGGCTAGGGGCTGTCTCGTGGATCTCGGTGGAGCGAGGCAGCCCCTAGGCCGGCGGGGGAGCCGTCGATCCGCGCGCGGCCACGGTGGCCGAGAGCAGGACGGTACGCACCGGCGCGTGCGGGGACTGGATGCGTTCGAACAGTTGGGAGATGGCAGCCTCGCCGAGCGCGACCGGGTCCTGGGCGACGGCGGTGACCCCGGGGCGGACCAGGCTCATCCACGAGACGTCGTCGAACGACACCAGGCTGAGCCGCTCGGGGATCGGCATGTTCAGCTCCGCCGCGGCACGCCAGACAGCCTCGGCCAGGACGTTGTTGGCCGCGAAGATCGCCGTCGGTGGCTCCGCCCGGCTGAGCAGCTTGTGTGCCTCGATCCGCGCCGCATCGACGTCCCAACCGGCGGTCACCACCAGCGAATCGTCCAGCGGGACACCGGCGGCGGCGAAGGCGCCCCGGTAGCCGGCCAGCCGGTCCCGACCGGTGGTCCAGTGCATCTCGTCGATCACCAGCGCGATGCGCCGGTGGCCGAGGTCCAGCAGTTGATGGATGACCCGGCGGGCCGCGTTCTCGTTGTCGACCACCACGGCGTCGCAGACGCCGACGGAGAACTGCCGGTCCACCTCCACCACCGGGATCTGTTGCCGGGCCAGATAGGTGCTGACCTCCGCCGACACGGGCGTCACGATGACACCGGCGACCCGAAGTGCGACGAACGCCTCGGCCGCCTCCACCTCCACCTCCGGCGAGCCGCCGTCGTCGGCCAGCATCATCGTGTACTGCCGCTTCCGCGCCTGCTGGCTGATGCCGGCGGCGAGCCCGGCGTAGAAGGGGTTGCTCAGGTCCGAGACCAGGACGCCGATCGACTGGCTGGCCTGCTGGCGTAGGTGGCGGGCGGTCGCGTCGGGCACGTAGCCGAGCCCGCGGGCGATCTCACGAACCCGGTCACGCACCGGCGGGGCCACGTAGCCGCGGCCGGTAAGTGCCCGGGACGCGGTGGAGCGGGACACCCCGGCCGCGTCGGCGACCTCCCGGATGGTCGCTCGGCGCGCCGGTTGGATCCCGTCGGGTGCCGGCATCCCACTCTTCATTCCGCCACCTGTCCAAGCTCCGTCATGTAGATCCGGTCGTCATCACATCCACCAGCGCCTCCGCGTGTTGCCCGAGGCGGAGGTCGCCGATGGTCACGTCCACCGCCAGCCTGGCCCGGCGCTGCGGCGGCCCGCCCACCGTCACCTCGATCTCGATCTCCTCCCGGCCGAGCGGGGGTAGCGAGATCGTCGTGACGTCCGGGACAGCGGTCCAGCCTACCGGCAGCACGAAGCGCAGCACCGCCATTATCGCGGTAGGCCGGGGATTGCCGACAGCGACGGTGAACCGCGTGACGTTGCCGGTCTCCGCCCGGGAGTAGTACGGCGCGATCCGGGCCAGTACGCCGTCGGCACCGAACTCGTACTCGTCGAGTGGCAGCAGCTCGTGGTGGATCCGGTCGAGTTCCTCCCCCTCGGTGGTGAGCAGGTCGAGGTAGTCGTCGGTGACCCACCTGGGCGCCCAGTGCCCGGAGATCATCAGGCCGGGGGCCACCCGCCGGTACAGTTCGGCGCTCGCCACGTAGTCACCGATGCGGAACCGGTTCCGGTACTGGTAGTTGAGGATCTCCCGGCGGTCGCCCGGAACGCCCATCCCGACCTGCTGGTCGCCGGTGACCAGCACCTTGACCCCATCGACCACGAACTCGTACGCGGCGGCGTACAGCGTGTGGCCGGGCAGGTCGTGGACCGTGATCTCGTACTCGTGCCAACGGAAGGTCTCGCCGAGCGGAAGTCGACGGTCCACCGGGATCGGGTCGTACCAGATGCACGGCAGATCCTCGACCAGCGGCGCCTCGAGAATCCCGGCCACGTGGGCCGGGGCCCATATCCGCGTGCCCTCCACCTCGCGCAGCAGGTTCATCCCGGCCACGTGGTCGTCATGGTAGTGGGTCGGCAGGGCCACCTCGATCGCCGTGACGCCGTGGTCGCGGCGCAGCGCCGGCAGCGAGGCCAGCCACGGGCGGCGGGACGCCCGGTCGTTGCCGGCCGGCAGGCCGGTGGTCATGTCGTAGCCGTAGTCGATCACGAGCGCCGCGCCCGTCTCCGACAACAGCACGTAGCTACAGGAGTTGGCGGTCCGGTTGAGCAGCAGGTGGTCGGTGAGCGGGGTGAACGGGTTGTCCAGGCGGTCCCGCAGGTCCCACGGGTACGGGCGCCGCGAGTCCACGTACCGGCTCATCCGCGAGGCGAGCAGTTCGAGGGCGTACCGAGGGTCGTCCATCGGCTCGCCGTGCGCCGGCAGCAACAGGTCCAGTTCACGTTCCACGAGCTGGTAGCAGCTCAGCACGGTCATCGCCGGACCCTCGTTCTCGGTGTAGGTCCACTGGGTGGAGGCGAGCGACCACACCTTGCCCGGTGCGTAGACGAGGTCGCCGGTGAAGGCCAGCCGGCGGCCGTCCCGCTCGACGAGGTAGCTGACGGAACCGGTGGTGTGCCCGGGGGTCGGCACCACCTCGACGGTCGTCCCCGCGTACGTCCGGCGGCGGTACTCCGGCACGACGTCGTGCACCGGCACGGACTCCAGCAACGAGAACCTGTCCTGCCGCAGGTTGTAGTCGTTGTAGAGGGTGCGGCTCTGCCACATCTCCTCGACGTCGCCGAACAGGTCCCGCTCCACCGGCGGCACGTGGATGCGGATGCCCTCCGCCGCGGCGCGCGGCAGCCCCTGCCCCTGGTCCCGATGGTGATGGGTCATCAGTACGTCGGTGATCCGGTCGACACCCATCTCGGCCAGGTGGTCGAGGACGATGCCGGAGCCGAAGTCGATGGCGAGCGCGGTCCGGACCGCCGGGTCGTCCTCCGCCGGCCGGGTCGGGGCGCACACGACGTACACGTTGCAGGTGTCGGTGATCCGGAAGATTCCCGGCGCAAGCTCCGACACGGGCGACTCCGTCATGTCGCGTATGGTACCGATCCCATGTCAGCGCCGGAAGGACGGCCGCTCTCACCATCACAAGCGGCAGGCTGGCAGGGACTTAGCCGACTGATAACGTTCCCACTGCTTGGTTCGAGGAGGACGACGTCGCGCCCCGCTCCGCCGACGCCGTCCGGCTCGCCCGGTAGTCCCGCCAGGTCGACGCGACCAGCGCCAGGTCGTGACCGGTCAACTCCTCCCCCGACTGGTCGATGCGGTCCGCGTAGTAGAGCGCGGGAACCCCGAGCCGGCTCTGCGTCATCACGTACGAGCGCCACTGCGCCACGTCCGCGATGGGCCACTGGTCGGTGTCGACGAGATGGCCGGGCAGGCTCGCCGCGACGACGGCGTGCCGGAAGGCGAGCTGGTCCACGGCCGGGACGATCGCGCCGCGCGGGTCGCGTTCGAGGATGTCGTTGAGCCGGATCATGTCGCAGACGTCCCCGAAGCCGGGGTGCGGGGTGTGGGTGACCACCAGGGCGTCCGGCTTGGCGGCTTTCGCCGCCTGGTACAACGTCGCCAGCATCCGGTGCAGCGCCGCGATTCCCCACGGCGCGTCCGGCGGGGCGCCGGGCCGGCGCAGCCCCCGCCCGGCCGGCGCGCGCTGGGTGAAGTCGACCTTGAAACCGTCCGCGTCCAGGCCGTCCGGACCGAGCAGCCGGGTGACGATGTCGGTCAGGTGACCGAGGTACCCGGGACTGCCCGGATCGGCGGCGACGGGTGTCCCGCCCGGGTCGGTCACGCACTCCGGCACCGGCAGGCCGGTCGGGTCCCACGCCTTCCACCACAGCAGGACGCGCTGGCCGGCGGCGTGCCGCTCGGCGATCCAGCCGCGCAGGTCCGGCCAGCGCTCGGGGTCCGGCTCGGCGGTGCCGTACGCCAGTTGCCAGCGGTCGTCGACGACCACCGTGCCGGGGACCACGCCGTGCTCGGCCAGCCGGCCCAGCCAGCCGTCGTACCGGTCCTGCCGGGCCAGGTCGAAGGCGACGGGCAGCACGTCCGGTACGACGGCCGGGCCGGGTTCCACCAGGTACCCCGAACGGGGCGTCGGCAGGTCCGGGACGCGCGCGGCGGCACACTGCGCCCCCCAGCCGCAGAAGATCGGCTCGGTCCACCAGTCGGCGGGAGTGGTGGCGGGCCCGGCCGGCGCGAAGCCGCGCTCCACCAGGTCCGCCCGGTACGCGGCCAGCCCGACCCAGGGATCGGCGGCCGGCCGCAGCACCAGCGTGGGGGTGACGAACTCCCCGCTCACCTCGGTGTGGCCGTCGTAGTCCAGTTCGAGCAGGAACCCGTCGTCCAGCGGGGCGTACCGCAGTTCGGTGAAGCGCAGGTCGTCGACGGCGGCCAGCAGACCGGCCGAGAGCCAGCCGCCGGCCGGTACGTGGGTGGCGTGCCCGGCCGGCTCGCGGCCGAACGCCAGGCACAGCGGCGGCGGGGAGAAGATCCCGTGCAGCCGTCCGGCGGACGCGTCGCCGACGATGCCGAGCGCCACACCGGCGGACGCGGCCCGGACCACCTGGATCGGCTCGGTCGGCGTCGGGTTGAACACCGAGGCGAACCCGACCGAGGAGCGGAACGTCCCACACGCCCCGGAGGACAGGAACGCCCGGCCGCCCAGCAGCCGTACCTCGCCGAGGGTGCCGGTGCCCTCGACCCGTGCCGTCACCTCGATCCGGTCCTCGAAACAGCGCAACAGCACCGACTTGGCCGACCAGGCGGTGCTCCGGCAGGCCACCTCTATCTCGACCACGTCCTCGCCGTCGCACCGGCCCGGGGACACCCGCGGTTCGCCGATGTCGTAAGACTCGTCCGGCAGGTCGGTGCGATCCACCGAGGCGAGCAGGCTCAACCGGGACCAGATCCGGCCGTCCGGGTCGGCGAGCGTCGCTGCGGGTTGCCCGCCGGGTAGCTGCAACAGGTAGCCGGCCGCCGTGACGGTGTGGCTGCCGGGCCCGTGGGTGAGTCGCATGGGGGTGTCTCCTCGATAAGGGGTCAGGCGCGGTCAGCCGTACGGGGTCACCGCAGGGGGCTTTCGGTGATGGCCCGCAGCAACGACGCCACGCCACCGGCCGGGGAACTGAGCACCGGAACCGGCACGTCGACGAGCGCCGCCGCGCGGGCCATCGACGCCTGGGCCAGCACGACCACGTCCGCACCGGCCGCGGCCCGCTCGACGGTCGCCGCGACCAGCGACTCCGCGTGTTCCCGGTCGCCCCGGTGGTGCGCCTCGGCCGCGCCCGCGACGAGTTCGGCGGCCACCTCGACCGAGCGGTGCGTGGCGGTCGTGGGCCGGTGTGCACTCGCGGCCCGCTCCACCAGCCGACCGGTCGGCCCGAGCGTCGAGGCGAGCGTGGCGAGCACCGCGATCCGGCCCCGCGCGCCGGGCCGGGTGGCGATCTCCGCCGCTTCGTCGGCCATCGTCGCGTCCACCCGGATCACCGGTACGCCGACCCGCTCGGCGGCTGCCTCCGTCGCCTCGCCGATCGAGGAGCAGGTGACCAGCACGGCGCTTGCCCCGGCCGATTCGAGGTACCGGACGTGGGCGAGCACGGCGTCCCGTACGGCCGGGGTGACGCCGTCGCGGCGCGCGGTGTCGAGTAGCCAGGCGTCGGCGAGGTGGATCCGCCGCAGGTCGGTGGCCGAGGTACGGACCAGGTCGTCGAAGGTGGCGGCCAGGGCCGGCACGGTGTGCAGCAGTCCGGCCGCCAGGGCCTGGCCGCTCATGCCTTCCGCCAGGGGGTCGCCTCGCGGTCGACCACGTCGACGAGCCGTTCGAGCCGGGGCACCGAGATCTCGGCGAGCGCCTGGTCCAGGTCCGGCCGGCCGACCACGTCGCTCCACAGCGCCCGGCCGGCCAGGAATCCGCTGGCACCGCCCTGGCACGCCGCGCGGACCGCGCCGAGGAAGTCGGCCCGGTCGACGCCCTGGGAGAGCACCACCCACGGCCCGGCGATGGCGGAGCCGAGGGCCTCGGACGCGCGCCGGAGTTCGGCCAGGGTGCCCTTGCCCCGGCGCGGCACCTGCGCCTTGTAGAGGCTCGGCCGGAGCGGGGAGAGTTCCCGGGCCGCATCGAGAATGGACTCGTCCTCGTCCCATCGGCCGGTCGCCCGCTCCTCCGGGGTGGGCCGGACGACCGGTTCGAGCACCGACAGCACCCCCCGTCCGGCGGCGAGCGCGACGAACCGGCGGGCCAGTTCGACGCGTTGCTCGCGGCGGGCGTCGCGGCGCCAGAGCAGCAACAGCTTGATCGCCCGTACGCCGGTGAGGTCGAACTCGGGCGCGGCGACGACCTCGTCCAGCCAGGTTTCCTCGACCGGCTGGCCGGGTTCCTGGGCCAAGCCGTCGGCCGCGAGGATCAGGCCGCAGTCGTCGGGCAGCATCCCGGCGCGGATCTGTTCAAATCCGAACGTTCGGTCGACGAGGAAGCCGGAGGCCCGGGGGCCGAGTGCGCGGGCGACGGCCGTCTTGAAGGCGATCATCCGGTCGTCGTCCGGCCGGCCCGCCCCGGCGTCGGCGAACATGGTGCGCAGGCTCTCCCGCTGGTCCATTGCCACCATCGCGAATCCGCCTGACGGGCGGGCGATGGCGTCGAGGGTCGGGGGAGGGCTACCCGTTTCGGTCACGTGATCTCTCCTCCTGGTCGGTCGCCTCGGCAGTGCTGGCCCCGGTGCCGGTCGCCGCCGCCACGAACCGGGCGAACGGCTGGTCGTAGTCGACGCCCGCACCCGCCACCGCCGGCCCGGGCCGCCAGTCCAGGGCCGGCACCACCGGCCCGACCCGGTGCGCCCGGACCGCGGCGACCAGGGCCGCACCCGCCGCCACCGGCTCGTCGGCCGGGACCACGCGCAGCGCGTCGGTGAGGACGTGTGCCTTGATCCGGACCCACGCCGGGTTGCCCGCGACCGCCCCGCCGAGCAGGGTCACCGTCCCCGGCCCGGTACGCCCGGCGAGCCGGGCCTGTTCACGCAGCATCCAGCGGGTCTGTAGGCAGAGCCCTTCGAGCATCGCCCGAGCGAGGTCGGCCGGGGTGTGCGCCGGTCGGCGCCCGAGTATCCGCAGTCGGGCGGCAGGGTCCGGCGCCGGCGCCTGCCGCCCGCGCAGGTAGGGGAGGACGATGACGTCGCTCGGACGATCGCCCGATTCGAGTACCCGGCCGAACAGTTCCGCCGCCGTCACACCGGCCGACTCGTGTGCCAGCCACCAGCCGACGGTGGCACCGGCACTGGACGACCCGGCGAGGATCGCCCGATGCCGACCGCTGACCGGTACGACGCTGCTCATCCCGGCGCGGGCCACCTCGATCGGGTCGGGGGCACCCGCGACGACGGAGAGCACCGCCTCGGCCGTACCGAGCGAGTCGGCGACGTCGCCGGGCTCCCGCACGCCCCCGGCGTACGCGCCGACGGGATGGTCGTGGCCGGCCACCACGACGGGTGTCCCGGCCCGCAGCCCGCAGGCGACGAAGTCGGGATCGCGTAGCGGGGCGGCGGCCCCGTCGGGGGGTACGACGGTGGGCAACTGCTCGGGGCGCAGCCCCACCTCGGCCAGCAGGTCCGCGTCGAAGCCGTCCGGCACCGGCCGGCCGGGATCGGGCAGGCGGTAGGCCATCGTCCGGCCGGCGAGCGTGTGGTCGGTGCAGAGGCGCCCGGTGAGTAGGTGGCAGACGAGGTCCGCTGCCCCTGCCCAGGCGGCCATCTCCGTCCACTGGTCCGGGCGGTTGGCGCGCAGCCAGGCCCAGGTGGCCAGCGGCACCTTCCCGGTCGGCCGTACGCCGGTGGCCGCGACCAGGTGGTCCCGGCCGAGCCGCCGGGACAGTTCGTCCGCCTCGGCCCCGGCCGGATGACTGTTCCAGCGCAACCACGGCCCGAGCGGTTCTCCGGACCGGCCGAGCGGCACGCCCGTCTCGGCCATCGAAGCGATGCCCACGGCGTCCGGCGCTGGCGCCCCGCGCAACACCTGCCGAAGCAGTGCGAGCAGCACCGGCTTGACCGCGTCCGGCTCGGGCGTGGGGGCCGAGGCGAGGGCGCGCACCCGTACGCCCGACTCGTCGACCGCGACCAGGGCGGCTTTGGTGTTGGTCGTCCCGAGGTCGATGCCGACGCTGAGGAAGGGCGCTCCGGCGCGGCCGGGCGGTTCGTCCGGCCGCCCGGGAGCGGTTGCGTCGGGCTGACGCGGGCCCCCATTCACCGAGCCATTGTGTTCGCTATCGAACGAACTGGTCAACCTCGAATGTTCAGAGATTGACAGATCGACGGCCTGGGGACTTTCATGGACGGGTGCGCTACACCCAGGCACCCGAGCGGCGCCGAGAGCTGCTGCGCCGGGTGGGCGAGATGGGCTATGTCTCCTCGACCGAAGCGGCGGCGGCGCTGGGTGTTTCGGAGATGACCATCCGCCGCGACCTCCGACAGCTTGCCGCCGAAGGGCTGGTGAACCGGGTCGCTGGCGGCGCGAGCATCCCGTCACCCACGGCCGGCCTGCCGTTCGAGCAGCGACGGGTGGCGGCGCCAGCGGAGAAGGCGGCGCTCGCCCGGGCCACCGTGCCGCTTGTCCGGTCCGAAGCGGTGGTCGCACTCGACGCCGGCACCACCGTCGCCGCCCTTGCCGCCCGGCTGCCCGGCGGTCACACCGTGGTGACGCACTCCGTCCCGGTGATCGTGACCTGTGCCGAACGGGAGGACATCGAGCTGATCGCCCTCGGCGGCAGCTACGATCCGCAGACCCGCTCCTTCACCGGTCCGGTCACCCGGCGAAACCTCGACGACCTCGCGGTGGACGTGGCCGTGCTGTCCGCCACGGCGGCGGGGCCGGGCGGTGCCTATTCCGCGAACGCCTCGGACGCCGACACCAAGCGGGCCATGGCGCGCATCGCCCGTCGCGTCATCCTGCTGCTCGACCACGGCAAGCTCGAGGCACGCGCCCCGATGCGGTTCCTGGACCTGGCGGCGGTGGACGCGGTCGTCACCGACGCGGGTGCGACCGCCGAGCAGGTGGCGATGCTGCGCGCGGCGTGCCGGCAGGTGGTGGTGGCACCGTTGACCACCCCGGCCCCGGTCTTGGCCACCCCGGCCCCGGCCCCGGCCCCGGCCCCGGCCGCCGTCGCTGGCGATCCGGCGATCGCCCCGGTGGGCGCCCGGTGACCGGTCCGTGGCTCGGCGCGGTGGCCGACGACCTCACCGGGGCGTGCGACCTGGCGGACGCGGTGAGCGAGCAGGGCGAGTCGGCCATCGTCGTGGTGGGAACTCCCGGCGGGCCGCCACCCGCCTGCGGATGTGCGGTCGTCGCGCTGAAGTCCCGTACCGCGCCGCGCGCCGAAGCCGTCGGTGATTCGCTCACCGCGGCGCGCTGGCTGGTCGAGGCCGGCTGCACCACGATCTACCAGAAGTACTGCTCGACGTTCGATTCCACCGACGAGGGCAACATCGGTCCCGTGGCCGACGCGTTGGTCCAGCTCGCCACCGCCGGCCGGGCAGGGCCGGCCGGCGGCGCCCCCAGTGTCGGCACACCAGCGACGCCACGGGTTGGTCGCACCCTCTACCAGGGGCAGCTCTTCGTCGGCCGTCAGCTCCTGTCGGAGTCCCCGCTGCGGGATCACCCACTCACCCCGATGCGCGACAGCGATCTCGTCCGGGTGCTCTCCCGGCAGACCCGGGCCACCGTCGCGCTCGTCGACTGGAACACGGTCGCCGCCGGTCCGGAGCGAATCCACGCCGCGATCGACGCCGCGCGTCGGACCGGCGCTGGCCACGTCCTCGTGGACGCCCTCACCGAGACGGACCTCGACAACCTGGCGACCGCGCTGCTGCGGGCACCCACCGGGGACGCCCCGCTCGTGGCGGGCGGTGCCGCCGGGTTGGCCGCCGCGCTGGCCCGGGTACGGGGCGGCGGCACGCCGAGCCCCGGACTCAACAGAGCCGCCGCACGAGCCGTTCCAGCGGTGCCGAACGGGCGGCGGCTGATCCTCTCCGGAAGCTGCTCGGCGAGGACCCGGGAACAGGTGGCCAGGTTCACCGGCCCGCTGGTCTCCCTCTCACCGGTGGACCTCGACGCCGACTTCGGGCAAACCGTCGACGCCGTACTCGCCGCCGTCGCCGAGGCGTACCGGACGACCGACGACCCCGTACTCGTGTCCTCCTCGGCCGATCCGGTGCTGGTCGCGCGCTACGATTCCCAGCTCGGTCCTGGACGGTCCGCGGAGCTTCTGGAGGCGGCGGCCGGCGAGATCGCCGCCCGGGCGATCGCCACGCTCGGGGTCCGCCGCCTGCTGACGGCGGGCGGGGAAACAGCCGGAGCGGTGGTACGCGCGCTCGGGCTCGGTGTGCTCCGGGTGGGACCGGCGGTCGGTCCCGGCCTGCCGTGGATGGTTCCCGACCCCGACCCGAAGCTGGCCATCCTGTTCAAATCGGGAAACTTCGGCGAACCAGACCTCTTCCACACGGCCTGGAAACTCGCCCCCTGAAGCCTCCGGCCACAACCGGCGGAAATTCCCGACCGGGCCATCTTGGGCGCGGTGCGCGCCAGCATGACGGTGCGCCGGTCCGGCGCGCACGATCGGCGGCAACGACCCTACCGAGGGTGCCTCCAGATATCGACACTCAGCAATGTTCGCCGGTGTTGCTTCTCGTGCCGTCGAATGGACGTTGCGGTGCGTGACAGAGGAGCGGGCGGTGCGCCGGCGTACCCGTCGCGCGGCTGCCGCAGCCGTAAGAGCCTCGCAAGATCTCGCCCCAGCGGCCGTGGTCCCTTGCGTGGCTACGCTGGCCCGATGGACGTGGACGGGCGGGAGCAGAGGCCGCAGGAGACGAAACGGGTCCTGGTGGTCGACGACGACCAGACCGTCAGCGACGTGATCTGCCGCTACCTGGAACACGACGGCTTCCAGGTCAACCACGTGGGCGACGGGGCGGCAGCCCTCACGGCCGTCGCGAGGCAGGCGCCGCATCTGGTCGTACTCGATCTGATGCTGCCCGGGGTCGACGGTCTACAGGTGTGCCGCGAGCTGCGGGCCCGACCGGACAGCGTACCGATCATCATGCTGACCGCACGTGGTGACGAGGCTGACCGGATCCTCGGCCTGCAACTCGGCGCGGACGACTACCTGACCAAGCCTTTCTCCCCTCGGGAACTGGTGCTGCGGGTCCGATCGGTGCTCCGCCGCGCCAGCGGTGAGCCGGCGCCCGGCCGGCCGGAGGTGCTCACCGACGGCGACCTGGCGGTACGGACGGATTCCCGGACCGCCCAGCTGTCCGGTACGGAGCTGGCGCTGACCCTGCGCGAGTTCGACCTGCTCGTCCACCTGATGCGGCATCCGTCCCGGGCCTTCACCCGGGCCGAACTGCTGGAACAGGTCTGGGGCTGGAACTTCGGCGACCACTCGACGGTGACAGTGCACGTACGCCGGCTCCGCGAGAAGATCGAGACGGACCCGGCCGCCCCGCGACGGATCGTCACGGTCTGGGGCGTCGGCTACCGGTACGAGCCGACCGATGCGTGACCTGGCGCTGATCTTCGCGATCGCCCTGGGAGTGGCGCTCGTCGTCGGGCTCGTCGGGGCACTGCTGCTGCGGATGCTCCGGCGCAGTTCGATCACCGTACACCTCTGCGTGCTGCTCACCACCACGGTGGTCGCGGTCGTCCTCGGGGTGGTGGCGGTCGCGGAGGCGATGTTCCTCTCCCCACACGACCTGGAGGTCGTGCTGATCACCGTCGGCGCGGCGGCCCTGGTCAGTCTCGGCGTCGGCGGGCACTTCGGCCGCCGGCTGGCCGCCGCCGCCATCTGGGCCGACCAGGCCCGCCAGCGGGAGCGACACCTGGAAAAGGGCCGCCGGGACCTTGTCGCCTGGGTTTCCCACGACCTGCGTACCCCGCTCGCCGGTCTGCGGGCGATGGCGGAGGCCCTGGAGGACGGGGTGGTCCGCGACCCGGAGACCGTCGGGGAGTACCACCGGCGGATCCGGCTGGAGACGGACCGGATGACCCGACTCGTCGACGACCTCTTCGAGTTGTCCCGGATCAACGCCGGGGCGCTGCGGCTGTCGATGGCCGCGGTGCCACTGCGCGAGGTGGTCTCCGACGCGCTGGCCAGCAGCGCGCCGCTGGCCGCCGCGCGGCGGATCCGCCTGGTCGCCGCCGAGTCCGGCTGGCCGACCGTTGCCGCGAGCGAACCGGAACTGGCCCGGGTCGTGGCCAACCTGCTGCTCAACGCGGTCCGCTACACCCCCGAGGACGGCACGGTACGGATCGAGGCCGGCCGCGAGCGGGATCACGCCTGGCTGTCCGTGGCCGACACCTGCGGCGGTATTCCTCCGGCCGACCTGCCCCGGCTCTTCGACATCGCGTTCCGGGGCGAACCGGCCCGTACCCCCGGCGCGGGCAACGGCAGCGGCGAGGCGTCCGGCGGGCTCGGACTGGCGATCGTGCACGGGCTCATCGAGGCGCACGGCGGCCGGGTCGAGGTGGCCAACACCACCGACGGCTGCCGGTTCGTGGTCCGGCTCCCCGCCGTCTGACGACGCGAGGCGGTAGCCACCGGTTCAGACGGTCTTCAGCTCCGCAGCGCCGAACGAGACGCTGAAGCGCTTGCACCAGACCGAAACGCTCCGGAAGTCCGCCGGATCGACGGAGGCGGGGAGGTCGTACACCTGATCGCCGCGGTTGCCCTTGAGCCGAGCCACCTCGAGCCACACGCCGTCGTCAAACACCCGCCACCCGGCCACTCCACTGACCACCGGCTGGTCGGTCAGCCATACCCGCAGGTCCGGCCCGTTGGACGTGTCGAGATCGCGTAGCACGAGCCGGTGCCGGCCGTCGGCGAGCCGGACGATCTGAGCCGTGCCGGTCGTCTTGTGTTCGTGGGTCACGAAGTCGCCAGCGGCCAGGACCTGGTTCCCGGTCGCCGCGGTGGCAGACGGACTGGACACCGGGCTGGCAGACGCGACACCGGTTGGCGTGGCAGACACCTCGATGACCGGTAGCGCGTCGTCGACACGCGTGTCGGTGAACAGTTTCCACGGCTGGAACCAGAAGAGGCCGAGAACCGCGACGATTCCGACCAGGACCACGGTGGCCCACGACACCGGCGACCGAAGTAACTTTGTCCACATCCGGCCAGGCTACGGCGTAGTCGTCGGCCGAATCGGGCCGTCACCCATTACGGAACTCTTACGGCCCGACGGGCTCGTCACGGTGCGGGCTGAGCGTCGTGCTCTCGCGGGGAATCAGCCGGTGCGGCACGGTCTGTTCGCGCGGTGGCGGATCGGTGGCTGTCAGCCGGGCGGCGAGTAGGTCGACGGCGATCCGTGCGAGATCGGCCTTGTCCGGCGCCACCGTCGTGAGCGTCGGCATGGAGAAGCGACCGTCCTCGATGTCGTCGAACCCGGCCACCGCGACGTCGTCCGGCACGCGCAGGCCGGCGTCGTGAAGCGCCCTCATCGCGCCCAGTGCCAGCGTGTCGTTGAAGCAGACCACGGCGTCGGGGCGGGCTCCCGTGGCCAGCAGGGCGCGCATCGCCTCGGCGCCGTCGGCCCGGTGCCAGGCCAGCGCCGGGGCGATCAGTGCCTCGTCGCGGGCGAGGCCGGCGGCGCGCAGCGCCTCGCTGTAGCCGGCCAGCCGCAGTCGGGCGGTGGCGGCTTCGGCCGTGTGCTGGGCGCCGATCGCGGCGATGCGCCGGCGCCCCAACCCCACGAGGTGCCCGGTGGCGTCGCGCGCGGCGGCCACGTTGTCGATCGCGACGTGGTCGGCCTGACCGTGGGCGACCCGTTCGCCGAGCAGGACCAGGGGAGTGGCTCCGGCGTCGAGGTCGGCGCCGGCCAGTGCCAGCGGGCTGAAGATGAGGCCGTCGATCATGTGGTCGCGGATGCCCGCCGCCACCAGCCGCTCCTGCTCCGGGTCACCGTTGGTCTGGTCGATCAGTACGGTCCAGTCGTGCCGCGCGGCGGCGCTGACCACGTGCTTGGCGAGTTCGGCGAAGTACGGGATGTCCAGCTCGGGCACGGCGAGCGCGATGATGCCGGTACGGCCGCGGCGCAGGTTGCGGGCGCTGATGTTGGGCCGGTAGTCGAGCGCGGCGATGGCCTCCAGGACGCGGGCGCGGGTGTCGGGTCGCACGTGGATGTACCCGTTGACGACGTTCGAGACGGTCTTCACCGAGACCCCGGCCAGTTCGGCGACGTCCTTGAGCCTGTGCCGCACGGCCGTACCCTCTCTCCCCGACGTTACGAATCGCACCCTACCGCGTTCCGAGATCTTTACAACGTTGCCTACAACGTTGTAAAAAGCTAGCAAGATCGACGGGAAGGGTTGGTGTGGACGCGGCACAGTTGAGCGTAGATCCGGCATTTCGGATTGGGCCGGTCAGCCGGCGCCTGTTCGGATCGTTCGTCGAGCACATGGGTCGGTGCGTCTACGGCGGGGTGTACGAGCCAGCGCACCCCACCGCCGACGAGCACGGCCTGCGGCGCGACGTCCTCGACCTCACCCGTGAGCTGGGCGTGTCGGTGGTGCGGTACCCGGGCGGCAACTTCGTCTCCGGATACCGCTGGGAGGACGGCGTGGGTCCGGTCGCCGACCGGCCGCGCCGACTCGACCTGGCCTGGAAGACCATCGAGACGAACGCGTTCGGGCTCGACGAGTTCATGCGCTGGGCCCGCGCCGCCGGCGTCGAGCCGATGATGGCGGTCAACCTCGGCACGCGGGGTGTGCAGGAGGCGTGCGACCTACTCGAGTACGCGAACCACCCGGGCGGCACGCACTTCTCGGACCTGCGCCGCAGGCACGGCGCCGAGGAGCCGTACGGCATCCGGCTGTGGTGCCTGGGCAACGAACTCGACGGCCCCTGGCAGGTCGGGCACAAGACGGCCGACGAGTACGGCCGGCTGGCCGCCGAGACGGCAAGCGCCATGAAGATGATCGACCCCTCGGTCAGCCTCGTCGCGTGCGGCAGCTCCAACCGGGGGATGCCCACGTTCGCCGCGTGGGAGGCCACCGTCCTGGAACACACCTACGAACACGTCGACTACATCTCCGCGCACACCTACTACGACCCGTCCGACGGCGACCGGCCCAGCATCCTCGCCTCCGCCGTCGACATGGACGCGTTCATCCGCGAGGTCGTCGCCACCGCCGACCACGTCGCGGCCAAACAGCGGCACAAGCGCCGCCTCATGGTGTCGTTCGACGAGTGGAACGTCTGGTACCAGCAGCGCCTGCGAGCCGACCTGGACCGGCGTGGCTGGGTCGAGGCGCCGGCACTGATCGAGGACACCTTCACCGCGACCGACGCGGTCGTGGTCGGCGACCTGTTGATCACGTTGCTGCGCCACGCCGACCGGGTCGGCGTGGCGTGCCAGGCCCAGTTGGCCAACGTCATCGCGCCGATCCGCACCATCGACGGCGGGCCGGCGTGGCGGCAGAGCATCTTCCACCCGTTCGCGCTCACCGCGCGGTACGCCCGCGGCACGGTGCTGCGCACCGAACCGATCGGGCCCTCGCACGACACCGCCCGCCACGGAGAGGTGTCCTCGGTGGACACCGTTGCCGTACACGACGAGGAGACCGGAGGGCTCGTCGTCTTCGCGGTCAACCGCGGCGGCACGGACATCCGGCTCGACATCGACCTGCGCGGCCTGCCGGGCCTGGCCGGCGCGGAGCACCTCGCTATCGACGCCGGCACCGAACCCGACGCCGTGAACACCGCGGACGACCCGGACCGGGTCGTGCCGCACCCGCGGGAGCGACCCTCGGTCGACGCCGGGCGGTCCGCCGTCCGGCTCGCGTCAGCCTCCTGGAATCTCATCCGCTATCACCTTTCCACCTCCGAAACTCCCTGAAGGAGGGTCCCCATGACTGTCCAGCGCGCCGAGCTCAGCCGTCGTCGGCTGCTCGGTTTGGGCCTCGGCGTCGGAGCCGCCGCCACCCTGGGTCTCGCCGGTTGCGGCAACGACGACGAGCAGGGCGGCGCCGCATCCGGCAACGGCGGCAAGACATATGACGGCCCGAAGGTCTCCCTGAACCTGTGGAACGGGTTCACCGGCGGCGACGGCGACATCTTCAAGAAGCTTGTCGACCAGTTCAACGGCGAGCACGCCAACATCGCGATCACCGTCGCCACGTACCGATGGGAGGACTACTACGCCAAGCTGCCCGGCGCGGTGACCAGTGGCAACGGCCCCGATATCGCGGTCATGCACATGGACCAGCTGGCGACGTTCGCCGCTCGCAAGGTGATCCAGCCGGTCGACGACGTCGCGTCGGCCCTCGGCCTGACCGAGGCCGACTTCGCTCCGACGGTGTGGAAGGGCGGCCTCTACCAGGACAAGCGGTACGGCATCCCGCTGGACATGCACCCGGTGGGCTTCTACTACAACAAGACGCTGCTGGAGCGCGCCGGCCTGGACCCGGCCAAGCCGCCGACGGACCGATCCGAGCTGGAAGAGGCGCTGGCCGCCCTGAAGGGCAAGGGAATCCAGGGCTTCTGGATGAGCCCGTTCCAGTTCACCGGCGGCATGACCGGATACTCGCTGGTGTACCAGTTCGGTGGCTCGCTCTACAACGCGGACGCCACCAGGGCGACGTTCAACTCGCCGGAGGCGGTGGAGGCGGTCACCTGGTGCGTAGAGCTGGTCACCGACGGGCACTCGCCGGCCAACGTCGGCCAGGACGCCGACTACCTCGCGCTCAAGAGCGGCAAGAACGCCTTCAACGTGAACGGGATCTGGCAGGTCAACGATCTGAAGAAGAGCCCGGAGGTCCAGTGGGGCGTGGCGGCGATGCCGCAGATCGGGTCGAAGAAGTCGGTCTGGGCCAACTCGCACAACTTCACCATCGTCCAGCAGCCGCGCGGCGTCGACGCCAACAAGGTCGCCGGCGCGAAGGTGTTCGTCAACTGGCTCAGCCAGCACTCGCTGGACTGGGCCGCCGGTGGCCAGGTGCCGGCACGTCGTTCGGTGCTGGACGACCCGAAGTTCGCCGAGCTGACTGAGGTCAACACGCTGGCCACCGAGCTCCCGGACGCCGCGTTCCCGCCGGCCGCACCGGGTATCGGCGACGTGACGAACCTGTTCTACGTCGCCTTCAACGAGGCCGTGCTCGGCAAGAAGTCACCGAAGCAGGCGCTGGACGACGGCGTCGCCAAGGCCGACAAGCTCCTGGAGGACAACCGCAAGAAGTACGGGAGCTGACAGACGATGGCCGCGCCAACTGTGGCCGAACCGACCGTGACGGAGGCGGCGCGGGTCGACGCGTCGCCCCCGGCAGCCCGGGTCATGCACGGCCGGGCGACCCCCTACCTGTTCCTGCTGCCGTACCTGCTCATCTTCGGGGTCTTCGGCCTGTTGCCGATCGCGCTGGGGGTGTGGCTCAGCCTGCACCAGTGGGACTTCCAGCTGCCGAACAAGCCGTTCGTCGGCCTGGACAACTACGCGGACCTGTTCTCTGCCGACTCGCTGGTGTACGGCGACTGGTGGGAGAGCGTCCGGGCAACCGCGACCTTCACGGTCGCGTCGGTGCCGCTGCTGGTCGTGCTGCCGCTCGGCATGGCGCTCCTGCTCAACCGGTCGTTCCCGGGACGAACGTTCTTCCGCGCCATCTACTTCGCCCCGTACGTGCTCGGCGTGGCGGTCATCGGCCTGCTGTGGCGGTTCCTGCTCGACGCCAACCTCGGCTTCGTCAACCACCTCCTCGGCCTGGTCGGCCTGCCGTCGGACACCCCGTGGGTGACGGCCACGCCGTGGGCGTGGGTGTCCCTGGTGGGCGTCACGGTGTGGTGGACCTGCGGCTTCAACGCCGTCATCTACCTCGCCGGGCTCCAGGACATCCCGGCGGAGCTCTACGAGGCGGCCACAATGGACGGCGCGAGCACCTGGGACAAGTTTCGCAACGTGACCCTGCCGGGACTACGGCCGGTGCTGCTGTTCGTCGTCACCACGACGATCCTGGCCTCGGCCAACATGTTCGGCCAGTCCTACCTCATCACCCAGGGCGCGCCGGGCAACGAGACCCGCACGGTCGTGTCGTACATCGTCGAGCGGGGCCTCGCGCAGAACGACGCCGGCCGGGCAGCCGCGATGAGCATCACGCTGACGCTGATGCTGGTCGTCGTCAGCGTGGCCAACTTCCGGATCTTCCGGTACCAGGAGGACTGATGAGGAACGCAAGGAGCCAGATCCCGCGCTACCTCGTCCTGGTCGTCCTCGCGGCCGTGTTCGTCGTCCCGCTGGTCTGGATGGTGCTCACCTCGGTGAAGAGCTACTCCGCGGCGCAGCAGAGCCCGCCCAGCTGGCTGCCGGACCCGGTCTCCACCTACGGCTACGACCGGCTCTTCCAGCCCGGCTCGCAGAACCCGGTGCTGCTGTGGTTCGTCAACAGCATGGCCGCCGCGACCCTGCACGCCGCGCTGGTACTGGTGACGGCGTCGACGGCCGCGTACGCGTTGGCCCGGATGCGCTTCGCCGGCCGGCGACTGGTCTTCGCCATGATCGTCGCGACGCTGTTCGTACCGCCCGCCACGCTCATCATCCCGAACTTCCTTGTCGCCGACACCCTGGACTGGTTGGACACCCTGGCCGTGGTGGTGGTGCCCAGCGCCGCCAGCGCGTTCGGCGTGTTCTTCCTGCGGCAGTTCTTCCTGACGCTGCCACGCGAACTCGAGGAGGCCGCGATCCTCGACGGGGCCAACCAGTGGCAGGTGTTCCTGCGGGTGGTGCTGCCGCTGTCCAAGCCCGCCCTGGCCACGCTCACGGTGCTGTCGTTCCTGAGCAACTGGAACGACTTCCTGTGGCCGATCTACGTGTTGTTCAGCGCCGACCGGCTCACGCTGCCGGCCGGGCTGGGCCTGTTGCAGGGCGTCTACATCGCCGACTACCCGGTCATCATGGCCGGTGCCGTGCTGGCCAGCGTTCCCGCGCTGGTGCTGTTCGTGCTGGCCCAGCGGTACGTCATCGAAGGCGTCTCGCGCAGCGGGTTGAAGGGGTGAGCCGTGCATTGGCCGCAGTTGTCCTCGCCGTCCTCCTGTCCAGTGGGTGTGGGCCGTCCGGCAAGGCCCCCACGGTGAGCACCTTCACCAACCCGGTGTACGCCGGCGACGCGCCCGATCCGCAGGCATTCCGGGTCGGCGACACGTGGTACCTGGTACACACCAACGCCGGTGGGCGCAACGTACCGGTACTGACCTCACCCGACCTGGTCACCTGGACGCCCGCCGGCGACGCGCTGCCAGCACTGCCGGCCTGGGCCGACCCGGGCAGGACGTGGGCGCCCGAGGTGATCGCGCTCGCCGCCGACCGGTACGTGATGTACCCGACCGTCGCCGACCGTGCCTCTGGTCGGCAGTGCGTCGCGGTCGCGGTCGCCTCGCGGCCGGCCGGCCCGTACACCGGCCACGGCACCGGGCCGCTGATCTGCCAGGCCGACCTGGGTGGCTCCATCGACGCCAGCCCGTTCCGGGACACCGACGGATCGCTGTACCTGCTGTGGAAGAACGACGGCAACGCGATCGGCGTCGACACCTGGCTGTGGGCGCAGCGCCTGTCCGCCGACGGGCTGAGCCTCACCGGTGAGCCGGTGCGGCTGCTCAAGCAGACCGAGCCGTGGGAGGGGCGGGTCGTCGAGGGCCCGTTCCTCTGGCGGCAGGACGGCCGGCTGTACCTGTTCTACGCGGCCAACGCCTACGACAGGGCCGAGTACGCGGAGGGCTACGCCGTCTGCGAGACGCCGCTCGGCCCGTGTGTCAAAGCGGCGGAGAACCCGATCCTCAGGTCCGGCGACGGAGCCTCCGGCCCGGGACACGCCTCGGTGGTCGAGCACGACGGGCGAACCTGGCTGCTGTACCACGCCTGGCCCGAAGGTGCCGAGGGCGCGGTCGACCCCGGCCGCAGACTCTGGCTCGACGAAGTGACCTGGTCCGACGGCCGGCCGGCCGTCAACGGACCGACCGCAGGCCCGCAACGCCGTCCGTGACCGAGGAGCGCTCATGAAACCGTCCCGCCGGATCGCCGTCGTCGCTACCGCTACCGCTGCCGTTGCCGCGACGCTCACTGTGCCCAGCGCCGGCGTAGCGCCGCCGGCGAACGCCCACCCGGGGCAACCGGCGAACCAGCCCGCCAGCTATGTCAACCCGGTCTCCGCCCCCGCGGCGGACACGCTCGCCGATCCGGCCGTGATCCGCGGCGGCGACGGATCCTGGTACGCCTTCGGCACCAGCGACCCGCTCAAGGCCGGCGAGACCGCCCACCGGCCCATCCCGATCCTCCGCTCGGACGACCTCGTGAGCTGGACGTACGCCGGTGACGCGGTCACGAGCCGACCAGCGTGGGCCACGCCCACCGCTGGCCTGTGGGCGCCGGACATCCGGCGAATCGGCGACCGGTACGTCCTCTACTACACGGTCACCGACACCACGCTCAACCCCGGCGACGACTCGGCGATCGGCGTCGCGACCGCGCCCACACCGCTCGGACCGTGGACCGACAGCGGCGGGCCTGTCGTCGGACCGCGACCCGCACCGGGCGGCGGCTTCCTGTGGACGTTCGACCCGGCCCACCTCGTCGACGCCGAGGGCCGGCAGTGGCTCTACTACGGCTCCTACTTCGGCGGCATCTTCACCGTGCCGCTCACGGCCGACGGGCTACGGACCGCCGGTACGCCCACCCAGGTCACGATCGACAACCGCTACGAGGGTGCGTACGTCGTCCGCCGTGCCGGCTGGTACTACCTCTTCGGGTCGGCGGCCAACTGCTGCGCCGGTCCGACCACCGGATACAGCGTGTTCGCGGGCCGCTCCCGCAACCCCGCCGGTCCGTTCCTGGACCGGGCCGGGGTGTCGCTGCTCACCTCGCGGGTCGGCGGCACCCCGGTGATCCAGCCCAACGGCAACCGCTGGATCGGCACCGGGCACAACGCGGTCGTCACCGATCTCGCGGGTCAGGACTGGCTCGTCTACCACGCTATCGACCGCAACGTGCCGTACCTCAACGAGCCGTACGGCATCAACCGCCGACCGATGCTCATCGACCGGCTCGACTGGGCGCACGGCTGGCCGACCGTCCGCAACGGACGGTGGGCCTCCGACACGCCGCAGCCCGCGCCCGTCACGCGCCGCCACCAGGGTAGCGGCGGTACGGAGCCGCCGGCGCGCGATCCGCGTCAGGGCCAGCCGATCCGGTCGGCGTCCGACGAGTTCGGCGGTACGACGCTCGGCCCTGCCTGGAGCTGGGTCCGGCGGGATCCGAACGCAACGGTCGGCGGCGGCGCGCTGCGGTGGCCGACGCAGGCCGCCGACCTGGTCGGCACCGGCAACACCGCCTCGGTTCTGGTCCGCGACGCGCCGGCCGGCGACTACATCGTCGAGACCAAGCTCAGCATCGACCTGGGCGTCGACACGGTGCGAAACTTCCAGCAGGCCGGCCTGATCGTGTACGCCGGCGACGACGACTTCGCCCGGCTGAGCCACGTCGCCATCTGGAACACCCGCCAGATCGAGTTCGGCCGCGAGATCCCATACGCCGGACGGCTTTCGTACGGCGGCATGGTCGAAGGCCCGCCCGCCGACACGACCTGGCTGCGCCTCGCACACACCGAGGTCGGGGGCGAGCACCGGTACCGGGCCGGCTACAGCCGCGACGGCCAGCACTGGACGTGGGGCGGGACATGGACTCTCGGCGCCGGTACGACGCCTCGGATCGGGCTGATCTCGCACGGCGGCGACGATCCACAAGCGACGGCGGTGTTCGACTACTTCCGCGCGTACCGCTGACCCGCGGACGCGGAGACGCCGGTGGGCAGGACTCTCGTCCTGACCCCTGTCATCCCAGCTTGTGCCTGTTGAATCCGGAGACTCCGCACCCACCGGGGCCTTGCTGCTACCTTCTCGGCTCGCCGAAGACGCCCGCTACCCATGATGAAAATGGCTCAAAAGATCTAAACTGATTAACGTGACCCATCCCAGTCCAGAGTCGACGCCGGCCGCACACCGGGAGCGGCGTACCTCTGCCGCCGCTACCACCAGCCTGATCTTCGCCATTTTTGGCGTGGTGGGGGGCTGCCTGATCTGCGGGCTGCCCCCGATCATCGCCATCATTACCGGACATATCGGCGTCGCTCGTACCCGTCAAGGCGAGCTCAAAGGGCATGGGATGGCTCTCGCCGGTCTGATCATGGGCTACGTGTTGATACTCCCCACCGCCGTGATTGCCCTGGCAATCGTCGTCAACCCGGCGAGTGTGACGGATATCTTGGAGGGCTTCCGACATTTCTTCGAGAATCTGGTGGCCCGCATCTGAGGGGTATGAGATTGAGCCATTTCGGGCACCCGCCCGTAAGCACGGCGCTTGATCATTCCTCGCATGTTCGGATCTTGACAAACCACCTATCCACCGGAACGCGCACAGCACACGCTGGGCGCGGCGGCAGCCCTCTCCGGCGATCAGGCCCTTCAGCCATCGGGAGGTGCGTCTTACCCGTGGGCGGCGCGGCGACGTGGTACGACTGCTTCAGCGACAAGCCGATGAAGCGGGGCGGGCCGGTGACGACGAACAGAGTGGCCAATCTGCTGCGCAAGCGTGGGAGTCCGCAGCGGCCGACCTTCCTGGAACTGTTCTTCGATCTGGTGTACGTCTTCGCGCTCACCCGGATCGTAGCCGAGTTGGTGCTGGACTACACCAGCGGCCACGTCGCCGAGACGTTGACCACTACCCTTTCGGAAACCGGCGAGACTCTGCTGCTGTTCCTGGCCATGTGGTGGATCTGGACCCAGACGGCGTGGATGACCAGCCGATTCGACCCGTTCCAGCCGGCGATCCAGTTCGTTGTCCTCACGACGATGCTCGGGAGCCTGTTCCTGGGGGTCGCGATATCCGGGGCTCTCGCCGAGACCGGCCTGCTCTTCGCGAGCACGTACGTTGCGATCCAGTTGGGCCGCACCCTTTTCTTCGTAGTCACCCTGCGGGGCCACGATCTGCGCCATGTCAACATGCGGGCGCTCGTCTGGTTCGGCGCATCGGCCGTACCGTGGCTCACCGGAGCTTTCGCACCAGAGTTGACACGCAATTTGCTGTGGCTGCTGGCTCTGGCGATCGACTACCTGGGGGGCACACTCGGCTGGCCGGTACCGCGGCTGGGGCGCCCGCACGTATCCCCGTGGGCCGTCGCGGGCGACCACCTGGCCGAACGCTACTGGCTCCTCGCCATCGTCGCGCTTGGTGAGACGATCCTGACCGCCGGATCGACTCTTCTACACGGCCCGATCGTGGCTCAACGAATATCGGCCCTTGTCCTGTCGTTCGTCACCACGGTGTTGCTGTGGCGGATCTACTTCTACCGAGCCGGCCAGATCTTGGGCGAGGCCATCGCGGCATCCGCCGATCCCGGCCGACTCGGTCGGTCAGCCGAACTCTCCCACCTGCTCATGGTGGCCGGCATCCTCCTTACCTCAGCCGGTTCCGAACTCGTCCTCAACGATCCATCCGGGCACGCCAAACCAGCCTGGGTCGGCGCCATCCTCGGCGGGCCCGCCCTTTACCTCGCCGGGCGCGCAGTATTCGAGCACGTGGCCTTTGCTCGCGTGTCTCGGCCACGACCGATCGGGATCCTCGTCCTGGCGGCCATCGCACCGGTGATGGTCGGCCTGCCGCCACTCGGGGTCGCCGCAGCCGCTGCCGCCGTCCTGCTCGGTGTCGCCGTCTCGGACGCGATCCGAGCCCACGGACGCCCACTGGAGCGGGCCTCGCCGCCCCGCTGACGCATGCCCGTTACCCCGCCGGATCAGAGTCGATCTAACGATCTCGTGCATGGTCGCGGGTCCTTGGGCATCGGTGACCGTCGCTTCGGTCAGTTCTGTGGCGAGGTCCGCCCCGGCTCGGTGCAGGACGTCACCCAGGCCCGTACCGCCGGGCTCGTCGACCTCCTCCTCCACACGCCGCTCGGCGTGTCGGCATTACGTAGGTCGAGCTGGCCAACTGTCTGAAGTCGCTCGGTGCCGACGAGGCACTCGACCTCGACGGCGGCGGATCCAGCACCCTGGTGGCCCGGTTGCCCGGCTCCTCCTCGCTCTCGGTCCGCGACACTCCCTCCGACGGCACCCAGCGTGCCGTGCCGAACGGGATCGGCTTCGTCTCCACCGCCCAGCCCCGCACGTGCCTGACCGCGAACCTGAACGTCACCGCGTACCCGGCGCTGTCCTCGGGTGCCACCGGTGCCGCGGTCACCGCCGTGCAGTGCCTGCTCAACAACGTCGGGTTCGACCCCAGGCACCACGTCGTTCCGGTTCACCACCCACCTGCTCGATGCCGGTATCGACGCCTCGATCGGCAGCGTCGGTGACGCCCTGGACAACGCGCTGATGGAGTCCACCATCGGCCTCTACAAGACCGAGCTGATCGAGCTACGGCTGGAGTATTGACCAGCGCAGACGGCATTCTCGACACCCGCAGGGTCGCGGTTGCGGCGGCGTGCCCGACGATGCCTTCAGCTTGACCGGGTTGGACGATCGGCCCATCCGACAGTGCTCGACAAGGCCCCAGCACTGCTCACGGGCGGTCAATGTGGCGTCCATCGGGTCGGACTTCTCCGTGGGTGGTGCCGAGTTCCGCCAGCCGAGCCCTGACCTCGGCCGCCGCGTCGGTGTCACCGATCTCGGTGAACAGCAGGTGCGCCTCGCGCAGGTGGTGGACGGTGCGTGCCTGGCGGAGGTCAGCGAGCCGTACCAGCGATATCGCCGCTTGCCAGCGGTCGCCCTGCGTTAGGCTCGTCTCGACCGCGCGACTGTAGTAATCCGCGGCCCGACCAAGCTGGCCCGAGTCCCGGTGCAGATCGCCGAGGCTGCACAGGGTGAAGCGCTGCCCGTCGGAGTCGCCTACCGCTCGCTGGATCTCCAAAGCTCGCCGCAGGTGGTCGGCGGCTTTGGCGAAGTCCTTGCGCTGCCGGTGAACGTCCCCGAGGTTGTTCAGGCTGTATGCCTGTCCCCTTCGGTCGCCAACCGCGCGAAACAACGTGAACGCTTCCCGGTGCCGGTCGAGCGCCTCGTCGAAGCGGCCGAGGCGATCGTAGGTCACCCCGAGATTGTTGAGGTTCCAGGCCGCCAAGTGGTCATTGCCCGTGCCGGCGAACAGTTCGGCGGCCCGCAGGTGACACTCCAGTGACGCGTCGAACTCGTGGATGTCGTCATAGGCCACGCCGAGCCCGTTCAGCATCGTGGCCTCGCCGGCCCGGTCACCTACCCGCACCGCCGAGTCGAGGCCGGTTCGGTGAGTGGCGATACAGTCGTCCCAGTGTTTGCTGATGTTGAAATAGGCCAGCGATGCCGCGGCGATCCGCCAGGCCAGGTCGTGCTCCCCGCGTTCGGCTGCCGCCGTGACCAGAGACGCCAGCGTGGGCCGTTCCACGCCGTACCAGGCCAACGCCTCGGCGATGTCCGAGAAGACGATTCCCGGTGACTGTGCGTCATGTTCCACCGGTAGCTCGGGTGACTGCGGGATCAGTACGTGCCTCGCGGCGATCGCGGTGTGCAGATACCAGGTGAATACCCGGCGGAGTGCGGCCTGCCGGATGGCCGGACTCTCGTCCTCGGCGGCCCGTTCGGCGGCGTAGGCGCGGAGCAGGTCGTGCATGCCGAACCGGCCGTCGGGCAGCTCATCGACCAGATAAGCACGGGCCAGCGACTCAAGTGCCCGCCGGGTCGTCCGCTGATCGTGGCCCCCCAACGCGGCGAGCGTATCCGTCGCCGTATCCCACGGATGCAGTCCCATCAAGCGGAAAAGGGTCGCTGCGTCCGGCGGCAGGTGGCGGTAGGACCAGGAGAACACCGCGCGGATGTTGGTATGTGGGTCAGCGCCCGCGTCGAGTACGTCGAGCCGACCGACATCATCGCCGAGCGCGGCCACCAAATCGGCGACCCGTAGCCCGTTGCGTGTTCGGACGGACTCCGCCGCGATTCGTAGCGCCAGCGGGAGGCGGGCACAGCGGTCCACCAGAGCGGTCAGCGCGCCCGGGTCACCCTGCTCCCCGATCAGCGCACGCACTAGGGTCAGCGCCTCATCGGGAGCAAGTCGGTCCAGGTCGATACGGCGCGCTCCATCCCGCACGACAAGACCCGCCAGCGAGTCCCTACTCGTGACCAGGACGAAGCAAGACCGGCTGCCGGGCAGCAGCGGCCGCACCTGTTCCACGGTCCGGGCGTTGTCCAGCACCACCAGAATCCGCCGGTTGTGCACCAACGAGCGGAACCTGGCCGCACGCTCGACCAACTGGACCGGGATGGCCGCACCGTCCACGCCGAGCGCGCGCAGGAATCCGGCCAACGCGTCCCCTGCCGTAACCGGGTCGCCCGGACCGTAGCCGTGCAGGTCGACGTAGAGCTGCCCGTCGGGAAACTCCCCGCTGTTGCGGTGCGCCCAGCGGACCGCGAGCGCCGTCTTGCCCACGCCCGCGGTGCCGGCGATCGCGGCGACCGGCGCCGCATCGTCCGCATCCGACCACATGCCGTCCAGAGCGGACAGGTCGGTGGCGCGACCGACGAAGCCAGGCGTGTCACGGGGTAGCTGAGCTGGTACTGCCAGACCTCCGGCGTTGACGGCCACCGGTCTGGTTGGTGCGGCATCGAGCGGCTCCCCGGCGAGAATCCGCGCCTGCAGCCAGCGAAGCTCCAAGCCGGGCTCCACGCCCAACTCGTCGCTGAACGTGGTGTGCGCGCTCCGGTAGGCCGCCAGCGCATCGGCTCGGCGGCCGGCCCCGTACAGGGCGATGATGAGCAGTTGGCGGGACCGCTCCCGCAACGGGTGCAGGCGCACGAGTTCGGCAAGTTTCGCGACTGTGGTCTCACCGTGCCCGCAGGCGATCTCTGCTTCGTAGAGATCCTCGGTCGCGATCAGCTTTCGCTCGGTCAGCCGGGCCGACTCGTCGGTGAGTATCGGTACGTCCAGACCGGCGAACGGATCACCACGCCACAGGCCCAGTGCCTGGCGAAGAATCTCCGCACGGCGATTGGGCTCGCCGTCCGGCACACGGATGCCGTCATCAAGGAGCGCGTCGAACCGCTGAGCGTCCAGCTCGTCCGGCGCCACGTTCAGACAGTAGCCGTCTTGGCCGAACCTGATGTGGTTCACGTCGCCGAGCACCCGGCGCAGCTTGTGCACGTGCTGCTGGAGCTTCGGCCCTGCGCGCTCGTCCGGCTCGCCCCACAGCGTCTCGGCCAGCACATGTGTCGGCACCTCGACATTGGCGCGGGCTAACAGCACGGCGAGCAGGATGTGCTGCAACCGTCCCCTGACGGGCAGCGATCGGCCATCCTGCCGCACCCGCACCGGTCCGAGAACCTCGAAGTGCATCGCACCTTCCTCCCTGCGAAGGAGCAGGTGACGCCGGTTATGTGCGCCCACGCCTACCTCGCCGTCACCGCCGCACACGCGGAAAAGGGGGCTCTAAATCCCATCGGTACGGGCTCATCGCACTCACCTTGGGCGAGGTCCGCCGTCTCCTGGCACACCTGATCACCAGCATCCGCCCACTCGATCACATATATCGATGGTCGCAGTGGCGCCGTCGCCACCAGTACCGGGCTAAAGTAAGCCACTACCAGCGAAGACTCCGGATTCAGCAGGTGCGGCTGGAGTACTAGAGGCTGTTGTGTGCGGCCGCGGCGCTGCCGGCATCGACAGCGGCGCGGCCGCCCGAGCGCACCGCCATTTGAACATCTACCATCCAGGACGCTTGATCGATACAGTCTCTCTGTGCCTGACCATGGACGCACTCTGACCTTCGGCTACTTCCTGGTGCCCAACGTGGACGATCCCCTGCTCGCGATTGCGCAGGAGGCTGAGCGTCGCGGTCTGGATTACCTGGGAGTGCAGGACCATCCGTATCACCCACGCTATGTGGAATCGTGGGTACTGATGAGCATGATCGCGGCGAGCACGTCGCGGATCGGCCTCTTCTCCGACGTGGCGAACCTACCGCTGCGTCCACCCGCGACGCTCGCCAAGGCCGCTGCGTCTCTCGACGTGCTCAGCGGTGGACGTTTCGATCTCGGTCTCGGCGCGGGTGCGTACTGGGACGCGATTGAGGCGTTCGGCGGTCCCCGGCGGGCGCCCAAGGACGCCCTGGCCGCGCTGGCCGAATCCATCGAGATCATTCGGTTGCTCTGGTCCGGTGAGGGAAACCTACGCCACGAAGGCTCGCACTACCGTCTGGCCGGTGCCCGGTCGGGCCCGGTGCCCGCCCATGACATCGGCGTTTGGCTCGGCGTCTATGGGCCGCGCGCGATCGAGTTGACCGGCCGGATCGCCGACGGCTGGGTGCCGTCGCTGCGCGGCGACCTTCAGTCGATCCTCGACATGTCGGCCCGGCTGGACGACGCCGCTGCGGCTGCCGGGCGGAATCCGGGCGCCATTCGGCGGGTCCTCAACGTACACGGCGAGATCACCGGCGGGACGGCGGGCGGATCCGCCACCGGCGGCAACGCGTCTGGAGGGTTCGTCGGCGGGTTGGAAGGCATGCTCCGCGGCCCGGTCGAGCGGTGGGTCGACGAGCTGAGCCAGCTCGCCCTCGGCCCAGGCTTCGACACGTTCGTGCTATGGGCCGACGACTACGCGCAGCTCGCGGTGTACGCAGAGGAGGTGGTGCCGGCGATTCGGCACCAGGTCGCCAAGGAGCGCGGCGTCGGCGACGACGCTCGGGCATAGGAGAACTCCCGCCGGTTGCGGCAGCTTACGGGCCTTGGCTTCCGCTGACCCTGCGCCCATGACCCTGCGCCCGGTCCGGCCAGTGCCGACGCTCCTGGCCGGACCGGGCGCAGGGTCAGCCGGGCTGGTCGGTTCTGCTGGAGTCGAGGAGCAGTATGTAGTTCAACGGTTCGCGGCGCGGCGTCAGGATGGTGGTCTTCCGGGCGAGGAGGGCGCCCGTGCGTTCATCGAAGATCAGCGCGTGCTGGTACTGATGGCGGTCGCCACTGTCGGCCGGCGGCATCACGGTCACGCTTATTGCGACGCCCTCGCGTCCCGCCCGGTCGGTGGCTGTGCCGCGCCAGAGGAACCCGTCAAGGTCAGTCAGGGTGAGCAGGACCTGCGCGCACACCTGCCGAGGCACGACGTAGCTCCGGTACAGCTCCATGGTCCACTTCTCGGCGACGGGTGCGCCGTGCTTCGCCCGCCGAACCGTGGCGACCGCGGCGGGATCCGTAGGCGGTTGGGTCCGGTTGGCTGGAATGGTCAACCGGGCATCTGCAAATCCGGACCACGACGGCACAGAGTGGCCGGGCGATCGGCGTGGCAGCAGAGGAGCGGCGGTGAGCATTCAGCCTCAACCTGGTCTGGGTCCAGCCTTAT
Source organism: Plantactinospora mayteni (assembly GCF_016862935.1). Lineage (GTDB taxonomy): Bacteria > Actinomycetota > Actinomycetes > Mycobacteriales > Micromonosporaceae > Plantactinospora > Plantactinospora mayteni. The sequence continues at coordinate 61,469 of NZ_BONX01000056.1, forward strand.
CTGCACTTTCCTCGGGCCTCAGCCACCGGCTCCAAGGTGCTTGACGGGGCGCACTGCTTGCTGAAGCGGCGAGTGGGGTGGCATCATCGCGGCCATGATCGGAAGAATCGAGTCCTCCGTCCGCCGGTGAGCGTGACGACCGAGCCTGGACTGCTCGGACCCCAGATCACCCTGTTCGAACACGCTCTACGTCTCCATCAGCAGCATCCCGACGGTGTTCTGCCTCGCGACGGTGAGCCGTATCCGGATGAAGAGCGTAACCACCTGCGGCCGGCAACCCGGCGTGCGAGGGATCGACGACTCGACGGAGCCGATGTCGCTGTCATCCTCGACAGGCACTTCAGTCAGCCTGACGCGTTGGCGAGTGAACTTGTCGACGCCTTCCGCGATGCCGACGTCCCGATCCATCGCAACGACCACATCGTTGTCGCGGCGCTGCGCGCGGATCGGCAGCGAGTGCGGCAGACCGGCCGGTGGTTGGTGCGGCACAGCGCCGACCGCAATGCCGCCACGGTCGGACTCGCGCTGCTGGCCGCCGATTGGGCCGAGGACGACATCCCGCTGATCCAGACCATCGGTCTGTTGTCGAACTGGTTCGGGCCGTTGGCGGCAGAGGCGTTGCAACGCCGCCGTGGAGGTGGGGCAGCGCTGCTGTGGCTCGCCGAGCGCGTCGCTGGCTGGGGCAGGGTCTACGTCGTCGAGGCGCTATGCCGACAGGGTGCCGCCAGTTCCCGGGCGTGGCTGCTGCGCCATGCCTGCGACGGCGACTACCTCAACGGCTACTTCGCCGGCAAGGTCGCCACCGTAGCGCACCTGCACGAAGCGATCATCAGTGCCGATGCCGACGGCGACCTGATCGATCACACCGGCCGGCTCCTGAGGATCATGGCCGACTGCAATGGCATGGGCATGACCCTCGAGCACTACCCGCCGGCGCCTGTCGTGCTGGCCGCGCATGCTGCTCACCTCGCTCAGCAGACGCCGACGGCGAACCGGTACGTCGATGCCGCGATCATCGCCGACTATCTGACGGCCAAGCCTCCGAACCGATGCGGCTGCACTACCGAGCAGCGGGACCGCATCGTGCAGCAGTACCTCGTAGTACTCGACCGGCCGGACTGGCGCGATGCGGTCCGCGCGGGCCTCGGTCCGACCAGCGACTTCTTCGCCTGGTTCGCCGGCCACGTAGCGGCGCGGCTGCGTATCGGCGCGTTTTCCGACGTGGCAGAAAGTGACGAACGATGAACCACGCCGCCAATCAGCACCGGGTCGAAGCGGTGCAAGTCGGCGACGGGTGTCCCCGCATCGCCATCGCCGTTACGCCTTGTCCGCATGTCTGCTGAGCAGGGCGGGCGACCATGCGGCCGCCCGCCCTGCTACCTAGTTCACCTGCCCGCGCTCGCGAGTGCGGGTTCCGGATCGGTCTCGCCGGCCGACGGCTGGGGTCGTCACCCAGTGAGCGCCGTCTTGCCCCGGGGGTCCGTCCTTGCGGGTGTCGCTCCGCTTCTTCTCGCGCAGCGTGTTCTCGACATGATCTCGTTCCGGTTCGCCGCCCGTCTGATGGCCCCCTACGGGTTGATCCAGCCGAGCTCGACGGCTCGCTCGTACATGACGGGTTCGACTGCGGCCAGCGTGAGGAAGGAGACGGCGTACAGGACGACGAGCAGCCCGAGCGATACGGCCCACGCGCGAGGGCCGGTCTCGAACGCGCGGGGACGGCTCTCGCGCGAGCGTGCGCCGGCCGGTCCGGCATCGGCGGGGCGGTAGTGGCGGAGCTGTGTCTCCGGAAGCCGGCGGTCGGCGGGCCGCAGCGCCCATGACGCGATGGCGCACACGCCGAACATCAGCGGCACTCCCCACAGGTCGGGGCTGTCGCCGACGATCAGGTGCGAGACCACGGCACCGGACCACAGGAAGAAGGAACCGGCGTACGCCCACTCCTTGATCAACGCGAACCCCGGCACGATGATCACGACGGCCGCAGCGACCTGCCACGCACCGAGGATGTAGGCGAGGAAGCGTGGGTATCCCAGGTGGCGCAGCTGGGCGACGATCCACTCGATCGGCAACAGGTTCCAGACCGATCCCGAGGCCAGCTCAAGCACGATGACGATCGTGGTGGCCCAGTAGAGGATGGTGCGGATCCGGTTCCGATCCCATCCGCTTCGCGTGGCCGCGTCAGACTCCTGGTTGGCGGCATCCTGGAGTGCCTTGGTCGGCGGACCTTGCACCCCGTGCTCCGCAGGGTGACGTCGCAGAGCTCTCTCGTCGGTGGTCACGAGGATGCGACCGCCCGTCCATCGGAGACCGGCTGCTCGGGCCGTGGTCCACCCTTGGGCCACGGCATGGAGCCCGGCTTGCGCGCCTCAAGGCGGATCTTGAACAGCCCGAGCTTGCAGGTCAGCTCCTTGTAGGCTGCGACGATCCGACCCCCGAGGTATACGTTCAGGGAGGTGTCGTCCTTGCGAGCGAACTGCCGCACGCCGTTACGCCGGCCGAGACTGACGCAGGAGCCGGTGAAGGCGAAGTCGATCACCGCCGGCTCGGTTCCCGCTATCCGGCTCAGCACGGTGTCGGCGGCCCGCGCCCCCAGTGGGGCCGCGGCCTGGCAGCTCATCCGCAACGGCTGCCCCGACGGCGCGGCAGCGTCCCCGGTCGCGACGATCCGATCGTCGTCGACGCTCGTCAGCGTCTCGTCGGTGAGCAGCCGGCCGAGGTCGTCCGTGCGCAGCCCGCTCGTGGCCGCCAGCTCTGGCACGCCGAAACCGGCAGCCCAGATGGTCAACGCGCTCGGCCGCACGTCGCCGTCGGCGAGAACGACGGCATCCGTCCGGACCTCGGTCACCTCGGCCGACTCGAGCACGGCGACACCGTGGCGGGACAGCCACCGGGAGACCGATCGGCGAGTCGACGCGCTCAGCGACGGCGCCAGACTCCCGCCGCAGACCAGTGTGATCGTCCGCCCTTGCTCGGCCAGCTCGGCGGCCGTCTCGATGCCGGTCAGTCCGGCGCCGACGACGGTGATCGGAGCCTCGGAAGGCAGCTCGTCCAGCGTGGCGCGCACCCGCTGCGCGGACTCCCATTCGGCGACGGGGACGGCGAACTCGGTCGCGCCGGGCACCGACGTCGGTATCGCTCCGGTGCTGCCCACAGCGTAGATGACGTAGTCGTAGTCCAGGTCGCGGCCCGAGGCGAGCCGGACCATGCGGGCTGCGGTGTCGATACGCGTGGCGCTGTCGACGACGAGGGCGACGCCCTCACCGAGCAGCGAGCCGTAGTCGGCGGTGGCCTCCCCGGTACCGGCCACGAACTGGTGGAGCCGCATGCGATCGATGAACCTCGGGCGGGGGTTGACAAGGGTGACGTCGACGTCGTCGCGTTTGCGTAACCGGTTGGCCGCGAGCGTGCCGGCATAACCGCCGCCGACGACGACGACCTTGTGGATGGTGGACCGCACAGGCATGGGGAGGTTCCCTTCTCGATTCCGACAGCTGTCTGCGCCCTCCGCCGCGCAATTGCGGGTAGCAGCGCGGTTCTCGACAGCGAGCCACCAACCAGCCCGCAACTGCCTTGCTCGATGGACGGTGTCGCACTCTTCCGACAGCGCAACACCCAGGAATGTGAGGCGAGGTGGCTCACAGTCCGCTGCGCTGTCTTGTCGGACTACTGAGAGCAGAACGCGACCGAGGGAGTGCCGAGACCATGACCGACCAGTTCGAGCAGGAGCGCGGCCCCCTCGACCCGAGCCTGAGCGCGATCATGAGCGAGCGACGTCGGCTGATCAACCTGGCGTATCGGCTCCTCGGCTCCTTGGCTGAGGCCGAAGATGTGGTCCAGGAGACCTACGCGCGCTGGTACGCGATGTCCCGACAGCAGCAGGACGCCATCGAGGTACCCGGCGCCTGGCTGAGCAAGGTGGCGAGCCGCTTGTGTCTCAACGTGCTCTCCTCGGCGCGCATGCGGCGAGAGCTCTATGTGGGTGAGTGGATTCCCGAACCGCTACCGGAGCCCTCCGAGTGGATCGGCGGGCGATCGGACGGCTTCACCATCGATCCGGCCGACCGGGTCACGCTCGACGAGTCGGTCAACATGGCCTTCCTCGTCGTCCTCGATGCGATGACCCCGGCGGAACGCGTCGCCTTCATCCTCCACGACGTCTTCCGCTACCCCTTCGCCGACGTGGCCGAGATCGTCGGCCGCACCCCGGCAGCCTGCCGCCAGCTGGCCTCCTCTGCCCGCCGCCGCATCCGCGCAGCGCATACCCCGACGACGCCGACGGTCCGGCAGGCGCGGATCGTCAAGGATTTCAAGCGGGCCTGGGAAGCCGGGGACATCAGCGCCCTCATCGGTCTCCTGGACCCCGACGCCACAGCGATCGCCGACGGTGGCGGCCGGGTCAGCGCCGCGCTCCGCCCGATCGAGGGCGCCGAGCGAATCGTGCGCTTCATGGTCCAACTCGCGCGCAGCCTCCGCGACCTGACAATCCTGGAACGTACCGTCAACGGTCAACCCGGCCTGGTGCTACAGCAGGACGGGGTCACGGTCACGGTGGCGGCGCTCCAGATCGAGGGCGGGCGGATCAAGCACATATGGGCGATACGCAACCCCGACAAACTCCGGCCGTGGACGGCCCGCCGGCCGGGTGGTCGAGGCCGCACAGGATCGGCGTGAACTCCGCCCTGTCGGGCACGTGCAGGGTCGTGTAGCCGTCTCATCCCCTCCAGCGGCACGGATCGGCGACCCCGGCACGGACGTCGTCCGCACGGCCGACCTCGGATTCCTCGCGGACGGCGCCGCGCCTGTCGTCCGGGGCGCCTGGGCGGTCGCGAAGGAGACCAGGCGTTCGTGGACCGCATCGCCGCCGCCGTCCCCGTCCTCGTTGAGGGTCACCCGGGGGCGGTGATCGCCCCTGGCGGGCACCCGTTCGCATTGATCCGGATCCGCGTCCACGACGGTCTCGTCACGAGCATCGACATCGCGCCCTATCAGCGCGGCACCGTGTCCCTCCCCGCTGCCTTGAGTGCGTGATTCTCTGTCCGTCCAAGGATCCGAGTGGTAGCTGGTGCCGACGCAGGCCATTGGGCGGGCCGAGCGCAATGGCCTCTTGGCCTGCTGCGCTCGGCTTTTGTTTCTGCTGGTAGGAGCCTGATCGCTGGATCGATCATGTGTCGATGGCGTTGGCAAGCAGTGGTGCGCCTCGTCGTCCAAGGCCACCCGGAGGGTGCCGGCGTGGGGTTGGGGCCGAACACTCGCTCCTTGAAGAAGCGGACGATCCGATCTACGAGCAGGTCTTCCCGGATCCCTCCTCTTCGTTCCGTCCCACATACGCCGGTCGCACTTGTCACAGAAGAGATAGGGCTGGAGTCGGTAGTTTCGGGTGGTTTGCGGGTGAGCGTTGTTTCCGGCGCTGGTCGAGATCCTTGCCGGAAGATCTCCATGCCATACCGTATGGTACGCTCCTTTGATGGGAACGCGTGATCTGTGGCTCGGCGAGGGTGTCGTGGTACTGGCCGACGAGGGACCGGCGGGTGTGCGGATCGACCGTCTGGCTGCCCGCCTCGGCCTGACGAAGGGGTCGTTCCATCACCACTTCACGGGGGTCGCCGACTACCACGCGGCGTTGCTGACTCATATCGAGTACGGACAGGTCGCCCTGCTCGACGGGCTGTCAGGCGAGCTCGCGGCCGTCGATCCGGTCGACGCCCTGCGGGCCCTTCCCTCGCGGCTCGACGAGCTGTTCGACGCCGAGCTGGATCGGGCCCTGCGGGCTTGGGCGATCGGGAACGACGGTGCGCGTGGCGTGGTCGAACGCGTCGACAGCGCGCGCCTCACTTTCCTCGAGACCCTCTGGAGCCGCGCTGTGCCCGACCCGACCCGGGTGCGCGCCGCCGCCCTGCTGCCGCATCTTCTCCTGATCGGAGCGAATGCCATCCGCCCACCGCTCGACGCTGCCAGTCGACGTGCGGTGTTCGACCTACTGCCAGACCTGATTCCCCATGTCTGAGGTCCCCCCCGCCTGCGGACGGGCGCCGTGATTGCCGTCGCTGTTGCGCTCGCGCCGGGCATCGTGACGGCTACCGGGGTTCATCGCCTAGAAAGAGGAAACAGATGGCCGCTGTCGATGTGTTGATCGTCGGGGCTGGCCCGACCGGGCTCACCCTCGCGGTCGATCTGGTCCGCCGTGGAGTTCGCGCGGTGCTGATCGAGGCCGCGCCCGCACTGCCTCGTCAGTCCCGAGGCAAGGGCCTGCAACCTCGAAGCCTGGAGGTGCTCGACGATCTCGGTGTTATCGACGCGGTTCTGGGACACGGCCAGTCACGCCAGGACATCACCCTGTACCGCGATGGCCGGCGCCTTGCGCGGATACCCGCCGGTCTCGCCGAGCCCCGGGCGGATTTGCCGTACCCGAACATCGTGATGATTCCTCAGTGGCGCACCACCACGCTACTCGCACGGCGGCTGCACGAACTCGGTTCCGCGATCCGGTTCAACACCCGCCTCGAGTCGTTCACCGCTGGTAACGACGCGGTGCGCGCCGTGGTCACCACACCGGACGGCGGCCGGGAGGATTTGACCGTCCGCTACCTCGTCGGCTGCGACGGCGCGCACAGCATCGTGCGCCGCACACTCGACCTCGAGTTCGCCGGTTCCTCCGACGAGACGCAGCGCTACCTGCTCGGTGATGTCACCGTTCCTGGTTGGCACCCCGAAGTCGACGGAGCCGTTCGCTCACACGCATGGTTCGGCACGGACGGGTCGTTCCTCGGTCTGGCTGGCCTGCCCGAGACCGGGCAGTGGCAGATCGGCGGGAGCATCACCGTCGACGACAACCTCGAGCCCACCCTGGAGGCCCTCCAGCGGCTATGGGACGAGCGCACCGGCCACCCGCAGGTCCGCCTGTCCGACGCGACCTGGTTGTCGAACTTCCGGGTCAACGTCCGCATGGTCGAGGACTACCGCCGCGGCCGAGTCCTGCTCGCCGGCGACGCCGCGCACGTGCACCCGCCCACCGGAGGGCAGGGAATGAACACCGGCATCCAGGACGCCTACAACCTGGGCTGGAAGCTTGCCGCCTGCCTCAACGGCCACGACGACACCCTGCTCGACACCTACCCGGCCGAACGCCTCCCCGTCGCCCGTCGTGCGTTGACGCAAAGCACCAACATCCTCGACGTGGTCACCAACCGCAACCCACTCGTCCGGTTCGCCGTGCAACGACTGCTCCTGCCGCTCCTCAGCCGACCCTCGATCAACCGTGGGCTCACCGCTCGTGTGTCCCAGATCGACATCGGCTACCGCGACGGGCCCCTGGCAGACGACGAGATGTCCGGCGGCCGCGTTCGACCTGGCGATCGGGCCCCCGATGCCCACCTCGTCGATGCCGAAACCGAGCAGCCGCTGCGGCTGTTCGACCTGCTCCGCGGGCCACGATGGACGCTGCTCCTCGTCGGCGACGCCGCCGCCAGCCACCTCGACTGTGATGCTCTTCCCGACGAGGTGCACACGTGCTTGATCACGCCCGCGCGATCGACGTCGTTCTCCGGCCGGGTGGTCATCGACCGCGACGGGACGTTTCGCCGGGCCTACCGAGCAAAGCCCGGTACCGCGTTGCTCATTCGCCCGGACGGCTACCTCCACTGGCGCGCGTACGCTCCCTGCGCCGATGCGGTGACCAAGCACGTCCTCGGCGCGGGCGCGCACCCCCCACCCGCTGGCGCTACCCGACGACAGCCGGGCACGTGAGAAGGCCAAGACACGGAGAAGGCTGAGCTTGTCCGCCGCGGCAGGGTGGCTGGTTGGCTCGGCAGCAGGAGTCGGGAACGGGTCGCAGACGATGGCGGGTCACCGTCGTCCGACGTGGTGAGGCTCCACCTACGTCCAATGTGGTCGATTGTGACCATTTACCTGAGGAGTCCTTCGAGATGGTGCAACCCTGGTGGCCGCTGGCCTTGTTGGCAGTGATCCAGCTCTGCGACGCGGTGTTATGCGCAAAGCCGGTCGCCTTCATCCGGCAGTGTCTGATCGACGTCCAGTTCCCCGAACGCTTCTGGAAGTTTCTCCCTCCGCTCAAGGCTGCCGCAGCGGCTGGGCTTATCGTCGGGATCTGGGTTCCGCCGTTGGCGGTGCTTGTGTGCGCGGCGCTGGTCTGCTACTTCGTGGTGGCGGTCTCGGCGCACGTCCGCGCCCGCGATTTCGGCCGCAACCTGTTCCTGAACGCGACGGCGATGTTGGTCATCTGCTCGGCGGCGCTGGCCTTCACCGTCCAGGCTGCATGATCGAACACGCGACGATGGCGCGTGGGTGTGTCAACGGTTGGGTCATCGCGCGTAACGCTTCGTATTCGGCGGGTGGGAACTTGAAGCGCCTGCGCCGGATCGCGACCTGCAGCGCGTCCAATGCCAGGTCGATGTACAGTAACCTTTGCGTTGTTTGCGGGCGGTGATCGTCAGGTCACGCTTGACGGTTTTGCCGACGCGTTGGTCGACTCCCAGTCCGTACGGGGCGGAGACCGTCTGCCGCCCCAGCCGCGGCTACGACGCGGGCAAGCGGGTCAACGGCCGCAAACGACACATCGCCGTCGACACCCGCGGACTACTCCTCGCGGTCCTGGTCACCGGCGCGAACGTCCAGGACCGCGCCGCCGCCCCGGCCCTGCTCCAGGCGCTACGCACCTGCTTCCCCGTGATCCGTCTCGTGTGGGCCGACAGCGGCTACGCCGGCAGGGTCGTGGGCTGGGCCGCCGCCCACCTCGCGCTGACCGTGCGGATCGTCGCGAAACTCGCCGGGCAGACCACCTTCGTGGTCCTACACCGCAGGTGGGCGGTGGAGCGCACCTTCTCCTGGATCAACCGATGCCGACGTACCGTCCGGGATTACGAACGGCTACCCGACCACCACGCCGCGATGGTCCAATGGGCGATGATCATCGTCATGACCCGCCGACTCGCCCGCCATCAACACACCTGAAACCCTTATTTTGCCAGGCTCTAACACCTCAACGAGCACCGCAGGCACCTCGTCGACATCGTCCACCCGCGCACGTGCGACGTCGACAATCTCCCAGAAAGAGCGGCAATCCGCCGCCATGCGGGGCTGTGGCTTCTTCTGGCCCCGGACCACGTACGCCGCTGCCGACGAGGCTCGGTCGTACGTCAACCGGGTCGCCGCCCCGGCACTGGGTGCGGTGGCCGAGCTGGTGCCATCGGACCTCGTCGACGAGGTAATCAGCGAGTGTGGCCGTGGGGACCAGCGGATTCGATCATTGCCGAACCGGGTCACGCTGTACTTCGTACTGGCATTGTGGCTATGTGATTCGGGTCGGGGGCGGGAGTACGGGGCGGCGGCCGAAGTGCCGCAACCCAGGCGGGAACCTCGCCCCGGCTGTCCTACCGGGAGCTTCGTCCTATCCGGAGCAACGACACGCGACCTCCATCTGCCTGCTCAACCGCCCTGATCACGATAAAGATGGCGCCATGATCCGTCAGACGCGCTCTAGCATTCGGGTCTGCTCAGGGCCGCGGGACCAGTCAGCTCCCAGTGGTGATGGGAGCTTCGCCGCCGGCGACGCCGTATACGACGACGCGGCCGTTGACCCTTGGCCGCGGCCAGTGCGTGGCGCTGGGTCAGGCGGCTGGCACCGCGGCGGCGATCGCCGCGGACGGTACCGTTGCCGGGCTCGCGGTCGAGTGGCTGCGGGACTGGCTCCGGGCGGCCGGAGCCGTTGTATAGGCCGTCTCCTGCCGCACATGTCGAGCCGAGGCGGGATCCCGGCGGTGATCCGGAAAGGTGGGGATTTCGTTTGGATACCCGTGTGGTATCCAGACGAATCACCACCACCACCACCACCGGCGGCGTCGTCTGAGCCCGACGCAGGCCGGCAATGATCGGCAGGACACGGCCGAGCCGTCCCCGGGATGAGGCGCGGACCAGGTGTTGCGTGAGTTTCGAGGAGGATCATGAAGGACGAGGCGCGAGTCACCCGCCGGACGGTCACCGTCGGCCTGGCGGCCACCGCCGCGCTGGCCGCCGTACCGGGCAGCCTGCTCGGGCGGCGGCCAGCCGTGGCCGCACCGGCGCCGGCCTTCCACGAGGTGGCACTCTGGGACTCCGTCGCGGGTCCGCGGGTCAACTACCACGTCCAGGGTCTGGCGGTGCTGCCCGACGACACGATCCTGGCGGCGGCCGAGGGGCGCTACGAGGAGTGCGACGCCGGTCCCCGCGAGCTGGTGCTGCGACGCAGTACGGACGGTGGGGCGACGTGGAGCGCCAGCCAGGTCCTACAGCCGTCGGTCGGCGGGCAGTCGTGGGGGAATCCGACGTTCGTGGTCGACCGCACCGCTGGAAAGGTCTTCTGTTTCTTCGCTCTGTCGACCCGGCTGCCGGGCAATACCAGCTGCTCGGGCGACAGCGGCGAACTCTACGTCACGTCCAGTGTGGACGGTGGTCGGCAGTGGTCGGCGCCGACCTCCCTGGCGGGGATCTTCGACCACTTCCCCTACGACTGGGCGATGCACGGGCCGGGCCCCGGGCATGGCATCCAGCTCGCCGGTGGTCGCCTCCTGCTCCAGGTTCTGCACCGCCGGGTCATCGTCGGCAACAGCGTCGCCGAACGCAACTACGGCGTGTCGGTGCTCTACAGCGACAACGGGGGCTCGACCTGGCAGGCGGGCGGCGCCATCCCGGTGTCGGTCGACTATCCGTTGAACGAGTCGCGGCTGGTGGAGCTGGCTGACGGACGGGTACTGGTCAGCGCGCGGGCGAGCGCGGGCGGCAACCGGCAGCGGATCGTCTCGACCAGTGCCGACGGGGGGCTCACCTGGGCGGCACCGAAGCTGGAGGGTGCGACCGGGGTCTTCAACGCGGTCGACGCCGGCCTGCTGCGCTACAGCGGCGGACCCGGCAGCGACGAGGTCGACCGGATCCTGTTCAGCCGGCCGGACGCCCCGGTGCGGCGGAACATGACCGTCTCCGTCAGCTACGACGACGCCCAGTCGTTCCGATACCACCGGGTCGTCAACCCCGGCCCCTCGTACTATTCCGACCTGGCCCGGCTCTCGGACGGGACGATCATCCTGCTCTACGGCCGGGACGGCGACATCGCGGCCGCCCCGCGGCGGATCGTCGCCGCCCGGTTCAACGTCGAGTGGCTGACCCGGGGCCGGGACAACCTCGCCGACGGTCCCGGGCTCACCCAGCAGCACCGTGACCTCAGCATGGCCCAGGCCCCACGGGGAACGCTGACGGTCGTGTCCGAACCGACGGCGCGCGGCGGCGCCCGGGCGAGCTTCGCGCCCGTGGCTGTGGGCGACTTCATCGAGTGCGCCGTCACCCTGCCCCAGGCCGGGCAGTACGAGGTGATCCTGCGCTACTACCGCTCACCGGACGGTGGGCTGATGACGGTGGCCCTGGACGGGCAGTCGTTGCGCTCGTCGGCCGTGGACACCACCGCCGAGTCGGCCGCCGGTTACGACGTCGTCAACCTGGGCCGTACCCAGCTCGCCGCCGGCCAGCACGTCCTGCGGTTCACGGCGGCCGGTCCGGGGCGGGGTGGCGGGACGCGGATCTCCGTCGACGAGGCGAGCTTCGTCGTCGCGTCGTCGCCGGCCGACCCGCAGGACGTCGTCACCGTCGACAACAACGACGCGCTCGGCTTCAGGATCGTCTCGGGCACGTGGGGCAACAGCACCGGCGTCGCGGGCACCTACGGTCCGAGCTACCGCCACCACGCCGCGGGCACCGGCTCCAGCGTCGTGCGTTGGCAGCCGCCGCTCCCCGGCCAAGGCCGGTACGAGGTCTGGGTGTCGTACACCGCCCACCCGAACCGGGCGACCAACGCGCCGTACGTGGTTACCCACCTGACCGGGTCGACGACGGTCCGGGTCAACCAGCGGGTCGCCGGCACGCCGGGACCCGGTGGCGGGGAGTGGGTCTCGATCGGCAGCTTCACGTTCCCCGCCGGGCTGGCGAGGATCGAGCTCACCGACAACGCCAACGGCTATGTAGTGGCGGACGCGGTCCGGCTCGTCCGGGAACCGGCCGAGATCACGGTCGACAACGGCACCGCCGGCTTCACGCTGGTCTCCGGGACCTGGGGGCGCAGCGCCGCCCTGGCGGGCACCTACGGCGCCGACTACTACCGCCATCCCGCCGGCACCGGGTCCAGCGTCGCCCGCTGGCAACCGACCATTCCCACCGCCGGCTACCACCTGGTCGAGGTGGCCTACGCGGCGCACGAGAACCGGGCCTCCGACGCGCCGTTCACGATCACCCACGAGTTCGGCACCACAACCGTACGGATCGACCAGCGGGTGGCGGGAACACCGGATCCGCGCGGCGGCAACTGGGCCCGCCTCGGCATCTTCGCGTTCGACCCCGGGTCCGGCGCGAAGGTGGAGCTGAACGACGACGCCAACGGTTACGTCATCGCGGACGCCGTACGGCTGCGGCGGTTCTGACCCGGGGAATCCCGGGCGCCGTCCGGCCGGGCGGGCAGGGCGGCGCCCGGGCGTCGGGTCACTTCCGGAGGAACCGCACCGCGTCGGCGATGACGAACCCGTTGGCGTTGTCGCTGAGCTCCACCGAGCCGCTGATGCCAGCGGTGAAGGTGAAGATGCCGAGCGAGGCCCACTCGCCGCCGCGCGGCTCGGGTACGCCCCGCACCCGCTGGTCGACGGGTACGACGTCGTTGCCCTCGGCGTGGTGCACGGTGTAGGGGGTGTTGGTGGCCCGGTTCGACGCCGCGGGGTACGAGACCAGCACCTCGTACCGGCCGTCGCCAGGCAGGGCGGGCCGCCAGCGTACGACGTTGGCGCCGGTGCCGGCCGCCCGGGAGAGGTAGTTGGACCCGTAGTAGCCGGCCACGCCGGTGCCCGCCGTCCAGGTGCCGGAGACGGTCTCGAAGCCCTTCTCGCCGTTGTCGACGGTCACCTCCTCGCGGACGTCCGCGCGCGGGCCCTCGATCAGGCTCAGTTCGTCGAGGGAAACCCGGGTACCGCCGCCCCGGCCGGCGCTGACCAGCGTGAAGCGCACCCGGGACCGGCCCGGGCGCAGCCGGACGGTTCCGAGGTTGACGATGTCGTAGCCCTCGGAACTCTCCGCCGTCGTGTCGACGGTCGAGTTGCGGGGTTCCGCGCCGTCGATGGTCACGGTGACCACACCACCGTCGACCGGGCGGTAGTACCGCAGCACGGCCTCCCGTTCACCGCCCCGGCCGACCGTGATCGGGTACTCGATGAAGTCCCCGACCGCGGTCGGGGTCCAGACGGACCGTGCGGCCCGGTTGCCGCCCCGGGCGGTGGGTTCGGGTACCACCGCGACGGTTCCGCCCGACCGGCGGGCACCGTGCACGGTGGCGCCCAGGTCGTACGTCCGCTCGTCGAGGTCCGGGCCGGTCGCCAGGCTGTCCCGGCCCTGAGTGAGCCATTCCAGGTTGAAGCGGCAGATCGCCACCCGGCGAGGGAAGCTGGGGATGTCGCCGTCGCAGCCGTACAGCAGGATGATGGTGCCGTCGGAGAGCCGGGCCAGGTCGGAGTAGTAGGACCGGTTCGGGTTCACCACCCTGCTGTAGCGGAACGAGTAGCCCTCGTCATAGCTCACCGACACCGTCATGTTCCAGCGCATCGGCGAGTCCGGCCGGCTGAACAGGATCCGGTCGACCTCCCTGCTGCGCGGGCCGCCGGTGTAGCGGGCCAGACCAGCGTCGACCGCGTTGAACACCCCGGTCGAACCGTCCAGTTTGGCGGGTGACCAGGTCAGGCCACGGTCGGCGCTAATCGAGACGATCCGCTGCCGGTTACCACCGGACGCGGCCCGCCCGTTGACCAGGACCGAGCCGTCGCTGCGCTGGACCACCCGAGCCTCGTTGATCGGATAGTCGACCGACACCGGCACCTCGCCGGTCGCCTGCCAGGTACGACCGTGGTCGTCGCTGTAGATCGAGGCGACTCCGTAGAAGCGCTGGGCGACGGTGTTACCGACGATGACCCTCCGGTGCAGCACGTTGAGCAGCAGCCGCCCGTTGTCCAACTGGATGCCGTGACCGGGGCCGGGGCCGTGCAGCGCCCAGTCGTACGCGAAGTGGTCGAACAGCCCGGACATGCTGCGCGGCTCGCTCCAGGTGACCCCGTCGTCCCGGCTCGACACCACGAACAGGTCGCCGCTGTCGCCCGAGCACGAGGTGTTCTCCGGCAGGCGCAGCGAGAGCATGTAGAACAGGAACACCTCGCCGGTGGTGCGGTCGACCACGAGCGCCGGATTTCCCCACGACTGACCGTCGACCGACCGGACCACGGTCTGGGTCGGGCTCCACGTCTCGCCCCGGTCGGTGCTCCGCCGCAGCAGCAGGTCGCGCGGGCCGGCATCGCAGACCTCGTACCGGCCCTCGGTGGCCGCCAGGATCGTGTCGTTCGGCAGTACGGCGAGGCCGTGCACGTGGTAGTTCTCCAGCGGGTCGAGCTCGGCATCCCAGAGGGTGGTCTCCGCGAAGAATGGGGCCGCGGGATGCGGGTGCTTCTTCCTTCCGGTACCGGCGGTGGTGGGGGAGGCGATGGCAGGGGTGGCGGCCAGCGCGGGCAGGCCACCGACTGCGGCGGCCCCGGCCGCCAGGCCGAGGGTGAACTTTCTGCGTCCGATCCGTTCGTGCGACATGCTGCTCCTTGCCTCAGAGGGAAGTGGCGTGGTGCGTCAACGGGTCACGACGGTGCTCCGGGCGCGGGCTGCGTACCGTGCCGGATCACTCGGGGGATTAGCTGAATGTCGGGGCGGCGCTCAGCGTGGACTCGCGCCGCGGCGGGCCGGCCCTACCGTGCTGCCGGGGACGATCGGGCAGCCGACGCTCTCGTGCACCGCGGTCTGTTCCGCGTCGTCCAGCGACCGGATCAGGAGGCGGGTGGCCACCCGGCCCATCTCCTGCCGCGGTACCTCGAGACCGGTCCACGCCACCTCGTCGCCGCGGGCACCGGTCGGGTCGCCGAGGACCACGATGCTCAGGTCCGCCGGAACCGAGAGCCCACGGCGGCCGGCGGCGCGCCGGACCTCCTCGGCGAGCAGTTGCTGTTCCGCGACGACGGCGGTGATGCCGGCGCCGACGACGTCCTCGACCAGGCCGTCCACCTCGTCGCGGGACGCCAGCGTCCACACCGGGCCGATGGGGCGCCGGAGCGAGCCGGCCCGCTGCGCCTGCCGGAAGCCCTTCTCCCGGTCGGCGCTGGGCTGCGCTTCGCCCTCGCCGAGTCGGGCGTACGCCACCCGCTCGTGGCCCTGCTCGAACAGCCGCTCGGTGAGCTCTCGGGTGGCACTCGCGTAGTCGGCGGCCACGTAGGAGACCGGCGCACCGGACACCTCGCGGTGTCCCACGTACACGAACGGGTAGCCGGAGTCGCGGAGCCGTTCGATCTCGTCGATGTTGGGGATGCGGCCGAGCAGCAGTGCGCCGTCGGCCAACGCCAGCCGGGTCGCGCCGTCGCGGTACATCTGGCGTTCGCCGCCCACGCTGGTGAACAGCAGCAGGTCGTGCCCCAACTCGGCCGCCTCCTGCTCCATCCCGAGCAGGAACGGGAAGTAGAAGTCGACGCTGGTCGTCGGGAAGACCGGCTCGAAGGTGTAGACGCCGATGATCCGGTTCCGGCCGCTGGCGAGTGAGCGGGCCGAGGCGTTGGCGACGTAACCCCACTCGCGCATCACGGCCAGCACCCGGTCCCGGGTCTCCGGGCTGATCCGTGCCCCGGAGTCGCGCTCGTTGAGCACGAGCGACACGGTCGCCTGGCTGACCCCGGCAAGGCGCGCTATGTCGGCCTGGGTCGGCCGCTTCGGAACGCCTCGCCCCATCCGCACCTCCTGCTAATGCGCTTAACCGACGGAGGCAAAGTTTCGGTCGTGTGTCAGAGCCGTGTCAATAGTGCTCCCGGCTTTACCTGTTCAACCGCAGCTCCGCGCCATGAGCCAAGCCTGCTAATGGCTATTAGTAGCCATCCGCCCGGCGTGCGGATGCGGCGTCCGGTGGCTGACCGGAGCAGTTGCCGGCCCGGCGCGGACCGTGGGCGCTCGCGTCGAACTCGTCCGACGGAGGATCGGCGCGGCGGCGCCCGTCAGGGCAGGGCGGCGCCCCGGGCGGTGACCCAGAGCGCGTACCACTCTTGCCCTGCCGATAGATGTCGGCGAGGTCGAACATCGTGATGCCGCAGTCCAACGCGGCGTTGATGGCCGCCTCGGCCTCGTCGATGTCCGCCGAACGATGGGGCTCGGCGGTCCTGGTCCCGCCGAGTCGCATCGCGCCGTAGAGCAGCCGTTGCGTCCGTACGCGCGACTCCGACACCTGGTCAGCCTAGGTCGGACGGGACGCCGAATCGGAGCCGGATCCGGTATTGACGGGCCAATTTCACCGTTGTAACGTCCTCGCAACTCATGCGCATTAGTAACCGGAGGAGGTGCCAGATGGGCCGACGGATCCGGCAGGCCGACATTGCCCTGAAGCTCGGCATCTCCCAGGCGACGGTGTCGGTCGTGCTCTCCGGCCGGGCCGGCCGGGACATCGCGATCAGCCCCGAACTGCGAGATCTGGTGCTGTTCACCGCACGGGACATGGGCTACCACGCCGACCCGGTGGCCCGTAGCCTCGCCGGAGGCCGCAATCGCCTGCTCGGCGTCTTCACCTTCGAACCCGTGTTCCCCGTCGGGCAGCGCGACTTCTTCCATCCGTTCCTCCTCGGCATCGAGCAGGAGGCCGAAGCTCAGCGTTACGACCTCGTCCTGTTCACCAGCGCGACCGACGGCGCCGGCCGGCGGTCGATCTACGGCTCCGGCACCAACCGGCTCCGGCTCGCCGACGGCGGGCTCCTGCTCGGACTGGCACCCGACCGCGAGGAGTTGGCCCGCCTCGTCCGGGAGCAGTTTCCGTTCGTCTTCATCGGCCGCCGGGACGTGCACGGCGCCGGACTGTCCTATGTGGCTGCCGACTACGTCGGGGCGACCGCGAGCCTGGTCGGCGAGCTGATCGCGCTCGGCCACGAGAACATCTGCCTGGTCACCGGCACCGCCGACCTCGAGCCGACGGTCGACCGCAAGACCGGATTCGTCCGCGCCCACGACCTCGCCGGCCGGACCGTACGGCCCGCGTCGGTGTGGGAGGTCGAACCGGCCGGGATCGGGCCGGCGGAACTACTCTCCCGCCGCGACCAGGGCGTCACCGCGTACGCGGTGGAGGGCGCCGCCGACGGTGAGCTTGTCGGCGCCTTCCTCGCGGCCGCGGCGCAGGCGGATCTCGCCGTGCCGGACGACGTGTCGTTGGTGGTGCTCGGCGACGTCGACGAGGACGGCGTGGCGCAGCGGTGCACCCGGTTCGCGGTTCAGCGCGAAGAAATGGGTCGGCGCGCCGTCCGGCTGCTGATCGACAAGCTCGAAGCGGAGGATCCCTCAGAGGTGAGCCGGGTGACGGTGCCGTGCGTCGCGATCCCGGGCGACACGGTGGGCGTCCGGCGCGACCCTCGACCGACGGCGACCCCGCCGAGGGCGCGACCGGCGGTTCGCCCGCCCCGACCCAGGCCCGGGCCGACCGACCAGCCAGCAAAGCGACCCAGCAGCTAGTCGACCCGACAGCCAGACCGACCCAGCCAGCTTCCGAAGCGCGACGGTCCCGCCCAGCGGTACCGGTACGCGCGGTACAGGCGGTTACTAATGCGCATAAACGGATGTGTGTTCAGGGGGAGGTGACACGGAGATGACCCGGGTGGTGCTGCGGCGCCTCGCCAGCTCAGTGATCGTGATGTGGGGTGCCGCCAGCCTGATCTTTCTGATCATCCGGCTAGCGCCCGGCGGACCCGCACTGGTGCTGCTGGGTCCGGACGCGCAGCCCGAAGAGGTGGCCGAGTTGACCACACGGCTGGGCCTCGACCGGTCGCTGCCGGAGCAGTACCTGGCCTATCTGTGGGACGTGTCGAGGTTGGACTTCGGCGACTCCTACCGGCTGGGCCAGCCGGCGATGGAGGCGGTCCTCACCCGGCTGCCGGCGAGCCTGGAACTCGCCGCCGCAGCGGCGGTGATCGCCGTCTGCGTCGGGCTGGTGCTCGGCCTCATCGCCGGATACCGCCGGGGCGGCGTCGTCGACAGGGTGACCTCCGCGTTGACGATCGGCCTCCAGGCGTTCCCGACGTTCTGGGTCGGGATCATGCTGATCCTGCTCTTCGCACTGGTGTTGCGGGTACTGCCGAGTTCCGGTGTCGGCACTCCGGCCCACCTCGTACTCCCCGCGGTGACACTGTCCCTCCCGTTCACCGCCATCGTGGCGCGGCTGACCCGCAGCAGCCTGGTCGAGGAGATGGACGAGCCGTACGCCACGACGGCCCGCGCCAAGGGGCTCACCGACCGGCAGGTGCTGATCGGGCACGCCCTGCGCAACTCGCTCACCCCGGTCCTGACGGTGGTCGCCCTGCAACTCGGCGCGCTGATCGGCGGCGCCGTGGTGGTGGAGAACGTCTTCGCCTGGCCCGGACTCGGATCCCTCATCGTGTCGGCGGTCAACAACCGCGACTACGCGGTGGTGCAGGCGGCGACCCTGACGATCGCCGGAATCATCGTCCTGCTCAACCTGCTGGCCGATCTCGCCACCGCACGCCTGGACCCGCGCATCCGGCTCGGTGCCGCATGACCGGGCGCAGCGAGCGAGTCGGCCGAGTCGGCGGGGACGAGCCTCGTGACGGCACGCGGCGAAGCGGAGTGACGGCATGAGCGCGCCGCCGGTGTCCACCCAGACAACCGCGGCGGAGACGGTGACGTTCGCCCCGGCGCGGCGGCGCGGCCGGGTCCGGCGCGGCGGGGTGTGGGTCCCGCTGAGCATCGTGCTCGGCTACGTTCTGGTCGCGCTGGTGGCGCCCGTCCTGATCGGGTACGACCACGTGGCGACGCCCGTCGGGGACCGCCTGCTGCCGCCCGGCGCGAGCACGTCGGATGGGACCACCGCGTGGCTGGGCACCGACGGCCTGGGCCGCGACATCGCCGCGCAGATCGTCTACGGCGCACGGACCTCCCTGATCGTCGCGACCGTGGCGGTGACGCTCTCGGCGCTCGTCGGGATGATCGTCGGCGCCGTGGCCGGCCTGATCGGGGGCTGGCTCGACGTGGTGCTGTCCCGGCTGATCGACGTCCTGCTCACCTTCCCCGGCGTGCTGCTGGCGATCGTCATCGCCGGCCTCTTCTCCCGTGGCCTGCTGACCGTCGTCATCGCCCTGTCGGTCACCGCCTGGACACCGTTCGCGCGGGTCGCCCGCAACGTCACGCTCAGCATCAAGGAGCGTGAGTGGGTCAGCGCGGCCCGGCTGATGGGCATCCGCCGGCCGGCGATGCTGGTCCGGCACATCCTGCCGTTCGTCGTCCCGCCGATGGTGGCGATGGCGACGGTGGAGTTCGCCCTCGTCGTCCTCGCCGAGGCGGGCCTGAGCTTCCTCGGCATCGGGCTGCCGGCCTCCGTGCCCTCCTGGGGACAGACGGTGGCCAACGGCAAGGAGTATCTCGACACCGCCTGGTGGATTTCCGCATCTCCCGGGATCGCCCTGTTCGTGCTCGTCGTCAGCGTCGGGCTGCTCGGTGACCAGATGTCGGCGAGGCTCGGCCGGACCGGACGGTCGACCGGTTCATGAAACCCCACCCACCCCACCACCACGGACTGGAGTTGCCATGAAAGCCTTCGTACGCACCGCGCTGGCGGCCGTCGCCGTCGTCGCCACCCTGTCCGCCTGCACCACCACGAGCGGCGGTACGGACCCGGAGGGAGCCGGGTCGATCGTCGTCAGCGGCACCTATCCGATCGAGTCGATCGACCCGCACAGTGCGGAGGGCGGCGCGTCCGGCAAGGACCTGATCGGCCAGGAGATCTTCAGCCGGCTCACCCGGCCCGACCCGCAAGGCAAGATCATCGGTGACCTGGCGACCGACTGGTCCGCCGATGCGGCCACCACCTCCTGGACGTTCACGCTGCGCAGCGGGGTGAACTTCTCCGACGGCTCCGCGCTCACCGCCGACGACGTGGTGGCCTCGTTCCGCCGGCTGCTGGGCGGCGACAGCCCGGCCGCCTCGAACTTCACCGGTGCCAGCATCGAGTCATCCCGGCCGGACCAGGTCGTCATCAAGACGGCCAAGCCCGACGCCGCGCTGCCGAGCAAGCTGGTCACCTTCTTCATCCTCCCGAAGACGGTTGCCCAGAAGGACGCCGGCTTCTTCAAGGCGCCGGTGGGCTCGGGTCCGTTCACCGTCAAGTCGTTCACCCCGGGCGAGACGATCGTGCTGGCCGCCAACGACAAGTACTGGGGCGGCAAGCCGAAGCTCGAAACGGTCACCATCCGCTCGATCCCGGAGATCGCGGCCCGGTTGACCGCCCTGCGCACCGGCGAGGTCGACCTCGTCTGGGGCGTACCGAACGACCAGTTGGCCGACCTGAAGGCGGACAGCAACCTCAAGACCGAGGCGGTCGCCACCAACCAGGTCTACACGATGTGGTTCAACTCCTCGGTCCCGGCGCTGAAGACCGCGGCCATCCGCAACGCGCTGTGGAAGGCGGTCGACTTCAACACGATCATCAAGAGCCTCTACCCGGAGACCGGCGCGCTCGCCGACGCCCCGGTCGCCCCGACCGTGTTCGGCTACAGCCCGCAGCAACCGAAGACGTACGACCCGGCGGCGGCCAAGGCCGAGCTCACGGCGGCGGGTTTCGACTTCGGCAAGCCGCTGCGCCTACAGTTCGCCAACCCCGAGTTCCGCCCGTTCAACCAGGCGGTCGTCTCCGACCTGTCGAAGATCGGCGTCAAGATCGACCTGCTGGAGAAGGAACAGGCCGTCTTCATCAAGGATCTGATCGCCCTCGACTGGGACGTCAACTTCCAGATGCTCGGCACCGCCGGCTTCGACGCCGCCTCCAACCTCGGGCGGCTCTACACCTGCGCGGCCAAGCGCAACGGCTACTGCAATCCGCAGCTCGACGAACTGCTCGCCACGGCGGGGAGCACCAGCGACGAGGGTGAGCGGAAGACGGCGTACGCGGCGGCCAGCAAGATCATCTGGGATGACGCGGTCGGCATGTACCCGATGACCGTGCAGACCGCGTACGTCTGGAACAAGCGCCTCCAGGGCTTCACCTTGGACGCCGGCGGCTACCCCGACTTCGCCAAGGCCAGGGTGAACCGGTCGTGACGCAAGGTGCGGATTCCTACCGGGCGGCGCAGCGGCGCCTGGCCCGGGGCTGGAACACCTGGGACACCCGCAGCCTGCTCACCCAGGTGCTGCTGCCCGAGGGGCTCGCGGTCACGCTCGGCCTGAAGGAGTACTACCGGGGCAACGACCTACAGCGCGTCCAGATCGGGCGACGGGAACCCGACGCGGAAGAGGTGACCCTCGGCCCGCACGCGGTCGACGGCGGCTACACCGCGGTGACCGTACGCTGGCGCGACATCGAGGTGCTGGTGGAGAGCGCCCACACCGGCGCCGACCTCGTCGTCCTCGCCACGCCGCGGGCCAACCAGGCTCAGCCGGCGACGCTGACCGTCTCCGTGGCACTGCTGTGGAATCGCCCGGGCACGGTCCGGCGGGTTGGCGCCACAGTCGTCGCCGACCTGCCGGAGCGCCCCGAACCGGTCGGCGTCCACGGCACCGCCCCGCAGGTCGACGACCCGTACGTCGACCTGACCGGGCCGTACCTGGCGATGCGGCTCGACGGGCCGGTCGGCGTGTCGACCGGTACGCCGCGGGACCTCGCCGAGATCCGGCGGCTGGTCGACCTCGCCCGGATATCGCCGGCCGCACCCGAGGACGCCGACGCCGTGCATCGGGAACTCGTGCGCGACGCGATCGCCTGGAACACGATCTACGAGCCGGCACACGATCGGGTGGTGACCACGGTCAGCCGGCTGTGGAACGTCGGCAAGCGCGGCGGGTATGCCCTTTTCTGCTGGGACAACTACTTCAACGCGCTGCTCGCCGGCACCCTCAGCAAGGACCTGGCGTACGCCAACGCGGTGGAGATGACCCGGGAACTCACCCCGGACGGGTTCGTGCCCAACGTGGCCCAGGGCACCGGTCGACGTACGCTCGACGGCTCCCAACCCCCGGTCGGGTCGATGGCGTCGTGGCAGCTCTATCTGCGCTTCGGCGACCGGTGGTTCCTCGAGGAGGTCTTCGGTGGCCTGTTGAGCTGGAACCGGTGGTGGTGGCGGGTCCGCCGGCACGGCGACCTGCTCTGCCTCGGCTCCACCGCGTTCCAGCCGGAATGGCCGTCGCCGCAGGACATTCCCCGCATCGACCAGCACTTCGGGGCCACCTGCGAGAGCGGCTGCGACGACCACCCGATCTTTGCCGACATCCCGTACGACCCGTCGGTCGGCCTGATGCTGGCGCACGACGTGAGCCTCAACAGCGAGTACGCCATGGACTGCGAGGCCCTGGCGAACATCGCCGACGCGCTGGGGCACGACGCCGAGCGTGACGAACTTCGTGAGCGGGGAGGGGCGATCATTGCCGCCATCGAGGACCGTCTCTGGTCCGACGAGACGGCGTCCTACCGCAGTCGCCGTACCGACACCGACGGGTTCACCGCCGACATCTCGCCGATGAGCTTCTATCCACTGCTGGCCGGGATCGGCGCGGACGGCCGGGGCAAGCGGATGGTCGCCCACTACCTGCGCGACGAGACGTACTTCGGCGGCCGGTGGGCGGTGCCGTCGACGCCGCGCAGCGACGTCGACTCCGCCTCCCGCAGCTACTACTGGCACGGTCGGGTCTGGCCGCCGATGAACTTCCTGGTCTACCTGGGGCTGCGCCGGCTCGGCCTGGCGGACGACCAGCGGTGGCTGGCCGAACGCAGCGGTGACCTGGCGTTGCAGGAATGGCGTGCGCACCGCCACGTGCACGAGAACTACTCGGCGCACACCGGCGAGGGCTGCGACAAGGCCAACAGCGAGCCGTTCCACTCGTGGGGCGCACTGCTCAGCCTGGTCGCGCTCATCGAGAGCGGCGCCGAGCCGTATTTCCGGGTTCCCGAGGAGGACAACCAGTGAAACTCGCGCACAACCGGGCGGACGTGCTCGTCGTCGGCGGCGGTCTGGGCGGTGTGGCGGCAGCCCTCGCGGTGCTGCGGCGCGGCCGGACGGTGCTGCTGACCGAGGAGACCGACTGGTTGGGCGGTCAGCTCACCACCCAGGCGGTGCCGCCCGACGAGCATCCGTGGATCGAGCGGTTCGGCTGCACGGCGAGCTACCGCGAGCTGCGCGACGGCATCCGCGAGTACCACCGGCGGTGGTATCCGTTGAGCGAGCGGGCGCGGGCGGCACGGTTCCTCAATCCGGGCGAGGGCACGGTCAGCCCGCTGTGCCACGAGCCTCGGGTGGCGGCCGCCGTGATCGACGCGATGCTCGCGCCCTGGATCGCCGCCGGCCGGCTGCGGGTGCTGCTCGGGCACCGGCCGGTCGCGGCGGAGGTCGACGGCGACCAGGTCCGCGCGGTCGTCGTGGAAGACCCGGCGGGCAATCGGGTCGCGCTCGGCGCGCCGTACGTGCTCGACGCCACCGAACTCGGCGACCTGCTGCCGTTGACCGGTACCGAGCACGTCACCGGCTTCGAGTCGCAGGCGGAGACCGGCGAGCCGCACGCCCCCGCGCAGGCGCAGCCCGCCAATATGCAGGCGTTCTCCTGGTGCTTCGCGCTGGAGCACCGGGCCGGCGAGAACCACACCATCGACAAGCCCGACGAGTACAACTTCTGGAGCACGTTCCGTCCCGACTTCTGGGGCTCGGAACTGGTGTCCCTGACCGCCCCGGATCCGCGCACGCTGGCACCGTACACCCGGACGTTCATCCCCAACCCCGCCACCGACGGCGAGATCGTGGCCGATCAGAGCGTGAGCGCCGGCGACAGCGATCTCTGGATCTTCCGGCGGATCGTCTCGCGCCGTACCTTCGCCCCCGGTCTGGTCGACAGCGACGTCACACTGGTCAACTGGCCGATGATCGACTACTTCCTCGGGCCGCTGATCGGGGTCGGCGAGGAGGAGAAGGCCAAGCACCTGGCGTCGTCGCGGCAGCTCAGCCTGAGCATGCTCTACTGGCTACAGACCGAGGCGCCCCGGCCGGACGGCGGCACCGGCTGGCCCGGCCTACGCCTGCGCGGTGACGTGCTCGGCACGGCCGACGGGTTCGCCAAGGCCCCCTACATCCGGGAGTCGCGGCGGATCCGCGCCGAGTACACGGTCGTCGAGCAGGACCTGTCCCTCGAAATCCGCGGCGAGCGGGGATCCGTGGTCTACCCGGACAGCGTCGGCGTCGGCGCCTACCGGATCGACCTGCACCCGTCCACCGGCATGGACAACTACATCGACGTGGGCTCGACCCCCTTCCACGTGCCGTTGGGCGCGCTGTTGCCGGTCCGCACGGAGAACCTGCTGGCGGCGTCGAAGAACATCGGCACCACGCACATCACCAACGGCTGCTACCGGATGCACCCCACCGAGTGGAACATCGGCGAGGTCGCCGGCGCGCTCGCGGCACACTGCCAGGACAACGGCCTGACCCCTCGGCAGGTACGGGCCGACCCCCGCCGGCTGGAGGGCTTCCGCGCGGAACTGGCCGCCGACGGTGTCGAGCTGGGTTGGCCACGGATCGGCGGGTATTGATGACCACGACGGATGCAACTTCGACCGCTCCCGTACTGAGCGTGCGGGACCTCGTCGTCGAGGCCCGCCGGCCGGACGGTGCACCGCTGCGCATCCTCGACGGCGTCGGGTTCGACGTGGCGGCCGGGCAGACGCTCGGCGTGGTCGGCGAGTCGGGCAGCGGCAAGACGATGACCGCGACGGCGGTGCTGGGCCTGCTGCCGCCGGGGGTGTCGGTCACCTCCGGCGGGATCCGGTTCGCCGACCGGGAACTGGTCGGCCTGCGCGAGTCGCAGCGCCGGGAGTTTCGCGGCAAGGGCATCGCGATGGTCTTCCAGGATCCGCTGGCGGCGCTGAACCCGGTGCAGCCGGTCGGCCGGCAGATCGGCGAGATCGCCCGCCGCCGCGACGGAATGTCCCGGGCCGCCGCCGGACGGCTCGCCGTCGACCTGCTCGAACGGGTCGGCGTGCCCGATCCCGCCGGGCGGGCGCGGGCCTACCCGCACCAGCTCTCCGGCGGGCTGCGCCAGCGCGCGGTGATCGCGATGGCGTTGGCCGGCCAGCCGAGGCTGATCCTCGCCGACGAGCCGACCACCGCGCTGGACGTCTCGGTGCAGGGCCGCATCCTCGCCCTGCTGACGAAGATCCAGGCCGAGGACGGCGTGTCGGTGCTGCTGATCAGCCACGACCTTCGGGTGATGTCGCACACCGCGCAGCACGTCGCGGTGATGTACGCCGGGAAGGTCGTGGAGCGCGGTCCCACCCGCGAACTGCTGCACGCGCCGCGGCACCCGTACACGGCGGCGCTGGTCCGCTCGGTGCCCGCGGTGCACAGCCGCTCGGCGCCGGTCGCGCCGATCCCCGGGAATCCGCCACGACTGGCGGCGCTGCCGTCCGGATGCCGGTTCCACCCCCGGTGCCCGCTCGCCGTCGAACGGTGCCGGGTGGAGGAGCCGGTGGCCAGAGAGGTCGAGCCCGGCCGGGTCGCGGCCTGCCACCGCGCCGAGGAGGTTCTGCCATGACCGAGCCGCTGTTGTCGGTGCGGGAGGTGTGGACGACGTTCAAGGCCCCCAGGGGGAAGGGTGGCCGGCGCCAGGAGATCCAGGCGGTCGCCGGCGTCGACCTGACCGTCGCCGAGGGCGAGACCGTCGGGCTCGTCGGCGAATCGGGCTCCGGCAAGTCCACGCTGGCCCGGACGATCGTCGGCCTGGAGCGGGCCCGCAGCGGCACGGTGACCTTCGCCGGTACCGACGTCACCACCGGGTGGTCCCGGCGGCTGCGCCGGGATGTCCAGATGGTGTTCCAGGACCCCCGCTCCTCGCTCAACCCCCGGATGACCGTGCGGGACATCGTCGCCGAGGGCTGGCGGGCGCACCCCGGACTGGTCCGGCCCGGCGGCCACGACGCGGAGGTCGCCCACCTGCTTGAACAGGTGGGCGTCGACCCGGCCCTGGCCGGCCGGCGCCCCGCCGAACTCTCCGGCGGGCAGTGCCAGCGGGTCGCCATCGCCCGGGCCCTCGCGCTCCGCCCCCGCCTGCTGGTCTGCGACGAGGCCGTGTCGGCGCTCGACGTGTCGGTCCAGGCGCAGATCCTCGCCCTGCTCGCCCGCCTGCGCGAGGAACTGGGCCTGGCGATGCTGTTCATCTCCCACGATCTGGGGGTGGTGCGTCAGCTCTCCGACCGGGTCGCCGTGATGTACCTCGGGAAGATCGTCGAAACCGGGCCGGCCGAGCAGCTGTACTCCTCGCCCGAGCACCCGTATACCCAGACGTTGCTCGCGTCGGCACTCGAACTCGACCCGGACGCCACCCCACCGGCCTTCGCCGCCGAGCCGCTCGAAACCACCCCGTCCCGTTCGGAGGACCGCACCGATGCCGCCCCATCTGCTTGATGGTGTAACCGTTCCCCTGGTCACCCCGCTGGACCCGGACCGGCAACCGGACCCGTCCGCCGCCTGCCCGCTGCTGGACGCGCTGGCCGGCGCCGGCGTCACCACGGTGATGCTGCTGGGCAGCAACGGCGAGGGCCCGTCGGTCCCGGCGGCGGCGGTCAGCCGCTATGTCGTCCCGGTCGCCAGGGACTGGCGGGAGCGGGTGGGCCCAGCGGCGCGGGTGCTGGTCGCCGCGTCCGGCGCCGGCACCGCCGAGACCCTCGACCGGGCCCGCGCGGCGCTGCCCGCCGAGCCGGACGCGTTCGTCGTCACCGCCCCCTACTACTTCCGGCACACCGCGGCCGAACTGCGCGCCCACTTCGCCGCCGTGGCCGCGCTCGGCGTGCCGACCGTCGCCTACAACATCCCGCGCTACACCGGCAACCCGCTGGACCCGGAGCTCGTGGCCGTCCTCGCCGACGAACTCGGGGTGATCGGCATCAAGGACAGCTCCGGCGACGCCGGACACCTCGCGCGGCTCTGCGCGCTCGCCGCGGAGCGGCCCGGGTTCGCGGTGAGCCAGGGCGCCGAGACGGCGCTCGTCGACGGACTCCGCCAGGGCGCCGCCGGCATCACGCCGGGCCTCGGCAACCTCGCCCCGGCGCTCTGCGTCGGCCTGGTCGACCGCTGGCGGGCCGGGGACGAGGCCGGTGCCCGCGACCGGCAGGCGCGGCTGGACGCCGTCGGTCGCATCCACACCGTACGGCCGGGGGTGGTCGCGATGAAGACGGCGTTGAGCCTGATCGGCCTCTGCCCGCCCACCGTGGGCGCCCCGTTTCTGCCGTACGACCCGGCCGAGGTGCGGGCGCTGCGCGCGGTCCTCGAACCACTGGCCGGCGACCTCGCCGCGTTGCTGACCGGCTTCCCCGGGACGGCACCGGCGTAGCGGACCTCGGGACGCGGGTCGCTCTAGAGGTCCTCGACCAGGAGCCGCTGCGCCAGGGCGAGCAGGCCGGCCCGGCGTACCGGGTCGAGCGGGTCGAGCGGACGGCTGGTTCGGTAGCCGCGTGGCGCGGTCCCGTAGGCCGACCGGAAGCGGCGGGAGAAGTGGAACGGGTTGACGAACCCGCACGCCTCGGAGATCGCGCCGACGCTGAGGTTGCTGCGCTCCAACAGGATGGCGGCCCGGGCGAGCCGGATCAGTTCGACGGCGCCGACCGGACCGAGGCCGAACTCCTGCCGGAAGATCCGGGCGAGGTGTCCGGGGGACACCCGGGCCGCCGACGCCATCTCGTCGAGCCGCAGCGCCAGTGCCGGCCCGCCGCGCCAGGTGGCGCGGAGGTGGTCGGCCAGCCGGACGAGGTGCTCGGGCAGCGCCGCGTCGGCCGCGTCGGCGACCGGGCCGTTGACGAACAGTTCGAGGAGCCAGCCCAGGACCTCCGGCGTCCGCGCCGGTGCGCCATCGACGTCCGTTCCGCCGAGCCAGAGCAGGTAGCGACAGAGCGCGGGGAGCGGATCGGCCGCCGACAGCGGTCGGATCAGCGGCCACCGCGTGGGTGTCCCCAGCGGACCGGACTCGTCGAGATAGAACGTGACGTACGCGTGGACGCAGGGCTGGTCGGGGTCCCAGGCGTAGCGTTCCCGCAGGCCGGGGCGGGAGAGCAGCAACTTGCCGGGCGCCAAGGTGTGCTCGCGGGTGGCCGAAGGGTCACCGCCGGCCTCGGAGTACTGCCACGAGGCGCGTCCGGCCAGCATCCAGACGAACTCGAAACAGGGCAGCACCCGGGGGCCGAGCGTCGCTCCGGGTGGATAGTGCGCGACCGCCGGTCCGTTGCGGATCCGTACCCGGACCGGCAGCGATGTCATGAACAGACAGGTTACTCGGGAGCTGCGGACATGGTCCGGCGACCCGCCCCCACCGATACTGGACAAGGCAAATCACCTTTTCAAAGCCGGGGAGAACCGATGTCCACCAGCCAGTTGGCCGCGCCCTCGACGCGATCGGTCGTCCTGCACGACACCGTTTCCGAGGCGCTGATTGAACAGGTTCGCGAGGACGGTTACGGCGTCCTGCGTGACGCGCTGTCGCCGGCCGAGGTGGCCGAGATCAACGCGGAGGCCGTCCGGCTCTGCCGCGGCGAACTGGGCGAGATCGGGCAGGGGCCGCAGACCTCGGCCGACGAGTCCGACGCCGACGTACTGCGCCGCTACCTCTGCGTCCACCACCCGCACAAGCTGTCGGACGTCGTCGTGCGGTCGCTGTCGTGCCCGCAGATCGTCGACGCGCTGACCGGCGTGATCGGGCCGAACGTCAAGTCCATGCAGTCGATGCTGTTCATCAAGGCCGAAGGCCGGCCCGGCCAGCCCTGGCACCAGGACGAGTACTTCATCCCGACCCGGGACCGGTCGCTCACCGCAGTCTGGATCGCCCTGGACGACGCGACGGTGGAGAACGGCTGCCTCTGGGTGCTGCCGGGCTCGCACCGCCGGGGGGTGCTCTATCCGGACCGGGAGCAGGACGACCCGCGCTTCGACTGCTCGATCGAGGCGTACGACTTCCCGTACACCGACGCCGACGCGATACCGGTCGAGATCCCCGCGGGCGCCGCTGTGATCTTCAACGGTTACCTGCTGCACCGGTCGCTGCCGAACTCGGGCCGACACGGCTACCGCCGTGCGCTGGCCCACCACTACATGAGCGCCGAGTCGCCACTGGGCTGGAAGATGCCCGCAGACACCTCCCCGGCGCACTGGGACTTCCGCGACATCGTCTTGGTGGCGGGCGAGGACCCGTACGCGTACAAGGGCATCGCCGACGTCACCCGGGCCTACGTGCGGCCCGACAAGGAGGGCGGCTGCGACCGCTGACCGCCGCCGCACCGAAAGGCCCGGGTGCTCGATGACACCCGGGTCCTCGTCGCGCGTCACCCGCGCTTAGCTAAGCGCCTGGCCAGAAGTCTTGTCCGTAACCCTCGGGTAGTCAGGGTGAGGTCCAGGGTGCGGTGGTGGTGAGGTTTTGGTCGGGGGTTCGGTGTCGGAAGAAGGCGTGGGCTTGTCGGATGCGGTCGGCCATGGTGGTCGGGGCGGTGTTGGCGATGTGTTGTTTGAGTACGGCCCACATCCGTTCGACCGGATTGTCCTGAGGGCTGTACTTCGCGCCCTCGATCAACATCAGGCGGGGGTGCGCGGCCAGCCACCGTCTGGTGATTCCGCTGTGGTGGGTGGTGCCGTTGTCGCAGATCACGGCCACGATCGGGGCGTCGGGGTAGGCGGTGAGCAGCATGTCGAGGAAGTAGCAGAGGACCACGGAGACGTTGCGGACGCTGACGTGGTGGTGGAAGGCCCCGGTGGCCAGGTTGACCGCGCCGTGCAGGGTGCGGCGCAGGTTCGAGCCGGGGGTCATCACCCGGTGGCGGACACCGGTGGGCGTCCAGCAGGCCCGTACGCGGGCGAGTAGGTCGAGGTGCGTTTCGTCCTGCGCGAGTACGACCGACCCGGCCGGCAGTCCGGCGATCCGCTCGCGGATCGCGGCACAGACTCGGTCGTGGTCGGGATCGCTCTTGGCGATCAGGCGGGGCCGGCGGGCCTGCTCCCGCAGCCGGCGGTACACCGTGCGCAGGCTCATGCGCGGGCGGCCCAGGGCCCGCCATACCCTGCCGGTGGTCCACGCCCGAGGTGTGCCCAGCAGGGTACGGATCCGCTCGCCCAGGCGCGGGCTGCCCAGCCGGGGACGACCGGGGCGGGGCCGGTCGGGCAGCCCGGCCAGACCTTCCAGGTCATGGCGGGTGATCCACCGGCGGACGGTGGCCGGGTCGTAGTGCAGCAGGGCGCCGATCTCGCTGGCGGGCATCCCACCAGCGGACAGCAGGATCATCACCGCGCGGGTGGCGACCCTCCACTGCCGGTGCAGGGCGTCCACGAGTTGGTGGTACTGCTCGTCGGACACGTTGGCGTACACGTGCGCGGGGCGCATACTGACGAAGACCTCGTCGGGCTGATCGTTGTTTGGAAACTCGATCAAACCCCGGCGAGGTCTTCACGTCGGTACGCGCATCAACCCGGGCGAGTTACGGACATAACTTCCGACAACCTGCTTAGGTAGTCGGCGGGGTTTGACCACCCGGTGGGCGGGGCTGGCGGCGGGATCGATGAGCCCGTCGGCGATGGCCCGGTTGTAGATGGCGCGTGCAGCGGCGATCACGTGCTCGCCCGCGTGGCGACCGCTGCGGCTGTTGCGTCGCGACCGGGCGGTCGCGGCGATCTCTCGCTGCATTGCCTCGATGTCGCTGGCTGCGACCGCGTCCAGGGGACGGGCGCCCCAGGCGGCGGCCATCCGATGCCAGTAGGTGCCATACGTACGGCGGGTGCTCGACCCGGCCGCCGCGACCACCTGTGGCAGGTACTCGGCCAGCGTCGGCAGCCCCGGACCAGGCTCAGCCTGCAGATCGGCGAGGGTAACGCCCAAATGAGCCAGCAACTGCCGCGCAGTAGCGACACGGGCGGGATCAGCAGACACGACGACCACTGACCACCTGCGCGTGAAGGTCGACCAACAGCCGTACGACGGTATTGGCCGGATGAATCACCAACAGATCGTGGGCGACCAGAGCGGCGAGTAGCAGCGGCTGCCCAGGAACGATCGCGCACATCTGCCGGACGCTCGCCGGTAACGGCAGTTCCCCTCGACTGCCGACCACGTGTTGTCCGGCTGATGCTGACGAGACAACGAGCATTCCGCTGTGCGGGCGGATGTCGATGCGGTGGCCGGCGGGCCAGCGCAACGCCCCCAGCAGGCTATGTTCGGTCACCCGACCGGATCGGTCCGGACGCGCCACACCGATCAAGACCTCGTCCAGTGAAGCGGTCGCTGGCGGACGTGGAGCGGGCAGCGCCGGCATCGGCGCAGGGCCGGGTCGCGATCTGGCGGGAAGCGGGGCCGGAATAAGCACGCCGATGATCTGCTCGCGGTCGAGACGGCGAGTTGGTGTCATGACCGGTCCAACCGCGAACACGTCGTTGCGCGCCAGCAATGATGTACTACTCGCCGACGCCCGCGAGCATGCGTTACCGCAGGTATGCCGGGCAAACACCAGTACGGAATCGAATTCGACTCACGACTGGTGGAACTCCACCAGAACTGGTGTCCGAGGGGGGATCGGTCACACGTACCCAGCACACCTGCCGGAAACAGGTGTTCATGCGTCGCACAGTAGAGTCCCGGCGCCCCACGGTCAATCAGAGGCACCCTGCGCCGCCGCGCTCGGAGTAGCGGCGCACCCGCGCCCCTGACGAATCGCTCTGCTGCCGAGCGACCGTACGACGAGCCGGAGCGGTATCGATCCGGACGGCTGACCTGCCAAGGCAGGATCGCAACCTGGTGACGCAGCACAAGGACCTCGACCTCTTTGAACCGCTCGCCGCGCAGACCGAGCACGATCAACTGCATGGCCTGGCATAGAAACAGGTAGCCACACGACAGGATCATGGGCGCCAGCAGGGCCACCGATGCGCCCTCGACGTCGCACAAAACCACGTGTCAACGCCCCGAGGCCGAGTTTTCGAACGGTACAAGACGTCGGGTCCCGGGACTGTACCGGGCCGTCGCGCTGACCCTGTTCCTGCTGCGCCGTAACGAGTCCCAGGGCGTGGCCGCCGAGGTGTTCGGCTGCTCACGGGCCACCTATGAGCGTGATGCCGTCGGTCCCAGGTGCGGGCCCTCGGTGGGCGCAGCGTCTGCCCGGCCTCGTCTTCGACGACGATCCACGCCTTACACTGTGCCGCTACCGCTTTCCCGCCGGCCACGCCTCCTGCCGCCACCTGGTGACCGCAGCCCCGTCGCGTTCGGGCGGCCGATGCCCGGAGACCTGCACCGACCAGCCGATGCGGTGCAGCAGGTACGAGGTGCGGCGCACGCAACGGTCGCCGACACGCACCTGTTTCCTAGATCCCGGTTGTGGGCAGGGCGGGATGGCCGGAACTCGACAATGGCCCCTGTAGTACTCTGCGGCCGGTGTTACGTCCGTGGCCATGTCGCGCCGTGTAGCACGGAGCCTCGACAAAGGAATATCCATGATCACCCACGAAGAGCTGGTTGAAGCCTTCGGCGAGGACAATGTTGTCCTCCTGGACGCCGAGAAGGCAAGGAGTGCCGGGCTCTCCGAGATGGACATGCTGATCCTCACGCATGTCGGCTTTCCCCGATACGCGGGCCCCCTCTTCACCACCGATATAGTCGGACAGCCCGCACTGTTCCAGGTGGAAGAGTTTCCTGCCAATGGCGTGATCAACAGGGTGATGTTCCTCGGCGGGCCGGAAGACGACGACCAGGCTCGGTTCTTCCTTGATATCCCGGATGGATTCATCGTCTTCATGGCGCTCACCGACGACGGCTCCGAGGCAGAGGTAATCAACAGTACTCTCAGCGATTTTCTGGAGTTCGTATACCGATTCGGCGTGCGCTATCAGTCACCTGCTCCTGAGACGATCGAAGAGGTACGCCAGGAAACCGACGAGCTAGACGCGCTCTTGCGAGACCGAGACCCGCACGCATTTCGTCAAGCCCAGACGTGGTGGTCGATGGCGATCGACGCCATCCGAGAGCAGAGCGAGAAGAAGTACGCCTAAGCTAAGCAGAGCGGCTGGTCAGCTTCGTTGGCCAGGTCGCACTGCTTGACGTGGTTGACTACCGTCTCCTCGTGGCCATCGCGGAATGCCTTGGCACCGGCGGCACATCCTTGTGTGTCACAAGCGCGTGAAGCTGGTCGTAGTTAGGCATGGCGTCGAAGCACTGACCGTGGACCTCCTCGGTCAGGTCGACGTCGTCGGCGTGGAGATCCTGGGGAGCCCGAGCATGGAACTGCAAAGCGTGGAGCTGCGAACGGTGGCACCGGCCGTGGCCACACTTCTGGCCGCGATAGCTGGCGACGACTGCGAGCAGCTACTGAACCGGACGGGTCACGCCCTGGCGCCGCTGCTCCGGAAGGAGCCGGCGCTGCCGCACGTCCTCGTCGAGGGGGTGCTGCGTACCGCCGATCCGGTTCTGGTCCGGTCGTTGGCCCACAACGACTCCGCCCGGCCCGCCCACCAAGACCTCTGGCGAGCGTACGCAGACAAGGACGAGGGGGTGGTCGGGAGCGCCTGGCGAGCGTACGACGCTGGGGACGACACCGTTACCGGCGGCTCCGCTCCGGACAACTCCGCTCCGGACGGCCCCAACCTGGCGGTGTCCACGCCGGAGCCGGATCCGGTCGACACCGAGGCCACCCGCTTCTTCGTCGCGCACCTGTACCAGGTCGCGAAGGAGCACAAGGGCAGGCGGGACCTGTCGTGGAACGAGCTACAGGCGCCGAGACACGCGATCAGAGACCAGCGCGGGCTGGACTGGCCCACGGTACGGGAGGCACACCGGGCTCGGCGGCTCCGACCCGACTTCGTCGAACACCTTCTGGAGCGGCCGGACTGCCCGGAAGACGTACTCGCCGAACTGGCGCCCGCGGTTTCCCGTCCACTCGACTTCGTGCTCGGGTTGGGTCGGCCGCTCTCCGCGGCGACCGTTCGGCCGCTGCTGCGTACCGTGGCGAGCGCCGAAACCTTGACGACGCTGGTGGCCCAGCGGCTCGGCCGGGACGTCTCCGGTGCCGACCTGCTGGCCGAGGCACGACCGGCCCGTACCGTGCTCAAACTGGCCTTGGAGCGCACTGGCGACGCACCGGGCAAGCCTGGGCCGGGGCCGGACGAGCGGGCCGGGTGGGCGGAGTTCCAGGATCGGCTGACCGAGTTGGTGACCGGAGGGCTGGCCGACAACGTGGCGGCCTGGCGGGCGCTCCGGGGCCGGTTGCCGAAGTACGACGGCAGCGTCACCGAACTGGTGGAGGAGGCGCTGGCCGCCGCGCCGCCAGCTCCGGCCTCACCGAGCCCGACCGCGCCGGACACGGCCTGGCCGGACGCCGCCGAGACCCCAGGGTTCTTCGACACCCCGTCCCTGCACGTCAACCGAGCCGCGTTCGTGCTGCTGCTGAACGCCGCGAGCACCGACGTCCAGTGGATGTTGCTGCCCCACCTCGACGACCGCACCCGGTACGACCTACTGGCCCAGGGCGAATGGCGGAACGAGTGGCTGTCCCGGGCGATTGCCGAGGACGACCGGCCAATCCTGGTGCTGCTGTCCCGGCATCTCCACCTCTCCACCGAGGTGATCGAGTCCCTGGCGGCCCTGGACGATCCGGCGGTCAACGCCGGACTGATCTACCAGCGGCACGCCACCGACGAACAGAAGTGGAAACTGGCCAGCGGCACGCCGTTCACACCGGGCCGGGCCGGACCGCTGCCGATCGACCCGGACCTGCGCAAGCTGGTGCTCGGCATCTGGTACCCGTACCAGATGCTGCCGTTGTTGCAGAGCAGGGACGCGGAGCTGGTCAGCTACGCGCTGCGCATGCTCAAGCTCCCGCAGAACCGGGTGCTGCGCTGGGTGCTGGAGCGGTGGGAGCGGTACGGCCCGGACGGCCTGCTGGAGCTGCTGCCGGAGACCATCCAGAAGGGCGTCCGGACCCTGGTCACCGAGCTGGTCGAGGATCCCGACCCGGAGCGGGCGCTGGGCCGGCTCCGGGACGCGGTGCACGACGCCGAGTCGCCGAAACACCTCTTCCGGCGGCTGCGGAGCGGCGCGAGCCCGGCGGATCTCCGCGCCGAGGGCTTCCGCTGGGACTGGGACGCGCTGATCGCCGAGCACCGGACGAACCCGTTCGACGTTTTCGTCCTCCCGAAGCTTCAGGCGTTGGACGACTGCCCGGAGCGGCTACGGCGCTCGGCACCGGTAGTTCTGAACGGCATCGAGCAACGCGCCATGAAGGCCCTGGCCGGCGGGAAGCCCGCGGCCACCGTGCTGACGAAGACGCCAGTGCGCGACCACCACTCGTGGGCACTGCACGCGGTACGCCTCGGCTGCCTTCCCCCGGTCGACGTACTGCGCCACGGCCAGCCGGCGTACCGGGCGCTGGACCCGGGGCTGGTCGACGACGCGTACCGGGCCGAACTGGCGGCATTGGTCCACGAGCACCTGGCCGGCCGACCCGAGGCGTGGGTGGTGGTGCTGACCCTGCTGCCCGACTTCGCCGGCACCGTGCCGGAGTTGCTGCGTACCGTCGCGCTGGCCACGGCCCCCTGAGCCGAGCAGAGCGGCTGACTGGCGGCCGAGCGACAGCCAACTGGCGGCTCAGCGTCAGGGTCCACCTCGCGGTAGACGCTGAACGAGCTGCCACCA
>NZ_BONX01000057.1 GCF_016862935.1 Plantactinospora mayteni
TGGATTCTCCCGCGACCGACCACCAACCACCACCCGGAAGCAACGCGGAAACCGCCACAGGACCGGCCCGGCATGCCGCGACCAGATGGCTGGAGTTTCGCCGACCTCCAGAACAGTGGAGGGACGGGGCGAGGCGATCGGGCGGCTTTTCTTCGGGCGGCTCGACGCAGTTATTCGGCCCGCCGAGAATACCGTCTTGCGGTCCCTGTCGCCGACGATATATGTTCGCGCTCACATAGGCGTCGATCCATGGGCACAGGGTGCGTGTCACACCCGGGGATGGCGCCGGCCCGGCGCGGGACCTGTCAACTGCCGCCCTCTGCGGCGATACCACCGCGACTGTAAGGAGTCCCAGTGCGTCAACCAGTCAGACTACGAGCCGGGTTGCTCGTGGCGGTCATCGGAATGGGCGCCATCGGAACGGCAGCGGTCCTCCCCGCGCACGCCGCCGCGCCCGGCTGCTCGGTGAACTACTCGATATCGTCCCAGTGGCAGGGCGGATTCGGCGCCAACGTCACCGTGACCAACCTGGGTGACCCGATCAACGGCTGGACCCTCACCTGGACGTACGGTGCGGGCCAGCAGGTCACCCAGGCATGGAACGCGTCGGTGACCCAGAGCGGTAGCCAGGTCACCGCGAGGAACGTCGGTTACAACGCCTCGATCGCCACCAATGCCAGTGCGTCGTTCGGCTTCAACGGATCGTGGACCGGCAGCAACCCGGTGCCCTCGTCGTTCACCCTCAACGGCACGACGTGCACCGGCGGCGTCACCAACCCGCCCACCAACCCGCCCACCAACCCACCCACCAACCCACCCACGAACCCACCGACCAACCCGCCCACGGACCCGCCGACCGGGAACCTGCCGAGCAGCTTCCGCTGGAACTCCAGCGGCGCGCTGGTCGGACCCAAAGCCGACAGCCGGAACATCGCCGGCATCAAGGATCCCTCGGTGGTCTACCACAACGGCCGCTACCACGTCTTCGCGAGCACGGCGAAGTCGGCAGGCTACAACCTGGTCTACCTCAACTTCACCGACTGGTCGCAGGCCAACAACGCCACCTTCCACTACCTCGACCAGGCACCGCTCGGCACCGGATACCGGGCCGCACCGCAGGTGTTCTACTTCGCCCCGCACCGGCTGTGGTACCTGGTCTACCAGACCGGCAACGCGTCGTACTCCACCAACCCGGACATCGGCAACCCGAACGGGTGGAGCGCGCCGAAGCACTTCTACAGCGGCATGCCACAGATCATCCGGGACAACATCGGCAACGGTTACTGGGTCGACATGTGGGTCATCTGCGACAGCGCGAACTGCCACCTGTTCTCCTCGGACGACAACGGCCACCTCTACCGGTCGCAGACCTCGGTGGCGAACTTCCCCAACGGCATGAACCAGCCGGTGATCGCGATGCAGGACGCCAACCGCAACCGGCTCTTCGAGGCCGCCAACGTGTACAAGGTGGCCGGCCGGAACCAGTACCTTCTCATCCACGAGGCGATCGGCACCGACGGCCGCCGCTGGTTCCGGTCCTGGACCGCACCTGCCGTCGCCGGCCCCTGGCAGGCGCTGGCCGACACCGAGAGCAACCCCTTCGCCCGCGCCAACAACGTGACCTTCCCCGCCGGCGCCTGGACCCGGGACATCAGCCACGGCGAGATGATCCGCGACCAGGTCGACCAGACCCTCACCCTCAGCCCCTGCAACCTGCGGTACGCCTACCAGGGCCTGGACCCCAACGCCGGAGGCGAATACAACAGCCTCCCCTGGCGCCTCGGCCTGCTGACCCAGACCAACTCCACCTGCTGACGGCTCTCCACCGAGGCGGGCCGGGCTCGTCCGACCCAGTGGTACGCGCGGCCCGGCGGCCCCGCCGCACGATGGTGCGGGGCCGCCGGACCGGTGCGGAACTCCTCGATGCCGAGGACCCGCGCGGCTGACATGTCGTCGTTGCAACGGGTCGCCACCACATGGACCTTCGGCGACGCCCGACTGACGGACCGTCGCGCTCGCCGGGCCGGGGCCAGCGCTGGGGCGGTGGACCCGGCCCGGCCGAGGCGGCAGCCGACGGGCGCTCAGCCCTTGACGACCTCGGTGAGCTGGTCGATGAACTCCTGCTCGTTGTCGCTGATCTTGACGCCGCCGCTCTTCGCGGCCTCGCTGATCTTGACGGCGATCTCGACCAGCCACGCCCCGTACGCCCGCGCGTCGTCCTCGGTGGCCTTGGTCCGCAACAGCTCCAGGGCGGGCGGAACCAGCTCAAGCGCGCGGGCGATCTCCTGCGCCCGGTCACTCGAACCCTTGTCGCTCGGGAGGTGGTCGTCGAGGTTCATCGCGGCGAGGCTCGCCACGAGCTGGTTGTCGCTCTTCTCCGCCTCGACGATCGCCTTGCCGACCCCCGCCATCTCTTTGAAGAACGCGATGATGCCCCCATCCTCGGCGGCCATCGCCGCGACTGCCACCTGCCGCAGAGGTGCCAGCAACTGCACGAGTTCTTCAGGAGAGAACGCTGATTGGTCCGTCATAGCCTCAAATCCCGCTCGAAGGTCCAGATTGGATGATCCTAGCGAACCGGGAAACCCGGGCGGGACCCCGAACGTCCAACGCCGAGCGCTGGAGGACGGCGACCGGGGTAGCCGAGGGACTTTTATTCGTTCGTGCAAAAGTTTCGCTAGATCAATACAAAGTGTTAGTGTCAGCGATCGATCTTTTGTGTTGCGAGATCGAACCGACCGGCCTGTGAGGAGGAAGTGGCCCGACTGCTTCCAGGCCGGGATCCGCGCTCATCAGGAGGAACCGTGACCGCACCGAACCGACGGCACCCGCGCCGTCGAGCCGCGCTCGCGGCTGCGGGTGCCGCGCTGGCGACCCTGCTCGCCCCAGCCGCCGTCGCCCCTGCCACGGCCGCGCCCGTCGCCGCCGATGTCCCGCCACAGGAACCCGGCGTCACGCTGCGCTCGTTCGACATGGGCGTCCCGCTGTCGACGCTCTGCACCCTCAAGCCCGCACAGACGCCGAACGTCGACAAGCTCATGCCGCAGATCAACTGGACCACCACGGACGAGTTCGGCCTCTCCGACCGGTTCATCAGCCACGTCGTCGGCAACCTCGCCGCGCCCGTCGACGGCACGTACACGTTCCGGCTCACCAGCGACGACGGGTCACGGCTGACCATCGGCGACCAGCGTGTCGTCGACCACGACGGCCTGCACGGCGAGACCTCCAAGGAAGGGTCGGTCACCCTGAGCGCCGGCCTTCACCCGTTGTTCGTCGAGTTCTTCGAAAACGGCGGCGGCCAGGTACTGCGGCTCGAGTGGCGTACCCCCGGTGCCGACACCTTCGAGGTGGTGCCGACCGCCGCGCTGAGTACCGACGCGGGCGTCGTGCGCGTCACGGCGCCAGGCTGGAAGTACTGCGAGGGCGCCACCGACTCGGCCGGGGACGGGCTGCCGCTCGACCGGGTGCACCCCGGGTACACCCTCACCGACCTGCGTCCCGAGGGGACCCAGCCACAGGTCACCGGCATGGCCTTCATGCCCGACGGCGACCTGGTGATCTCGACCTGGGGCGGCACGGACAACGCGACCGGCGAGGTCTACGTCGTCGACGGCGTCACCGGCCAGACCGGCCCCGAACAGGTGACCTACCGCAAGTTCGCGGAGGGGCTGCGCGAACCCCAAGGCGTCGCCGTGGTCGACGGCACCGTGTACGTCAGCCAGAAGCACGAGCTGACGGCCCTGCGCGACACCGACGGCGACGGCACGGCGGACGACCGTCGGACGGTTGCCACCTGGCCGTGGGGCGGCAACTTCCACGAGTTCGCGTTCGGCCTGCTCTATCGGGACGGATACTTCTACCTCAACCTCTCGGTCGCGATCAACCTCGGTGGCGCCACCACGGTGCCCCAGCCGGCGCCGAACCGCGGTACCTCGATCAAGGTGAACGCCAGGACCGGGAAGATCACGTACGTCGCCGGCGGGCTGCGCACACCCAACGGAATCGGGTGGGGTCCGCAGGGCGAGGTCCTGGTCACCGACAACCAGGGAGGCTGGCTGCCCGCCTCCAAGCTGGTCGAGATCAAGCAGGGGGCGTTCTACAACCACTACACCACCCCGGCGGGCCCGTTCGACGACAATCCGGTGACCCGGCCCATCGTCTGGCTGCCGCAGAACGAGATCGCCAACTCGCCGTCCACCCCGGTGCTCCTGAAGCAGGGGCCGTACAAGGGGCAACTGGTCGTCGGGGATGTGACGTACGGCGGCCTACAGCGCGTGTTCCTCGAGAAGATCGAGGGCCAGTACCAGGGCGCGGTGTTCCGGCACACGCAGGGCCTGGAGTCCGGCATCAACGAGGTGGCACTCGGCCCCGACGGCGCACTCTACGTGGGTGGTCTGGGCGCCGGCGGCAACTGGGGCCAGGAGGGCAAGCTCAGCTACGGCCTGCAAAAACTCACGCCCACCGGCACTTCGGTGTTCGAGGTCAAGCAGATGCGCGCGTCGCATGGTGGGTTCGAACTGGAGTACACCGAGCCGTTGTCGGCTGAGACCGCGCAGGAACTCGCCGACGCCTACCAGGTGACGCAGTGGCGCTACGGCGCGACGAGCCAGTACGGCGGGCCCAAGCTCGACCTGGAGACCCTCGACGTCACCAGGGCAGAGCTGTCGCGGGACCGGCGCACCGTCAAGCTCAAGATCCCGGGCCTGAAGGAGAACCGCGTGGTGCACGTACGCTCACCTCGCCCGTTCAGCTCGGCGGGCGGTGAGGAGCTGTGGAACACTGAGGCCTGGTACACGCTCAACGAGATCCCGGGGCGCGTGGTGCAGCCGGAGACGTTCTTCGAGGCCGAGGAGGGCCGGACGGTCGGCGTCGGCATGGCGACCGACCACGCCGCCTACTCCGGTGCCGGCTTCGCCGCCGGGTTCGCCCAGGACGGCTCGTCAACCAGGATCGCCGTCGATGTCCCGGAGAGCGGGAAGTACGACCTGGCGATGCGCTACAGCAACGGTCCGAACCCCTACTCGGGCGAGAAGCAGCTCAGTCTCTACGTCAACGGTGATCGGGTGGAGCAGACGGTCTTCCCCTCCACCGTGACCTGGAAGGAGTGGGGCACGGTCATCACGACCGTACGGCTGGGCAGGGGCCGTAACGTGGTCGAGTACCGCAAGGAGGCCGCGGACTCCGGACACGTGAACCTCGACGTGCTCGCCGTCCGGCCGCACGGCAAGCGCATCACCCTGTTCAACGGCCGTGAACTCACCGAATGGCAGCACACCGACGGACGCGAACCCGGGTGGACGATCGCCGACGGTGCCATGACGGTACGCAACGGAGACCTGCGTACGGTGCAGGCCTTCGGCGACTTCCGCCTGCACGTCGAGTTCAACCTGCCGCTGTACCCGCCGGACGTGACCGGCCAGGCCCGCGCCAACAGCGGCGTGTACCTCCAGGACCGCTACGAGATCCAGGTGCTGGACTCGTTCGGCATCAACCCGCCGCAGACCAACGACTCCGCAGCCATCTACCTCCAGAAGGCTCCGGACGTGAACGCGGCGCTGCCGCCCGAGCGCTGGCAGACGTACGACATCGTCTACCGGCAGGCCCGCTACGACGCGGCCGGCAACAAGGTCGAGAACCCGCGCGTCACCGTGGTGTGGAACGGCGTCACCGTGCACGACGACGTCGAGATCCTCGGCCCCACCGGCGGCAGCCGGCCCGAGGGTCCGGCCTCGGGCGCCATTCGGCTGCAAGACCACGGCAACCCGGTGCAGTACCGCAACATCTGGGTCGAGCCGCTCGACCTGTAGCACCGCCTGCGGCCACGACACGGGCGGCCGGGACCGGTTCGCCGGCCCGGCCGCCCGTCGTCGTGACGCCTTCTGACCTCGGTTGGTCGATCAAAGCCAAAAAACTTCCGGCGGCGATGTCGAGAATCGGTGACCGGCTCCGTCCCCGCGGTGGAGGTGACCAGAATGGGTCGCACCAGCACCGAGGAGAAACACGATGGCCAAGTACCTGCTGCTCAAGCACTACCGCGGCGCTCCGGCCGCGGTCAACGACGTACCGATGGACCAGTGGACGCCGGAGGAGATCTCGGCACATATGAAGTACATGCACGACTTCGCGGCCCGGCTGGAGGGGACCGGCGAGTTCGTCGACGGTCAGGCGCTCGCCCCCGAGGGGACGTTCGTCCGGTACGACGGTGAGGGGCGCCCGCCGGTCACCGACGGCCCGTTCGCCGAGACCAAGGACCTGATCGCCGGCTGGATGGTGATCGACGTCGACAGCTACGAGCGCGCCGTCGAGTTGGCCGGGGAGCTGTCCGCCGCTCCCGGTGCTGGTGGCAAGCCGATCCACGAGTGGCTCGAGGTACGCCCGTTCCTGACCGAGCCGCCCACCATCACGGAGTGACCGCTCAACTGACCGAGGCCCTCCTGCGGAGCCTCACGCCGAGCGTGCTCGGGATCCTCGTCCGCCGTGGAGCCGATTTCGCGGCGGCCGAGGACGCGGTGCAGGACGCGCTGGTCGAGGCGATCCGCGTCTGGCCGGCCGACCCGCCCCGCGACCCGAAGGGCTGGCTGGTCAGCGTGGCCTGGCGCCGGTTCCTCGACGCGACCCGGGCGGACGCCGCCCGCCGTCGACGTGAGGACCTCGTCGACGAGGAGCCGGCGCCCGGGCCCGTACCCGCCGTCGACGACACGCTCCAGCTCTACTTCCTGTGCGCCCACCCGTCGCTGACGCCGTCGTCCGCCGTCGCGCTCACGCTGCGCGCCGTCGGCGGACTGACCACCCGGCAGATCGCCCAGGCGTACCTGGTGCCCGAGGCGACCATGGCACAGCGGATCAGCCGGGCCAAACGCACCGTCTCCGGCGTACGGTTCGACCAGCCCGGCGACCTCGCCACCGTGCTGCGCGTCCTCTACCTGGTCTTCAACGAGGGCTACTCCGGCGACATCGACCTCGCCGCCGAGGCCATCCGGCTCACCCGGCAGCTCGCGGCCTCGATCGACCACCCCGAGGTGGCGGGGCTGCTCGCCCTGATGCTGCTCCACCACGCCCGGCGCGCCACCCGGACCGCGCCCGACGGCAGCCTGGTGCCGCTCGCCGAGCAGGACCGCGGCCGGTGGGACACCGAGTCGATCGCCGAGGGCGTCGAACTCCTGCAGGCGGCCCTCGCCCGCGACCGGCTGGGCGAGTTTCAGGCCCAGGCCGCCATTGCGGCACTCCACGCCGACGCCCCCACCGCCGAGGAGACCGACTGGGTGCAGATCGTCGAGTGGTACGACGAACTCGCCCGCCTGACCGACAGCCCGGTCGTCCGGCTCAACCGCGCGGTGGCCGTCGGGGAGGCCGACGGGCCGCGCGCCGGGCTGGCGGCGCTCGCGGCGCTGGACGACTCACTCCCCCGGCACACGGCGGTGGCGGCGTACCTCCACGAGCGCGACGGCGACCTGGCGAGGGCGGCACGGCTCTACGCCGAAGCGGCCCAGAAGGCACCCAACCTTGCCGAGCGCGACCACCTGACCCGGCAGGCCGCCCGACTCAACACCCGCAGGCGTCGCTGACAGGTCGCGCGCGAAGTCTCCCCCGCACTCGGCACGGCCCGGTGACCAGGGCGGTTGCCGCACAGCGAGCGAGATCAGGGCTGACGCCGATGCCGGCCGCGCCCTGACCATCGAATGCAGTGGATATTGACAGCCGCCTGGTAATTAGTAAACTTTCCTCCCAGAGAGCGCTCTCGCCCCTGCCTTCCGTCACGCCTCCTGGAGGTATGCAGATGAACCGCAAGCTGAGCGCGCTGCTCGGCCTGACCTTGGGCGTCAGCCTGCTCACCGCGCCGACACCGGCCTCGGCGGGTGCCACGACGCCCGCGAGCGCCACGAACCCGGCCGTGACCGTGGCCGCGCCGCCCGCCGGCGACCCGGCCGCCCTCCCCGCCGACCAACTCGCCGCGCTGCGCCGGGACCTCGGCCTCACCGCCGGCCAGCTCACCGCCCGGCTCGCCGTCGAGGCGAGCGCCGCGTCCGTCGAGCTGCGGGTGCGGGCCGAACTCGCCGACGTGTACGCCGGTACCTGGGTGGCCGCCGACGGCAGAACAGTGGTCGTCGGGGTGACAGACCCGGCGCGGGCCGACCGGGTCCGCGCGGCCGGTGCCGAACCCCGGACCGTCACCCGCAACCTCGCCGAACTGGAACGCCTCGCCGCCGGCCTGGACCGTCGGGCGGTGCTGGCCGGCGACGCCGTGCACGCCTGGTACGTCGACCCGGTGCACAACAGCGTCTCGATCCAGACCGCCAGCGCGGCGGCGGCCACCGGGTTCGCCCGGGCCGCCGGGCTACCCGCCGACGCGGTGACCGTGGTCCGCGCCGACGACGCCTACCGCCCGGTCTACGACACCCGGGGCGGCGACCAGTACGTGATCAACAACAGCGTGCTCTGCTCGGTCGGCTTCGCCGTCGCCGGCGGGTTCGTCACGGCCGGACACTGCGGCGGCGTCGGTGCCACCACCTCCGGCAGCGGGGTGGCGCAGGGGACCTTCCGCGGCTCCTCCTTCCCGGGCGACGACTACGCCTGGGTGCAGACCAACGCCAACTGGGTGTCCCGGCCGTGGGTGAACAACTACAGCGGCGGCACCGTCAACGTGGCCGGCTCCCAGGAGGCGGCGGTCGGCGCCTCGATCTGCCGGTCCGGCCGGACCACCGGGTGGCGGTGCGGCACCATCACCGCGAAGAACGTCACCGTCAACTACTCCGGTCAACTGGTCTACGGGCTGGTCTCCAGCACCGCGTGCGCCCAGCCCGGCGACTCCGGCGGGTCGTTCCTCGCCGGCAACCAGGCCCAGGGCGTCACCTCGGGAGCGGGCGGCGACTGCGCCTCCGGCGGTACGACCGTCTACCAGCCGGTCAACGAGATCCTGAACCGGTACGGGCTGTCGCTGACCACCACCGGCGGCGGGT
Source organism: Plantactinospora mayteni (assembly GCF_016862935.1). GTDB lineage: Bacteria > Actinomycetota > Actinomycetes > Mycobacteriales > Micromonosporaceae > Plantactinospora > Plantactinospora mayteni. The sequence continues at coordinate 8,961 of NZ_BONX01000057.1, forward strand.
CGACCCGCCGGATCGTCGGGTACGCCGACAAGTGCATCGACGTGCCGAACTCCAACGGGGTCGACGGCCAGTACCTGCAACTGTGGACCTGCAACGGAACCAACGCGCAGAGCTGGACCTTCCCCGGCGACGGAACGATCCGGGCGTTCGGCCTCTGCATGGACGTCGCCTGGGGCTCCACCGCCAACGGTGCGGTGGTCCAGCTCGCGAACTGTAGTGGCAACCCGGCCCAGCAGTGGGTACTCAGCGGCGCCGGAGACCTGGTCAACCCGCAGGCGAACAAGTGCGTCGACGTGGTCGACTGGAACAGCGCCGACGGCGCCCGGCTGATCATCTACGAGTGCCACGGCGGGGCCAACCAGAAGTGGCGGCTCGGCTGACCAACTGACCGTCCCAGCGGTGGGATCGATGCTGGCCCGGCGCAACGACGCGCCGGGCCAGCGGGCCGGCCCAGTCCGGCCGACGTTCCGTCATCACCTGGCTGCCGCGCACCTGGCGGGGTTGCGAGCGGGGTGCGCCGACGAGGGCGTTCCGATCACGCTCGGGACCGACTGGGCTGGCGGTCCCAACGACCGGCCGCGCAACCACCGGGTGACCGTCCACTCCGATGGCGTGCTGTTGAGATGTGCGACACGCCCGACACACCATCTGGTGTTGCCTGTTCCTACCCGTACCCAGATATGGTGTTGACCGCAGCTGGTTCGGCCCGTCCGCACGGTATGGCCGAGGCAACAGGGAACCCGGTGGGAGTCCGGGACTGCCCCGCAGCGGTGAGTGGGAACGACCGCCGTCATCGAGCACTGGAGCCCGTACGGGTTCTGGGAAGCGACGGCCAGTAGGCGACGCCCCGGCGTCACGCCCGCGAGTCCGAAGACCTGCCAGCGCGCCGTACGCCGACCGGTGTACGGCGGTCGGAGGCCGCGCGGGACGGCCGACGCCAGCGCCGGACGATCGCGGTGTCGCGGTGGGCCGGCGGCGTCTTCCCGCGTGCCCGACGACCTTCGGGTGAGGCGTGAGGAGGGGGCCATGACGGTCACGCAGGAGCAGACCGCCGTGCCGGAGCAGCGCCGGCACGTCATGCAGGTCCGCAAGCGTAACGGCGACCTGGAGACGGTGGACGTCAACAAGATCGTCCGGGCGGTGCAGCGGTGGGTCGCCGACCTGGACGAGGTCGACCCGCTGCGGGTGGCGACGAAGACGATCAGCGGGTTGTACGACGGGGCGACCACCGCCGAGTTGGACAAGCTGTCGATCCAGACGGCGGCGGAGTTGATCAGTGCGGAGCCGCAGTACTCGAGGCTGGCGGCGCGGCTGCTGGCCGCGTACGTGGAGAAGGAGGTCAGGGGTCAGGGGGTCGCCAGCTTCAGCCAGTCCATCCGGTACGCGCACGAGCTGGGTCTGATCGGAGACGACACGGCCGCGTTCGTGGCCGGTAACGCGCGCAAGCTCGACGATGCCGTCGACCCGGATGGTGATCGGCGGTTCGAGTACTTCGGGCTGCGCACCGTGGCCGATCGGTATCTGTTGCGGCACCCGGAGACCCGCCTCGTGGTGGAGACGCCCCAGCACTGGCTGTTGCGGGTCGCCTGCGGACTGTCGCAGACGCCGGGCGAGGCGATCGGCTTCTACCGGCTGATGTCCAGCCTGGCGTACCTGCCGAGTTCCCCGACCCTGTTCAACTCCGGAACCCGGCACACCCAGATGTCGTCGTGCTTCCTGGTCGACTCGCCGAAGGACGAGTTGGACTCGATCTACGAGCGGTACCACCAGGTGGCGAGGTTGTCGAAGTTCTCCGGCGGCATCGGCATCTCCTGGTCGCGGGTGCGCGGTCGCGGCGCGCTGATCCGGGGCACGAACGGCAGGTCGAACGGCATCGTGCCGTTCCTGAAGACACTCGACGCCGGCGTGGCGGCCGTCAACCAGGGCGGTCGGCGCAAGGGCGCGGCCTGCGTCTACCTCGAACCGTGGCATCCGGACATCGAGGAGTTCCTGGAGTTGCGGGACAACACCGGTGAGGAGTCCCGCCGTACGCACAACCTGAACCTGGCGAACTGGATCCCGGACGAGTTCATGCGGCGGGTCGAGGCGGACGGCGACTGGTCGTTGATCGACCCGTCCGACGCGCCCGAGCTGCCCGATCTCTTCGGGGACGCCTTCGACGAGGCGTACCGGGCGGCCGAGAAGAAGGCCGTCCGGACGGTCAGGGCCCGCGACCTGTACGGGCGGATGATGCGTACCCTGGCGCAGACCGGCAACGGGTGGATGACGTTCAAGGACGCCTCGAACCGGCTGTCGAACCAGACCGGGGCGCCGGGCAACACGATCCACCTCTCCAACCTCTGCACGGAGATCCTGGAGGTCAACAGCGACACCGAGACCGCGGTCTGCAACCTGGGATCGATCAACCTGGGCGCGCACGTCACGGCGGACGGCGTCGACTGGGAGAAACTGCGTGCCACGGTACGCACGGCGGTGGTCTTCCTCGACCGGGTGATCGACATCAACTACTACCCGGCCGGGCAGGCGGCGGCGTCGAACCCCCGCTGGCGGCCGGTCGGGCTCGGGTTGATGGGCCTACAGGACGTGTTCTTCACCCTGCGGCTGCCGTTCGACTCGGCGCGGGCCCGGGAGTTGTCGACCCGGGTACAGGAGGAGATCTTCCTGACCGCGTTGGAGACCTCGGCGGGGCTCGCCGAACAGTTCGGTCCACACCCCGGATATCCGGAGACCCGCGCGGCCCGCGGTGAGCTGCACCCGGACCTGTGGGGCGCCGAGCCCACCCAGGTCGAGCGGTGGGCCGCGCTGCGGTCGACGATCGCCGCGCACGGCCTGCGCAACTCGCTGCTGGTGGCGATCGCGCCGACGGCGACGATCGCGTCGATCGCCGGTTGCTACGAGTGCATCGAGCCGCAGGTGTCCAACCTGTTCAAGCGGGAGACCATGTCCGGGGAGTTCCTCCAGATCAACACGTACCTGGTCCGCGAACTGAAGGCACGGGGGCTGTGGACGGCGCCGATCCGCGAACAGATCACCCGGGCCGAGGGGTCGGTGCAGGGGCTGTCGGACCTGCCCGCGGACGTACGGGAGCTGTTCCGTACCGCCTGGGAACTCCCGCAGCGGGCGCTGATCGACCTGGCCGCCGCCCGCGCCCCGTACGTCGACCAGTCGCAGTCGCTCAACCTGTTCATGAGCGCGCCGACCATCGGCAAGCTCTCCTCGATGTACCTGCATGCCTGGAAGTCCGGGCTCAAGACCACCTACTACCTGCGCTCGCGTCCCGCGACCCGCATCCAGCAGGCGACCGTCGCCGTGACCCCGGTGGTCACGCCGGTCATCGCGGTGGGCGACGAGGCGTTGGCCTGTTCCCTGGAAAACCCCGAGAGCTGCGAGGCCTGCCAGTGAACCTCTCTCGACCTGAACCGCGCGACGCGTCAGAGCGGCAGCACATGCTGCTCGACCCGGGCATGGATCTGACGCTCCGGCCGATGCGCTACCCGCGGTTCTTCGACCGGTTCCGGGACGCGATCAAGAACACCTGGACCGTGGAGGAGGTCGACCTGCACTCCGACCTCGCCGACCTGGCCAGGCTCTCCCCGGCCGAGCGGCATCTGGTGTCCCGGCTGGTCGCGTTCTTCGCCACCGGCGACACGATCGTCGCGAACAATCTCGTGCTCAACCTCTACCAGCACGTCAACTCCCCGGAGGGCCGGCTCTATCTCTCCCGGCAACTCTTCGAGGAAGCCGTGCACGTCCAGTTCTACCTGAACCTGCTCGACACGTACGTGCCGGACGAGAAGGAACGGTTCGCGGCGTTCGCGGCGGTGGAGAACATCCCGTCGATCGCCCGCAAGGCCGAGTTCTGCTTCAGGTGGATCGATTCCGTCTTCGAGTTGCGCGAGCTGACGACCCGCGAGGACCGGCGGGCGTTCCTGCTCAACCTGATCTGCTTCGCCGCCTGCATCGAGGGGCTGTTCTTCTACGGTGCCTTCGCCTACGTCTACTTCTTGCGTTCCCGAGGGCTCCTGCACGGCCTCGCGTCGGGTACGAACTGGGTGTTCCGGGACGAGTCCATGCACATGGCCTTCGCCTTCGACGTCGTGGACACCGTACGCGCCGAAGAGCCGGACCTCTTCGACGCCGACCTGGAACAGCAGGTCAAGGACATGCTGGCCGAAGCGGTGGAGTGTGAGGTCCAGTTCGCCGAGGACCTGCTCGGGCAGGGGGTGTCCGGGATGTCGCTGGCCGACATGCGCGAGTACCTCCAGCACGTCGCCGACCGGCGCCTGGCCATGCTCGGCATCGCGCCGACGTACGGCAGCCGCAACCCGTTCGCGTTCATGGAGTTGCAGGACGTCCAGGAACTGTCGAACTTCTTCGAGCGGCGGGTGTCGGCCTATCAGGTCGGGGTGACCGGCTCGGTCAGCTTCGACGACGACTTCTGACCGGCCGGGCCGGGCTGCGGCCCGGCCCGGTGCCGGCGGGTGGCTCGGCTGGGATGTGCGGTCGGTAGGCTTCCGCTCCGCACCATCGATCAGGATCCTGAGGAGCCACATGCTTGCCGAGCACGTCCGCGACGCCGCGATGACTGCGGTCATCTTCGGGTTCTTCGCGTCGAGTTGGTTCGGCTGGGCTCAGGAGGCGCCGCCGCCGAGGTGGCGCAAGCCGCTGATCGCCGGCTCGGTCGGCTCGCTCCTCGTCGCCGTGGCCGGTGGACTCCTCGCCTGGCAGGACTGGTCGACCGGCTCCGTGTTCGACTCCGCGGAGACCGCGCGGAACTTCGGCATCCTGGTCGGGATCGAGTTCGGCCTCGCCGGTCTCGGCGCCGGTCTGCTCTCGATCCGCAAACGTGGCCGCGAGCTGGTCTCCGCCTGGATCGCCCTGGTCGTCGGAGTGCACTTCTTCCCGCTCGCCGAGATGATCAACTTTCCGCTGGTCCACGTCGCGGGGGTACTGGTCACCCTGGCGGCGCTGGTCGCGGTTCCGGTGGCCCGGAAGCGGGCCCTGCGGGTAAGCGCGGTCACCGGTCTCGGTACCGGCGCCGGACTGCTGGTGGCCGCGGTCGCCGCACTGGCCATAGCGCTGTTCGGCTACTGAGCCGCGCCCCACGCCCACGTCCAGCCGGCACCGAGGACGCGCCCGGCTGACGCACAGCCCGGCTCCGTGGCGGAGGTGTGGAAATCTGTGGACGAATTGTGGTGGTGGCGGGGCTGCGTTTCGGCGGCCGAGATAACACACTGCGTACATGGCTTATGACGGTAAGCAGGTACCCGATCACCTGCTGATCAAGATCGAACAGCCGGACGACCCCGTGTCGGCGGTCTGCGAGGACGACGCCCGACGCCGTTCGGTCGCCTATCCGACGATCATGTGGGGCACCCCGATCTTCGGCTTCGCCGAGGAGGTGGGCGGCCGGTGGCGGATCCTGCGGCTCAACGCCGACGAGCCGCAGTCCGCCCGCGACGGCCTCGCGTCCCACTTCCGGAGGCTGTTCAGCGAAACCCCGGAGACCGCCGAGCACGCCGCCGAACGGGCGGAGTACGAGACGACGTACGAGCTGCTCGACTGGGAACCGGTCGACGAACGCACCGTCAACGGCCGCCGCTACCGGATCATCCGGGCCCAACCGTTCATCCGGATGGGCCCGGACGGACCCGAGCCGCCCCGACCCACCGACCCGGACCCGGACCCGCCCGGTCAAGCGGACCGGAGCACGTCGCAGATGGACGGATTCGTCATCGACCCGACCACCGCCACCGGGCTCACCGACGGACTCGTCCGGATGGAGATGATCTCGGCGTCCTACCAGCCGACGACCGTCCCCGACGACGTGCACGCCGACTCCCGCCAGGCGCTGACCACCCACCCGAACGTGGTACTGCTCCCGGTCGCCTACACCATCGGGCAGCATGTCGGCGGCAGTTGGCGGCCCCGATCGGCCACCACCTATCCGACGCCGCAGGCCGCCCGGGACGCCGGGTCCTTCTCCATCGCGGACATCATGCCGGACGAGAACACCCCGATGGAGGAGTTCATGGCGGCGTACGAGCGTGCCCGCGCGGCGCACCGGCCGCCCCGTACCGACGACTTCGAGATGCGGGGCGTGCCGTGCCGGGTGACCCGGGTCGAAACCTTCGTCCGGGTCGGTCCCGACGGCCCGGAAGGACCCCGCCCCTCCGACCGGGACCCGCACCCGCCACCCGCGCGACACGTCCAGGAACTCCGTGCGCAGGGCCTGATGCCCGACCCGGACTGAGCCGACCGGGGCGGGCGTACGGCCTCGGCACGCCGTACGCCCGCCCGGCTCGGCCGAACGCCGCCGCCTCCTGCCCAGCCCTCGTCGAGGGGTGACCCGTGCTCGGCATCGCGCCGGAGGACCTCATCCGGCGACGACACGCGGCCGGCGGCCCGGTCGAGAACCCGCGGTGCGGGGCGGGCGGCGCAGGTACCACTCGGCGACGGCGAGGTTGATCACCCAACCGGCGAGGACCAGCACCGCCCGGACGTTCCCGTCGGGCTGTTCACCGGTCACCGCGAAGTACGGCGCGTGGGTGAACGCCTGGGTGCCGGCGCCGAGGCCGATCGCGTAGCCGCGCACCATCCACGCCCGGTGCCGGGTGAAGTCGCGGCGCAGCGCGGCGGCGAGGCCGAGCAGGATCGAGGCGGCCATGGCCGAGCCGAAGACGAGCCGCAGGCCGGCGAGCACGTCGTTGTCGTGGGCCGGCAGGTCGTACGCGAACGCCATCCAGACGCCGGAGAGGGCGACCGTCAGTCCACAGGGGACGAGTACCCGGCCGGCGAGGCGGTGCCAGCGGCGGCGGCGCAGGCTGGGTACGAACTGGAAGGCGCCGAGGATCGTGTAGACCACCGCGCCGACGATGTGCAGCACCACCGGTAGCGGGTCGGCGACGAAGCGGGCGTTCGCCGGGGTGACCTCCGGGCCGCCGCCCAGCTCGGTCAACCGGGTCGCGCCGGCGATCATCGGTATCAGCCCCAACAGGATCAACGCGGCCGGCAGCCGCCATTCACGCCTGGTCATGCCATCGATGGTGGCCGCCGTACCCGCCCCGGCTCATCGGCAGATGGGCCGCGATCGGGCCGACCCATGGTCGTACGCCGTCGTCGTACTTTCAGCGGTCACCGGCCACGGCGGGTTTCCGGCTCCGGCCCGTACGGCTCCGTGGTCAGTGGGCGGGCGAGTTCGCAGTCGCCGGTGGGGTGTGGGCCCGGCGGGGCGTCACCGGCGCGTCCGGTTGCGGTTGGTCTCGTACGCCCACATCGCGATCTCGACCCGGTTACGCACGCCGAGCTTGGTCATCAGGCTGGTGATGTGCGATTTGACGGTGCTCAGCGTGATGTAGAGCTCGTCGGCGATCTCCTTGTTGGTACGCCCCCGCGCGACCGCGACCAGCACCTGCTCCTCCCGGTCGGTGAGCGCCTCGATCGGCTGCTTCGGCGGCGCGGCGGGACCCGCGTCGGCGAACGCCTTCAACAGCCGCGTGGTGACGCTGGGCGCGATCAGCGCGTCCCCGTTGGCAGCCGCGTGCACGGCCTGGGCGAGCAGGTTTGGGCCGGCCTCCTTGAGCAGGAAGCCGCGGGCGCCGGCGCGCAGTGCCGCGTACACGTAGTCGTCGAGATCGAAGGTCGTGATGACGACCACCGCGAGCGGCTCCGCGACCGATGGCCCGGCGAGCGCCCGGGTGGCCTCGATGCCGTCCATTCCGGGCATCCGGATGTCGAAGAGGCAGACGTCGGGGCGGAGTCGCCGGGCGAGTTCGACCGCCCGGCGGCCGTCGCCGGCCTCCCCGACGACCTCGATGCCGGGCTGCGCGTTCAAGATCATGGTGAGGCCGGTACGGACGATCTCCTGGTCGTCCGCGACGAGCACGCGAACCGTCACGCGCCAACCCCCGCGCGCGGGAGCACGGCCGTCACGGTCCAGCCGCGGTCGGGGTTGGGGCCGGCCTCGCAGGTACCGCCGAGCAGGTCGGCGCGCTCCATCATGCCCATCAGGCCGAACCCGGGCGAGCCGGCCGGGCGGATGGTGCCGGCCTCGCCGTCGTCGCTGACCCGCAGGCGCACGGAGGTGTCGTCGGCCGCGACGCTGACCTCGATCCGGGTGGCGTGCCGGGCGTGCCGGCGGGCGTTGGTGACCGACTCCTGGGCCAGGCGGTAGAGCGCGGAGCCGACGGTGGGCGGGAGGTCCCCGAGGTCGCCGCGGATCTCCACGTCGACGGCCGGCCCGGCGCGGAAACGCCCGGCGAGCCGCTCGATGTCGGCGACCCGTGGGCTGGGCGCCAGGTCGGCGGGCTGGTCGCGGCGCAGCACGCGGACCATCGCGCGCATCTCGGTGAGCGCGCGGGACGCCTCGGCCTCGATCACGCGGAGCGCCTCGACGGCGGCGCCCGGTTGGCTGGCCGAGGCGGCGATGCCGGCCTGGGCGCGGATCGCCATCGCCGACACGTGGTGGGCCACGGTGTCGTGCAGGTCGCGGGCGAGCCGCTCGCGCTCCAGCAGCTTGACCCGGTCGAACTCGCGCAGCCGGGCGGCGGCGCGGAACCGGACCGCGGCGCCCAGCGTGGCGGCGGCGAACATCACCGCGAAGCCGGCGACCACCTCGCCGCCGCTGATCGAGCCGGCCAGGCCGGCGACGGCCACCTTGGCCGCCACGAACGCCGAACCGAGCACGGCATCCCGGCCGGAGCCCCAGCGGAACAGCGTGTAGGAGAGCAGGACCAGGAAGCTCGTCGCGTACATCTGGCAGGCGTCGCCAGGCAGCACGAGCGGGGCGACCGTCGTGAAGCCGAACGCGATGGCCACGGTCGCGAGCGGCTGGGTGCGCCGCCACAGCAGCGTGGGCAGCAGCGCGAGCGCGACGACGACGCAGCCCACCCGCCACGGCAGGTCGGGCCGGAAGATCCCCTCCAGCACGATCGCCGGCGCGAAGACCGCGATCAGCGCCCAGTCGCGCCACACCCGGGCCGGGGCATCTGGGGCGCGCGGCTCGGCCAGCACGGCGCGCAGACGAGGGTGCACGAGACCATCGTACGAACGGTGGTGCGACTTCAGATCAGCCCAAAGTACGACCGATTCGTCCCACCGGAATACCGCTGCTTCGCACCCGGTCGGTCGACCCTGGGTCCGATCGTGGATGCGGTACGACGGGCCTGCGACGAGGTGACCGGACTCGGCTTGAGCGGGCTGGCCGATGCGCTACGGCCGCCGGGCGGTGGCTCGGGTACTCAGCGGAGCGGCCACCCCGAACCGGCCTCGACGTTCACCATCACCGGACTGGTCGATCCGATCCCCGGCACGGTCACCGTCCACGCCGGACACGTCACGTTCCCGGTCAAGGTCCGGCTGGACACCCCACGCGAGGTCGAGTATCACCAGCACGGCGGGATCATGCCGTACGTCCTGCGCCACCGACTCCACGCCGGATAGCGCGGCCCCTCGGACCTGCGCTGCCGATCGGAACCGGTTGACGGGACGCCAGGGTCGGTTACTGCACGAGTCCGGCGCGGTGGGCCAGCACGACGAGTTGGGCGCGGTCGCGGGCGGAGAGCTTGGCCAGCAGTCGGCTGACGTACGTGCGTGCGGTCTCCGGGCTCAGGAACAGGACGCGTCCGATCTCTTCGTTGGACAGACCTCGGCCGACCTGGGTGAGGACCTCCCGTTCGCGCGGGGTGAGGGTGGCGAGTTGCCGGTCGCCGACCCGGCGCGGCGGCATCCGTGCGATCCGGGACATCATCTGCCGGGCAATGGCGGGGGTGACGGGTGATTCGCCGGCGGCGGCCGTACGGACGGCGGCGCGCAGCGCGTCGGCGCCGATGTCCTTGAGCAGGTATCCGGTGGCGCCGGCCTGGATGGCGTCCAGCACGTCGTCCTGGTCGTCGAAGGTGGTCAGGACCAGCACGGGTGTGTCGCGGAGCAGCGGGTCGGCCCGGATGGCCGCGGTGGCGGTGATCCCGTCCATCACCGGCATCTTCAGGTCCATGAGGAACAGGTCGGGGCGGAGTGCGCGTCCCTGTGTCATCGCGTCGCGGCCATGGGCGGCTTCGCCCACCACGGTGATGTCGTCGGTGTTCTCGACGAGCGCACGCAGACCCGCCCGGACGAGTTCCTGGTCGTCGACGATGAGCAGTCGGATCATCGAACCTTTGCCACCTCCCTCCTGCGGTCCGGCGGACCGCAGGGTCGGAGGCGGTGTCCGAGCACTCCGCGGTTCAGGTGGGAGAAGGTTCATCGTCAGCCTTTGCGGGGAGCCGGGCCCGGACCCGCCATCCGGCGGGTCCGGGATGTACGTCGAAGGAACCGGAGAGCTGCTCGACGCGTTCCCGCATGCCGCGAAGTCCGTGGCCGGGCGCGGAGCGCGGCAGCCGGGTACCGGTTCCGTTGTCGTGCACGGTCACCTCGACGGTCTCCTCCTCGCCGTGCACCGCCACCTCGATCCGGGAGGCGTCGGAGTGCCGCATCGTGTTGGTGACCGACTCCTGGACGACGCGGTATACGCACGCCTCGACCTCGCGGCTCGCGGAGAGTTCGTCGACGGTCAGCGTCACGTCGTAGCCGGCGGCGGCTGGCGCTTCCAGCAGCCGGTGCAGGTCGCCGAGCGTGGGGTGCTGGGGCGGCGGTTCGCCACCGGTGGAGCGCAGCAGCGCGACCGTCGACCGGAGCTGGGCCATGGCGTCGGAGACGGCTGTCTTCACGCGTTGCAGGGCGGTGGCCCGGGTGGTGTCGTCCGTGCCGTCCACCTCGCGGGCGACATCGGTGAATAGCGACGCGACCGACAGCGAGTGGCCGATGGAGTCGTGGAGTTCGCGGGCCAGTCGGAGCTGCTGCTCGCGGGTGTGTGCCGTGGTCTCCATGGCGGTCTGCCGGGCCACCAGCCGGACCACCTGTTCGCTCCTGCGCTGGATGTCGCGGCGCGCCCGAACGCTGTAGCCGAGCGCGATGACGGCGACGATCAGCGCGACGTGGCCGGCCAACTCGTATCCCAGGACGAACGACGCCGACTGCCCCGACGCGACACGGAAGGCGGTCGAGACGGCCAGGACGGCGGCGCCGGTCAACACCGAGGCACGCACGTAGCCGGCCTCGGCCGCCGAGAAGAGCGCGGCCGAGATCGGCACCGCGACGCCGATCGCGGGAAACCCGGCGAGATAGTACGTGAAGAAGCCGAGCGCGGTGAGGCCGAGCACGAGCCGCGGCATCGTGCGGCGTACCAGCATGAGCGCGCCCAGTCCGACGGCCCACAGGTAGGCGACGACATCCGGTGGTCGTGAGCCGGCCTGGTCTGCGGAGACGACGACCGACAGCACCAGCGTGACGCCGACGAACAGCGCCACGTCGACGAACCGGGCGTTGGGAGAACGCCAGCTCACGGCCATGTTCGAATGGTATTCGGGTCAGCCGTGGCCCGACGTCCCGCCCGGCGCGACCCGATGGCGGTGGTGCGGCCGCCGACGCCCGCGCCGACGGCGAGCGCCCTGCGTGGTCCGTTCTCCTGTGTCACCCGCATCCGCCCTTTCCGGCCCGTTGTCGAGCCCCCTCGGCACCGTAGGGTCGGCGACGGTGCACCCGCGTTCCCCGCAGAGCGTCACCGATGTCGCCGAAAGGCGTAGGCACCCCCGCCGGTCGCTCGGGAGCGAACGGGCTGACGCTTTTCGCGGGATGGACCGGCCCGGCCACGCTCCTACCGTCGGTTCCCATGAATACCGACCGTTCCCACGTCCCGCCGCGATACCGGCTCGGCCTGCCCCTCTGGCAGATCGCCGGGCTCGCCGCGCTGGCCATGCCGAGGGTATTCCTGCACGACGCGGGCGTCTCCGTCCCGGGGCCGGTGCAGGGCCTGCTGGTGTTCGGCCCACCCCTGGTCTGGGTGATCGTGACCGTCGTACGCCGGATCCCCTCCCCCGTCGTGCCGCTGCTGACGATCGGCGGCCTCTACGGGCTGGGCCTCGCGCTGGTGCACAACCTCTACTGGGCGGACGCCTTCCGCGACCAACCGCCGCGTCTCGGCGGCAACCTCGCCGGTCAGCTCTCGCCCGCCACGGAGGAACTGCTGTTCCGGATGGCGACGACCGCGAGCAGCCTGCTCACCGGCCTCGTCGTCGGGCTGATCTGCGGCCTGCTCGCCACCCTCGTCCGGCGATTGACGGGGCGACGGTCCGACGCTCGGTGACGCCCTGAGACGATCAGGGAGCGGAACCCCGGGTCACCGCGCCGCTTCGCCGCCCGCGCGGCGGGGCGGCCGTGGCGGCTTCGGGGCTTCACCCGAACAACCAATCGAGCGCGGTGAGGGACTTGTCGACGTAGCGGAGGTCGTCGGTGTCGAGCCCGTACGCGAGGTCCTCGAAGACCGAGCAGCGGGCGTAGCAGACGGCCCGTTGTCGTAGCGCCGCGTGCTCGGCGTGGTATGCGCGTAGCGCCGCGTCCAGGGCGACCGGGCCGAGGTCGCGGTAGAGGAGGCCGAAGTCGCGGGCCGGGTCGACGAACGCGGCGTCGCTCCAGTCGATGACACCGGTCACCGCGCCGTGCGCGGGATCGACGAGCAGGTGCTCGATGCCCAGGTCGTTGTGGGAGAAGACCAGCGGGTACTCACCCGCCGGCGGTGTGCTGGCCAGGAACGCCTCCACGGCAGGACGGTGGACCTCCGGTACCCGTGCGGACACCGACCGGTAGGCCGCACCGGCCTCCGCCAGCCATTCGGGCAGGGAGTATTCGTCCGGCCCGGCCAGCGACGCCAGTCGCTCCGTGCCGGTCGTGTGCAGCGCGGTGAGCAGTTGTCCGACGGTGGCGCCGACCGACGCTCCGTGCGTCGAGCGCCAGGACGGGGCAAGCTCCAGCAGGGGGCGGCCGCGCAGCTTGAAGTAGGCCAGGCAACCCAGCTCGGGGACGGCGAACGCCGGTTCGGGTACCGGCAGCGGAGAGACCCCGGCGACGGCGGTCAACAGCCGCACCTCGCGGGCGACCTCGGCGGCGTCCTGGGGCGTCTTGGCGAGCCGGACCACCAGCTCCCCGTTGACCTCGTACGCGACGTTGTCGCCACCCTGCCCCAGCACGGATACCGTCCGGGGAACGTACCCGGGCAGATGTGCCGTCACCAGCTCACGGACGTCGCCCATATGATCATCCTATCGTCCGTTCTCCGACTAGAGCCGTCCGCCGGTGAACGCCAGGATCTCGCGGACCCGCTCCTTCGCCAGCTCGCAGTAGTCGACGGCGGCCCGCGTCGCCGCCTCCGGGTCGCGTCGCTCGAACGCGTCCACGAGGCGACCCTGTGCCGCCACGAACTTCTGCGAGGTCCCGGGCGTCGAGCCGAACGAGCGGGTCATCACGCTCTTGATGCTGAGCCGACCGAACGTCGAGGTGAGCAACGGATTGCGGGCCAGCGACACGAGATATTCGTGCATCGCGTAGTTGGCGTCGAGATAGCCGTGGAAGTCCACGAACCGGTCGCCGACGAGCAGCGCGGCCATCACCTCGAAGCGGCGCCGTAGTTCGGCCACCTCGTCGTCGGTCACCCGCCCGAGCGCGAGCGCGATGACGCCGAGTTCGATCGCGAGTCGGGCGTCGAAGGTCTCGTCCGAGGTGCGTACGTCGAACGGCGCGATCACGTAGCCCCGGTCCGGGTCGCGGCGGACCAGCCCGTCCGAGGAGAGCCGGGTGAGTGCGTAGAACGCGGCGGCCTGGTCGACCTCGAGCCGATTCGCCAGCTCCTCCAGCGGCAACGCGTGGTCGGCCGGGTATACCCGGCTGAGCAGCAGTTCGCGCACCCGGCCGTAGACCTCGTCGTCGCGGGCGAACTCGAACCGGCCGAACCCGCCGCGGAAGTAGGTCAGCGGCTGGCCCCGGCCCGCGCTCGCGGACGCCACCCGACCGAGGAAGATCGTGTGGGTACCGCCGGTGACCGTCTCGACCACCTCGCACTCGAGGTGCGCGAGCGCGTCGTCGAGCAGCGGCAGCCCGAGGGTACCGGTGCTGACGGCGACGTCCCGGAACTTGTCGCTGCTCGCCGTGGCGAACTGCCGGGCTAGTTCGCCCTGCCCCTCGCCGAGCACGTTGACGGCGTACCGCCCGGACATCGACACCGCCCTGGCGGTGGGAACGGCGTTGTTGATGCAGGCGAGCATCATCGGCGGGTCGACCGAGAGCGACGTCACCGAACTCGCCGTCATGCCGTGCCGCCTGGCCCCCGTCTCGGTCGTGATCACGGTGACCCCGCTGGCGAGGTGCCCGACGACGTGCCGGAAGTGCGCCGCGTCCACCGAGCCCGCCGTGCCGGTGCTGCCCGGGTTCATCCCCTACCTCCCTCACCTGCCGGACCGGTTGGCGACGACGCGCCCGACCAGCCCTTCCCGCCGGTACCGCTCATCGAACAACGTGGTTCGAGGGCGCGCACTGGCGCGAGCCGTGAAAGTGCGCGATCCGGGGTGCCGGGGACCGTAACGGGCCGCCGACCGCTCCGTACCTCGGCACGCCCGCCGGCGGGACTGACGGATTCCGTGATCGCGGCAGCCGAGATTCATGTCCCCGGACAGTCCGCCTGCCAGCTCCCGGCGGCTTGACTGCGGGGGTGACCAACGCAGCGGTGGTGGGCCTCGGATGGTGGGGCCAGAAGATCGTCGCCGATCTGGCCGACAGCGAACATCTCCGGGTCGTCCTCGGCGTGGACGTCGCCGAGTCCGCCCGGGCGCGGGTGGCCGGGCGCGGCATCCGGGTCGCGGCCACGCTCGCGGACGCGCTCACGGACGCGGCCGTCGAGGCGGTGATCCTCTGCACGCCACACCGGCTGCACGCGGAACAGATCATCGCGGCGGCCCGGGCCGGGCGGCACGTCTTCTGCGAGAAGCCGCTGACCACCAACGGCCGGGAGGCCCGGGCGGCGATCGCGGCGGTACGGGAGGCGGGTGTGCAGCTCGGCATCGGCCACGAGCGTCGCTTCGAGCCGGCCGTCGCGCGGCTCCGCGAGATGTGCCGCAACGGGGAACTCGGTACGCCGCTGGTCTTCGAGGGGAACTTCAGCCAGGACAAGTTCCTGGACCTGCCGGCCGACAACTGGCGGCTCTCCGCCACCGACGCGCCGGTCGGCCCGCTGTCGGCCACCGGCATCCACCTGGTCGACCTCGCGATCGCGATCTTCGGCCGCCCCGTCGAGGTGTGGGCCCGGCTCGGCACCCACGCGACGACGTTCGAGAACGGGGACACCCTCACCATCACGATGGGCTTCGAGGCGGGACGCACCGCGTTGATCACGGCCGTGCTCACCACACCGTTCGCGGGCCGGGTGACGGTGCTCGGCTCGACGGCGTGGGTGGAGATCCGGGACCGCAACCACCCCGAGCTGCCACGCGGCTGGGACGTCACCACCGTACGCCGGGGCGAGGAGCCCGGCACCGTCTTCTTCCCGCCGCATCCGAGCGTCCGGGAGAACATCGAGGCGTTCGCCCGCTCCGCCGCAGGTGAAGCAGCGTACCCGGTGTCGTACGAGGAGATGCTCGCCAACGTCGACGCGTTCGAGGCGATCACCCGTTCGGCGCAGACCGGCCTCGTGGAACCCGTGGGATGATGCCCCATGACCAGCGGCGACCCCTCGTGGTTCGACAGTAGCCCCCTGCCCGAGTCGGTACGCCGGTGCGTCGACAGCCTCCCGATCGAGGAGTTGATCGACACCGTTCTCGAACGGTGCGTCTCCACCGCGTTCCCGCAGCACGCCCACGACGAGGAGTTCGTCGGCCGGCTGCGGGCGAGCGTCTCGCAGAACGCGTACGCGCTGCGCGACGTGCTCGCCGGCCGGATCGCCCTCGACGACGTGCCGCTCGCCAAGGTGCTCGGCTTCGCGACCGTCCAGGCCCAGTTGAGCATCCCGCAGAAGGCGATGCAGCGCTCCTACCGGGTCAGCTTCTACACCCAGTGGGAGCGGTGGGCCGCCCACCTGCACGAGGTACTGGTCGCCGGCGAGATCCCCCGCGACGAGGCACTGGAGATCCAGGCACAGCTCACCCGGGGCATCCTCAGCTACCAGGACCATGTCGCCTCGCGGGTCGCCGAGACCTACACCCGGGACTACGAGGCGCTCAACCGCTCCCGGGGACACGTACGCAAGGGTCTGGTCCGGGACGTCCTGCGCGGCCAGGGCCGGTCGCTGACCGCCAGCGACCTCGCGATCCTGGCCTACCCGCTCGACGGACACCACGTCGCCGTCCTGCTCCCGCAGATGGCGGAGGGCGCCGCCTCGCATCTCGCCGACGGCCTCCGCGCGGCGAGCCGGAGCCACCAGTCACTGCCCTACGCGCTCACCCTCGGCAGTACGGTGGTGTGGCTGTGCCGGCTGGACCCGTGGCCGGCATCCTCGCTGGAGTCGACCGTCGACGTGCTGCGCAAGGTGGGCGCCACGGCCACCGTGAGCAACCCGGGCAGGGGTGTCGACGGCTTCGTCGCGGCGCTGCGCCAGGCCGAGGACGCCGAACGGATCCGTGCCGCGTGGGGGGAGGCCGACGCGCCCACCGTGGTCCGGTACGCCGACGCGGGCCTGGAGATCCTGCTGCTCCAGGACCACGAGCTGGCCCGTACGTTCCTGGAGACGGAGCTGGGGCCGCTGGCGCGGCACACCAACGAGATGGCCCGGCTCCGGGAGACGCTGGAGGCGTCGTTCCGGTTCGGCAGCCATGTCGCGGCAGCGGAATACCTGCAACTGCACGAGCACACGGTGCGCAACCGGTTACACAAGGCCGAGGCGATGCTCGGGCACTCGCTCCAGGAGCGACGCACCGAACTCCAGGTCGCCGTACGGCTGTTCCGGCTGTTCCGGGAGAGCTGATCCGGCTGCTCTCGGAGAGCTGATCCGGCTGCTCTCGGAGAGCTGATCTGGGAGAGCTGTTCCGGGAGAGCTGACGCCGGGCGGGTGGATGCCGCGCGGACCCGCCGCACGGTCAGCGGAGGAAGGCCGCCACCGCCTCGGCGAACGACCGTGGGTGTTCGTAGGCCGTGGCGTGCCGGCCCGGCAGCCACCCGAGCGTCGCCTCGGGGAGCGTCGCGGCGAACCACTCGGCCGCCAACCGGAACGGCGGCGCGTCGTCCGCCCCGCACGTCACCAGCGTCGGCGCCACGATCGAGCCGACCCGGTCGGTCGTGTCCGCGACGGCCAACGCCTCGCAGGTGCGGGCGTAACCCTCGGGGTCACCGGCGAGCACCATCCGGCGTACCCGTGCGACCGTCTCGGCCGCGTCGCGGCGGAACGCCTCGGAGAACCACAGCGCCTCCATCGGTTCGACGGCCGCCGCGAGGCCGTCCCGGCGTACCGTCTCCGCGCGGTCCCGCCACATCGCGCGCATGGCCTCCGGGTACACGGCGACGGCGTCGGCCACGACGAGCCGCCGTACCAGGTCGGGCCGGCGGGCGGCGAGCACCTGGGCGACGATGCCACCGAGCGACACCCCGACGAGGTGCACCGGCCCGTGCCCGGCGAGCAGTTCCTCGACGGCGTCGGCGAAGTCCTCGACCGTGGCGTCGCGCGCCGGCAGCGGGGCGGACCCGTGCCCGGGCAGGTCGGGCACGACCGGCTCGCCGAGTACGTCGGGCAGGGCCCGGACCACCGGCTCCCAGAACCGGTGGTCGACGCCGAGCGGGTGCAGGAGCATCAATGGAGTCGTCATGCGACCTCCCGCGCCGGCAGTCGTGGTGCCCCGTCCGGCGGCGGCGTCCGCGCGGCGTTCATCGTCATCGCCAGCGTCGTGTAGTAGCCGGCGGTGGCGACGGCCTCGACGACGCGTACCTCGCCGAGTGCCGCCACCGCGGCCGTGTAGACCGGGTCGGAGACCTGGCGGGTGGTGTGCAGCTCGTCGACCAGGTCGTAGACGAGCCCGACCTCGGGCCGACCGGCCGTCGGCCGCACTCCCCGGGCGACGGCCTCGACGACGGCCGGGGGAAGCCCGGCCCGCAACGCCAGCGGGTGGTGGTAGCCGAACTCGAAGTCCTGGTCCCAGGCCCGGGCGACGTAGAGGATCACCAGCTCCACCAGGTCGTCGTCGAGCACGCTGTCGAAACGCAGGTACTCCCCCACCAACTGGAGCCGGGTCATCAGCTCCGGGCTGCGCAGCAGCGGCACGAACGGCCCGACGAGCCCGCCCCGGGGACCGGCCGCGATCCGCGCGACGGCCGCGCGCTGCGCGTCGCTGAGCGCGGCGTCGGCCAGCGGTGGCAGCAGATCGGGCGGCAGCGGGGGCAGCCGGTCGGTCACGCCTCGGCGCCCAGCGCCGCGTTGACGTCCGGGATGACCTTCTGGGCCATCAGCTCCATCGAGCGGCGCGCCAGCGTCGGGTCCACCCAGTCCAGCCCGGCGTAGACGAGTTCGCCGAACGCGCCGACCTGCTCGCGGAAGGCCAGGATCTGCTCGGTGACCGACTCCGGCGTGCCCGTGATGACCAGGCTGTCGAGCACGTAATCGAGGGTGATCTCGTCGTCGGGCTGGTCCCGGCGGGTCTTGAACAGCTCCAGCCGGCCGAGCTTGCGCATCTTCTTGAGCATCTGCGAGTAGTAGAAGCGGTACGGGCTCGCCTCGTCGTCGCGGCCGTACGCCCGCGCCACGGCGGCGTCCTCGGCGACGAAGACGGTACGCGCGACCCGCCAGTCCGCCGGGTCGGCCAGCTCGCCGACCGTCTCCTTGCCCTGCACATAGTTGGGCCAGTGCGTGGCGACCCACTGCGGCAGCAGGAAGTTGGCCGAGAGCGGGTGGAAGTCGCGCCGCCCCATCGCGATGACGCCCTTGGAGAACGGCGCCACCACGGTGCCGACGATCTCGGGACGGGGCTGCTGGAGCGGCTTCGGCAGGAACCCGACCCCGAGTTCGCGGTCGAGAGTGGTCGCGGTACTGACCGTGAAGCGGTTGTCCGGCAGGTCGATCGCGTACGGCGGGTCCAGCTCCCAGATCTTGAGGATCACGTCGATCGCCTCGGCGAAGATCTTGTTCCGGTCCTCGTCCAGGATGCCGAGCGCCTCCGCGTCCGAGGCCAGTGCACCCGGGCTGATGCCGAGGATGAACCGGCCGTCGCTGAGATGGTCGAACATCGCCGAGTTCGCCGCGACGAGTACGGGATGCTGCTGCGACAGGTTCGTGGTGCCGGTCGCCAGCCGGATCTGCCGGGTGTCGCCGATCAGCGTCGCGAGGAAGAGCAGGCTGTTGGTGATGTTCTCGTGCCGGTCGGTGAGGTGCTCACCGATGAACGCGTCGTGGAAACCGAGCGAGTCCGCCAGTACGACGGCGGCCCGGTCCTCCTCGAGCGTCTCGGCCCAGGTCCGGCCGAGCGGGTGCAGGGGCATGGCGAAGTAACCCAGTCTCACGGCGTGCTCTCGCTTCCTGTGCCTTCCCGGGGTCGGTCTGGCCCCGCATATCGCGCAGTCTCGTCGGCGATCCGGGTCCGGGCAGTGGCGCGCGCTGTGAATCTCTCCGCAGTGGATGACGCGAGCCGTCAGTGCCGCTGCACGGGACGTTTCGGTATATCTACCGCGCCACCGGCGGCCGGAAGCTACGCCGCCGCCAGCACGGCGGCGCCGGTGACGAGCGGCCGGAGGTCCGGCGATGCCCTGTCCGGCCAGCGTGCCCCGCCCGGTCGTCCGGACTCGCGGACCGGCCCCCACCGGCCCGGCGCGGCAGGTTCCGGGCCGGGTTACCGGTGTGTTACAGCCTCCGCCACCAGCTTCGGCGAAAAATCACGGCCTCTGACATCGCGGGTACCCGGCGTCGCCAATGTAATGAGTGATCAGAGTCACTCCGCCGAAGGGCTCCGTAGAAGAAGGGCAGGACACGGTGCATCTCACACGACGACTACGGCTGACAGCACTCGGCACGACCGTGGCGGTGCTGGCGCTGGCCGGCTGCGGCGGTGACGGGGCCGGCACCTCGGGTGACGGCGATACGAAGGTCATCCGCTTCGCGTTCGCCCCGGACCCGGTGTGGGACCTGATGGACGACGCGGGCGTGATCAAGAAGTGGGAACGGGAGAACAACGTCCGGATCGAGACCAGCACCACCTGGGACGAGTTCACCTACTTCGCCGGCGGACACGGCGACATCGTGTCGATGTCGACCCAGGAGACCCCGGTGCTGGAGGCCGAGACCGGTATCAAGACGGTCACCTTCGGCAAGTACAACTACCAGCGGGTGCCGCTGCTGCGCCGGGCCGGTGACTCCTACGAAACCCTCGCCGACATCCCGAAGGGCTCGAAGATCTGCGTCTCCGGCCCGACGTCCAACACGGCCTTCTGGACCGTACTGGCCAAGGAGATGCACGGGCTCGACTACCGGGTCGGCGGCGGCGACTTCCAGTTGGTCGTCAACGACCACTTCGTGAACCCGACCAACCTGCTGCGCGGCGACTGCGCGGCAGCGGCGGTGATCCCCGAGGCCGCCGTGCCCCAGCTCCGGAAGGGCCAACTCGAAATCATGTACGGCGGCAAGCTCCCCTTCCAGCTCTACGACGAGTTCGCACCGAAACGCGACGGCAAGCTGCACGTCCTCGGCAACAACTTCACCGCCACCGAGAAGTGGTTCGACGCCAACCAGGACCTCGCCGTGAAGTTCCTCGAACTCTGGCAGGTCGGCATCGAGATGTGGAAGAAGAGCAAGGCCACGACCGTGACGAAGTACCCGCAGCACTTCTCGGTCGAGAGCAAGGAGGACATCGAGTTCATGACCGAGTTCGTCAACGGCGCCAACGACTGGTTCGTCGACAGCCCGTTCCTGGAGAGCCAGGAGTGGATCGACTCCGAGCAGGCGATCTGGGAAATCATGAAGAACTTGAATCCCGGCAACGCCAACTACCTGGCGGCGGACGCCCCGACTCCCCGGTTCGTGGCCCTCACCCCGCGCGGCTGACCGGCTAGCGGCCCGCCCCACGTCCACGCCATCCGAGCAGAGGAGATCTCCCGTGGCAACCGCAGTTGCCTCACCCCCGACCTCCGCCCCACCGCGTACCAGCGAGGAGGAGCGAGTCCGGGCCGCCAGACGCCGGGACCGGATCAACGCCGTCGCCTGGCGGCTCGCCGGCTACGCGTTCTTCCTCGGCCTCTGGGAGTTCGCCTCGGGCCGCCTCATGGACGAGCGGCTGCTGCCCGGGCCGGTCGACGTACTCCGCACCTTCGGCGAACTCTGGGCCTCCGGCAAGGTACCCGGGGCGTTCGCCGACACGCTGACCCGGATCGGCATCGGTTTCGCCATCGCGTTCGTCGTCGGCGCCGCGATCGGGATCCTGATGCAGAACCGCCTGCTCAACGGCTTCTTCCGGGACGCCGTCACGATCGGTGTCACCACTCCCGGCCTGATCTGGGCCCTGATCACGGCGATCATCTTCGGCAACCGGCCCTGGGGGCCGCTGATCGCCATCGTGCTCACGACGTTCGCACTGATCAGCGTCAACGTCGCCGAGGGCATCAAGGCACTGCCGAAGGACCTCATCGACATGGCGAAGTCCTTCGGGGTCGGCGTGGTACGCCGCAACCGGCAGATCGTGATCCCGCACCTGGCGCCGTACATCTTCACCGGGGTCCGGTTCGGCTTCTCCATCGCATGGAAGGTCACCGTGCTGACCGAGGTCTTCTCCTCGTCCAGCGGGATCGGCTTCGAGATGCGTACGGCCAGCCAACTGTTCCGGCTGCCGGAGTTCCTCACCTGGATCCTCGCGTTCTACGTCTTCGCGCTGCTGCTGGAGAAGGTCGTCCTCGAAGTGATCGAGCGCCGGTTCTTCGCCTGGAGGGACACGATCAAGTCATGAGCGCCACCGACACCCGCCGCGACACCGGCCCGGCCGACACCGCCGCGCCCGACACCGTCGACGAGCTGCCTCGGCGCCGGCGGTCCCACCCCGTGGTCCGGGTCCTCCGCAGCTCGCTGGCCGGTCGCATCGCCTTCCCGATCGTCTGCCTGCTCGTCTGGCTGCTGGCGATCAGGATCGTCACGTCGATCTGGCCGTTCGCGGTCGACGTACTGCCGACGCCGACCCAGGTGTTCAGCTTCATGTGGGACGAGCTGACCGGCGAGACCCTGGCGCCGCGCAACGTCTACGAGACGTTCGGCATCTCGCTGCGGCGCCTCGGCATCGGCATGGCCATCGCGATGGCGATCGGCACGGTCATCGGCCTCGGCATGGGGCTCTCGAAGCGGGTCAACGCCTTCTTCAACGACTGGGTGGTGGCCATCCTGGCGATGCCCAACCTGGCCTGGGCGCTCTTCTGTAGCCTGGCGTTCGGCTTCGGCGACGTCGGCCCGATCGTCACCGTGGTACTCACCGGCATCCCGTTCGTGATCATCAACGTCCGGGAGGGGGTCCGCAACGCGCCGACCGACCTGTACGACATGGCCCGGGCGTTCGGGGTCAGCCGTGCCGACACCATCCGGCACGTGCTGCTCCCCTCCCTGATGCCGTTCATGTTCGCCGCCGCCCGCTACGCGTTCGCGCTGGGCTGGAAGGGCCTGGTCGTCGCCGAGGTGTTCGGCGGCGAGGACGGTGCCGGATGGACGATCAAGTTCTGGTACGACGCCCACCGGGCCTACGGCGTCATCGGCTACGCGCTGCTGTTCGTCGTCTTCGCCCTGCTGTTCGAGAAGTTCCTGTTCGACCGCCTCTCCGGCTACTTCTTCCGGTGGCGGCCCGAGGTGAACGCCGCCGACGTGGTGGAGCAGCGGTTCGACGCGCCGGGCGTCGCCACCGCCACCGCCACCGCCGACAG
The DNA here is from genome assembly GCF_016862935.1 of Plantactinospora mayteni. GTDB lineage: Bacteria > Actinomycetota > Actinomycetes > Mycobacteriales > Micromonosporaceae > Plantactinospora > Plantactinospora mayteni. Next base: position 31,683 of record NZ_BONX01000057.1, read on the forward strand.
CGGCAACGGCACGCACGCGACGACCACCGGCCCGAAGCCAGAGCGCGGCGCGGGCGGCGACGAGACGAGGAGAAGCCACGATGGCTGAGATCACGGTACGCAACCTGCACAAGGAGTTCGGCGTCGGCGCGGACAAGATCGTCGCCCTCGACGACGTCAACCTCGACATCAGCGGACACGTGTTCGTCTCGATCGTCGGCGCCTCCGGCTGCGGCAAGTCGACGCTGCTCAACATCCTCTCCGGGATCGAGACGCCGAGCCACGGCCAGGTGCAGATCACCGAGGACGGCAGGCCCGCGGCCAAGGGCTACGTCTTCCAGGCCGCCCGGCTGCTGCCGTGGCGTACGGTGATGGACAACCTGCTCTTCGTCCAGAAGGACCGCTCGGAGCAGACCCGGGCCCGCTGCCAGCGCTACCTCGACATGGTGCAGCTCGGCGACAAGGGCCGGAAGTACCCCGGTGAACTCTCCGGCGGCATGCAGCAGCGGGTCGGCATCGCGCGGGCCTTCTCCACCGAGCCGGACGTGCTCTTCATGGACGAGCCGTTCAGCCACCTCGACGCGATCACGGCGCGGTCGCTGCGGGCCGAGCTACAGAACATGTGGCAGGAGACCAGGAAGACCGTCATCTTCGTCACCCACGACGTGGGCGAGGCGGTGGAGCTCTCCAACCGGATCCTGGTCTTCGCCAAGGGCGGTCACCTGGCCGACGACATCGACATGCCGCTGCCCTTCCCGCGCGACGTGGCGGACCCGGAGGTCGCGGTGGCGAAGGCGAACGTCTTCCGGACCTTCGAGCAGATCGGGGCGCTCGCGGTCAGCTGACCCGACGACCTTGGCCGCGCCGACCCGCTCCTGGAGCGACGCGGACGCGACGAGGACGCGACGAGCGGGGGCGATCCGGACCGCCCCCGCTCGTCCTCCCCGGTCGGCCAACCGGGGGCAACAGCACGGTGCCGACCGGGACCACTTCCGGGATCAGCCGGTCACACCAGCGGGTTCGTGAGGGTGCCGAGGCCGTCGACGCTCACCTCGACGACGTCGCCGGCCCGCAGGTAGCGCGGCGGGGTGAACCCGATGCCCACCCCCGCCGGCGTACCGGTGGCGATCACGTCGCCCGGTTCGAGGAGTACCGACACCGAGATCGTGGCGATCAGGGTCGGGATGTCGAAGATCAGGTCTGCCACCGGGGCGGCCTGGCGCTGCTCGCCGTTGACGGTGGTACGCACCCACAGCTTGGTCACGTCGACGATCTCGTCCCGGGTGACCAGGGCCGGGCCCATCGGGCAGTACGTCGCCGCGCTCTTGCCGAGGAAGAACTGCACGTGCTGCCGCTGTAGCCTGCGTACCGTCATGTCGTTGACGATCGTGTAGCCGAAGACGTGCGCGTACGCGTCCTCCGCGGCGATACCTCGACCGCCCTGGCCGATCACGACGGCGAGTTCGCCCTCGTAGTCGCTGGTGCCGGTCGAGTCCGCCGATACGTGGACCGGGTCGCCGGAGGCGACGACCGACGACAGCGCCTTGGTGAACACCACCGGGTGGTCGGGTACCGCCTGCTGCTGCGATGCGTCGAAGCCGCTGCCGGCGAACTCGGCGGCGTGCTCCAGGTAGTTCTTGCCGATGCACATGATGTTGTTGCGGGGGCGGATCGGCGGCAGCAGGCGTACCTCGGTCAGTGGGACGCCGGCGCCGGACCCGAGCTGCGCCGCGGCCCGGTCCAGCGCGGCGTCGCCCGCGGCGACCAGGTCGACCATCGACGTGGGCAGCCCGGCGTCGAACGGCACCACCTCGTCTTCGCCACGCAGGGCACCGATCCTGGTCCGACCGCCGTACTCGAAGGTGACCAGCCTCATCGAACTCCTCCTTCTCCCGCCGGGGCGGGGACGTCGTCGTACCCGGGCAGCGGCGGGACGCCGAGCCGGCGCCCGCGCTCGACCAGCCCGGCCAGTACGGTCGGCTCCGGGTCGTAGCCGTGCGCGCGATGGTGCTGCCACGCCCGTGCGGCCCGGTCGCCCGGAAGCCGGACCGCGTCGCCGCGCAGCGGGTCGGCCGCGCGCAGCTCGTCGAGGTGCCCGGTCAGGTCCGCGAGCACCTCCGCCAGCGGCCGGAAGAGGTCGACCCGGAACGCCACCAGAAGTTGCCCGGTGTTGGTCGGCGTCACCGTGTCCACCCGGTGGTCGACCACGGCGCGGCCGAAGGCGGCGCCGTTGAGGACCCCGGCGAGCAGGCCGATCGCCATGGTCAGCCCGGAGCCCTTGTGGCCGCCGATCGGCACCAGCAGGCCCTCGTCGGCACGGTGCGGATCGGTGATCGGCGCGCCCTCGGCGTCGACCAGCCAGCCGACCGGTAACGGTTCGCCGGCCAGCCGGGCGACCTTGATGGCGCCGTGCGAGGCGGCCGTGGTGGCGATGTCGAGCAGGTACGGGTGGCCGCCCGCCGCCGGGATCGCGACCGCGACCGGATTGGTGCCGAGCAGGGGTTCCCGGCCACCCCACGGCGGCATGCCGTTGGCGTTCGCGACCGCGAAGTAGAGCCCGACCAGACCCCGTTCGGCCAGCATCAGCGGATAGAGCCCGGCCGCGCCGGCGTGGTTGGAGCGTACGGTGCCGACCACGGCCACCCCTGCGGCGAGCGCCTTCTCGGCGGCGATCTCGGCGGCCCGGGTCACCGCCACCTGCCCGAGCCCGTTGTCGGCGTCGACCTGGGCGGCGACCGGCGTCTCCGACCGCACCCGGAGGTCGGGCCGGACGTTGATGCCACCGGCCGCGATCCGGTCCAGGTACGGCACGACCCGGATCAGCCCGTGCCCGGCGCGGCCCCGGAAGTCCGCCTCCACCAGCCGGCGGGCCGTCGTCTCCGCGTGCTCGGCCGGCACGTCGTACGCCGTGAAGAGGGAAGCGGTGAAGCCCACGAGTGCGTCGAAGGAGAACGGCATGCCAGGTCAGCCCCTGTCAATCGTGGAAACCATCAGGTTTGCCGCCCGCCCACCCGCACGCGCGCATGTCACGGTCGTCGGGCCGTGGCTAGGGTCGGCGCCATGACGACGGAGACCCCGACCGAGCGGCCCGGCGAGTGGTGGCCGGAGCTCGCTCCGGTGGTACGGCCGACCACGGCCACGAAGCCGGCGTACCGGACGGTCGACGTGCACACGCACCTGTCCGTACCGGCGGCGGGCGCGCTCGCGGCCCCGCACCTCCGGCCGGAGTACGAGCCGCGGATCCGCTACTCGTCCGCCGAGACGCTCGCCTACAACCGGGAGTACCGGGCCAGCGCGCGGCAGACCGGCCAGTTCGAGGACGCCGACGTACGGCTCGCCGACATGGACCGGCAGGGCATCGACGTGCAGGTGCTGTCGGTGCCGCCGACGGAGTACTTCTACTGGCTCGACGAGGACGAGGCGCTCGCCGCCTGCCGGCTCCAGCACGACCGGTTCGCCGAGGTCGTCGCCGCGCACCCGACCCGGTTCACCGCCGTCGCCAACCTGCCGATGCGGCACCCCCGGCTCGCGGTCGAGGTGCTGCGGGAGGCCCGCCGCGACCACGGGTTCCACGGCTTCGAGCTGAGCGCCGACGTCGTCGGGCTCGACCTCGACGACCCGCGCTACGACGTCGTCTGGGAGGCGGCGGTCGAACTCGGCATGACCGCCATCATGCACCCGCAGGGCTTCACCCACGGGGAGCGGTTCACCGACTACTACCTGGTCAACGTCATGTGCATGCCGCTCGCCTCGACGCTGGCGGTCACCCGGATGATCCTCGGCGGCGTCTGGCGGCGGCACCCCGAGCTGGCGATGGTCGTGGTGCACGGCGGCGGCTACCTGCCGTTCTACTCCGCCCGCACCGACCACGCGTACGCGGTGCGGCCCGAGCTGCGCCGGCACATCGACCGGCCGCCGAGCGAGTACCTGCGCCGGCTCTACTTCGACACGAACGTCTTCGACCCGGCGATGGTGCGCCAACTCGTCGACCGGTTCGGTGCCGACCACGTGCTGCTCGGCACCGACTACCCGTTCGACATGGGCACCGTCGACCCGCTCGGCTTCCTGGAGCGGGTCGAGTTGACCGAGCACGAGCGACGGTTGGTGCTCGGCGGCAACGCCGTACGGCTGCTGGGGATCCCCGGCTGACCCGGCGTCGGGTGGCGGCACGGGCGTCAGCCCCGGTCGACGTACGGCTCTGCCAGCGCGAGCTTCACCTGCTCGCTGGTCAGCGGCAGCGAGACGACCTCGTTGGTCTCCGCCGACAGGTCGGCGGCGAGGTAGACCTCCATCGTCACCCGGGCCAGGTGCGGGTCGACCATCACCGGTCGGTCGTGGGCGACGGCCTCCAGGAAGTGCGTGGTCTCCCGCTCCATCGGGCCGGCGTAGACGTGGTCGACGTATTCGCCGGGCATCGTCGAGAGTGGGAACCGCACGCCGTTCGCCACCGTGTTGACGACGATGTCGCGGTGGCTGGCGTCGGCGATGACCGCCCCGTCGGTGCCGAGCACCTCGATCCAGGTCGTCGACTGGTTGGGATAGCCGGGCGGCAGCGACATGCCGGCGCCGACGGTGACGACGGTGCCGTCGTCCATGGTGACCAGGATGTACTGCGTGTCCGGCACCCCGAGGGTGGCCTCCCGGACGCCCCAGGCGTTCTGCGAGTAGACCCGGACCGGGCGGCGCGGCTCCAGGCACCAGAACGCGAAGTCGAGATCGTGGGTGGCCTCCATCGCCGCCGGCGAGAGCTTGGTACGCGTGCTGATCTTGGCGCCCAGCGAGCGGGTGATGTGCCGGCTCACCAGGATGCTCGTCACCCGGCCGAGGGTCCCGTCGCCGATCGCCCGCTTCACCATCGCCTGCTTGGCGTTGAACCGCTGGGAGTAGCCGATGGTGAACTTCAGGCCGCCCTCGTCGGCCAGCCGGATCAGCTCGTCGGCCTCGTCGAGGGTGAGCGCGATCGGCTTCTCCAGCAGTACGTGCTTGCCGGCCTCCAGCGCCGCCCTGGCCATCGGGTAGTGCAGGTGCTCCGGAGTCGTGGAGACCATCACCGCGTCGACCGCAGGGTTGCCGACGACCGCCTCCCAGTCGGCCGACGCGGTCGTCGGTGACGTAGCCGCGACCAGCTCGCGGAGCCGGTCCGGGTTGGTCTCGGCCAGGTGCAGTTCGTGCACGAGCGCGCTGCGGGAGCAGGCGACGGCGCGGATGCCGCCGCACCAGCCGGTACCGATGATGCCGACGTTGAGCTGCTTCACGACGCGTCCTCTCGTAGGCCCTCGCGGAGTTCTTCGGGGGTGACGGGGAGGGCGACGGCACGGCCGCGCCGGGCGGACAGGTCCATCGCCATGGTGAGCAGGAGGTTCGAGTGCCCCTCGGCGGCCGTGGCGTGCGGGGTACGCACCCCCATGCCGAGCCGCCCGAACCAGGACATCGTCTCCTCGCGCATCGGTCCCCAGAGCAGCCCGTCGGAGAGGTCACCGGGCGGGTAGCTGCCGAGGAAGTCGACGTTGCGTACGGCAGGTGCCTGGAAGCCCCGGCTGTCGTAGCCGGCCGGCTGGCCGTGTTCGGAGGCGACGATGACGTCCCGGTGGGTGTCCTCGATGTCGATGACGCCCTCGGTGCCGACGATGCCGATCTCCAGCCCGTAGACCGCGCCCGGCCAGATCGCCGGCAGCGCCCAGCTGATGTTCATGCTGAAGATCGTGCCGTCGTCCATGGTGAAGACCCCGAACGTGGCGTCCTTGGTGCCCAGCGGGCCGAGCAGCACGTCGGTGGAGCGGGCGTACACCTCCACCGGGGTACGCCCCTCCAGCAGCCACATGCTCATGTCCAGGCTGTGCGTGCCGGAGACGACCATCGGGGTCAGGTTGGTGGTGTCGGTGACCTTGCGCAGCGTCGCGTCCGGGACCATCCGGTTCATGAACGCCCGGGTGACCACGGAGGTGACCCGGCCGATCTGCTGGTCGCGGAGCCGCTGCTTGACCGCCAGGAACCGGCGGCGGAACCGCTGCGTGTAGCCGACCACCGCGTCCACCCCGGCGGCCTCGATGGCGCGCAGCACCCGCGCGGACTCGACCGGGTCGGTGGCGAGCGGCTTCTCGATGAACAGGTCGTGGCCGTGGTCGACCGCCCGCAGGATCGGGTCGACGTGCTCCCGCTCGTCGGTCGCCACGATCACCGCCGTCACCTCCGGGCGGGCGAGCAGTTCGGCCACGTCGGTGGTGGCGAGGTCGGCCCGGGTGTCGGTGGCGAGCCGGTCCAGGGTCGGCCGATGTACGTCGCAGAGGCCGAGCCAGCCGACTCCCGGGTACTCCCGCGCCAGCACCGCACGGATCCGGCCGATCGCCCCGCAGCCGATCACGGCGAGGCCGATTCCCTCCCCGGCCATCTCAGGCCAGTCCGAGCAGCCGGGCGGCGTTTCCACCGCTGATCAGGTCGAGCTGCCGCTGGCTGAGCCCCGGTGTCGCCCCGAGCAGCGCCAACGGGTCCTCGTCGCCCATGTCGTACGGGTAGTCGGTGCCGAGCAGGACGTGCTCGGCGCCGTACCGGTCGACGAGGAACCGGAGCTGCTCGGGCTCGAACACCATCGTGTCGAAGTAGAAGTTGCGCAGATAGCTGCCGGGTTGCCGGGGTACGCCCTCGCTGATGTCCTCCCGGGCCCGCCAGCCGTGGTCGATCCGGCCCGGGTACGCCGGCAGGTACCCCCCGCCGTGCACCACCAGGATCTTCAACCCCGGGTACCGCTCGACGACCCCGTTGAAGATGAGGTGCGCCTGCGCGAGGGTCGCCTCGAACGGGTGCCCGATGATGTTGACGAAGTTGTGTCCCTGTAGCCGGTCGGCATGGGTGGTGCCCTGGGTGTGGACCACCACGACGACGCCGAGCCGCTCCACCTCGGCCCAGAACGGGTCGAGCCGGGGCGAGGCGATCTCCTCCCCCTCGACATGGGTGCCGATCTCGATGCCCCGCATCCCGAGCACGGTCGCCAGGTGGCGCAGCTCCCGCACCGCCGCCTCGGTGTCCTGCAACGGTACGGTGCCCAGCGGCAGGAACCGGTCGGGATGCCTCGCGGTGGCCTCGACGAGTTCCTCGTTCATCAGCCGGGCGACCTTGGCCCCGAGTTCGGCATCGGCCCAGTAGTAGTACTGGTAGACGGCGATCGCGACCGCCTGGACGTCGACACCCATCGCGTCCATGTCGGCGAGCCGGACGTCGAGCACGTCCATCTTCGGCCTGATCGCCGCGAGCTGGCGCTCGTTGACCCGGCGGGTGGTGGCGTTGCCGTGCCCGAGCGCGACCCGGCCGGCGGCCAGCGCGGCGGCCTTCATGAAATCGGCCGCCGGTCCGCACTCCCGGTGGCAGTGGATGTCGATCACGGGTCCGTCGGTGCGTTGTGCCCTGGTCATCTCTTCGGTCCCTCCCACCGCTGCGGACTCGTCGCGCCCGACGCTAAATCCGGCACCGACGCGCCACAATGTGGGTTTCCGGCAATCTCGGCCGGGCCGGATGCCATGTCGGAAGAGGCACCCGCGTGGCGCGGGCAGCGGCCCGAGTCGGCCCGGCTGCGACACGCGGCCCAGCACGAGGCCAGCGGCGTAATGCCGGGAGAGGGAACTGGGCGTCATGCCGGCAGCGGCAGCGGCGCGCCTGGGGAGCCGCAGCGGCGTGATGCCGAGCAGCACTGGCGCGGCGTGGGGAGCCGCAGCGGCGTGATGCCGGCAACGGCACTGGCGTGGATGCCGGGAGCGGCTGCGGCGTGGCCGGGTTCAGCGTCCGCCCGACACGTCGAGGACGGTGCCGGTGACGTACGACGCGGCGGGCGAGAGCAGCCAGACGACCGCCTCCGCGACCTCGACCGCGGAGCCGGGGCGCCCCATCGGCTGTCCGGTGCCGAGCCGTGCCACCCGCCCCGGGTCACCACCGGCCGCGTGGATGTCGGTGTCGATGATGCCCGGGCGGACCGCGTTGACCCGGATGCCGTAGCCGGCCACCTCCAGGGCGAGTCCCCGGGTCATCGTGTCGAGCGCGGCCTTGCTGGCGGCGTAGTCGACGTACTCGTGCGGCGAGCCGAGCTGGGCGGCCCGGGACGACAGGTTGACGATCGCGCCACCGGCGGCACCGCTGGCGGTGGACATCCGGCGGACCGCGGCGCGGCTGCACGCGGCGGCCCCGAAGACGTTGACGGCGAAGACCCGGGCCCAGCGGGCGGTGTCGATCTCGACCATCGATCGTTGCGTTTCGAGGATTCCGGCGTTGTTGACCAGCGCGGTCAGTGGCCCGAGTTCGTCGGCGACGGCGAAGAGCCGCGCGACGTCGGCGTCGTCCGCCACGTCGGCGCGTACCGTGCGTGCCTCGACGCCGCGCTCCGACAGCCGCGCCGCCAGCGCGGCGGCCTCCGCGTCGCGCGACCGGTAGCCCAGCACCAGGTCGTGGCCCCGGTCGGCGAGCAACTCGGCGACGGCGGCGCCGATCCCTCGGGTGCCGCCGGTGACGACGGCGACCGGGCGGCTCACCGGGCGCCCTCCGGGCGGGGTACGGCGTGGGCGAGCGCGGCGATGTCGTCGTCGCCGTGCCCCGCCGCCGAGGCGGCCCGGAGCAGGTCGAGGGTGACGGCGGTCAGCGGCGCCGCGGCGCCGGCCTCGGCGACGACGAACCCGGCGTCCTTGACCCCGCCGTCGACGGCGAAGGAGGCCGGATAGTCGCCGGCCGCCATCAGCGCGCCCTTGGCCGCGACGAACGGCGACTCCATCGGGCCGCCCTGGATCGCCTGGAGGAACTCCGCCGGGGCGAGGCCGAGCGCGCCGGCCACCGCCATCGACTCGGCGACGGCCGCCGTCACGTTGAGCACGAACGCGTTGGCCGCGAGCTTGAGCCGCGACGCCGCTCCCGCCTCGCCCAGCCAGACGGTCCGGGAGCCGATCGCGGCGAAGACCGGGGCGAGCACGGCCCGGGCCTCCTCGGGCCCGGACGCCAGGACGACGAGAGTGCCCTGCTCGGCCGGGTACTTCGTGCCGAGTACCGGCGCGTCGACGTAGCGCAGCCCGAGGTCGGCCGCCACCTCGGCCAGCCGCGCCGCTCCGGCGACGCCGACGGTGCTGGTCTGGAGCAGCACCGCGCCCGGCGCGAACGCGCCGTCCGCGTCGCGGAGCACCGTCTCGACGGTGTCGGCGTCCCACAACATCGTCAGTACGACGTCCGCGCCCCGGACCGCGTCGGCGACCGTCGCCACGACCCGGGCGCCGGCCTCGGCAAGGGGGGCCGCCCGTTCGGGTGTGCGGTTCCAGACGGTCAGCGGCAGCCCGGCGGCGGCGATGTTGCGGGCCATCCCGGCACCCATCACGCCGGTACCGAGCAGGCCGACACGCGGAGCGAGCCCCGGAGCGCCAAGCGGCTCAAGCCCTGAAGCGCCAAGCGGATCAAGCCCCGGAGCACCGCGCGGAGCGAGCCCCGGAACATTGACCTCGGCGGGGCCTCTGTATACCGTCACGCCAGTATGTATACCAAGCGGGAGGCGCCATGACCACGGCCGACATCCGTCCGACGGTGCGGCTCACGGCCGGCCCGCTCGCGACCGGGCTGCGTATCGGCGGCCGGGTCGTCGCGGGACGCGGGCCCCGGCTCGACGTCGTCAACCCGGCCACCGGTGGCCTGCTCGCGATCGCCGACAGCGCCGACCGGGCCGACGTCGAGGAGGCCGTCCGGGTCGCGCAGGCGGCGTTCGACTCCGGCGTGTGGAGCCGGATGCCGATCCACGAGCGGTCCCGGATCCTGCACCGGTTCGCCGACGGGATCGCGGCCCGGATGGCCGACCTCTACCGGCTGGAGACCGCCAACAACGGCCGGCCGCTGACCGAGACGAAGGCACAGATCACCCGGCTGCCGGAGTGGTACCGCTACAACGCCGCGCTGCTGCTCGCCGACCGCGACGCGGTGGTACCGATGCCCGGCCCCTACCACTCCTACACCAGCCGGCTCCCGCTCGGCGTGGTCACGATCCTCGCGTCGTTCAACCACCCGATGATGATCGCGTCGAAGTCCCTCGCCCCCGCGCTCGCGACCGGCAACTCGGTGGTACTGAAGCCCTCCGAGCAGACTCCGCTGACCGCGATGCTGCTCGCCGACATCGCCCACGAGGCCGGCATTCCCGCCGGGGTACTCAACGTCGTCAACGGGCTCGGCCCGGTGGTCGGGGCCGCCCTCACCGAACACCCGCTGGTGAAGAAGGTGGTGTTCACCGGCGGCACCGAACCCGGCCGGTCGATCGCGCTCGCGGCGGCGCGGCGCTTCGCCAAGACCACCCTGGAACTCGGCGGCAGGTCGCCGGTCCTCGTCTTCGCGGACACCCCGGTCGAGGTGGCCGCGCGCGGCGCCGCGTTCGGCGGCTTCGTCGGGGCCGGCCAGACCTGCATCGCGGGCGGCCGGCTGGTGGTGCACCGCAGCATCCACGACGAGTTCCTCGCCGCGCTGACCACCGTCGCCGAGGGAATCCGGATCGGCGACCCGGGCGACGAGGCCACCCAGTTGGGTCCGGTGATCTCCGCCCGGGCCAGGGACCGGATCCTGGACCGCATCCACGACGGCGTACTGTCCGGGGCCCGGGTGGTGACCGGTGGCGGCGCGGCGACGGTACCCGGGCTGGAGGGCGGCTTCTTCGTGCAGCCGACCGTACTGGCCGGGGTCACGAACGACATGCCGGTGGCCCGCGAGGAGATCTTCGGGCCGGTCGTCGTGGTGATCCCCTTCGACGGCGAGGACGAGGCCGTGGCGATCGCCAACGACTCGCCGTACGCCCTCGGCGCCGCGATCTGGACCCGCGACCTCGCCCGCGCCCACCGGGTCGCGTCCCGGATCGAGGCCGGGATGGTCTGGGTCAACGACCACCACCGCCTCGACCCGTCCTCGCCGTGGGGCGGCCTCAAGGAGAGTGGCATCGGTCGGGAGGGCGGCTGGGAGTCCTTCCACGACTTCACCCAGGTACGCGCGGTGACCGTCCGGACCGCCCCCGACGACGTGGACTGGTACGGCGGCACAGCGACCGGAAGGCTGAACTGATGAGCAGTGACCTGGTCATCCACTCCGTGCGGGACGGCGTGATCCTGGCCGAGCTCTCCCGGCCGCCGGACAACCTGTTCAGCATCGAGCTGTGCCGGCGGTTGGCCGCCGTGCTCGACGACCCACCAGCGGGTGCACACGTGCTGCGGCTCCGGGCCGCCGGTGAGGTGTTCTGCCTCGGCCGCGACCGGGGCGGCTCGACCCCGGCCGAGGTACGCGCCGAGGCCGAGGCGCTGGCCGGGCTCACCCGCTCGGCGCAGCGGACCAGGCTGGTCACCGTCGCCGAGGTGCAGGGCGACGCGGCCGGCTTCGGCGTCGGCCTGGTCGCCGCCTTCGACGTCTCGGTGGCGGTACGCGAGGCGACCTTCCGGTTCCCCGAGGTCGGGATCGGCCTCGCCCCGGCCCTGGTCCTCGCCTGGCTGCCCCGGGTGGTCGGCCGCCGGGAGGCGTTCTGGCTCACCGCCACCGGAGAGCCGCTGCCCGCCGGGCGGGCGGCCGACCTCGGCCTGCTCAACGAGGTCGTCGACACCCGCGACGCCCTGACCGAGCGGGTCGACGACATCGTCGCCCGGCTGCGCACCCGCAGCCCCCGGGTGCACGGCGACATCAAGGAGATGCTCCGGGTCTTCGCCGACCTCGGCGACGAACGCGCGCTCGACGTGAGCATCGACCGGCTCGTGGTCGGGTCGCTGCGCCGGGGCGAGAGCTGACGGCGCGACGCCCGGCATCGCGGAGATGCTGTCGTGGGCACCGGATGACCGACCGGGTGAGGTTGGTCCGCTACTCGCCGGGCGGGTTCGACCCGGCCGTCGTCGCGAACAAGGCGCGGCCGACCGCAGCGGAGCAGGGGGCGGGATCGCCTGCCGGCGAGGAGGTGGTACCGCTTGACTTCCTCCCCCTCCTGAAGGAGGGGGATTCCTACGGCTCGCGCCGTAGGGGTTTCTGGTTCATCGCCGACTGCCCGCCTGGAGTACTCCGTTGAGGTCTTACACCAGCTCCACAGACAGACGCCGTCAGCCCGACGGCCAGGATGTTCTTCGCCGCGTTCACGTCCCGGTCGTGGGTCGTTCCGCAGTCGCACGTCCAGGTGCGGACGTTCAGCGGCATCTTGCCCTGCGAGGTGCCGCAGACGGAGCACAGCTTGGAGGAGGGGAACCAGCGGTCGATCGCGATCACTTCGCGCCCGTACCACTGGGCCTTGTACTCCAGCATGCTCCGAAGTTCCGACCATGCCGCGTCACTGATGGCGCGGGCCACGCTGCCGTTCTTCACCATGTTCCGAACGGTGAGGTCCTCGATCACGATCGTTTGGTTTTCACGAACGAGCCGAGTGGTGAGCTTGTGCAGGTGGTCACGCCTGCGGTCGGTAATGCGGGCGTAGACCTTGGCGGCCTTCCGGCGGGCCTTGGCCCGGTTCGCCCCGTCACCCTTGGCCTTGCGGGCAAGCTGCCGCTGGGCTTTGGCCAGGTGCTCGCGGTCGCGGCGCTCGTGCCGGGGGTTGGCGATCTTCTCCCCGGTCGAGAGGGTCAGCAGGTGGTCGAGCCCGACGTCGATGCCGACGGCCGTGTCGGTGGCGGAGAGCGGCTGGACGGACGGGTCCTCGCACAGCAGGGACACGTACCAGCGGCCCGCAGCGTCCTGGGACACGGTCACCGTAGACGGGGACGCGCCCTCGGGGAGCGGACGGGACCACACGATGTCGAGCGGCCCCGCCATCTTCGCCAGGGTCAGTGTGCCCTCCCGGAACCGGAACGCGCTGGTGGTGTACTCCGCCGACTTCCGCGACTTCTTCCGCGACTTGAAGCGCGGGTACTTCGCGCGCTTGCCGAAGAAGTTCGTGAACGCCGTCTGAAGGTGCCGCAGTGCCTGTTGGAGCGGGACGGAGGAGACATCGTTGAGGTACGCGAGTTCCTCGGTCTTCTTCCAGGCCGTCAGCATCGCCGACGTCTGGTTGTAGTTCACCCGCTCCTGCCGCGTCCACGCTTCCGTGCGCGCCGCGAGGGCGAGGTTGTAGACCTTCCGCACGCAGCCGAACGTGCGGGACAGCTCTGCTGCCTGCGCATCGGTCGGATAGAAGCGGTACTTGAACGCCCGCTTCACGTGGGTGGCCCTCACAGTTCACATACTACCCCACCAGCTTGTGACGGAGTACGGGTCGTTGGGGGTAGACGCCGGTCCGCCCTGGCAGCGAACCGGCTTTCCCCGCCCTGCTCCGCAGGAGCTTCGTTCCCTCCCCGCCCTAGAGGGCGGGGTATCCACGAAGGAGAGACCCGATGACCAGTTCATCCGGGGTACGGCAGACTGCTCGGGTGTCCACCGACTCGGCCGCCACGCGGGTGGCGGAGAGCCTGCGCGAGCGCGTCTCCAGCGGGCAACTCGGCCCGGGAACCGCACTGTCGCAGGCCGGCCTCGCCGAGGAGTACGGCGTCAGCCGCATTCCGGTCCGCGACGCCCTCCAGCAACTCGCCGGCGAGGGGCTGGTCGAGGTACGCGGCTCGACCTCGGTGGTGACCCCGCTCTCCATCGACGACCTCCAGGAGCTCTACGAGCTGCGCGAGGCGGTCGAACCCGTCGCCACCCGGCTCGCCGTACCCCGGGTGGGCCGGGCCGGCGTCGCGCGGATGACCCGGTCGCTCGCGGTGATGGACGACCCGACCATCGGGCCGGGTACCTGGGTGCGGACCAACGCGGCCTTCCACGCGGAGGTCTACACGCTGGCCGGGCGACCGCGCATGATCGCGCTGGTCGAGCAGCTCCGGCGGCTCACCGACCGCTACGTCTACTTCCATCTCGACGTCGTCGGGCGGGTCGGGCACCTCCAGGAGGAGCACCGGCAGATCCTCGACGCGGTACGGGCGCAGGACGCCTCGGCCGCCGCCGAACTCACCCGCGCCCACCTCGCGTCGTCACACGCCGTCGTGCTCGACTACCTCCTCGCCCAGGAGCGGGACTCGGGGGTCGACGCCTGACTAGCGGGCCACCATCCCGGCCGACAGGTCGATGTCGGCCGCGCAGAGGCCGGGCATGTGCAGCATCGCGACGACGGCGGCGGCGACCTCCTCCGCCGTGAGCATCCGGTGCAGCGCGGCCCGCGACACGAACGCCTCCTCCGCCTCCGCGTACGTCTTCCCGGTGCGCTCCGCCTCCAGCGTGAAGTTGCGGGTCATCCGGGGCCCCTGCACCGGCCCCGGCGACAGGCAGTTCACCGAGACGCCTGCCGGGCCCACCTCGTACGCCAGGGTCGTGGTCAACCCGATCACCGCCATCTTCGAGGCGGTGTACGGCGTACGGCGGGTCAGCGGGCGCTTGCCGCTCACCGATGCCAGGTTGATCACGTCTCCGGCGCCCCGCTCGACCATGCCGGGTAGGAACGCCCGGCACATCAGGTAGATGCCCCGCACGTTGGTCGCGAAGACCTCGTCCCACTCGTCGGGCGCGATGTCGACCAGCGCCGCGACGGGGCCCGGGATGCCGGCGTTGTTGACCAGGATCTCCACCGTCTCGTCGGCCAGGTCCCCGGTGAGCGCCGCCACGCTCGCCGGGTCGCTCACGTCCGCCGCCGCGACCCGGACCCCGCCGGCCAGCCCGTCGGCATCGGCCGCGACGGCGTCGAGCCGCTCGCGGTTCCGCCCGACCGCGACCACCCGGGCGCCCCGGGCGACCAGGGCGAGCGTGATGGCCCGGCCGAGCCCGTTGCCGGCCCCGGTCACCACGGCGGTACGCCCCGCCACCCGATCGCCGGGGAAGGCGGGCCGGTCGGCGGGGATGGCGGGCCGGTCAGGGGCGGTCACGCCGGACCGTCGAGCAGCGCGACCGCGCGGGTGGGGCCGCCGTGTGCGCCGAGCACCTTGAGCGGGAAGCCGACGAAGGTGAACCTCCGGCCGATCAACTGGTCGAGGTTGGTGAGGTTCTCGTAGTGGGTGATGTGGTGGCGGCGGCACATCATGTGGCACGGGTACGACTTGCTGGTCGGGTTGTCCGGGGTCGGGCTGTCCACCCCGAACGTCTTCACGCCGTGCGCGACGATCCACTCGCTGCCGGTCTCCCCGAGGCCCGGGAAGTCGGTGAGATACTGCGGCTGCCCGGCGTACCGGCCGTGCGTGCCGGTGTGCAGCAGCAGGATGTCGCCGCGCTCGACGGTCACGCCGTCGGCGTCCTGTGCCGTGTCGAGGTGCTCGGCGGTGATGTCCTCGCCCGCGCGGACGTGCGAGACGTCGAGGCAGACCGCCGGGCCGTAGAACAGGTCGAGCGGCATCTGGTCGATGGTCTGCGCCGACGGGTCGGGGTCGAGATGTGAGAACGAGTCGACGTGGGTCGGGCCGTTGTCGTTCATGACGATGCCCTTGGTCTGGAACGAGAAGCCGCCCACGAAGCGCGGCGCGGTCTCCTCGTGCGTGGCGTGGTCGAAGACGACGGTCTTCAGGTGGCCGGGATATACCTGCATGCCCTGGTAGATGTCCTGCGACAGGTCGACGAGACGCACGTCGGACTCCCTTCCTCGACGGCCGGCCGGGGTCGGGCCGGGACGGCTGGGTCCCGGAACTCTAGGACCGTGGCGAACGCCATGGACGCTCCGATCGGAGTAGGTTCGCGGTCATGAGTGCACCGATCGGCGAACGCGTTCACCGTCCCGGCTCGACGGCGACGCCCCGGCCGGGGGCAACCGCGTCGCCGCTCGACACCGCGTCATCGTTCGACACCGCGTCGCCGTTCGACGTCGCGGACCGGGTCGCCGAGCAGGTGGGCGGACCGGTCATCGTCGAGGACGCCAACTTCCGGGTCCTCGGCTACTCCGCCTTCGTCGGTCCGATGGACCGTGGCCGCGCGGAGGCGATCCTCGGCCGCCGGATTCCGGCCGTCTGGCTCGAACACCTGACCCGCACCGGCAGCCTCGACCGGCTCCGCCGCGGCACGGACGTCGTCGACCTGCCCGACGGCCCGTGGAAGGCGCACCGCCGGCTGATCACCGCGTTCCGGGCCGGAGACCGCCTGCTCGGGTTCGCCTGGGTCGCGGAGGGCGAGCGGCCGCTCGGCGACGGGGCGGCCGGCGTCTTCCGGCGGGCCGTCGACGAGGAGACGCCGGCGCTGCTGCGGCACCTCGAACGGATCGACGCCGAGGAGGCGCACCGGTCCCGGCTCGCCGCCGTACTGCTCGACGGGCTGCCCGGGGCGCCGGCCGCCGCCGACCGGCTCGGCTTCGACCGGGGCGGCCGGTTCGTGGTGCTCTCCGTCGCCGCCCCCACCCGGACGCCGGCCGGACCGGCGGAAGGAGAATCCGGGGGTACCCGCCTGCTGGAGCACCTCCGGCTCTGTCTCGACTCGTTCCAGTGCCGCTGGGCGGTGGCGCCCTGGGGCGACGGCGGGCTCGCCCTGGTGGCCCTGCGCGCCGACGAGTCCGGAAAGGCCGCCGCACGCCTCGGGCAGGAGGTACTCAGGCTCGCCGGTGACGGCCCGCTCCGGATGACCCGGGTCGCGGCCAGCTCGGTCGGCATCGGGCTCGCCGCGCTACCCCGGCTGCGTACCGAGGCGACGGCCGCGATCGTGGTGGCGGGCGGCGACGGTGCGTTCGTCGCGTACCCCGACGTGGACGCCGAGGTGCTGGTCGCCGAGGTGGTGGCGGCGCTCCCGGCGGACGTACGGCTCGCCGGGCTGGACCGGCTGCGGGCGGCCGACCGAGGTACCGGCCCGGGCGGCGGCGAGCTGGAACGCACTCTCCGGGCCTTCCTCGCCGCCTGCGGCAGCGCCTCGGCGACCGCCCGCGCACTCGGCGTGCACGTCACCACCGTTCGGCACCGGCTCGACCGGATCGCCGCCGTCTCGGGGCTCCGGCTCGACCGTCCCGACGTCCGCATCGCCTGCGACCTCGTACTGCGCTGCCGCTGACCCTCGTGCCCCGCCGCCGGTGAGCCGCACGGCTCCCGCCCGGGGCGCTCGGACTGCCGCCGTGCGGACTCGGGGTGCCGTTGACGAACGTGTCACCAGTCGCCATAAGCCTGCGAGAGCTTCGTCGTTCCGACTTCTTGGCCGGCACGATGCGAGGCCGTGAGCCGCGAGCCGATAGGCATGGACGAGCTGGTTGAGCACTGGACGGCACGACCCCGCTCTTCTGGAGCCATATCCGCCCCTACGGCAGTCCAGTCATCGGAAGCTACTCGACGAGATCTCGCAACGACTCCGGCAACGCATCGATCACCTCGTCATCCACGAAAGTTCCTCGAGCTCGGTGAGGTTTCCGATCGTGTCCGGCAGCGCGGTGAGCCGGTTGCCGTTCAGGCGAAGCGCGGTGAGGTTGGTCAGGTTTCCGATCGTGTCCGGCAACACCGTGAGCTGATTGCCGTTCAGGTTGAGCCTGGTGAGGTGGGTCAGGTTCCCGATCGTGTCCGGCAACACCGTGAGCTGATTGCCGGACAGGTTGAGCTCGGTGAGGTGGGTCAGGTTTCCGATCGTGTCCGGCAACACCGTGAGCTGATTGCCGTACAGAATGAGCGTGGTCAGGTTGGTGAGGTTTCCGATCGTGTCCGGCAACGCCGCGAGCTTGTTGCCGTCCAGGTAAAGCTCGGTGAGGTTGGTCAGGTTCCCGATCGTGCCTGGCAGCGTGGCGAGCTTGTTGTTGGGCAGGTTGAGCTCGGTGAGTTCGGTGAGGTTTCCGATCGTGCCTGGCAGCGTGGTGAGCCGGTTGCCTTTCAGGCGAAGCGTGGTGAGGTTGGTGAGGTTCCCGATCGTGTCCGGCAACGCCGCGAGCTTGTTGCGGTCCAGGTTGAGCCCGGTGAGGTTGGTCAGGTTCCCGATCGTGCCTGGCAGCGTAGTGAGCTTGTTGTTGGCCAGGTTGAGCCAGTCGAGGTTGGTGAGGTTCTCGATCGTGCCTGGCAGCGTGGTGAGCTTGTTTTCGTACAGCAAGAGCTTGATGAGCTCGGTGAGGTTCCCGATCGTGCCTGGCAGCACCGTGAGCTGATTGTTGGACAGGTCGAGCTCGGTGAGGTTGGTGAGATTCCCGATCGTGTCAGGCAGCGTGGTGAGCTTGTTGCCGGACAGGTCGAGGGTGGTGACGGTGGTGAAGTCAGGAAGAGTCGCCAATGACTCGTGCAGTGTCTCCAACCCCAGACCGGCCAGGTTCAACTCCCAACCGTAAAAACCAGCCGCTTCCCCACCACGATCGTCCACACCCACACCCATCACGCCCCTCCCCGGACCACTGCCAGTCAAGATCCGAGAAAGCTACCCCGGGACTGGCGAAGCTGCGGGGGCCGCACCGTAGCCCGGTGTTTGTCCGGTTGGGGTGAACCCAAGTCCGCGCTGGCCAAGGAGTTCGGCATCAGCCGCGAGACCGTCTACGGCTACCTGCGCGCCGTCCCCGCCCCGGCCTCATGATGCGTCGCCTTCCGGCGGCCCGCGCTCACCGAGCGACCCGCCGCCGGTCCTATGGCGACTGGTGACACGTTCGTTAACGGCACCCGGCTCCTGTCGAGCAGCAGTTCGGCGGCCCCGCACTGACGCCTTCGGACAACCCTGGCCGGGGCGGGACGCCCTAGGCTGGCCGGATGGCGACAGCCCAGACGGACGTGACGACGGTCGGCGTGGTCGGCCTCGGAATCATGGGATCGGCGATCTCCGGTCACCTGCTGGCGGCCGGCTTCGACGTGACCGGCACCGACCTGGCCCGGCCCGCGGTCGACGAGCTGGTCGCCCGGGGCGGCCGCCCCGCCCCCGACCTCGGCACCCTGGCGCGCGAATCGGCGATCGTAATCACCTCGCTTCCGTCCGCCGAGGCGGCCCGTGAGGTGTGTCGGGGGATCGCCGCCGCACGACCGGCCGACCTCGTCGTCGTCGAGACGTCCACCCTGTCGCTGGCCGCGAAGCAGGAGTGCCGTGAGCTGCTCGCCACGGTCGGCGTACCGCTGCTCGACTGCCCGCTCAGCGGCACCGGCGCCCAGGCCCGCGACCGTGACCTGGTGGTACTCGGCAGCGGTGATCCGGCGGCGTTCGAACGGACCCGTCCGGTGCTGGCGGCATTCGCCCGGTCGGTACGCCATCTCGGCCCCTTCGGCCACGGCACCACGACGAAGCTGGTCGCCAACCTGCTGGTGTCGATCCACAACGCGGCCACGGCGGAGGCGTTCGCGCTCGGCGTGGCCGCCGGTCTCGACCCGTCGGTCCTGTTCGAGGCGGTACGCGACGGGGCCGGCGGCTCGGTCATCTTCGACAAGCGCGGACCGCTGATGGTCGACCGCGCCTACCGCCCGGCGACCGCGCGGGTGTCGATGTTCGTCAAGGACGTCTCACTGGTCCAGGAGCTGGCCGCCTCGGTCGGCGTCGCCACACCGGTGCTCGACGCGACGCTGCCGCTCTACGCGAAGGCGGTGGAGGCGGGCTGGGCCGACGCCGACGCGGCCGCGCTGCTGGAGGTCGTCGAGGCGGAGGGGCGGGCGTGACCGGGCTGACCCTGGCGCAGGCCGAGGCGATCGCCGACGGGGCGCTGCGACACGCCCGGGCGACCGGGGCGGCGCCACTCGCGGTGGCCGTGCTGGACCCGGGCGGTCACGTGGTCGTGTTGAAGCGCGCGGACGGCGCCGGCATCCTGCGCCCCGAGATCGCCAGGGCCAAGGCGTACGGCGCGCTCGGCATGGGCATGTCGTCCCGGGCGATCGCCGAGCGGGCCGAGGCGCAGCCGACCTTCTTCGCCTCGCTCGCCGCGGTGACCGGCGGCCGGCTGGCGCCCGCCGCCGGTGGCGTGCTGGTCCGCGACGCCGACGGCACCCTGCTGGGCGCCACCGGCGCGAGTGGCGACCTGTCGGACGTCGACGAGGCGTGCGTACTGGCCGGGATCGCGTCCGCCGCTCTCGCCACCTGACGGCTGCGCCCCGGCTTCAGCCGTCGAGTTTGAGCAGCCGTGCCGCCGTCCCACCCCGGATGGCCGCCCGCTCGTCCTCGCCGAGCCGGGTCGCGTCGAGCTGGCCGAGCGGGTCGTAGTGGCCCATGTCGAACGGGTAGTCGGTGCCGACGACGACGTGGTCGGCACCCATCTGCTGCACCAGGAACTCCAGGTGTGGCGCGTCGAAGACCAGGCAGTCGACGTAGACCTGCTTCAGGTAGCTGCTCGGCGGTCGGGAGATGTGGTGCCGGCCCTCCGGGCGTACCTCGTAGGCGTGGTCCATCCGGGAGGAGTAGAACGGCAGGTAGCCTCCGCCGTGCACCGCGACCAGCTTGAGGCCGGGGTGCTCCTCCAGGACACCGCCGTGGATGATCCGGGTCAGCGCGACCGTGGTGTCGAGCGGGTTGCCGATGACGTTGGTCAGGTAGTACTTCCGGAACCGCTCGCCGCCGGTGAACCCGTTGGGGTGCAGCAGCACCACGACGTCCAGCTCCTCCGCCTTGGCGAAGAACGGCCGGAACCGGCGGTCGTCGAGGTCCATCCCCAGCACGTTGGTGTTGATCTCGACGCCCCGGAAGTCGTACTCGGTGACGCAGCGTTCGAGTTCCTCCACCGCCGACCGGACGTCCTGCATCGGTAAGGTGGCCAACCCGACGAACCGCTCCGGGTAGTCACTGACGATCTTGGCGAGGTTGTCGTTCTGCATCTGGGCGAGTTCGCGGCCGAGTTCCGGATCCGCCCAGTAGAAGAAGCCCGCCGGGGCCACCGAGATGGCCTGGACGTCGATGCCCATCCGGTCCATGTCGGCGATCCGGGTCTCCGGGTCGGTCGCCTGCGGCATGATCGCCCGGACGTGTTCGACCTGGTAGGCGTTGGTCTCGTCGCCGCCGAAGTAGCTGAACGGCTCCATCTCGGGTGCCATCAGCCCGTCCACCAGCGGCAGGCAGTCGGGAAGGATCACGTGGGCGTGGATGTCGACGGTGCGGTGGGATCCGGTTGGCATGTATGACCTTCTGTCCGTTGAAAGTGATGCCGGGGCGGGGACTCAGCCGACGGTCGCGGGGCTCAACCGACGGTCGCCGAGGGCTCAACCGACGGTCGCGGGGGCCCAGGGCAGGTGCGCGCCGCCGTACTTGGCGGCCCGGACGTCGCCGGAGCGGGCGTGCCCCTCGAAGAGCTCCACCCGGGCCGCCCGGCCGCACAGTTCGCCGAGCCGGGCGCTGGCGGCGGGGTCGGTGACCTCCTGGTACGTCACCGTGCGCAGGTACTTCCCGACCCAGAGCCCGCCGGTGTACCGGGCGGCGCCCCGGGTCGGCAGCACGTGGTTGGTGCCGATCACCTTGTCGCCGTACGACACGCAGGTGCCCTCGCCGAGGAAGAGCGCCCCATAGTGCCGCATCCGGTCCAGTGCCTGCCGAGGGTTCCGGGTGAGGATCTGCACGTGCTCGCTGGCGTAACTGTCGGCGAGCGCGTACGCCGCGTCGAGGTCCTCGACCACGTGCACCTCCCCGTGGTCCCGCCAGGCCGGCCCGGCCATGTCGTTGGTCGGCATGCCCGGCAGCAGCTCGTCGACGTGCGCCAGTACGGCGCGGGCCAGCTCCGCCGAGGTGGTGATCAGCACTGCCGGGGAGTCCGGCCCGTGCTCGGCCTGGCTGAGCAGGTCGACGGCGACCACGAACGGGTCGGCGGCGTCGTCGGCCACGACCAGGATCTCGGTCGGCCCGGCGAACAGGTCGATCCCGACCTCCCCGAAGAGCTGCCGCTTCGCCTCGGCGACGTACGCGTTGCCGGGGCCGGCGATCAGGTCCACCCGGCGGATCGACCCGGTGCCGACGGCCATCGCGGCGACCGCCTGCACCCCGCCGAGCAGCAGGATCTCGTCGGCACCGGCCAGGTGCAACGCGGCCACGGTGGCCGCCGGGATCCTCCCGCGCAGCGGCGGGGTGCAGGCGGTGACCCGTTCGACCCCGGCGACCTTCGCCGTCACCACGGTCATGTGCGCCGAGGCGGTCAGCGGATAGCGGCCGCCGGGCACGTAGGCGCCGGCCGCCGCGATCGGCAGGTGCTTCTGGCCCAGGAAGACGCCCGGCTGGGTCTCCACCTCCAGATCCTGGAGGGTGTCCCGCTGCCGCCGGGCGAAGTCGCGGACGTTCGCCTGCACCGTCCGGAGGTCGTCGACGACCTCCGGCGGTACCGAGGCGACGAGTTCCTCGATCTGCTCCGGCCCGAGCCGGAAGGAGTCGGGCGACCACCTGTCGAACTTCTCGGAGTAGCGGCGTACCGCCTCGTCCCCGTGCGCGCGGACGTCCTCGATCACCTCGCGGACGACGGCGGAGACCTCGTCGTCGCGCGCGGCGGTGGGCGCGCCGACGGCCGGCGACTTCAGGGGTGTACTCATGGCGCTCCTGTCCTGGCTGGTGCGGTCAGGCCACGGGCTCGGTGGTGCGGCCCAGTTCCTTCATGGCTTCGAGCCGGGCGAGCACCTCGGCTTGCAGGGTGGCCACCGTGGGGTCGGTCTGCCGGCGCGGGCGGGGCAGGTCGATGCCGATGTCCTCGTAGATCCGGCCGCCGGGCTGGAGCACGATGATCCGGTCGGACAGCTCGACCGCCTCGACGACGTCGTGGGTGACGAAGACGACGGTCTTCTTCGACTGGGCCCAGATGTCCTGTAGCTGGGCGCGCAGTCCCCTGGCGGTGATCGCGTCCAGGTGGCTGAACGGTTCGTCCATCAGCAGCAGGTCGGGCTCGACCGCGAAGGCGCGGGCGATGCCGACGCGCTGCTGCATGCCGCCGGAGAGCTGGCCGGGATAGAAGTCGGCGTTCTTCGCCAGGCCCACCATGTCGAGGTACCGCCTGGCCCGGGCGACGGTCGCCTCGCCCTGGTCGTCCTGGACGTACATCATGTTGCGCAGCACGCTGCGCCAGGGCAGCAGCCGTGGATCCTGGAAGACGTAGCCCATCCGGGCCGGGCGGCCCTCGTCACTGGTCAGGCTGATCTCGCCGGAGGTGTGCTCCTCCACCCCGGAGATGATGTTGAGCAGGGTGCTCTTGCCGCAGCCCGAGGGTCCGACGATGGAGACGAAGGTCTGGCCACGTACCTCGAAGGTGATGTCGTCCAGGACCCGGCTCGCCCGTGGGGTGCCCAGGTTGAAGGTCTTGGCGAGGTTCTTGACGGTCAGGACTGCCACGGGAACTCCCTCGGACTGGGGATGTACGGAGTCTGGTCGGATCCGGTGGTGGTGGCCATCAGCTGTCCCGCCAGCGGAAGGCGCGCCTGATCGCGCGGTCGAGCACGAAGCGGTCGAGTAGCACGATGAAGCCCACGAAGAGCACCACCCAGGCGGCGAAGCCGCCGAACCGGTTGGCGTCGTACCACCAGCGGGCCCGGTAGCCGACGCCCCCGCCGCCGCCGAACCACTCGGCGAGCAGTACGCCGTTCCAGCCGATGATGATCGCGAAGCGCACCCCGGCCGCGATGTAGCCGGCGACGGCCGGGAGGACGAGGTCGCGGACCTGCCGGGAGACCGGCACGTGGTACGTCGACGACATGTCCCGCAGGTCGCGGGAGACTCCCCGGACGCCCTGCGCGACGTTGACGACCACGAACGGCACCGAGGTCAGGAACGTGGTGACGATCGGGCTCAGGTCGCCGAAGCCGAACCACATCACGGTGAGGAACGCCCAGATGATCGCCGGGATCGAGAGGGCGACCAGGACGGGGCTCTCGAAGAACGCCCGGGAGAGCGAGGAGAGGCCCATCAGCACGCCGATCGCGATGCCGACCACCGTGGCGAGGGCCACCCCGATGCCGAACCGGTAGAGGGTCGAGCCGAAGTTGCCGAAGACCTCGCCGCGGGCGAACTCCTCGCCGAGCCGCTGCACCACCTCGACCGGGCCGGGCACGCGGCGGAAGAGCAGCGACAGCAGGACCCAGACCAGGAGGAAGGAGAGCAGCGCGGCGACCCGGGCCGCCCGGTCGGAGGTGAGCCGTCTGCGCCAGGCCGGCGTACTCCGCTCGATCTCGCTGGTCGAGCGGCGCCGGTCGACGGTGGCCTGGGACGCGGTGCTCATAGCGCGGTACCCCTCTCCTCCGGACGCCAGGCGAGGAGCCGGGCCTCGGCCCTGAACAGGACCAGCCGCTCGATCACGAGCATGAAGGCGATGAACAGGAACATCCAGGCGAGTACGGCGCCGATGTCGTAGAGCTGGTACTCGGTGCGGATCTGGAAGCCCACACCGTTGCGACCGCCGAAGACCTCGGTCAGCGCCTCGACCTTCCAGGCGACCGCGAAGCACATCCGGATCGCGGCGAAGACGAACGGCACGATCGTCGGGATCAGCACCTCGCGGCGGATCTGCCGGGGCGTCCGCCCGAACGCCTCGCTCATGGTCACCAGGGACCTGTCGACGCCCCGGATCCCCTCGGCCACGTTGAGCGCGATGTAGGGCGCGGAGACGAGCGCGACCGCGAGGATCGGGCCGAGGTTCGACAGGCCGAACACGATCAGCGACATCACCGCGTAGACGATCGCCGGGATGGTGCCGGCGATCGTCACGCCGTCGTGGAAGAACGCCCGCCAGTAGTCGTAGCGGCCCATCAGGTAGCCGACCGGCGCACCGACGGCGGCGGCCACCGCGAAGCCGGCGAAGGTCTTCAGCACGCTCGCCGAGAAGTCGGTGACGAAGTTGCCGCTCTCGACGATCTCGACCGCCTTCAGGAAGACCTCGTGCGGGCGGGGCAGCAGCCGCGATCCGTACCACCAGGAGCCGAACTCCCAGAGCAGCAGCATCGCGAGCCAGCCCAGCACGAGCAGGCCCCGGCGCCGCCAGCGCCGCAGTTGGGCGGTCCTGCGGGCGCCCGCCTCGCGGCCGTCCCGGTCTGCGGGGGGCGCGGCCGTGGCGGCGCCCACCAACTGCTCCGTCATCGTCTCTCCTCCACTCGGCCCTGCCGGGCAGCCGCACCCGGCCGGACGTGGCCGGCGGGGATACGTCGGGACCGCACGGCTCAGCCCTTCGGGAGGATGGTGAAGTCGAGGGCCGGGGTGTCCTCCTCGACGAAGCCGGTCTCCTTCATCAGCTCGAACAACCTGGTCTCGCTGTCCACCCACGCCTGGTCGAGATAGGTGCTGTCGACGAACCAGTCGTACGTGTCGGTCAGCCAGTCCTGGATGAACGCCTTCTCCTCGGGCGACTCGGCGGCGAAGTCCTCGGGGTAGGCCGCGACGATCTCGTCCCGGTGCTGGGCCCACTCCTGCACGCCCCGGTCCCAGAGCTTGATCAGGAATCCCGCCTCCTCGGGGTTCTTCTCGACCCATGCCTTGCGGGCGACGAAGACGTTGTTCTGCGGGTGGGTGACGTCCTGCGGATCGGAGGAGAACTTCTCGGCGTAGATCTGCGAGACCGACTTGGAGTCGTAGAGCGGCTTGACCGCGCCGTTGGAGAGCTGCGGGATCGAGAAGTCGGGCAGCAGCAGGCCGGCGTCGGCGTCGCCCCGCTCGACCAGACCGGCGGCGTTCTGCGGGTCGGTGACGACGAGCTGGAAGTCGCCGCCCCCGGCGCGCAGGTCGAGGTCGCAGAACTTGCGGGCGTAGACGCCCCACATGATCGTGATCGAGACGGCGCTGTGCGTCACGATCTTCTTACCCTTGAGGTCGCAGATGGTCTGGGCGTCGCTCCGGGCCGACACGGCCAGGATGCTCCGGTCGGAGTTGAACTTGCCGAAGATGGTGGTCTTCTCGCCGGTCTGCTTCTCCAGGTCGGGCACCTCGTACGAGGCCGCCGAGACGACGTCCGCGTGGCCGCCGGCGTACACCCCGAACTCGTCCCAGGAGGACGAGGTGAGGATCTGGATCCCGGCCGCCTCCTCCAGCTCCTGCTTGATGCCCTTGCTCTCCATCCACTTCCAGACCGGATCGGGAGCCATCACCATGTTGACGACGCCGTTCGCGTCCTTGGCCTGGCCTTCCTGGGCGGCCGGGCGGGCCCCGCAACCGGAGGCCAGCAGAGCGATCACGCCCGCGGCGGCCACCGGGCGCCAGCGGTGGGGACGGATGATGCGTGCAGAGTTCATGTCGTGCCTCTCAGAATCGTTCAACCGGTCCGAGGGTGCGATCAGAGACAACGTTGCGGCGGACCCGGTGGTGGTGGGTGGTGTACTCGGGGGCCGATGGGTGGTGTGACGCCTGACACTGCCGTGGTGAATCTTGCAAGTCAAGCATTTCTCGGAAACTTATGCATTCCCCTGCCCTGGACGTACCCGTGGAGACCAGCGGATTCGCCCGAGCCCGATCGGGTTCCAGCAGTTAGCAAGGTAGGCCGGGCGTTGACAGCGTCCCGACGGCCGCCTATCTTCGGCCTGCATAACTTATGCATTGCCGCCCACGATCGGGAGCGGCGCGGGGGATCGAGAAGAGAGTGGGACAGCTTGTGAGCGGAGATCCGGGCACGGCGGACGACCGTCCAGCACGACGGCGACGCGCGCGCCCGGCGGCATCCAGCACGACGGTGGCGCAGGCCGCCGGGGTCTCCCAGTCGACGGTGTCGCGCGCCCTCCGCGGCGACACCCGGGTACGCGCGGACACCCGGCGCCTGATCGAGGAGACCGCCGAGCGGCTGGGCTACCGCCCCGGGTGGGCGGTGCCGCCTTCGCCACCCCGCTCGCACACCGTCGGCGTCGTCGTCTCCGACCTGACCAACCCGTTCTTCCCGACGCTGCTCACGCCGGTGCACGACGAGTTGCAGATCATGGGCTACCGGGTCGTGTTGTTCGCCGAGCGCACCGACCTGCCCACCGGGCAGGAGGCCCTGGTCAACCTGCTCAACCGGTCGATCGACGGTGTCCTGGTCACCACGGCCACCCTCGACTCGCGGCTCGGCGAAGCCCTCGTCGGGCGGGACCTGCCGATGGTGCTGCTCAACCGGTACGTCGACGGGATGGACGTCGACCGCGTCACCGCGGACAACCACCGGGGTGGCCGTACGGCGGCACGCCATCTGCTGGATCTCGGCCACCGCGACATCGGCGTCATCCGTGGCCCGGCCAACACCTCGACCAGCCGGGACCGGCACGCCGGCATCGTCGACAGTCTCGCCGAGGCCGGCGTGGCACTCGACGAGCGGTTCGTCCGCGAGGGACCGTACTCGCACCAGTCCGGCTACCAGCACGCCCGGGAACTGCTCCGGCTGGCCACGCCGCCGACCGCCCTGGTCTGCGGCAACGACGTGATCGCCTTCGGCGCCATCGACGCCGCGAGGTCGCTCGGCCTGGACGTACCGGGCGACGTCTCGGTGCTCGGCTTCGACGACGTCCCGATGGCGTCCTGGGAGGTGTTCCAACTGACCACGGTCCGGCAGCCGCTCTCCGAGATGGCCCGGACCGCCGCCCGGCTGCTGGTCGAGCGGATCGAGCACGACGGCGAGATCGGTGCCGGACGCGAGCGGTTGTTCGCCACCAGCCTCGTGCAGCGGGCCACCACCCGGCGGGCGGCCCGCTGACACCCGGTGCCCACCGGGCCCGGCCGTGGCTGGTGACATGCCGACCTCCTCCTCGCCTGGGCGGTAGCGCTGGCACCGCCCACGCGCCACAGCCTCGTCGCGGCACGTGACGCGCCACCATGTGTGGCCACCCATAACTGACGCGACAGCGTGGTGGACGACACATCGGCAGGGATCCGCGGCCGGCGGCACCGGGGCCGGACGACCTGCACCTTCCGCGCCCTGACCACGCCGCTCTCGACCGGCCGCCCACCCCCGCTCCGACGTCGACCGGGGCATGTCCCGACGGTGAGGTACGGCAGCCGGTTGCCGGCGCGGCCGAGGGTCGCCGCCGCTCAGCCGCGCTCCGTACCGCCGTCCTGCCCAGGAGTCCCCAGCGCGTCGGCCACCTCGTCGGCGCTCAGCGCGACCTGGAGTTCGGCGAGCGACCGGACGTGCGTGGTGGAGACCCCGAGCAGTTGCTCGGCCTTGCGGATGCGCAGGCCGACCGTGTTGGGATGGACGAACAGCGCCGCCGCGGTGGCGGCGGTGTTGAGGTCGTGGGCGACGTACGCCCGCAGTGTCTGTTCGAGCGCGGTCCCGCGCGCGGCATCGTGGGCGCGGATCGGGGCGAGCGTATCGGCGGCGAAGCGGCGCAGCTCCGAGACGTCCTCGAGTTGCAGCAGCAGGCCGTGCACGCCCAGTGATCCGAAGCTCGCGACGGTGTCGGACTCCCCGCGCGACTGGGCGACCGTCGCCGCGCCCCGGGCCCGCCGGTACGCCGCCGGATAGTCGGCGAGCGCCGTGCAGAGCGCCGAGACCGCCACCCCGGAGTCCGCCCCGAGACCGATGCGCCGCAACTGGCGCTGGAGCTGATCGGCCCGGTCCACGGCGTCGGCCTGGCTCGTCACCGGCAACAGCAGTACCACGTCGTCCGCGATCGCGCCGACCAGGGCGCGCGGCTGTGCGGCGGCCACCAGCGACCTCGCGACCGAGAGGACCCGGGCCGACCCGGCACGCGGCGTGCCGCCGTGCACCACGATCAGGGCGTGCGGGTTCGTCAGGTCGAGACCGAGCCGTCCGGCCCGCTCGGCGGCGGTCACCAGTCCGGCCGGGTTACCGGTGAGCAGGTCCGTGACCACCTCGCCGGAGAGCCGCCACTCGACCTCCAGCGCGGTGCGGGCCCGCAGCACCTCGAGGGCGCAGACCGTGGCGGCGTGCTCGAGCGCGCGGACGTCGATGGCCGGCAGGGGCAGCACGGACCGGGGTACCCAGATCCGCGCGACCGTGTCCTGGCCCAGCAGGACCGGCGTCGAGTACGCCTCCGCGTCCTGGCTGGCGAGGGGATGCGCGCCCCGCCGCACCGTGGCCAGCTCGGCGCCGGACGGTTCCTCGGTCAGCACGACGGAGGTGTCGAGCACCTCGGCCAGTGCCGCCGCGACGCCGGTCACGCCGCCACCCCTGAGCGCGACCTGGGTGAACTGCTCGTGCACCGCCTCGGCACGACGCAGCAACTCGTGCTGCTCGGCCAGGGCGGTGTTGGCGGCCAGCAACTCGGCGATGGTCACGGCCTCGCGGTCGCGCAGCCTGGTCGTCTCGATCGCGACGCCGGCCTGTTCGGCGAGGAGCGAGAGCAGGTCCTGCTCGTCGGGGCCGAACTCGTGCGGAACCCGCTGGTAGCAGTTGAGCGTGCCGACCGGTACGCCCGACGAGGCGACCGGAACCGACATCATCGAGCGGTACCCCTGCTGGCGCGCCACCCCACCCCAGGGCAGGAAGGTCGCGTCGGCCAGGGTGTCCACCACCTGCACGGTCGTACCGGTGAGGAACGCCTTG
The DNA here is from genome assembly GCF_016862935.1 of Plantactinospora mayteni. Lineage (GTDB taxonomy): Bacteria > Actinomycetota > Actinomycetes > Mycobacteriales > Micromonosporaceae > Plantactinospora > Plantactinospora mayteni. The sequence continues at coordinate 60,892 of NZ_BONX01000057.1, forward strand.
CTGGAGGGGGCCAGCAGGTCGTCGTCCGGATCCAGCACGACCGGGTGGTCGGCGTTGACCTGCTGGATGTAGCTCGGCGACAGTCCGTAGGCGCCGGTGATCACGAGCGACCTTCGCTCCTCGTCGACGAGCAGGACGGCGCAGAAGTCGTAGCCGAGCAGCCGGGCGGCGGTCTCGGAGACGAGGTCGAGCACCTCGGGTAGCGAGACCGGACGGTTGAGCGCGGTGGCGATGGTCGCGATCGCCTCCAGCCAGGGGCGAAGCTGCCCGGCACCGGTCGGCTGCATCGTGTGACTGTGTCACGACACCTGACTGTGCGCCAGACCTGTGTAGCGACACATGTCCGAACCTGGCTGGCCCGGGCCACAGTAGGCGCCATGAGCGACCACGAGCTGTCCGACGCCGAACTGGCCGGGGCGTCCGGCGAGGTCGGCGTGCATGTCGTCCGCGCCGACGAGCTGTCCGACGACACACCCCAGACGTCCGGGCTGAGGCGGTTCGAGGCCGTCTCCGCCCGTCGCCTCGGGTCGGCGGACCTGTGGATGGGGCTCTCGGTGCTGCCCCCCGGCAGCCGGACCGGCGCGCACCACCACGGCCGGTCCGAGACGGCGCTCTACGTGCTCAGCGGAGTGGGCCGCTGGTGGGTCGGCGACACCCTCGACGAGGTACGGGAGGCGCACCCCGGCGATTTCGTCTACATCAAGCCGCACGTCGTGCACTGGGAGGAGAACGCCAGCGACACCGAGCCGGTACGGATGATCGTCGCGCGTACGACCCAGGACGCCATCGTGGTCAACCTCGAGCACCACCCGTACGGCCCCGCGCTCGGGGAGAGCGAGAGGTACGACCATGACTGAGGCACGCCGCGCGGTCGTCGTCGGCGGCTCGTTCGCCGGGCTCACCGCCGCCCTGCTGCTGCGCGAGCAGGGCTTCGACGTCGACGTCTTCGAGCGGACCCCGACGTACCTCGACGGCCGGGGTGGCGGGATCGTCCTGCAACCCGACACCGTCCGCTGGATCCGCGAACGGCCACACAACTTCGGCGTCGAGGACATCAGCATCGGCTCGTCGGTGACCCGCTATCTCGGGGTCGGGAACAAGGTCGTACACGAGGAACCCGCCAGCTGGCGGTTCAGCTCCTGGACGACGATCTACCGCGTGCTGCTGGACGACTTCGGCACCGACCACTACCACCTCGGCGACTACGCGGTCGGGGTCAGCCAGGACGGCGACGGCGTGGACGTCCGCTTCACCAGCGGCCGGACCGAGCGTGCCGAACTCGTGGTCTTCGCCGACGGGATCTCGTCGGTCGGGCGCCGTCGCCTTCAGCCTCGGGTCCGGCCGCGCTATTCCGGCTACGTCGGCTGGCGCGGGACGGTACCCGAGCGGGAGGTGTCCGTCGAGACGGCCAACCTCGTCCACGACGCGACGACGTACGCCGTCGTCGACGCCTCGCACATCTGCATGTACCCGATCCCCGCCGGTGACGGGAGCCTCTCCCGGGGAGACCGGCAGCTCAACTACGTCTGGTACCGCAACGTCGCCGAGGGACCGGAACTGGACGAGATGGTCACCGACCAGCGCGGATTCACCGCACCCGTCTCGGTGCACCCCGGGACGGTGCAGCAGCGGTACCTGGACCAGATGCGTTCCGAGGCGGTGGACCTGCTGCCCCCCGCGGCGGCCGAGTTGGTGACCCGGACCGCCGAGCCCTACCTCCAGATCGTCCTCGACATCGCGGTCCGCAACATGGCCTTTGGGCGGGTGGCCCTGATCGGCGACGCCGCGTTCGCCGCGCGTCCGCACGCGGCGGCCGGTACCGCCAAGGCGGCGGCCGACGCCTGGGCGCTCGCGGAGGCACTCTCCGCCGAGCCCGACGTTCCGCGTGCGCTGGCCGCCTGGGAGCCGGCCCGGCTGGCGTTGGGCAACGAACTCCTCGGTCGAGTTGCCGAGATGGGCGCACGGTCGCAGTTCACCAACACCTGGGACCCGGCCGACCCCGCGCTGCACTTCGGCCTCTACGGCCCCGACCGGTGAGCCTGGCGTGCCGGCGACACCCGACCCCGAGCGGGCCGCTCGTCGCCGTCCGGCCAGGAGGCTGAGGTGTCGGATTGACGAACGATCGAACTGCAACTAGATTAGTTGCGGTTCGACGGGTGGCGTCACGGTGGCCAAAAGGGGGCGCGGTGGGTCTCAGCAGCAGGAGTGCGGTGGCGATTCACGCGCTCACGATGTTGGCGCGCTGGGACCGCTCGCTGACCTCCGCGGAGATCGCGGAGAGTCTGGCGAGCAATCCGGTTCTCGTCCGGCGGATCCTCGGCAGCCTGCGGGACGCCGGCCTGGTGTCGTCCACCGAGGGGCGCGGGGGCGGCTGGTCCCTGGCCCGCGGAGCACGCGAGATCACGCTCTACGACGCGTACACCGCTGTCGAGGCGGGGCCGATCCTCTCCCGGCACGCCCATCCGCCCAGTGACGCGTGCGAGGTCGGGCGCCACATGCAGAACCTGCTCGAGACGGAGTTCCGGGACGCGGAACAGGTCATGCAGGAGCGGCTGGGCCGGACGACCATCGCCCACCTGGTGCAACAGGTACTCGCCGCCGAGCGTGGAGCGGCGCCGGCGAATCACTGACCGAGCAGTGGCGGAGGCAGGTCCTCCGCCATTTTCTTACCCAAACTGTAACTACAACAGTGGCAGTAAGTGCCACGCGAAGGGTACGCCGAATGACCTCCGCATCAACCAACACCGAACGGACCGGCTCCGGACCGGCCCTGTTGGCAGTTCTCCTGCCGGCGATGCTCGTCACGGTGGTCGCCAGCGACATGGTCAACCTCATGCTCCCGTCGATCGGAGCGGAGTTCGGGGCTTCCGAGGCGGAGCTCGCGTGGGTCGTCACCGGCTTCCTGCTGATGTTCTCGGTCGGCATCCCCATCTACGGCCGCATCTCGGACCGGGTGAGCCTGCGTCGTCTCTTCAGTCTCGGCCTGCTCAGCTACGCCGCCGGGAGCCTCGTCTGCGCGCTCGCCCCGGATCTCCTCGTGCTCGTACTCGGGAGGATCGTGATGGGGGCGGGGGCGGCGGCGATACCCGTACTCTCGATCATTGCCGTCACCAGGTTGATGCCGGCGGAGAAGCGAGGGATGGGGATCGGCGTCCTCTCCGCGGCCACGGGTGTCGGCACCGCCGCCGGGCCGGCCATCGGTGGCGGAATCGGCCAACTCCTCGGCTGGCCCGCGCTGTTCTGGCTCATGCTCGTGGTCACGTTGTTGCAGCTCCCGGCAGCGCTGCGCGTGCTACCGGGAGAATCGCCGGAGGGGGCGCGTCGGTTCGACCTTCCCGGCGGCATCCTGCTGGGCCTCGGCGCCGGGCTGGTGCTGTACGGCATCACCCAGGCACAGGTCGCCGGCTTCACCGCACCCTCGTCCTGGGCCAGCCTCGTGGTGGCGGTCGTGGCGATCGCGCTCTTCGGATGGCGCACCATGCACGTCGCACAGCCGTTCGTCCCGCCCGCGCTCTTCACCAACCAGGTCTACCGGGCCACGGTCACCATCGCCTTCCTGGCCATGACCGTCAACCTCGGCGGCCTGGTACTCGTTCCCCTGCTGGTGGTCGACGTCAACGGGCTCGACCCGGGAGCGGGCGCCCTGGTCATGATCCCGGCCGGGGTTGCCGTCGCCGTCCTCTCGCCGCTGATCGGCCGCCTCGCCGACCGCATCGGTACCCGATCTCTGGTGCTGGCCGGCCTCGCGGCCATCGGACTCTTCGCCCTGTTCCTCTCGACCTTCGCGGGAGGCAGGTCGGTGATTCCCGCCGCGGCCGGGATTCTCGGGCTCAGTATCGGCTTCATCTTCGTGATCACCCCGATCATCAGTACCGCGGCCAGTGCGTTGCCGGCCGACCAGGTCGGAGTCGGCCTCGGGATCCTCCAAGGAGCCCAGTTCCTCGGCGCCGGCGCCGGCCCGGCCCTGTTGGGCGTACTGGTGACCGCGAGGCAGCAGAGCGGCAGCGCCGTCAACCCCCTACACACCGGCCACGAAGGCGCCGCCTTCTCCGACGCCTTCCTGGCCATGGCCGTGGTGATCGTCCTCGCGTTGGTCGTCGCGTTCCGGATGCGTCCCGCAGTGGCCGCCGCAGCCACACCCTCCGCCAGCGCGGACAGCCTGCACTGAGCCGTGTTCGGTTACCCGGGCCTGGCCGTGCGCCCAAGCGTCACAGCCACCCCTTGCGGCGGAAGACCACGAACAACGCGGCGGCGAAGCCGACGGTCAGGACTGTGGAGATGACGAATCCGGTGGTGTGGTGCCAGGGAAATCCGACGTTCTGGCCGAAGTAGCCGGCGACCGCCGTCGGTACGGCGATGACCGCGGCCCAGCTCGTGACCTGCTTGACGATCACGTTCAGTTGGTTGCTCTGCATCATCATGTTGGTGTCGAGAATGCTGACCAGAAGATCGCGTTGGGTGTCGGTCCATTCGACCACTCGTAGCGCGTGGTCGTAGACAGTCTGGTAGTAGGGAACCATTTCCTGGGGAACCACGTGCATCGTCGGCCGCATCACGGAGTTGACGACCTCTCGCATGGGCAGCGCGACCTCCCGCAGCCGCACCATGTGCCGCCGGGCATGGAAGATCCTCCTCTGGAGCGGGACCCGGCTCCCTTCGTTGAACAGGTCGTCTTCCAGCCGTTGGAGTGCGGCGTCCAGCTCTCGTACGGAGGTGTACTGGTTGTCGATGATCATGTCCAGCAGGACGTAGAACAGGAATGCCACGCCGTGTACGGCCAACTCGCGGTCTTCGTCCCACCGAAGGCGCAGTTCGTCCAGGTCGAAGTCGTCGTGGTGCACGGTGATCAGCAGCCTGGGCGTGACGAACGCCGACAGCCAGGCGCTGGCGAATCCGCCGTCGTTGTGCAGCCGTACCAGATAGGTGGAGAGGAGAAGATGGCTGTCGTATCGGCTCAACTTGGCGCGTCGGGCATCGTGCGTCATGTCCTCGACGGCCAGGGAATGGAGGTGGAAAGTCCGCGTCAGCCAGTGCAGATCCTCCTCGGAAGGTCGGTGCAGGTCCAGCCAGCCGACCGCACGGTCGTCGGTCGACAACCGCCCGGCCATCTCCCGCACCGGAAAGCCCTCGTCGACCAGTACACCGTCACGGTATAGGCGACTGCTGTTCATAATCGAAACTGACGCGGTACTCATGGCACGAGGCTGACTAAAGGCCGCGGCCGGGTCAACGACAAGCCGCCGACACGCCGTTCCCATGAAACTCTTTCAACTGAACCGCGTAGCGCTCAGGCAATGCTTCGGCCGGTGGTTCGCTCTCATGCAGCGACCGCCCGCTGGTCAGGTCGACGTCACGGCCGCAGCAGGACCTTGATGGCGCGGCGCTCGTCCATCGCCCGGTACCCCTCGGCGGCTTGGTCGATCGGCAGCTCCAGGTCGAACACCTTGCCGGGATCAATCTGACGCCGCCAGATGAGTTCGACGAGTTCGGGCAGGAACCGGCGCACCGGCGCCGGTCCGCCATGCAGGTGGACGTGGGTCATGAAGATGTCCTCGCCGCGCAGCACGACGTCGTGCAGGACACCGACGAAGCCCACGTGCCCGCCGGGCCGGGCCGCGTTGATCGACTGCGTCATCGCCTCCGGGGTCCCCACTGCCTCCACGACCGAATGCGCACCGAGACCGTCCGGCGTCGAAGAGCCGTTCGGCGGTGGTGGCGGGACGCCGACCGATTCGGCAGGATCGGGTGCATGACCTCCGAGCCGCACCGCCGGGCGATCGGCACCCTCAAGACCGTGGTGCTGGACGTCCCGGACCTCGACCGGCTGGCCACCTTCTACGAGCGGTTCGCGGGCTGGCACCGCGCCCCCGGCACCGAGGACGACTGGGTCACCCTGCACACCGACGACGGCTGGCGAATCGGACTGCAACAGGCCACCGACCACGTGCCGCCACGCTGGCCGGGCCAGGATCGGCCGCAGCAGGCCCACCTCGATTTCCGGGTACCGGACATCGACGCGGCGGCCGAGCGGGCCCAACACCTCGGGGCCACCCTGCTGCGCCGCAACGAGCGGTGGCACACGCTGGCCGATCCGGCCGGTCACCCGTTCGACGTGTGTGCCAACCCGGACGATCCGGCGGTCACCCTGATGGGCGTCATGCTGGACTGCCCCGACGCCAAGGCGTTGAGCCACTTCTACGCGGAGCTGCTCGGCAAGCCGGTGACGTACGAGGCGGACGGGATCGCCATGATCGGCGAGGACGGCGCCCAGCCGGTGATGTTCCAGCAGGTGGAGCGCTACACCGCACCACGCTGGCCGGATCCGGCGTACCCGCAGCAGGTCCACCTCGACGTGACGGTCCAGGACGTGGACGCGGCCGAGCGGGCCGCCCTGGACATCGGCGCCACCCGACTTCCGGGTGAGGGCGTGAACTGGCGGGTGTACGCCGATCCCGCCGGCAAGCCCTTCTGCCTGCTCTGGACGGCCTAGCTGGTGCCCGGGCGGCGACGGTAGGAGGTGATCTCCGCCAAGGTGGCCGCCCACAGGGGGCTGGCTCGGCGAATTGCGGGACCGCGCTCACCGGGCACGTTTTCGCTGCTACGGTCGGCTGGTGACCGCGAGTCTGCTGCCGGTAGTGCGCGGCGGGCATCGGCTGTACGCCGAGGTGAGGCCGGGCACCGGGGTGCCCATCGTGTTGATGCACGGCTTCCCCGACAACCTCCACCTGTACGACCGGCTGCTGCCGCACCTGGACGGGGAGCGGCCGGTGGTGCGGTTCGACTTCCTCGGCTGGGGTCGCTCCGACAAGCCGGCGGGCTACCCGTACACGGCCGACAACCAGATGCTCGACCTGGCCGCGGTACTGGACGCGGTGTCGCACCACCTGGGCCAGAATCGGGTGGTCCTCGTGGCGCACGACGCATCCGGACCACCCGCCATCGACTGGGCGTTACGCAATCCCGACCGGGTCGCGGCGCTGGTGTTGCTCAACACGTATTACCAATGGCTGCCCGGCATGCGCCGTCCACCGGTCATCGCGCTCTTCTCCACACCGGGAGTGAACGCCCTCGCCCGGGTCCTGGCCCGCCGTCGCCCCGCAGTCCAAGGGCGCCTGTACGCCTGGCAGGTCGGCGCGTTCATCAGCGATCCCACGGTACGCCGGGAACTGGTCCCACGGCTGGCCCAGGACTTCCCGCCGGCCCAGCCCGCGTTCTTCCGCCTCAACGAGGACCTGCTCGGCACGCTGCTGCGCAGGCGCGGGCGGGTCGCGGAGATGCGCCGGTTCACTCCACCCGTCCGGGTGGTCTTCGGCGCGCGGGACCGGTATCTCAACGCCCGGGTGGCACGGCGGTTCGCGGACCTGTTCCCCAACACGGAACTGCACCTGCTGCCCGCCGCGCGACACTATGTGCAGGTGGACGAGCCGGAACACGTCGGTCATCTGATCAGCACCGCGTGAGTCCATAGAGGACAAACGAGCAGCGGCTCGTGAGCCGGGCCGGGCCGGGCGCACCCGGGGCCGGGGCCGCCCACCCGCGGCCGGCGCCGAGCGGTACGGCGACCCCGGTGGCGAGCGCGGCGGCGAGCAGGTGGCGGCGGGTCAGTGCGGTGGTCACCGGCCCTCCAGGGTGTCGGTGGTCTCGACGCGGGCGATGAGCAGCTTGAGTCGCGCGATCTCGTCGGCGAGGGCGGTGTCGCCGGCAGCGGTGAGGGTGATCCAGGTACGGCCGCGCTTTCCGGCGTAGCCCTTCTCGACCTCGATCAGCCCGGCCGCCTCCAGCACGCTCAGGTGCTTGGAGAGGTTTCCGGCAGTCAGGTCCAGTTGGGTGCGCAGGTAGCCGAACTCCGCCCGGCGCGCCTCGTGCGCGATGGTGAGGATGCCCAGCCGTACCCGCTGGTGCACCACCTCGTCCAGCCCGGTGACCGGGTGGCTGGCCGCCTCCTGCGGGTCCGGGGCCCCGGTCTCGGCGGTCACCGGCGCCGCCGGCCGGCCAGCGCGAAGCCGATCGCGCCCAGCAGCAGCACGGTGCCGTTGATGATCTGCTGCGGCAGGAACACCGTGCCGTCCTGGCCCTGCCAGTGCCAGCCGAAGTCGATCGGTACCAGCGCCACCGTCAGGTAGCCGAGGGTGAACACCAGCAGCGCGACGTTGCGCTCCAGTCGGGCCAGTACCAGCAGCGCCACCCCGATCGTGCCCCACGGCGCGACCAGCCGGTCCAGCACCAACACCCAGTACGGGAGCGGCGCCGTCTGTGGGTGGCTCGGGAAGTACAGCCGCGCCGCCACCCACGCGGCGGTGAAGAGGACGGTCAGCGCGACACCGGTGAGCGCGTACGGCAGCACCCGGGCGCCCAGCCCTCGTGCCCGGGCGACCCGCACGTAGCAGGCGGCGATCGCCGCGTACGCCAGCAGCAACGCCGGGGGCCAGTAGTACAGCACGCCTTGCCGCGAGAACTGGCACCCGGCGTCGTCGCCCACGCAGCGCAGGACGAGGAAGTACCAGTCGAACGGGATCCCCACGAACGTCACCGTGGCCAGCACCAGCAGCGCGAACCAGGTCACCCGCTGGTCCACCCGCACCCGGCGGGCGAGGCCGCGCACCTCCGACAGCAGCCGGCGGGGATCGCCGCCGGCGGGTACCGAATCAGTGGTCATGCCAATAGGTTTCCACAGCAAACCAATTTCCGCTAGTACGAGTTCTCGATCTTCGCCGCTCGCCGACGACGGGATTACCGGCCGCATACCCTCGACCGCATCGTCACCGGCCGCCGGGGAGCCGCGAGCCGGCGTTCCTGGCGTTGACCAGCGGAGCGGAACATTTCTCCAATACACCCGGCGATGCGCCGGCGATGCTGGCTGTCATGCCCGCGGAGCGCGCGGTGGCCCCGGCCGCTTGACGGACGTTAGGAGACAGCCAATGGCAGAGCACATGCCCGGGTTCGGGACGACATGAAGGACAGGGCTCCCCTGGGCATCCGTATCCTCCGGGACACCCGGGACTGGGAGGCGATGACCGACGACGAGGTGATCGCCGCGCGAGAGAAGGTCAACCGCGCGGGATCGTCCCGGGCCGCACGGATCGTCACCGGCCTGCCGGACCGGCACGCGCGCATCGAGGAAGCCGCGATCGACCTTCCCGGCCGCCGCCTGATGCTGCGGGTCCACCGCCCGAGGAACGCGGCTCGAAAGCTGCCACTGATCGTCTCGTTCCACGGTGGAGGGTTCATCGCGGGGACCGCCGCGCAGAACGACTGGCTCAACAGCCGCCTCGCGGCCCGTTGTCCGGCCGTGGTCGTGTCGGTGGAATATCGCCTCGCCCCGCGACACCCACTGCCGCAGCCGATCGAGGACGGCCACGACACGCTCGTCCGGCTTGTCGACGACGCCGCCGGCTGGGGCATCGACCCTGCCGCCGTCGCGGTCCTGGGTGAGAGCGCCGGCGGCACGATCGCCGCACTCATCGCGTTGAATACCCGAAAGGACGGCCCGCCGCTACGCGCCCAGGTACTGAACTACCCGGCCACGGACTGGACCGAGACCATGGCCGACTACCCCTCGATCAGGGAGAAGGCCGACAACCCCACGCTCTCCCTGTCCCGGCTGCGCGCGAGCCGCAAGCTGAGCCTGCCACCGACCCTCGACCCGCGCAGCGTGTCCCCGGTGAAGTTCGAGAACCTCGCCGGGCTGCCACCGGCACTGGTCGTCACCGCCGCGCTGGACCCGATGGCCGACCACGGACGCCGGTACGTCGAACGGCTCCGCGAGGACGGCACCGACGCCCGCCTGACCTGCTATCCGAGGGCCACCCACAGCTTCCTCAGCACCCCCGGCCTGGTACCGGCCGCCCGCCCCGCGCGCCGCGAGATCCTCGCCTTCCTCCGCGACCACCTGCACCCGGCTCTGCGACGGTAACCCTGCGTCGGCTGTTGGGCGGCCTGGGAACACCCGCACCGACAGCCGCGCCCGGAGTGGCCGACCCGCATCCCGTACCCGCCCCGACTGTGAATGTATCGGATCCCGGGATCGGGCTTGCTCCCGTCGCTGACGCGGAACCGGCCCTGTCCCGCTGAGGCGGGCACCTGCCGCCAGCAACCGCTGGGTAGCCGCCGCCCGCATGACGGCGAGCGCGGTCGGCGACGGACCGTCGTCCACGGGGCGACGGCGCCCGAATCAGACGGCGCCCGAATCACCTGACCTGAACATCCAACCTGAGGAGCATTACCTTGCGAAGAGTATTCGCCGGCCTTGCGACCCTGCTGGTGCTGGTCATCGTCGTACAGTTCTTCCTCGCCGCGAGCGCCGCGTTCGACACGGCGCCCAAGGACGAGTCCTTCCAACCGCACCGTTCGCTGGGGTACGTGATCTTCCTCTTCGCGGTCGTGTTGACGATCGTCGCCGCGCTGGCCCGGATGCCCGGCCGGCTCATCGGGATGACTGGTCTGGTTGCCGGGCTGACCGTCGGCCAGGTCGTGATCCGGGAACTCGCCAAGGCGTTCGACGGCACGGGCGACACCAGCACCACGGCTGGCCAGGTCGTCTTCGGTCTGCACGCGGTCAACGCTCTGATCATCCTGGCCGTGGCCGGGACCGTCGCCTGGCGGTCGCGAGCGCTGCCGGGGTCTGCGGTGACCGGTCGACCGGCCGGCGCCGCGCGGGTGTCCGGACCGGCTCAACCCACGTCATGACGACGGGTCAGCTGATCATCGTGGACCATGTGGTCGCGCTGTTGGGCGTTGCCGCGTGGTCCGCGACCGGCGCCACCGCGGGCGCCCGGCGCGCCCGGCTCGCGCTCGGCCTCCTTGCCGCTTCGGTGCTGGTGACTCTCGCCCGGGTGGTCACGGTGGCGATGCTGGCCGGTCGAGGCTGGTGGTTCGTGCAGGAGAAGGTGCTGTTCGGCCTGCCGATGCTGGGAGCCGCCGGGTTGGCCGCCGTCCTGATCGCCGGCCCGCGGCTACTCGCGGCGAGGCGCGCGCCGGGAGCCGGGAGCGCCGCTGGCCCGGCGCCGGGCAACGGGGTACCGGCAAGTTGCGTGGTCCTGCTGCTCACCGCCGGATACGCGGCCCTGGCCGGACTCGTGGTGACCTTCCTGGTCGGTTACCCCCTGACCTGGAGCACCGCATTGATCGCCAGTTCCCTCGTCGGGGCGGCCACACTGCTGACCGCGCGCGTCGTGGCGGCGCCGGTCGACCCCACCGGCGGCGCCGACATCGCGCCCACCCCGTCGACGCAGGGAAGGCCCGGGCTTTCGCGCCGCCGGTTCATCAGCTTCGCGGGGGGTGGAGCAGTCGCGGCCAGTACCGGCACCACCGGCCTCGGGCTGTTGCTCATACCGGCCGAATCCGCCGCGACCGGCGGCGGTACCGGGCGCTCGTCCAGTTCCACCGGCGTGTCAGTGGCCGACCTGCGGGGGGCCGACGTACCGGCACCGGGCGGCACCAGGCGGCAGTACGTACTCACCGCGCAGACCACCACCGTCCGGCTCCCGTCCGGACGTGAGATCCACGCATGGACCTACAACGGGCAGGTACCCGGTCCGCCGATCACCGCCACCGAGGGTGATCTGATCGAGGTGACCCTGCGCAACACCGACATCGACGACGGCGTGACCGTGCACTGGCACGGCTACGACGTGGCGTGCGGTGAGGACGGCGTACCGGGCGTGACCCAGGACGTGGTGGCACCCGGCGAGGAGTTCGTGTACCGATTCCGCGCCGAACAGGTGGGGACCTACTGGTACCACACCCATCAGGCGTCGCACCGTGCCGTGCGCCGAGGGCTGTACGGGACCCTGGTCGTAACACCACGCGGAGAACAGATCGACGAAGCCGGTGCTTCCGTCGAGCAGGTGGATCTGACCCTGCCCGTGCACACCTTCGACGGCACTGTCGTGATCGCGGACCAGGACGGGCGCACCGACCACACCGCTCCGGCCGGTACGCCCGTGCGGTTGCGGCTGATCAACACCGACTCGGGTCCACACCGGTTCGCGCTCGCCGGAACGCCCTTCCGGGTGGCGGCCGTCGACGGCCGGGATCTCCACCAACCCGGCGAGGTCAGCGACACCGGACTGCGCCTACCCGCAGGCGGACGGCACGACCTGGTCTTCGTCATGCCGGACACTCCGGTGGCGCTCGTCCTCGACAACGATCACGCCGGTGGCCTCCGGCTGCGTCCGGACGACCGCGCCGGTACCGTCGGCGCGGACACGGCCGTCGAGGACACCTCCGGCTGGCCGGTGCTCGACCTGCTGCGATATGGCACGCCGGCCGCCGTGCCGTTCGATGCCCGCAGCCGTGCCGACCGGCACTTCACCATGGTTCTGGACCGTGGTGTGGCCATGGTCGACGGCCGGCCGACGTACGCGCAGACGGTCAACGGCCGTGGTCACCCGTCGATCCCGGATCAGCTCGTGGCCGAGGGCGATCTCGTCCGGTTCACCGTGCTCAACCGGAGCCTGGAAACCCATCCCTGGCATCTGCACGGCCATCCGGTGCTGATCCTGGCCAGGAACGGTACGCCGTCGTCCGGCAGTCCGTTGTGGGTGGACACCTTCGATGTCAGTCCAGGAGAGGTGTGGGAGGTCGCGTTCAGGGCGACGAATCCCGGCATCTGGATGAACCATTGCCACAACCTGCCGCACGCGGATCAGGGGATGATGCTGCGGCTCTGCTACGACGGTTTCACCACGCCATTCCACGGCTCGCACACCGCCCGCGAGGCCGGTACGGCCAGGAGTCGACGTCATCGCCACTGACCTTGCCGAGGCGAGCACGCGGTCCGCACCAGCACCGGACGCCGACCCTGCGACGGGACAGCGCATGGTACGGCTGCTGCGCCCTATCTCTGGAGCTTCGCCGCCGCGGGGGTCGATCGGCAACCTGCTCGACAACGCAATCCGCTACAACCTGGACGGCGGGCGGGTCGATGTCGAGACGCGCTGCGTGGAACGCGGGCGGTAGTGGCCATCAGCAACACAGGTCCGGTGGTGCCGGAGGACGCTGTCGACCGAATCCTGCGGCCCTTCCAGCGCCTCGCCCCGCCCCGGACGCAGAGCGGGAGTAGCGGGCTGGGGCTGGCGATCGTGCGTACCATCGCCGACAGTCACCGGGCGGACCTGCGAGTGCTCCCGCACCCGGGCGGCGGTCTTACCGTCACGGTCAGCTTCGCCGCCGACCTGACAGCTCTCGTCGACGAATAGGGCCGCCCGGGTGGCGGCGGTGGCCACCGCCGCCACCCGGGTTCAGCGGCAGATCGCAGACGACGGCTGCCGGACCAGGGGCTAGCCGCAGTACCTCCACTCGGTGGTGGTCGTGCCGTAGATGCCTCCGCCGTAGATCGCCCCGATGGATCCCGTCCACCTGATGCACGTGCCGGCGGCGTAACCGCTGGCCGCCGCGTAGTGGGCGTAGTTCCCTTCGTCCCTGACGGTGCTCATGCCCCGACGCTCCAGGACGGCCTCCGTGTAGCTGGCGACGCCGTCTGCCCGGCCGACCCTGAGGGTGACCACACAGTTCTCCTGATAGCTGCCGTTCCACAACACATAGACCTCGCCCAGCGGCATGTTGTTCCGGTCATCCCACAGGTCCACCCTGGTGAGCACCGTGTAGGCGCCGTTCGGCCAACCGCACCCCTGCGCCGAAACGACGGCTTGGCCCAGGGTGTGGGCCGAGGCGGGCGAGGCCACGAACGCGATCGAGGCGAGCGCAAGGCCAAGGGTCAAACCGATACGCGCGAGCACGCGCCGGTACGTCCGAGACATACAAGATCCTCTCTGGTACAGCTACGTCCACTCCGGCAGGAACCGTCCCCCGCACGCAGCGCCGCTCGGATGCCGGAGCCGCCCTGGGTAGCGAAGGTCGCCGTGTGGACGTGGGCCGAATCCCCCGCCGGCTTGAATCCAGTATGCCCGCGGCAGATGGACGTCGTTCTTGACGGGGTCGGCCCACGGCTGTCCTACCAGGGCTTGCTGGTCACGTAGACGTTGTTCCCGCCGAAGCGGACCGGATCGCTGGCGCAGCCGTAGAGATTGGCGTTGGTCGCCGCGTCGTGCCCCCAGAGGCGGACCCGGACCGGGTTGATGCTGCCCTGCGCGTCCTCGTTCCACCTGTCGTTGTTGTACGAGGTGGTGCCGACCTGGTTCCGGTCGAACAAGCCGTTCGTGCTGCATCCCTCGCTGTCGAACCGCCAGTCGCTGAAGATCGCGTACGCGCCGGTCCGCCAGAACTTGTTGAGGTCGACGGTGGTGTTGTCCGCCCGGTTGCGGGTCCGCACCGGGTCGCCCGAGATCAGCTCGAACCGGTTGTTGTAGATCACCGTGTCGCGCGCGTAGTTGGCGACGTAGACCCCGTGCATCGCGGCGGGACTCTCGGTGTTCTCCAGGTTCTGGAAGAGGTTGTCCTCGACGTTGAGCCCGGTCGTGTACGTGGCGTGCACCGCGCCGTACCCGTTGCCGGGTCCACTCTGGAACTTGCCGCCGAGCCGCCGGAACGTGTTGCCGGTGACGGTCAACCCGTCGAGCCGGTTCGCCGAGGTACCCGCGGCACGGATTCCGCCGTTGCGGCAGTTCTGGAAGACGTAGTTGGAGACGGTGACGTTGTCGGCGGTGACCGTCATCCCGTACTCGGTGTTGGCGTTGCCGTCGTCGAAGGTGCCGCAGTCGACGGTCACCGCCGCCACGCCGATCGTGCCGAGGGTGAGCCGGCCACCCGGTGGCGACCAGGTCACCCGGATGGTCGACGCCGACCGGTAGGTGCCGGCGGGCAGGAGCACCTTCGCGTTCTTCACGTTCCGGGCACGCAGGACGTCCTGCGCCTCCTCGATCGAGGCCACGGCGGTGCCGGGTGTCCGGCCGGTACGGCGCTCCGGGGCTCCGGCGTCGGCGGCAGCGGCGGGGTTCACGTACACGGTCGCCTGGTCGACGGGCGCGGCTGTCGCGGGCAGTGCCGGCAGCACGGGCAGTACGCCCGCGAGTGCGACGCACGCCGCGAGGGAGATTCTGCGCATGTCCAACTCCTTCGGAATCGCTTTCGGTCGCCGACCCGACGAGTCGGGATGGCATCGCGGGTAGTCCGCGCCGGGGTACGGGCTGGATCCGCGTGATCAGGGGCGCGGGTACAACGCACCCGGCCGACGGAACGCCGGAGTTTGCCCCTGGTCACGCGAATCATGGCGGCGGAACGGAGGTCAGGGCGGCTTGCTTGAGGTGTCGGAGGCGGGTCAGGTCCTGTTGTAGGGGGGCGGTGAGCAGATCGCGCTCGGCGGCGGCCTGTGCCTGTTCCGTCACCGCGCGCAGCCGAGCGCGCTCCTGGCAGGTGGCGTCCGCGCCGGCGCCGGCCAGTTCGGCGCGCGCCACCTCGCGCATCGCCGCGTCGTCGGTGGCCTGCCGCGCCCGCTGCGCGAACTGCTCGCGCAACTCGGCGGGCGTCGCCGCCTGGTAACCCGACTCGGCGACGCACGCCGACCAGGACACCACCGCGGCGCTCACCGCCGGATCCTGCCCGGTCCGCTCGATCGCCCGGTTGCTGAGCGACTGGAACGTGTAATAGAGCGCGTCCCAGTCGGCGCCGAAGACCGCCGTACGCGCCGCCGCCACGCAGCCGTCGCTGGCCACCGCCACCTGCTCGCCTCCGGGCAACGACAGGGTGACCTGGGCGTTCTGGCTGCCGACGAGGGCACGGTCGTACGCCGGATCGGGGCGCGGGGTGCCCGTCGCCACCGGCCGCTGGCGGTGCCGTACCGCCGCCGGCACGATGCCGTAGCCGTGAGTGGCGGCGGTACGGGTGTCGAGCAGCGCGTACGGGTTGTCGGGCTCCGGCTCCGCCGACCCACCGCGTACGGGTTGGTAGTCGAAGCCGCGCTCGCGCATGCAGGCCGCGGTCCGGTCCTCGAGCGCGTCCTGGAGCACGCGGTCCTCCTCGGCGGTGAAGTACACCGCGCTGGCGAACGGATACAACCGGGCCGGGCGGACCCGGTCGGCCGAGGGTTCTCCCCCACAGCCGACCAGGCCCGCCGAGACGAGTGCCGCCGCCGCGAGCGCGGAGAAGGCGCGTCGCATCACGGTCAGCAGCCGTACCAGCGGTTGCTGTAGGCGTGATGCCAGATGCTCGAACCGCTCAGCGTCGTCCAGCCGGTGCCGCGGGCGAGCGGGTAGCGGACGCCGCTGTAGCCGGTGCCGGAGTAGACGTAGACGTTGCAGCTCGTGCCGTTGTTGTAGATCGATTCCGCGCCCCGCCACTTGGCGAAGCCGGACAGATCTCTGTTGTCGCCGTACACCGGGCCGGGCGCGCCGGCCCAGTTCGTCGAGGTGTAGGCGCAGGTCGCCCCCGAGGGACAGGGGTCTGCGCTGGCCGGTGCGGCGGCGATGCCGACCAGCGCGGTGGTCAGCATGGCTGTGGCGCCGAACGCCGCCAGGATCCGTTTCGGTGAACGCATCGCGGGTCTCCGTTCCGTGGCAGGGAAACTGTCGCCAGCAGACTGCCGACGGGCGCTGTACCTGCGCTGACACCCGACTGAACCCCGCGCACGAGAACGTTCAGCGGCAGGCCGGTACCGATCCGCCGGGAAGCGTCGGCACAGCCGCCCGGACCGATTCGGCGGCACCGGTGACCCGCAGCGCACGCGCCTCGGCCGCGGCCCGGTCCGCCGCCGGGCCGTCACCGGTCCGCCGGTGGGCTTCGGCGAGCAGGTCCAGCGCCCGCGCGCCCCAGTACGGCATCCCGAGCCGGCGCCAGAGGCCGCAGGCCCGCTCCAGCAGCGCGCGGGCCTCCTCGACGCGGTGCTGGCCCAGCCGCATGGTGGCGAGGCTGACCAGTACCATCGCCAGACCGAACCGGCTGTCGAAACGCTCGAAGACCCGGTCGGCCTGCCGCAGCAGGGCTTCGGCCCGGGCGTACTCGCCGGTGAGCGCGTGGGCATGACCCAGCAACTGCACGGCGTACGCCTCGACGAGCTGGTCGCCCAGCGCGGCGCTGATTTCCCGGGCCTGGCGGAACGACTCCGCCGCATCGGCCGGCTCGCCCCGGGCGAGCCGCACCAGCCCGATACCGCGCAGTGCCTGCGCCTCGACCGCCCGGTATCCGGCGGCCCGGCTGCGGCGCAGGCACTCGGTGTACCGGGTCGCGGCCTGGTCGAGGCGGCCCTGCTCGAACCAGACCGCGCCGACGCCCTGCTCGGCGTAGATCTCGCCGTTGCGGTTACCGTCGCGGCGGGCAGCCTCGGCGGCGGCGGTGAACGACTCGATACTGCGGGCGTAGTGGCCGGCCAGTCGTTGCAGGTAGCCGAGGCCGACCAGCGCGGCAACGGTGTACGCGAGATCGCCGGTCTGCCGGGACAGCGCCAGCGCCTCGGTGAAGCAGTCGACGGCGGCGGCGTGGTCGTCGCGGATGGTGTGCAGTTCGCCGAGGTTACGGACCATCGCCAGGATCGCGGGTACGGCGTGCACGGCGCGGGCCGCGGCGAGCGCCTGAGTGTGGGTGTCGAACCAGTGGTCGTAGAAGTTCCTCGTCTCCAGGAACTCCGCCATGCTCGCCGCGAGCCCGCAGGCCGCCACCGCCTCCCCGATCGTGGCCGCCTGCCGGACCAGCGCGACCAGCGCCGCCAGCTCCCGGGCGAACCAGTTCGGAGGATCGGCCCGGATAGCCGACAACCGGTCCTCGGGCAGCGGGTACCGGGGCGCGTCCAGGGGCGGGGCACCGACGATCCCGGTCGCCATCCGATCCGCCTCTTCGGCGGCGACCAGGTAGCCGGCGAGGAGCCGGCGTACCGCCTCGGCCCGGGCCGCCGCCGTCTCCTCGGCCGCCGCCCGCTCGCGGCCGAACAGCCGGACGAGCTCGTGGAAACGGTACCGGACCTCGCCAGTACCTCCGTCGGCGACGACCGGATCGAGCAGGCGCGCGTCGGCGACCCGCTCGACGATCCCCTCGGCCTCGTCCGGCGGCAGGTCGAGTACGCAGGCCGCCGCCCACGCGGGGAAGTCCGGCACGTCGCCGAGGCTGAGCAGGCGTACCGCCCGTCGTTCGGCCTCGGTCAGCCCGCCGTAGCTGACCGCCAGTGTCGCGCGTACCTCCAGGTCACCGGCGCGCAGCGCGTCCAGCCGGGCCCGTTCGTCGGACAGCTCAGCGGCCAGCCGGCCCGGTCGCAGGTGCGGGCGTTCGGCGAGACGGGCCGCGGCGATCCGTACCGCGAGCGGGTGATCCCCACAGAGCCGCGCGATCCGGCCGGCGGCCACCGGTGCCGCTGCGAGCCGGTCCTCTCCGGCGATACTGCCCAACAGCCGCAGCGACTCCGCGCGCGCCAGCACACCCAGCTCGACCCGGGTCGCGTCGTCGAGCCCGACGAGCCGGGAACGACTGGTCAGGAGTACCGCCGAGCCGCCCGCGCCCGGGACCAACGGCCGCACCTGGTGCTCGTGCGCCGCGTCGTCCAGCATGATCAGAATGCGCCGGTCGGCGGACATCGACCGGTATAGCAGAAGGCGCTCGGTCAGGTCGTCGGGCAGGAGCGCGCCGGTCACGCCCAGGCCGCGCAGCAGGTGCCCGAGCGCCTCACGCGGCGGCATCGGATCCGCCTGGCTCCCCCGCAGGTCGACGAAGAGCTGCCCGTCCGGATAGGTACCGCGCAGTTCGTGCGCCACCCGGATGCCGAGGGTCGACTTGCCGATCCCACCCGCACCGGTCACGAGCGCCACGGCCGGGAAGTCGCCGACCCGGTCCAGGCCCGCCCGCAGCGCGCTCGCCTCGGTGCCGCGTCCCACGAATCCCGCCACCGCCGGCGGCAGCGAGCAACTGGTCACCGCGGCAAACCGCCCGCCCACCGGCGCCCGCCGATCGCCGGTCGGGTCCGGCCTCGGCGCCGCGGTACGTCGCAGGATCGACCGGGCCGTCTCCTGAAGTTCCTCGCTGGGGTCCAGACCCAGTTCCTCGCGCAGCAGCCGCTGTCCTTCCCGGTACGCCGCGAGCGCCTCGGCCGGCTGGCCGCAGCCGGCCAGCGCCAGCATGAGCCGGCGCCGGAACCCCTCGTGTAGTGGCCGCTCGGCCACCGCACCGCGTAGCTCCGCTACCAGGTCACCGTGACGCCCACGGGCGAGGTCCAGGTCGACCCGGCGCTCCTGGGCGGCGCACCGGACGTCCTCCAGCGCGGCGGCCTCCACGCCGAGCACCGCCCCGGTGACGTCCGCGAGGGCGTTTCCCCGCCAGAGCGCCAGCGCCTCGCGCAGCAGTTCGGCCTGCTCCGCCGGCCCGCCGTCCCGGGTCCGGCACGCCTCGGCCGCCGCCACCAGCCGGGCGAACCGCAGGGCGTCGACCCGATCCGGCTCGACATCGAGGAGGTACGCCTCACCGCGCGTCCGCACCACCGGCCCCGCGCAGCCAGCGGCGAGCAGGGCCTTGCGGATCCGGGAGATGTAGACCTGCACCTGGTTGCGGGCGCCCGCGGGCGGGTCGCCCTCCCACAGCGCCTCGATGACCCGCCACACCGGCACCGGCTCGCCGGCGCGCAGCGCGAGCACGGCGACGAGGGCACGGATCCGGGGCCCCGCCAGCGGTACGGACGCGGCTCCGACGTGGACCTCGACGGGACCGAGGACGGCGAACTCGGGTCGACCTGGACTGGGCACGGTACGGACACCTCCGTCGACAACCGCGACGTGCCCACCCTATCGGCGACAGCCAATGCCCCGACGAACGCGACAACCCTCGATGATCAGATCACGGCAGCACGGCGCCGAACCTTCACCCGGGCTTCGCTGCGGGCCTCGTCGCGGATTCCGCCGTGGATGGAGGCCCACAACTCCGCGCAGCCGGTGGTGCCTCTTGACGATCGGACGCGGGAGTCCGGTGTAGCGCGCCAGCGGGGTGGGCCCGGCCCGGCCGGCGTCGTCCGGTGGCGTCAGCGCTTGCGGCCGACCACGCCGTAGGCGGTGACGTCGCGTGCGGCGGGCCGGGGTTGCGGCTCCGACTCGGCCCGCCACTCGGCGAGCGGCACGATCCCCGGCGACACCAGTTCCAGGTCGGTGTAGAACCGGCCGATCTCCTCGGCGTTGCGGGCCCGGCCCTGTCCGTTCGCCGGGTTCTCTCGCCAGGCCGCCTCGATCTCGGCGGCCAGCTCGGGCGGCAGGAAGTCGTTGGTGAAGTGGGTCATCACCAGCGCGCTACCGGAGGGCAGCGGCGCGAGCAGTTCTTCGACCAGGCCGTACGGGTCGTCCTCGTCGACGATGAAGTGCATGATCGCCACCAGCAGCACCGCCACCGGCTGCTTCAGGTCGAGCGTGCCGAGCAGGTCCGGGTGGCTGAGGATCTTCCCGGGCTGCCGCAGGTCGGCGTCCAGATAGGTGGTACGCCCCTGTGCGGTGCTGGTCAGCAGCGCCCGCGCGTGCGTCAGCACGATCGGGTCGTTGTCCACGTAGACGATCCGCGACTCGGGGGCGATCGACTGCGCCACCTCGTGGGTGTTGTCCACCGAAGGGATGCCGGTACCGATGTCGAGGAACTGCCGTATCCCGGTCTCCCGGGCCAGGTAACTCACCGCCCGGCGGAGGAACCGGCGGTTTTCCTGCACGGCCATTCGGGCGCTCGGGTAGACCTTCAGCATCGCCTCGGCCGACTCGCGGTCGGCGGCGAAGTTGTCCTTGCCGCCGAGCAGGTAGTCGTAGCGGCGGGCCGGGTGCGGCACCGTGGTGTCGATCCGGGTGGCGCCACCCTCGACCGACGGCGACGGGGAACTCGGGTCGGGCACCGCAACCTCCAGATCTACATCGAAGCCGGGCCCATCGTATGCGACCTCTGCCGGTGGCGGCGGGGGCCGGAGCGGATCCTCGTCGCGGCCGGCGTCGAGTACCGTCATGAGCCGGAGCCCGTCCGCCAAACCGTCACGTCAACGTGACCCTGTGTAGCGCGCGAAGTGCGGCAGCTGCGATGCCTGGTCGATGACGAGGATGGTCAGGCGCCTCAGGGGGATCGGTCGCACTCACCCGAGTTCGGCGACTACCGCACGGACCATGCGGCGGCCGTGCTCGGCCATCCGGGGAAAGGTGTGCCGGTAGTAGTCGATGCCGGTCAGCGATGGTGCGAGGGCCCAGCCGCAGGCGCGGCGCCAGGTAGCGTCGTCGTAGCCGACCGCCTCTCGGTAGGCGTCCCGGGCCGCACCGGTGAAGGTCCACAGCGCGGGAGCGACGTCCGGAGCCGGATCACCGACACCGAGTGCGCCGAAGTCGATGACCGCAGCCAGCCGGTCACCGTTGGTGATCAGGTTGCCCGGTTGCAGGTCACCGTGGATCCAGACGGGAGTTCGGTCCCAGTCAGGAGCGGCCAGGCAGGTCTCCCAGGCCGCCTCCGCAGCGGCCACCTCGAAGCCGTCGTCATGCTCGGCAAGGCGGGGTAGCGCCCGGCGCACCTCCTCGTCGGCGTGGACCAGGGCGGATCCGCGGGAACCCGGTGGCTTGACCGGTCCGCCGACGGGATCGATGCGGTGCAGGGCACGGACGAAGGCGGCCACCTCGCGGGCCAGCACGACGTCGTCGCAGCCGAGCCTGGGCGGCGTAGTCCCGGCGACCCATGGCACCACGGTCCACCGCCACGGATATTCGGCACCAGGTTCGCCCAGGTGAACCGGAACGGGGATCCGCACGGGAAGCTGGGACGCGAGCGCGGGTAGCCACCGCGCGTCAGAGTCGGCCTGGTCGACCGCCCCGGCGATCTTGGGCATGCGGGCGACGAGTGCGTCGCCGATCCGGAAGAGTACGTGGTCGGTGCCCTCGAGCTTCTCGGGCAGGGGTGTCACGGGAAGGTCGGCCCACTGCGGGCACTGGTCCGCCAGGAGGCGGCGCACCTGGTCGACGGTGGCTCGGACCTCGTCATCGTGGATGGGCACGACCGGCACGGTAATCCGGTCCGGCGTTGTGGTGTCAAGGGGGTCAACGGTCCGGCTCGACACACCCGCACGCTTCTCGCCCGTTCCACGTGCCGCCGTCGACCAGCCGACCGCGACGCGGTGACTACGGGTCGACGGCGCCATCACGTCGGGTCAGCATGAAGGCTTCGCCTCTTCGAGCCGGTTGGTGAGCGGCAGCAGCACCAGCGGGATAACCACCGCCGCCGTAAGCGCGATCAGCAGTGGCACGCGCTCACCCGGCGTGAGATGGTGCAGCAGTCGAATGTGGATCACCAGGTGCGGCGCGGCGAACGTCAGATACACCGCGAGCGCCGTACGAGTGATGGTCCGCCGTAGCACGAAGGCACTCACGCCCAGTGCCACCGCCGTGGCCAGGCTCATCGCGCCGTAGTCCATCATCAGATGGGCGTTGTAGGGCATGCGCATCCCCACCCACGGGATGTCGAAGAACGAGCGGGGGAACACCAGGGCCCAGCACCCCACGCCGAACTGTGCCGTGGCGAGGAAGGCCAGGCCCGCGCGGAGCCAGGTGCGCGCGCTCATGCGGCGAGGAACTGGTCGAAAGTGATCCGGCCGACGGTGTGGTCGGGGGCCAGGTGCCCGCCTTGTCGGTAGCCGCGGATGGCCGAGCCGGGCAGCGGCACCGCCAGCACCGGCCGGTGGCTGGACCGGGCGCGAGCGTAGGCGCGGGCCAGATCGGCGGCGGCACGTACCTCCGGCCCGCCCATGTCCGGCGCCCGGCCGACCGGTGCCGCGCTGGCCAGGTCGGCCAGACGAGCGGCCACCTCACCGGTGTCGATGGGCTGGAAGCTGACTCCGGCGGGCATCACGATCGCCGGTAGCCACCGCTGGATGTCGCACATCCAGACGATGAGGTCGTGGAACTGGGTCGTGCGCTGGATCGTCCACGGCAGGCCGGACGCTTCCAGGAGCCGCTCGCACGCCAGCTTCGCGCGATAGTAGGAAAGGGCCACCCGATCGACGCCGACGATGGACACGTAGATCAGATGCGGACGACCGGCTCGCACCGCCGCCTGGATCAGGTTGCGAGTGGCCTCCGTGTCCCCACGACCGTTACCGGTCGCGCAGTGAATGATCACGCCGACGCCGGTGACGGCCTGCGCCAAGCCGTCACCGGTGAGCAGGTCACCGCGCCATGTCCTGTCGTCAGGCGGCGGCTGCCGGCTCAGCAGCCGTACGGCATGGCCGGCCGACAGAAGTCGTGGCACGAGCGCACGGCCGAGCCGGCCGGTACCGCCCGTTACCAGGATCGGGTTCGTCACGGTGGCAACCCCCGTGGAGAGTGCTGTCAGGTCACCTATAAAGAACCGGACAGGGCTCCCGAATGTGACAACCGAAGTTTGTCGGGATTGGCGATGATCCGAATCTCGCTGATCGAGTCGCCGGTCGTCTCCGGCACCAGTACGCCGATCAGCTCCTCGCCGGCCAGGGCCAGCAGACCCGGAGCGCCGTTCAGCTCCGCAACCAACAACCTCACCCTCCGACCAGCGGTGCTCCGAGCGCCCACCAGGTAGCGCGACACGCGGTGCACGCCGCAGATGGGCCGCCTCGCGGCGCCGATCCTGCCGCCGCTGTCCACCCACACGGTCACGTCCTCGGCGAGCACCTTCTCCAACCCGCGCAGATCCCCCTCTTCCACAGCCGCCAGGAAGCTTTCCACCAGGTCGCGGCGGTGGGCCCGGCCCGTGGGGCGCTTGGCGTTTCCGGGAGCGTCGGCGAGCCGCAGGCGAGCACGCCGGTACAGCTGCCGCGAGTTCGCCTCGGACGAATCGATCACCTCGGCCACCTCCCGATGGCTGTAGCCGAAGGCCTCACGTAGCACGAACACCGCACGCTCCACGGGGTTGAGCCGTTCCAACAACACCAGGAAGGCCAGCGAGACGAGATCACGCTGCTCGGCACTGTCCAGCGGACCCAGAGCGCCGTCCGCGGTCCGCACCGGCTCCGGCAGCCATGAACCGACATAGCTCTCCCGACGCGCACGCGCGGACGTCAACCGGTTCACACACAGGTTGGTGGCGACCTTGGCCAGCCATGCCCACGGCGCTTCGACAGCGGGCGCGTGGTACCAGCGAAGGAAGGCGTCCTGAACCACGTCCTCGGCCTCCTCAGCCGAACCCAGCATCCGATAGGCCAACCCGAACAGCTTCGAACGGTGCCGCTCGAACTCCTCAACCGCATCGCCTGTCACGCCCATCAGCCTTCCAGGCCACAAGGTGGGTCGATATTCGACCTCTACACACTGCGACCGAGGCCGGTGGCTCGGCAGCACCGGGAAAAGCGTCACGCGGCCGAGTCGACCAGACCGGCGGCCATCGGCGTCCGGTTCAACGACAGGCTGCCGTGCGATCGCAAGGGCACCTCGGACTTCTCCGAGGCGGGAAGACGTCGAAGGTGCAGGTGGCGGTCACGAGGCTCTCCTTCCGCGCGTCAGGTCGGTACGGCGGGTCTCCAGGAAGGCACGCTCGGTCTCGTTGGTGGCCAGTGCCACGGCCTGGTCGTAGGCGGCTCGGGCCTCCGCGTCGCGTCCGAGTCGGGCCAGCAGTTCGGCCCGGGTGGCGGGCAGCCGGTGGTAGCCCGGGAGATCGACGTCCGCCAACACGGCGAGGGCCACCGCCGGCCCGTGCACCTCGGCGACGGCGACCGCACGGTTGAGCGCGACGATCGGGGTCGGCGCGAGCGCGAGGAGTTGGTCGTAGAGAGCCAGGACCTGCGGCCAGTCGGTCGCGGCACCGTCGGTGTGCACCGCGTTGATCGCGGCCTGGATCTGGTAGGGGCCGGGCCGGTTGCGCCGCAGGCAGCGGCGGACCAGGTCGTGGCCCTCGGCGATGAGTGTCCGGTTCCACAGCGACCGGTCCTGGTCGGCCAGCAGTACCAGTTCGCCGGTCGGGCCGAGCCGGGCCGGGCGACGCGCCTCGGTCAGCAGCAACAGGGCGAGCAGGCCGAGGACCTCCGGCTCGTCGGGCATCAACGCGGCGAGTTCGCGGGCGAGCCGGATCGCCTCGGTGCACAGGTCCGCATCGATCAGCGCTCCGGCGGTGGACGCGTAGCCCTCGTTGAACATCAGGTAGAGCACGGTGAGCACGGGCGGCAGCCGGTCCGGCAGCTCGTGTTCGGCGGGTACCCGGTAAGGGATGCCGGCGTCGCGGATCTTCTTCTTGGCGCGCACGATCCGCTGGGCGACGGTCGCCTCCTGGGTCAGGTAGGCCCGGGCGATCTCCGGTACTTCGAGGCCACCGAGCAGCCGGAGTGTGAGGGCGGTTCGCGCGTCCGGAGCGAGCGCCGGGTGGCAGCAGGTGAAGATGAGTCTCAGCTGGTCGTCTTTCACCGGTCCCACCTCCGAGGGCTCGTCCTGGTGGTGCAGCAGCAGGGCCTGGGCGTGCCGGGCCTCGCGGGTCGACTCCCGGCGGAGCCGGTCGACGGCCCGGTTTCGTGCGGTGGTCACGATCCAGGCGCCCGGGTTCGGCGGCGGGGTCTGCCACTTTTGCAGCGCCGTGGTGAACGCGTCCTGCACCGCCTCCTCGGCGAGGTTGATGTCGCCGAGGAGGCGGGCCAGGGTGGCGACGCAGCGGCCGTACTCCGCGCGGTAGATGTTCGCCAGGTCCATGTCGGGTGACCGGCTCCCGTTCAGGCTTCGGACAGGTCGTCGAAGGGGCGTACCTCGATCGGGCCGCAGGCCGCCGCGCACTTCTCGGCCCAGGCCAGCGCCTGGTCCAGGTCCGCGCACTTGATGATCCAGAATCCGGCGATGTGCTCCTTCGTCTCGGCGAACGGCCCATCGCTCATGGTGGTGGTGCCGTTCTCGATCCGGACGACGGTGGCGCTGTCCGGCGACACGAGTCCTCCGCCGAAGACCCAGGCGCCGGCGGCCTGCATTTCGTCGTTGATCCGAGCGGTCTCCCTGAACATGGTCTGCATCTCCTCGTCGGACGGCGTCGGCGCGCCCTCGACGAGATGCACGGAAAGCAGGTACTGCTTCATGACGGTCCTCCGTTAGCTCGACGGTGCGATGGTGCCAGGTCAGGCGGCCAGGCGGCGGGCGACAGCGGGGATCACGATCACGGCCGCGACCAGGTGGGTGAGCATCAGCAACGCCTTGGTGGCCACCCCGGCGTCGGCGATCACGTCCGGCACCAGCGACAGGACGGTCAGCACCACCGTAGTGCGGACGAACGTACGCCGCGGACGCCGGGCGAAACGCGACAGCAGCCCGGCGATGACCACGCCGATCAGCGAGAATGCAGCGGTCAGCACGCCGAACCCGGTGACCGGGATCGGGGCGCCGGCCATGTCGAGGCTGATCCCTGCGGCGTGGCCGGCGGCGGCGACGGCCATGGTGGCGGCGCTCGCGGCAACCGTGGCGAGGAACCCGGTCCCGATCAGCGCACCGATGGTCGAGGTGGTGGTGGCGCGGGTCGCGTTCGCGGTGGTGGTCATCGTGCCCTCCAGCGGGTGTGTGGACCGGCTCCGTGCCGGGCTCTCACCAGGGCTACGAATAGCACCCGCCCCAATCGACAGGTACGCCAAGATCTTTCGAAGATATTCGCGCGTCCCCACCCGCCGCGGCCGGCCCCGCCCCCGATACCGGGCGTGACGTCGCGCCGCACCCATTCCGGCACCGGCGACGGCACGGCCCGCCACGCCGGGGCCAGACCGCTCGGGCAGGACCATGCGGGCCCGGCCGCCCAGATTCCCGCCCAGACTCCGCCCAGGCACCGTGGCGCGTACGACGTTCCGCCCCTAGATTGGCAGCAACGTGGCATCGCTGTGCCGTCGGTGGAGTGGCCCGACCGACGGGCGCGTCCCCCGTCGACGGGGAGAGCGACGTGGATGAGGAGACCCGGTGGAGTTTCGGGTGCTGGGACCCCTGGAGGTACGGCATGCGGGGACGGCCGTGCCGCTGGGCGGACCACGCCAACGCGCCGTACTGGCGGCTCTGCTGCTGCACGCGAACGAGGTGGTGACCGCCCAGCGCCTCGCCGAGGCGGTGTGGGAGGCGCCGACGGCCAGCCCGGAGTCCAACCTCCGTACCTACGTGGCCGGCCTCAGGTCTCGGTTGCGGCGGGCCGGCGCGGACGACTCCCGCCTGGTCACCGAGACCGGCGGCTACCTGGTCCGGGTGTCACCCGGTGAGCTGGACGTGGAGACGTTCCACCGGCTGGTCGACACCGCGCGGCAGGCCCAGAGCACCGCGGACTTCGCCCGGGCGGCGCGGTGCTACCAGGATGCGCTACGCCTGTGGCGTGGCGCCCCGCTGGACGGGCTGCCCGTCGGCGCGGGGCTCTGGGCCGAACTCGCCCGATTGGCGGAGCACCGCCTCACCGCCATCGACCAGCACGCCGAGGCCAGGCTGGCGCTGGGCGAACACGACGGTGTCATCAGCGAGCTGCGCCGCGTGGTCCTCCAGCATCCGCTGCACGAGAACCTGTGGGCCCGACTGATGCTCGCGCTCTGCGGCGCCGGCCGGACGGCCGAGGCCCTCCAGACCTTCCAGGATGCCCGCCGGGTGCTCCGCGACCAGCTCGGCGCCGAACCCGGCAGCGAACTACAGGAGCTCCACCGGCGGATCCTGCGGCGGGAGCCGCCGGAGATCCCGGCCGGGCCGCGCGCCGAGCCGGCCACCGCGCCCCGGCAGCTCCCGTCGGACGTACGTGGATTCGCCGGTCGCGCGGACGAACTGGCTCGGCTCGACGCCGTCCTGGCCGACGCCGGGGAGCAGTCGACCGCGGTGGCCGTCTGCGCGGTGTCGGGTACCGCCGGAGTCGGCAAGACGACCCTCGCCGTGCACTGGGCGCACCGGATCGCCCGGCGGTTCCCCGACGGGCAGTTGTACGTCAACCTGCGCGGTTTCGACCCGGCCGAGTCCCCTGTGGACCCCGCCCAGGCGGTACGCGGCTTCCTGGAGGCGTTGGGCGTCCCGCCGCGGCGGCTCCCGGCCGACCGCGACGCGCAGGTCTCGCTGTACCGCAGTCTCCTGGCCGGTACCCGCACCCTGGTCGTGTTGGACAACGCGCGGGACGCCGCGCAGGTCCGTCCGCTCCTGCCCGGCTCGGCGGGCTGCCTGGTCGTCGTGACCAGCCGCACCGACCTCTCCGCGCTGGCCGTCACCGAGGGCGCCGACCTGATCACCCTGGAGGTGCTGACCGCCGACGAGGCCCGACGGGTGCTGTCCCGCCGGCTCGGCGCGGACCGGGTCGGGGCGGAGCCGGACGCCGTCGACGAGATCATCGCCCGGTGCACCGGGTTGCCCCTCGCGCTGGCCGTGGTCGCCGCCCGAGCGGCGGGCCACCCCCGACGGCCGCTGGCGGCGCTCGCCGCCGAACTCCGGGAGGCCGCCGGCAGCCTCGACATGTTCGAAGGGCTGGACACGGCCACGGACGTCCGCGCGGTGCTGTCCTGGTCGTACCGGACGCTCGGCACCCCGTCGGCCCGACTGTTCCGGCTCCTCGGCCTGCACGCCGGACCGGATCTCACGGTTCCCGCCGCGGCCAGCCTCTCCGGCGTCCCGGTACCCGTGGCCCGCCGCCTGCTCACCGAACTGAACCAGGCCCATCTGGTCACCGAACACCTCCCGGGGCGGTACGCGATGCACGATCTGCTCCGCGCCCACGCCGCCGAACTGGCCGGGACCACCGACACCGAGGCCGAACGAGGCGCGGCCCTGCGCCGGATCCTCGACCACTACCTGCACACCGCGCACACCGCGGACCGGCTGCTGGAACCGCACCGGGATCCGCTCCGCCTGGACGCCGCGCCGACGGATGTCGTCCGCACCGAACTCACCGATCCCCGGCAGGCGATGACCTGGTTCCGGGCCGAACGGCGCTCCCTGCTGGCCGCGGTCGACCAGGCCACCGACCTCGGGATGGACCGGCACGCGTACGAACTCCCGTGGACGCTGGTCACCTTCCTCGACCGGCAGGGGCACTGGCACGACTACCTGGCCACCCAGCAGGCGGCACTCGGCGCCGCCCGGCAACTCGCCGACCGGGACGGGGAGGCCCGCGCCCACCGTTTCATCGGCAACGCCCTCGGCCGGCTCGGTCAGGACGAGGCCGCCGACCACCACCTCGAACAGGCCCTGGCGCTCTACGCCGAACTGGGTGACCTGGTCGGCCAGGCCCGCGCCCGCCGTGCCCTCTGCTGGTCCGCCGGGCAACGCGGCCAGCACGCCGAGGCGTTGCACCATTCGGCCCGCGCTCTCGAACTGTTCCGCGCCGCCGGTCACCGTACCGGGGAGGCCAGGGCGTTGAACGCGGTCGGCTGGTACCAGGCCATGCTCGGCGAGTACCGGTCCGCGCTCGTCCACTGCGAGCAGGCCCTCGCCATCCATCGGGAGCTGGGCAGCCGCGACGGCGAGGCGAGCACCCTGGACAGCGTCGGGTACATCCACCACCGCCTCGGTGACCATCGGCGGGCGACCGACTGCTACCAGCGGGCCCTGGCGATACACCGCGAACTCGGCGACCGCAACGGAGAGGTGGAGGCCCTGACACACCTCGGGGACACCCACCACGCCGCCGGCGACCAACGTGCCGCCCGGGACGCCTGGCAACGGGCACTGGAGATCCTCGACGAGATCAGCCACGTCGACGCCGAGTCGATCCGCGCCAAACTCCGGAAGGCACACGCCTCGGCACGTCAGGGCGTCGCGACCCGGTAGTCCGACCCGCGGGAACCCGGGGACGCCGGTACGACTCCTGCCAGCGTGACGAGGATTTCGCGGCGGATACCGGCCATTGCGTTGCTGTCGTTGGCGATCGTGGCGGTGCCGGCCTGCGCCCCGGACGCGGATCCACCCGCGGCTCCACTCCCCGGCACGCCGTCACTCCCCGCCTCGCCGCCGACCACCACCGGCCCGGCGGAGTCGGCCGTCGACCTCGACCTGCCGGCCGGGTTCGCTCCGCTCTCCGTCGAGTTCGCCGACGCCCGACGGGGGTACGCCCTCTTCGTCCGCTGTGCCGCCAAGCCCTGCGAGGCGCGGCTGTTCGGTACCGAGGACGCGGGGCGGAACTGGCGACAGCTCCGCCATCCCCGGCCGGAGGCGGAGAACCACCAACTGTACGTCGGCGCCGGGCTGGCCGTGGTGCTGCTCGCCGAGCCACACGCCTGGTACGTCTCCCGCGACGGCGCCACCTCCTGGCAGTCGCGACCGTACGACATCCGGGGCGAGGTACCGGCCGAATACCACTCCGCCAGCGGGCGGTTCTATCTGGACTGCCCGCAGGACGGTACCGGCGACTGCCTCGTCCGGGACTGGGCGGCCGGGCCGACCTGGCGGCGGAGTGTGCCGCCCGGCCTGGAGAGCATCCGGTCGCTCACCAACGGCCGCGACGGTCGGGTGTGGCTCGCCGGTGTGCAGGACGGTCGGGCCGTCACGGCGTTCGGCCAGCTCACCGGCGGCTTCACCCGGCTCCCGGTGCCCGGGCAACCGGGCGGCACGATCGGGAACGCCCGGGTGGTGACTTCCGCGGACGGCCGCGACGTCTGGCTCGTCGCGGACCAGGAGGCCGGCTCGTCGGGCGGCCAGGGTGGGGGCAGGCTTCCGGCCCGCGCCAAGGCCCGCAAGGGCACCGGCCTGCCACTGCTCTGGCAGTACCAGGCCGGTTCGGGGGCGGGCGGCTCCTGGGTGCCGCGCCCGATCACCGGGATCACGGCGGAACGCGAACGGCCGTACGCGGTGGCACCGGCCGGGGGCGGCCTGCTCGTGATCACCGGTCCCGGGGTGTCCGGGTACCTCGACCGCGGCGCCTACATCCCGACCCCGGGTACCCCAGCACTGGACTGGGTGGGCCAGTTGCCGGACGGGACCCTGGTCGGCCGGGACGACCGGCCGGGGGTGACGTACCTCAGCACGGGCCACGGCTCCCGGCGCGAATGGGCCAGGGTGGAGGTCAGCGGGTGATCGGCTGTTGTGCCGCCCCGCCCGGCTCGCCCCCGCCGGCCAGCCGAGGAGGGGGAATCCCACAACCCACCGGGTCATCTGGCTCCCCACGGGCTGCTCGGCCGGAGCGTGCCACCCCGGAAGCTCTGGGTGTAGTCGCCGCCGAGGGCACGGCTGCTTATGTAGGAGTTCATCGCCGTGGTCGCCATCCCGACGAGCGCGCCCAGGCACGCCCTGTCGCCCGCGTCCGCGTTGTCGACGCAGCCGTAGTAGACCTGTAGCGAGGTCGACAGCGCGCCGCCGGCCGCACAGCCCAGAGCCGCCAGCTCACCGTGCACCGCGCACGCGTCACCTGCGGCGGCGGCATAGTCGGAGTAGGCCATGGAGAGCAGGACGGTGAATCCGTCGCCGGTGCCGACGTCATGTTCCTCCTCGTACGTGGTCATGACGTCGAGAATCTCCTCGGCGTTCACGTACTGGCAGGTGTTGTTGGCGCATAGCTCGATGGTGACGCACTCCTCGCCGGTGGCGCACATGGCTATGTCATAGATGTCCGACAATGCCTTGCTGTACCCGTTGCATCCCTGGTACTTCTCCGAACTCTCGCAGAGCAGGTACAGCGCCTTGATCGTGTCCGCGGTGCTGTTGGAAAGGCCGTGCTCCGCCATTGCTTCGAGCACGTCGAGCGCGAGATCGAGGGGCTCGCTCCAGGCCCCGGTGATGGGCACCCCGTTGAGGTAGCTGCCGTTGTTCGTCAGGACCAGCTCGTTGTCTCCCGGCAGATGAACGGTCCTCGTCCAGCCCGGATCGGCTTTGCTGCACTTTCCCGACGTCCCGCAGTTTTCGGGCTTGGCCATTCCGTTGCCGTCGCATCCGGACGTGCCCCGGCTGCATTCCGTCTCCCTCAGCCCGCTCGGGTCGGATGTCGTCACCGGATTGTTCGAGGCGTACGAGTAGCCGTTGATCTGTTGCAGGTCCTCGAACACCGTGATCGGGTCGCGGGAGATGAAACGCCCGGTGACCGGGTCGTAGAACCGCGCGCCCATCGAGACGAGGCCGCCGGGATCCTCGGTACCGGTGTGGTAGCCCTGCTGGCTCGCCGTCCACGGCCGGTTCGAGCCGCGGTCGTTGCCGAACGGGTCCTGGCGCCGGTGGGTGACCTTCGCGGTCGTCGCCGACACCGCCCAGGTCGAGGTGTTCTGGTGGTCGTTGCCGATCCAGACGAGCCCCTCGGCGGTGGACCGGGTGGCGACCACGGCCTCGCCGTGCTTGTACGTGCGGACCGCGGTCACCCCACCTGTCGGGCTTGCGGTGATCTCGTGTCCCGCCACGAACACGGTCGCCGAGCCGTCGGGGTCGATGCGGGCCACGCGCTTGTTCCCCGCGTCGTACACCATCCGCGTGGTGCCCTCGCCGTCGGTGATCGCGGCGAGCTTGCCCTGCGCGTTCCAGTCCAGCGTCTCGGTGTGGCCACCGACCACCCGCTTGGTGAGGTTGCCGGCGTCGTCCCAGGTGAAGGTGTCGGTGCCGGCGGGCGACGTGAGTTTCTCGACGAGATGTGCCTCGCCGTCGGTGTAGGCGTAGACGTCCCTGCGGCTGGTGCCGTCCGCGCGGTGGTCGGTCACCGAGGTGCGGTTGCCGGTCACGTCGTAGGTGTACGAGGTCCAGTAGGGTGCCGGGCCGCCGAGGTCGTCGCTGCCCAGGTCGCCCTCAGCCACGCAGTCGCCGGCGCCGGCCTGCGCCCACGCGTCGGTCAGCCGGCGCAGGTGGTCGTAGCCGAAGCACTGCCGCTCCGGCGCGCCGGGCTCGTCGGTCGCCGCGTCGGCGATGGAGAGGATGTTGCCCGCCGGGTCGTACCGGTACGACAGGTGCGCGACGTTCGTCGTGCCGACCGCGTCCCGGGAGAGCCGGTACTCGGCGGCGCGCCGGGTGCCGTCCTGGTAGGTCCAGGTCTGGTAGACCCGCTTGCCGCCGACCCCGCCGAGCACGCGCTGGCCGAGTTCGCCCCAGGCGGTGTAGGCGGCACCGTCCACGTAGTCGACGACCGTGCCGTTGCCGTCGAAGTACTCGCCCCACACGTCGGTGGCGTGGCCGAGGTCGTCGTACTCGAACACCACGCTCTCCCGGGCCAGGCCGCCGACGGCGGGCAGGTTCGTGTACGACACCGAGCCGTCCGGGTTGTAGTACTGCGACGTGCGGTACGTCCCCGCCAGCGACTCCAGCCCGGTGACGGCGGGGATCGTCTCGACGATGGCGGTCGGCCGGCCGGCGGCGTCGTACCCGGACACCTGGGTGGTCACCGCCTTTCCATCCAGATAGGACGACGACGTGTAGGGCAGGCCGATTCCGCCGGACACCTTGTCGTAGACCCACGCGGCCAACGGCTGACCGGTCCGCGGGGCGCCGGACCACCGGGCGGTCATCCGGCCGAGCACGTCGTACTCGGTGCTGACCGTCTGGCCGCGGGCGTCGGTGGTGGCCACGATCCGATCCGCGTCGTCGTAGCCGGCCCTGGTGGTGCCGGTGTCCGGGTCGTGCGCGGCCACCCGCCGGCCGCGCAGGTCGTACTCGTACGACCACCGGTTGAGCGCCGGGTCGGTCACGGAGGCGAGCCGGCCCCGGCGGTCGTACTCGTACACCGTCGCGTCGTAGGCGCCGTCGGCGGTCGAGCCACGGTAGTCGCGCTTCTCGATCACCTCGTCCTGGAGGTTGACGACGGTGGCCGACGGGGTGCCGCCCCGGGGCGGGTCGGTGCGCCGCATCCAGCCCTTGGTGGAGCCGCCGTACCGGGTCCGGGTGGTCCAGAGGATCTGCTGGTGGGACATGAAGGACTCGGTGACGACCCGTCCGGCCGCGTCGTAGGTGTAGAGCGTGCGGGCGTGGTCCTGCCCCTGGGACACCACGGCGAGGTCGACGCCCGGCCCGGCGCCGTCGACCCAGTTCGGGCCGGAACTCCACTCGGTCAGGCCACGGGTGTCGTACCGGGTGCTGGTGACAAGCCGCCCGCCCTGCGTCGTGGGTGCCTGCTGCTGCACGGGCCGCAGCAGCGCGTCGAAGAGGGCGATCTCCGTCAGGCGCTGCTCGCCGTCGGCGTTCAGCCCGAAGGTCGTGACCGCTGACGGGCCGTCGTTCCGGACCCGGTACCGATACTCCGCCGTCGGGGTGTCCGGGTGGTCGGCGCGTTTCCAGCCCGGCCCCCACGCGGCGACGGTGCGCCCGAGCGGGTCGTAGGCCAGTTCGGTGCTCCGGCCGTTGGGGTCGACGGTCCGGGCCGGCACGCCCCACGCCGGCTCGTTCTGCACGGTCGTGGCGTGGCCGAGCGGGTTGGTGATCGTCGCCGACTCCGTCACGCCCGCGCCCGCAGGGGTGTAGCTCGTGCTGGTGGTCCTGCCGACCGCGTCCGTCTCGGAGGTCTGCCGGCCCAGCTTGTCGTAGGTGTACGCACGTGTCCTGAGCCAGCTTGCGGTGGAGCCGTCGTGCGCCGACACCTCCTCGACGGCCGTCACGGCACCGGTGGCGCCGTCGTAGGAGAGCCGCCGGTCGGCCACGAGGTCGTCGGGGAGCGACGGGGTCGTCGCGCAGGGCACCGCGAAGACCTGGATGCGGTTCGGCCGCTCGTACAGGTGCCTGCCGGCGTCGTCGTGGTATGTGGTGCGGACGCAGCGCTGGTCGTCCTGCGCCACGAGGTCGCCCAGGTCGGAGCCGGCCACCGGGCGGCCCCGGTCGTCGAACTCGGTGCTGTGGCGGGTGCGCTGCCAGGTGTCGGTGGCGGTGTCGAGCAGCCGACGGGTGTCGGTGCGCGACTGTCCGGTCAGCCACGCCTCGGTGCTGCCGCCGTCGTGCCCGCGCGAGGCGGTCTTCCTGGTCCAGTACCGGCTCACCGTGGCACTGATGATCGCCGAGCCCTCGTACTCGGCCTCCTCGAACACCATCCCCGCGAGCGCCTCGTGGTCGGCCACCTCGTTGCCTTCGCCGTCGGTGACCTTGACAGTGCGGGACCCGGTGCCCGTCGCGGTGTCGGGCTGGCCGTCGAGTCCCCGGTAGTAGCGGGCCACGGAGGTGAGCGGGGTGTCCTCAGCCGGGTCACCGACCCTGGTGGTCACCCGGGCGTAGCCGCGCCACTGCGAGTAGCTGCGCAGGTCGTGGTCGACCACCTCGCTGTCGTTCCACGCCCACAGCCGGGAGGTGCCGCCGCCGGTGGTGGCGTACTCGTAGTGGGTCCGCACCGGCAACTGTCCCGCCGTGGTGTCGAACTCCGCGACCTGGGTGACCACGTACTTGTGGAACCACTCCTCGGCCGGCTCCTCGTCGGGGCCCTCGTCGAAGAACATCGGGTAGCAGCGGCGGTCGTTGTCCCGCGGGCTCGGCCGGTTGTCCCAGGTGCAGTCCTCGGCGGAGTACCAGACGAGCACCTCGGAGCCGGTCTCGGTGACGATCCTGGACAGCCGGGTACGCCACAGCGACGGTTCGCCCTCGGAGTGCTCCACCCGGTTGGCCATCGGGGTGCCCGCGAAGGTGACCGGCGGGGTGGACCCGGTGCCGCCGACGTGACCGGTGTGCTGGACGGACGCCAGCCACAGCACCGTGTCCTCCTCGTCGCCGTAGTGCAGGAAGTCGTGCTCCAGCGCCCACGAGTCCACTTTGGAGAACGCCTCGCCCCTGCGCACGTAGGTGGCGATCGAGGTGATCCGCTGCGAGGCGAAGAACGCCATGTGGAGCTTGTCGGTGCACGGCGCGGCCGTGCAGTCGAGGTCCCAGGGCGTCTCGGGCCAGTTGGCCGGCCGGGGATCGCCGCCGGACTCGCGACAGTCGGACTCGCAGCGGTCGGCGTAGGAGAACACCACCCGGCCGGCGGCGAGGGCTGCGGCGTCGTCGGCGCGCAGTCCGTACTCGATCCGGGTCAGCCTGGCGGCCCGGTGGAAGGCCGTACGGTTGTCGACGTCCGCGGCGGCACCGTAGTGGCCGGTCTCCGTGCTCCACTCGTACCGGGTCACGTTGCCGTACGCGTCGACGACCTCGTCCAGCAGCCACCGGTACGCCTGGGTGCAGGCCGAGCCCTTGAAGTCGCCGGGCCGGTGGCAGGGCTCGCCGGAGTGGTTGCCGAACACCGGTGCGGTCAGCCGCGAGCCGGCGCGGGACGCGAACAGGTACCGGGTGCCGTCGGTGGCGGTGATCCGCCAGCGCTCCGACGTCGCGGTCGACGCGGTGGCGGCCGAACCGAGCCGCTCCACCTTCCAACCGGAGTCCGCGGCGACGTGCCACTGTCCGGTGGTGTCGTCCTTGACCAGCGCGGCGTTGACGCTGCCCAGTGACATGGTCACGGCGTCGGACGCGCCGTCCCAGCACCAGTCGCCGGTGGCGGTCGGGGTGTTGCCACCCTTGTCGCGGTAGCAGTTTTGGTAGGTGCGCTCGATGAGACCCGGGTGGTAGCCCCAGCCGTCGCCGATGAGGCCGGCCTGGTTGTTGGACGAGGACGTGCGGCCGTCCACCGCCTGCGAGGTGTACGACAGCGACAGCTCCGGCACGACGCCGGCGGCGGGCGGCACACGCATCGGGTACGAGTAGCCGAAGCTGCCCGACGAGGCCCCCTGCGACCAGGAACCGGCGTGCGACAGGTCGGTGGCCGACCAGTTTCCGGTCGCACCGCTCTCGTCGGCCGCCAGCGCCAGGACCACGGCGCCGCCCGCCTCGCCGCCGAGCTCGACGGTGGCGGTCACGCTCCGCGCCTTGGTGTCGTTGACGCTCGCCAGCTCGTGGCCGGTCAGGCAGCCCGGCTTGGCGGGCTCGCTCAGCGCGCAGCCGGGCAGCGCCACCAGCCGCAGCCGCGACGACCAGCCGCCGCCGAACGCGCCGGCGAACCGGCGGTAGTCGATCTTCAGGTCGGCCTGGCCGCTCCGGTCGGACGAGACCTGGTACACGACACCGTTGACACCCAGCTTCGCCGAAACATCCTGGCCGAAGACGCGCAGCGCGGCGGCGGTGGGGGTGCCGGTGCGGGCCGCGTCGATGCCCGTCGCCCGCAGGGGCACCGTCGTGACGCCGGCCGCCGGCCAGTCGGCCGTACCCGGCCCCGCCCAGCTCTGGTCCGGCACGTGCACGCCCTCGGCCTTCGGGTCGACCGCGGTGCCGGTGACGGCCTCGGCCTCCACCGGCGTGCCGAGGTCGGGGTCGAGCGCACCGGACCTGAAGCGTTCCGGCAACTGGTAGGCGACGACCGCCGCTGCCACGAGCAACGTGACGACCACGGTCAGGCGGACGAGGACATGCAGCCTGGAATTCATCGTCAGGTGACCCTTCACCGTGCTTGCTCGTCGTCGCCGTCGCAGGAGCCGCTGCCCGGATCGGGCTGGCTGGGCAGGCGTCTGGCCAGGTCGCGGATGACCAGCGGGTCCACCACACCGGACCACACCCGCACCTGGTCGATGACGCCGTCCATCTGGTTGACCATCGCGCCGTCCTCGAAGGCGGCACCGACGACGAACGGTCCGCTGGCCTGCCACGGCGATGCGATCATCCGTTGCTCGCCCTGCGGGACACCGTTGACGTACAGGCGCATCGTGCCGGTGCCGAAGTCGAAGACCCCGGCCACGTGGTACCACCGGCCCAGCTCGGGAGCCTGCTTGCCGACGATCCGGTGCCAGGCGCCGCTGCTCGTCCCGTCGGACGACGGCGTCGACAGTTGGAAGCGACCGCCGTCGTCGATCGTGGGGTGGAAGGCCAGGTTGAAGGCCATCCGGTTGACCCCGGTCTGTGACGCGACGGTGCGGTAGCCGTCGGCGCTGTTGAGCCTTGTCCAGGCCGCGACGGTGAACGACTGGTCGGTGGTCACCACCGGGCGGGTGGTGCTGGCGTAGCCGGCGCCGGCGAAGCCGAGGCCGTAAGCCGCGTGGCACCAGTTGTACCGGTCCTCGACCCACTGGTGCTCGCCGCTGAAGACAAGGTTGTGGTCCGCGCCCCAGCCGTCGGTGCCGAGCTCGTCCCGCCCCAGCTCCCAGTACGCGAGCTGCTCGGTGCGCAGCCCCTGGATGGTGTCGGGCGTCGCCACGCCCCGCCACACCCGCACGTCGGACATCGCGCCCTTCCACCGCGACGAGCGCGTGCCGTCGGCGGTGCCGCCGCAGCCGACCACCAGCTCGGTGGCCCGCCACAGCGCGAAGCCGACGGTCTGCTCTTCGGCCAGCGCGCCGTTCACGTACAGGGCGATGCGCCGGGTGTCGGCGTTCACGGTCACCGCCAGGTGGGTCCACTTCCCGGGTGTCGCGGCGCCGCTCACGGAGCCACCGGTGGCGGCGGTGTCGTCCGCCTTGGTGACCGCGAACTCCCAACCCAACGTGGTCGAGTTGTACTTCAGCATGGCCGCGAAGTGCCGGCTGCCGTGCAGGCTGAACACCCGGGAGTGGCCGGTGATGTGCGCCGGGTCCAGGTATACCCAGGCCGAGGCCGTGAACGAGCCGTCGGTGCGTACCGGCACCCGCTCGGCGGTCGGGCAGGTGTTGCCGTCGAAGGCGAGCGCGCTGTTGGCCCGGCCGTGTTGGTCCGCCACCCACGAGGCGGAGTCGAGAGTGGACAGTTGCGGACCCTGCCCGGACTGCTCCGCGGCGTACTGCTGGCGCAGTGGCCACCACGCCCGGGTACCGGCGGGAAGCCCCTCGTTCGTCCCGGCGAGGGCCGCGATCTGGCCGCTGGTCAGCACCTGCTGCACCGCCACCGCGTCGTCGACCGCACCGTGGATCGCCTCGAACGGACTGCCGCCGAACCCGCAGCCGACCCCCATCCGGCCGGTGCCCGTCGGCGGGTCGAAGGTGACCGGCCCGGAACCGGCCAGCGCGCCGTTGAGGTAGATGCGGAGCCGCTCGGCCGGGGCGTCGTACACCCCGGCCACGTGTACCCAGCTACCGGCGCTGACCCCGGACACCGGTGCCGTCGCCTGGTCCCAGTACGCCTGGGCACCCGTGCCCTGGGAGTGCCGGGAGACGGACCAGAGGGTGCCGTTGCCGTTCAGCAGCAGCTTGACGTTGCTGCCACCGGAGCCGGGCATGCCGAAGATCGTCTGACCGGCGCCGGTCGAGTAGTTGTCGATCCGCACCCAGGCGGCGAGCGTGAACGAGTCGGCGGTGTCCAGAGGCGGGCCGCCGGTCACCGCGCACCGCGTGTTGTCGCCGCCGACCTCCAGCGCGCCGCCGGCCCGGCCGTGGCGATCGGTGCCGTACCGTGGCCCGGCCGCGACCGTGAGTCCGGCCGGGCCGGCGTCGTCGGCGGTGTCGCCGTCGAACCGCCAGGCCCCGACCGGCTTCACCGGCTCGGTGGGCGCGCTGACGAACCAGGTGTCGGTGCGGGAGGACTCGTTGCCGGCCGCGTCGAGCGCCCACACCTGGAGGACATGGTCGATCGTGGTGCGCGACGGCAGGACGTCGATCCTGGCCCGACCGTTCACCGCGTCTACCGTGAGCTTGCACGTGTAGTTGGTACACGCCTTGACCGACCTGCCGTTTCCGCCGGCCTCCGGGGCGAGGACGTACCTGAACTTCGCGACGTCGCCCCCGCCGACGAGGTCGAAGTGCACGACGTCGCCCGGCGCCGGGTCCACCGTCACCTGCGCCACGTCGGCCGGCTCCGGCGGCGTGGTGTCGATCTGGAACCAGCAGTACGAGGACCAGGGCCCGGCGCCGAACTCGTCGAGCGTCTGCGCCCGCCAGCGGTACACGCCCTCGGCGAGCGCGAGCGACTTGTCCACCCTGCTCGGCAGCGCGGTGCCGGCCTGGCCGTCCGGCGTCTTCTGGCTCAGCACGGCGCCGGTCGGCCGGGACAGCTCGTACCGCAGCCGCACCTTGCCGCCGTCGGGGTCGCGCGGGGTCGCAGTCAGCGTCGGGGTCGGCGTGGTCACCAGGGTCGGGCTGGACTGGGTGCCGCAGCCCAGCTTCTCGGTGGACATCGCGCTCGGCACCTGCGGCTGGGCGTTGACCCGGAAATAGCAGTACGCGGAGTACGGCCCGGTGCGGGCGCTGTCGCCGTCGCTGTCCCAGACCCGGACCCGCCAGCGGTACCCGGTGCCCTCGGTCAGGGTGCCGGAGGGCACCGTGACCGTCTTCGTCCCCTTCGAGGTCACCGCGACGTTGAGCTGCTTGATCACGGCGCTGGAGCCGACCTTGGTCAGCTCGAACCGCAGCTCGGCGGCCGGGGCGAGGTTGGCCGGGGCGGTGGCCCTCAGCGTGGGTACCAGCGTGTTGAGCTTGTAGCCCGGCGCGGAGGTCGCACACCGCTCACCGTTGCTGAACAGGTCGACGGGCTTGTTCGCGGTATGCCAGATGACGAGCTTTCCGCTGCCGGGCAGGAGCTTGCGCCACTGGTTCCGGCTGCCCTCGTTGTCGGAGAAGATGGTGAACGACGCGGTGGCCCAGCCACGGTCGACGATGTACTTCAACCGGTCGGTCAGATGCGAGTCCTGCCACTTGAACCGCTTGTCGCCCTCGTCGCCGCACTGGTCCTCATTGGACGTCGGCACCGTCGTCGTGGCCACCATGCCGATGTACTTGTCCGGATACGTGTTGGCGAACGTCGCGGTGGAGCGCTTGAAGTAGTCCATGGCGCCGAGCCGCACCTTGTAGCTCGTGCCGCAGCCGCCGGTGTGGTCCTGGGTCATCCAGATCTGGGCGTCCGCGACCACCCGGTGCTCCAGGTCGTCCAGCCCGTTGAACTGGATCGCCGACCGCCACAGGCCCACGGCGTTGTCGTTCTGCCAACCCTGGAAGCCGACCCGCAGGTACGAGTCGCCGGACCAGGTGGTCTGGTGGACGTACTGGCCGCTCGTTCCGTAGTGGAGGTTGGCCCACTGGCTGATCTTTCCGGTGAAACGCGGGTCGATGTACAGCGGATACCGCAGGTCCGGGTTGCCCAGCAGGTCGGCGTCCGGCAGTACGGCCAGCGTCTCGCCATCCATCTCCAGGTCCATCGCGGCGGCCCGGCCGGACTCGGTGGCGACGACGTTCCCGCCCGCCCTGGCGGTCGCGGTGCTGGCCTCCGGCGTCGAGGAGTCCCACATCCACGGCGTCTCCACCGCGTACACCAGCTCACCGCCGGTGTCGGTCAGCTCGGCGGTATCGGAGTCGGTATCGACGGCCACGTCGAGGCCGGCCACCTCCAGGCCCAGCTCGATGCGTTTCAGGGCCGGGTCGGCGGCTGCCGCGGCGGTGTGGACCACGAACGCGTAGGAGAAACCGTCGGCGCTCGCGTACACCTCGAGGTCCACATCGCGCATCACGTCGTCGAACACGGCGGTGCTCCCGCTGACCCGTGGCGCCGGCAGCGTGCCCGGCCAGTCCAGGCCCACCCGCTGCCCGGTCGGCGCGGTCGCCGTGACGAACGCACCATCGCCACCGGCGATCCGCAGGTCGGAGACTGTCGCAGTGGTGCGGAACCCGCCGTCGCCGGTCGGCACGAGCGTCGGGTCGACGTCCACCCAATGCCCCGAAGCGTCCTGCGCCCACTGCGCCGCCGCGTACGTCTCGGTCCGCACCCGCCCGTCGGGCTCGGCGAACCACCGCACCGCGTAGTCCTGGTATTCGGCGACCCGCACCTCGACACCGCATTCGGCGGCCAGCGCGAGGGCCACCTCCTCGGTCTCGGCGACCAGACCGCCGGCGGGAACAGTGCAGGCGGTCGCGGCCGGTTCGCGCGCGGACGCCGGTGCGGCGGAAAGGAATCCGCCGGCCAGGATCGCGCACAGCACCGATCCCACGCGGCGTTTCAAAACCAGGGTCACGGCGCACCTTCTCCATCGCGGAGCCAGAGGGTCTGGCTGGGCAGCGAAGGTATAGCCGTCAATTCTTGGGAGCGACAAGACGAGCACCGCCCGGTATGGCAAATGTCCGGAATTCTTTGCAGCTCCCTGCAACGAGGCCCTGCATGATCCTGCAAGTCCCAGGAACCGGCCTTCACAGCCGTACCCGGAGATGATGTCCTGTCCTCGCGGGAGCTGTACTGGGTTCGAGACGGGGGGGGATCCGTTGGAGTTGTCAACGGAGGTTGTGCCCAGGCTGACCAGGTGGGGAGTGACGCCCGATGCCGATCTCGGCTACCGGGCGTTGTCGCTGCTCGGCCCCCGCACGGTCGCGCGGCTCGCCCGGGAGCTGGGCATGCCCCAGAGCCGGGTGAGTCGGGCGCTCGACGAGCTGGTGGCCGCGGCGGCGGTACGTCCCGTCCCCGCGGCCACCAACACCGGGTACCGGTCACCGGGCGCCCTCGTGTGGGAGGCGGTGGCGGTGGAACGGGTCCTCGACACGCTGCGGCAACACCGTATGCCCGCCCCGGCGCTCGACCGGTGGCGCCGGCACGTCATGGCCGCCACCGAGCTGGGCCTGGCCGCCCTGGCCCGCGCCTCGTTGCGACGCTGGCCGACCCGCTCCGCCGCCCGGCAGCGGGCGGCCAGCCTGATCGCCGCCGAACGCCACGAGCACCTCGCCATCAACACCGAAGAGGTCTTCGACGCCGAGGCAACCACCGCCGCCCTGCCACTCGACCGCAGCATCCTGGCCCGCGGCATCCGGCTGCGCGTGCTCGGCCTGCCGCCCAGCGACGGCGACCGGTACACCGCCTACGCCACCGCGCTCGGCCACGCCGGCGGGATGTACCGCGAGCTGTCGGCACTTCCGCTCAAAGTAATGATCTTCGACCGGCGCGCCGCGATGGTGCCGAGCGACCCGCTGGACCTCGAACGGGGCTACATCGAGGTCGCCGACCCCGAGGCCGTCCAGGCCCTGGCGGGCATGTTCGACCGGCTGTGGGACGACGGGACCGACCCACGGGACCAGGGGGTACCGCCCATCGAGCTGAGCACACGCGAGCAGGCACTGGTGCGCCTGCTCGCCATGGGACACACCGACCAGTCCGCGGCACAGGAGCTACGGCTCAGCGTCCGCACCGTCGCCTACACCATGCGGAACCTGATGGACCGCCTGGGCGTCGAAAACCGCTTCCAGCTCGCGCTGCTGCTCGGCGCCGCCGGTGCCGCACCCCGGCCACCGCGCCACGGCACCCCCGGCTCCACCACCACCTGAGGAGACCCCGTGTCACACCCGCTCGGGCGGCCGGCCGCCCGCGCCGCCGCGGTACTGGCGAGCGCGCTGGCGCTCACGCTCGGCACCGCCCCCCAGTCCCAGGCCGCCGGCCCCTGGGTTCCGGCCCCCTGCGCCACCGGCCAGTTCACCGCGGTCGGTGCCGCCCACGGCGGATACACCGCGCTGTACGGCCAGGTCACCGGATGCGCGCCGGACCGGGCCAACTCCGCCTTCGCCGTCGTCGTCTTCAAGCCGCAGGACTGGTTCGCGACCGCGTACCCGGAATCGCTGGTGAGCTACCAACCCGGCGGGCCGACCCACTTCGCCGGCACGATACCGACGTCACAGCAGGTGGGAGTCTGCGCCATGCGTACCCTCACCGAGCGGATCGCCTGTGCGCGGGTGACGTGGCCGGAGGACGGCCCCGCCACGCTGGAGCCGATCGCGACCACCGACCCGCTGGTCGCGGCGGCTGTCCGCTACGAGGACGACCAGCCAGAGCCGCCGGTCGGGTTCTGCGGCAGCTGCCTCGACGATCCGCAGGGTTGACCTCAGCCGACGGCCGCGATCCGGTCGCAACCCGCCCTACCGGCCGACGTCGTCCGCCGCCGGCAGCTCAGACGTGGGGTTCGGCGGCGGTGGCGCGATGCCCGGGGCCGCGTTCGCCTTGTGCACGCCGCTCGGACCGGCCACGGTCCAGGACGAATACGAGCGCGTACGCCTCGGCGAAGGCGCATACCGCCCACATCGCCCAGGCCAGGACGCTGAGGTTCAGGGGCTGGTGCAGTACGTTGAACGGGCCCATGAACTCGGCGAACACCGTGCCCAGCC
Source organism: Plantactinospora mayteni (assembly GCF_016862935.1). Lineage (GTDB taxonomy): Bacteria > Actinomycetota > Actinomycetes > Mycobacteriales > Micromonosporaceae > Plantactinospora > Plantactinospora mayteni. The sequence goes on from NZ_BONX01000057.1 coordinate 104,567, forward strand.
ACACGATGAGGCCGAGCCGCCATGCCCTGCTGTGCAGGCCCGTCGGCCAGGCGGACGCGACGGACCGGTAGACGAAGGCGTAGCCGATCCCGAACGCGAGCATCCCGCCGACGACGATCGGCGGATTCTCCAGAATCCGTGGAAGTGGCTCCAGTTCCTTCCACACGGTGATGACCTTGGCATGCTGGGTGTCGGGGTCGAACAACAGTCCTTCCGCACCTTGGCGTGAACCGCCGAACAGGCGGAAGGTGACGAACGTGCCCAGCACGAACGCGATGCCTCCGGCGAGGCCGGCGGCGAGTGTTCGCCAGACCGAGATGGTGTGTCGCATCGTTCTCCCTCCGGTACTCGCCGCAGCCAACCGGTCACACGGTGCGGCGGGAACGGGCCAGAGCCAGCCAGCCCAGGACCGTGGCGATCAACCCGATCACCAGGGCCACGAAGCCACCCACGATTCCGTAGCCGGTGCCGGGACCACCCTCGGCGGCGGCCACCACCAGCCCGCCGCCGACCATGCCGGTCAGCCCCGCCGCCAGGGCCACGATGGCCCCCCTTTTCCCGGTGCCGTTGCCGATACGACCGGCGGAGCGGGCCAGAGCCAGCCCACCGACGACCACGCCGGCCAGCGCCACCAGCGCGGCCACGCTGCCCACGAGTCGCCCGGCGGTCATGGTGTAAGCATCGACAGCGGCCGACTGGGCCGAGGCGTGCGCGGCCGATGGTGTGGCAAGCCCGAAACCCCCGAGCAGGGCGGTGAAAACGGTAAACAGGCGACGGACGGGCATGAGGTTCTCCTTACCTTCCTACGACTGGAACTCGTCTGATCCTGTCCGCCGGGCCCACCACCTGTCGTCCCGCAAACGCGGGCACTTCACCCTGCCGCAAGCGGCACGTCCGGCTGACGCGGATGCCGCAGAAGCCGGGACGGTACCGCGGGTGCGGTAGCCGGCCGATCATCCGCGCGCACGAGTCGCCCGGGCCGACATCCGGCTAGGGTGCGCGCATGGGCAGGGGACGGATCGGTGTCAGAGACTGGGCGATCGCCGCTGGTGTGGCGGCGATCCTGCTGGTCACCGGGCTGACCGGGCAGCGCTCCGCCACCAACCTCGACCTGCTCGGCTACGCGTTGCTGACGGTTGGCGGCCTGTCGCTGGCCGCGCGCCGCCGCGCGCCGGTTCCCGTCCTGGCCGCCACCGGGCTGTGCGCGGTGGGTCACCAGGCGGCCGGGGTCGACGTGCCTGCCGTCGCGTACCTGTTCGCGGTGTACGCCGCCGTACGGGCGGGACACCGCACTGTCACGGTAGCGGCGAGTGTGATCATGCTGGCCGCTCTCCCCCTCGCCGCAATGGCGGCGGGCCTGCACGACACGAGCGAAGCGTTCGCGCAGGCCCGAAGTGTCCTCGAGCTGGCCTGGCTGATCGCCGCCGGCGCGGCGGGTGAAGCGCTGCGGCAGGCCGAACGGAGGGCGGATGAGGCCGAGCGCACCCGGGAGGAGACCGCGCGGCGCCGCGCCGACGAGGAGCGCCTGCACATCGCACGGGAACTGCACGATTCGCTCACCCACCAGATCTCCGTCATCAAGGTGCAGGCCGAAGTCGCAGTCCACCTCGCCCACCGGCGGGGCGACCCGGTGCCGGAGGCCCTGCTGGTGATCCGGGAGGCCGGTCGTGAGGCGAGCCGAGAACTGCGGGCGACCCTGGAGGCGCTACGGGACGACGGAAAGGCCCCACCGCATGGCCTCGATCACGTCCCGGAGCTGGTACAACGGGCTCGGACGACCGGCCTCGACGCGACGCTGACGATCGAGGGACAACGACCCGACGTGCCGGCCGCGGTGGACCGGACCGTCTACCGAATCGTCCAGGAGTCGCTGACCAACATCGCCCGTCATGCCGCCGCCGAGACGGCGTCGGTCCGGATCGACTACCGTCCGGACACCCTCGCCATCCAGATCGACGACGACGGCAAGGCCACGCCGGGCACCGCCCTGGTGCCCGGCGTCGGGCTGCTCGGGATGCGGGAACGCGTCACCGCCCTCGGTGGTCACCTGCGGGCGGAACCACGCAGTGAGGGCGGCTTCACCGTCCAGGCCGAACTCCCCGTGGACCGAATGTCATGATCCGGGTCCTACTGGTCGACGACCAGCCGCTCCTGCGCAGCGGATTCCGCGCCCTTCTCGACATCGAAGACGACATCGAGGTGGTGGCCGAGGCCGCCGACGGGAAGGAGGGCCTGGCTCTCGCCAGGAAACACCTGCCCGACATCGCGCTCATCGACATCCAGATGCCGGTCATCGACGGTATCGAGGCGACCCGGCGCATCGCCGCCGACCCGGCCCTGGCCGGCATACATGTCGTCATCCTCACGAACTATGGACTCGACGAGTACGTCTTCAACGCGCTGCGCGCCGGCGCCGCCGGATTCCTCGTCAAAGACATCCAACCGGAAGACTTCCTGCACGCCGTACGGGTCGCCGCGCGCGGCGACGCGCTGCTCGCACCGACGATCACCCGCAAGCTGATCGACCAGTACATCACCCAGCCGCTCCACCCGGACCCCGAGGCGGTGCTGAAAGAACTGACCAACCGCGAACGCGAGGCCGTCGTGCTGGTCGCGCAGGGCCTGTCCAACGACGAGATCGCCCAGCGCATGGTGATCAGCCCGCAGACCGCGAAAACCCACATCAACCGTGCCATGGCCAAGCTCCACGCCCGCGACCGCGCTCAACTCGTCGTCCTCGCCTACGAATCCGGCCTGGTAGCCCCGCGCAACTCCTGACCGAGGGAACGAGGACCGCTGTTGCCGTTCCAGCCCGGTTCCGGTCGGCCCGGCCACCCGCGACAAGGTCCTCGCGGCGGTCGAGGTCCTCGGCTACCGCCCCGACGCGCGGGCCCGCTCACTGAAGCTGGGGCGTACCCATGCTCTGGGTCTCATCCTCCCCGACGCCTCCAACCCCTTCTTCGCCGAACTGGCCCACGCCACCGAACGCGCCGCGGCCCGCCTCGGCTACGCCCTGCTGATCTGCAACACCTCCGACAGTGCCGCCGACGAGGCTGGCAGCGCGCGCTGGCCTCCGCGAACCTCCATCCGGGAAGCTGCCTCCACGCGCCGTTCACCTACCACGGCGGCTACCGTACGGCGCGCAACCTCCTCACCCGACGTGACCGCCCGGACTCAGTCCTGGTGGCCTCCGACGTCCAAGCGGTTGGCGTCATCAGCGCCGCGGCCAGTCTCGGCCTACGCATACCGGACGACCTCGCCGTGGTGTCCATCGACGGAACACGGGCGGCGGCCTTCGCCAATCCGGGCCTCACCACCGTGAGCCAACCCGTCGCCCGGATGGCGGCCTGTGCCGTGCAACACGTCACCAGCCGGCAGAGGGAAGTGATCCACCGTACCTACACCGGCCGCCTCGTCCGGCGGCGTAGCTGCGGATGCGCCACCTCCGTCACCGAGCAACCGGAGACATGAGGCGAGCAGCGGCGGCAAACCCACTCGCCCGACGGCGGGCTCTCCGCTCCGCGGGGAACGCCCATCGATTCCTCCGGCAACGTCCAGCGCTGCTGATCGCGGCGGCCGACGAGAATCCGAAATACCGGACCAGTGCGAGCGGGGCTCAGCCGGAGCCGGCCGGCACCACCGTCACGCGCAGCAGCACCGGCTGTGGGCTGTGGCTGGCCGAGAACCTGACCGGCAGATCGAAACTGCCGGCCGGCGTGTCGGGCCCGGCCGAGACGGTGACGTCGACGGCGGCGTCCCGGGCCGGTTCGACGGCGAGGCTTCCCGACGTCGTCGACAGGGTCAGGCCGGTCGGTGCCGTCGCCGACCAGGAGACCGTCGCCGGATCGGCGGCGGTGCCGCGTACGCCGATCCGCACCGTGCCGGTCCCGCCGGCCGGTACCACCAGTTCCCCGGCCGGCGACGTGTAGCCGATGCCAGCCGCCTCGCCGGTCCGGTCCGACGGTGGCCGGTCGCCGGGTGCGGTGCCCCAGGAGGTGTCGGGGGTGGCCGACAGGGCGAGCCGTACCGTGGTGCCGGCCTCGGCGGTCACCTTGGCGGCCGGCAGCCACGGCCTGGACCAGCGCTCACCGTCCACGGTCGCGCCGGTGATGTACCGCGGTCCGGCGTCCGCGCCGGGCGCGTCGACGGCCAGCACGGCACCGTCCGGCCGGACCACCTCGACGTGTGGGAACAGTGGTACCGCCAGTTGCAGGTCGGCGGTGCCGGGGTTGAGCGGGTACAGCCCCAATGCCCCCCACACGTACCAGGCCGAGACCGCGCCGAGGTCGTCGTTGCCCGGCAGGCCGTTCGAGGCCGGGGTGAAAAGCCGGTCGAGTACGGCTCGGACCGTCCGCTGGGTCTTCCAGGGTGCGCCGGTGTAGTTGTAGAGCCACGGGTGCCCGAAGGTCGGTTCGTTGCCGAACCAGTAGTACGGCGCGTTCGGCCCGGCCATCCCCCAGCGCTCGCCGGCCGGGGCGTCGAAGAACGCGTCGAGCCGGGCGGTGGCCGCGGCGTCACCGCCGAGCGCGGCCACGAGCCCGGCCGGGTTGTGGGTGACCATGAAGGTGTACTGGGTGGCGTTGCCCTCGTTGAACCCCGGCTGGCCGAACGCCCCGTCGCCGGGCGGTTGGAACCCGGGTCCGGGCGGAAAGCCTCCCCCACCGTCGCGCTGCTGGACGTACGGACCGGTCGCGGTGTACGGGTTGACGACGTTCTGCCAGTTCTGCGCCCGGCTGAGGTAGGTCTGGTAGAGGTCCGTCCGGCCGAGTGCCTTGGCGAACTGGGCGATCGCCGCGTCGTTGGCGGCGTACTCCAGGGTCAGCGACGGGTTGCCGGGCACGTACCCGTAACTCAGGTACTCGGCGTTGGCCTCCCGCTCCACGTACCCCCACTGGCCGACCCCGTCGGCACCGCCGCCGCCGTGTTCGGCGCCCTTCAGCATCGCCGCGAGCGCCGCGCCGGTGTCGAACGTCCGACCCCCGAAGGCGTACGTCGCCGCGATGATGTTGTCGGCCGGGTCGCCGGCCATCACCTGGGTGTACCCGTTCGCCACCGGCCACTTCGGCAGGAAGCCGCCCTGCTCGGCCATGTTGACCAGGGACTGGGCCTGGTCGGCGGCAACCACCGGGTCGAGCAGGGCGACCAGGGCGGCCTGGGACCGGTAGGTGTCCCAGCCGGAGTAGTTCGTGTACTGGGCGGCCTGCCCTTCGCCGAGCTGGTGGACCTGCTGATCCATCCCCGGATAACGTCCGTCGGCGTCGCTGAACAGGTTCGGCGCGAGGGTGGCGTGGTAGAGCGCGGTGTAGAAGTTCGTCCGCTGGATCTCGTTGCCGCCGGTCACGCGTACCCGGTGCAGCAGGTCGGTCCAGGTGGTGCTGGCGGCGGCCCGTACCTCGGCCAGCGTACGGGTGCCGACTTCCGCGTCCAGGTTCGCGACGGCCGCGGCGGCGCTGACGTACGACATCCCGACCCGCATGTGGACGGTCCGCGCCTCCCGGGTGTCGAACGTGAGGTACCCGCCCGCCGCGGTGCCGGCCGGCCGGCTGCCCTCCGCCGACGTCGATCCGGCGCTCACCGCGTCGCCGCGCCACGTCCCGTAGCCGGTGAACGCCTCGTCGAACCGTGCCGCCAGATAGACGGTGTAGGTGTTCGGCTTGTCGCAGAAACCGCCCGCGCCCTCCCGGGTGTTGTTCACGATCGCGGCGGTCACCTGCCGCCGCGTCGGGTCGATCGAGATCGAGCCGCCGCTGCCCGTGTTGAGGCTGCTGGCCCGGACGAGCATCCGCGCCGCGTCGGTGCCCGGATAGCTGAACTCGCTCACCGCGCCGCGCCGGGTCACCGCCATCGCGGCTGCCACCCCGGAGGTCCGCAGGGTCGTGGCATAGTAGCCCGGCGCGGCCACGGAATCGTCCTGGCTGAATTCCTCCCTCGCCTGCTCGGGCTTGCTCAGCTCACCGACGACCGGCAGAAAACCGCCGTCGTTGCCGACATAGTCGCAACCCATTCCGGAGAGATGGTTGAGGGAGAATCCGGTGATGGCATCCGCGGTGTCCAGATAACCCGCCGCCGTCCGGCCGTCGGTGTCCGGACCGAGTTGGATCATTCCGAACGGCAGCGCGGCGGCCGGCGAGGTGTTGCCGGTGCCCACGTCGCCACCGGCGTCACCGGTTCCGATGTGCGGGTTGACGTACCGGACCGGGTCGGTGACCTCGCCCGGCATCCGGAGCGACGCGCCGGCAGCCGGCAACAGCGCGGCCACCGCCACGCCGGACAGGAACAGACTCGGAATCAATAACTTTCGCACCGGGATTGCCGCTCTTCCGTTTTGCGGAATGACAACGTCCTCTTGTCGAGGAGCGCTGATATTGCATTACGCAACTACGGGAAGTCAAGGATGCGTCGCGGCTATATCGCGATCATGCCCGGCATCGGCCACTGGCGGAAGGGACGCGTCACCCCGTTCGGAGGGCGTTGCGACCGGCGTTGATGGGGCCGATGGCCGTTTGTGGGAAGTAACGTACTCGTCCAGCACGACGTGCGGGTGCCGGCGCGCTCACCGGCGCCCACCTCGTCAGCAGAGCGCGGTGAGCGTGGCCTTCCAGGTGTGCCCGGATCCGGCCGGCGAGTAGGTGGTGCTGACCTCCTGGCAGGTGGGGCTGTACGCCTCCATCTGCCGCAAGGCCGCAGCGTGGGCGTCGGGCGGGTTGACGCCGTACGCGATGAAGATCTGCTCGGTCGACGCGGCGGCCGTACCCGGCGCTGCCACCAGGCCGGCAGCGAAGCCCGCCGTGACCACGGCGGCGGCAAACGTCCTGATCATTGTCCTGCGCATCGGTTCCTCCGTAAGAACGGTGCCGGCATCTGCGAGGCGGGTCGCCCAAGCCCTACCCGCCGCACCGGAACGCTCCGGCGGACGCCGAGCTGAGGTCTGACGACGATCACCAGGTGGTGGCCCGAACACTCTAACCCGAACGACCCGAACTCATCGACCACGATCCAGTTCGTCGGCCGGTCGAGGACCACGACGGCGGTCAACATCGCCCACCAGCCCACCACGCCGACCATCGTCGCAACGCGACACTTACGCCCTGACTCAGGGCATGACGCCCCCGTCTACCCCCGAAACCCCTCCTCAGAGTCGACAAGTCGGAACTGGCGCGCTGGTGTCGGCGGTGGCGCGAGAGACGTTGTCGACCGCGACCGAACCGGCGACCGATGCGGTCGCCAGCGCGGTACCGGCGGCCACGACCGGCCAGAGCCGTCGAGGTCCGAGGCCGTAGGTGAAGGAAACCAGGATGGTGTGCGGGTAGGCGGCCGCCAGGGGCCGGCAGGGCGCTCCGACGAGCGTCCCATTGGCACCCCGGTCCCCTCCTCTGCCGCAGGCTGTACCCGTGCCCTCAGAGCACGGAACGCACCGCGCCGTTGGTGTTCACCAGCACGCGTCGGTCGTTGAGCGCCAACGCGTACGCCAGGTTCCCGGGCTCGAACGGGTGGAACGACGATTCCCGGTAGCTGAAGACGAGGTCGTTGATCCACGGATCGGTGCCGCACGCGGCGTGCTGGTTGCCCGCGAACCGGCCCGTCACCTCGCCGGTGAAGGCCACCACGCCGGCGTCGAAGGCGGCCTGCTGGATCACGCTGTTCAACCGGCCGCCGAGCCGCACGATCATCCGCCGTTCGTCGTCGTCGAGCGCCGCGTTGATGGCGAGCGGGCAGGGCAGACCCGGCGCAACGAGCTGCGGGTAGCCGGCCACGAAGATGTCGGCGCCCGGCGCCCGCAGCCGGAGGTCCCGGTAGAGCAGGCGCAGCGGGTTGTAGAGAGCGTCGATCGTGTCGTTGAGCGCCGGCTCCCGGTGGGTGCACTGCACCGGAAGCAGGATGCAGTTGGTCAGTTCCGGCCCGAACCCGGCGTCGTTGCCGCCGATCGTCATGGTGATCAGCGTGGGGCCGGGGGCGTGCCACGGAATGAGGCCCTTCTGGTACAGGTCCACGTCAAGGGTCGTGGCACCGGAGCAGGCGAACAGTTCGGGCTGCGGGTCCCACGGTGCCTTGGCCAGGTAGGCCCACGTGTTGGGCGAGCGCCCGCATTGCGCGTCGGCCTTCGAATCCTGGTTGCCGATCCCGGCCGAGTAGGAGTCGCCCAGCGCGAAGAACCTGGTGTATTGCGGCACGCCCGTGGTGCGTATCTCGATGGGCACCGAGGCCGGCCCCTCCAACAGCCCGTTGACCGGCACGACACGCCAGCGGTACCAGTTGCCGGCGTTCAACAGGCCGGGGTTGAACGACGTCGCGGAAACCGCCCAGGGCAGCCGGGTCCAGCTGTCAGGGGCGCGCGCGAGGTCGATCATTTCGATGTAGTAGCCGGTGGCCTCCGCTGTGGACGTCCACGACAACCGGGACTCGTTGGCGGTGGGGCCGGGCGAGCCATTCAGCGTTACACGGCCCGGCACGACGCCGCCGAACACGGCCCGGGAATGGTTGCCCGGCTGGCCGGTCATCAGCCCCTTGGTCGGCACGAGACGGTAGTCGACCTGCGTGCCCGCCAGGCCATCCGTGGTCCATGTGGTGTCCGAGACGGGGTACGGCAGCCGGGTGAAGGTCGTCTCGTTCGAGGGCTTGATGACCCGCTGCTCGACCAGGTAACCGGTGGCACCCGGTGTGGCCGACCAGTTGAGCCGGGCTGCCCGGTTCAGCGACGTGGTGCTCACCGCCGGACCGGTCGACGGCCACGTCACATTCGTCGGTCCGACGAAGCTGCGGCCGATGCCGACGCGGTTCAGCGCGTTGGCGAACGCCGCCGCGATCCGCGCCTCACCGGTCGAGTTGGGGTGCGTGCCGTCCCAGGTGTGTACCGCCGGATCCCAGCCGGCCGGGTCGGCGGTGGTCACCACCCTGGACGCAGAGGTCGACATCGACGCAGCGAGGGCGTCGTACCGCGCGTTGAGGTCAGCCGTGTCGGCCTGGTTGAGGTACACCTTGCCAAAGATGTCGTAGCGCGACAGGGTGTGGCCGATGACGATGGTGACCGAGGGGTTCGCCGCGCGCGCGTTGCTGACGAAGGTACGCATGTCGTCGGCGACCTGCGCCGGGCTGTGCGAGAACCAGGCCAGGTCATTGATGCCGAGCAGGACCAGGACGACCTGCGCTCCGGTGCTGGACACCGCGCCCTGGACGGTGTCCTTCTCGAACGTCAGCGGCCGTCCCCACTGCGCGTGGTGGTCCCGGTCGAACGGATACGGATAGGTCTGGTCGCCGTGCTGGTTGGTGACGTTGTTGTACAGGTCCGTCCGGTCACCCACGAGGTCGAACGAGACGCTGGCGTTCAGCAGATGCTGGTACAGGTGGTAGCGCCAGGTGATGTCGCCCGACGATCCCTGGGTGATCGAGTCGCCGACGACCATGATGCGTAGCGGAGCGGCGGCGAAGACCGCTCCCCCGGTAGCCAACACCATCGCGAGCACCATTGCGCCGACGAGCGCGCCGCGACGCCAGACTCCGCCGTTCATCCCCGGCCCTCCAACCCATCGACGAGTGAGAGCATCGAAACACACCCGCGTGGAAGCGGCGTGGAAGATCAACAGCGGACTGGTAGATCCTTTCGGACGTCTTTGTGATGTTGGTTCAGCATCGAGAAAGAACCGCTCGACCCGGTTGAGCCAGGAGGCGCGGGTGGGAGTGCTTGCCCCCGGGCGACTGACGTCGCCGGTGGGACGAGGCCGACCGGTTCGTGGGCGCCCGGCCTCGTATCAGCTCACCGGAACGCGTCCGCGTTCTCCTCCGCCCACTGTCGGAAGGTCCTGGCCGGGCGGCCGGTGATGTCCTCGACCGTGTCCAGGACGTCACGTCGAACCCTGACCCGCACCTCGAGGAAGTAGTCCACGACCATGTCCGGGACATGCCGCGCCAGCTCCACCCGGGCCTGCTCGACGGTGAGTTCCTCGAAGACCAGTTTGCGGTCGATCACCGCGCCGATCTGTTCGACCTGCGCGGCGAGGGTGAGCGCCTCCGGTCCGGTCAACGGGTACGTCTGGCCGTGGTGGCCCGGTTCGGTGAGCGCCGTGAATCCCACCGAGGCGACATCGGCCGTTCGCCTCGGCCGGCACCCACCTGCGCGGACGTCCCCGCAACGAACCCTTCCCCGAATCGCTCTCCGCACTGTTGGACGAGACCAGCACGATCCTGGAGGCGGACCGGGACCGCCAACTCGTCCGGATCCGCCTCCTCGTCACCACCCCGTCCCTCGCCGGGTCGTACCTGGCCGTGCTGACCGACTTCGAGCGACTCCTCCGCGCATTCGTCGCCGAACGCACCGACGAGCGGCCCGACAGCCCGCAGGCCAGGCTGATGGCCGCAGCGACCACCACCGCCTTCCGGGTCGCCACCGAGATCTGGCTCGACAGCGACGGCGCGCTCTCGCTGGCGGCGCTGGCCCAGGACAACCTCAGCCAACTCCTCGACGGGCGCCCCAGATCAGCCGACGTCGACTAGACACGTCAGCGACTCACCCGAGTACCGTCCGACATGCGTATCCAGCCGCGATCCAGGCGTCACAGAGCGTGACCGGCCGGCGTGTCGATGAGCGTCGGACATAGCCGAATTGAGGAAGTAGAAGTCCCCTTGGCATCCTGCATCGTGAACGTCAGTGCAGAACAGATTGAGGTTGAGGTGGCATGGTATTGGACGCGCTCACTGCGGCTCGCTCGCTCCTACGTCCCCTGGAGCGCAAGGACATTCCGGCACTCGCCCAGCTCGCCCGGGCCAACCGAGAGTTCCTGGCGCCGACGAGTCCGCTGCACCCAGCGGAGTACTTCACCGACGAGGGACAGGAGCGCGCCGCCCTCGCGAGCCTGCAAGCGGCGGAGAACGGCACCGCGCTGCCGATGGTCATAGTCGACGGGGCCGGGAATCTCGTCGGCACACTGAACATCAACAGCATCATTCGAGGGGCGTTCCAGTCCGCGAGCATCGGCTACTGGATCTCTCAGGACCGCAACGGTCAGGGCTTTGCCTCCGCAGCGGTGGCCGCCGCCAAGCGGACCGCCTCTGCGCAACTTGGCCTGCATCGACTCCAGGCAGAAACCCTGGTTGACAACCGACCGTCCCAGCGGGTTCTGATCAAGAACGGCTTCGTACCGTACGGCCAAGCCCCGGAGTACCTCAAGATCGCCGGCCGGTGGCGGGACCACTTGCTGTTCCAGGTCACCTTTCCCGACGCTGAGCAGCAGCTATCGGAGACGTTCCTGTAGCCGTACGGTGACCTGCTGGCCGGCCTCCTTGCCTATCGCGCGGCGCAGGTCGGCCTTCACCGGCAGCTTGTGCCGGCCGTCGCCGAGCGCCATGAACGAGGACCGGAACGGGACGCCATCGATGGTTCCGCGCACCTTGACCAGCCCTCTGGTGCCGAAATACTCGGCAGAGCCGGGCATGATCACGTATGTCCAGCCATTGTCGGCGTCGCTCTTCTCCAGGGTTGCAGTGAACTCGGTGTCCAGCGGCCCAGGCATGGCGGGCATGGCGATTACCTCCAGAGTCCGACGATCAGCATGACGACGGGCAGCTTGAGCAGCCAGTCTCCGGCGTGGATGGCGGCCAGTCGCCACGGCACGCGTTCGTGCAGGACCGATCCGCTGAGCAGAACCAGCGGGAAAGCGGCCCAGGCGAGCAGCGCGACCAGGATCGCCGACGGTACGCCGGTGACGCCGATCCGGTCGGCAGCGACCGCGAGCACCGCAGCGAGGATCGAGGCACGCGCCAGTTCGAGTAGCGCATGCCAGGCCGGCGGCCGGCTGGTACCGGCATAGGCGTCGCTGAGCCGGGCAAGTGAGCGGCCAAGTACGGCATACCAGACACTACTAATCAGGAACGATGCCACCACCGCGACCGTCACGGCGGCAAGGTGCACGATCATCACGTTTCTCCCACGTACGGGCGCCTCGGCGAGGCACCATCGGTGGAGGATCGAATCTGGAGCGGCGATTCTCGACAGCTCCGCGAAGGAAACTTCTGGCACGGTGAGGCTATGAAGTTTCTCCTGCTCATCTACTCCAACCCGGCGTCCCGCGAGATCTGGAGCCGGCTACCGGCCGAGCAGCGCAAGATCGGCCTCGACGCGTACACCGCACTCGACGACGAGCTGGCCGCCAGCGGCGAACTCGTCGTCTCCGAAGCGCTGGCCAACCCGTCCCAGGCCCAGCGGGTCAGCGTCGATGACGACGGCCGCACGAGCCTGACAGACGGCCCGTTCCCGGAGGTGAAGGAGCTGGTCGCCGGCTTCTACCTCATCGATTGCGAGGACCGGCACCGCGCAATACAGATCGCCGCCCGGATTCCGGAGGCCGCACTCGGGCTGGTCGAGGTGCGTCCGGTGATGTCGCTGTCCGGTTTCCTCACGTGAGCGGCGGTCGCGGGCTGAACGACCTGCTACGGGGCCTGGCGCCGCAGGTGCTCGCCGCGCTGGCGCGGCGCTACGGAGCCTTCGACGCGGCGGAGGATGCCGTGCAGGAGGCACTGGCAACAGCAGCCGCGCAGTGGCCACGCGACGGTGTACCGGCGCAACCACGGGGCTGGCTGATCACCGTGGCAACGCGCCGGCTCATCGAACAGTTTCGCAGCGACGCCGCCCGGCGCGGCCGGGAGCTACGGGCGTGGCAGCTCGATCGGACGCCGGTCGAGGTCGCCGATCGCGACGACACCCTGCGGCTACTGCTGCTGTGCTGCCATCGCTCGCTGCGCCGACCGGCGCGGGTGGCCCTCACACTGCGGGCCGTGGGCGGGTTGACCACCGCCGAGATCGCCCGCGCCTACCTGCTGCCCGAGGCTACTGTCGCGCAGCGGATCAGCCGCGCCAAGCGCCGCATCCAGGACAGCGGCGCACGGTTCGACATGCCGGACGCAGCCGAAACCGCCGACCGGCTCGACGCCGTCATGCAGGTCCTGTACCTGATCTTCACGGAGGGTTCGACGGTCAGTGCCGGCGCGACTCTCAACCGGGTCGACCTGACCACCGAGGCGATCCGGCTCACCCGGCAGCTCGTCGCCGCACTGCCTGGCCACGGTGAGGCGGCCGGGCTCCTGGCATTGATGCTGCTCACCGACGCCCGGCGGCCCGCACGCACCACTCCGGACGGCGACCTCGTTCCGCTCACCGAGCAGGACCGAACCCGGTGGGATCAGCACGCCATCGCCGAGGGAACGGCGCTGGTGAAGAACGCACTCGCAACCGCGCCAATCGGGCCGTACCAGTTGCAGGCGGCCATCGCCGCGGTACACGACGAGGCGGGCACGGCGCAGGCCACCGACTGGAAGCAGATCCTCGTGCTGTACGACCTGCTCGGCACGATCGCGCCGGGCCCGATCGCCACAGTGAACCGCGCGGTCGCACTAGCCATGGTGCAGGGAGCGACCGCCGGACTGGCGGCACTGGACACCGCGGTAGCCGCCGAACCGGCGCTCGCCGGCTACTACCGCGTCGACGCGACGCGCGGCTACCTGCTCGACCTCGCCGGCGACCACGCCGCCGCCCGGGAAGCGTACGCACGCGCGGCGGCCGGCACCCTGAGCCTGCCCGAGCAGCGGCACCTGCGCTCGCGAGCCGACAATTCCTACCTGCCACCGCGCTGAAGAGCGGGAGCGTGGCCGGCGATCGGCCTAACTACGTGCCTTCTGGCGACCCCGGCCGGTCACGGCTGCCAGACCATCGTCTGCTGGTGGAGTTGCCTGCCGCCCTGCCTGGCACCGGGGACCAATGGAGTCGGACCATGTCTGGCGAAGCCGACGCGTTCGAAGAACCTCACCGCACGCGTGTTCTCGGCCAAGGTCTGTAGATAGCACCCGGGTGAGCCGGTCTGGATGAGTCGATCGAACCATCGCTTCATCAGGCCGTCGGCGGCGCCGGTTCCCCGGGCCAGGGGCGTCACGTTGATGTGCAGATGGGCCGGCCAACGGGCATCGTCGAAGCCCCTTGCGGTGGGCATTCGCCGAAGCGCGGCCGACGCGATGTCGACCATGCCACGCGCGAAGAAGGCCGCGGGCTTGGGTCGGAATACCAGCCGATACTTCGCGATCGCCCGCTCCATGCGCTCTTTCTCGCTTGGAAAGGTCGAGCTGTCCAGGCACCCCGCCAGGTAGCCGACGACATGGCCACCCGCCACGGCGACAAACAACGAGTCCGGTTCCTGGCTCATGTACGGCTCCAGGTACATGGCCGCCTCCGACTCTTCGTGCCCCCACAACAAGGAAGACGGAGAGCCCTCGCCCGCCCGGCCGAACAGCTCACGCAGCGCGGCGCGGTCAGTCCCCGCGAAGCTACGGATTTCGATCATCCTGGGCCCCCGACACCCTCCCCCGCTGATCGGACCAGTCTGCCACGTCCACAGCCCGGGGATTTTTAGGACGATTTCGTGGGATCTGCCGCTGCTGGGATCTACTCGTGACGGGGCACCGGCGTCCGGCACGCCCGCTCGGCGGCAGATTCGGACGCCAAAACCCGGTGTGCGCCAGAACGCTGACCTACTCCGTGTACAGCCTCGGGCAGCCACTAGGAACCACTCACCTGGAGGCCGCTACGCCCCGTGGCCCGCCCCCCGCCTGCCGACGTCCGAAACTGTCGATGTGCGGATGCGTGCTCGGTGCGTTGTGGCAGCAGCAGCGCCCTCGATCTTGTAGGTCTCACAAACACACGATCGACGACGCTCCGCCGACCTGCGTGGTCATCTGCGATGACCGAGGCACGGTCGCGCGTCAGGCGCGGATCCGCGCATTCGGGCTATTCCACGCCCGCAGCGTGGTGGACCATCTGAGAAATCACACCTGGGCAGCTGGCAGCAAACAGCAATTTCTCAGTATCCATACCCGGTATGAGTCGTCTTCCAGCGCATGCCGCCGACCATGTGCTCCAAATAGCCCGAGTCCCTGACCGTCGCTGTGTCGACAACCATGATGAGAATCCCGTTACAGCGCGATCACCCATCCGCACATGCCGCCGAGCGGGCACGGCGGCGCGCTGTGCACGGATCACAGAGCGTGGCGGCGTACGGCTGGCGCACTGCTTCCGA
>NZ_BONX01000058.1 GCF_016862935.1 Plantactinospora mayteni
GCCGAGCCGACTCGATCATGAAATCGAACCGGACACGGTACCCAGAGCGCCCAGGCGCGTACCGGCGAACACGATCCGGCACCCGGCGCTCCGGCATGCGCTGGAGTGCACCCGCTGACCGGTTCGCCGGTAGGAGCGCGGTCTGTGCCACGGCGAGTATCCCTGGCTGGACGCGTTCACGCTTGGGCAAGGTAACCGAACGCGCCGGCATCGCGGCCGACAACTCGCCCTGGTCGGGGGAGAACGCTGTAGCCGAGGCGGTGGCCGAGCTTGTCGAGAAGAGACTGGCAGCGTCCCGGCGGCGCCAACACCCGAGCATCGACAACCAAGTCTCCCGGGTACGCCCGGCACCGGGCGTACCCGAGACGACACACCGGGATCCGATTTGCTGATCCGGCGGCGTTTGGTCACCGACACGGCCGAATAGCGTCAGCGCTCGCCGCAAAGGTCGATCACGGTCTCCGCCGCCTACTCGGCCTGCTGTAGCCGCTCTGCGATCTTGGCGGGGCCACGGACGTTTCTGTCACCGACGGAGGCATGCAGCTCGGCAACACCCGCCGGACCGAGCAGCGGAAGATAATCCTCCGGGCTGTCGAGGCACGAGGTGAACTCGGGCGCCGTAACGATCTCGGCCAGCCGGTCTCGCAGGTCGTCAGGGTCAGGTCGCAACGCTCCGCAGAGCCGGATGTGGGCCGCACGCACGGCGTCACCGATCTCTTCCGCCTCGTCTTCGTAGCCGTGGTGCGCGTCGTAGAGGTGACTGGCCAGGTCGTCCCAGACCTCAGCCGCATGCTCGACCACGTCAAGGGCACCGTCGGTGGCCGCGCGCTGAACGAGGAGTTCCAACTCGTCGACGATCCACTGACCGGCCTTCACGACATCGTGCAGTTCCCACTCCCCTGCCGTCGCCTCGTTCGCCAGGTTGTCGATGGTCCGGCGTACGTTGGCCAACTCGGCGTCGGTCGGCGCCCCGAGCCGTCCGGCGTACGTCAGCAGTCGGGTTGCCAGGCGTCGGTCCTGTACCGCGTGCTCGGCGACCAGCATTGCCAGCCGACGGGCCGGTACGGTGGCCGCGATCTCGGCCAATCGGCGTACCTCGGGGTCGACCGCGAGCTGTGATGGTGGGGTGGCCGCCGATGCCCAGACGAAGTCGTCCCGGAGTGCGCCGAGGGTGAGCGCCACGGCGTGCACACAGAGCTCGTCGGGATCGGTCGGGTCGCCGCCACAGTCGCATTCGGCGGTGAACTCGCCGCCGACCACTCCCACCCACACCTCGTATCCGGGTTCACTCCCCCGATCGAGTACGCAGGAGGCTCCGCCTCCGAACGACGTAATCTCCCCCAGTCGTCCCGACTCCACCAGCGTTCCCGCGTCCTGAATGGTCGCGGGCGCCACGGCGTTGCGGATCGCGTCGATGTCCAGTCGCACAGCCACGCAGACATCTAACGGGATACGCACGGCCGGGTCGCGTCAGGGGTGGAACACGAACAGATCCGCAAGCTGCACCCCGACACGCCGATCCCCGCCGTACACCGTACCGACGCGTTGCGCGACCAGACCCGGCACCTGCGCGAGCGCTACCGTACTCACGGCACGACCCGCATCAGGAACTCAGCGACGTTCCGGAGCGTCCGTGGGATTCAGCGCCGCGACGATCGCCTCGGCGGTACGCCGGCCCACCCCTGGCACCTCGGCGATCTCGTCGACCGTGGCCGCCGACAGCCGCTTGACCGAGCCGAAGTGCCGCAGCAGTGCCTTGCGGCGTACCTCGCCGAGGCCGGGGACCTGGTCGAGGCCGGAGACGGTCATCCGCTTGGAGCGGCGTTGCCGGTGGAACGTGATGGCGAACCGGTGCGCCTCGTCCCGGACCCGTTGCAGCAGATAGAGCCCTTCGGAGGTGCGCGGCAGGATCACCGGGAACTCGTCGCCGGGCAGCCACACCTCCTCCAGCCGCTTGGCCAGCCCGCAGAGCGCGATGTCGTCGATGCCCAGCTCGGCCAGCACCGCCGCGGCTGCGGCGACCTGGGGTTGCCCACCGTCCACCACCACGAGCTGCGGCGGGTACGCGAACTTGCGCGGTCGCCCGGTCGTCGGGTCGATGCCGGGCCGGTCCGGGTCGGAGGCCATCTCGTCGCCGATCTCCCCGGTCTCGCCCCGGGCCTGGAGGTAGCGGGCGAACCGCCGGCGCAGCACTTCGGAGAGTGCCGACAGGTCGTCGGTGGCTCCGCGCACCACGAACCGCCGGTATTCGCTCTTGCGCGGCAGGCCGTCCTCGAAGACGACCATGCTGGCCACCACGTCGGTGCCCTGGATCTGCGACACGTCGTAGCACTCGATCCGCAGCGGCGCGGTACGCAGCCCGAGCGCCTCGGTGATCTCGTCCAGCGCCTCACTGCGGGTGGTCAGGTCACCGGCCCGGCGCAGCTTGTGCCGGGTCAGCGCCTCGGCGGCGTTGCGCGCCACGGTCTCCAGCAGCGCCTTCTTGTCACCGCGCTGCGGCACCCGCAGGGCCACCTTGCTGCCCCGATGCGCCGACAGCCACTCGGCCAGCGCGTCGACGTCGGCCGGCAGCGCCGGCACCAGCAGCTCGCGGGGCACGTCCCCCTCCCCCTCTGCCCCGCCGTAGACCTGGGAGCAGAAGTGGTGCACGAGGTCTCCGGTGGTCAGGTCCTCGACCTTCTCCACCACCCAGCCGCGCTGGCCGCGTACCCGGCCGTCCCGGACGTGGAAGACCTGGACCGCCGCCTCCAGCGGATCCTCGGCGAACGCCACCACGTCGGCGTCGGTGCCGTCGCCGAACACCACGGTCTGCTTCTCCATCGCCCGGCGCAGCGCCACGATGTCGTCGCGCAGCCGGGCGGCCCGCTCGAACTCCAGCGCCTCGCTGGCCTCGCCCATCTCGCGTTCGAGCCGGCGGACCATCTGGTCGGTACGGCCGGCCATGAAGTCGCAGAACTCGTCGACGATCCGGCGGTGCTCGTCGGCCGAGGCCCGCCCGACGCACGGTGCCGAGCACTTGCCGATGTCGCCGAGCAGGCACGGCCGGCCGATCTGCGCCTGCCGCCGGAACACCCCGGACGAGCAGGTCCGGGCCGGGAAGACCCGGAGCAGCAGGTCCAGCGTCTCGCGGATCGCCCAGGCGTGCGAGTACGGCCCGAAGTAGCGCACCCCCTTGCGCTTGGCGCCCCGCATCACCTGGAGCCGGGGGAACTCCTCGTCCAGCGTCACCGCGAGATAGGGGTACGACTTGTCGTCCCGGTAGCGCACGTTGAACCGGGGGTCGTACTGCTTGATCCAGTTGTATTCGAGCTGGAGCGCCTCGACCTCGGTGCCGACGGTGACCCAGTCCACGCTGCCGGCGGTGGTGACCATCTGCTGGGTGCGCTGGTGCAGATTCCACAGGTCGCCGAAGTAGGAATTGAGGCGGCTGCGCAGGCTCTTGGCCTTGCCGACATAGATCACCCGGCCGCTGGGATCCCAGAATCGGTATACGCCGGGCAGGTCGGGAATCGTGCCCGGTGCCGGGCGATAGGTAGCGGGGTCGGGCACGCCGACAAGCCTAGACCGAGCCTGGGACATCGCCTGGCGCGGCGACGGACAGTCGGCCGCGCCAGGCGCCTCAGGCTCAGGCTCAGGCTCAGGCCAGGACGATGTTGTCCCCGTCGACCTTGACCTTCTTCTCGGCCAGCGGCTTGGTGGCCGGGCCACCCTTGACCGAGCCGTCCGCCACGGAGAACTTGCTGAAGTGGCAACTACAGTTGATCGTGCCCCCGTCCACGCCGGTCACCGGGCACTGCTGGTGGGTGCAGATCGAGCTGAACGCCTTGAACTCGCCCTCGGTCGGCTGGGTGACCACGACCTGCTGGTCAGCGATGATCTTGCCGCCGCCGACCGGGACCTCACTCTTCTTGGCCAGCGCCGCGGCGCCGCCACCCTCGGCCGGAGCGCTCGCCGAACCGGTGGGGGCCGGAGCGCCGCCGGCCGACGGGCTGCTTCCGGTGCCGTCGAGCGCGTCGTCGTCGCCGGTGCCGCACGCGGCCAACACCACGGACACGCCCACCGCCCCCGCACCCGCCAACAGCGCCCGTCGGGTCTGCGTGCCCGGCCCGGTCAGTTCGTCACTCATACCTAGCCTTCCTATTCGGCGCCGCGCTCCTGGTCGTCCGCGGCCACGCCCGAAGACACGGATATATCCACCAACCGGTTCAACCGGGTCCGGTGTCAGGACTTCCCGGTACGCCGGCTCTTCGCCGGCCCGGTCTTCGCGGCCGTGGTCTTGGCCGTGGCATCCGCCCGGGCGGCGCCGCCCTTCACCGTACCGTCGCCGGCCCGGCCGCTGCCCGCCTTCGCGGTGCCGTCACCGGCCTTGACCGCGCCGCCGTTTGCCCTGGTCGCGCCGCTGTTGACCGGCGCGCTCCCGGTGGCCTTCGCGGTGCCGCCGCTGGCCTTCGCGGTGCTGGCCCTCGCGGTGCCGTTGGCCTTGGCGGTGCCGTTGGCCTTGGCGGCCCGGGTGGTCGCCGCGCTCGCTCCCCGGGCCAGGCCGGTCAGCCCGAGCACCGGCCGGAGGAACTGCCCGGTGTGACTCTCCGGCACCTCCGCCAGCTCTTCCGGGGTACCGGCGGCCAGCACCGTGCCGCCCCGGTGCCCGCCCTCCGGGCCCATGTCGACCAGCCAGTCGGCCGTCTTGATCACATCGAGGTTGTGCTCGATGACGATCACCGTGTTGCCCTTGTCGACCAGGCTGTCCAGCACCCCGAGCAGCTTGCGGATGTCCTCGAAGTGCAGCCCGGTGGTCGGCTCGTCGAGCACGTACACCGTGCGTCCGGTGGAGCGCTTCTGCAACTCGGAGGCGAGCTTGACCCGCTGCGCCTCTCCACCGGAGAGGGTCGGCGCCGGCTGGCCGAGCCGGACATAGCCGAGGCCCACGTCGACCAGGGTCTTCAGGTGCCGGTGGATGGCCGGGATCGCCGAGAAGAACTCGGCCGCCTCCTCGATCGGCATCTCCAGGATGTCGGAGACCGTCCGTCCCTTGTAGTGCACCTCCAGGGTCTCCCGGTTGTAGCGGGCACCCTTGCAGACCTCGCACGGCACGTAGACGTCCGGCAGGAAGTTCATCTCGATCTTGATCGTGCCGTCGCCGCTGCACGCCTCGCACCGGCCGCCCTTGACGTTGAACGAGAACCGGCCCGGCCCGTACCCCCGGACCTTCGCCTCGGTGGTCTCGGCGAAGAGCTTGCGGACGTGGTCCCAGACCCCGGTGTACGTCGCCGGGTTGGACCTCGGGGTACGCCCGATCGGCGACTGGTCGACCCCGACCACCTTGTCGACGTTCTCCAGTCCGGTGATCCGGGTGTGCCGGCCGGGCACCAGCCGGGCCCCGTTGATCTGGTTGGCGAGTACGGCGTAGAGGATGTCGTTGACCAGGGTCGACTTGCCCGAGCCGCTGACCCCGGTGACCGCGATGAACTGGCCGAGCGGGAACGACACGGTCAGGTTCCGCAGGTTGTGCTCCCGTGCCCCCTGCACCACCAGTTCCCGGCCCGGCGTCTGCGGCCGGCGCCCCTTCGGCGTCGGGATCGACCTGCGCCCGGAGAGGTACGCCCCGGTCACCGACTCGGTGTTGGCCAGCAGCTCCGGCACCGAACCGCTGTGCACGATCTTGCCGCCGTGCTCGCCGGCCCCCGGCCCGATGTCGACGATCCAGTCGGCCGTCCGGATGGTGTCCTCGTCGTGCTCGACCACGATCAGCGTGTTGCCCAGCCCCTTGAGCCGGACCAGCGTCTCGATCAGCCGGTGGTTGTCCCGCTGGTGCAGCCCGATCGACGGCTCGTCCAGCACGTAGAGCACGCCGACCAGGCCGGAGCCGATCTGGGTGGCGAGCCGGATCCGCTGCGCCTCGCCGCCGGAGAGCGTGCCGGCCGGCCGGTCCAGCGACAGGTAGTCGAGGCCGACGTCGACCAGGAAGCGCAGCCGGGCGTTGATCTCCTTGAGCACCCGCTCGGCGATCATCTTCTGCCGGTCGGTGAGGGTCATCCCGGCGAGCAGTTCCGCGCACTCACCGACCGAGAGCGCGCAGACCTCGGCGATGTTCCGGCCGCCGAGGGTGACCGCCAGCACCTCGGGCTTGAGCCGGCTGCCCCGGCAGACCGGGCAGGGCACGTCCCGCATGTAGCCCTCGTACTTGTCGCGGGACCAGTCCGACTCGGTGTCGTTGTGCCGCCGCTCGACCCACTGCACCGCGCCCTCGAAGCCGGTGTAGTAGGAGCGCTCGCGGCCGTACTTGTTGCGGTAGCGCACGTGCACCTGGTCGCCCGAGCCGTGCAGGATGGTCTTCTGCGCCCGGGACGAGAGCGCCCGCCACGGGGTGTCGAGGTCGAAGTGCTCGGCCTCGCCCAGCGCCTGCAACAGGCGGAGGAAATATTCCTGGGTCTGCCCGCCGGACCACGGCTGGACGGCACCCTCACGCAGCGTCCGCTCCCCGTCCGGGATGATCAGGTCGGCGTCGACCTCCTTCTTGGTGCCCAGTCCGGTGCACTCGGGGCAGGCGCCGTACGGGGCGTTGAAGGAGAAGACCCGGGGCTCCAGGTCCTCGATCGCCAGCGGGTGGTCGTTGGGGCAGGCCAGGTGCTCGGAGTAGCGCCGCTCCCGCTGCGGGTCGTCCTCGGGCAGGTCGACGAAGTCGAGCAGTACCAGCCCGCCGGAGAGGCCGAGCGTGGCCTCGACCGAGTCGGTGAGCCGCTGCTTGGCGCTCGCCTTGACGGTGAGCCGGTCCACCACCACCTCAATGGTGTGCTTCTCCTGCTTCTTCAGCTTGGGCGGCTCGGTCAGCGGATAGACCACCCCGTCGACCCGGGCCCGGGCGTAGCCCTTGGCCTGGAGTTCGGCGAAGAGGTCGACGTATTCCCCCTTGCGGCCTCGGATCACCGGGGCCAGCACCATGAACCGGGTGCCCTCGTCCATCGCCAGCACCCGGTCGACGATCTGCTGCGGGCTCTGCCTGGAGATCTTCTCGCCGCAGATCGGGCAGTGCGGCTCGCCGACGCGGGCGAAGAGCAGCCGGAGATAGTCGTAGACCTCGGTGATGGTGCCGACGGTGGAGCGCGGGTTGCGCGAGGTGGACTTCTGGTCGATCGAGACGGCCGGGCTCAGCCCCTCGATGAAGTCGACGTCCGGCTTGTCCATCTGGCCGAGGAACTGCCGGGCGTACGACGACAGTGACTCGACGTAACGCCGCTGCCCCTCGGCGAAAATGGTGTCGAAGGCCAGACTGGATTTACCGGAACCGGAGAGCCCGGTGAAGACGATCATGGCGTCGCGCGGCAGGTCGAGGTTGACGTCGCGCAGGTTGTGTTCACGCGCGCCACGGATGATCAGTCGGTCGGCCACTGTCCGCGCACTCCCGAGGAGAAAAGATATGTTCTGTCCGATTTATCGGCGCAGAGGAGCGCCTCGGCAACTCTAGCCCCGGCGTATGACAGTTTTCCGCACCGGCAGATTCCCGCAGGTCAACGCCCCCGGGCCCCGGCAGCTCAACGCCCCGGGCCGCCCCGACTCCGCTGCTCCTTGCGAATCCGCCTCCCTTTGTACCGCTCCTCCGCCGCCAACCGCGCGTCCCGCCGGTGTGTCTCGTACGCCACCTCGCGCTGGAGCTTCTGCCAACTCGCCCAGCGCCGAGGGCTCAGCTCGCCGGTCTCCAGCGCGGCCTGGACCGCGCACCCCGGCTCGCCCCGGTGCCCGCAGTCGGCGAACCGGCAGGCCGCGACGAGTGCCGCCACGTCGGCGAACGCCCGGTCCAGCCCGACCGCCGCGTCGAGCAGCCCGACCGCCCGTACCCCCGGGGTGTCCAGCACCGCGCCGCCGCCCGGGATCGGGATCAGTTGCCGGTGCGTGGTGGTGTGCCGGCCCTTGCCGTCCACCCCGCGTACCCCCTGGGTGGTCATCACCGTCGCGCCGGCCAGCGCGTTCACCAGCGTCGACTTGCCGGCACCGGACGGTCCGAGCAACGCCAGCGTGCGGCCGGCGGCTATCCACGGACGCAGCCCGGCCAGCCCGGTCCCGCGCTGGGCACTCACCGGCAGCACCTCGACGCCCGGCGCCACCTGGCTGAGCTGCTTGGCCACCGCCACCGGATCGGCGACCAGGTCACACTTGGTGAGTACCACCAGCGGGGTGGCGCCGGACTCCCAGGCCAGCGCGAGCAGCCGCTCGATCCGGGCCACGTCCGGCGACGGATGCAGCGGCTCGATCACCGCCGCCGCGTCGACGTTGGCCGCCAGCACCTGGCCGGTCGAGTCCTTGTCGGCGGTACGCCGCACGATCGCGGTACGCCGGGGCAGCACCGCCTCCACGGTGAGCCGCCGGTCCGGCCAGTCCCGGACCAGCACCCAGTCCCCCGCACACGGCAGGTTGACCGCATCCCGGGCCGCCGCGACCATGACGCCGCCGCCGAGACTGGCCCGAACCGGGCCGTGTGTACCGAGCACCGTGCAGATTCCCCGGTCGGCCCGGACCACCCGCCCGGGCCGTAGTTCGTCGCCGCGTTCCGGGTACGCCGCGGCCAGTGACGCGTCCCAGCCGAGGGACGCGAGGTCGAAGGTCATGTCAACCCTTGTCGTCAGGAGTGGAATTCAGCAGTCGAATCCAGAAGTGGAAACGGTGGCCCCGCGCACGGCGACCGGCATGCATCCCACCTCCTCACGCCTTGCGGGTACGACCTCGACGGTAGGTGCTGGCCCGACCGAACCGAAAGCCAATTCCGGCCCACCGGTGTGCGGACGGTCCGGTCGTCGAGCGCTATCGTCGTGAGTCGTGACAATCGACCCACTCGCGCTGCTGCCCGAGGTGAACCGGGCGACGGACCGGCTGTTCCGGACCGTGGACGGGCTCGACGACGCGGCGATCGGCGAGCCGTCCCTGCTTCCCGGCTGGACCCGGGGACACGTGCTCACCCATCTCGCCCGGAACGCCGACGGCTTTGTCAACCTGCTGACCTCGGTGCGTACCGGCGAGGAGATCCCGCAGTACCCGAGCTTGGCGGTCCGGAACGCGGACATCGCGGCCGGCGCGGCCCGGCCGGCCGCCGTCCACCTCGCCGACCTGCGGGCCAGCGCGGAGCGGTTCGCCGAGGCCGCCCGGGCGCTGTCGCCCGAGGGCTGGGCCGCACAGGTCCGCTCCACCCGGGGGATCCTGCCCGCCGCCGCCCTGACGTGGGGGCGGCTGCGCGAGGTGGAGGTGCACCACGTCGACCTCGCCGCCGGCTACCGGACCGCCGACTGGCCGGACGCGTTCGGCCAGCGGCTGCTGCACGAGGTGGTGCACCACCTGGCCGAGCGGGACGACCCACTCGCCCTGGTACTGCTGCCGGCCGAGACCGGGCAGCCCCTGACTATCAACAGCGGTCGGGGCCGGCCGGTCGGCATCCCGGCCTCGGAGAGCGGCCCGGAACTGCGCACCGTCGCCGGCCCGGCGCACGAGCTGGCCGGCTGGCTGACCGGCCGGAGCACCGGTACCGGCCTGGTCGTCACGCCCACCGGGCCACTGCCGGCACCGCCGGCCTGGATCTGATCCGCCGACCGACCCTGCTTCGCCGACCCACTCGGAGGCACCCGACATGAGCTACACCGGAGACGTCGTCGCCGACGGCCCACCCGACGTACGCGAGCTGACCGGCCTCACCGTCAGCAAGCTCTCGGTCGGCCCGATGGACAACAACGCGTACCTGCTGCGCTGCAACTCCACCGGAGACCAGGTGTTGGTCGACGCGGCCAACGAGGCGCCCCGGCTGCTGGAGTTGGTCGGCGACGGTGGCCTGGCCGCCGTGGTCACCACGCACCGGCACATGGACCACTGGGTCGCCCTGGAGGAGGTGGTGGCCAGCACCGGGGCCCGGTCGCTGGTACACGCCGCCGACGCGGACGGGCTGCCGATCCCCTCCGAGCCGCTCGCCGACGGCGACCGGGTCCGGGTCGGCGACTGCGAACTCGAAGTGATCCACATCGTCGGGCACACCCCGGGGTCCGTCGCGCTGCTCTATCGGGACGAGATCGACGGTACGCACCTCTTCACCGGGGACTCGCTGTTTCCGGGCGGGGTGGGCAACACCGACCGTGACCCGGTGCGGTTCGGTTCGCTGATCGACGACGTGGAGCAGAAGATCTTCGACCGGCTGCCGGACGAGACCTGGTTCTATCCGGGTCACGGCCGGGACAGCACGCTCGGCGCCGAGCGGCCGTCGCTGCCGGAGTGGCGCGCCCGGGGCTGGTGAACCCGGTCCCCTCGGGACGCGTCGACGCTTGGCCGGGTTGGCTAATGAGTGTAGCTTTAAAGCTATGACTGACGTCCGCTACCTTCGCCGCCCGGAGGGGCGGATCGCGTACGACCTGTGGGACGGTGACGGTCCGCTGGTGATCTGCGCATCGGGGATGGGCGAGCTGCGCCAGTCGTACCGGCTGCTCGCGCCGAAGCTGGTCGAGGCGGGCTACCGGGTGGCCGTCATGGACATCCGGGGGCACGGCGACAGCGACGCCAGCTTCTCGGCGTACGACGACGTCGCGCTCGCCAGCGACCTGCTCGCGCTCATGGACGAACTCGGCGGGTCGGCGTACCTGGTCGGCAACTCCATGGGTGCCGGAGCCGCCGTGATCGCCGCCGCCGACGCCCCGGCGAAGGTACGCGGCCTCGCCCTGCTCGGCCCGTTCGTCCGGAATCCCGCCGGAGCCGCCGTACTGAACCTGCTGTTCCGGATCATGCTCGTCCGGCCCTGGGGCCCGGCGGCCTTCCTCGGCTACTACCCGAAATGGCTGCCCGGCACCAAGCCCGAGGGGTACGAGCAGCACCTCGCCCGGGTCCGCGACAACCTGCGCCGGCCCGGGCACTGGCGGGCCTTCGTGCGGACCACCCGCACCTCGCACGAGCCGGCCCGGCGACGGCTGCCCGAGGTGTCGGCCCCCGCCGTCGTGGTGATGGGCGCCGCCGACGTGGACTGGAAGGACCCGGCGGCCGAGGCCCACTGGATCGGCGAACAACTCGGTGCCGAGGTGGTGCTGGCCCCCGGAGTGGGTCACTTCCCGCAGGCCCAGGCACCCGACGCGGTGGCGGCCGTGGTGACCCGTCTGGTCGAACGGGTCCGCTGAGTCTCCGGTGTGGACCATGCCAGCAGCGGTGTTCCCCGGTGCCGGCAATGCCACCGAGCAGGCATTTTCCGGCATGGCGACCGATGGTCCGGCGGAAAAGCCGAAAAGATGTTGCTCCGTGCCGGGGCGGCCCCTACCGTAGTTACCACAGCGATCAACAGAACCGACACCGAATCGACAGCGAACGACAGGGAGCATCCGATGTTGTGGCAGGCCTCATCGCGAGCGTGGCGGCAGCAGCCGTACGCCTCGGCGGGCTACGCCATGCCCGGGCGCCCCGTCCACCTAAGCGCCGGCGAATGTGCCGAGCTGGGCGGCTGGCGGACGTAACGCGACTCCACTCGCGTCTACGCCGCCCTCCCAGACCCGGGACCGGGCGGCGTTTCTTTTGCCCACACGGGTCCTCACCACACAGGGGTGTGGCGCAACTGGCAGCGCAGCGGCCTCCAAATCCGAAGGTTGCAGGTTCGAGTCCTGTCACCCCTGCTTATTCCCCCGACCTCGGCCGGCGGGACCGGTACCACGTTGAAAACTCCACAGTGGATGGCATTGATGATGCCCGGCCGGCGCCGTACCACCGTGCCGGCCGGGCGGATCCGGGGCGAGGGAGACGGCTGACCCGCCTGTTTTGGGTACAGGAGACACCGAGTTCGATTCTCGGGTCCCGGACGCTGAATCTGGGGCGGCAGCGCCCCGCCCGGACCGTTGGAGTAGTGGTTATCTCGCCAGACTCTCACTCTGGAGAAGGCCGGTTCGATTCCGGCACGGTCTACGCACGACATCGCGGCCATAGCTCAACGGCAGAGCGCCTGGCTTCCACCCAGAGGACCGGAGTTCGATTCTCCGTGGCCGCTCGGCAGGACCCGTCGGGGAATGGTGTAACTGGCAACATGCCCGGCTTTGAACCGGGAGACGGTAACGCTCGTGCTGGTTCGAATCCAGCTTCCCCGGCCACCCGCTCCGGTAGCCCAACGGCAGGAGGCAGCGCGCTCAAAACGCGCACAGTGTGCGTTCGAATCGCACCCGGAGCATTTTCCCATGCGGCTGTAGCGCAGTTGGTAGCGCGCCACCTTGCCATGGTGGAGGTCCCGGGTTCAAATCCCGGTAGCCGCTCCGAGCACCGTGATGAGAGTTCCGTGACGGTGCTTCCTGACGAGAGTTCCGTGACATCGACGAGAGAAGGGGGTATCCGGTGGACGTCCTGGTCATCAACGCCGACCTCGGCCCGCTCCACCGGGTCAGTCTCCGGCACGCCGTACGGATGCTGGTCCGGCGGGTCGCCGAGGTGCACGAGGCCGTACCGGACCGGCTGATCGGGGTCTACCCGGTGCCGACGGTCGTCCGACTGGTCAAGTACGTCGTCACCAGGTGGCGCTTCAGCTCGGGACCGGCCTGGTCCCGGTCGGGTGTGCTCACCCGGGACGGGCGCCGGTGCGGCTACTGCGGCGGTCACGCGAGCACCGTCGACCACATCCTGCCCCGCTCCCGCGGTGGCCGGAACACCTGGACCAACACCGTCGCCTCCTGCGACGGCTGCAATCAGCGCAAGGCAGACCGCACCCCCGCCGAGGCGGGCATGGTGCTGCGGTCGGCGGCGACGGTACCCGGTTGGGCCGCGCTGACCCGGCGCTGACGGCGGCCGGCGGATTCTCCCCCGCCGGCCGCCATTCCCGGATCGTCCAACGGTAGGACATCTGATTCTGGCTCAGAAAATCGAGGTTCGAATCCTTGTCCGGGAGCGCGATGCCCTCGTGGCCCAATTGGTAGAGGCGCCAGGTCGAGAGCCTGGTCACGTGCGCGTTCGAATCGCGCCGAGGGCACTTCGGGGTGGGTGCTGGTGCACAGTGTTGCCTTGCAAGCTGCGCGTGCGCGGTTCGATCCCGCGTCACTCCACTGAACCTTCTTCAACTCGAACCGCAGCGCTCACACACCGCGTCCGACCCTGCGGTCTGACGGACCGCAAGGGGCGGTTGAAAAGGTTCACTCATGCCCGGGTAGCCCAACGGAAGAGGCCGCCGGCCCAGAACCGGTGCGTTGCAGGTTCGACTCCTGCTCCGGGTACGTACGCGCCGTCGGCGCGGTTCGGAAGGATGGCCGAGAGGTCCAAGGCGCCGCCCCGCTAAGGCGGACCGGCTCACACCCGGCGAGGGTTCGAATCCCTCTCCTTCCGCTTCATGCCCTTGTAGCTCAGCGGATAGAGCGGCGGCCTACGAAGCCGTGTCGAGCGGAGGTTCGAATCCTCCCAGGGGTACGACATCGGGACGTGGCGCAGCTTGGTAGCGCGCCGCACTGGGGCGGAGGTCGTCGGTTCAAGTCCGGCCGTCCCGACTGAACTCTTTCCACACCGGGTCGCCGTACCTGGCGACGACGGCTATCGTCTGCCCGACGCTGACCGAAAGGATCATGGTGCCGAATCCCACCGAACTGCACAAGGTCAATGCGCTGGTGCAGGGCTTCAAGCCGCAGGCCAAGCGGGAACTCACCGACGCACACCGGCGTACCCAGAAGGCACCCCCGCTCTCCGGCATCTCCCGGACCTACCAGCCGTTCGCCGACGACATCCGCGAGCAGTTGCCGCCGGAGTCGACCCGGGTGCAGTACACCGTCCAGGAGGTCCTCGACGAGGTCGCCGCCACCATGGGCCGGCTCTTCGACCTCCAGTTCCTCCAGGACACTGGCAACGCCACCGCCAAGGCCGACGTGGTGGTCGACGGCCGGACGCTGGTCCGGGAGGCACCGGTCACCTACCTGCTCTTCCTGGAGAAGCAGCTCGTCGACTTGCGTACCTTCGTCGACGGACTGGCCACCCTGGACGCGGCGGAGCGGTGGGAGTTCGACCCCGACCGCGGCTGCTACGCGAGTACGCCGAGCCAGACGCAGAAGATGCGCAAGGTGCACCGCAACCACGTGAAGGCCGAGGCGACCGAGAAGCACCCGGCGCAGGTCGAGGTCTACACCGAGGACGTACCGGTGGGCACCTGGACCACGGTGAAGCTCTCCGGCGCCCTGCCGGCCGAGCGGGTCAAGGTGTTGCGCGGCCGGGTCGACAAGCTGCTGGAGGCGGTGAAGGTGGCCCGCGAGGAGGCGAACAGCAGCACCGTCGAGGACGACACCGTCGGCGACGAGGTGTTCGGCTACCTGTTCGGGTAGTCTCCCAGGCACCCCCTGTGGAGCGGGGGGTGGCGCGAGATGCGTCGAGACTGAGGCTGACCTGTCAGACTCATCAACGGTGACGGTTCCAGTGGAGGTTCGAATCCTCCCCTTGGCACTTCGGGCCGAGGTAGCCCAACCGGCAGAGGCAGACCGGCACCGAGCAGGCTGAGACTATCGCTCCAGGCTCAGCACCCCCACCGATCGCCAGATCTACCGACCACGACAATCTCGACGGGATGCTGGTTCGAGTCCAGTCTGCCGCTCTCCCTGCGGCGGTCGCTTAATGGCAAAGCACGTCGAATGCAGGCTGATCGTGGAGCTTAAACGCCGCTGGCGTGCGAACGGGTGGAACTTCAGGGCCCCCGGGGTCGGGCATACCCCGGGGGTCCGCCAAACTCTCGGAAGGCGCCGCCCGGTGGCGGGCGACCGGTCTTGAAAACCGGGGTGTCGGCAACGGCAGGGGTTCGACTCCTCCGCTTTCCTCAACACATTTCATACGCCGCTAGCTCAATGGTCAGAGCAACGCACTCTTAATGCGTGGGTTCAGGGTTCGAGTCCCTGGCGGCGTACTCGCGGGATGGCGCAGTGGTAGCGCGGCGGTCTCATAAACCGCAGGCCCCGGGTTCGACTCCCGGTCCCGCCCCCGTTCCGGTAGCTCAGTCGGGAGAGCATCGCGTCGACATCGCGAGGGTCGCTGGTTCGAGTCCAGCTCGGAACACGTACATGGCGCCGTGGACGAGTGGCAAGAGTCGCCAGGCTTTCACCCTGGAGTTCGCGGGTTCGAATCCCGTCGGCGCTACTCCACTCCCCACCTGGGGAGCGATACCCGGATAGCTCAGTGGTGGCAGCGCCTCGTTCACACCGAGGAGGTCCCTGGTTCGATCCCAGGTCCGGGTACGGCCGAACGGCCACGATGGTGACTGTAGCTCAGCCGGAAGAGCGCCGGACTGTGGATCCGGAGGTCGCAGGGTTCGAGTCCCGCCAGTCACCCCACGCGGGTGCGCCGACGCTGGAGAGTCGGGCCTGTCTGTAGAACAGGTGCTTCGCGCTGAGGAGGTTCGAGTCCTCCCACCCGCACGTCGAGCCCGGTCGTCGGGCACCTTCCTCGCCTCGTTTCGTCCCCGGTGGGGCGCCCCGCCTGCAAAGCGGGTGATGCGGGTTCGACTCCCGGCGAGGTCTCGATGCCATCCACTGTGGACACCATGGGCGCGGGCGTTGGCTGCTCGGCCGTCACTCATAATGACGGTGTGCCCGGTTCGACACCGGGGCCCATGACTTGCCGGCCGGCGGTGGTGGTGACGGGGGAACGCCGGCCGGCGCCCCACCACGTTCCAGCGCCGAGGCCGGCTCAGGTTCGAGGTGTCCGTCCGGCCCACCAGGCGCGTACGCCGAGTATGCCGACCGCGGTGCCGATCGCCAGGGACGCCCCGATCAGCAGCGCGTGCACCCACAGGAAGCTCGTCGGGCTGCCCTGCCCGATCTCGCCGGTCGACCAGGCTCGGGCGTCGTTCCAGATCGCGACGGCGAACCGGGGCCAGATCACCCAGGTCCACACGCCGACCAGGATCAGGAAACCGGCCCAGCGCCGCGACAACACCATGGCAGCCCAGTATGCCAGCCGGGCAGGGCCGGCCCCGGCCGGTGACATCCCCCGGGCCGGTGTCAACGCCGGTCGACGTTCCCGCCGGAGTCGACAGCCGGACCGGCGGACCGGTCACCCCCTGACCGGCCCGCCGGTCCGACCCGGCTACGCGACCACGCCCCCAACCGGCCGTTGCCCCGGCCCGTCCCGGCACCCCCGTGACCGCGATCCCCCCGGGGTGGCGCCGGCCAGCCACCCACAGCCGGCCGGCACCACCCGGTCACCCCCCGACCACCAGCCGCCCGGTCAGCCCCCCGACCACCGAGCCCACCTGGTCAGCCCTGGACCGTCGAGGCGAGTCGGCGACGTACGCCGAGCAGGACGAGGCCGCCGAAGATCATCCCGAAGGCCACCGTGCCCAGCAGCGCGAACGACTCGCCGGGCAGCAGCCCGCCGACCGACCGGGCCACGATGCCGAGCACCATGTAGAGCCCGGCCCAGAGCACCGCGCCGACCGCCGCGAAGCCCAGGAACCGCCGGTACGACATCCGCAGCCCACCCGCCGCGAGCGGCAGCAGCGCGTTCAGTACCGGCAGGAAGGGCGCCACCATCACCATCCGGCCCCCGCCACTGCCGAGCATCCGTTCGGCAGCCGACCAGCGCGCCTCCCCAATCCACGCCCCGGTACGGCTGCGCCGCAACCGGGCGCCGAACCGCCGGCCAGCGAAGAAGGTGAGCGACCAGCCGCCGAGGCAGCCGCCGATCACCGCCAGGAACGCCCCCACACTGGCCGGCCGCCCGACCCCCACCGCGGCCAGTACCGCGACGTCGCCGGGCACGAGTACGCCGAGCAGCGGAATCGCGTCCAGCATCATGACACCGCCGAGCACCGCCAGGAAGACCCCCGGCGGCAGTTCCCCCACCTGATCCAGCCAGTCCGCCACGTCAGGAACGTTACGGTCGGAACGGCCGCCCGGACATCCGGGTCGAGCCCTGGTAAGCGGCGTGGGCGACCCTGACTCGATCTAGGGGTGACTCCACCGTCCGGCGTAGGCCGGAGGTTTGTACGACTCCCGACTTCCGCCCGCACCGAGCACCTCGGGACGCTACTGTCGGTGACGTACAGGGCACGCCACGCACCGGGCGCGCCGCTAAGGAGACACCCATGGCAAGCGGAACCGTCAAGTGGTTCAACTCGGAAAAGGGCTTCGGCTTCATCGAGCAGGACGGCGGAGGGCCGGACGTGTTCGTCCACTACTCCGCGATCGCGACGTCCGGCTACCGCGAGCTGAACGAGGGGCAGAAGGTCGATTTCGACGTGACCCAGGGCGAGAAGGGCCCGCAGGCGGCTAACGTCCAGCCGCGCTGACCAGCTCGGCACCGGCCGGGCCGGCCGGTGCCGGCAGCTCCGTGCCCTGCTGCGATTCGGGCAGGTCACGGCGCTTACGCAGCGGACCGGTCAGCAGGATCAGCCCGCTCAACGCCAGCCCGCCGGTGATGACCCACATCGCCGGGCGGAGGCCGAGCGCCGTACCGAGGGCGCCGCCGAGCACGGCACCGAGCGGGAGGGTGCCGAGGTTGACCACCTGCATGGTCACGCTGACCCGGCCGAGCAGCCGGTGTGGCACGTACGCCTGGCGGAAGCCGGACTTGATCACGTTGCCGGCGACCACTCCGGTGCCGATCACCACTCCGGCCAGCACCAGCAGGCCGAGCCGGGCACCGGGGGCGGTCATCGGGATCAGCAGCGCGAACGGTTCCGCACCGAGGGCGCAGAGCAGCATCGCGCGGGCACTGCCGAGGCGCCGGGACAGCGTGGTGGCGATCGCGGCGCCGACGACCCCGCCGAGGCTCATCACGGCGACCAGGCCGCCGACCGTACCCGGGCCCAGCCCTACCTCGCGGACCAGGAAGACGACCAGGATCGCCTGGTAGCCGATCAGGCCGAGGTTGCTGGCCGCACCCCAGACGGCGATCACCCGCAGGTAGGGGTCGCGGGCGGTGAACCGTACCCCTTCGGCGATCTGCCGGCCGAGGCCCCCGGCGGGATCGGCGACCCGGCGTGGCTCCCTGCGCCGGATCGCCAGCAGGCAGGCGGCCGAGCCGAGGAAGCCGAGCACGTCCGCCAGCAGCGCGGTCGCCGCACCGACCAGGCTGGCCAGCAGGCCGGCCGCGCCCGGGCCGGCCACCTGGGCCACCGCCTCGGTGCCCTGGAGCTTCGCGTTTCCCTCGGCCAGGTCGGCCCGGTCCAGCAGGGTAGGCAGATAGACCTGGTACGCGGTGTTGAAGAAGACGCTCACCGTGCCGCCGGCCAGCGCGACGGCCAGCAGTTGCCCGATGGTGAGTACGTCGAGCCAGCCGGCGATCGGCACGCTGGCGAAGAGCAGCGCGGCGACCAGGTCGCAGGTCACCATCACCGGCCGACAGCGCAGCCGGTCCACCCAGGCGCCGGCCGGCAGTCCGATCAGCACCCAGGGCAGCCACGCGGCGGCGGTCAGCAGCGCCACCTGGAAGGTGCTGGCGCCGAGGGTGGCGACCGCGACCAGCGGCAGCGCCACGCTGGTGACGCTGGCGCCGAAGGTACTGCCGGCCTGGCCGATCCAGAGCAGCCGGAAGTCCCGTTGCCGGAGCAGGCTCATCGCGTCTCCTCGCCTCGCTCGCCGGCGTCGTGGGTCCGCTGCGCCGACCCGGGCCGACTGACCGGGCTGGCGGACGGGCTCGCCGGGCCGGTTCTCACGGCTGGGCCGGGATGCCGTGGGCGAAGAAGAAGACCGGCTCGCGGGCCTGCCCGTCGTCGGGTAGCTCGCGGTCGGCCCACCGGGACAGCAGGGCGAGGAGTTCGGTCTCGAACTCGGCCAGTTCGGCCGGGGTGAGCCGCAGCCAGCGGTCGGTGGAGAACGGCGCCTCGTCCCAGGCGGCCCGCTCGTCGTCACCGGCGGCGTGCCAGTCCCGGACCAGGCCGACCTGACGGTCCAGGTTGAGCGACACGGCGGCCTGCTGCACGGCCTCGCTGGCCGGATCATGGGCGAAGTCGGCGCTGGACCAGCGCAGTCCGGCCGAGACCAGCCGCCACCACCGTTCCCGGCGGTCCTTGGCCAGTTCAGGCGCCTCGGCCACCAGGTCGGCGGCGGCGAGCACCTTCAGGTGGTGACTGACGTTCGCCACCGCCTGCCCGGTGCGCTCGGCCAGCGTGCTGACCGTGGCCGGGCCGTGCACCTTGAGCACGTCCATCAGGCGGCGGCGGAGCGGATGGGACATCGCGGCCAGCACCCGGGAGTCGGTGATCTGGCGGACCTCTCTGTTCATGCCCCCAGGCTGACATGCACAAGAGAGATTGCACAAGAGCTATTGCACAACTACGGTTGCAGGTAGCCGCGCCGGTCGCGCTTTCCCCCGCTCGTGCGTCGCGCTGGTCGTGCTTCCCCCGCTCGTACGCCGCCCCGGGTCGCCGCCGCGCTGTCCAGCGCCGACACATCCCCGTCGACGTCAATCTTTGTCAATACATAGTGACAACCTCACCTCAGCACGATGCCGTACGATGACCGTCGTGGTCCTCGCGGGTGCACGCGGTGAGAAGGTCTCCCTGGACGGTGTCGTCATCGACCGGGACAGTCCGATGCCGCTCTACTTCCAGATCGCCCAGCAACTGGAGCAGGCGATCACCGCCGGCACGTTGCCGCCGGGCGGCCGGCTGGACAACGAGATCGAACTCGCCGACCAGCTCGCGGTCAGCCGACCGACCCTGCGCAAGGCGATCGAGACCCTGGTCCGGCAGGGGCTGCTGGTCCGCCGCCGGGGCCTGGGCACGGTGGTGATGGCCCGGCCGGTACGCCGGCCACTCGCGCTGACCAGCCTCTTCGACGACCTCGCCAGCGCCGGGCGGCGACCCTCGACCGAGGTGCTCCAGCTCGACCGGGTGCTGGCCGGTCCCGACGAGGCGACCGCGCTCGGCGTGCCGGAGGGGACCGAGGTGATCGCCGTCGAACGGCTCCGCTCGGCCGACGGCCAGCCGCTCGCGGTGATGCGCAACTACCTGCCGCCGGCACTGGTCAGCGTGGACCGGGCCGGGCTCGGCGAGCACGGTCTCTACCAGTTGCTCCGCCGCCAGGGCGTGACCCTGCAACTGGCCAACCAACAGGTGTCGGCCCGGCCGGCGCTGGCCCGGGAGGCCCGGCTGCTCGGGGTGTCCCGGGGCAGCACCGTGCTGACCATCCGGCGCACCACCTACGACTCCGCCGGCCGCGCCGTCGAATACGGCGCGCACGCCTACCTGGCGGCCCGCTACTCGGTGGAGATGACCCTGGTCACCCGCTGACCCCCGCAGCACACCGCCGACCGGCGACGGTCGGGCCGCCGGGCGTGACCACCCCGGGCAGTTTCCCCGGCGGCCAACCGGGTAGGCGCGGGGTCACCGCCGGCCGGCGGGCGATCCTCGACCGATCGACCGGGCTCGGACATCCGGTCGGCAGCACGCATCGACCGGCGGCACGGTTCGGCTGATAGCTGAAGCGCTCGCCGGGGTCGACGCGGCGGATCTAGCGTGACGGTATGGAGAAGCTCGCCCTGGTCGTCGGCGCCACCGGGCAGGTCGGCCGGGCCGCGGTCCGCGCCCTGGTCGCCGACGGCTGGCACGTCCGGGCCGCCGCCCGGGGCCTGCGGGCCGGAGCGCCCTGGCCGCCGGACTGGAACGTCGAACTGGTACCGCTGGACCGCGAGGACGACGCCGGGTTGGCGGTCGCGGTCGGCGACGGCTGTGACGTACTGGTGGACACCGTCGCGTACGACGCCCGGCACGCCCGCCAACTGCTCCTGCTCGCCGACCGGATCGGCTCGGCCGTGGTCGTCTCCACCGTCGCGGTCTACCAGGACGACGCGGGGCGGGCCTTCGGCGCCGAAGGGGTCCGGTTCCCGGTGCCGATCGCCGAGACCCAGCCGACCGTCGCGCCACTCGACGCGGACGCGAAGCCGGGTGGCGACACGTACGCGGCCGGCAAGGCGGCCCTGGAGCGCGAACTGCTCGCCGCCGGGGCGGTCCTGCCGACCACCCTGCTGCGGGCCGGTGCGATCCACGGGCCGCACACCGTGCACCCCCGCGAGTGGCACTTCGTCAAGCGCGCCCTGGACAACCGGCCGGTACGGGTGCTGGCGTACGCCGGGCAGAGCCGGTTCCACCCGGTCTCCACGGCCAACCTCGCCGAGTTGATCCGGCTCTCCGCCGCCGAGCCCGGGGCTCGGGTACTCAACGCCGGCGACCCGGAGCCGCCGACCGTACGCGAGATCGGCGCCGCCGTGCACGCGGTGCTGGACCACGGCGCGGAGGAGGTACTGATCGACGGCCCCTCCCCGGCACCGCCGGTCGGCGAGACGCCATGGTCGAGCCCGTATCCGGTGGTGCTGGACATGAGCCTGGCGGAACGCCAGCTCGGCTACCGTCCGGTGACCAGCTATCTCGACTCGCTGCCGGAGACCGTACGGTGGCTGGTGGACGCCGCGCACGGCCGGGACTGGCGGACGGTCTTTCCCGACCTCGCGCAGAACTACCGCACCGACTACTTCGACTACCTCGCCGAGGACGCCTGGCTGCGCCGCCGCACGCCCAACTGACCGGGCCGCCGCACGCCCGGCTGACTGCGCCGCCGCACGCCCGCTCGACCGGGCCGCCGGGACATCCCGCCGCCCAGGGCGCCCACAGTGGACGGATGGACGGGCTGGCGGAGTCGGACGGACGGGCCCGAGTCAGGTGGTCGCGGTGAGTTTGGCGGCCAGCTCGCCGATCCGGTCGCCGAACGCCGCGCGCAGTGCGGTCGCCGCGTCGTCGAGGTCCTTCGAGCCCAGCCCGTTGAGCACGCCGTCGATGATCTGCTGTTCGTCGACCCAGTCCTTGCCGAGCATGGTCATCTGGTTCGCCTTGACCTCGGTCAGGATCCCCTCGATGTTGTAGAAATGCTGCCGGATGTCGGTACGCCCGCTGCCGTCCGGCTTCTGCGCGCCGTGCCAGAGCAGGTAGTTGTTGTCCTTGGCGAACTTGAGCAGTTGCTCCTGCTCCTGATCGGACAGTGCCGGCATGATGTTCTCCCCTCCGGACGATGCGGCGACGTCGCGCCGGAACTGGTTCATGTTGAAGCTCGGGTCGGTCTTGACGCTCGGGTGCCCGTAGCCGGCCGGTTGGTGCTCCTTGTGGCCGGCGATCCCCCAACCGGTACGGTCGCGCAGCGCCCGGACGCCGCGCACGTAGGAGTCGTACTGCCGGTTGGTCCAGGGCTCGCCGAGGGCGTGCTGCGCCTCGATGCCGATCAGGCCGGAGTTGCCGACTCCCTTGAACGGCCCGGCCCAGCCGACCCGGACGTGGTTGCACCGGCCGGAGGCGATCACGTGCCAGTGCCCGGTACGGGAGAGGTAGAGCTGGGCTATCGGCGGCGGCGCCGTCGCGGAGCCGTGCAGCAGGACGTATATCTCGCCGGCGTCGGTGGAGCGCAGTGAGCCGCGGGTCTCGTGGCACATGATCCCGTGTGGATCGAAGGAGGTGGAGCCGCGACTTCGCCAACCGCCGACCTCGTGCACGGTGAGACCGGCGGACCGGAGCACGTCGGCGAGCCACAGCAGTCGCATCGATCAGCCCTCCTGACTCGGAGGCAGGCGTTCACTACTGACCGTATCCGCGCCATCAACCGGAGTCCAGTCGTCCAAGCTGCCAATCTGACCAAAAGCAATGGTCAACCCACCCGAGGTCGGGAGGGGACCGGTTAGCCGGCCGCCGACCTCAGAAGGCCAGGCATTCACACTCCGTCATCAGCGCTCGGACGTTGCGGACGTACTGCGGGTTGGGGATCTTCAACCCGTCGTCGGTCACCACCGCCCCCGGCCCGAAGTTGTACGCCGAGATCACCGCGTTCAGCAGGCAGGAGTTGAGTTCGCTGGTGCAGTCGTCGGCGGAGACCCCGTAGTCGCTCTCGAAGAAGGCGTCCCCGATGTACTTGATCAGCCAGGCCAGGTAGTTCGCGCCGAGCGTGGCGTTGTCCCGGTAGGCGTCGATGTCGTACGACTGGTCGAAGCGCTGGTTGACGAAGGCCGCGGTGTCCGGCATGACCTGCATCAGCCCCACCCCGCCGTCGCAGGCGATGATGTTCGACTGCCAGCCGCTCTCCTGCCAGGCGGTCGCCTTGACCAGGTCGACCGGCACCCGGATGCTCGGCGCCGAACTCGGCCAGTAGGTCCGGCCGGCCGCCTCGGTCAGCGCCTGCTTGACCTGGGCCCGGCTGGCCTGGGTCCCCTCGTAGCGCGGCTTGGTGCAGCCGGCCTCGGGCTTCGGCGGCGGCGGGGGCAGCTTCGTCTCGGTCGGCGGCTTCGGCACCTTGCGCGGCCCCGGCTTCTTGCTCGGGGTACGTTTCGGCGTCGCCGACGGCGTTGGCCGGACACCGAGCCCCGCCACGGCCGGCGGCTCCGGCTCGGTCGACGGCTCGCCGTCCGCGCCCGGCTCCGCGGCGCCGGACGGGTCGGTCTCCGCCGCGACCGTGGTCGTACCGCCCTCGCCTCCCGGCTCGCCGTTGGCGCAGCCGACCACGGCGGCGAGCGCCAGGACCACCACTCCCGACAGCAGCCCCGTCCTGCGTCGCCACTCAGTCATCGAGTCCCCCCAGATCTCCCGGCGCACCATAACAGGCACACCGACAGCTCAGGGGGCATCGACCACCCGGGTGGCCGGGGCGGTCTCCTCGCCTCCGGACGGCTCGGCCTCGCCTCCGGACGGCTCGGGCCGGTTTGCCGTCGACGGCCCGGCCGGGGCTCCGGCGGCGCGTACCGCGCGGTCCCGGGTCGCCCAGGCGACCATGAAGACCGCGGTCCAGAGCACCCCGAGCAGCATCGAGGTGACCGTCTCGCTCGCCGAACTCCAGCCGACGTAGAGCCGGGCCGCCCCGACGGTCACCACCCCGACCGCCGCCACCGTCCAGGCCGCCACCGCCATCGGCCAGCGGCTCTGCCGGGCCAGCAGCCAGGCCAGCGTGCAGAGGCTGGCCGCGACCACCGCGTTCTGGGCCGGCAGCAGCCGCACCGGCGCACCGCTGGTCGGCCCGGTGACGTCGCTGACCAGCAGCAACACCAGCAGCGGTACGAAGGCGCCGGCCGTACCGAGCACGCTGAGCAGGTCGACCCGCCACGGTCGGGTACGCCAGCCGACCACCGCGGCGACCAGCGCCACCACCAGGATCAGCACCGGCCCGCGCAACGCGCCGATCGCGCCGTGCGCCAACTCGGCCACCCCGTCGGTACGCCGGGACGCGAACCACTCCGCTATCGCGCTGTCGACCACCGACAGCCCGCTGTGCGTGATCACCAGGTCGAGCAGCCAGGCCAGGGTGAGCCCGGTCACGAAGAGCAGCGCCAACCCGGCGACCAGGTTCGCCAGCAGGGTCCAGCCCGGCCCGATGTGCATCGACAACAGGAAGAACAGCACCCCGTACCGCCGGGCCAGCCAGCGCAGCGGCGGCCGGGCGATCGCCCGGGACAGCAGCGACCGCACCGGATCGGGGTTCCGGCCCAACCAGCGGCCGACCAGCACGATGGCCACGATGAAGACGATCAGCAGCAGTACGGCACCGGTCGCCCTGCCGAGGAAGTGGGAGACGGTCTCGTACGACTCCCCGGCCAGATAGCCGGCCAGCACCGAGCCGCCGACCCAGGTCAGCACCCCGCCCAGGTTCCACGGCGCGAACCGCCGGTACGGCATCCCGGCACTGCCGGCCAGCCGGGGCACCAGGGTCCGGGCGAAGGCCACCCAGCGGGCCGCGAAGACACCCCGCCCGCCCAGCCGGGCCAGCATCGCGTCCGCCCTCGCCCAGCGCTGCGCCCCGACCCGGCTCCCCCAGCGGCCGGCCCGGAGCCGGGGACCGTGCCGCCGCCCACTGCGGAACGCCAGCGCGTCGCCGACGACGGCTGCGAGAATCATCACCACCAGCGCCGGTCCGAGCCGCAGCATCCCGGTGTACGCGAGGAAGCCGACCAGCAGCAGGGTCGCCTCGGCCGGCATCACCAGGCCGACGATCAGCGCCGTCTCGGTGGCCACCAGCAGCGCGGCGGCCAGATAAACGAGCACCGGTGGCAACTCCCGCACCACCGTCAACACATCCTGCACGGCGACCCCCCGAACACCCCGGCCAGCATGCCAGCCGGGTGGGGTGATGGCACAGCTATTCCCGCCGAGAGCGGGGTTACCTCAGGGGGAACCCGGACGCCGGCCCGGATCCCGCAGGCGGGAGGATGGAGGGCATGCAGACCCGCGGGGACCTTCGTAACGTCGCAATCATCGCCCACGTCGACCACGGCAAGACCACCCTGGTCGACGCCATGCTGCGGCAGTCCGGCGCGTTCTCCGCCCGGGCCGAGCCCGCCGACCGGGTGATGGACTCCATGGACCTGGAGCGGGAGAAGGGCATCACCATCCTGGCCAAGAACACCGCCGTGCGCTACCTGCCGGCGGACGGTTCGGACCCGGTCACCATCAACATCATCGACACCCCCGGGCACGCCGACTTCGGCGGCGAGGTGGAACGCGGGCTGACCATGGTCGACGGGGTACTGCTGCTGGTGGACGCCAGCGAGGGCCCGCTGCCGCAGACCCGGTTCGTACTCCGCAAGGCGCTCCAGGCCCGGATGCCGATCATCCTCGTGATCAACAAGGTGGACCGGCCGGACGCCCGGATCAAGGAGGTGGTCGACGACACGTACGAACTCTTCCTGGACCTGGACGCGGACGCCGAGCAGATCGACTTCCCGATCATCTACGCCTGCGCCCGGGACGGCATCGCCTCGCTGACCCAGCCCGCCGACGGCACCGTGCCGACCGACAGCAGCTCGCTGGAGCCGCTGTTCCGCAGTCTGCTGGACACCATCCCGCCGCCGGCCTACGACGAGTCCGCGCCGTTGCAGGCGCACGTCACCAACCTCGACGCCTCGCCGTTCCTCGGCCGGCTGGCGCTGTGCCGGATCCGCCAGGGCACCGTGACCAAGGGCGAGACCGTGGCCTGGTGCCGCACCGACGGCACCGTGGAGCGGGTCCGGGTCTCCGAACTGCTGATGACCGAGGGGCTGGAGCGCAAGCCGGCCACCTCGGCCGGGCCGGGCGACATCATCGCGGTCGCCGGCATCCCGGAGATCATGATCGGCGAGACCCTGGCCGACCTGGAGGATCCCCGGCCGCTGCCGCCGATCACCGTCGACGAGCCGGCGATCTCGATGACCATCGGCACCAACACCTCGCCGCTGGTCGGCCGGGTCAAGGGCGCCAAGGTCACCGCCCGGATGGTCAAGGACCGGCTGGACCGGGAGCTGATCGGCAACGTCTCGCTGCGGGTCCTCCCGACCGACCGGCCGGACTCCTGGGAGGTGCAGGGTCGGGGCGAGCTGGCGCTGGCCATCCTGGTCGAGCAGATGCGCCGCGAGTCCTACGAGCTGACCGTCGGCAAGCCGCAGGTGGTGACCCGGGAGATCGACGGGAAGACCTGCGAGCCGGTGGAGCGGCTGACGATCGACGCCCCGGAGGAGTACCTCGGCGCGATCACCCAGTTGCTGGCCACCCGCAAGGGCCGGATGGAGCAGCTCGTCAACCACGGCACCGGCTGGATCCGGATGGAGTGGCTGGTACCGGCCCGGGGGCTGATCGGCTTCCGCACCGAGTTCCTCACCGACACCCGGGGCACCGGCATCCTGCACCACGTCTTCGAGTCGTACGAGCCGTGGTTCGGTGAGCTGCGGACCCGGAACACCGGTTCGCTGGTCGCCGACCGTACCGGGGTGGCGACCGCGTTCGCGATGCTCAACCTCCAGGAGCGCGGCACGCTCTTCGTCGAGCCGGCCACCGAGGTGTACGAGGGGATGCTGGTCGGCGAGAACTCCCGCTCCGACGACATGGACGTCAACATCACCAAGGAGAAGAAGCTCACCAACATGCGCTCCTCGACCAGTGAGGAGACCGAGAAGCTGATCCCGCCGCGCAAGCTCTCCCTGGAGCAGGCCCTGGAGTTCTGCCGCGAGGACGAGTGCGTCGAGGTGACCCCGGTGGCGGTCCGGCTGCGCAAGGTGGTGCTGGACGCACCGTCCCGGGCCCGGGCCGCCGCCCGGCGCAAGCACGCCGGCTGAGTCCGGTCGTACGCTGCGCAGATGTCCTGGGACGCGCTCGAGGTCGAACTGGCCGCCGTCGCCGGTACCGTCTCGGTCTACGCGGGTCGGCTCGGCCGCCGGCCCGCGTACACCCGGCTGCCGGACGCACCGCACTACGCGGCCAGCACCATGAAGGTGGCCGTGCTGGCCGCGCTGCACCGGGTCGCCGAGGCCGGTGAGGTGGAACTGGACGCGCCGGTACCGGTGGTCAACGAGTTCGACTCGGCCCGCCCGGGCGCGGGCCGCTTCTCCTGCGCGGCGGACTACGACAACGACGAGGCGGTCTGGGCCCGGCTCGACGGCACCGCACCGCTGCGCTGGCTCGCCGAACGGATGATCGTCCGGTCCAGCAACCTCGCCACCAACCTGGTACTCGGGCACGTCGGGCTGCCCGCCGTCGCCGAGGTCTGGGCCGACAGCGGTGCCCGGCACAGCCGTACCCAGCGGGGCATCGAGGACTTCGCCGCCCGGGACGCCGGGCTCGACAACCAGGTCACCGCCGCCGACCTGGCCCGGCTGCTCGGCGGGATCGCCCGGTCCCGGCTGGCCTCCCCCGGCACCTGTGCCGCGATGCTGGACGTGCTGCTCGGCCAGGAGCGCGGGGAGGAC
Source organism: Plantactinospora mayteni (assembly GCF_016862935.1). Lineage (GTDB taxonomy): Bacteria > Actinomycetota > Actinomycetes > Mycobacteriales > Micromonosporaceae > Plantactinospora > Plantactinospora mayteni. The sequence continues at coordinate 27,631 of NZ_BONX01000058.1, forward strand.
CTGGCCGCCGGGCTGCCGCCGGGCACCCGGATCGCACACAAGAACGGCTGGGTACGCGGCATCCGGCACGGCGCCGGCATCGTCTTCCCGGACGACGCGCCCCCGTACGCCGTGGTGGTCTGCACCAGTGTGCCGCCGGACGCTGCCGGCGGGCCGTCCGGCGACGACCGGGACGAGCAGGCGCGTCGGCTGCTCGCCCGGGTCTCGGCCCTGGTCTGGGCCGCCCGGCACCGCCTGGGGACCGTCGACTGATCCGACGGTCGATATGGTGCCCCCATGTCGATCGCCTCGGTACGCACCCACCGGCTCTCCGCTCCGCTGCACACCCCGTTCGTGACCGCGCTGCGCCGCACCTCCACAGTAGAGACCCTCGTGGTGGAGGTGGTCGACGCGGACGGGCGGTCCGGATTCGGCGAGGCGCCGCAGGTGTGGCGGGTGACGGGTGCCTCGATCGGCGGTGCGCAGGCGTGTGTCGAGGAGGTGTTCGCCCCGCTGCTGACCCGGCGGGACCCGGACGACCTGGTGGCCCGGTGCGCGGAGGTACGCCGGGCGGTGGTCGGCAACGAGGCGGCGAAGGCGGCGGTGGACGTCGCCCTGCACGACCTGGCGGCCCGGCGGCTCGGCGTACCGCTGGTCCGGCTGCTCGGCGGGACGTCCCGGCGGGTACCCACCGACGTCACCCTGTCGGCCGGGGACGCGGTCGAGTTGGCCGGGGCGGCGAAGCAGCGGGTCGCCGACGGTTTCGACGTACTCAAGGTGAAGGTCGGCACGGACGCGGCGGGTGACCTGGCCCGGGTCCGTGCGGTGCGGGCCGCCGCCGGACCGCAGACCCGGATCCGGCTCGACGCCAACCAGGGCTGGACGCCCCGGGAGGCGGTCCGGGTGATCCGCGGTATCGAGGACGCCGGGCTCGACGTGGAGTTGGTGGAGCAGCCGGTGCACGCCCGGGATGTCGCCGGGCTGGCCTGGGTGGCCGACCGGGTGGACGTGCCGATCCTGGCCGACGAGTCGGTCTACGGGCTGCGCGACCTGGTCGAGGTGATCCAGCGGCGGGCCGCCGACATGGTGAACGTGAAGCTGGCCAAGTGCGGTGGGCTGGGGCCGGCCCGGACGCTGCTGGAACTGGCCGCCGAGCACGGCCTCGGCACGCTGGTCGGCTCGATGATGGAGACCCAGATCGGGCTCGGCGCGGCTGCCAGCCTGGTCGCCGCCCACGGCACCAGCGCCGTCCCGGACCTGGACGCCGCCTGGTGGCTGGCCTGGTCGCCGGTGCAGGGCGGCATCCGGTACGAGAATGCCGCCGTGGTGCTGCCCGACGCTCCCGGCCTCGGCGTCGCCGGCCTGCACCGGACCCCGCCGCCGACGCCCTGACCCCGTCCCGCCACCCGCCGCCCGGTCGGACCCGGCCACCCCGCGCCAGAGTGAAGGCAACATTCAGTCACTTCTTGCAGTGTGGCGCTAACTTTCATAAGGTTCGGGCGAGAGCGGGCGAGGACGGGTGGTACTTACATGGTGCTGCGCTCGGGGCACGAGGCCGTTGTCCGGGTCGCCGTCGCCACCCTGTGGGCGCGGCCCGAGGCCGTCCGCCCGGTGGACGGACCGGCGCTGTCCCGCCGGACCGACATCGCCGGCTGGATTTCCCGGATGACCGCCGACCAGCGGGTCGGCGACTGCGTGCTCAGTCAGCTCCTGCTCGGCGAGCGGGTGCTGGTCGAGGAGGTCCGGCCGGACGGCTGGGTCCGGGTCGTCGCGGTGGAGCAGCCGGCGGCCAGGCTCGACCCTCGGGGTTATCCGGGCTGGCTCCCGCGCGAACAGCTCGCCGAGCCCGCCGAGCCGGCCCCGGCGCCGCCGGACCTGGTCGTCGCGGCGACGGTCACCCGGCTGTACGACGCACCGTCCGGCGCGGTGATGCTGCCCGGCGTCATCCTCGGCACCCGGCTGACCAGCGCGGGACCGGCCCGCGCCGGCTGGCGGCCGGTCCGGGTCCCCGACCACGGGCAGCCGCTCTGGGCACCCGACACCCACCTCGCCCCGGCGCCGAGCCGGCCGCCCAGCGCGACCGAGGTGCTCACGGTGGCCAGCCGGCTGCGGGACGTGGTCTATCTCTGGGGCGGTGTCTCGGCGTACGGCATCGACTGCTCCGGCCTCGTGCACCTGGCCTGGCGGCGCTTTGGCGTACGCCTGCCCAGGGACGCCGACGACCAGGCGGCGGCGACCGCCCCGGTACCGCTCGGCGCGGAACGCCCCGGCGACCTCTACTTCTTCGCCCGGCCCGGCCGACCGGTCCACCACATCGGGATCGTCACCGCCCGACCCGGGCCGGACGGCGGCCGGCGGATGCTGCACGCCTGCTACACCAAGCGGCGGGTCCTGGAGGAACCGATGCCCGCCGACCGGACCGCTACCCTGGTCGGCGCACACCGGGTCACTCCCTGACCCGCCGCTGCGGTGGTTACCTCAGGCGACCGGCACCTTCTCGGCTGATCGACGATCCCGGCCGGACTTGATCAGGCTGGCCACGGTCGCGACCGCCAGAGTGCCCAGGATGACCGTGAGGGAGAGCCAGATCGGGATGTGCGGCGCCCAACCGACCGGGTCGCCACCGTTGAGGAACGGCAGGTTGTTCCCGGCCAGTGCCTCCAGCACCAGCTTGACGCCGATGAAGCCGAGCACCACGGCGAGCCCGATGTTGAGGTAGACCAGCCGGTTGAGCAGCCCGCCGAGCAGGAAGTAGAGCTGCCGCAGCCCCATCAGCGCAAAGACGTTGGCCGTGAAGACCAGGTACGGCTCCTGGGTGATCCCGAAGATCGCCGGGATCGAGTCGAGCGCGAAGATCAGGTCGGTGGTGCCGATCGCGATCAGCACGATCAGCATCGGGGTGAAGAGCCGGCGGCCGTTCTCCTGCACGGTGAGCCGGGTGCCGGCGAAGTCCCGGGAGACCGGCAGGGCTCGCCGGCTCCAGCGGATCAGCAGGTTCTCCTTGAAGTCCTCCTCGTCCGGCTCACCCTGGCGGAAGAAGTTGATCGCCGTGTAGATGAGGAAGGCACCGAAGATGTAGAAGACCCAGGAGAACTGGTTGATCAGGGCCGCGCCGGCCGCGATGAAGCCACCGCGCATCACCAGCGCCAGCACGATGCCGATCAGCAGCACCTTCTGCTGGTACTGCCGAGGCACGCCGAACCTCGACATGATGATCACGAACACGAAGAGGTTGTCCACCGAGAGGCTGTACTCGGTGAGCCAACCGGTGTAGAACTCCCCGGCCACGGTGAAATTGGTGGTCAGGGCCAGGCCGGCTCCGAAGACGATGGCGAGGATCACGTAGAAGGCGACCCAGAGGCCGGACTCCTTCAGGCTCGGCTCGTGCGGTCGCCGGCCGATGATCACGAGATCTAGTAGCAGGATCGCGGTCAGTACGACCAGCGAGACGACCCATACCCAGGCGGACACGTTCAAGGCACTCCTCCGGCAGGCACGCGGCACCGCCGTCAGCACGTGGATGACGCGCGTCGGGCGGTGTAGACGATGGTGACTGTCGGAGGTCTCTTCCGCCATCGCCGTGCGGACCCGCCACGGCGACAACCTACGGTGCCGGGTCATCGTGCCGGTCTGCCGGCCGACGACCGTGTTGACGACACCGTCGCGAAGGAATACTCCCCTCCTACAGAGCCATTGTTCACCATTCCCCGCCCGTTGCGCATCTCCCCCTGTCCGAGATGCTCGCGACCACCACCGCTAATCATCCTAGGAACCTAGGGGCTAGGTCGGGGCACCAGCGGGTCGGCGAGGGGCCAACCCGCCGCCAGCACCCGGTCGCAGGCCAGGATCGCCGTACGCAGCCGGTCCGGAAGCGGGCCGGTGAGTTCGATCACGGGTACCCCCGAGTCGGCCAACACCGTGCGAAACCGCTCGGTCATCCAGCCGCGCAGGTGCGCCCCGTCCCGCAGTCCGTCGTCGGTGAACGGCACCCCGTGGTGGTCGGTCAGCAGATAGAGATCGGGTCGACGGGCGGCGGCCCGCACCCGGGGCGAGGTCGAGCCGAGATACCGCTCCTCCCAGACCGCGGTGGCCCGGGCGTCGGTGTCGCAGAACAGCAGCGGTCCGCTCCGCCGGGCGGCGGCGTCCTCGGCGGCCTGCTGCTCCCGGACCACCGTCTCGAAGTCGGCCCGGTCCCACTCGACGTCGAAGATCGTCGCACCGGGCTCGGTACGCCGCAGCCGGGCCAGCTTGGCCACGGTGAGTTCCCGGCCGTACTCCGGTACCCAGCGGGTGCGGTAGTGCCCGGCCAGCGCCTCGGCGACCGTGGTGGTACCGGTGGACTCGGCGCCCACCACCACGATCCGGCGGACGAACCAGGCCCGGACCGGCGGGCTGAGCATCGCCCAGTGCGCCACCGGGTCGGCCCGGACCGCCGTGCCGGAGACCGGTACGACGGCCCGGGCCGGATCCACGGGTACGTCCACCGCGTCGAACCGGCGGGCCAACTCCGCGCCGTACGCCTCGGAGGAGAAGACCGCGTCGACCCGGGCCGGTCCGACCGCCGCCCGGAACACCGCACAGTGCGCGTCCCAGACGGCCGGATCGGCGTAGTCGACCGGATGGTCGTCGTACCGGCCGACGAACCGGACGTGCCGGTCGGCGGCGTGCACCTCACGTAACCAGTCCAGCCGCAGGTCCAGCGGGATCGACTCCCGCCGGGACGGCGCCACCACCACGGTGACGGCGGCGCACCGGCGGGCCGCCTCGGCGATCAACGCGTGGTGCCCGGCGTGTGGCGGATAGAACTTCCCCACCACCAGCCCGTGCCCGAACTCCGGCGGGCCAGCCGCCGCCGCCCCCGGATCCGCCGCCGCCCCCTCCGCCGGATCCCGCTCCGCCGTCGGATCCCGCTCCGCCGTCGGATCCCGCTCCGCCGTCCGCGCGGGCCGGGCGGGGGCGGGGAAGTTGCCGGTGTTCCGCGTGGTCGCCGGCGCCGCCCGCCCGGACCGCGGGGCGGCGGAAGGGTTGCCGGGGTTCCGCGCGGTCACGGGGTGGCGGGGGCCGGGCCCGGCGCCACCGGCCGGGCGGCGGGGGCCGAGAGCCGGCGCAGGTCGGCCCGCCAGTTACGCAGCCCCAGCACGCAGAGCCCGAGGAAGACCGCGTACAGCCCGGCGGTGAGGTGCAGCCCCTTGTAGACGTAGAGCGGGATGTAGATCAGGTCGGCGGCGATCCAGATCCACCAGCTCTCCACCCGCTTGCGGCACTGGCCGTACGTCGCCATCAGGGAGAGCGCGGTGGTGACCGCGTCCGGCAGCGGCACGGTCGAGTCGGTCGCCCGGTCCAGCAGCAGCCAGAGCAGCAGCGTCAGTACCGCACCGGCGCCGACCAGCACTGTCCACTCCCGACGATCGGTCCGGGCGACCACCAGGCGACTCCGCTCGGTACCGCCGAAGAGCCACGCCCACCAGCCGTAGAGGCCGAGTCCGACGTAGACGATCTGGAGCCCGGCGTCGGCGTACAGGCCGGCGGTCCAGAAGAGCACCATCAGCAGCAGCACGTTGGCGATGCCGATCGGCCAGTTCCACATCTTCTGCCGGGCCAGCAGCCAGACGTTGAGTACGCCGGTCACGAAGCCGAGCAGTTCGGCCCGGCTGGTCGGCGTACCCGCCACGGTGAACGCCGTACCGGTCAGCCAGTCGAGCATGGCGCACCTCCCGCAAGATCTTCCGGAGTTCCTACCGTAGGTACCGCCGGGCGGGACGGGTAGACCCCGATCGACCGGCCCGGCTCGTCCATGCCATGCTGCGATCATGGTGCTGGAGGTTGCGCTGATCGAGGTAGTGGCCGGTCAGGAGGAGGCGTTCGCCGAGGCGTACGCCAAGGGTCACCCGACGCTGGCCGGCACACCCGGATGCCGGTCGATCCGGATGACCCGGGGGATCGAGTCGCCGTCCCGGTTCGTGCTGCTGGTCGAGTGGGACTCGGTCGAGGCACACCAGGAGAACTTCCGGGCCACCGACCGGTTCACCACCTGGCGCTCGCTGATCGGCCCGTACTTCGCCGCCCCGCCGGTGGTCGAGCACTTCACCGACGTACCGGCGTCGGCCTGAGCGCCGACTCGGCGAAACTGTCGTACGTCGTCGGTAGCGTCCCGGAAAGAGGACGTACCTGGGAGGCGGCGGATGCATCGGCAGGGCGACATGCTGGTCGTTGCCGTCGGCCGTCCGGCAGGCGTCCTGGCTGTCCCCGTCGCGCGTGAGCGCGCTGGCCGCTGCCCTGTTGACCGGGAAGGTCCCGTCGACCGCCCCGAATCCCGGCTCCGCCGGCCCCGGCGGGTTCGGGGCCGCCGGGTCCGGCGGTTTAGCAGCAGCGGCCTGCCGGTCCGGCTCGACCAACCCGCCGCCGAAGATCCGCAGGCTCGGGCGGTCCCTCGTTTCTGAAGCTCTGTAGGAGGACGACAAGCCCCGGACCCTGCTGCGAGGGCCGGGGCTCTTGTCGTTGTGCGGCTCCCGTGGAGCCGTCAGCCGTGCTGCTTTGCCAGACTGACGAACGCCTGCCACGCGGCCGGGCCGAAGGCCAACGTTCCGCCGTCACGGTCCTTGGTGTCCCGGACGAGCACCCGGCCGGGAAGATTGGCGGCGACCTCGACGCACGCGCCGCCGTTCGTATTGCTGCGGGTCGACTTCCGCCACATGGGGGTCATAGTGCGGTGTCCACTAACGTTCACCGGGTTTCCGGTGGGTGTTGTGGATCCTCGCCGGTGACGGCGAGCGACTCCCCACCGGGTGGTTGGTGGGGCGGGCCACCGCTGGCCAACCGACCCTCGCGCCGTCCGTGGTGTTGTGGTGGGCGGCGGGGGTCACGTCGGGACCAGCCGGCACCGGGTAGGTGTCGGCCGGCTCGACGGTGCGTGATCACCCCGACCGGCGTCGCGGCCGGATTGTGTGGGGTGGTGGGTCCGCCGCCCGGGGTGCGGGTGGCGATGATGGCCGCCGCGACCAGGTCACGATGGCCCGCAAACGTGCAGTGCCGGCAGGTGAGATTCCGGCCCCGGGGTTTCGGTATCCGCCGGCCGCAGGCCGGACAGGTCGACGACGTCCCCCGCTCATCGACCAGGTCGACCCTGATCCCAGCCAGGGTGGCCTTGTCGTGGAGGATGCGGATGAGGTGGCCGATCTGCCACTGCCGCAACCGCAGGTTGTGCCGCCGCCCCGCGTTGAGGTCGAGGACACCACGCGGGTCACCGACCCGCAGTACACCGACTTGGTGGGTGACGGCCCAGCCGATCACGGTCTTGGCGGCTTCGTGCTGGGCCTGCCGGACCCGACGCCGATGCCGGCCCTCCACCGCACGGGCCCGGCGTCGGTAGCGGCGCCACCGCCGTGACCCGCGTTGTCCTTTCGCGGGTGCTCGGCGGGCGACTGCACGGCGGCGCTGCTTCGTGTCCGACAGGTGTTGGCGGTGTTCGGCCCGGATCGCCCGCCCCGACACCAACAACGCCTGCCCGCCGGGGCCGGCGACCGCGTACGGATGGATCACCCCCAGATCCACCCCCGCCACCCGCCCCAGGTCCGGACCCTCACCGGCCGGATACTCCGACATCGGGACCTCGGCGGTCACGTCCAGAAACAGCCGACCGGCCTCGGACAGCAGGGTGACCGACCGGACCTGATCGGCCGGGTACGGCAGGTGCCGGGCGAGCCGTAGCCACAACGGGCCTGTGCCCCTGGCGGTCGGGACCCGCACCCGACGGTCGTCGAGGGTGAACGTGCCGTGATACCAGCGCACCGGCATCAGGAACCGGCGACGACGCGGAAACCGGACCGACACGTCACCATCTCTGCGGCGTTTCGCCGCCGCGAACCAGGCATCGGAGAACCGCCGCAACACCGACCGGGCACCCGTGGAGTCCAGATCCCCGAACGTCCCCGGACCGGCAGCCGCCAACTCCCGACACAACTCCTGATAACCCACCAACGGCGCATCCCGACGGACCCGACGCCACGCGTTCACCTCCAACACACACGCCCACACATCCCCCGCCGACCGGAGCAGACCAAAACACCGCCGCCGCTGACCGACCGTCAACCGCAACCCCACCCGCGCAGTCCGATACACCACCACAGGAGCGGCCGGATCCCGACGACGAGGCATGACCCAAAGCCAACCCGACGGGTACGACAGAAACCAGGCGAACGCTACTGGCCACCGCACTAGCTGCTCGTCGGCCTGGTCCCCGTTGAGCAGTCCGGCTCGCAGGACGGCCCGCGTACGCCTCGGTCTGAAGTAAGCCGGGAACGAAGTTGGGCTCACGCCATCGCAGTGACGAAGCTTCGCGTTCGATCTCCGGCCATGGCTGGAACCACTCCGGCGCCCCCTCTTCCGCGCTTTGGCAGCCAACTTCTGCACGAGTTCGCCGGACTCCAGCACTCCGTCGAGCTGCTCTGCCGTATCCGGCATCGGCACCTGCCGACGGTGGCGGTGGTCGGCGCGTTCTCCACCGCCATCGGCACCGCCCCGAACCGGGCACCGAAGCCGGCGAGCAGGTCGAACATCGCGGTCAACTCGGCCGCGTCCAGATAGGTCGGGGTGCCGCCGCCGACCGCCACCCGGGGCGTACCCGACGCCGTCGCCGAGCGCCTCCCGGACCCGCTCGGCCTGCCGGGCCACCTGGTCGAGATAGCCGCGTACCTGCTCGGCGGGCGGGTTCGAGCGGCGGAACAGGTTGCAGAAGCCGCAGCGCATCTCGCAGAACGGCACGTGCAGGTAGCGGAAGAGGGCGTCCCGCCGCTCCCCCGCCCAGACCTCGCGCAGCGCCGGGCGCGGACGCAGCGGCCGGTACGCCGTCTTGTGCGGGTACGCGTACAGATAGCCCTGGAACGGCGACCCGTCCAGCGAGCCGGTCACCCCGACCGCACCTTTCCCCCTCCCCTCGCGGTCCGGCTTCGCCGCAGATGGAAGTCGGCGCGCATCCGCCGCACGGTTCAGGTGGAAGAACGTTCACTGTTCCGCCCCGGGCCAGTCGCCGGGCTTGCCCCAGTCGCCCGGTTCGAGGACGAACTGCCCGTACGGCACCGTCCACACCACCTCGTGACCGTGCCGGTGACCGCTGTGCCCCTCCTCGCCGTACGCCGTGCCGTGGTCGGAGCAGAGCAGCACCAGGCAGGGCCGATCCCGGGAGGTGGCCAGGGCGAAGAGCCGCCCGATGTGCCGGTCGACGTACTCCAGCGCGGCGGCGTGACTCTCCCGGGTGTCCCGGTCGGCGCCGGACAGGTAGTGCCGGTTCGGCTGGTGGATCGCGGCGACGTTGACGAAGAGGAAGAGGGGCCGCTCCTCCGGCACCGTCGGCAGCACGGTGGCGATCCGGTCGAGCTGCGCCTCGAAACAGCGCGGTGCGGAGACGCCGAACTCCGGCTCCCAGTGCGCCTCGGCGAAGAGGGCCGGCAGCACGCCACCCAGCGGGGACTTGCCGTTGAAGAAGCCGACCCCGCCGACGCAGACGGTGTGGTAGCCGGCCCCGGCGAGTGCGCGTACCACGTCCGGGGCGTCGAAGGCCCAGGTCTGCTCACCGGTGGTCTCGCTGCCCGGGAAGGCCGCCGCGAAGAGTCGGGTGTGCTGGCCGGGTGTGGTCGGTGTGGGCAGGAAACCGGCGAAGAACGCCTGGTGCGCCGCGTACGTGAAGCTGGCCGGACTGTGCCGGCGCTCCCAGAGCCCACCCGGCAACGCGCGGACCAGGTTCGGCGTACGCCCGGCCGCGGCCAACTCCTCGGCCACGTCGTGGCGGAGTGTGTCCAGGGTGACGAACAACAGGTCGTGGCTGCCAATTAGCTCCTTCATGCTGCCCTACCCACCTTTCTGTCACGTCCCGGGTTCTCATGCCGCCCGGTGCCAGCGTCGCCCGCTCGCTGGGGCCCCCACCTGGCAGGCCCGGCTGTCGATTCCGCCGCCACCGTCGACGCCGACGCGACTGCCGTGCCGAGCCTGACCGTCGACTCTGGATCGGGCATCGACTCCACTGCCGCTGTAGGCGCCGCCGCCACCACCGCCACCGCGACCGCCACCGCCGATGCCGGCTCGGCTGCGGTGCCGAGTCCTGTCGTCGACTCCGGATCGGCAAGCGACTCCAGCAGGTTCGGCGCGGCGGCCCGCCACCGGTCGAACCGGCCGGTCCGCAGCGCGTGCAACTCGGCCGCGTAACTGTCCCGGCCGGCCGGGTCGGAGAGGCCCGGCAGCAGGTCACCGAAGGCGTTCACCTCGGCGGCGGCCCGGAACAGCGTCACCCGACGGTTCTCCGGGTTGCCGACGACCACCAGCGGGGCCCTGCCAGTCATCCGTCGATCATGCCAGTCACTCGTCGACGGCCACGTACCGGTCACCGTCCCGGTCGGCGCGTTGCACGTCGGAGAGGTCCACCTCGACGCCGGGCAACTCGGCCACGAGCCGATCGGCCAACTCGCCGCTGAGATAGTGGTGATGCGGATCGAGCCGGCGCAGATGCGTCAACGGCTGCCCCGCCAACAACGCCGCCGCCCCCTCATCCGACAGAACCCCCAACGACAGATCCAACTCCCGCAACCGCGCCACCACCGGCGCACCCGCCACCGCCGCCGCCACCTGATCCGCGATCTCCGCATTACGCAAACCCAACGACACCAACGACGGCAACCGCGCCCCACCCAGAATCGGCGCCAGATCCACCACAGTGGCGTCCCCGCCGTACTGGTCGGTGCCGAGCCACAGCTCCAGGTGCGCCAGCGCCGGCAGATCACACTCGACGATCGCGCGGACCACGTGCCCGGGCAGGCCACCGGCCTCGATCGCCAACTCACGCAGCGCGGTGTGCCGGGTCGGGGTGAGGGTCAGCCCTTCGGTCGCGCCCCGGATGCGCAGAACCTCCAGTCCCGGGTACGCCGCCAACAGCGGGGCCGGGTCGGCCTGGGTGATCCAGGAGATCTCCGACTGCTCCATCACCATCTCGCCCATGAACAGCGCCGTCAACCCGCTCAGTCGCGGCGCCAGTCCGGCCAGCAGCTCGACGGGGGCGGCTTCCGCGTACGCCTCGCCCCAGTCGCCGACGACCGGACACAGCCGTACCGCCCGTCGTGCCGGCCGTTCCGCGGCGATTCCCGCTGGCCGGGACCGGGTGGATCGGGTTGACTCTGCGACATGGAGGAACGCGTCGCGTTGATAACCGGGGTCAGCCGCCGGATCGGGATCGCCGCCGCGCTCGCCCGGCGCTTCGCCGCCGCCGGCTACCGTCTACAACTGACCGGCCTGCCCGGGTACGACGAGGCGCAGCCGTACGGCGGCGATCCCGACGGCGTCCCCGGGCTGCTCGCCGAGCTGGCACAGGTGACCGGTGACCCTGACGTGGCCCGGTACCGGGCCGCCGACCTGACCTCGCCGACCGCCCCCGCCGAACTGGTCGAGACGGCGGTACGCACCCACGGCCGCCTCGACGTGCTGGTCGCGACGCACGCCTACTCGACACACACCCCGCTGGGCAAGCTCGACGCGGACGAGATCGACCGGCACCTCGTCGTCAACGTGCGGGCGACCCTGCTGCTGGCCGAGGCGTTCGCGGCGGCCTTCGACGCCGGCTCCGGAGGCCGGCTGGTGCTCTTCTCCAGCGGACAACGACTCGGCCCGATGCCCGGCGAGCTGGCGTACGCGGCCAGCAAGGCCGGGGTGGAGAACCTGACCCGGCAGTTGAGTCCACTGCTGATCCCGAGGGGCATCACGGTGAACTGCGTCAACCCCGGCCCCACCGACACCGGGTACGCCTCGCCGGCAACCCTGGCGGCGGTCGGTCAACTGTTTCCGGGTGGCGAGTGGGGCCGGCCGGACGACGCCGCCCGACTCGTCGAGTGGCTCTGCTCGCGGGACGGGCGCTGGATCACCGGCCAGGTGATCGACTCCGAGGGCGGCTTCAACCGGTACACCTGAGTCACGCCCGGCCGGCCGCGACCCGGCCTCCGGGTCAGTTGACCCCGGCCGCGTCCATGCCGCGCAGTTCCTTCTTCAGCTCGGAGACCTCGTCACGGATCCGGGCGGCCAGCTCGAACTGCAACTCGCGGGCGGCGGCGAGCATCTGGTCGTTGAGTTCCTGGATGAGCTGGGCCAGCTCGGCCCGGGCCATCCCCTCGCGGGCCGGCGCGGCACCGATCCGGCCCCGGCTGCGGGTCTCCGGCGTCGGCGCCTTGCCCCGGGACATCTGCCGCACCGCGCCGCCGACCCGGGTGGTGGCCCCCTCGGTGTCCTCGGCCTCCCGGTAGATGTCGTCCAGGATGTCGTGGATCTTCTTGCGCAGCGGCTCCGGGCTGATCCCGTTCGCCTCGTTGTGCGCGACCTGCTTGGCCCGGCGCCGGTTGGTCTCCTCGATCGCCTCGGCCATCGACGGGGTCATCTTGTCGGCGTACATGTGCACCTGCCCGGAGACGTTCCGGGCGGCCCGGCCGATGGTCTGGATCAGCGACCGGCCGCTGCGCAGGAAGCCCTCCTTGTCGGCGTCGAGGATCGCCACCAGCGACACCTCGGGCAGGTCCAGCCCCTCCCGGAGCAGGTTGATCCCGACGAGGACGTCGTAGTCGCCCTTGCGCAGCTCGCGCAGCAGCTCCACCCGGCGCAGCGTGTCGACCTCGGAGTGCAGGTAGCGGACCCGGATGCCGTGCTCCAACAGGTAGTCGGAGAGGTCCTCGGCCATCTTCTTGGTCAGCGTGGTGACCAGGACCCGCTCGTCCCGCTCGGTACGCAGCTTGATCTCGTGCATCAGGTCGTCGATCTGCCCCTTGGTGGGCTTGACCACCACCTCGGGGTCGACCAGGCCGGTCGGTCGGATCACCTGCTCGACCACCTCGCCCTGGGCCTGCTCCAGCTCCCACGGGCCGGGGGTGGCGGAGAGGAAGACCATCTGGCCGACCCGGTCCAGGAACTCGTCGAAGCGCAGCGGCCGGTTGTCGGCGGCGCTGGGCAGCCGGAAACCGTGGTCGATCAGCATCCGTTTGCGGGAGGCGTCGCCCTCGTACATGCCGCCGATCTGCGGGATGGTGACGTGCGACTCGTCGACCACGGTCAGGTAGTCGTCGGGGAAGTAGTCCAGCAGACAGTGCGGCGCGCTGCCCGGCGACCGGCCGTCGATGTGCATCGAGTAGTTCTCGATGCCGGAGCAGAAGCCGACCTGGCGCATCATCTCCACGTCGTAGCTGGTACGCATCCGCAGCCGCTGCGCCTCCAGCAGCTTGCCCTGCCGCTCCAGCTCGGCCAGCCGCTCGGCCAACTCTGCCTCGATGCCGGCGAGCGCCCGCTCCATCCGTTCCGGCCCGGCCGTGTAGTGGGTGGCCGGGAAGATCAACAGGTGGTCGACCTCGCGGACCACCTCGCCGGTCAGCGGGTGCAGGTAGTAGAGCTTCTCCACCTCGTCGCCGAAGAACTCGATCCGGAGCGCCAGCTCCTCGTACGCCGGAATGATCTCCAGCGTGTCGCCCCGGACCCGGAAGGTGCCCCGGTTGAACGCCATGTCGTTGCGGGTGTATTGCACGTCGACCAGCCGGCGGAGCAGCTTGTCCCGTTCGACCTCCTGGCCGACGTGGATCCGCACCGACCGGTCCAGGTATTCCTGCGGGGTGCCCAGGCCGTAGATCGCCGACACGGTGGCGACCACCACCACGTCCCGGCGGGTCAGCAGGGACATCGTGGTCGCGTGCCGCAGCCGCTCGACCTCCTCGTTGACCGAGGAGTCCTTCTCGATGTAGGTGTCGGTCTGCGGGATGTAGGCCTCGGGCTGGTAGTAGTCGTAGTAGGAGACGAAGTATTCGACGGCGTTGTTCGGCAGCAGCTCGCTGAACTCCTTGGCGAGCTGGGCGCAGAGGGTCTTGTTGGGTGCCAGCACCAGGGTGGGGCGCTGCATCCGCTCGATCAGCCAGGCGGCGGTCGCGCTCTTGCCGGTGCCGGTGGCGCCGAGCAGCACGTTGTGCCGCTCGCCCCGGCGCACCCGCCGCTCCAGCTCGTCGATGGCGGTCGGCTGGTCACCCGAGGGCTGGAACTCGGAGATCACCTGGAAGCGGCCGTCGAGCCGCGGAATGTCGAGCGCCATGACCTCAACCGTACGCCGACGGTGTGACAAGCCGCCGGGCCACGGTGGGTACACGATCGGCTTCGATATCGTCATTGTGTGTAAAAGATCACCGCGCTACCGTTCTAGGGTAGGCCGCTCGCGGCGGCCGACCGGGTCTGCGACACCAAGCCGCCACACCGGCTGTGTCGCATCCGGCGCAGGGGTTGCAGCCCCGGCCAAGGCCGGCGAGCGCACCGATGTGGTCGCGCGAAGGCGCAGACCGGCCGCCGCGAGCGCCCTTTGCGTCCCTTCCCCGGCCGCCCGTCCCTTCTCCGGCCACCCATCGCGCCGTCGCCGCCCGCCCCTGTCCGCACTGCTTCTCGACCTGCGGCCCTCCGGTGCGCCTACGTCCCCTCCTCCGGTGGCGCCGGCCGCCAGGCACCGGCCGCCGCCCACTCCTCGGCATATCCGTGCTCCAGGTCGAACCACGGCTCCTTCGCCTCGGCGTAGGCGTCGAGATCCGGGCCGGCCGCCGCCAGCCGCCGTTTCACGGCCAGGTAGTCGGCCCGGCGCTCCGGGTCGGCCCGCAGGTGGTCGCGCATCAGCAGGGCGAAGCGCCAGCCGGGCGAGCCGATCTCCCGGACGTGCAGGTTGACCAGCCGGCCCGGGTCCGCGCCGCCGTGCAGCCGCTTCTCCCACCGGGCGGTGTCGCCCGGATAGCGCGCGTTGTCCCACCACCGCCCGGGACAGCGCGGGAACCCGGCGTCGGCGAGCCGGTCGGCCAGTTCGTCGGCCTCGGCCAGCGAGGCGACGCCCAACTGGAGGTCGACGATGTCCTTGGCCACCAACCCGGGCACCGAGGTCGACCCGATGTGGTCGACGCGTACCTCGGCCGGGGCGGCGGCGTGCCGGATCCGGGCGGCCAGCCGACGGTACTGGGCCGGCCAGCTCGGATCGGGCTCGACCAGTCGCGCCTCGGTCGCCCGTACCGGCCGGCGCTCCCGGACGTTCCGTTCGTACGGCGTCAGCCGGTCCCGCCACAGCGCGTCCACCACGGCGTGCAGCTCAGCCAGCTCACCGTCGTTGTCCAGCAGTACGTCGGCGGCAGCCGCCCGCCGCTCGTCGTCGGCCTGGGCCCGGATCCGCTGCGTCGCCTGCTCGGCGGTCATCCCACGGTCCCGGACCAGCCGCCCGACCCGGGTCGCCTCGGTGGCCCGCACCACCAGCACCAGGTGGTACGTCGGGGCGAGCCCCACCTCGACCAGCAGCGGTACGTCGTTGACCACGATCGCGTCCGGAGCCGCACCGTGGACCAGTTCGGCGCTGCGCCGGCGTACCCGGGGATGGATGATCGCCTCCAGCCTGGCTCGCGCCGACGGGTCGGCGAAGACGATCTCGCCGAGCGCCGTCCGGTCCAGGCTGCCGTCCGCCGCGCACACCCGGGCGCCGAACTCGGCCACCACCTCCCGCAACCCGTCGGTACCGGGCGCGACCACCTCCCGGGCGATCCGGTCGGAGTCGACCACCACCGCACCGAGGCCGGCCAGCCGGGCCGCCACGACGCTCTTCCCCGACCCGATCCCACCGGTGAGTCCGACCTTCAGCACCGGTCCAGTCAACCCGATCGGCGGCCCCCCGCCAAGATCTTCGGATCCCGCGACCCGTTCGGGCCGCCCCGGCGGTAGAGCCGCCCCCGGCAGTAGAGGAGCCGCCCTCGGCAGTAGAGCCGCCCTCGGCGGTAGAGCGGTCCGGAGAAAGGGGAAGGCCCGCTTCCCGGGCCGGTCGAACCGGTCCTGGAAGCGGGCCTCCGCCGCGTGTGCTACCCGTCGACTACTTGCCGCCGGCGAGCTTCTCCCGCAGTGCGGCGAGCGCCTCGTCGGTGGCCAGCGTGCCGGCCGGCTCCTCCGCCTGACGGGCCGGAGCGGTGCTGGTGGACGAGGTGCCACCGCCGCCACCGCCACCGCCACCGGCGCCAGCGGTCGCCGCGGCCGGGTTGGCCGCAGCCTCGGCGTCGGCCGCCCGAGAGTTCTGCACCTGCTTGGTGTGCGCCTCCCAGCGGGTACGCGCCTCGGCGTACTGCGTCTCCCAGGTCTCCCGCTGCTTGTCGAAGCCCTCGAGCCACTCCCCGGTCTCCGGGTCGAAGCCCTCCGGGTAGATGTAGTTGCCCTCGGTGTCGTAGGTCGCGGTCATGCCGTAGAGGGTCGGGTCGAAGTGCTCCTCGCCCTCGACGAAGCCCTCGTTGGCCTGCTTGAGCGAGAGCGAGATCCGCCGCCGCTCCAGGTCGATGTCGATGACCTTGACCATGACGTCCGAGCCGACCTGGACGACCTGCTCCGGGATCTCCACGTGGCGCTCGGCCAGCTCGGAGATGTGCACCAGGCCCTCGATGCCGTCGTCGACCCGGACGAACGCACCGAACGGCACCAGCTTGGTGACCTTACCCGGCACGATCTGCTGGATCGCGTGGGTACGGGCGAACTGGCGCCACGGGTCCTCCTGGGTCGCCTTCAGCGACAGCGAGACCCGCTCGCGGTCGAGGTCGACGTCCAGCACCTCGACCTCGACCTCCTGGCCGACCTCGACGACCTCGGACGGGTGGTCGATGTGCTTCCAGGAGAGCTCGGAGACGTGCACCAGGCCGTCCACGCCGCCAAGGTCGACGAAGGCGCCGAAGTTGACGATCGAGGAGACGACGCCCTTGCGGACCTGCCCCTTCTGGAGCTTGTTGAGGAACTCGGTGCGTACCTCGGACTGGGTCTGCTCCAGCCAGGCCCGGCGGGACAGCACCACGTTGTTGCGGTTCTTGTCCAGCTCGATGATCTTGGCTTCGAGCTCCCGGCCGACGTACGGCTGGAGGTCCCGCACCCGACGCATCTCGACCAGGGAGGCGGGCAGGAAGCCGCGCAGCCCGATGTCCAGGATGAGGCCGCCCTTGACCACCTCGATGACGGAGCCGCGGACGACGCCGTCCTCGTCCTTGATCTTCTCGATCGTGCCCCAGGCGCGCTCGTACTGGGCCCGCTTCTTCGAGAGGATCAGCCGCCCCTCCTTGTCCTCCTTCTGGAGGACGAGGGCCTCGATGTGGTCACCGACCGACACCACCTCGGCGGGGTCGACGTCGTGCTTGATCGACAACTCGCGCGAGGGGATGACGCCCTCGGTCTTGTAGCCGATGTCGAGCAGGACCTCGTCCCGATCGACCTTGACGACGGTGCCTTCGACAATGTCGCCGTCGTTGAAGTACTTGATGGTCTCGTCGATCGCGGCGAGGAAAGCTTCCTCGGAACCGAGGTCGTCGACGGTGACCTTGGTGGCGCTCGAGGGGGCCTCGATGCTGCTCGTCATGTGGGCGGTTGCTCCGGTCGGATGGATGTCACAGCAGGTTTGTGTCGCGGTGACCCGTTTACGCCTGCGGATCCGTCGTCGGGTGCCCCGGGCGACCGCTGCTCCGATCGCTGGGATGTATCCGACGACCGCGGACCTGCTCCCTGCCGAGGCACACGATCCGCGAGCGCATCGAACAGCTTACCGTGTGCATTACCACAGCGTGCAAGCCCTCCCCGCACGTGATGAGATCCGCTGTCCACTGCTCGGGAAGTGGTCGCCAAGGTGCCGTGATCCGCGCCGGGAGAGCACCTTACCCCGCACCGGAGTCGGCGAACGGCAACCGGACCGCACGGAAACCGCCGGTGGCGCCGGCGTGGCCGGCACCCGACCGGCACCGGCGCCGGTCCGGGGCACTAGCGTGGCGGGGTGCACGAGAACACCCTGGCCGAGGTGGCCGAGGACGACCCGCCCGGAGTGCTCCGGCGGCCGGTCAGCGACGGGGAGAGCCGGCGGGCCAACCGCCGCTGGTGGGACGCGGACGCCGACGACTACCAGGCCGAGCACGGGGCGTTCCTGGGCCAGGCGGACTTCGTCTGGTGCCCGGAGGGGCTGCGCGAGGCCGACGCCCGGCTGCTCGGCGAACTGGCCGACCGGCGGGTGCTCGAACTCGGCTGCGGCGCGGCCTCGGCGGCCCGCTGGCTGGCCACCGAGGGCGCCCGGCCGGTCGGACTCGACCTCTCCGCCGGCATGTTGCGGCACGCCGCACTCGGGGCCACCACCTCCGGGGTACGCGTGCCGCTGGTCCAGGCCGACGCCCTCGCGCTGCCGTTCCGGGCGGCCAGCTTCGACATCGTCTGTACGGCCTTCGGCGCGATCCCGTTCGTGGCCGACTCGGCGGCGGCACTGCGCGAGGTCTACCGGGTACTCCGCCCCGGCGGCCGGTGGGTGTTCTCGGTCACCCACCCGATGCGGTGGATCTTCCTGGACGACCCGGGCGAGGGCGGTCTGGTCGCCACGCACTCCTACTTCGACCGCCGCCCCTACGTCGAGCAGGACGCCACCGGCACCCCCAGCTACGTCGAGCAGCACCGCACCCTCGGCGACCGGATACGCGAGATCGTCGGCGCCGGCTTCGTGCTGCGCGACGTGGTGGAGCCGGAGTGGCCGGCCGGACACGAGCAGATCTGGGGTCAGTGGAGCCCGCTGCGCGGCCGGCTCTTCCCCGGCACCGCCATCTTCGTCTGCGACAAACCGGCCGGCACGCCCGCCTAGCATCGGCCCGGCTCACTATGCGGAACCGGTGAGCGCCGAGCCGGCCGCCAACCTGCCCAAACCCTGGCAGCCGGACCCGGTCCGGCAGCGCCGGGCGGGCTACCGACTGGAGGACCTCCTGCGCCTCCCCCCGGACGCCCCGCGCGTCGAACTCCTCGACGGAGTTCTGCACGTGGTCCCCGCCCCCACCCTCGGCCATCAGCACATTTCGGGTCTGCTCCGCCGTTGGCTCGGCGACCATGCACCCCGTTCCCGATCAAGCTGCCGATCGGCGACATCACCCCGTAAGTCCCCTTCCGGCCCCGGAGAGCGCACCGGTTATCGCCCCGGCCAGTCGGGTAGTCCGCCGTATGCCAGAGCGGAGGAAGCTGCGCAGGGGCGACCGGGTGAGTTGGCGTAGCCACGGGTCCCGGGCGTACGGCACGGTCCAGGAGGAGATCACCGAACGGACGTACGCCGGGAAGCGCACCGTCGCCGCGTCCGAGGAGGATCCGCAGTACCGGGTCCGCACCGACGAGGGGCGGGACGCGGTACACCGGCCGGAGGCGTTGTTCGATGAGTAGTCGGGACGACGACGGTCGGGACACCGTTCGGGAGTTCCGGGACGCGGTGAACATGAACCCGGGCGAGTTGGGCAGGTGGCTGGCCACCGACGACTCGAAGGCGGTGGGTTGGCGCCGGGGCGGCCGGGGCGGCGAGTCGGTCGGGCACCAGTCCGGTCGGCGGATCGTCGACCTGCTGCGCAAGCGGGCGAACCAGTTCACCGATCGGGACTTCGCACACATGCGCAAGGTCGTCGGGTACGTCCGGCGGCACATGGCCCAGCGCCCGGCCGGCGACGTACGCAACACCAGGTGGCGCCACTCGCTGATGAACTGGGGCCACGACCCGCTCAAGGCGCCGCTGCCGGCGGTCGGCGGACCGTCCCGGAAGGCCCGGCAACGGCACCGGGAGGCCGAGCGCTCCTCGGCCCGGAACCGGCGCCGCTGACGCCCGACGCCGGCCCGGCCCGGCCGAGATGGTGACGGTGGCGGCGGTGGAGATGCCGTCCAGCGCCGTCAGCGCCGCGCCCAGGTGCCCACCGGACCCTGGGCGACGCGGTCAGTGGTCGGCGCTGTTCCAGTCGGAACCGACGCCGACGGAGACCTCCAGCGGCACGGCCAGCGGGTAGGCGCCGCCCATCTCACGCCGGACCAGTGCCTCCAGATCGGCCCGCTCGCCGGGCGCCACCTCGAAGACGAGTTCGTCGTGCACCTGGAGCAGCATCCGGGAGCGCAGGTCGGCGCCGCGCAGCGCGGTGTCGACCTGCAGCATCGCCACCTTGATGATGTCGGCGGCCGAGCCCTGGATCGGGGCGTTCAACGCCATCCGCTCGGCCATCTCCCGACGCTGCCGGTTGTCGCTGACCAGGTCGGGCAGGTAGCGCCGACGGCCGAGGATGGTCTCGGTGTAGCCGTCCTTGACCGCCTTCTTCACCACCGACTGGAGGTAGTCCCGGACTCCGCCGAAGCGGCTGAAGTATTCCTCCATCAGCGTACGGGCCTCGTCGGCGGCGATCCCGAGCTGCTGGCCGAGGCCGAACGCGCTCAGCCCGTACGCCAGGCCGTAGTTCATCGCCTTGATCTTGCGCCGCTGGTCCGGGCTGACCTCGGCCACCGACACCCCGAAGACCGAGGACGCGGTCGCGGCGTGGAAGTCGGCGCCGGAGTTGAACGCCTCGATCAGCGCGGCGTCGCCGGAGAGGTGCGCCATGATCCGCATCTCGATCTGGCTGTAGTCGGCGGTGAGCAGGCAGTCGTAGCCGGGGCCGACCACGAAGGCGCGGCGGATCCGCCGGCCCTCCTCGGTGCGGATCGGGATGTTCTGCAGGTTGGGGTCGGTGGAGGAGAGCCGGCCGGTCGCCGCCACCGTCTGGTGGAACGTGGTGTGGATCCGGCCGTCGTCGGAGACCGACTTGAGCAGGCCGTCGACGGTGGACTTGAGCCGGGCCACGTCGCGGTGCCGGAGCAGGTGCTCCAGCAGCGGATGCGGCTGCTGCGCGTAGAGCCATTGCAGGGCGTCGGCGTCGGTGGTGTAGCCGGTCTTGATCTTCTTGGTCTTGGGCAGGCCCAGCTCGGTGAAGAGGATCTCCTGCAACTGCTTGGGCGAGCCGAGGTTGAACTCCCGCCCGATCACCCCGTACGCCGCCTGGGCCACCGCCTTCACCTCGCCGGCGAAGTGCGCCTCCAGCTCCGACAGGTAGTCGGTGTCGGCGGCGATGCCGATCCGCTCCATCGCGCCGAGCACCTCGACCAGGGGCTGCTCCACCTCGCCGAGGAGTCGGGCGGACTGCTCGCCGTCCCGGGACAGCTCGGCGGCGATGGCGTCGGCCAGGTCCAGGGTGGCCCGGGCCCGGAGCATCAGGTTCTGCTCGACCTCGCTGTCGTTGCCGAGGCCGTCGAAGGCGAGCTGGCCGGTCTCCGGCGCGTCGACCTTCAACTCCCGGTGCAGGTAGCGCAGCGCCAGGTCGGTCAGGTCGTAGGAGCGTTGGTCGGGCCGGGCCAGGTAGGCGGCGAGCGCGGTGTCCCGGGCCACCCCGCGCAGCGTCCAGCCGTGCGCGGCGAAGGCGAGCTGCGCCGGCTTGCTGTCGTGCAGCACCTTGGGCCGTTCCGGGTCGGCAAGCCAGTCGGCCACCGCCGCCTCGTCGGTCGGCACCAGGTCGGCCGGGTCGAACCAGCCGGCCACCCCGGTCGCGGTGGCCAGCGCGACGCCGGTCAACGCACCGGTGCCCCGGCCGAACGAGCCGGCGACCGCGATCCCGACCGGCGTGCCGGGCAGTACGTGCTCGGCGAGCCAGCCGGCCACCTCACCGGTCGGCAGGACCTTGCCGGCCAGGTCGAACCCGGCCTCGGCCTCCGGCTCCACCGCGTCCAGGTATTGGTAGAGCCGGTCCCGCAGGATGCGGAACTCCAGGGTGTCGAAGACCTGGTGCACCGCCTCCCGGTCCCAGCCGGGCCAGCGGGTGTCCTCGGCGTGCAGCGGCAGCTCCACATCGGAGACCAGGCAGTTGATGTCGTAGTTCCGGATCACGTCGGCGAGCCGCTCGCGCAGGCTGTCGCCGGCCTTGCCCTTGATCTCGTCGGCCCGGGCGACCACACCCTCGACGCCGCCGTATTGCAGGATCCACTTCGCGGCCGTCTTCGGGCCCACCCCGGGCACGCCGGGGAGGTTGTCGCTGGTCTCGCCGACCAGCGCGGCCAGGTCGCGGTATTGCTCCGGGCCGACACCGTAGCGCTCGGTGATCGCCGCCCGGTCCATCCGGGCCAGGTCGGAGACGCCCTTGCGGGGGTAGAGCACGGTGATCCGGTCGTCGACGAGCTGGAACGCGTCCCGGTCACCGGTGCAGATCAGCACCTCCATGCCGGCGTCCCGGCCCTGGTGGGCGAGGGTGGCGAGCAGGTCGTCGGCCTCGTAGCCCGGCTTCTCCACCGAGGGCACCCGGAGCGCGGCCAGCACCTCCTTGACCAGGCTGACCTGGCCGGCGAACTCGCCCGGCGTCTCGGAGCGGCCGGCCTTGTATTCGGCGTAGCGCTCGGTGCGGAAGGACCGCCGGGAGACGTCGAAGGCCACCACGATGTGCGTGGGGCGCTCGTCGCGGAGCACGTTGATCAGCATCGAGGTGAAGCCGTAGACCGCGTTGGTCGGCTGCCCGGTCGTGGTGGAGAAGTTTTCCACCGGCAGGGCGAAGAACGCCCGGTATGCGAGCGAATGACCGTCGAGCAGCAGCAGGCGCGGCGTGGAGGCTGTCACGATAGGCGACTCTAGTCCGAACCCCCGACAGTCCACCCACCGCCGGGCCGCCCGACGGCCGCCCGGGACGCGCCGGGCCGGCCACCCGCCGAGGGCACTGGGCGCTGGCCAGCGGAGACGCGGAAGCCCCGGTCCGGAGAACCGGACCGGGGCTTGCCGGGTACGGGATCAGGCGACCCCGAGGTATGCCTCCTTGACCGCCGGGTCGTGCAGGAGTTCCTGGCCGGTGCCCTCCTTGACGATCCGGCCGGTCTCCAGCACGTAACCCCGGTGTGCCCGGGAGAGCGCCTGCTGGGCGTTCTGCTCCACCAGCAGCACCGTGGTGCCCTGCTGGTTGATCTCCGTCACGATGTCGAAGATCTGCTTGATCACCAGCGGGGCCAGCCCCATCGACGGCTCGTCCAGCAGCAGCAGCTTCGGCCGGCTCATCAGGGCCCGGCCCACCGCCAGCATCTGCTGCTCGCCACCGGAGAGCGTGCCGCCGGCCTGCTTGCGCCGCTCGGCCAGCCGGGGGAAGAGCCCGAACACCCGCTCCAGGTCGGCGGCGATCCCGGCGGAGTCCCGCCGGGTGTACGCCCCCATGTCCAGGTTCTCCAGCACCGTCATGCCGGGGAAGATCTGCCGGCCCTCCGGGGACTGGCAGAGCCCCCGGCCCACCCGCAGGTCGGCCCGGAGTCGGCTGATGTCCTCACCGGCGAACCGGATCGCTCCACCGGCCAGCGCCCGGATGCCGGAGATGGCCCGCATCGTGGTGGTCTTGCCGGCACCGTTGGCACCGATCAGGGCCACGATCTCGCCCTCGTCGACGTGCAGGCTGATCCCGTGCAGGGCTTCGATCCGCCCGTACGCCACCGTGACGTTGTCGAGTTCAAGCAGCATCGACGGACTCCCCCAGGTACGCGGCGATCACCCGCGGGTCTCGGCTAACCTCGTCCGGCGACCCCTCGGCGATCTTGGTGCCGAACTCCAGCACCACGACCCGGTCGGTGACGCCCATGACCAGCCGCATGTCGTGCTCGATCAGCAGCACGGTGTGGCCCCGGTCGCGGATCTGCCGGATGAGCTTGAGCAGTTGCTCCTTCTCCGCCGGGTTGAACCCGGCGGCCGGCTCGTCCAGGCAGATCAGCTTCGGTTCGGTGGCCAGCGCCCGGGCGATCTCCAGCCGGCGCTGGTCGCCGTAGGAGAGGTTGCGGGCCACCTCGTTCGCCCGGCCCTGGATGCCGACGAAGCGGAGCAGCTCCAGCGACTTCTTCTCGGCCGCCCGTTCCTCCAGGATGTGCCGGGAGAGCCCGAAGATCTGGGCGCAGCTGCGGCGTACCTGCTGCCAGGTCCGCAGCAGGCCAGCCTCGGAGGTGACCTGCGGCAGCTCCTCCGGCTTGGGCCTGACCCGGTAGAGCCGGAAGAGCGCACCGACCACGCTGGTCTTGTGCCGGGAGTCCGTCCCGACCATGACGTTCTCCAGCGCCGTCATCTCGGGAAAGAGCCGGATGTTCTGGAAGGTACGCGAGATGCCCATCCGGCTGATCTCCGGCGGCTTCCGGCCGCTGACCCGGGCACCGGCGAAGCGCACCTGGCCCGAGGTCGGCTTGAACACCCCGGTCATGACGTTGAAGCAGGTGGTCTTGCCCGCGCCGTTCGGCCCGATCAGCCCGAGGATCTCACCCTCGTGGATCTGGAAGCTGACCTCGTTGAGCGCGACCACGCCGCCGAAGCGGAGCACGACCTGGTCGATCTCGAGCAGCAATCGGCGTGGCCCGGGCTGGCTGGGGATCACCGGCTCACGGGACTCCGTCGAGGTCGTCTCAGACACTGACCTTCGCCTCCTTCGCCCGGTCCTGTAGTTCACGGGCACGCCGCCGGCTCGGGATCAGACCCTGTGGCCGCAGGACCATCACCACCACCATCGCGAAGCCGAACGCCACCCACCGGTAGTCGCTGACGAACCGGAACCGCTCCGGAAGGTACGCGAGCAGCACCGCGCCGAACGCGACCCCCACCATGTTGCCCGAACCGCCGACCACCACCATCGCGACGAAGAGGATCGAGAGGGTGGCGTTGAACTGGCTCGGGTCGATGAAGGCGTTCCGGCTGGCGAAGAGGAAGCCGGAGAGGCCGCCGAGCGCCGCACCGATGGCGAAGGCCCAGAGCTTGAACTTGAAGCCGTTCACGCCCATCACCGCAGCGGCGTCCTCGTCCTCCCGGATCGCCAGCCAGGAGCGGCCGACCCGGCTGTTCTCCAGCCGGCGGACGGCGAAGACCATCAGCAGTACGACGGTGATCGCCAGCCAGTACCAGGGCTTGAGGTCCTGGAGGCCGAAGATCTGGTTGTCCGCGGACGGTGCGCCCTCCGGCCCGGGGATCGCGGAGATCCCGGCGGCGCCGTTGGTGACCCCAGTGAGGTTACGGGCGACGATCCGGATGATCTCGCCGAAGCCGAGCGTGACGATGGCCAGGTAGTCACCGCGCAGCCGCAGCGTCGGCCAGCCCAGGATCACCCCGGAGGTGAGGCTGAGCGCGATCGCCAGCGGGATGCAGATCGCCCACGCCACCGCCCAGGTGGGCTCCAGTTCGAAGGTCCGCTGCATCCACTTGACCACCGGCGAGTTCGTCGAGCCGAACAGCGCCACGCTGTAGGCGCCGATCGCGAAGAACCCGATGTAGCCCAGGTCGAGCAGGCCGGCCAGCCCGACCACCACGTTCAGGCCGATCGCGACCAGTACGTAGATGGCGCAGGTGAAGAGCACGCCCGCCCAGCTGTTGCCACCGTCGATCGAGTCGGTGCGCAGCCAGGTCAGGCCGGGGACGCCCAGCAGGGGAAGGTAGTAGAGGATGGCGATGAACGCGGTGACACCGATCAGCCGCTGCCAGGCCGGCAGCGCGGCCCAGCGGTCGGCGATCCCGGAGAGCGCGGCACGCCGGCGGGCCTCGGTGGCCCGGAGCTTGTTCATCATGCGCGGGCCCTCCCCAGCGACTCGCCGAGCAGACCGGTCGGCCGGAACATCAGCACGACGATGAGCACCACGAACGCCACCACGTCCTCCCAGGCCGAGGTGTAGAGCGTGGCGGCGTAGACCTCGACCAGGCCGAGGAAGAGGCCGCCGAGCAGGGCACCCCGGAGGTTGCCGATGCCGCCGAGCACCGCGGCGGTGAACGCCTTGAGGCCGAGGACGAAGCCGAGACTGCTCTGGGTGAAGCCGAATCGGACGCTCCAGAGCAGCGCCGCGGCGCCGGCCATCACCCCGCCCAGCACGAAGATGAGCATGATGACCCGGTCCTGGTTTACCCCCATCAGGGCGGCCGTCTCCGGGTTCTGGGCCACCGCCCGCACGCCGCGACCGTATCTGGTCCGGTTGATGAACCAGTCCAGCATCGCCATCATCAGCAGGGCGGAGAAGAAGACGATCGCCTGCACGTTGGTGATCGAGGTGTCCCCGATGGTGATCAGCGGCTTCTGCTCGATGATCGTCGGCATACCGACGATCTGGCGCTCCCGACCGAACAGCGTGGGGAAGACGCCGCCGACGAGGCGCGGCAGCAGCAGGCCGAGGATCTCCACCAGCACCAGCGAGAGGCCGATCGCGGTGATCAGGAAGACCAGTGGTGGCGCGTTGCGGCGACGCAACGGTCGGTACGCGATGCGTTCGAGCGCCAGCGCGGTGCCGCCGGAGGCGACCGCAGCGGCGATCAGACCGATGAGCAGGAAGAGGATCGCCTGCCCGGCCCCGGGGCGGTCCTGCATCCCGAAGGCCGTCCACGCGCCGAGGACCGCGAAGGTACCCACCACGAAGACCTCGGAGTGGGCAAAGTTGATCAGCCGGAGTACGCCGTAGACCAGGGTGTAACCGAGGGCGATCAACGCATAGATCGCGCCCTTGGAGAGACCGTCGACGGTGTGCTGGCCGAAGTGGCCGAATAGTTCGTCGAAGTTCACAAAAGCTCCTTGCATCGAGCGCGGCCGGGGGGATCACCCCCGGCCGCCCCCAAAAAGAACCCGGTCAGCTGATCTTGAGCTCCTGCAACGCAGTAATCTGCTTGTTCTTCACCTCGTACGCCCAGATCACGACCTTGGTCGGGTCCACGTCGCCCTTGTCGTCGAACTTGATGTACTTCGAGACGCCCTGCTTGTCGTAGGACTTCACGAACGCCAGGATGTCGGCCCGGGTCTGCTTGCCCGCGTCGAACGCGTCCAGGTAGACCTTGGCACCGTCGTAGCCCTCGGCGCCGTACGAACCCGGCGCGATGCCGAATTCCTTCTGGTAGTCCGCCGAGAAGGTGCCGCCGGCCTTGTCGGCGGGGAGGCACGGGCAGGTGATGATCGCGCCCTCGGCACCGCCGGCCGCACCCTCGGGGAACGCCGGGTCGTAGAGACCGTCCGGACCGATGAACTTCGCGGTCACGCCCGCGGCACGCATCTGCTTGACCAGCGGAGCGGCCTCACGGGTGTAGCCGCCGTAGAACAGGTGGTCGGCGCCACTGCTCTTGATCTTGGATACGGTGGCGTCGAACTGCGACTGCTTCTCCTGGATCTTGTCGGTGGCCACCACCAGCGGGCCGAGCGCCTTCCCGAGTTCGGCGGTGATGCCCGCGCCGTACGCGCTGCCGTCGTCGACGACGAAGACCTTCTGCGCGTTCTGGCCCTTGAGGAAGGTCGCCACCGCGGCGGCCTGGGTGCCGTCGTGGCCGACGACCCGGAAGAACGAGGTGTTGCCCTTCTGGGTCAGGTCGATCCGGGTGGCCGACGGGCTCACCATCGCCAGGCCGGCGGCCTGGTAGACCGGCATCGTCGCGTCGCTCTCACCCGAGAAGTGCCCACCGATCACGCCGAGGAACGACGCGTCGCCCGCGATCTGGCTCGCGAACGGGGTGGCAACGGCGGGGTCGCCCTGGGTGTCGAATTCCTGCAGGGTGACCTCGCAGTCCGGCTTCGCCGCGTTGTGCTGCTTGACGGCGAGCTTGGCGCCGTTCAGCGACGGGATGACCAGACCCGCGTTGTCACCGGTGAACGCACCGAAGATCGCGATCTTGCCGCCACAGGCCTCAGCCTCGCTGCTGTCGCCGCCGCCCGAGTCCTGGCAGCCGGCCGCAGCCACCATCACCGCCGCCAGGGCGGCGGTGCTCAGCGCCCGTACATACTTACGCCTCACGGCTCCTTGACCTCCTCAAGATGCAGGCGACGATGGCCTGGTGGCGGGCGTACCGGGATCGGCCCACCCACCGCCGGACGATTAGCGTCCACCTGCGTTACGGCTCGTGATGGCGGAGCGTACCGAGGCTTATTCGGTCAAGGAAAGGTCTGACGGCCGGGCTTGCCAAACCGTTACGAACACGTGCACGCCCATGACCACAGCCGTAACAAGCGAGTCCGGCTTCGCCCCTTATCCGGCCTGCTGTCCGAGTCTCCTCCGCACCCGGAACCTGAGGCCGCGCGGCCTCAGGTTCCGGGGGTCAGCCGGGTGGCGAAGACCGCTCCCTCCCGGCCGTCGTCCACCGCCAGCAGCACCTGGTCGCCGACCGCGAAGACGCTCACGTCCCGGGCCGCGCCGGCCGGCATCGACACCGGCCCGGTCACCGGCCGCCAGGTACGCCCGCCGTCGGCGCCGGACCAGAGCGAGTACGACGACCCGTCGGAGACGACCGCGAGCAGCCGGTCCCCGGCCACGGTCAGCGCGCCAATGGCCGGGGCTCCGGCGGAACCGTGCGTGCCGAACGCGCCGGTCGACTCCCAGCCCTGCGGGCCGCGCCGCCAGACACCGAACTCCTTGCCCCGCAGCCCCACCGCCACCGGTGTCCCGGCCAGCACCACGACCCGCTGGAGTTCCTCGTACGCCTCGGTCGCCGGCACCGGGTCCCGCTGCCAGGTCCGGCCGTCCGGAGAGGTCCAGGCGAGCGGGTCGCGGTCGATCCGGCCGCCGGGCGGCAGGATGCCACCGACCATCAGCCAGCCCTGCTCGGTCGCCACCGCGTCGAAGCCCCAGGTCGTGCCCCGGCCGTCGGTGACCAGCTCCGGCACGCCCTCCATGATCTCGAACTCGGCCGCGTCGGCGGAGACCCAGGACGCCACCCCGCTGGACCGGTTGCCGGTGATCAGGTAGCCCCGGGGACCGGCGACCAGCCGGGCCACGTTCACCGCCGTCGGACCGCCGTACAGCTCGAACCGGGCCTCGACCTCGACCAGGGAGCCGTCGGGACGCTGCTGCCAACTGCTCGCCCGGGGATTGCCGTGCGCGCCGCCCGGCTTGTCACCGAGGATCGCGACCCGGCCGTCTCGGCAGGCCGCCGAGTAGAGCACGCTGCGCCGCCCGTAGTAGCCCTTCGGCTCCAGCGTCGTCGCCGTCCAGGTCGCCCCGTCGGTGCTGGTCCAGGCCGCCGGTCGGGTCTCCCCCGCTCCGCCGCCGACCCCGCCGGCCAGATACCACCGGCCGTCGCAGCCGGTGACGTCCCGCACCATCGGCCGGCCGGGCGTGCCGGCCGGCGCGGGCAGGGTCAGCCGCTGCCACTGTGGCCGGACCGGCTCGGGCGGCGGCTCCGGCGCGGGCTCCGAACAGCCGGCGCTGAGTAACACGGCCGCAAGGAGTGTGGCGCCGACGCCACGCCGTCCGGGAAACATCGCCCGAGTCTAAGCCCGGAGTACGACGCCGTGGGCCCCTCGATCGACTCCGGGAGGGCCCGCGCCGGCTCGCCTGGCAGGTCGGGAGGATCGGCCGATCGGGCCGGAAACTCAGCCTGCCTCGGCCGGCTCGGCGCCGGTGCCCTCGGCCAGGATCCGCTCGGCCACCTCGCGCATCGTCATCCGGTGGTCCATCGCGGTGCGCTGGATCCACTTGAACGCCTGCGGCTCGGTCATCCCGTAGGTCGTCATCAGTGCGCCCTTGGCCCGCTCCACCGTCTTGCGGATCTCCAGGCGGTCGGTCAGGCCGGCCACCTCGGCCTCCAGGGCGGCGATCTCCGAGTAGCGCGACAGCGCGATCTCGATCGCCGGCACCAGGTCGCTCTTCTGGAACGGCTTGACCAGGTACGCCATCGCGCCGGCCGCCCGGGCCCGCTCCACCAGGTCCCGCTGGCTGAACGCGGTGAGGATGACCACCGGGGCGATCCGGCCACCGGCGATCCGCTCCGCGGCGGCCAACCCATCCATGATGGGCATCTTGATGTCGAGGATGACGAGGTCGGGCTTCAACTCCTCGGCGAGGCGCACCGCGGTCTCGCCGTCGCCCGCCTCCCCGACCACGTCGTAGCCCTCCTCGACCAGCATCTCGGCCAGGTCCAGCCGGATGAGCGCCTCGTCCTCGGCGATCAACACCCGCCTACGCTCGGTACCAGCCTGAATGTCGGCCACGAGCCCCTACCCCCAACTACATTTCCGACACCTGCCCAGCCGGGTGTCGCCGCCCTCAGCGTAGTGGGTAGTCTTATCGACACCAGGCCCCTGTAGCCCAACGGCAGAGGCGCGATTCTCAAAAGATCGACAGTGTGGGTTCGAATCCCACCGGGGGCACTCCACATATACCTGTTTTCCCTGGTCACAGGCTTGATCAAGATGGCGAACGCCGAGAGTGGCCCGGCCTACGACGTTTGCCCTCCGGTGGAGGCTGAGGTCTGAGCGGCGTGGTGCAGGGCGCGCAGTTCCCGGATGGCGGTGACGGCACGTGGTCCGTCGAAGACCTGGATCGCGAGCAGGTGCACGGATTCACCGTTGCTGACCAGTAGCGACGCCCAGGGTCGGTTGCGTTTGAACTCGACGGCGGTGACGGCGGTCCAGGGCAGGGTGAGGTCCCGGTGGAAGCCGCGTACCCGTACGGCCTGTGAGTCGGCGTCGACGCGTAACCGGAGCGGGAGCAGGGCCAGGAGGGCGACGATCGGGCCCATTCCCATCAGCGCCCACTTGTCTTCCTCGGTGAGGGCGCCGCCGTTGCTGACGGTGCCGCTGAGGGTGGCGCCCCACCAGATGTAGGCCAGCAGGATCAGCGGGGAGGCGACGACGGCGGCTTGCCGCATGCGATGTGGCCGGGCGGTCAGCGACGGCGTGAGCCGCGATGGTTCTCTGTCCACGGGGACTCCAAGGGGTTCTCGGCGCGGCCGGATTCGACCGGGCGTGCATGGCGGGTTCGGGGTGGTGGTGGCCTGTTGCCCGTTCGGGGTGGTGGTGGCCTGTTGCCCGGGCCGGTGCACCAGACGGGTCGGTGCGGTGACAACGGGTGGGGCGTGGCCGACCTCCGGGTGGGCGGTCGCATGCGGGGTTCAGGCGCCCGCGTAGGAGTGCAGACCGGCGATGACCAGGTTGACGGCGAACAGGTTGAACATCATCGTGGCCCAGCCGGCGATGGCGAGCCACGCCGTCGTCGTACGGCGCACACTGGCGGTCGCGCGGGCGTGTAGGTAGGCGGCGTAGCTGACCCAGGAGATGAATGCCCAGGTCTCCTTCGGATCCCAGCCCCAGTACCGGCCCCAGGACGCCTCGGCCCAGATCGCGCCGGCGATGACGGCGAAGGTCCAGATCGGGAAGGCGAACGCGTGCAGCCGGAACGTCAGGCGTTCCAGTGCCGCCGGGGCGGGCAGTCGGCGTGCCAGTGTGCTGACGAGCCCGCCCGGCCGGGCGGGGCGTACGGCGATGAGGTAGGCCGTCGCGGTGACGAAGCCGAGCAGGAACACCCCGCTGGCCAGAGCCGCGGTGCTGACATGGATCTTCAGCCAGGTCGAGTTGAGAGCGGGTACGAGGGGACCGGCTGGGGTGTAGACGCGAAGTCCGGCCAGCCCCAGCAGGATCAGGGTGCTGGTCGCGACGTAGAGCCCGAGGGGCTGTAGTTCGGGCCGCTGTCTGAGCACGGCCAGCCAGGCCAGTACGCCGGCGAGGGTGACCGCGAGGATGAACTCGTACATGTTGCCCCACGGCACGCGTTCGGCGGCGAGTCCGCGGGTGGTGAGGGCGCCGGCCTGGGCGAGCGCGGCGGCGATGGTGGCCACCACTGCCACGCCGCCGGCCCACCGCTGGACGGGGGCGGCCTCGCGGGTGACGGGACCGACGGTGTCGCCCGAGGTCGCGGGATCACCGGCTGCCCCCACGGTCAGGAGTCGTCGGTGCGGCGCCCGGACGTTGACCGCGTACGCGGCGGCGTAGCCGATCATGGCGACGAGGTGGCAGAAGAGCGATACGACGAACAGTTGGTCGGACAACTGGGCCATTATCGGGGCCCTCCGACTGCTCGCCCGGCTTCGGGAGTCTGTTGGCTGGGCATCAGTACTCCACCTCCGCCGGATAGCCGGCCAGGGCGAGCACGGTCGTGAGCTGTGTGGGGTCGCAGGTGTCGCCGTCGGCGTCCACCACGCAGCGGCCGGCCTGGGCCGAGGCGTGTGCGTAGTACACGCCCGGTACCTCCTCCAGCTTGGCGGTTACCAGTGCCGCGTCCACCGCGTTCTCCAAACCGACGACTAGCAGGTGATAGGTGATGCTGTTACTCATGAGATGGGCTTTCCTCAGCAGGACAGGGAAGCGAGGCGCGGCAGCGGCGCCACAGGCGGTACGAGAGGGCAGGGCCGGACGTTCAGCGACGTGGCGATCGCCGGCCCCGGGTGACTGGCGCGAGTCGACGGACACTCAGGCTGTCCGGGCGGCCTCGACCGGGCCGGGCGGACGGCTGCGACGGTGACCTATGTGCGCGAGACGCCCAGTTGAGCCAAGAGCGGCGTGCTCCCCCACGGGCGAGCGGCAGACCGACCCAGCCGGAGTCGTGTCGTGGGTGGCTGGCTCGGGCCTGCGGTCCGCACGCCCGCGAGGATGATCCCCAGAGTGGTCACCAGCAGCACGCAGATCCCGAGGAGGGCATCCGCGACACCGCCGTGGCCTGCGGTCGGACCCGTGCCGGCGAGGACTGTCGCGGGCTGCGCGACCGTGTCCGTGACGGCGCCGGCGAGCGGCTGCCCGGCGGATTCGAGTTGTTCCCGGGAGGGCCCGTTGGCGTTGGTGGTGCCCCCGCCGACGCCATCCACCGTCACTGCGGTGGCAAGTCCGATGACGCACTGCCCGCCGTGCAACCACACCATTGCCAGGGCGGCGACGACGGCGATCAGAACGGGCAGTCGCCTGCCGGCGTTGCGCTGCTCGCCGTACCCGGACACGCGGCAACGATACCGTGCGACGTATCCCGGGCTGCCACGACCCACATCGGCGTGACGACTGAACTCCATCCCACCTGGACCGCGCGGCGCTCGTACACCGTGTCCGACCTTGCGGTCCCGCTGACCGCAAGCGGAGGTGGGACAAGGTTCGCTGTTCAAGGTCGCGGGGGTTGGTCGGGGCCGTGGGAGGCGCTGGCGGGGTTGCCGGCACGGCCGTCGCGGGCGGCGAGTTCGGCGAGCATCCGGTTGTAGGCGGCGAGCGCCTCGTCTTCGCGTCCTTCGGCCTCGGCCCGGTCTGCGGCCCGGTCGAGCCGGCGCTGTTCCCGCTCGTCGGCTCGGGCCCACTGTCGGAACAGCGCGCCGAGGACGACGACACCGGGGATCTCGCCGAAGGACCAGGCGATCCCGCCGGCGGTGTGTTGGTCGTCCAGCGGCGTCGGCCCCCACGGCCGGGCCAGCACGGTGAACCAGTCGGGCGCCAGCAGCGCGGTGGACTGCATCACCGCCACTCCGAAGAAGGCGTGCAGGACCATGGCCACCACGACCAGCAGCATCCGCACCGGGTAGCCGACCCGGCGCGGCGCCGGGTCGGTGCCGATCACCACCCAGAAGAACAGGTAACCGGTACCGACGAAGTGGCCCAACATCAGCAGGTGCGCGGCGTGGGACCGCAGGGCGAGTTCGTACAGGCCGGTGAAGTACATCGCGTAGATGCTGGCCACGAAGAGGACCAGCGCCACGACCGGCTGGGTCAGCGTCGCCGTCACCCGGGAGTGCAGGACGGCGAGCAGCCATTCACGCGGCCCTGGCCAGGCGGGGTCGGTCGAGGCGGGCAGGGCGCGCAGGGCGAGGGTGACCGGGGCGGAGAGCACCAGCAGGATCGGGGCGATCATCATCAGCATCAGGTGCTGCACCATGTGCACGCTGAACAGGACCGGGGCGTACCGGGCCAGGCCGGAGGACGTGGCCAGCACGATCACGGCCAGGCCGGCCAGGAACGTGGCGACCCGCGCGACCGGCCAGGCGTCACCGCGTCGGCGCAGCCGCCACACCCCGGCCAGGTACAGGACGGTGGCGATCAGCGCGCCGGTGATGGCCAGTGGCTCGGGCAGCCAGTCGGCGACCAGCCGGGCCGGGCTCATCGGCGCGGGCATCGGATAGCCGAGCAGCGCCTGAGCGACACTCTCACCACCATCATCGGTCGGTGGCGGTGGCGTACGGGACAGCGCCACCCCGGCACCGACCGCGACCGCGAACAGCAGCACCTCCAGCCCGGCGGTGACCGCGAACCTGCGACGATCACCGGCGACCAGGGCCGGAATCGCCGCCCGACGCTGCCACCACCCCGCCGCCGCGATCCCGGCCAGGACCACCACCTTGACGAGGACGAGCTGCCCGTAGCGGGTGTCCCACACGGCGGCGAGGTCAGGCACCCGGACGGCCGCCGACACCAGCCCGGAGCCGGCGACCAGGATCAGACACAGTGCGGCCAGCGGGGAGAACCGACGTACGGCAACCGCCAACTGCTCGGTCGGAGCCCGGCCGGTCAACGCCAACGCGAACAGTCCGCCCGCCCAGACCGTGACCGGCACGACGTGCAGCAACAGTCCGGAGACGGCCACCTGGTGGTTGCTGGCGGCGGCAGCGTGACCGGTGAACACTGGCGGAACGACGGCGAGCACCGCCAGCAGCATCGCCCCGGCCGCCACCCGCGGACTCAGCGTCACCCGGCAGATCACGAACACCGCACCGGCCAGTACGGCCGACAGTCCGAGCGCCTGGCCGAGGCTGATGGTCGTCGCGAAGTTGACCAGGGACCGAAGCCCACCGACCTGGCCGAGCGGCATGCCGAGCAGGTCGGCCAGCGTGTAGGCCAACTCGACGAGGCTGAACAGGCACCAGAGCAGAGCGGCCCAGCCGGCGGCGCGAATGCGCCGGTAGCCGGTCGCCGACAGCCGACCGGCCTGCCGAGGCGAGAGCACCACCGCGGCCAACAGCAGCCCGACGGTGGCCACCGCGCAGACCTGCGCACCGAGCTTTGCGGCGGGCAGCGCCCACACCGTCACCCAACCGGGGTCGGGCAGGCCGGGCACCCTCTCGGTGCCCAGGATGCCCGCGTACCAGGAGAGGCCGACCATCGCCGCGGCGGCGACAGCCGATCCGCCGCCGACCAGCAGACCCGCGGCCCGCCAGCGGACCGGGCCGGTCACCACACGCCCCGCCGACGTTGCCGTGGCGGGACGCCCACTACGAAGGCCACCGCCACCACCGCCACCAGACGAAGTCCTCATTACCCGTGCTACCCCCGGCCACTTTCTACGCCATGCCATCGGAGGGTCGCCGGGTGGGCGCGCCGGGTTCCCCTTGTCACCCCAACGTGTCAGCCGACACACCCGCATCCCGAGCCACGATCGTCCGCGCCAGCCGGTACGCGTCCCGGTCCACCCCGTCCAGCAGTGCCGAACCGCGCTGCGACTGCCACGGCAGGCCCACGAAGTACAGCCCCGGCACCGCCGTCACACCACGCCGGTGCTCCGGCCGGCCAGCGGCGTCCAGTACCGGCAGCCGCAGCCACGGATAGTGCGGACGGTAGCCGGTCGCCCACACCACCGCCGCCACCGCCAGCCGCTGCCCACCGTCGAAGCACAGCCACCGACCGTTGGCGTCGACGGCCTGCGGCACCAGTCGCACCCGCCCCGCACGGACCAGCCGACCCACGTCGGTGCCGATCACCGGCTCGCCCCGGCGGCGCAACAACCGGCCCCGCCACGATCCGGTCGGGGCGTGCAACAGGCCCGGCCGGTGCAGCCACCAGAACACGTCCCGGCCCAGGATCCGCTGCGGCAGGTACGGCTGCGCCCGGCCGGCCAGCACCACGTCCCGCCCTGCGGCGACCAACTCGGCGGCGATCTGCACCCCAGAGTTCCCCCGGCCGACCACCACGATCGGTCCGCCGGCCGGCACCTGCGCCGGATTGCGGTAGTCATGGCTGTGGACCTGTACCACCCCCGCGTCCAACCGCGCGGCGAACGCCGGCCGCACCGGCTCCTGGAACGGCCCCGTCGCCACCACCACCTGCCCCGCAGTCCAGCTCCGGCCACCCGATGTGACCAGCGTGAACCCGTCGCCGGACTCTGCTGCGGCCAGTTCGGTCACCTCGACACCCACCTCGACCGGCGCGCCGACCTGCGCGGCGTACGCGG
The DNA here is from genome assembly GCF_016862935.1 of Plantactinospora mayteni. Lineage (GTDB taxonomy): Bacteria > Actinomycetota > Actinomycetes > Mycobacteriales > Micromonosporaceae > Plantactinospora > Plantactinospora mayteni. The sequence goes on from NZ_BONX01000058.1 coordinate 63,367, forward strand.
CCAGGTAGTCGGCCACCTCGTCCTTACCCGGATGCCGGTCGCCGGACCCGGGAAACGGCAGGCCACGAAGCTGGCTGTAGCGCGCCGGGGTGAACAGCCGCAACGAGTCCCACCGGCACCGCCACGAGTCACCCACCCGCTCGGCCCGGTCGAAGAGCGTCACCCGCAGTCCACTGCCCCGTAGGTGACCGGCGATCGCCAGACCAGCCTGCCCGGCCCCGATCACCGCCACGTCAAGCCGCACCACACACCTCCTCGACAGTGCGCTCCCGCACCGGCGTCAGCTCGGCGTACAACAGCCGTCCCCCGCACAGTCCGCGGTCGCGGTTCTGGTGACCGGTGCGCAGCAGACATCACCCCGCCATGCCTCCCGGCCCTCCTTGACCGCCACCCCCGCGATGACCAATGCCGCCACCGGATCAGCCCACGACCAGCCGAACAGACTGTTCACGCCCAGACCGACCAGCAGCACCGCGGAGAGATACGTGCAGAGCAGCGTCTGCTTCGAGTCCGCCACCGCCGACCGCGAACCAAGCTCCCGGCCCGCCCGCCGCTGCGCGTACGACAGCCCGGGCATCACCGCCAGCGACGCGGCAGCCAGCACCAGTCCCACACTCGAGTGCTCCGCCTCGGCGCCACCGAGCAGGGCGCGAACCGACTCGACCGTCACGTACGCGGCGAGGGCGAAGAACGACACCGCGATCACCCGCAGCGCCACCCGTTCCCGCGCCTGCGGATCCCGCCCGGCGAACTGCCACGCCACCGCCGCGGCCGACGACACCTCGATCACCGAATCCAGCCCGAAGCCGATCAACGCCGTCGACGACGCGATCGTGCCAGCGGTGATCGCCAGCACCGCCTCGACCACGTTGTAGGTGATCGTCGCCGCGACCAGCAACCGCACCCGCCGCGCCAGCACCGCCCGACGGACAGGATCTGGACCGACCTGCCCGAGCTGGATCAGTGGTCCGGTCACCCGCAGCAGCCGTTCTCGACGGCTTCCGGACACGCGGCCGGATCGACCGCGAGCACCAGACCCAACAGATCCCCCAACGCGTGAGCCAGCCGCGGATCGGCCAGCTCGTAGCGGCTACGCCGGCCCTCGGGCACCGCCACCACCAGGCCGCAGCCCCGCAGGCAGCCGAGATGGTTGGACAGGTTCTGCCGCGTCACACCCAACAGATCCGCCAGGTCTGCCGGATATCCCGGGCCCTCCCGCAGCGCCAGCAGCAACCGCGCCCGGGTCGGATCGGACAACGCGTGGCCGAACCGGGCAAGCACCTGGCCGTAGGTCAACGTCTCCATCACCGCATCGTACACTGATCGCTGTATTCAGCGATAGCTGAATGCTCGGCAGGCCGTCGGACTCAACCCGGGCGGTCCCCGGCGCCCCTCGGCGTTGCCCACCACAGCACGCCCGGCGCCAGCACCGTCAGTGCGGCCAACGAGGAAGGACACCACGAACTCATGAAGGTCTCGGCGTTACGGTTGCTGGCGGATGCCCGTTCCGCGAAGGCGGGCGGCGAGCCGGCAATGGCCGCCCGGCAGCGGACCCGGCTGGCCGAACTCGTGACCTGGGCGCGTACCCACTCGCCCTACTACCGCCACCTGTACCAGGGTCTGCCCGCCGACCTGAGCAACCTGGCTCGGCTGCCAATCACTCGCAAGAGCGAGCTGATGGCCCACTTCGACGACTGGGTTACCGACCCGGCCGTCACCCTCGCCCAGGCGCGAGCGTTCGCTGACGACCCGACACGGATCGGTGCACCGTTCGCCGGCCGCTACACGCTGACCACCACCTCGGGTACCACCGGCACGCACGGGATCTTCCTGCAAGACGCCCGCGCCGGCGCGGTGACCTCCGCGATGATGGCCCGGATGTTGGCCGGTTGGCTGAGCATCCGGGACGTGGCCCGCATCGCGCGTGGCGGCGCCCGGATGGCGCTGGTGGCGCCGGGCGGCGGGCACTTCGCCTCCACCGTGGCCGCTGCCCGGCTGCGCGACCGCTCCCGCATCGCCACCTTCAGCGTGCACCAGCCGTTGGACGCCCTCGTGGCCGAACTCAACGCGTTCCGCCCGGCGGTGCTGGCCCCGTACGCGAGCATCGGCGCGCTGCTGGCCGGCGAGGCCGAGGCGGGACGGCTGCACATCGACCCCACCCTCGTGATCCTCAGCGCCGAAGGGCTGCCCACACCTGAGTACGCCCGCATCGCGACCGCCCTCGGCGCGAAGGTACGCACCAGCTACGCCTGCAACGAGTGCCCGTTCCTCAGCTCCGGCTGCACCGAAGGCTGGATGCACCTCAACGCCGACTGGGCCGTCCTCGAACCCGTCGACGAGCACTACCAGCCGGTGGCACCCGGCGAGCCGTCGCACACCGTGCTGCTGACCAACCTGGCCAACCACGTACAGCCGATCCTGCGCTACGACCTCGGCGACGCCGTCCTCCAGCGCCCCGACGCCTGCCCGTGCGGCAACCCCGGTCCGGCCGTCCGGGTCCAGGGCCGCGCCGCCGACCTGCTCACCTTCCCCGGCCCCGGACCGGCGGGGGAAGAAACGCCGGTCACCCTCGCCCCACTCCCGCTGGCCACGCTGCTGGAGGCGGTACCCGGCCTGGAGCTGTTCCAGATCGTCCACACCGCGCCGACCGCGCTGCGCATCCGGCTGCGCCCGGCGCCCGGCACCGACCCCGACGCCCTCTGGAGCCAGGTCGACACCCGGATGCGCGACCTGCTGACCCGCCACGGCCTCGGCCACGTCACGACCGAGCGCGCGAGCGAGCCACCGCAACAGAACGCCGGCGGCAAGTACCGCGCCGTCATCCCCGCCGCCACGCCCACCTCCACGTCCACGGCCGACACCCCATGACGACCACCACCACACCCTCGTCGGGTCCGCCGGTCGTCGGTAAGGGTCCGCCGGTCGTCAGAGCGGGTCCGTCGGCGGCTTCCGCGCGAGGATGAGCCGGTACCGTGGGCTGCCGTCCCGGTACCGGCCCAGGTCGGTCAGGTCGACGGTCGTCGCGGTGAAGCCAACCGCCGTCAACTCGTCGCAGAGTGCCGGCACCGGGCTGGTGTGGTAGTACATGACGAACGGTGGGCGCCACACGGCATTGCGGACCCGCATGACCACGTCGAATCCGAGCGTGGCCCAGTGCCACACCGAGGTCAGTGGCGGCGGCGCGGCGATCGCGAAGGTGAAGAGCCCGCCGGGCCGCAGCGCGCGGTAGATCCCCTCGAACAGTGCGGGCCGTTCGGCGGGCAGGAAGTGCCCGAAGGCTCCGAAGCTGACCGCCAGGTCGGCGTCCTCGGTGAAAGGCAGGGCCCGCGCGTCGGCCCGCACCCACCTGGCGTCCGGGTACGCGCTGCGCGCCTGCGCGAGCATTCCGGCGCTGAAGTCGACGCCCGTGATCCGTCCCTGGCACAGGGAGCTGAGCACCCGCATGCCCGCGCCGGTACCGCAGCACACGTCCAGCCCACGGTCGAACGGTCCCAGTCCGGCCAGGGCATTGGCGGTCGCGCCGACGATGCTCTCCGACGTGCGGAAGGGCGTGTGGTCGAACTTCGGGGCCAGGAGATCGTAGCCACGCTCGACCGACGACAGCGCCTGCACACCCAGTTCACGCAGGGACGGGCCTTGAGGCGAGAACACCGACCGAGGGTACCCGGCAGACCCGACCATGAGGTCAGCCGATCCGCACTCCCTCGGCTGGCCGACCGGCCGAGCGGCGCCGCCCGCGCCGGCCCGGCGGGGGCGTTCGGCGTACCGCTGCCGGACCGGCCTCGTCATCCGACCGAGGTCACGGGTTCATCCACCGGCAACGGCACCGCCGATCCGGGCCGGCAGGCTTCCGGTCGATGTACGTCGACTCGTACTGCGAGCGCACCGCGCCCGGGCTGTGGAACGAACCGGCCAACGCGGTCAGCAACCTGGCGTTCCTGGCCGCCTCGGCGCTGCTGCTCTGGCTGCTGGCCGGGCAACGACACCGGGTACCGGTCAGCGTCTGGCTGCTGCCGGTGCTGCTCGGCATCGTCGGCCTGGCCAGCCTCGCCTTCCACACCGTCGCCACCCGGCTCACCTCGGCGCTGGACTCGCTGGCGATCCTGCTCTTCGTACTCGTCGGGGTGGCCGTGGTGCTGCACTGGATGTGGCGGGTCCGCTGGCGCTGGGCCTGGCTCGCCGCGCCGGCCTTCCTCGGGTTCGCCGTCGGCCTGAACCTGCTGCTCTACGCGGCCGGCGGCGAGCGGGCGACGGTGGGTGGGTACGCCCCCGCGCTCGCCGGCCTGGCCGCGCTCGGCCTGGCGGTCCGGTTCACCGCCCCACCCGACGCGGCCAGGTTCGGCGGCTGGCTGCTCGGCGCGGCGGCGCTGTTCACCGCCTCGCTCACCCTGCGGACGCTGGACGGGCCGCTCTGTGCGGACCTGCCGGTCGGCACCCACTTCCTCTGGCACTGCCTGAACGCCACCGTGCTGTTCCTGGTGAGCTACGCCGTACTGCGCCGCTGGCAGCAGACGGTGGCGCCACGCTGAGCCACCAGGCCCGCCCCGGCTCGGGCGCGCTGAGCCACCAGGCCCGCCCCGGCTCGGGCGCGCTGAGCCACCAGGCCCGCCCCGGGCGT